>CAZUJL010000004.1:0-222258 GCA_964620045.1 uncultured Nitrospirales bacterium
GAACGCCTCGCCTTTCGGAATGATCGGTCCCCAGCTCACGTTCAGGAAGTGGTCGATCAGCGTTTCGATATCGTGCATGGTGCGATCTTTGCGCGGCGGCGTCGCGAGCGGATGGTCCGACTTCACGTAGCCTTCCGGCATGTTTTTCATGCACTGCTCGATGATGCGCAGGCTCTGGCGCATTTCTTCGATGCGCACCTGTGCGCGCGCGTAGCAATCGCCCGCCGTCGCCAGCGGCACATCGAATTCGAAATTCTCGAAGCCGGAGTACGGCCGCTTCTTGCGGAAATCCCAATCGTAGCCGCAGGCGCGCAGGCCGGGGCCGGTGACGCCCCACTCGATCGCTTCCTTCACCGTATACGCACCCACGCCGATCACGCGCTTTTTGAAGATCCGGTTCTTCATCAACGCTTCATCGTAATCGCGCAGACGCGCCGGGAAGTAGTCGATAAAGTCCTTCACAAGCCCGTCCCAGCCGCGCGGAAGGTCGTGCGCCACGCCGCCGATGCGGAACCAGCTCGGGTGCATGCGTCCGCCGCAGACCGCCTCGACCACGTCGAAGATGCGCTCGCGGTCGTTGAACATGAAGAAGGTCGGCGACAGCGCGCCGAGGTCCTGCGCGAACGTGCCGTACCACACGAGGTGGCTCGCGATGCGGAAAAATTCCGACATCATGATGCGGATGACTTGCGCGCGCTGCGGCACCTGAATGCCGGCGAGCTTCTCTACCGCCAGCAGATACGCGAGGTTGTTCATCACGCCGCTGAGGTAGTCGATGCGGTCCGTGTACGGGATGAACGTGTGCCACGTCTGCCGCTCGCCCATTTTCTCGGCGCCGCGGTGGTGGTAGCCAATGTCCGGAATCGCGTTGAGGATTTCCTCGCCGTCGAGCTGCAGGATGATGCGCAGCAGGCCGTGCGTGCCGGGGTGATGCGGGCCGAGGTTCAGGAACATGTAATCGAATTCGTCGGTACCGCGCTCGAGGCCCCACTCTTCCGGGCGGAACTGCATCGCTTCCTGTTCGCGCTCGAGTTTCTCGTCGGGCAACTGGAACGGCTCGATTTCCGTCGCGCGCGCGGGATGATCCTTGCGGAGCGGGTGGCCCACCCACGTATTCGGCATCAGCAGGCGACGCAGATTCGGGTGCCCGCGGAATGTGACGCCGTACATGTCCCACGCTTCGCGCTCATACCAATTCGCCGCCGGCCAGATATCGCAAATCGTGTCGATGGCGGGCGACTGTCCAGAGAGCGCGACCTTCAACCGCAAGTCTTCATTCCGATCGAAGGAAACGAGATGGTATGTAACCGTGTAGTCGGCAAACGCCGAGTGGGGCGAACGATCCGCACGCACGCGTTCGTCGATCGCAAACAAATCGTAGAGCAGCGGGTAAGGTCTCGCGATCCCGCTCTTCAGATGCGCGAGCACGAATTTGATCGACGTCTGGTCAACCCAGAACGTCGGAATGCCGTCGCGCGTTTCCGTGTCCGCACGCAATACGTCCGGAAACTTTGCGTTGAGTTCTTCTTGAATGGTGGAGGCGGTAGCGAGCATCGAAACAGAAGCGGCCGGTCGTGCCGGGCTAGATGGTGTCTATGGGCCGCAAATCTCCCTTCTGTTTACGCTCTTCCCGCTTGAGTTCCCGCATGCAGGGCCGCGCCGGCTTGATGACGTCCTGATCACCGACGACCCAGCTCAGCGGCCGGCGTTCCTTGCCGATGGTGTCCTGCAGCATGATCAGCGCTTCGAGGAAAGCCTCGGGGCGCGGCGGACAACCGGGCACATACACGTCCACGGGCAGGAACTTGTCCACGCCCTGCACCACGCTGTAAATGTCGTACATTCCACCGGAATTCGCGCAGGCGCCCATCGAAATCACCCAGCGCGGTTCCATCATCTGGTCGTACAACTGGCGCACAACGGGCGCCACTTTGATGAACACGGTGCCGGCGACAACCATTACGTCTGCTTCGCGCGGCGTGGCGCGAATCACTTCGGATCCGAAACGCGCCAGATCGTATTTGCTGGTGAGGCTGGTCGCCATTTCGACGAAACAGCACGACAGGCCGAAGTTAAACGGCCAAATCGAGTGCTTGCGGCCCCAACTGACGAGGTCCTGCATGCGCGCGAGCACGACGCTCTCGCGCACGGCTTCGGTCAGCGGCTTCTGAGGGCCGGCGACCTGTTGGCCAGTGGGTTTTGTGAGGGACCAGTCCATCGGCGGTTACCTTTTTGCGTCCAGCGCACCCAAGCGCCACAAATAGACGAGCGCCGCGAGCAGCGACAGGACGAACACGGAAATCGAAATGTATCCGCCCCAGCCGAGTTCTTTCACGGCGATCGCCCAGGAGTACACGAAGACCGATTCGAGATCGAAGATCACGAAGAAGACGGCGAAGAGATAGAAGTCGGCCGACATCCGCACCCGCGCGGAACCCGTGGAAGCAATGCCCGACTCGTACGGCTGGATGTTTTTGCGGTTGCGACTACGCCCGCCAAGCAGATACGAACTCACGACCATGCCTGCGACCAGAACAAAGACCCCGGCAAAGTACACACCGAGGGGCCAAAGTACGGGCAATTCCACATCTAACGGCATTCGTGGATGGAATCCCAGCGTTGGCGATTTTCGATTGGAGTAAGGGGAGATGGCCCCCTGCCAGCCGTTCCGGGTTGCGCCGTAGACCCACCCGCGTGCGCACCTGGAACGGTCGAAAGTTTAGCGGAATTTCAGCGCCGACTTCAAACGCTCGCCTTGCGGCGTTTCCACTGCTGGAAGAACCACCACCCGCCGCCGATCACAAGTACAGCAAGCGCGACATAGTCCAGTTGGTGCGTGTACTGCTCGACGAGGTCCCAGCGTTCGCCAAGCCGGACGCCGGCATAGAGCAGGATGACATTCCAAATGGTGCCGCCGAGGATCGAGAATACGCAGAAGCGCCAGATGTTCATGTTCGCAACGCCGGCGGGAATCGAAATCAGGTGCCGGACGACGGGCACGAAGCGGCAGGTGAAAATGGTGATCTCGCCGCGCTTTTCGAACCAGGACTGCGCGATATCGAGGTGGTGCTTGTCGAGCAAGAGATACTTGCCAAACCGCAGCACGAGCGGATAGCCGCCCCACTTGCCCATGTAGTATCCCGCGAGCGAGCCGAGCAAGGTGCCGAGCGAGGAGGCCAGCGTGGCGCCCAGGAACGTGAACCGGCCCTCCGCCACCAGAAACCCGGCGAACGGCATGACGACTTCAGACGGCACCGGCGCGATCATGCTTTCCAGCGCCATCATCAGCACCAGCCCTGGATAGCCCAGGGCGGACATGACCGACGTGATCCACTCTGCGAGCGATTCAACCACGGATGATCCCTCGTTGCGGGTACGGCTATCGGCTACGGATTAAAAGAAAATGGGGATCGCGAGAATGGCGACGATATTCGCCACCTTAATCATTGGATTGATCGCGGGGCCGGCTGTGTCCTTATAGGGATCACCGACCGTATCGCCGGTGACGGCCGCCTGGTGCGCGACCGAGCCCTTGCCGCCGTGGTGACCGCTTTCGATGTACTTCTTGGCGTTGTCCCATGCACCGCCGCTGCTCGTCATCGCGAGCCCCACGAAGAGGCCCGTCACGATCGTACCGACCAGCAATCCGCCCAATACGATCGGGCCGAGAACATTCTCGAATACCGCCACGAATACGACGAAAACGATCGGCAACAAGGCCGGCCAAATCATTTCCAACAGCGCCGCCTTCGTTACGATATCCACGCAGCGGCCGTAGTCGGGCTTTTCTTTTCCGGTCTTAATGCCCGGCTTCTCTTCAAATTGTCGGCGCACTTCCATCACCACCGCACCGGCCGCCTTGCCTACTGCGTCCATCGTGTAGGCCGTGAACCAGAACGGGAGCAAGCCGCCAATGAACAGGCCGATGATGACCTTCGGCTCCTGCAACGAGAATTCGAGTGCATCCTTGGCAATGCCAACGTGCTGTTTTAATTCTTCAACATACGTGCCGAACAGCACCAACGCCGCCAGACCGGCCGACGCAATCGCGTAACCCTTGGTGACCGCCTTGAGCGTATTGCCGATCGCGTCCAAGCCATCGGTAATGTGCCGCACTTCGCTCGGCAGACCGCTCATCACGGCGATACCGCCCGCGTTGTCCGTGATCGGTCCGAACGCGTCCAGCGAAATAATCACGCCGGCCATGGACAGCATCGCGACCACCGCGATCGCAACGCCATACAGCCCTGCGAAGTTGAAGGAGAGAAGAATCGCCACGCCGATCGCGCCGACTGCCGGCGCCGTCGCATGTTGGCCCACCGCAAGACCCGCGATCACGTTCGTCGCATGACCTGTCTCGCTCGCCTTCGCAATCTTGCGCACTGGACCACGCTCGGTCGAGGTGTAGTAATCGGTGATGGCGATCACGAGCGCCGTCATCGCGAGACCGACGAGCGACGCGAAATATAAGTTGGTCGCATTCACGGCAGGAACATCGGCGAAGACCCATTGGGTCACCGGCCAGTACAACGCCGCCGATACGATGCCGCTGACACCGACGCCCATCGAGAGCACGGGAACCGGCTTGCCCTTCACCAGGTTCACAATCAAAATGCCCAGGATCGCGCCGAAGATCGAGATCGCGCCGAGCAGCAACGGATACGTTACGTAAGCGGTTATTCCATCAACGGCGTCTTTGCCCAGCGTTAACGAGCCGATCAAAATCGCGCCGATGATGCTGACGACATACGTCTCGAATACGTCCGCCGCCATGCCTGCGCAGTCGCCGACGTTGTCGCCGACGTTGTCCGCAATCACGGCCGGGTTACGCGGATCGTCTTCATCCAATCCGGATTCGATCTTGCCCACGAGGTCCGCACCGACGTCGGCGGCTTTGGTGTAAATACCGCCACCCAGACGGGCGAATACGCTGATGAGGCTGCTGCCGAGCGCGAGACCGATGAGCGAGGTCGTGCTTTGCGTAATGTAGTAAAACACGCTGACGGACAGCAGGCCGAGGCCGACCACCAGCAGACCCGTGACCGCGCCGCCGTTGAACGCGACCCGCAACGCACGATGCTCGCTGATCGTAGCGCCAAAGGCCGTGCGCACGTTCGCCATCACGGCGACGCGCATGCCGGCATAGCCCGCGCCCAGCGAACACACCGCGCCGACCACGAAACCGACCGCGACCTCGATCGGGTCTTTGGGATACCAGATGGCAATCGCGGCCACGATGATCGCGGCGATCACGGATATGGTGATCACCTGGCGATTGAGGTACGCCTTGGCGCCGGCCTCGATCGCCGCGGCAACTTCCCGCATACGGTCATTTCCAGGCGACGCCGATCGCACAAACGCGAAGAGTGCGCCCGCGCCCACGAGACCCAACAATGCAACGCCAATGGCTATCTCAAGTCCATTTTGCGCCAACAACTCAGCCATTTAATCGTCTCCGATTTGTATATTCGATGTTGACTGTTAAGATCACACCTAACGCGGCAAAACAATACCTTATTTTTCTTCAGTATCCGGGATTTATATAGCGTCTGGAACGTGGCGCCTGGGGGGACTAGCTAAGGCCACGTTCCGTGCGCACCACCATAATTGTATGCAGAAATTTCGAGTACCGCAGCCTATCATTCACGAATCGCATCATTCAATATCCACTGCCATTTGCGCCGGGAACCCCTGAGGATTTAACGGCCCCCGTTAAACCCGCCCATCCGGCCGCCGGTTGCAAGAACCCGACCCGGCTGTCTACGATGCACCTCTTTCCTGTTTGGAGTGCACTTTTTGTCCATGTACGCCTCTTTTTGTCGATTCGCCAGTATTGCCTGCCTCATGTTGGTCGTCGGGTGCACCACCACACCGGAATACAACCGGCCACTCACGCAATATTCACCCTCGTACGGCTACCGCTTTCAAAACCTTGAACCCGGCGAGAACTCCGACGACCTCTTCGTTATTCTGACCTTCTCCGGCGGCGGCACGCGCGCTTCGGCCTTGTCGCTGGGTGTGCTCGAGAAACTCGCGGCGACGGAGATCGAGTGGAACGGACGGAAGTGCCGGCTGCTCGACGAAGTGGACGTGATCTCCAGCGTGTCGGGCGGCAGTTTCACGTCGGCGTATTACGGCATGTTCGGCGATCGCATCTTCACCGATTTTCCGCCGAGCCTCTATCGCAAAAACAACAGCATCCTGATCAAGCTGGTGCTGAGCCTGCCCAACATGGTCAAGCAGGCCTCGCCGTTTTATAGCCGCACCGACACCGCCGCGAACCAGTACTCCAGCGAACAGTTTGAGAGCAAGACCTTCGGCGATCTGCTCGCCAAGCACTCACGGCCGTACATCATGATCAACGCAACCGACATGGGCCTGGGCCGGCAGTTCAGCTTCACACAGGACTACTTCGATCTTCTTTATTCCGATTTGAACTCGTACCCTCTTGGTTACGCGGTTGCCGCGTCGTCCGCATTTCCGGGTGCCTTCAGCGAACTTCTGCTCAAAAATTTCGCCAAGGGAACGGACTATGTATTTCCGCCCTGGTACGAACAGCAACTCACCAACAACGACCGCGTGTCCACGCAGTACCGCACCGCGTCGGACATGTTTGCATACACGGATCCGAAAAAGATTTACGTGCACCTTTCCGACGGCGGCGTGTCGGACAATCTCGGGCTCATGCCGGTACTGGGTAATCTCAATGATCCAAGTCACCCCATGGGACTCATACCCACCATTCCGGCGGGAAAAGAACAAAAGATCGTGATCATCGTGGTAAACGCGGCGAGCCGGCCACCGGACACGTTGTCGTACCGCGGCGAAACACCCGGCATCTTCAAGATTCTCGGCACGGCCGGAACGACGCCGATGGGCTGGTTCACCGAAGCGCAGCTCGCGTTTTTGCGCCTGCAGATCCAGTATCTGGAAGGCACCACCGTCACCCCGGAGGGGACCACGCCGCATCCGGGCAGCAACGCAGCGCGTATGCAAAACTCCGAAGGGCTGCGGAAGTTTTACTTCTCGGAGATCACCTTCTCACGAATCGAGAACGACGAAGATCGCACGTTCTTCCAGACGATACCGACCTCGTTCACGCTCGAACCGGAAATGGTCGACCGCCTGCGCGCGGTCGGCGGCACACTGCTCGAAACCGATCCCGCATTTGTGAAACTCATGGACGAGATCGGCGTGAAAAATGAAACACCCGCGGCCGCTGAACCGGCGGCAACCGAATAATTACTGCGCTGCCTTGAGCTGGGCCTCGCGATCGGCCTTGGCCCGATCGATGATGTACGCGTGTATCGCGTCGACGTCCTCCTTGCTCAGGACATCGGCGAAACTAGCCATGCC
The DNA here is from genome assembly GCA_964620045.1 of uncultured Nitrospirales bacterium. GTDB lineage: Bacteria > Hydrogenedentota > Hydrogenedentia > Hydrogenedentales > VFKU01. Next base: position 7,357 of record CAZUJL010000004.1, read on the forward strand.
GTCCTTCGCGAGCACGCCGCCGAGCACGATCTTGTCGAAGTTGTCGTGCACGGCCTTGGAGGAATAACGCAGATCCGGAAGCACGCCCGCGCCCACCGTAAGCAGACTGTGGCAAACCATGCAGGTGTTTGAATAGAGCGCCTCGCCCTTCGCAATCATCTCGGGCGTGGCGTTGCTATCGGGCGGAGGCGGAATCTGCGTGAATCGCTTTGCCTCGATTTCGGGCATCGCCGTTTTCCCGCCCAGCTTGAATGCGAAGAGGTGTCCTTCGTTCACGTGCGTCATCGCCGCAGCCACCGGGGTATCCGCGACGCCGGTGAGCGGAGTGACGCCGCCCCATCCGGCGAGTACCGCGACATATTGTTCGCCGTTCACGGCATAGCTGATGGCCGGCGCGATGATGCCGACATTGGTCGCCTTGTCCCAGACTTTCTCGCCATTGTCTGCCCGGTAGGCCACAAAATTTCCGCTGCCCGTGCCCTGGAACACAAGATTACCCGCGGTGGTAAGAAGACCGCCGTTGGTCGGTCCGCCATGCTTCACGCTCCACACTTCCTTCTGCGCGACCGGATCCCACGCCTTGAGCGTGCCATACATCGGCGGCAATGGCGCGCCTTTGGCCAGCCGCACGTATTCGCCAAAATCGACGCCTGTATTCCAATTCGGGCCGGGGCGATAGGCGAAATCCGCGTCGCTCACATACAGCGACGGCAGGCTAATCGTGGGAATGTATACAAGGTGAGTGTTGGGGTTGTACGCCATCGGATGCCAGTTGTGGCCGCCGTGGCCCGACGGAAACACAAGTTTCGGGCCGTCGGCATAGTCGCCCATGCCCGTCTCGACCGGCCGCCCGGTTTTCATGTCCACTTCGCTGGCCCAGTTGATGTCGACGTAATTTTTCGCCGACAACAGTTCGCCGGTCTCGCGATCGAGCAGGTAGAAGAAACCATTTTTCGGAGCCTGCATCAGCACCTTGCGCGGTTTCCCGTCGATATCCATATCGGCCAGGATGATGTGCTGCGTGGCCGTATAGTCCCAATTGTCGGAGGGCGTCGTCTGGTAGTGCCACTTCAGGCTGCCGGTGTCTGGATCGATCGCCAGAATGCACGAAAGATACAAGTTGTCGCCGCCGCCGGGGCTGCGAATTTTTCGGTTCCACGGCGATCCGTTGCCGGTGCCGACGTACAACAGGTGCAGCGCGGGGTCATAAGCCATGGAGTCCCACGCCGTTCCACCGCCTCCGCCGACCTCCCACCACTTTCCGGTCCAGGTTTTCGCGGCGGCTTCCAGCTCGGGATTTTCAAAAGGCGCGTCGGGGTTGCCGGGAACGGTGTAAAAGCGCCACACCTGATCGCCGGTCGCCGCATCGTATGCCGTGATGTATCCGCGCACGCCGTATTCGCTGCCGCCGTTTCCAATGATGACTTTGTCGTCGACAATGCGCGGCGCGCCCGTGATCGTGTACGGCATGGAAGGATCCGTGGTTTGCTTCTCCCACACCTTCGCGCCCGTGGCCGCGTCCAGCGCGACCAGCCGGCCATCCAGAGCGCCGAGGTATACCTTTCCTTTCCACACCGCCACGCCGCGGTTGACGACATCGCAACACGCGGCTCGGCCCTTGTCGGGCGACACACCCGGATCGTAATTCCACAGCAAGTCGCCCGTGGCCGCATCGAGCGCGACCACCCGGCTCCACGGCAGGGTGATGAACATCGCGCCGTCGATCACGATGGGCGTCGCTTCATGGCCGCGGCCCGAACCGGTGGCAAATGCCCACGCGAGACCAAGCTGATTCACGTTGCCGTCGTTGATCTGATCGAGCGGCGAGTATCGCTGTTCGCCATACGTGCGGCCGTGGGACATCCAGTTGCCGGGTTCGGAGTCCGCGTTGCCGATGCGTTCGCCGTCGACGTTGTACTTCGCAGACGCGGCCGCAGTTGCGGGAGTCGCCGCCTGTGCGGGTGCCGCTTCCGCGGGCGTTGCCGCGGCGGTCGTGGATTCTGCCGGCGCGGCCGGTTCAGATTCGGCGGCCTTTTTCTCGCACGCCGCGCCGCACAACACCAGCGCCGTCGCCGAAAAAACTCCAAACAAACGGATCACGCCAGTACGCTTGGTCACCATTGGTTCCTCCGCCGCGCCCAGTCTTGCTTACGCAAATTCGTAGTCGTCTGGATTCACAACTTTGGTCTTGCGCCGATACTCCGTGGTGCGCCCGACCCAATTGTTCGTGATCTTGCCCTTCTCGTCCTTGTACCAACTGTGGTTCACGTTTGCCCACACCGACGAGCTCAGCCGCTGCTGCACCCATTCGTTGTATGAACGCTGTACTTGCCCCTTCACGTTGAGCCAGCGCGCGCCGCGCGCATTCAGCACATCGAGGCATTCAAGGATGTAGCGCGTCTGCGCCTCGATCATAATCACGATCGAGTTGTGGCCGAGGTTTGTGTTCGGCCCGTACATCATGAAGAAGTTGGGGAAACCGGTGTGCGTGATGCCGAGATAGGCCTCCGCCCCTTCGCGCGCCCATGTCTCGTTCAGACTCTCGCCGGCGAGGCCGTGCACCTGCATGGGCGTGATAAACGAGTTCGTCTCGAAGCCGGTCGCGTAGATCAACACATCGGCCGGATGCAGCACGCCGTCCTTGGTCCGCACGCCGTCCGCTTCGATGCGATCGATGGATTCCGTCACCACGTCTACATTGTCGCGATCGAGCGCGTCGTAGTAATCGTCGGAGAACAAAATGCGCTTGGCGCCCATCGGATAATCCGGCACCAGCTTTTCGCGCAGTTTCGGATCGCGAATCTTCTCAGCGATGTAATCGCGGGTTTTCTGCTCCGTCATGCGGCGCAGCATCCCGGATTTTCCCGCCATCAAGGGATACAGCATCGCCTCGCCGCGCATGAAAATGGAGAAGCGGTACATCGACAGCAGCGGCGGGAAAATCGTGCCCAGCTTTTTCTCAAAGGCCGAATACTCGCGATCGTTCTTCGGCACCACCCAGTTCGCGCTGCGCTGGAATACCGTCAGTTTCTTGCACTTCGGCGCAATCTGCGGGATGAATTGCAGCGCGCTCGCGGCATTGCCGATGCAGCACACGTTCTTGCCGTCGAGAGAAACGCTGTGGTTCCACTCGGCCGAGTGAAACGCGGCGCCGCGAAAACTCTCCGCGCCTTGAATCTTGGGCGTTGCGGGCTTGTGCAACTGACCGATCGCGCATACGACGGCGTCGAATTCTTCTTCGGAACCGTCACCCGTCTTTAACCACCACTTTCCCTTCGCCTCATCGAAACGAAGAGAGACGACGCGCGTGTTAAATCGCAGATGCGGCGGCAGACCATATTTGCGTGAGCAGTGTTCAAGGTACGCGAGGATCTCTTCTTGCTCCGACCACTTGTGCGTCCAGTTCGGATTGCGCTCGAAAGAGAACGAATATAGCGCCGATGGAATGTCGCACTCGGCGCCGGGGTATGTATTCTCGCGCCAGGTGCCGCCGATGCGATCGGCCTTCTCGAAAATAGTGAAGCTGTCGATGCCGCGTTGCTTTAGATTGATTCCGAGGCAGAGGCCGGAAAATCCGGCGCCGATGATCGCGATTTTGCGGGCGGATGAAGTCGCTTGCACAGGCATTTACCCATCCTACCATCGTCTGCTAGGTTTTCAAACGGATCTCTATAGTATGAGGCCTAAAAACCGACGAAGGAGTCAGGAACGATGGACGTGCAACGAGTACTCCTAAAGACCATAGCCAAACTTCCGACCCCGCTGATCCGCATGATGTCGGGCAAGCCCATCGTCGGCCGGGGGGTCGAGCTTGATCCCCTCACCCAGTTCCTCGGCGTGGCTGCAAAAAAGCAACCAGGCATCGACACGGTGCCGCCCCTCGACGGCCGCGCCGCGCTCGACGCCGCGGCCAAAAGTTTACAAGCCGACGTGCCGGCCTCCGTCTCGTTCCGCGACGGTACGGTGCCGGGACCGGGCGGCGAAATCCCGATCCGAATTTACACGCCGCGGAAAACCAGCACGCCTCCGCCGCTGACATTGTTCTTCCACTTCGGCGGCTATGTGATCGGCAGTCGGGAAACCTGCCACGGGTTCTGCGGCCTCCTGGCAGAACGCGCGCACACAATCGTCGTCAGCGTCGACTATCGACTTGCGCCGGAGCATCCGTTCCCTGCGCCGGTGGAAGATGCGATCGCGGCGTACCGCTGGGCGCTTGCGCAAGCAATGAGTCTCGGCGCTGATCCCGCGCGTATCGCGGTTGCGGGCGATTCGGCCGGTGGACAACTCACGGCCGTGATCGCGCAAGAAGCGAAGCGGCAGGGCTGGCAACTGCCCGCGTGCCAGCTCATGATTTATCCGTGGCTCGTGCCGTATTCCGATCTGCCGTCGTACCACGACTTCGCGGATGCCTACCCGCTCTCCGCCAAAATCATGCAGTGGTTCGGCAGCCAGTACTTCCGCGCGGAGAGCGAAAAGCAGCATCCCTGGTCCGCGCCGCTGAACGAACCTGACTTGCGCGGCCTGCCGCCGGCCCTCATTTTCACGGCCGGATTCGATCCGCTACGCGACGAGGGCGAACAGTACGCACAACGGCTGAAGGAAGCGGGCGTTCCGGTGACTTTCCGCTGTTTTGAGCACCTCGCGCACTCATTCTCCATGCTCGGCGGCGTCGTACCCTCGGCCCAGCGGGCCGCGCTTGATATTGCGGAGGCGCTGGACAAGCAATTGAATGCAACCCGCCGATAGACAGCGCGGGGTGCTAGAATTCCGGTTCGCCGTCAGGCTGGGAGATCGCTCCATGTTCATTCGTACTGCCGTGTGCATCCTTGTCGCGCTGTGCCTCGCGCTGCCCGCGTTCAGCGCCGGACTCGAAGCCGGCGTTTCGGTCGCCAACATCACGCCCGATCCGGAGAAGTACCAGGTGCCGCTCGGCGGCTACGGCGAACGCATGAACAAGCCCGCCACCGGCATTCACGACTACACGCTCGCGAAGACCATCATCTTCCGCCAGGGTAGCCGCAAGTTCGCGCTGGTCACGTGCGACCTGCTCGGCATCGTGCGCCCGCTGCGCGAGCAGGTCTTGCTGCGCATCAAGGACACGGGCATCACGTCCGACAACTTGATGATGTCCGCCAGCCACACGCACGCGTCGGTCGAAATGAACGCACTGCACTCCGGCAACGTCTTCGGCATTCCCAACATCGGCATCTTCGATCAGAAGCTGCTCGATTTCACTGCGGACCAGATTGCGGCCGGCATCATCGAGGCCAACAAGACCTTCGTGCCCATCAAGGTCGGCACGGGCTCCACGGAAGTCAACGGCCTCAACCGTAACCGTCGCGGCGATCCAACGGTGGACCCGGAAGTCACTGTCACACGCATTGACACCGCCGACGACAAGACGCTCGCCGTGTTCGTAAATTTCACCGCGCACCCGACCTTCGTCGGCCCTGAAATCATGGAACTCTCCGCCGAATGGCCCGGCTACCTGCAGCGCGAGGTCGAAGCCTGGATGCCCGGCACGCTGTGCCTGTACGCGAACGGCGCCGAGGGCGACACCGGCCCCGCAGGCGGCGAAGGCCCTAGCCCATTCGCCCGCGCGGAAAGCCTCGGCCGCAAGCTCGCGATCGCCGTACTTAATCTCGTGAAAACGATCCCGACCTCGTCCGACGTGAAGTTCGACTACTCCATGTCTGTGCTCAAGCTGCCGCCGCGCACCGTGCCGCCGGCGTTGGCCGCGGAAGCGGGTCCGGAATACGGCCTGAACGAAACCAACATCAAGCCGCTTATCGAAGGCCTCGTGCCGGAAACCTCGATGCTCGGCGTGCTGCGCCTCGGCGACTTGCTCGCCGTCTCCGTGCCGGGTGAACTCTTCTCGCGCCTCGGTCTCATGATCAAACACGACCTGACGGACGCTGGCGCGCCGCATCCGATCATCGTCGGCCTCGGCAACGAGTGGATCAGCTACATGATGCCGCCCGAGGAATTCACGCAGGGCGGCTACGAACCCGGCGTCTCGTTCTACGGCGATCAGCTCGGCCCCATCGTCACCGAGCAAGCCATCGCCGCCGGTAAGGCGATGATCGCCAAAAAGTAAACTGCGGGGGTTTTTCCTCCATGGCATGGCGCTTGGGCGAGTATGTGGCGTGCGGAGAACTATGCAATACCCGCAACTACTCGACGACCGGCGCGCTACTTCTTCGCGGACCTGGATCGGAAGAAACGACCATTCATTTTCAACTCACTGGAAACTGCGATTCCGAGCTAAATAGAAAGCATATTCGTTTTTCGCGTGGCCCCGATTCACCGCCTATCGAAAAGGTAACTGCCGACTACTTAAGAGACTTTCAGATTCGGCACGTCGGACCCACGGGCACCATGCAGACTCAAGGCTGGGTTCGCACATTTTCGTGTTCTGTAAAAGAATTCACACATCGATCTAGCCTCGGTGAACCACCGCCAACCAAATGGACACGGTTACTCTACTTGGAATGGTATAGCCAGAACGGTCGCGTCGTGATCGAGCTGCCGGGAGCGACGGTTGAGGAGTGTGTTCGGGAACCAAATGGCGAAGACGATGAAGGCGAATGGCGCGACCTGCCCAATTTGGCACTTCCTCCAGCGTTTGCCGTAGGGGCTCCTCCAGGTTTCCCGAGCATTACGATAGTCGAAGGCGATTCGCATACAGACATCGACGAAGAAACAATGCAGGAAATCGCAGAACAAGATACCAATGACGATTCCATGCGGGCGATTGATGAACTTAGGTTGTTCGATGAGTGCCTTGCGCAACACGAAGATGAGCCCATCATCGACATCGCTCCTGATTTGGAAAACTTACCGGAAGACGAGGGCTTTACCGACGCCGAGGTAGAAGCGAAGTTGAAGGACGCGCTCATGAGGTTGGCACTGTTGGGAATCGCGTTGGATGTATGCGAGCACTACACGCCGCGAGATTCCTATCGTTACCTCCGAAACGAAATCCTCCCTCAAGAGAAATCATTCCGCCGCATGATCGGTACGGGTTATGTCCAGCATTTCAGCACCTGGGAAGCGTGCGCGAAATGCGATGCAGAACTCAACGAACAATACGGGAAAGAGTTTGGCGTTGAGTGACCGCTCTAGCTTGCCAACGTTCTATAAAAATCCAGCGTCCGCCGCGCCTGCGCTTCGAGGCTGAAGCGTTCGCGCGCCTGCGCAAGAGCGTTTGTTCGGAGTCGCTGCAAAAACGCCGCATCTTCGTACACACGGCGAATCGCCACGGCAAATGCGTCGGCATTCTGATCGACAACGAATCCACTCGTTTCATGTTCGATTAGATACGGCACATACCCCACGCGCGCGCCAATCACGGGCACACCGGCCGCCATGGCCTCGCGCACGGTACGGCACGACTTGTCGGTTCCCGGCGCGGCATAGGCCAGCACGTGCATGCGCCGGTACGCCGCCACCAGATCCTCGCCGCGCTTGTATCCGGCCATGTGCACGCGATCGCGGCAACCCGCGCGGGCGAGCGGACGCGTGACGGCTTCTTCGAGTTCCTCCGGACCACCGCGACCGACGACCATCAAGTGAAGTCGCGGACAATCCCGCGCGAGCAAAGCGACAGCCTCAATCGCGATATCGATTCGGCGGTCCTTGCGCAGACGGCTCACGATGCCGACAACAAATGCGTCTTCTGGAAGATTCGTCGTTTCAGATACTTCAATCGCTCGATCGGGCGAAAATCGCTCCAGATCAATCCCCGGTTCAATCAGCACGATACGGTCACGCAATGCCGGATGACGCTCCGCCATCGTTTGCTGCGCTTCGGCAGTCGTCACAATGAGTCCATCGGTCGCGCGGCGTGCCAAATAGTGCTCGCGCAGTCCGCGCGGCAACCCCTCCGGCTCGTAGCACGTGCGCACAATGGGAATGTGCCGAGCAACGCCGCGCCGCGCCCACGCCGCGCTCACGTGGCTGTTCGGCATGTGGGCATGAATGACGCCGATGCGGTGTTCGTCGAAAATCGCGCGTAACCGGGATGCATCGCGCAGCAGTGTGCGCAGTGAAAAATGTTTGGGCAGGCCCAGCACCAGAGGCGCGAGCCCCCGCGCCTCCAGTTCGGTCACTACGCGATTTGGCCGGGCCTTCTGCGGCGAGCCGCACGCGAAATGGACATCCGCGCCGCATTGCTTTTCCGCCAACGCCAGATTCGCCGCCGGTTCCGCGCGCTCGGTCCAGCGGTAGTTGCTAAGCAGATGCAACACCGCCGGCCCACGTCCCATGCTGTCCCCCATGCTTTGCACTATTGCGTCGCGAAACCAATTCAGTATAGTGCGAGTGTCAGTGGCCATTTCCAGCCGGGATTTACGCCGAAGGAGGCCTTCGCATGCTTTATCGCCCGCCCGTGAAAACATTTCTACTCGTCGTTGCGCTGTTCTCGGTCCTCTGCCTCACTCCGTTGTACGCGGCGCAGCCACTGCACGTGTATCTGACCTACTCCGGCGCGCCCGAAACCACGATCGACATCAACGTGTTGATGAACGAAAAAACCAACGCGGTCGAAATCTACTATGACACTGAATCGCGCGATGGAAAACCGGAGTCCTACCGGCAACACCTTACGGCCACCTACCACCGCACGCTGATGGAACTAAGTGACGACCGCGCCATGTATGTCGGCGCGTTAACCGGTCTCCAACCCTCCACGAACTATTACTTCATCACGGGAGATCCCGAGGAAGGCTTCAGCAAGGAAAAGAAACTCCGCACCGTCGGCGCGGGGAACGCCCCGATTCGCTTCATCGACGGTGGCGACATCGGCGTCGACTCACTGGCCGCTCGCCTGCAAAAGCTCGCCGCGAAACAGGCGCCCGATTTCGTCGTGATCGGTGGCGACATTGCCTACGAAAATGGACTGCTCGGCGACTACAAGGTCTACGACCGCTGGCTCGACAATTGGGAAAAGAACATGGTGACGCCGGATGGCCGCATGATCCCGATCGTCACCGCGATCGGCAATCACGAGGTGAACGATTACGAATCCGACGAGGACGAGCCGCGCGCGCCGTGGTACATCGGCCTGTTCGGCCGGCAGAGCGAGAAGTCGTACTACGCGCGAACCTTCGGCGGCCGGATGGTGCTGTTCTGCCTCGATTCTGGCCACCTGCATCCGCACGACGGCGCGCAACGCGACTGGCTCGCCGCGGAACTCGAAAAATACAAGAACGTGCCCTACAAATTCGCGGCCTATCATGTGCCGCTCTACCCCGCGCACCGCCCGTTCGACGGCGCAGGCTCTGTTGAAGGCCGCACGCACTGGGGGCCGCTGTTCGATCAATACAAGCTGACCGTGGGCATGGAGCACCATGACCACGTGTTCAAGCGCACGAAGCCGCTGCGCGGCAACCAACTCGCGGAAGGCGGCACAGTGTACATCGGCGATGGTTGCTTCGGTAAGGCCGCGCGCACAGTTGAGACGCAACCGCGCTGGTACAACGTGCACCAGAAAAGCATCTCGCATTTCTGGGTGATCGAACTCACGGAGAGCGACGGACTTCACCTTCGCGCGATTAGCGACAAGGGCGACACGATCGACGAATTTTCGCTCCCCTGATTCTATTCGAGCATGTGTTCGACCATTTCCGTGGGCCCGGGCTGCAACTCGGGATGGCGATTCAAAATCCGCGCACACGTGTTCCAACGCAAAATCGCTTCGTCATTTTTCGCGGGCCGCAATGCTTCGGCTTCTTCATAGTGTTGCATCGCCTCGCGTAAGGCCTCGTAGGTCGCCACCGCGTCTCCGGGGCTGTGCCGCTCCAGGTGTGCCTTCGCTTTGCGCTCGCAAATCACGCCGCGGTAGTACATCCGGCTGTACTCATCCTTGAGTCGCGGCAAGATCGCGTTCGCCGCCGGCAGCGCCGTGCCGAGGTGCATGGGGAATTGATCCGTCAACGAAAGCAACAGCAGCATCAACGCGCGCTGGTTGTCCTTGTCCGCCTGCAACACATCGAGGCAGATGCTCTCCGCTTCCAGGGGTTCGTTCAGCAGGCGATAGCGCTCCACCCGGTCCAGCGCCGCCGGCGCCGCGTCCTTCGAGATCGGCTTTAGTTCGTACATGCCGCCTCCTCTCCGCCTGTGCAGGCGTTCGCGCAAGAGAACTACTCCATCTCACACCTTTTTCGGTTTGAACAGACGCACCAACCAGCCCAGCGGATCGTAGTACCGATCCACCACGCGTTCCTTCAGCGGAATGATCGCGTTGTCTGTGATGGTGATGTGCTCTGGGCACACCTTTGTGCAGCACTTCGTGATGTTGCAGAAACCCACGCCATCCGTCTTCCGGAGGTCATCGAGCCGATCCTCGGTATCGAGTGGATGCATCTCCAGCGCCGCCGTGTACACAAAAAAACGCGGCCCGATGAATTCGTCGTGCAGGTGGTGCTCCCGGAGCACGTGGCACACGTCCTGACAGAGGAAACACTCGATGCACTTGCGAAACTCCTGCACGCGATCGACGTCCGACTGCTGCATGCGCCACGTGCCGTCCGGCGCGTCCGGCTTGCGCGGCCGGAAACGTTTAATCTTCTTTTTGACCCGGAAATTCCACGAGACGTCGGTCACGAGGTCCTTCATCGGCGGAAATGCCTTCATCGGCTCGACCGTCACAGGCTGATCGAGCGGCAGGTCGCTCAGGCGCGTCATGCACATCAGCCGCGGGTTTCCGTTCACCTCGGCGGAGCACGACCCGCACTTGCCAGCCTTGCAGTTCCAGCGCACCGCGAGGTCGTTCGCCTGCTCGGCCTGAATGTTGTGCACGGCGTCAAGGACCACCATGCCCTCGGACACCTCGGTCGCGTAATCCTTGAACGCGCCGCCCTTCGCGTCGCCACGCCAGATTCGGAACGTCGCCTTCGCCATCAGCGCCTCCTGCATCATCGCGTCGTGCTGCCCGCGGTTCAGTTCATTTCATTTCCTCGACGATCTGGTTCTGCTCCGGCGTCAATTCACCGCGCGGCACCTTGCTCAGCGTCATCGAACCGTCGGAAGCCTTCTTGAGAATCAGGTTGTACTTGCTCCACTCGGCGGATTTGTCAGGGTAGTCCTCGCGGAACTGCGCGCCGCGGCTTTCCTTGCGCTCGATGCCCGCGCGCGTGACGGCTTCGGATACCGTGAGCAGGTTTTTCAGATCGATCGCCGTGTGCCAGCCGGGGTTGTATTCGCGGTTGCCCTGCACGACTACTTTCTTCGCGCGTTCGCACAGCGCGCCAATTTTCGTAAGTGCCAGCTTCATGTCGTCTTCCGTGCGCACAATGCCGACCAAATCCTGCATCACATCCTGCAGGTCGTATTGAATTTGATACGGCCCTTCGCCCGTTCCGCCAGACTGCCGCTCGATCGGTTCCAACGCCTCGCGCGCGGCGGCTTCGACTTGCGCATCCGACACATTCGCGCCACCGTTCTTCTTCGCGAACTGCGCCGCGAACTCCCCCGCGCGCTTGCCAAACACCAACAAGTCCGACAACGAATTCCCACCCAACCGGTTCGCCCCGTGCAATCCCGCGCCGCATTCGCCCGCCGCGAACAAGCCCGGTACGCACGACATCTGCGTGTCGCCGTCCACGCGCACGCCGCCCATCGCGTAGTGCGTCGTCGGGCCGACCTCCATCGGCGTCACGGTGATGTCGATGCCCGCAAGTTCCTTGAACTGGTGGTACATGCTCGGCAGTTTTTTGCGAATGTGCTCGCGCGCGTTCGGCAGTTTCTCTTTGATCCAGGCGATGTCGAGAAATACGCCTCCGTGCGGACTGCCGCGCCCGGCCTTCACCTCTCGGTTGATGCATCGCGCCACATGGTCGCGCGTGAGCAACTCCGGCGGCCGCCGCGCGTTCTTGTCGCCCTGCGTGTAGCGCCAGCCTTCCTCTTCGTTGTCCGCCGTTTGACTCTTGTAGTTGTCGGGGATGTCGTCGAACATGAAGCGCTTGCCTTCGCTGTTCCGCAGCACGCCGCCCTCGCCGCGCACACCCTCGGTCACCAGAATCCCGCGCACGCTCGGCGGCCACACCATCCCCGTCGGATGAAACTGCACGAACTCCATGTCGAGCAGTTCCGCGCCCGCGTGGTACGCGAGACCCGCCCCATCGCCGGTGTACTCCCAACTGTTGCTCGTGATCTTGAACGCGCGCCCGAAGCCGCCGGTCGCCAATACAATTGCCTTCGCTTTGAACAGCATGAACCGTCCGCGTTCGCGGTCGTATCCAAATGCGCCGGAGACACGCTCGCCGTCTTTGAGCAACGTGACTATCGTGCACTCCTGGTGAAACTCGATACCCTCGTGGATGCCGTGGTCCTGCAACGTGCGGATCATCTCCAGGCCTGTGCGATCGCCCACGTGCGCCAGGCGCGGGTACCGGTGCCCGCCGAAATTGCGCTGCAAAATACGGCCATCGTGTGTGCGGTCGAACAGCGCACCCCACGCTTCAAGCTCCCGCACGCGATCCGGTGCTTCCCTCGCATGCAACTCGGCCATGCGCGGATTGTTGAGGTATTGCCCGCCGCGCATGGTGTCCGCGAAGTGCACGCGCCAACTGTCGCGCTCGTCCACATTCGCCATCGCCGCCGCCACGCCGCCCTCGGCCATCACGGTATGCGCCTTGCCCAGCAGCGACTTGCACACGACGCCCACCTTCACGCCGTGGGAGGAAGCCTCGATCGCCGCGCGCAGTCCCGCGCCGCCCGCGCCAATCACGAGCACGTCGTGTTCGAAGGTCTTGTACTCGGCCGGCATCAGAGAATTCTCCAGTCCGACCAGATGCCCATTGCGCACAGCCGCACGTACACATCGGCAAACATCACCCAGAACAAACTCGCCCAGGCCCACACCATGTGTTTGCGGTTCAGTTTGCTCACGCAGTCGTAGCAAGTCTTGCGCACCTTGGCCTGCGATAGACAGTCTTCGCGCCCGCCGGCCAGATGCCGGCTGCAATGGCACCCAAAGGTGTAGCCGCCGATCAGCACCGCGTTCGTCAGCAGAATGATTGAGCCCAGGCCTATCCCGAAATGGTTCGCGCCGTCGGCACCGTGAAACCAGAACGCGCGCAGGCCGTCGTAACTCAGCATCAATACGAAGAGAACGGCAACATAAAAGAAGTAGCGATGAAGGTTGTGCAGGATCAGGGGCAGACTGTTTTCGCCCCAGTAACTTTTTCGCGGTTCGCCCACGGCGCACGAGGGCGGGTCGGCCCAGAAGGCTTTGTAGTAACTCCCGCGGTAGTAGTAGCACGTCACGCGCATGCCCGCCGGCCCGGCGAGAATCAGGAAGGCCGCGGAGAACGGCAGCCAGCCGGGCCACCAACTCGGCACCGCCGAATCGAACCAGCGCGGCTCGTTGGACTGGCCGAACAACAGCGGCGAGTAAAACGGTGAGAGGTAGTGCGCGCCGCCCGCGTCGTAGAAGTAGTATTCGCCCTGAAACGCCGCCCAAGTCGTATAAATAATGAAGCCGGTGAGCCCAAGGAAAATGGCCACCGGCTGTACCCACCAGCGATCTCGGCGTTGCGTTTCGCCGAAACCGCGTCTGTTCAGTGCTTCAGAATACGCCATAAGCGCGGTACCTCCTCGGTGTGCACCGTGGAACTCACCCGCTACTGCGTACTGCGCCGGCCGATACCGCGCCGGGTATCCGAAGATTTAGCTGAATGCCATGCGAATTAACTTGCTATTCAATCTCAAAGAACAAATTCTGTCAACCCCCATCTCGTTATTCCTGACCACCAATAAAGAAGGGCCCGCACGCAGCGGGCCCTTCTGAATAATTGATTGGTTTTTTACGCAGTGTACATGTGCGCGTCGCGCGCGGCGACGATGTTTTCCTCGAAATGCGCGAAGTTCTGCATATCGGAATTGACCACGTCCATGCCGTTGTTCAGCAGGAACGCGTAGCTGCGCTGGAAGGGGTTCAGGCCCGACTCCATCAGCGACTTGCCGTATTCGCCGTCATACATCGACGGCGACACACCGGTCGCCGGGAACACGGCCTTCGCCAGACCATCGTACGGGTTCGTGGCAATGTGCCGCGCGGCCTTCATCCCCACCAGACCAATACCCTGCGCGCGGGCCTTGTCGAGCATCGGCTTGAGCTGCTTGAGCGTGCCCTTGTCCGCCACGATCGAGGTTTTCACGGTGTCGTACCAGCCAACCGGCGTAATCGCCACCATCGCGAGGTCATACCAATCGGTGTCGATCGCGACTTCAAGACATTCGTGCGCGCGCAGGTGCGTGCTGATGCCCCAGTGCTTCACCTTGCCGGCTTCGCGCACTTTCATGAACGCCGTGTGCAATTCCTCGCTCTTCATCGCCGCGGGAATGCCGATCATCATCAGGTAGTACGCGTCCATCTGCTCGACGCCAAGATTGGCGAGGCTCTTGTCGACCTCGTTTGTCCAGTAGGCCGCGTCCGCCTTCGCCATGTCGACGGTGTAGTCCAGGTTCGTGCCCATGCCGACCGCGCCGCGCGCGGGCGCCTTCGACGTGATCCAGATTTCGTCGCGGTGGCGTCCGGCGAATTCCTTGAAGCTTTTTTCGGAACCTTTGTAATAGTCGTCGTGCCCGATGTCGTAGTGGTTGATGCCCTGTTCGAATGCGCGCTCGAGCATGCGCGTGCCTCGGCCGCCCATCAGCGCCGCGCCGCAGCCGAACACCAGCTTGCTGCACATGAAGTTCGTGCGGCCCAGCTTCGTGTACGCCATGCGATCCGTCCGCTCGTTACGGTGGATCAAACCATCATCCGCCGCGCGCGCCGCCGTGCCGCCGGCCAACGCCGCCGATCCGACGACCGCAGCCGAGGCCTTCATGAAATCGCGACGATCCATCGAACCCGCTTGCTCTGTATGTTGCATGATCGAATCTCCCGTCTGGGGCGGACATAAAAAAGCACCGCCGCGCATAGGAGCAGCCTAGCGCGGCTGGTGCGAGGAGTCAACGCCCGGGGCCGGGCGTCGGCTATGAATGCAGAATAAATTGAGGAGGGCGGGCTTGGTCGGAACACCCGCCCTCCTCGTGGGAGGACTTAGTTATGGCCTTCCATTTCGCCGAAGGTCTGCGCCACGGCGGACAAACTGGGCGCGGCTTCGTTGAAGCGAGTGAAATCGACGTGACCGTCGAGATAGAGCACATTCGCGCCGCCCGGCACGTGGTTGTACGAAGTGACTACCGTGCTCAGGCGGTCCGTGTATACCCACACCGTGCTCTGCGCCTGCGCCGTCGCGCCGGGGTTGTTGATGTCCGTAATCAGGATGCGCTCGATGCCTTCGCGCAGGCGGTAGATGATGTCGCTACCGCCGTTTCCGTTGCCGGGGCTGATGGCCGAGAGGTCGATGTCCTTGCCGATCTCGCCGCCGAAGAAATTGCCGATGGCCATCGCCAGACCCCACACCAACTGCGCCGGGCCAGCGCCCGTGGCGCCGGTGGAGAGTGTGTCGATCGGCTCGGTCGGATACTGCGGCGCCAGGCGATCGAAGATGTAGCCGGTGTACCAGTAGCTCTCGTCGGCAAGCGCAAGGCCGCGCTGATCGTCGTACTGCGAGAACGGCGGCCCCGGAATCGGCGCGAAGCAAATCTTGAGCAGTTCCATCTCGCCGTTGTCTTCATTCCGGAAATCGTCGGCCGTCATCTTGAAGCTCGACGGGCATACGAGCACGTTCGGATCCGGCAGGTATTCCGGATAAATCTGCTTCATGTTCGGGCTCAGCCAGTGCGTCGGCGCGCCCTGGAACGGCTCGCCCGGATAGACGAGTGCGTTCGTCTCGCAATCCACAATCGGTTCCCACGCCGTCTGCATTTCGGGGAACACTTCGCCTTTGCTTTCCGACGCGTACATCTTGAAGACGAGGCCGAACTGCTTCAGGTTGTTCGCGCAGCTCGCCCGACGCGCCGCTTCGCGCGCCCGCGCCAGTGCCGGCAACAGAATCGCCGCCAGAATGCCAATGATCGCGATCACGACCAGCAGCTCAATCAACGTAAATCCGCGCTTCTCCTTCATGACCTACTTCCCTTCCCGTTTTCCGGCAGCCGATCCGCAACCCGCTGCCGGTTCTTTTGTTCATCGCCGCACCCACGCCGCGGGTGCTAACGAAAGCCACTAACTGTTCATCATAAGACGCCCATGCGCCCTATAAGAATCAAGAGCGAGACAGACTATACAAAAGTTAAGCATACAAATCAATAGATTTATTCACTATGCGAGCGAGAAGAAATTGCTGGTAAATGTCAATAAAAAGGCTGGTCCTTATGGAAAGGACCAGCGGAAACTGAGAGCGACCTAGAAGATTTTTAGGCCAAGGTGTCTGCGATCCGCTTCGGGACGCGCACGGGTTTGTCGAGCAGTATCTGCGCGTAGGCCTTCCCTTGCGGATCGTTGCGCAGCGACGCGATCCCGCCACCACCCAGCGATTCCTTCAGCAGGAAATTCACCGCGCTCAGTCCCGGCAGATCGAAGCGATCCACGCCGCCGTCCATCAGATACGAGAAGTAGTCGCGCACCGCATCGGCCGTCAGCTCACGGCGAATGATCGGATAGTACTCCGGCTTGCGCGCGATGATGCCGATGTTCGAGTCGTTGCCTTTGTCGCCGCTGCGACCGTGCGCAATTTTCACCAGCGGCACTTCGACCGTCGCCTCGCCGTCTGCTTTCGCATCAGCGATCTGCGGCCGCACGAGTTTGCTCGCATCGAAAGCCACGCCTTGCGAGAACGGCGCCTTCACGCGTGCATCGCCCACGATCACTTCGGGCGCGATGCTCGCGCGATCCACGGTGCACGAGAACAAACGCACCACGGGCGACGGCTTCGCGCGATTCCCGCCCATGCCACCCGTGCCCGGTGACATTGATGTGCCGGAGGACGTCAGCTCGCGCAGCAACATTGCAAGCGCCGGCTCGGCCGGATGCTTCGCGGCGAGTTTCAAAATAACCTCGCGCGGGTTTTGCACGCGCGCGTGCGGACCGTAGCCCGCCTCGGCGCCGATGATCTCCACGCTCGTCTCGGTGAAATCCGGCGCGTTCATACGCTTCAGAATCGCGCTCGCGCGCTTCAGCACGGCATCCGCCGTCTTCTGCGCTTTACCCACCGCGTCTATCCCGCGAATGGACACATAGGCGCCCAGGCGGAAGCCGTCCATATACGTCGCAGACACCTTCAGCCGATCGGTCGGCGGCAGGCCCTTCGCATTACTGACGCGCGCGCGGTCCTTGCCGGTGTCTTCAATCTTCACCTGCGAAAAGTCACACACGACATCCGGCAGGATATACGCCTGCGGATCGCCGATTTCGTAGACCAACTGTTCGGCCAGCGTCTGCCGGCTTACGAGCCCGCCTGTGCCGTCCACCTTCGAAATCGTGAAGCTGCCGTCCGGCTCGACCTCGGCGATCGGATACCCGATGTTCTCCCAGGTGCCGGTCTTGTCCCAATCCGTAAACAAGCCGCCAGTCGCCTGCGCGCCGCACTCGATGATGTGCCCCGCGAGGCTGCCCTGCGCGAGCTTGTCGTAGTCGTCTTCTTTCCAGCCGAACTCGTAAATGCACGGGCCGAGCGTCACTGCGCTATCCACGACGCGCCCCGTGATCACGATATCCGCGCCTTGCGCGAGCGCCTTCGCGATCGGGAATCCGCCGAGATAAGCGTTCACGCTCATGAACTTCGCCGGCATCGGCGCGCCGGAGAACATCTCCTTCGTCCCCGCCGCGCGCAACTCGTCCACGCGCCCAATGAGGTCGTCGCCGATCACCGTCGCGACCTTGAGGTTCAGGCCCATCTCCTTGATCAGCGCCTCGATCGCCTTTGCACACGCGATCGGATTCACGCCACCGGCGTTCGACACGACCTTAATCTTCTGCTCCGCGAGTTTCGGCAGCGACTGCTTCATCACCTGCGTCACGAAATCGTGCGCGTAGCCCTGCTCCGGCTCCTTCGCGCGCGACCGCGCCATGATGGACATCGTGATCTCGGCGAGATAATCGAACACGAGATAGTCGAGCTTCCCGCCCGCCACCAACTGCGGCGCGGCAATCGCCGAATCGCCCCAAAACCCCGACGCCCCGCCAATCCGAATCACTTTAGAACTCATCACCCACCTTCTCTCTGATCACTGACCACTTGCCACCGGCCACTATTGGGTCTTCATTTTCGCCAAAATCTGGTTCGCATCTACCTGATCGCCTACCGCCACCGATACACTCTCGATCTCACCGTCGTACGGCGCGACAACCTGGTTTTCCATTTTCATCGCCTCAATCACCACCACCACGGCGCCCTTCGCGACTGCTGCGCCCGGCGCCGCGTTCACGCGCACGACCAAGCCCACCATCGGTGCCTTGAGCACGCCGTCGCTTGCCGCCGCGGATGCCGCCGGCGGCGCATAGGTCACGTCGGTGAACGTGAGGGTGCGGTCACCCAACTTCATGAACAATTTATCCCCATCGAATTCGATTCGAACATTCTCTTCACACTCGTCGCGACGATATCGAATCCATCCGTAGTCGTAGTCAAATTCCATTACTTCACATTCTGTCATGACGCCGTTACGAAGCAATCCGTATCGGCTCCCCTTCATCACAACCGTCAACGAAGTAGATGAACCCTCGCTTTCGAGTTTTAGCGGTACTGTTGTATCACCAGTGGATCGCCATCCCTTAACCAAAGGACTCACACCCAGCGCCGACCGCTCAATAAATCCCGCGCAAGCAATCAATAGATGGATCGCGTCTGGCTCGCCTGCTGCCTGCTCTAGAACCCGGCTTTTCTCGATGAAATTCGTGTGTGCGTTGCCGGCTACAAAGTCGGGATGCTGCAAAATAGTCCGGAGCAGACCAACATTCGTTTTGATGCCGAGCACAACGGCATCGCGTAATGCATGATCGAGTTTTTGAATAGCCTTTTCGCGTGTGACGTCATGCACAATAAATTTCGCCATCAACGAATCGTAAAACGGCGAAATGACGTCTGGCTGTGTAAAGCCAGAATCAACGCGAACACCGCCACCTTCAAGATAGGAAAATGCACACAACCGACCGGTCTGGGGAATGAAGTTAGCCGCCGGATCCTCGGCACACAGTCGAGCTTCGATCGCATGTCCTTCGAAAGAGATATCTTCCTGACGCAGCGGCAAGGCCTCACCCTGCGCAATCCGCAATTGCAGCGCTACGAGATCGAGCCCCGTGATCATTTCCGTCACCGGATGCTCAACCTGTAAACGCGTGTTCACTTCAAGGAAGTAGAATTTTCCATCGTCGTCGAGCAGAAACTCAACCGTACCGGCGTTCACATAGCCCGCGACCTTCGCGGCATTCACCGCCGCCGCGCCCATGGCCTTGCGCAGTTCGGGTGTCATCGCCGGACTCGGGGATTCCTCGATGATTTTCTGGTGTCGCCGCTGCACGGAGCAGTCACGCTCGCCGAGGTGAATGCAGTTGCCGTGCGTATCGGCGAGAATCTGAATTTCAACGTGCCGCGCATGTTCAACGAGCTTCTCAATGATGAGTTCTTCGGAGCCAAACGAATTCTTCGCCTCGGATCGCGCGCCGCGCAGGGCTTCGTCAAATTCCGCCGCGCTGTACACGCGCCGCATGCCGCGCCCGCCGCCACCCGCCGCCGCTTTCAGCAATACCGGGAAACCGATCGCCTGCGCCTCTCGCTTTAGCGTCGCGTCGTCCTGCGCCGTGCCTTCGTAGCCCGGCACGCACGGAACGTTTGCCTTTTTTACCAGCCGCTTCGCCTGCGCCTTGTTGCCCAGCGCTAGAATCGCCGAAGCCGGCGGCCCAATAAACGTAATCCCCGCTTTCGCACACGCGTCCGCGAAGTCCGGGTTCTCGCTGAGAAATCCGTAGCCGGGATGAATCGCCTGCGCGCCGGATTTTTTCGCGGCGTCGAGCACGCGTTCCATATTCAGATACGACTGCGCCGCCGGCCCAGGCCCCAGGCGCACGGCCTTGTCCGCGAAGCCCACGTGCAACGCGCCCGCATCGGCGTCGCTGTACACGGCGACCGTGCGGTAACCTTCGGCGCGCGCGGTGCGGAACACGCGGCACGCAATTTCGCCGCGGTTCGCCACCAGCACGGTATCGAACTTGCGCGTCATTCCACACGCTCCACCCACGGCGCCGGCTTTTTCTCGAGGAAGGCCTTCACGCCTTCCTGACCTTCGGACCCGCGCAACTGCGCCGCGAAGGCTTCCGACGCGGCATCCAGCACCTGCGGCAAGCGGCCAACAAGAGAATCCAACAAAACCTGCTTGGTCGCGGCGTTCGCGCCCGGCGCGCAACGGCCGATGTCGTTCAGCACGTTTTTCAGCGTCGCGTCGAGTTCCGCCGCGTCGTTCACGAGAAAATGGACCAGTCCCAGTTCCTTGGCGTGGCGCCCGTCGAAGCGCGCGCCCGACAACGCAATGCGGCGCGCATTGGTAATGCCTACGCGCTGCACCACGAACGGCGCAATCTGCGCAGGGACGACGCCCAGGCCCGTCTCGCTCAACGCGAACTTCGTGTCTGCCATACAGATGGCGATGTCCGTCACGCAGACCAGTCCGAGCCCGCCGCCAAAGGCGGCGCCTTCGATGATGCCCACCACCGTCTGTGGCAGCGCGTTGAACATAATCAGGAAATCGCCAAAGCGGCGATTGTTTTCCGCAATCGGATCCGGCTCGCCGGCGGCCGGCGGCGGCCCCGAAAAACTCTCCTTGAACCCGCGAATATCGCCGCCCGCGCAGAACGTACCCTGCGACCCGCGCAGAATCACCGTGCGAATCGTCCGATCGCTGGAAATGCTGCGCGTCAGCGTCGCGAGGTCTTCCACCACTTCGTGATTAATCGCGTTCTTGGATTCCGGGCGATTGATCGTCACATACAAGCGCGAGCCTTCGCGTTTGACGATCAGCGATTTGTATTCTTGCGCCGCTGACATCGTTCAGTGTCCCTTCGACGGCAGCGTGCCCATGTATTTCGCGATGATGCCGAGCATCACTTCGTCCGCGCCTCCGCCGATCGACGTCAACCGGCTGTCGCGATACCGCCGCGAGATCGCGCTCTCGTCCATGAACCCCATGCCGCCCCAGTACTGCAGGCACGAGTCGGTCACTTCGCGGTTCAGCCGGCCGCACTTCAGCTTCGCCATGCTCGCGAGCATCGTGCAGTCGCCGCCGTTGATGTGGATATCAATCGCCTTCCAGGTCAGCGCGTGCAGCGCCTCGACCTCGGTCAGCAGCTCTGCCATCCGGAAGTACACGGCCTGGTTGTGCAGAATCGGCTTGCCGAACGCGACGCGTTGCTTCGTGTACTCAATCGTTTCCTGGATCGCACGGCGCTGGCCCGTAAGCGCCGCGCTCGCGGCGTACAGCCGCTCTTCCTGGAACTGCATCATCTGGTAGGTGAAACCCATGCCCTCTTCGCCGATCAGATACCGCGCGGGCACACGCACATTTTCGAAGTGCAGCTCGGCAGTATCGGACGAGTGCATGCCCATCTTCTTCAGTTTGCGCTCGACCGTCACGCCCTTCACGCGCTTGCCGTTTTCCTTCAGCGGCACGCAGATGATGCTCTTGTTCCGGTGCGGATTTAGCTCATCCATCGCGGTGTTGCACAACAGGCACGCCCAGTCGCCCTGCGTTCCGCTCGTGATCCACATCTTGCCGCCGTTGATCACATAGTCGCCGCCGTCGCGCACGGCGCGCGTCTTGATCGACGCCACGTCCGATCCCGCGCCGACTTCCGACACGCCGATGCACGCCACCAGATCGCCCGCGATCGACGGCGCGAGAAATTCCTTGCGCAGCTCGTCCGACCCGAAGCGCGCGAGCGCCGGCGTCGCCATGTCCGTCTGCACGCCAATCGCCATCGGCACGCCGCCCGCATTGCACCAGCCAAGCGTCTCGTTCATCACCGCCTGGTACGAATAATCGAGCCCCAAGCCGCCGTATTCTTCCGGCTTCGTGATGCCGAGCAACCCGAGGTTGCCCATTTTCTTGAACACCTCGTGCGCCGGGAAAATCTCGGCCTGTTCCCATTCGTCGATGAAGGGATTGATATCCGACTCGATGAATTTGCGCAGCGTGCGCCGGATTTCTTCGTGTTGTTCCGTCAGTTGGAACCCGCCGGCTTTGGGTGCGTTCGTCGTTGCCATCAGTCTTCTCCCGTTACATTCTCGCCACGCCGAAGGTGTTCGGTCGCAGCTTCCGCGCCGCCGCCTCGCGGCAGGTCTCCAGACAAAACGCCAGCACGCGCCGGCTGTCGCGCGGATCGATCAGGCCGTCGTCCCACAGGCGCGCCGTCGCATACAACGCCTTGCCTTCCGCGTCGTACGTATCGATCACCTGCTGTTCCATCATCTTCAGCGCGTCGTAGTTCGGTTCCTGCCCGCGCGCCTTGGCGGATTCCTCGGCCACGATCGACATCGTCTTCGCCGCCTGCTGCCCGCCCATCACCGAAATCTGATTGTTCGGCCACGCGAAGATAAACCGCGGGTCGTACGCGCGCCCACACATGCCGTAGTTGCCCGCGCCGAAACTCGCCCCGATGTGCAGCGTCAACTTCGGCACGGTCGCGTTCGACACGGCCTGGATCATTTTCGATCCATGCTTCACGATCCCCGCGCGCTCGGCCTTCTTGCCGACGATATAGCCCGTCGTGTTCTGCAAAAACACCAGCGGCGTGCCGCTCTGGCAGCAAAGCTGAATGAATTGCGCACACTTCGTGGCGCCGTCGGGATCGATAGGCCCGTTGTTCGCCAGAATCCCGACCTCGTGCCCGTTGATGCGCGCGTGCAGCGTCACCGTATGCGGACCATACGCCGGCTTGAAGTCCAGCATCTCGGAATCGTCGACAATGCGCGCGATGACTTCATGGCAGTCGTAAGGCTGGCGGTAGTCCACCGGCACCACGCCGAGCGTTTCTTCGGGATCATATTGCGGCGCACGCCCGCTCAGCGCCACGGGAATTGTTCCTTCGCGATTCCAGCCCAACTGCGCGATCACTTCGCGCGCGAGCCGGATGCCGTCCGCGTCGTCCTCGGCCAGGTATTCCGCCGTGCCAGGGCCAAAGTAGTGCATCTCCGCGCCGCCGAGTTCTTCGTCGGTCGCAATCTCGCCCGTGGCCGCCTTCAGCAGCGGCGGACCCGCGAGGAAAATCTTGGAACGCCCGCGCACCACCACGAGGTAGTCGCACAGGCCGGATTGATACGCGCCGCCGGCCGTGGAAGACCCGTGCGTCACGCCGATCACGGGAATGCCGGCGGCGGAAAGTTTCGCGAGGTTCGCGAACCCGCGCCCGCCTTTCACGAACATCTCGGATTGCCGGAACAGGTTCGCGCCCGCGCTCTCAATGAGCTGCACATACGGCAGCTTGTTCTCCATCGCGATCTGTTGCGCGCGCAGGCCCTTGTCACCGCCGAGCGGTGTCGCCGCGCCGCCGCGAATGCCGGAGTCGCTCGCCGAGATCATGCAGCGCACGCCGCGCACGAACCCGATCCCCGCGATGTTGCCGCCGCCGGAGATATTCGCGTCGCCATCGTCGTCGTGCATCTTGTAGCCGCACAGCGTCGACAGCCCCACAAACGGCGCGCCGCGATCGAGCAGCAGGTCCAGGCGTTCGCGCGGCAGCAACTGTCCACGCTTGCGGAACTTCGCTTCCGACCGCGCCGAATTCGCGCGAATCTTCTCTTCTAGTCCGCGGAACTCGCCAATCAGTTTTAGGTGCGCCTCGCGGTTCGCACGAAACGCGTCGGACTTTACGTCGATTTTGGATTCAAACCGGGGCATGGGTCGCCTGAGGGCTAATATGTATACAGATTCCGGGTGATCTAATCAGAGGAACGGGCCGAAATCAATGTTTCGACGCGTCAAACTACGCCTCTGCCGCACTGAACAAGCCGGGGATATAATCGTTAATGGTAGTGAACGATTGGCCACGCGGAGGCAGTTCTCATGAAGTTTCTCGGCTTCGCCATTTCAATGGTGCTCAGCGTTAACGCCCTTGCCGCCGACCGGATCATCGTCCACGAATGGGGCACTTTCACGGTGCTGCAGGACGAGAACGGCAAGGCCATTCACGGCATTAACACCGACGATGAACGCCTGCCGGACTTCGTCCACACGCTGCCGAGGCCCATCATCCACGCGTCCACACCTCTGACCCCGGCCCTCGGCAAGGCCCTGCCGGAGTGCCACCCCGACGTCAAACTGCGCCTCGAAACACCGGTCACCTATTTCTACCTGCCCAAGAACTACACCGGGTCCAAGACCATCAACGTGAGCGTTAAATTTCACGGGGGATGGCTGACGGAGTTTTACCCGAGCGCATCCATCGTTAGCCCAGTGGCGGATGCAGAGAACCGAATCCCCGCCAATATCCCGCCGGACACCACCGGAGAATTGACCTGGAACTTGCTTCAACTGGATGCCGCCAGTGGCGGACTGGCGACGGACAGCAAGGTGTGGACGGCGCCGCGCGCAACGCGTTCTGTAAATATAAAAACCCCGTACGACGAATCGGAGAAGTTCTTGTTCTACCGCGGCGTCGGCAATATCGACGCCCCGCTCCGCGTTGAATATACCTTCGAAGGAAACGTGCTCCGCGTGCATCCGGGCGCCAACCCTTCGGGAACATCGATCGATGAAATCGAAATTGCCAACCTCTGGCTGGTGGACGTCGCGGAAGACGGCACCGTGGCATACGCCGAACTTGGGCCGCTGACAACCACGCGGCGGTCCCCCGGTGAGTTTCCTCTCGACGTTCACGCCGCTCCGCACACGACGCGAAATCTTTCAGTGCTTCGCGCGAGCATGCATGCCGCCCTCATTGCCGACGGCCTCTACACCGATGAAGCAGCCGCCATGCTCAACACGTGGGAGTCGTCGTATTTCAAAAACCCAGGCACGCGTCTCTTCTTCCTGGTGCCGCACGATTGGACCGATGCAGCGCTCCCGATCCAGTTCTCGCTACCCGTCGAGATCACGCGCACGATGATGGGCCGTGTGGAATTGATCAGCCCCGAGCAACGCGCCCGCATGCGAACTATTTCGATGACGAAAGTGCTCGATTATCCGGCGACCATGAAGCAGCTTCGTCGACTTCTCACGCCGACTAACGGGCGCGCTTTACTCACCAACACCGAAGCCATGGGGCTTAATCTGCCGCAACCCTATGGCGATTTCCTCCGGCTCGGCCGGTTTCGTAGCGCGCTGGTGCTGCACGAAGCGGCCACGCGACCCACGGAAAACCTCTCCGCCTTTATCGCCAATATGCGGATCGCGTCCAACTACTAGCGCTCAGTCCGCCACGGCCTCCGCCAGCACAGTCTCGTACTTCACACGCGCCGCGTCATACGCCGCCTTGGCCGCGGCCTGTTCGCCCAGCCGAATCGACAGTAGCTTCATCTTCCAGCAGCGATCCACCGAATCGATGCACCACTGCGCACTGCGACGCGACGCACGAATCGGCTTGTCGTCCACCAGCACGAACACGGGATTTGTGTGACTGCTCGGCAACACGCGGATGGCGACCCAGCTCGAATATTCGATCGGGCACTCGAAGGCAATATCCTGCATGGATCCGTCGGCCACGATGGTCTTCTCGCCGGCCGGATACCCGTTCACAATCAACTCGACCTTCACCTCGCGCGACTGCCCCAACCGCGCGCGCTCGATATGCCAATACGGCTTCGCATCCGCGTCCGCCTGAGCGATCGCCGCGCCGATCTCGTCCTGCGCCTCCGGCAAATACGCTGCCACCCGCGCCGACACCTGCACGGTCTGCTTGCCGTTCAGTTTCAGTTCGCTGCCGTTCACGCCCATCTCGGTATCGTTCACGCGGAAGTCCAGAATGTGCGAGCGCCCGTCGCTGACGTAGTTCGCGCCTTCCTTGATCTTCTGCATGAACATATCGAAGTTCAGTTGGCCGTCCAGGGGCGCGTAGCTGCGTCCCATGCCCACGCGGTCGTCATAGATGCACGGGAAATCCGTCTCGCCGCTGATGCGCGTGCGCATGCCGGCATTCAGCGTGTGGTACCAGATGTTCAGCTCCCACGGCGCCGGCGTATCCACGGTGGAAATGAAATCGCAGGCGTTGTGCGCCGTGGTCACAATAAATTCGTTCGCGCCGATGCCGTCGAATTTCGGGATCACATAGTTCGGCAGCGCGCTCGTCGGCATCTGCGGCTCGAGACCCCAGCCGCTGTGCGCGTAGCCCACGACGCCGTCCTGCGACTGAGCCCACTGCAGCACCGGCAGCGTCCAGCTCGGCCATTGCTCGATCGTCGTGGTGTCGGGGTAGTCGTCCTCTTTCAACCGCAGCAGGCAGATGTGCCCCGCGTGGCTCGATGGAAATCCGGAGACCTCGACGTCGTAGCGCATCAGGTTCGAGGCCTGCGACAGCGCGCTCGTTTTGCCTTCGAAGAAGGTCTTTTGGTGATACCAGCACGGGCCCCACGTGAGCACGCAAGACACGTTCAAATCCTCGCCCAGGCCCTGTCGGAACATGCTCTCCGGCGTCACGCCCGCCTCAGGGCTTTCGTAGTGCGAGCAACCGCCGCCATGCACATGGTGGTCGCCGCTGTACCAACCCATCGCGGCGAGGTGGATCCAGCGCTTCAGCTCAAACTGCTCCACATGCTCGCGTTCGCCCGGCGCAATCGTCACGGCGCGCGTCTGCGGCAGATACTCCGGCCCGCGCGTGAACGAAATGTCGTAAGTCCCCGGCGGCAGCAACACATGCTCGCCGTCCGCGCGGTACACCTGCCGCTGGAAATAAAAATCCGGATACTCGTCGACCATCGCCACGCGTCGCGCCTGGATCGGATACACGCCCGTGAACCGGCTGTCCCACGAATCCGGACCCCAACGCCGTAGCGCCTCGTAGCTACGGCCCGCATCCGTCGCACGGCGATCGACGCGATCGTGAATCACGAACGACGCCATCGTCGGCGTGCCGTCTTCGTCACGCACGCGGAAAATCAGTTTCGAGGCCGGCGCGCATTCGAACAGCACCGGCAGCATGTTGCGCCCGCCGAGATCTTCCGTGCCGGCGCCCGCATTGAACACGAGCTGCGCCTCGCGCGAACCCTCGACGCTCGTATGCACTTGCAACACCTGGTACTCCACCGGCCCACCCATCAAGGTGTCGGTCATCGGCGCGCGGCGGTAAACCTGGAGATCGAGGAAACGGTTCGCGACTTGCCCGGCGCTGAGCAGATTTTCTTGGCGCGGGTAGGGCTCGTTCGTCGACGGCACGACCACGCGTTCGGCCTGCGGCGATGACACGCCCAGTGCGCCCTGCGTGCCGGATTCGTTGTACACCTTCACCAGAAACGCGGACCACCCGCCTTGCATAAGCTGCGCCTTGGCCGGACCGCGCGCGACCTTCACGCGCGATTCGGGATTGATGTACACCGCTGCCAGGCAGTACGGGTCAAGCAACTTCTGCAGCGCCTTCGTGAGCACGGCGTCCTGCGGTGCGTTGCTGAGTTCGACAAGGCGCGCGGCGTCCTCCGCGCGCAGCGGACTCCCCACGGCCGCCAGCGCCGATGCCACGCGTTGCACTTGCATCAGCAGCGGCTGCGGCGGCGCGTTCTCCGCGATTGGCAGCTCGGCCGCGGAACAAAGCGCGGCAACACTCAGAAGAAACGCGAAAAACAGAAAAGAAATACGGTGCATGATGAAGGCTCCGGCGTTGCCGGCGAGTCTACGCCCGATCGCCGATGCCTTCAATCCGCACGCGTTTAGGCGGCTCCGAACATCAGCTCCGCAGCGGAATCGCCTCGTGGGCGCTGTACCCTTTCACCGTCTCCACGATATTCGGGATCAGGTCGTGGCGCCGCTTGAGCTGGACGTCAATGTCCGACCACGCGTTCCTCACCCGGTTGCGCTTCGCGACCAGCGCATTGAATACCACCGCGATCCACAGAACGAACGCGGCAAAAATTCCAACGGCTATCCACGACCCAATCGACATGATGCGCCTCGGCAAGACTAGTTACAGTACAGGCAGGTCTTATACCCGTCGTCGGCGCAGTTTATTCGATTATTCTGCGGTACGCCATTTGGTCGTCGTACATCCGGTGGAAAACCGCGTGCTTGCGCGCGTGGTAGTCCGCCGTCGCACCCGGCTTCGGGTCGATGATCTTCTCCGCGCGGTTCATGGCGGCCATCGCGTCGAGCACGCTCGCAAAATCGCCGCTCGCCACCGCGCCGAGGATCGCCGATCCCAGCAACACCGCCTCTGGCTCCTGCGGCAACACGATCCGGCAGCCGGTGATGTCCGCATGTTCGCGCAGGAACACGTGGTTCTTCGTGCCGCCGCCGCAGGCGAGGATCAGGTCGATCGCGAACCCGGCCTTGTTCATCTCGTCGATGATGTGCTTCGTGCCGTGCGCGATCGCCTGAATCGTGGCGAGGTATAGCAACGCCAAATCGTCGCGCGTCGCGGAAAGTTTCAATCCAGATATCGCCCCGCGCAAGGTCGGATTCGCGCGCGGCGACCGGTTCCCATGGAAGTACGGCAGCACATGCAATTCCGCCGTCAGCTTCGCCGGCACATCCATCTTCTCAGCCAGCCGATCCAGATCCGCGTTCAGCAACTCGTACACGGTCTTGCCGGCCTTGCGCGCTTCCGCCTGCAACTCCGGAAACGCCGCGTGCGTATTGATCACGTGATCGATCAGCGAACCCGTCGCCGACTGGCCGCCTTCGGTCAGCCACAGCCCCGGCACCATCGCCGAGTAGTACGGCCCCCACACGCCGGGCACAAACACCGCATCGGGCGACACCGCCATGTGGCACGACGACGTCCCCCCGATGAGCGCCAACCGCTCGCTCATGGTGTCCGGCGTCGGCGCCGCGCCATCCACGGCCGCGCCAATCACGCCGAGCCCGCCCGCGTGCGCATCGATAATGCTCACGCCCACCGCGGTCCCCGGCTTAAGTCCAAAATCGGCGGCGGCCGCCTCGGTGAGCCCTTTGCCGATCGCTTCGCCCATCGGGCGCACGCGCTGGCCAATGCGTTTGTAGTCCTCCGCCGGAAACTCCTCCAGCCCGATCTGGGTGAAGAAACTCGCCTGCCATCCGGCCTTGCCGTCCTTCGCGCGCTCCGCCTCGTGCGCGAGGTAGGTCCATTTACACGTCGTCGTACACAGCGATCGCGTCAGATCGCCCGTCGCGCGATACGTCAGGAAATCCGGCAGGTCCAAAAAGTGCGCCGCGCGGCCCCAGCTCTGCGGCATCTTTTCTTTCAGCCACAGCAACTTCGGCGACTGCATCTCCGGTGAAATTTTTCCGCCGACGTATTTCAGCACTTCGTGGCCCATCGTGTTGATGCGTTCCGCCTGCGGAATCGCGCGGTGATCCATCCACACGATGATGTTCTGCACATCGTTGCCGCTCGGACTCACCGTCACCGGCTTGTCCTGCGCATCCAGCACCACCAGCGAGCACGTCGCGTCGAAGCCCACGCCCGCCACCTGCTCCGGCTTCACATTCGCATCCGCGATCGCCTTCTTCACGACCGTGCAGCACGCCTTCCAAATGCCTTCGCTCGATTGCTCGACGAATTCCGATTCGGGATACCACAACTGGATCGCCTGCGTGGCGTGCGCGAGCATCTTGCCGTGCGCGTCGAACACACCCGCGCGCGCGCTCGCCGTGCCGACGTCCACGCCAACGTATACGCGATCGGAGGCCATGTTACTGCTGGCCCCACACGCGCACGGTGAACCCAAGCGAGCGGCTCAGCGACACCATTTCCTCGAAAATATCGCCATACGACACCGCGATGTGATTGCTCATGTAGTGCGCCATCACCGCGTCGCGCGACACGCCCAGATCGGCCGCCATGAACGGCCACTGTCGCGTCGTGCCTTCCCACCACGCGTCCCGCTTCTTCGGCGGCAGCTTCACCACTTCGCCGCGACCGATGTCCATGCCGATCACGTTGCCGTCGATGAACGCGCGCGCCCACGTCATCTTGCCGGGCAGACTCTCACCCGCAAACGTGCCGCCCGGATTCGGGAAATACTGCGCGGGTTGGCGATAGCTGTGCACACCCTTGAGCGAATCGGGATCGTGGTTGAACGCATACGCGCCCGCCGATCCCGAATTCAGCAGCACCCACACGAAGCGATCTTCGTGCTCTCCGCCCCAGCGCACGTCGTGGAACGCCACCGACGGATGCAGACCCTTCGCCTTCAGCAGGCGCTTCATCATTTCCATCGGCACGAGATTGCCCTGGTCCGCTTCCGTGCTCGTGATGATCGGCTCGCCGTTGCTCTCCGGCCGGCACGCGGAATTGAACAAGCCTTCCGAGAAATCTGAGGGCGGCCGCAGCGGAATCAATCCCAATTGATACTGCCAGCCGATGCAATCCGCCTTGAACTCATGCACCATGTCGAGCACGGCGAGATAATCGCGCAACTGTTCCTTCGTCGCGTTCTCGTCGAAATCTTCCGCGCCTGCTTCGCCGTAGTGGAAGGTCACGCCGCGGCTCTTCACGAACGCAAACGCGTCGTCGATCCGCTTCTGCGAAATCCGCTTGCCGCGATCGATGATCCACGCCTGGTCCACCTTGTGTTCGGTGAATCCCATGGGATACAGCGTGCGCGGGCCGAAGTAGCCGTTGATCATGCCCATCGACGTGTCGCCCAGCATCAGCCCGAGCACGCGCCGCTTGCGGATGCCGTCCAGCACACCCTGCGCCGTCTTCGCGGCGGTTTCGGACACACGCTTCGGCGTGGACAACTCGTTCGCGGGATAGGTCGTGCGGCCCTTCCGGCACCACTCGTCCAGGTGGGCCATGAAGAATTCGTCGGTCGTCCAGTCCTCCGCCGTGGTCCATGCGCGCGAGAACGGTCGGCCAATGCTCGCCAGGCACGCGCCCGTGTTCAACAGCCCCACCAGCCCCGGCCACTCGCCCGAGAAATTGCTCGCCAGCAGCAGCGGATTGTTCTTGCCCGCCACGCCGTCCGTCGTGTGTGGCCCGTAGAACCAGTGCACGCACACGCCGATCATCGGATCGTTCACCGGCCCAAGCTTCTCGATCGACTCGTGGGGCTTCGTGATGTATCCCTTGATCCGGTACGACGCGCGCCCGAGTTTCTTGAGCGCCTTCTCCATCTGCACGGTCGCCGCTTCGATATTCGGCAGTGCGGTTTCGTTCGGAATCGGTCGGTAGTCGCCGGGCCAAAACAGGGCAATCTTGTCGGACATGTTCTTGGGTTCTCCTGAAAAATCCGCGTAAGAGGCGCCATTCTCGCATCCGATCCCGACGGAATCAACGCCCGCGCAGGCGTGTTATACTGACGTTGGTTGCGGGGGTGGAGGCGGTAGTGATGACCTTCGCACATAAGCACGTTTGCGCGGTATTTTTCTTTCTCCTCGTTGCGTTCCCCGCATCTTCCTTCGCGCAATCGCTCAACTTCATCCAGAACGCCGCGAACGATCACGAGTACGGCCACCAAACCTCGTTACCGGCCGGTTTCGGCGCAGCGGAATTTACGCTCGAACTCTGGCTGCGGCCCGACGACTCCAAACCGATCGGCGCGACAAACCAGGGCACGGCCGGACAACTTGCCAACTGGGCCAATGCCGATGCGCAGCCCTACAGCAGCGGCAGTTGGTGGTGGCGCGGCAATTTCCTGCTCGACGGCCACAACAATTCCGGATTCGAAGACGGCACCTTCAGCCTGCAAATCGTCGGCGGCGGCCGCGTACGCTGGGATTTCGGCGACGGCCAACAGCAGACCGGCGGGCATTGGTCGGTGCAGGCGTATCCATCCAGCTCAACACCATCGCTGCTGGACGGCGGCTGGCACTCTGTCGCTTGCGTACGCCGCTGGAGCGGTGCATCCTCCGCGGATCTTGAACTGTGGATCGACGGCGCACTCGTCGCCACCGAAACGTCCAACGTCCGCACGAACATGGAGACGGCGTACTGGAACGCGTGGACCGGTTTCCCGAGTGGCCAACAGGGCTGGTTCTGGGGCTCCGAAAAACAGGCCGCCATCGGCGTGCTCTCGCAGTATGAAGACTACAAGGGGCTCGTCGACGAAGTCCGGTTCTGGTCCCGCGCAAAAACCACGAACGAACTGCAGAACGATTGGGACGCCGCCGTCACCGGCTCGGAAACGGGCCTCGTCGGCTGGTATACATTTGGCGAGGGCAGCGGATCTTCCGCATGCAACGATCAGAATTCATCCAACTGCATCACGCTACTGAATACGCAGCCGTCGATCTGGGATTCCGAAGACGCGCCCCTCGGCAATCCGCCAGCCCCGCCCGACACCGATCAGGATCTGCTCACCGACGACGTCGAAACCAACACCGGCACCTTCATCGATCAGAGCGATACCGGAACCGATCCGAATGATTTTGACTCAGACGACGATGGATATTTCGACGGTTTGGAAGTCTCGCTCGGTACCGATCCCAACAACCCCTTCGATTTTCCGGTCGGACTGAGCCTTAATCCCGCCATCTATCTTCTGGGGTGGGCGCTTATCAGTGCATTTTGTTTGCACGCATATCGACCCAAACGCACCTCCTCAGGCGTTTTCCACTGAACCGCGCTAGTTGGCGGACGGCAGCCCGTCGGCAAAATCAGTGGAGTACACCAGATCAATATCTGGGCCGGTCGGCGGCACCGCTGCACCGAGAATAAGCTCGCGCTCCCACACGAGCAGCCACTCATCACCGCCCCGGGACACGAGCGTGGGAATCGTATCGTGAATACCATCGTCCAACGTATCGTCGGACAAGCGCATCTGCGGACTCCACGTCCTGCCGTTGTCCAACGACTCCGCCACGGCCAAATCGCCCTCTGCGAATTGCAAAGGAACGTTCGGCTCTACGCTTGAATACTCCCACACCGCGATCCAACGGCCGAGGCCGTTCGTCGCAATCTGGACTCCCCAATCCCGGACATATTTCTGGAGAGTTTCAAAATCACTCTGTGCATTTGAATTGACTGGGATTGGATCGGACCACGTCAGTCCGTTATCCGACGATCGAACCACAAAAATGTCTGTGTCATACTCAACGTCTCGAATGGAATATCCAATAATCCAATTCCCGAGCCCGTCTGTGGCGACATTAGGGGTTGGTTCCCCAGGCTGTCCCGCCGGAATCAATACCGGCGCGCTCCACACGGAACTATTGCTTGCCGAACGCACGACTGCCAACGAAGTTCCGTCCCACCATGCGATGATTCCAGTGCCGGCCAGATCGAACACCATGCTATACGCTGAATCGTCAACCGGACTCGCGGCCAAATCGCTCCAGGTGCTTCCAGCATCGTTGGAAAACTTCATCATTTCGGTGTAGTCGTTCGGCGGCAGGTTATTGTGTAGACCCCATCCGATAAACCACTCGCCCAATCGATCCGTTTCGACCTTCCGGAAGCCGTCTTCGAAGTACGGCCCCGTAACGGCGGGGTTGAGTCGGGTTGACGGCGACCACGTGGCTCCATTATCCGTGGATCGCGAAACCAGCGTCACGAGACTGTCAGTGGGCAGCCAATCAATCGATTCCCACACTGCAATCCAATTTCCCGCCCCGTCGGTCGCGATAGTCCCTTGCCAATCTTCAAAATCTTCGCTCGCCGCATTCGGATCCAGCAGTTCCGGGTCCGACCATGTCAGCCCGTTGTCGAAGGATCGCGCCAACATGATCTCCGCATCGCGCTCGACGCAACACCCGACGAATCGGTAACTCCACATCGCAATCCACATCCCGTTGCCGTCCGTATCGAGATCAAATGCGTAGTCGTCGTCGCTATCCGTCGCGGCCGTGGTGTTAAAAAACGTAAATGTGCCGCCGGCCGAAGGCATGGGCTCGGAATTCCCGCCTCCACCTCCCCCACCGCAACCCACGGCGATCAATACTGCGGCCAGAGCACACCAGAAACGTCCACCCACAACCTGACGGAAAAGCACGCGAACATTGTCAATCATTTGATCGCCTCACAATTTACGTAATAATTAATTTATAGTATAAATTTATAAGTGTCAAATCGTATAAACGTATGCACGATTACCCCTGAGCCCTTCTGCATCGGACAGACAAACGCGCCTTTCTTTTCGACCGTATTAGTGATATCCTTATGCCTTTCGGATGATACACACACATGATCCCCACACATCACCTCCGCCCTTCGATCGTCGTCACGCTGTTTATTGCGGCCATGGACTGCGCCGCGCAATCGCTGAACTTTCTGCCAAACGCCAATAGTCAGCATGACTACGCACGCCACGTCACGATTCCCAGCGGATTCGGCTCCGGTGAGTTCACGCTCGAAGTCTGGTTGCGGCCCAACAATTCCTTTCCCGTGGGCCCCGTCGGCGTCGGCACTCAACTCACGAATTGGTACAACGGCGATCCGCAACCGTACTCCAGCGGCAACTGGTGGTTCAGCGGGAACTTCCTGCTCGACGGTCACAACAACAGTTCGTTCAAAGACGGCACCTTCAGCCTGCAGTTCGTCGGCGGCGGCCGCGTGCGTTGGGACTTCGGCGACGGCGCACAGCGGACCGGCGGCCACTGGGCTGTGCAGGCGTGGCCATCGAACACGACGCCTTCACTGCTCGACGGCGGCTGGCACCACATCGCGTGCGTGCGCCGCTGGGTCGGAGAACAGGAAGCTGCGCTCGAGTTGTGGGTCGATGGTGGACTCGTGGCCACCGAAACCAGCGACCGCCGCACCAACATGCGCACGGCGTATTGGAATAATTGGACGGGCTATCCTGCCAGTCAGCAGGGTTGGTTCTGGGGTTCGGAAAAACAGGCGGCCGTGCTCGCCAACGGCGTCACGCAATACGAGGACTACAAAGGCTTGGTCGACGAACTGCGTTTTTGGAATCGCGCCAAGACCAGCGAAGAATTGCGCCTCGATTGGGAAACACCGATCACCGGTACGGAACAAAATCTCACGGGGTGGTACACCTTCAGCGAAGGCAGCGGAACCGAGACCTGCAACGACATCACCGGCAACGCCTGCATGACGTTATCCCGCACGACGGCCAACACCTGGTCCCCCGAAAACGCGCCAGGCACCGGCTCGACTCCGCCCGACGCGGACTATGTCTTCGCCAATTTCGACGCCGTCACGCAGGGCAATGGCACCGAGGCGACGCCGTTCAACACTGTAGCCGCGTCGGTAAATTTCGCGAATGCGAACGCGACGATTGAAGTGTTGCCCAGCACCTCGACTGAAGCGCCCACCATTTCCAAGGCGCTTACGGTCATCAATGGAAATCCGGCCGGTGGAATCGTGACGATCGGCTCATCGGCGCGCGCGGTCGTGGGCCAAGCACAGGTAGGATTCGTCGCTGTGCCGCGCTGAGCACTTATTTCTCTTTGTCTTTGTCGCTGCCGACGTACCCGACGGCTTCCAGGCGCTCTTGCGTTTCTGCATCCATCACCATCGGCCCGGCATTCAATTTAATGCTCGGCCGCGTTTGATGCTTGTCGAGGAGTGCCATGAGTTCCGTCACCACTTCCGGGTGCGCGGCCGCCTGATCGTTCTGCTCGCCCGCATCCTCGAGCACGTTGTACAACTGCGCCGGCTTGTTCGAGCTCCAGATCAGCTTCCACGGATCGGAGTACACGGCATACTCGGTGTAGTCGCGTTCATATGGCCCGAAGTACGTCACACTCGGCAGCTTGCGTTCCGCGATCGTTAGATCCGTTCCCTCGATACCGTCCGGGATCGGCGCACCCATTTCGCGCAACAACGTCGGCATCACGTCCGCCTGGTTCACGAACCGTGGCTCACGCTTGCCTTCGGACTGTCCCGGCAACTTGACGATCAGCGGCACATGCACTTCCGGTTGGAACACGGTAAGCGCGTGACCCAGCTTTCCATGCTCGCCGAAACTCTCGCCATGATCCCCCACGAACACGACGATCGTATTCTCAAGCGCGCCTTCGGCTTCGAAGTATGCGAACATGTCGCGCAGGCGATCGTCGAGGCTCTTGATTTCCGCGTCGTACGCATCCACCAAGACAGTCTTCTCGTCCGCCGTCAGCGCGATCTCGCCGGCATTGATACGCGCCCAGTCCGCCGTCTGGTGCGCGTACGACTGCGGAAACAAATCGCGATAGCCCGGCAGCGGCAAGTACGGCGCGTGCGCTTCCATGTAGTTCAGGAACAGGAAGAACGGCCGATCCGCGCGGCCCTCGATCCACTGTTTCGCCAGCGCGTTTATCTCCGGCGCCAACAAGTAATAGCGCTCATTGGAGCCCAGCAAGCGCTCCAGCCGCCACCGTTCCGGCAAGGGCAGGCGCACCATGATCGACAACCCGAGCGGACGCCACTGCGCGCGGCTGCCGGTCTCATCGACATACGTCGCAAACCCCTGATCGAGGTTGAACGCGCGCGCCAAATACGCCGTGTTCGCGCAAATCGCGCCGGTCTCATAACCACGCTCGCTCAGCACTTCCGCCAGCGTCACAGCCTCATCCGACAGCGGCGCGACTTTGGCAAAGTCCGCCTGCAGTCCCAACTCCTCAAGGCTCACGCCCTCGGCGCCATCGTGGTTGTGGAGTTCGAGCGCACCGTGGGTCTCGGCCAGCAATCCCGTAAACAAGGTAGCGTGCGTCGGCAATGTGTAGCTCGACGATCCCGCCAGGTTTTCATACACGGTCGCCTTCGACGCGAATTCATCCAGCCACGGCGTAGTCTTCCGCTCGTAACCGTACATGCCCATATGATCCGTGCGCAGCGTATCGAGCACGACAAAAATTAAATTGGGGCCTTCGCGCTCGGCTGCGGGTGTTGTCGGCGCTGCGGGAATCTGATCGCGTCCGGGCAACGGCAAGGCGATCGATGTTGCTACCGCGCCAACGGAAGCAACGATCAAGAAGATCACGAGAGCAGGGCGCGCGAACTTCAGTGTGCCGCGCGCCTCGAGCCACGCGAACGCCACCCAATCCAGCACCAACGCCCCCAGCACCGCAAACGCGATCGGTCCGGGATGACGCCACACAAGCAACAGTGCAATCGGCGCGATGATCGCCGCGTACGTGATGGCACCGGGCAACGGCGATTTTCCCCTACGAAGGATCGCCAACACGATCGAAGTGCCGACAATCGCGGGGGCCGTGCCAAGTGCGATACCCGCGAATTCCGACAGTAGCAGCCAGCCCGCATCGATGCGGAAGAAATAGCCGTTCAGCGCCGACAACACGACATCGACAGCAACGGCCACGACGGTCGCCACGACCCACATGGCGGCCAATTTCCCCATCCGCGTACCCACGTTCGGGCTCCTAAATTGTTGACAGCAGAATCGTACCAGATGACGGCCCGATTTGGCCGTTTTCGGCGCGTTTAGGCCTGTTTTGGCATCCGCACGGGCCGGGCGAACAGCGTGCACATCGAAATGAGAACGGCTCCGCCCATCTCCAACGCACGGCCTAGCGGCATTTCATCCGGTCCAAGGCCCAGCAATGTGTCCGTAAAGTGCAGCGACACCGTCCGTAGACCGGCGATCATCACCAGCACAATCGTAACGCCGACGGCGATCTGCGCCGTGAAGTGCAATTGCGTGATCCGCCGCGCAATCGCGCGCCCGACAAAATAGACCGCCACTCCCATAACGGCCAGCACCGCGCCCTGTGCAATCCGCCGCACGCCGTACCAACCCTGCTCGCGCGCGAGTTGTTTGAACACCTGCTCCGATAACAAGTCGATATCGAGCCACGCGTATGCCGCGAGCGCCAACATGGCCACCACAATCCCGCGCCACACATCCGTGCCCGGCTGCGTCCTGCGTTGGCGGATGATGCCGAACAGCGACATCACCCCAGCCCACACAAACAAAACAACCGTCACCAAATCGATCGCGGAGTGTTCATTGCGCAAGGGGTTCCAGGCTCGATCGTGCGTATGAAACTCCACGCACTGTCCGCCGCCGATCACGTTGCACGCCGGCGCGCCGAATCCGTCAGGAAATTCATACAGGCCCACCAAGCCCGGCGCGTCACTCGGCACATCCGCATCCGTTGCAGCCAGCGCTTCCGCGCTACGCGCGATCGACCAAAACCGCACCTCGGCCAACTCACCCTTAAAGTCTTCGTATTGATCCAGCGCGCCGTTGGCCCACTGTTTCTCTGCGCCCCAGTACCACCCGCCTTCACCGTCGACAAATCCCGGCCACGTATCAAAGAACTGGCGCATGTCCGTGCGCGCCGTGGTCTTTTGGGTCGCGATCAGCTTGCCGTCGATCCACAACTCCAAATCCGCGCCACTCGGATCTGCCCCCCACCGCCGCACCAGCGCCACGCGATGCCACGCGTCGTCCAACAAACTCGGCGTCGTATCCGCGGGATGCGCCTGCACGGCCCACTGTCCGCCGGGCCCCGCATCCACGCCATCGCCAAACAGCCAGCGCACGCGTCCGCCACCATAAAATTGGATCGAGAACGTCCCGGATTTGAAGTCGTTGTTGTTGTGTCCGTCGAACAAGAAGTTACCGACAAACCACCAGTCCCAACTGCTGTACGGCGCAGGATCGGCGTCAGACCAATTCACACGTTGCTGCGGCGAATCCTTCGGGGTCACCGATCCGATCGGAAACGACTCGTCCAATTTGATACGCAGCTCGAGCGTGAACTCGCCCGCGCCGAACGCCGCCGGGATTTCCGTCTGCTTGCCATACTCGACATCGAAGGCGCCGTTTTCATGAAACGTCACCGCAAATGCCGCACGAGTGACAAAAAATGTCGCGCAGAGCGCAATTGCGATAGTACAGCGCGTCATTAGTGTAGAGTTAGACGTTGACAGATGGTTCATTTGAACCCAAAATTCGCATAAAATGCTTGTGCTGAGAACAGTTAATCTATATCCTATCACGATGTTTTGCTGCTCAAGGACGTATTGCTAATGAATCCAAAGATCGACGAAATTGTTTCACGCTGCATGCGCGACATGGCCGAGCGTTACTCGCTCAATCTCAATGGCGGTCTCTCGCGCGAGACGCTCCTCTTCGGCGAATCCGGACTGCTCGACTCCGTCGGCCTCGTCAGCCTCATCGTCGCGATTGAGCAGGAGATCGAAAACGATCTCAGCGTCAGCATTGTGCTCGCCGACGAGCGCGCGATGTCGCAAAAGAACAGTCCCTTCCGCTCGATCGGCGCGCTCGCGGACTACGCCGCCACGCTCGTCGCCGCGGAACAGTAACGCAACCTGGTTTCTTCGATCGTTATGTCCACGCCCGTCACGTTGATCACCGGCACCCGCAAGGGCATCGGCGAACACCTCGCGCGCCACTATGTCGCGCGCGGCCACCGCGTGCACGGCTGCTCGCGCAAAGCCCCGGAATGGACACTCGACGGTTACACGCATCACGAGGCGGACGTGGCCGACGAGAAGGCAGTGCGCCAGATGTTCTCCGCCATCCGCAAGTCCGAAGGCCGGCTCGATCATCTTGTGAACAACGCCGGCGCCGCCGCGATGAACCACTTTATCCTCACCCCCACCACGACGGCCGAAAAACTCATGCGCACGAACTTTCTCGGCGCCTTCATCTGCAGCCGTGAAGCGGCCAAAGCGATGAAGGACGCCGGCACGGGCCGCATCGTGAATTTCACCACCGTCGCCGTGCCGCTGCGCCTCGCCGGCGAAGCCGCCTATGCCGCCACGAAGGCCGCTGTCGAAGAACTCACGCGCGTGCTGGCCCGTGAACTCGGCGAATTCGGCGTCACCGTAAACGCCGTCGGCCCGACGCCCATCGACACCGACCTCATCCGCGGCGTGCCCAAAGATAAAATTGATCAACTGCTTAAACAGCAGGCCATCCATCGTATGGGCACCTTCGACGACGTCACGAACGTGATCGATTTCTTCCTGCGGCCCGAGAGCGCCTTCATCACCGGCCAGACGCTCTACCTTGGAGGTGTCTGATGCACACCGACTTCCTCCTCAGCGTGTTCCGCGCGAACCCAACGAAGCCTGCAATTGTCTGGCGCGACAAGGCGTACACGTACCAGTGGTTGCTCGATGCCGTTGCCGCCGCCGATGCAGCGCTCGAAAAAAACAACGTCCCGCGCGGCGCGGTCACCAGCATCGAAGCCGACTTCTCGCCTGCCTCGGTTGCCATGCTGCTCGCGCTGATTGAGCGCTCCTGCGTGGCTGTTCCGCTCACGGACACGGTGCGCGAGAAGAAAAAAGAGTTCCGCGAAATCGGCGAGATCGAAGTCATCATCACGATCGACGCAAACGATCAACCGCACTTCGAGCGCACGGGCGTTCAGGCGAAGCACGAACACTTCGCCACGCTGCGCCAGCGCAATAACCCCGGCCTAATCCTCTATTCGTCCGGCTCCACCGGCGCAAGCAAGGCCGCTGTGCACGACCTCTCGTTCCTGCTCGGTAAATTCAAAGTGTCCCGGCAGTCGAAATGCACGATCACATTCCTGCTCTTCGATCACATCGGCGGCATCAACACGCTGCTCTACACACTCTCCAACGGCGGCTGTGTGGTCACGGTCGAAGATCGCGCGCCGGAGTCCGTGTGCCGCGCGATTGAAAATCATAAGGTCGAGATCCTGCCCACCTCGCCGACCTTCCTGAATCTCCTTTTGATCAGCGGCGCGCACGAGAAGCACGATCTTTCCAGCCTGGAACTGGTCACCTACGGCACCGAAGTCATGCCGGAAAGCACG
Organism: uncultured Nitrospirales bacterium; assembly: GCA_964620045.1. Classification (GTDB taxonomy): domain Bacteria; phylum Hydrogenedentota; class Hydrogenedentia; order Hydrogenedentales; genus VFKU01. The sequence continues at coordinate 48,025 of CAZUJL010000004.1, forward strand.
CTCAAACGTTTCTGCGAACTTTTCCCCAACATCCGCACGCAGCAGACCTACGGTCTGTCGGAAGTGGGCATCTTGCGTTCCAAATCGAAGTCGTCGGATTCGCTCTGGGTCAAGGTCGGTGGCGAGGATTACAACACGCGCATCGTCGACGGAATGCTCGAAATTAAAGCCAAGTCTGCCATGCTCGGCTACTTAAACGCGCCCAGTCCTTTCACCGCGGATGGATGGTTCATCACCGGCGATGCCGTCGAAGTCGATGGCGAATATATCCGCATCCTCGGCCGCAAATCGGAGATGATCAACGTCGGCGGCGCCAAGGTCTTCCCGGCCGAAGTCGAAAACGTCATCCAGCAGATGGACGGAGTCGAGGACGTCGCCGTAACCGGCGAAAAGAACGCGATTACCGGTCACATGATTAAGGCGCGGGTAAAGCTCACCACGGGCGAAACCCTCCCTGAATTTCGGAAACGCATGAACGAATTCTGCAAGGACCGGCTGGAACGGTATAAAATTCCACAAAAAGTCGAGCTTGTGGAAGAATCCATGCACGGTTCCCGGTTCAAGAAGATGCGACGGGAGCAACCAAAGGCGTGAGCGTGACTTTTCATACCGAAACGCAGCTCGGACAGAAACCCAAGCTGCACATAGCGTTGCTCGATGCCACGTCGCCGCACCTCGCCGACGTTGTGGCCGACATGCACCTCACGTTGCTGCCGACCAGCCCCGCCGTATTACTGGGCAGAAATTTCCTGCGTGATCTGTATTACTCCCTGCTGCCGGCGCATGGTCTTATCCACGTCCTGGTGGCCTACGTAAACGAAGTTCCCGCCGGTTTCATCGCCGTCACGCCGGACCCCAACGGATTCATGGGCGCCGCGTTGCGCCGCTGGTGGCTGCGGATCAGCTGGATGTTGTTGAAGTCCGTCGTCGCGCAACCCTTCACGCGCATCCCGGCCCTATGGGAAGCCTTCCGCATCATGACCACGCGCACGGATGAAAAGCCCGATCCGTACACAGCGGAATTCTTGTCGCTTGGCGTGCTTCCAGATTTCACGAATCCGAAGTTCGTGCAGGAGTCCGGCCTGCGCATCGCGCGTGAACTCATCGTGCAAGGTGTGCGCGTGTTGACCGATACGGGCGCCAAACGAATCGCGGCCGTCGTCGATGCCGACAACCTGCCGGCGCGCATGATGTACTTCGGCCTCGGCTGGACCCTCAGCCGCACCAGCGTCCCCGGATGGCGCACCCCTTCCGTCGAATTCGCCTGGGAAATCAAAGAAACCAAGTAACGAGGGGCTAGTGATTAGTGGCTGGTGGCTAGCAACCACTGGTCACAGGCCACTGACCACCGGTCACTAAGAAAAAGATGGCGTCCCGTAGGGGATTTGAACCCCTGTTACCGCCGTGAAAGGGCGATGTCCTAGACCAGGCTAGACGAACGGGACAATTGCAGATTCGGCACCACAGCGCAGAGGCCGCAGCGCGAGCGCATAAACCTACCAAATTCCGGCCGCGCGCGTCAAAACTCAACGGCTCTGCTGGGCCGCCTCGATTTCCTCGATGGGGATGCCGTCGTGGTTTGCGTGCAGCCACGCGCCCCACTCCTCCATGTTCTTGAAGTCATAAATAAACCGCTCGGCCACGGCCAGCACCGGCGCGGAACTCACAATCTCCACGGCGTGCGGCTGGTTCGGCCGGACGAGCTTCGTGTTGTCGATGATCCGCACCCGTTCACCCTTCACGGTAAACGTGTAGGTCTCCGTCTGCCCGTCGGTGTAGTGGCAGTGCATTTTCACTTCCACGTCTTCCTTGTTCGGATTCAGCACGTGGTACCACTCGTATTCCTGAAACCGCTGATTCGGCGGCGGCTCGTCGTACACCAACGCGAGGCCGTCGCCGAACAGCCAGCGCTTGGACAAGATCCGGGTCGCCTGTTGCACCGTGTTTGCGCCCTTGAAGCGGTCGTTGCCAAACCACAAATCGCCGCCTGGCGCGATCACGCCCGCCGACAACACGTTCAGCACAATGACCGGCGCCGTGCTCGTGATCCGCGCGCCCCACGCCTCCGACCCTTCAAAAAACTCCAGCCTGTCCGCCGGCAACGACAACAGCTTGTCGTTGTGGTTGGGCTCCATCGTGAATTTTTCCAGCACCTCCGGCGGACGGTTGTCGAAGAGCACTTCAAAGGTGATCTCGTTCTTCACGTTCATGGGGTTGTAGAACCGGACCTGGCTGCGCCCTGCGCGGCGGTCATCTGCCGTCGCCACCTTCGCAAATCCGTTTGCGAAATAACTGACCACCGGCGTCTCGCGCGGGATCGCCGTCACACCGGCGCCAAACGGCGTCGATGTCTTCTCGATCGGCCCCAGCGGATCATCGAAGGTTTTCGGCTGTGGAGCCGGCGTTTTGTTGCACCCGGCCACGAATATCAGCACCGCCAGCGCACTCGCCATACTCGGTTTCACGTGTAAGAACTCCTGGAGACCGTCCGCGAGCCAGTGTAACCGACATGCAGGGGCTTTGAAAGTCGTTTCACAGTTTCCAGAGTTTGGCTATGGCTCATCATATGATTATCGTAATGGCTCCACCTGAAACGAAAGGCGTACCCATGCTCCGCTACGTTCTGCCTGCCCTTCTCTGTTTCATGTCATCGCTGCTCGGTTCCGCGATTACGCTGCTGGCCGTGCATCGTTATGCGCCGCCGCCCGTGATTTCCGCCGAGTCAATTCCCATCCCGGACACGCTGATGGCAAAACAAATCGTGCTCACCGATCTGGCCGGCAACGTGCATCTGCGCCTGCAGGGCGACCCCGGCGAAGGTGCCGACGCCGGCCACATCGTGATGTATGACGAACGCGGCACGCCGCGTCTGCGCGCCGGGTTCGACGCGGACAAACAACCCTTCGTCACGCTGCAAAACAGCGACCTGCCGAACCCCGACCACAAGCGCATCACGCTCGCCGTGAGCGAATCGACCGCGCGGCTCGACATCGGCCATGGCCAGCTCACCGAAGTGGTGTTGCAGTCCGGACCCGCGTCGCAGCCGCCGGCCTCGGTGGTTCGCGTGCAGGGACGCAACGGTTCCGATGCGTCTCTTTACACCGACCCCTACGGCCATGCCACAATCGAAGTGAAAGACCTCACCACGGCCTCGATTTTCCGCGTGCCGGGATGGAAGCCGCTCCTCCCGCGGTGATACGCCGCACGAAAGGACTCTCGCCCATGTTTTCTATCGCCGCCCTCGCGGTCGTGTTCGCTGCAGCCGCCGCAGACCTGACCGAGGACGAATCGCTGCGCGGCATCTCGGGCATCATGGTCATCGTCGAACGGCTGCACGAGGACGCCGCCGCCATCGGGCTGGACCGCGAAACGCTCGATGCCGTGGTGCGCGACGGCGTTCAAAAGGCGGGAATCCGGATTCTTTCGGGAGAGGAACGCATGGCCGACGACCGACGGCCGTATCTCTACGTGAACTGCAACGTCATGAGCGCGGCGGACACCGGTGTCGTCGCGTTCTCCCTCGACATTGAAGTGCACCAGTACGTCACGCTGGCCGGCGGCGAGAAGGCGCAGAGCCTGACCTGGGCCAAATCCTACCTAGGCATCCAAAGCACCGACCGCGCCGCCCAACAAATCCGACACGTGCTCACCGGATACGTCACCCAATTCACCGAAGCCCACAAAAAAGCCAACGAGTAGTCTGATCGTTCATACCCAAAGAATGGATTAGCGCCTCATATCCACTCTTTTTATTTCCATATTGTTTTTTCTTTGCCTACTTTCTTTTTCTCAAAAAAAGAAAGTAGGGATGGGCGCGCGGATGATGCGCCCATCCCAAAGGCCACGCGGGGCATGTCGCGCGACCGAAGAAGCCTTAAAAATTCTTAGTACAGCGCCCGAAGCGCCAGGAACACCCCCGCCACCATCATCGGCACCCCAAGCAACATGCCGATCAGCGTCGAGCTCAACCAAAATCCGCACACGAGCAGTAGCGCGCCCACAACAAGCGTAAACACGATCCCCGTCGATCGCTCCACCCGCGACGCCATCCACCAGCCCGTGCGGAACGGCGCGAACGCCACATAGTGCAGCGCCCGGCCCGACCACGGCCGCTTCGGTGCCGGCGCGACCGGCGCGGTCGCCTTAGAACGTGTCCACATAAATGTTGCCGTTGATTGCATGAAGTTCCACCTCCGCGTCCGGCGAATCGCCGCGCGCATCGATCGTGCGCAGCGTCTGCCGCACATCCGCGCCCGGCGTCACCTCGGACACCACGCGCCCGTTCTGCGTCTCCGCCAGCAGACTCACCGCCGGCATCGTGCCGCTGAAATGAATCGGCCCGTTCGTCGTCCACACGCGGACCGAATTCCGTTCCGCGGTGTTGCCATGCTCAATCGCCACCGATCCATTCGCGGCATTCACATCGATCGCGCCCGACACGAACCGGCAGTACACATTGCCGTTGCGCACCTTCGCATCCACGCGGCCCGAAACCGACTCGCAGCGCACATCACCGTTGTCTGACACCGCCCGCACGTCGCCGTCAACCCCCGCCACCGTGATTGGGCCGTTGCCGTTGGACGCCGCCAGGCCCCGCCCGCGCGGAAGTTTTACATCGATGCGGTAGTTCACGCCGGCATCCGTTCCGGTGAACGTGGAAACCTCGACGCCGTCCTCGTTCTCGCGAACGCGCGGCGGCGTTCCGCTGCTGGCCTTGGGCGCATCATCTGTGAACCAGCGCAGGATCGGGTTCCCGCTGCGCACCACTTCGCGCGTGATCGTCAGCAGCGCGCGATCACCGTCCCACGCGCTCACCGCGATATGCCCGCCGGCGTTCAAAATCTGCAGTACGCCCGACGGCGCCAACGGAAGCGACAGGCGCTCGACCGACATCGGCACCGGCGCGCGCACCAGCCCCAGGCTCACGCGCGGAATCGCGACCACCGTCATCACCGCCGCGCCCAACACGCCCAGGGCCGCCACCAGCCCCAACCCGTTTCGCTTGTGCCGCATCGCCGCGTTCATCGCGCCCGTCTCCCGGCCTCGCCGTTCAGACACACTTCGTGCGTTGGTCCATTTCGGGATTTCTTCGATGACTAGGGTTGCGTTACCGGTTCAGCCGTTCGTCCCAGTCGAAGTCGCGCGCCGTCACCGCGCTCTCCAACCGCTGAATACGCCGGTTCAAGTTGTCATACGTCCGCTTCAGACGCTGCAAGGCCATCGTCCGCGAACCGGAATAGCTGTTGTAAAATTCTTCGTCTTCGGCCGACTCGAGCGGCAGCACCGGCTCGGGCTTCATCACCATCGCGGCAATCACGTACGCAATCACGCAGGGCCAGAATGTCGTCATTAAGGCCAATGCAACCATGCCGGCCCGGGTCCAGAACACGTCAAACCCGTAGTATTGCGCGAATCCCTTGCACACGCCGCAGACCATGCCGGACCGCGAACGGTACAACGTTGTCCCGTATTCACCGTGACGGAAGTGCCCTCTCATCGCCCTGCCCTCTCTGCGCGCTGCCCGGCGTTCGCGCCGCTCTTCGCGGCGTTCTTCCCGGCGCGTCATGCGTTCCGCGAAGCGCTCGGCCCTTGCTTCCATCCGCCGGCCCCAGGCTTCGGCCCTCTCTTCAAACCGGCTGCCCCATTGTTCGGCCTTCTTTTCAGAATCGCCGAACCGGAACTCAGTCTCAACTTTGAATTCATCGTCGTCACGCCGCTTTCCACACATATACATCCGCTCCCGCTCGTTATTCTTTTTGCAGGTCCCGGTCAAACTTCTTTTCCTTGCTCCGATCCGCATCGAGAATCAATGTTTCCAGCGATTCGATGCGTTTATCCATCTTCGTCAGGCCCGCGTAAATTTCCTGGATGATCTGCGTCTCGCTCGCTTCGAGCTTCTCAGCGCGCCGCACCGGGCTACCCTTGGCCGCGCGGATGATGAAGTACACCGTAAATCCGATGGTCGCCAGCACGAGCACGGCCACAAATCCGCCGGCCACGGTGATCAGCGCGATTTCGTCACCGCCCAGAACTGGTACTGCTCCACTTGGTTCCACGATCCGCTCTCCCTCGGCGCTCCCGTGCGCCGGTGTACTCTACTCGCGATCGACCAGTTCGCCCTGCGACCGGCCCATATACAACGTCTCGAGCGATTCCAGCCGCTCCGTCATCCGCGTGAACCCGCGCTGCAGGTCGCGAAACTCGCGCGCTTCCTGCGCCTCAAGCTGCCGCAGCTTCCGCGTCGTGCCGCCACCGCGCACGGCCTTCACGAAGGCCACCGCCAGCGCGCCCATCGCCACACTGAACACCAGCACGAAGGCCAAGGTCAACGCCACCACCGGCACGATCGGCAGGTCGTGCAGCAAATCCTGCCACGGCACATCGGCGTAAAAGTTGACCTGCGGGTTCATTGCGCAACGTCCTTATTCAAATTCCGATTTCGCCTGGCGCCGCTTATTCACTTCCATCAGCAGCGTCTCGAGCGCTTCAATCCGGTCTTCCATCCGCTGCAGGCCGCGGTTCATTTCCTGCATCGTCTCGATGTCCGGACTTTCCGAACGATCGCGGTGCTTGTACTTCGATCCGATCACTCGGAGCAGCACCATCGTGAAGCAGACCGTAAACACGATCAGGAACGCTAAAATTTGGCCGCCTTCCATCTTCCGCTCTCCGCATGCGCGTCCCGATCACGCGCCGTTACCCATGCCCAGACCCTAAAAGGTCCAGGGCGGACCGGCCTTATCGGCCGCCGCCCTGGCGCTTCTTTTTCAGTTCATCCAATTCCTTGTCGATGTCGGCGTGCCCTTCGAGCTTGCGGAACTCATCGTCCAGCGTCGCCTTTCGGCCGAAGTTCACCAGCTCCGCATCGGCCTCCATGCGCTCGATCCGTTCCTCGAACGTGTCGAACCGCGCCATCGTATCGGCCGTGTCCACGCGGCGGATTTCCTGCTGCGTCTGCATCTTGCGTTGCGCGCGCACGTGGCGCTGCACCAGCAGGCGCTGCTTCTCGCGCGCGCTCGACAACTTGTCTTCAAGCTGCTTGATGTCGCCCTGGTACTGCGCGACCAATTCGTCGCAGTGGCCCAGTTCCTTCTCAAGCTGCTCCGCGCGTTCCGCGTAGCGCTTGCGCTCGACCAGCGCTTCGCGCGCCAGATCGTCGCGACCCTTGTCGACGGCGAGCTGGGCCTTTTCGCCCCACGTGTCGCCGCGACCTTTCACTTCATCCAGTTCGCGCTGGATCTTTTTCTTGGTCGCCATCGCCCCCGCGCACGAGGCCTTCACCTCGATCAGCGTGTCTTCCATTTCGCGGATCATCAGCTTGATCAGCTTTTCCGGATCTTCCGCCTTCTCCAACATCGTGTTCAGGTTGGAGCTGATGATGTCCCGCACTCGTGTAAAGATACCCATTGCTTTTCCTCCAGGCGTCTCCGCCCGTTAAGTCACTAGTTTAGCGCGCGTCCGACCATGCGCTGCACAATTGCCATCAAAGTCACCAGCGCCAGTTCCGGGCCGCCGCGCAACACCTGCACGCCCGCCACGAACCGGCCGGCATCCACCGGACGGCACCACACCACGCGCAGGGTCATATCCAGCCCGTGGTACTTCGCGCGCATCTGGCGGCCCGGCCGCAGGTAGCTGCCAAGCTGGATGCATGCGCCTTCCGTGCTAATGCTGCACCAGATGGCCTCGCCCTGCTGGCCATCTTCGTGCAAATACTCAAATTTACCCGTCAGCGGCAGGCGGCTCGACTTCCGCTCTTCCTGCATCGGCATCGCCAGCGCTAAGGTACCCATGGTCACTACCCTCCGGCCTTTCGGCTATTCCAAAATCGCAACGACAGTGCCAACGGCCAAAAAGTCATAAGTATCTGAAATATAATGACTTGCAGTATTAAAACCTTTGGCCTTTACTGGCAGTCCTACTCACTATATAGTGGTTTTGGCTACTAAAGGGTCATTTTTACCAACATGGGCACCCAGAACACTCCCCCCGATCCCCAAGAGTCCCGCGACCTGCAGGAAGCCCTCGGGCAGTCCGACGCCTTCCTCGATTTCCAGGAGCGCCTGTCCCGCGTGGCCCAGGTCAACCGGCCCGTGCTCCTAATTGGCGAGCGCGGCACCGGCAAAGAACTCGCCGCCAGCCGGGTCCATTTCTTGTCGAAGCGCTGGGAAGGACCCTTCGTCGCGCTGAACTGCTCCGCCCTCGCACCTTCGCTCATCGAAGCCGAGCTCTTCGGCCACGAGGCCGGCGCCTTCACCGGCGCGACGGGACGCCGCCGCGGACGCTTCGAAGCCGCGCACGGCGGCACGCTGTTCCTGGACGAAATCGGCAACATCCCGTTGCAGGTGCAGGAAAAAATTCTGCGCGCGGTGGAGTACGGCGCCTTTGAACGCGTCGGCGCCTCGCAACCGATCAACGTGGACGTCCGCATCGTGGGCGCGACGAACGCCGATCTGCGCGCGAAAGCCGCCTGCGGCGAGTTCATGCCCGACCTGCTCGATCGTCTTTCATTCGATGTGCTCGTGTTGCCGCCGCTGCGCGAACGCTTGGACGACATCGCGCTGCTCGCGAACCATTTCGCCGCGCGCATGGCCTTCGAACTCGGCTGGGGCGGCGTGCCGGAAATCACCGATGAAGCGATGCAGATGTTGTTGCAATTCGGATGGCCCGGCAATGTGCGCGAGCTCAAAAACGTAATCGAACGCGGCGTCTACCGCTCGAACGATATGAAACTCGGACCCGAAGACCTCATCTTCGATCCCTTCGCGCAATACATCGGCCAACTCCCGACTCACCGCATCACGGAAGTGACGGAAATCACGCTAACCTCCGCCACGGCCGCATTCGCCACACCATCCACAACTCCAGACACCGGCCACAGATCACCGGCCCCCGCCTTTGATCTGTCCCGCCCCTTCAACGACTGCGTCCGCGAACTCGAACTCGGCCTACTCCGCCTCGCCCTCGAACGCGCCAAATACAACCAGAAAAAAGCCGCTGAACACCTACAACTGACCTACCACCAGTTCCGCGGCCTCTACCGTAAATACCAGGACGACGTCGCGAAATAATCACCCACGAACAGGAGGAAACAGAGAAAACGGAGAACCGATACTTCGTTTTCATCTGTCCTCGAAATCGTCTGAATTTTGTCATCCTGAGCGAAACGAGGGATCTCCCCCAGTCTTCCAAAGTGAACCCTCAGTCTCGTGGCGCGGGCATCCTGCCCGTGTGTCTTGACCCTCTCCGTTCCCTCCTGTTCAAGGGCTTTCACCGGGAATATCCTCCCTCAACTACCTTGTCCTTTTGTTGTATAATTCTCTGGTACTGGAGTGCCTGACATGAGCGCCACCGAAGCCCCGCACAAAAGCATCGTTTCGGCCACCGATCCGGCCGTGGCTGAACTCAAGCGCCTGCTCGCTACCGAGCGCGCCGAGGTCACTGGCGTGCGCATGGCCGTCAAGGGCGGCGGCTGCTCCGGCCTCTCCTATGTGCTCGACTTCGACCGCGAACGCGACGGCGATAACATCGTCGAGCAGGACGGCGTCCGTTTCTACATGGACCGCAAGTCCACCATCTACCTCAAAGGCATCCAGCTCGACTTCAAGGAAGGCCTCAAAGGCAAGGGCTTCGTCTTCACGAACCCCAACGCCTCCAGCACCTGCGGCTGCGGCGAATCGTTCAGCGTTTAGCTAGTCCATGTCTCAGCTTAGGGTCAGATTCCGCGCACTTCTTCCAAAAACAGTGGCGGAACATGTGTTGTTCTGGAATGTTCTTGCTGTCGCCGTAATCGTCCCTGTCGGTTATGGTCGAGAGGGGGTTTTTACGACCATCCTCATTTCGACGTGGGAACTCATTTCCATCATTGCGAGTATGTACGTTATGAATCAAGCGTTTCAGCGATCTGGCTCTTTACGCGCGGCAATTTGGCGATTTTTATTTCTCGTTGCGGTCGGCCTGTGTATCGCTGCCACTGTAATTGTATGTTCATTATTCGCCGTTGGCTGGCAAATCCCTCCGCGCCTCCGTGTGAGCTAATTCATTTCCCGTACATCTTCCGCATGTTCTGCCCCATGATCTTTATCGCCATCTTTCTCGGCAGCACGCGGCGCAAGAAAAAACTCGCCAACTTGTTTGCCGTCCCCGTAATCAGCAGCGGCCCGCGCCCCAGATAATCCAGTGCCTCGCGCGCCACGGCATCCGGCGCTTGCACGGGCACGCCACCTGTGCTCGTCGGCGCGCTCTTCTGATAGTTCGGCGTGGACGTCGCGCCCGCGCAACACACGAGCGCATCCACACCCGTCCCACGTAATTCTTCCCACAAGCCCTCGCCAAGCACGGTGTTATATGCCTTCGTCGCCGCGTAGTTGCTCACCAGCGCCGTGCCCTGGAACCCCGCCAGCGAGGACATCAGCACAATTCCGCCGCGCCCTCGCGCGCGCAGCCGCGCACCGATCGCGTGCGACAGCATCAGCGGCCCGCGCACGTTCACATCGATTTCTTTCAGATGATCGTCAACCGACGTCTGCCAGAAGGGCCCAATGAACGACTGCCCGGCGTTGTATACCAGCAGCCCCACATCCAACGCGCGCGTTTGCTCCACAATCGCTTCCAGACCCGCACGATCCGACAGATCCGCCGCGATCGCGCGTGTCTCGACGCCGGTCTTCGCGATATCGTCCGCAAGTCCGCGCACAACTGCCTCGCGCCGCGCGACCAACGCGACGTTCACTCCCCGCGCCGCCAGCTCGCGCGCGAAGGCCTCACCCAAACCTTCCGACGCGCCGGCCACGATCGCCCACGGCCCGTATCGTTCGCGAAAGTCCGCCACGCGCTATGCCGCCTTCGTGTCGCGCGTGAATGGATGCTCGCGCCACATGCGCACGATCACGAGCACGGGAAACAGAAACCACGACGCGTTCGCGAACGCCACGATGCCCAAACGATCCGTTGCATGTGGCCCGGCGATCTCCTCGCCCATGATGATCGTCACGTTGGTCATCATCGTCGCCGCCCACAGGAAGCACCAGTTCCGAATCCACTCGCGTCCGCGCCAGAACGCATACAGCGCGGCGGCATAAAACGGCCCGAAGAAAATCTGGTCGATCCAGATCGTCATCTTCCACCACACCGGCCGCGCCATCAGCGCCGGGTCAAAGTTCCGGCCCCACCAGTGGATCAGATCGATCACGGCCGCCGGCGGCCACGGCGGATACTCGAAATTGTTCACGTCCTTGATCAACAACTGCTCAATATCCACCTGATACGAAATGAATGTCAGGTTGATGAAGTAGAACCCCAGAATGACCCAATCAATCTTTCGTTCTTTCAGCGGAATCGCTTCGCGCATATCGCCCTCCCGGCTTCCACGCCGAGTATATAACCAGCCCACCACCATTCCCCTTCCACTAGCCACTCGTCGCCTTGCCCACCGCCCGCGCCGCATGAGATCATGGTGCCGTGTCTACCGAATCCAACATCGCCCACGAAGTCCGCACCACGCGCGCCGCGCTCGGCCTGTGGCTGCGCGACGACTACACCTTCGTGCGCATTACGGGTGCCGACGCCGCCACGTGGCTGCAGTCGCAGACGACCAACGACGTCCTCGCGCTGAAGTCGGGCGACGGTCACCACAACGCCACGCTCGATCGCCAGGGCCGCCTGCAGGCCCACTTCACGCTGCACCACTGGGCGGACGAATACTGGATGCTCGTCGAGCGCGCGCAATGGCCGCATCTTCGCGAGCACCTCGACGCGCACCTCTTCATCGAAGACGCCAAACTGGAAGAAACCGGCGGCGAACTCGATCAGCTCGTAATCCAAGGCCCGCGCACGCTTACTGTGCTCGCGAACATCCTCGGCGCGGACCACGTCGCCACCAACGACCTGTTTCCGCACACGCTGCACGGCGTGCATCCGGTCGAACTCACCGGCATCGAAGCGCTCGCCTTCCGCGCTTCGCCCACCGGCGAAGACGGATACGTGCTCGCGGTCGAAAAGGGCAAAGGCCGCATACTGCTGGACGAGATCCTGTCCCGCGCGCACGAACTCGGCCACGACGCGCTCGAAGTCTCGCCCGAGGCGCAGGAAATCCTCCGCATCGAAGCCGGCCTGCCGCGCTTCGGCATGGACATCGACGTCACGCAAGTCATCGCCGAGACCACCCTCGAACGCGACTGCGTCTCGTATACCAAAGGCTGCTACCTCGGCCAGGAAGTCGTCGCGCGCCTCAAAACCTACGGCTCACCCAAACGCGCGCTGATGGGACTCGTAAGCCAAACGCCTTTTTCCAGCGTCACCAAGGTTAGCTCCTCCGGTTTCTCTCCTACTCTTAACTCGTATGTTGCACTCGCGCTGCTCGATCGCGACAGCCGCACGCCGGGCGCCACGCTCGATCTCGGCGACACGCGGACCGAAGTCCGCGCATTGCCCTTCCACGAAGCGTCCTCGCGTGAGATTCGCGCGCACGCGCTGTACGACGAAGCGTTACAACTCTTCCAGCAGGACCCGGACGACACCGATCCCGCCGCGATCCCTCTACTAGAGGAAGCGCTCCTGTTGCATCCGCGCTTCGAGGACGCCTACGAAGTCCTCGGCGTGATCCTGCATCGCCAAGGCCGCACGGACCACGCGATCCACATCATGCAGCAGCTCGCGACGCTGAACCCGGATTGCCTCATGGCGCACACGAACCTCAGCGTGTTCTATGTCGCGAAGGGACTCATTCCAGAGGCGGAAGAGGAGAAGGCGAAGGCGGCCGTGCTGCAGATCCAGCGCGCGGGCGCCGAGCGCGCCGCGCACGAGGCCGCTGCGAAGGAACGCGAGCGACTCGAAGCCGAAGCGCGCGAACGCATCGGCATGTTCCGCGAGGTGCTCGACATCGACGCCGACGATCCGCTCGCGACCTACGGCCTCGGCAAGGCGTACATCCAGCTTAACCAGTTCGCCGACGCGCTGCCGTATCTCGAGCGCGCGACCCAGCTACAGAAGGACTATTCCGTCGCGTGGCTCGACTACGCAAAGTGCCACGAGTTCCTCGGCCATCACGCCGAAGCCGCGGCTGCCTATCAGGCCGGCATCGCGGCCGCCGCGCGCAAAGGCGATCTCATGCCGCTCCGCGAAATGGAGCGCCGCCTCAAAGCACTGGCGGCCGTCCCTCTCGCGAATAACTGAACGCGGCCATTACCACGGCCACGGCGACCAGGTTGCGACCGTATCGAGAAACGTTACCAGCAGCGACCCTTCGTATCCGTACTTGCGCCGTGCAATAAAAACGACCCACTGACCACCGAAGACCATAAGCAGACTTGCGATCAGTAAAGTTTGATTGTAGTCGTATATCGCCCACACCGTCAGACACGGCGCAACGACTCCGCTTAGAAAATCTATGATCTTTATCAACCACATACGGATTTGCAGTATATACCGCTGCAAAATGGGTATATTCGTCCCACCGGAGGCCGCCGCATGCCACGCCTATCGCTCATTCTCGCCGTGCTCATATCTATAGTCACCTCTGTTGCCGCGCAGGACACCTACGATCTCGTGCTCTCGCGCGGACGCGTGATGGATCCCGAAACCAGCCTCGACGCCGTGCGCGATGTCGGCATTCGCGATGGCAAGATCGCGGCCGTCTCCGAGTCGCCCCTGCGCGGACGCGAGACCATCGACGCGCGCAACCTCGTCGTCGCGCCCGGCTTCATCGATCTGCACGCGCACGGCCAGGACGAATTCAGCAGCCGCTTCCAAGCGCAGGACGGCGTCACCACCGCGCTCGAACTCGAAACCGGCGTGTGGCCCGTCGCCCCGTGGTACGCGTCGAAGGAAGGCAAGTCCTACATCCACTACGGCGCGACCTCCGGCCACATTCCCGCGCGCATCTTCCTCAAACACGGCATCGAAACCGGCCACTACTCCGGCGACTCCGCCATGCGCGATCGCGTCACGGCTGAAACCGACGGCGAATGGGCCTACGCCGCCGCGACGCCCGACGAGCAATATAAACTCATCGAGCTTTTGCAGCAGGGGTTGAACGACGGTGCGCTCGGCCTCGGCCTCGGCGTGGCCTACACGCCCGGCGCCACGCGCGAGGAAATCCAGCGCGTCTTCCAGCTCGGCGCGGACACCCACCTCGTCTCCTTCATCCACATGCGCGCGGCCGGCCCCATCGAGCCGGGCGGCAGCCTTGAAGCCATGCAGGAAGTCATCAGCGGCGCCGTCGTCACCGGCGCGTCCATCCACATCGTGCACATGACCAGCATGGCGCTCGGCCAGCTCGACGAAATGCTCGCCATGTTCGACGCGGCCCGCGCGCGCGGGCTCGACCTGACCACCGAGGTCTATCCGTACACGGCGGGCTCGACGAACCTTGCCTCCGCGCTGTTCAACGAAGGCTTCCAGGATCGCCTCGGCATCGGCTACGGCGACCTCGAATGGACGCTCACCGGCGAGCGGCTCAACGCTGAGACCTTCGCCGAATACCGCAAGCGCGGCGGCTGGGTCATCATCCACATGATGAACGCCGAGAACGTGCGCAAGGCCGTCGCGCGGCCCGACATCATCATCGCCAGCGACGGCGTGCCCTTCGTCGGCGGGCGCGCACACCCGCGCGGTGCGGGCACCTTCAGCCGCGTGCTCGGGCGCTACGTGCGTGAGGAGCAGGCGCTCACGCTGATGGACGCGCTGCGCAAAATGACGATCCTGCCCGCGCAACGGCTCGAGGCCTCCGTGCCGCAGATGAAAAATAAAGGCCGTATCCGCGTCGGCGCCGATGCCGACATCGTGGTCTTCGATCCGAACACGATCCTCGACCGCGCCACCTTCGAAGAACCCGCGCAAGCTTCCGCCGGCATCGCGCATGTATTGGTCAACGGCACCTTCATCGTCCGCGACTCTAAATTTCAGGAAGGCGTACATCCGGGACTAGCGATCCGTCGCGAGACGCGTTGATCGTTTATTGCCCGATCAGCAACAGTGCCGCCTGCAATTCCTCATCCACGCCGTTGATGATTCCCTCCATCGTCGGCGTCACAACCACGTCCGGATCGAGGCCCGCATCCGGCTGTTCACCCTCGGGGAACACGCCCACGAGCGGAATGTCGATTTCGATTTTCGAATTCGGCAGCCGCAGAAAAAAGATCTGGCTCCCGTTCGTCCCGCGCAGGTTCCCGCCGGTCGCCTGGCCCACCAGCGTCGTGCGCGGGTCGGCGCTCATCACCTGCGCCAGCCGGAATGTCGCCGAACTGTTCGCCGCGTCCACCAGCAGGTATATCTTCCCCTCAAACGCATCGCTGCCCGGACGATACTCCACCGGCCCCGGCTTGGCTGTTTTCCAGGTGTACCAACCGCTCTCCACCTCGACCACGCTTTTGCGGCGGTCCTTGAACGACTCGTCCCACGTGCCCAGGTGCGGCAACAACATATCGGACACCACGTCGTAGCGCAGCAACTCGCGCTGTGCGCCCATCGTCACCGGCGCGCTCAGCACATAGCGCAGCAGCATCGCCGGAATCGCGTCGTCGCCGCCCTCGTTCCCGCGAATGTCGATGATCAGGTTTGCGGTCTGTTGCCGCTTCAACTCGCTGAAACTCTCCCGCAGGAAATCGCGCCAGTTCACCGTCAGCCCGCGCGTCACGAACGTTCCCAGTTTTATATACCCCACGCCGCCGTCGAGCACCCCGAATCGCCACGGCGCGTCCGCCTTCATTTCGGGATACCGCTTCGCGATCGCTTCCGCTCGATCCGCGCGCGTCATCGCCGTCGCCTGCACCTCCCGCGGCTGGCTCGTTCCCGGCGCAATCACCGTGAGGGTGTAATTCTCCGGCACGGGCGCGTAGGCCAACGCATGGTATATGTCGAAGGGTTCGTAGTCCCCGTGCGCGGCGACCTCGAGGTCCTTCATCCGCTTCGCGTCGTTCCCGCCGTCCGCCTTCACGTACAGCATCAGCCGCGCGACCATGTCCCGCGTATCCACGCCGTTGATCGCGCGCACTTCTGTGCCCAGCGGCAACGAGCCTTCCGGCGTCGCGTCGCGCGTCACAATCATCCGCCCGCCGATGAACCGGAACGCGAACGGCACGCGATCCTTCCCCTCGAACAGCGCCGCCTTGATCGCGTCCGGCTGGTTCAAAAAATTGCAGTAGGTGTGCCCACAACGAATCCGCGCCAGCGTCTCTGAAATCGCCAGGTACCGCGCCCGTGTGTCCCCCGCCTGCGCATACGTCACGCGCAATGCGTCGAACATCGCGCCCGTTTCGTCCGGCTTCAAGTACCGGTTCAATCCCGGATGCAGCGTCGTCAGCGCCTGCTGCAGAATGTCCATGTCCGCGCGCGCCTGCAACGCCGTTAGTGGGCCCTGCGGCGGGGCGTTTTCTTGCGCCGTGCACGCTGCGCTTAGCGCCGACGCCGTCCACGCGCACACCACCGCCATTGACCCGCGCACCCGGCCCGCCATCATGCCCCCCAAAGATCGCCTCAGCAAGCGCCCAGAAGGATTATACGTGGCAAATCAGGAATCGCGAGACCGCCGGGGGTGCAACCGCCCAAGTCGCCACTGCCGTCCGCACCCACTCCTTCTATATATCATGGAGTTTGTTGCACTCCTGCCAGAAAACCCCAGGCGCGAAACAAGGGTAAGCCGACGATTGGCAAGGCAGGCCAAGAACCGGTCGCCTGCGAGACTAGTCCAAAGGGTCAGCTATACCGGAGTTCACCGTGCCGACAGACACTGCACCCAACGCCCTCTCGCAGTCGCGCGCGATCAGCGCTGCCGAGTTCCTGATCGGCGCGGCGCTCGTCATTGGGCACAACGTATATAAGGTCGTGCCGAACGAGGTCGTCCTGCTGTTCGTGATCGGCCTTATCTCCGCGCGCCTACGCAACGGCAGCTTCGCGGCGTTTGGGTTTCGCCGGCCCAACTCCTGGACCCGCATCGTCCTCATCGCACTCGCCGCGGCCGCGATTCGCCTGCTGATCGGCGATGGCGTGCTCGTGCCGATCGCGCAACACTTCTGGCCGCCGGCGGAAACCTCCGCCGTCATCGAAGATCTCGAGGGTAGCCTGGCAGACGCCGCGCTCACGCTGCTGCTGGTCTGGACCTTCGCCGCCTTCGGCGAAGAAATCGCCTACCGCGGCTACCTGCTCAATCGCTGTTCAGAGGCAATAAGAACATCGACAGGAAGAAAAGAAGGAACCACGGATCAACAAACCGCAGCATCACCAATGCCTACGTGGGCCCTCGTCATCTCCGCCGTCCTGACCTCGATCCTCTTCGGCTACGGCCACTACTACAAGGGCCCCGTCGGCATCCTCGATTCCACCTTCGCCGGACTCGTCCTCGCCGCCGCCTACCTCATCACCGGCCGCAACCTCTGGGCCTGCGTCCTCGCCCACGGCTTCATCGACACCATCGCCGTCACGCTCACCTACTTCGGCTGGGTGGATTAACCTGAACCTTCGTTCATACGCGAGAACCAAGACAAACGAAAACTGCCCGGTTGTCATTGCAAGGAGCGGGGTCTGCGACGCGGCAATCTCTCCCAGTGCCGCGGTCGCGCGGGAGCGCAACCCTCCCGAAAAGGAAAGGGCGGGCACTGGGGGCCCGCCCCTACTTTTGGAGATTTTTATCGATCTTAATCTGCGTTCATCTGCGTGAATCTGCGGACAAGCCGTTTTATCCGTTGAACTTCCCGCCGGACTTCGCGAGTTTTTCGAGCAGCGGCGCGGGTTTCCAGCGGTCTTCGTTCGCGGCTTCTTTCTTCGAGGCCTCGTAGAACGCGCAGACTTTGTCGTAGACCTTCTTGAGGCCGACGGTGTCCGCATAAAACATCGGGCCGCCGCGGAACACGGGGAAGCCGTAGCCGTAGATATAGATGACGTCGATGTCGCTGGCGCGCTGCGCGATGCCCTCTTCGAGGATCTTCGCGCCTTCATTCACCATCGCGTAAATCGTGCGCTCGATGATTTCCTCGTTCGTGAACGCGCGGCGCGTGATGCCGAGCGCCTTGGACTCGTCGAGGATAAGCTTCTCGATGACGGGATCCGGTTGCGGCACGCGGTTGCCCGGCTCGTATTTGTAGAAGCCCGCGCCGGTCTTCTGGCCGTAACGGTTCATCTCGGCGATCTTGTCGCCGATCGCGCTGTAGCGCTTGCCCGCGGGGCGGCCCTGGCGCTTGCGGATGCGCCAGCCGACATCGATACCGGCAAGATCGCTCACCGCGAACGGGCCCATCGCCATGCCCCAGTCGTAGAGCGCGGCGTCGACCTGCTGCGGCAGCGCGCCTTCCTCGATGAGGAAGTTCGCCTCGGCGGTGTACTTGTGGAACATGCGGTTGCCGACGAAGCCGTCGCACACGCCGACGACCGCGGAAACCTTGCCCATACCCTTGCCGACGGCCATGGCCGTGTTCAGCACTTCGAAGCTCGTCTTGCTGCCGCGCACGATCTCGAGCAGTTTCATGACGTTGGCGGGGCTGAAGAAGTGCGTGCCGACGACGGCTTCGGGCCGCTTGGTGACGGACGCGATCTCGTTCACGTCGAGCGTGGAGGTGTTCGTGGCGAGCACGGCGCCGGGTTTCGCGACGGCGTCGAGCTTCTTGAACACTTCCTTCTTGATGTCCATTTCTTCGAACACGGCTTCAATGATGAAGTCGGCGTTTTTGAAATCGTCGTAGGAGAGCGTCGGCTTGATGAGCGCCAGACGCTTGTCCATGTCTTCCTGCTTCATACGGCCTTTTTCGACGGTGGCCGCGTAGTTCTTGCGGATGATGCCCATGCCCTTGTCGAGCATTTCCTGCGTGGTGTCAAAGATCCACGTCGGCACGCCGGCCGCCGCGAAGTTCATCGCGATGCCGCCGCCCATCGTGCCCGCGCCGAGCACGGCGCCCTGCTTCACGTCGAGGCCCTTGGAGTCCTTGGGCATGTCGTCCACTTTGGCCGCGGCGCGTTCGGCGAAGAAAATGTGGCGCTGCGCGGCAGACTGGTCGGACGTGACCAGTTCGGTGAAGAGGTCGCGCTCGCGCTTCATGCCTTCGTCGAAGGGCAGCGTGCAGGCGGCTTCGACCGCGTCGATGCACTTCTGCGGCGCGAGGAACCCGCGCTTGCTCTTGTTCATTTCCTTGCGCGCGGCAGCGAAGATCGCCTTGTCGACGCCCTGCACCTTGTCGTCCATGTCGCGCACTTTGCGCAACGGCGCATGCGCCGCGATCATTTTTTCTGCAAATCCAACCGCGCCGGCCTTCAGGTCGCCGTCGATGATGGCATCGACGAGACCTGCGGCCTTCGCTTCGCTGGCCGAGATGTGGCGGCCGCTCGTGATCATTTCGAGGGCCTTTTCCGGACCCGTGACGCGCGGCAGGCGTTGCGTGCCGCCGGCGCCGGGCAAGAGGCCGAGGAGCACTTCCGGCAGACCGCATTTCGCGGTCGGCACCGCGACGCGGTAGTGACACGCGAGCGCGACTTCAAGACCGCCGCCGAGGGCCGTGCCGTGGATCGCGGCGACGACGGGCTTCGGGCAGCCTTCGATCTGATCGAGCACGGCGTGCAGCCACGGTTCCTGGGGCGGCTTGCCGAATTCGGTGATGTCGGCGCCGGCGATGAAGGTGCGGCCGGCGCAGATGAGCACGACGGCTTTCACGGAATTATCAGCCGCGGCGGCCTTGAAGCAGTCATACAGGCCCTTGCGCACCGCGAGGCTCAGCGCATTGACGGGCGGGCTGTCGATCGTGACAAGTGCGACTTCGCCCTGTTTGGAAAGTGTTACAACGTCAGCCATGGAACGACCTTTCTGGGGTTGGTTGGCCGGAAAAGCCCAAGCACTCGGGCCGGGAACACGCGGTGGGGAGCCTACCCAACCCGCGCGGGGGCAGTCAACACGCCGAAAACGCTTGCGCTGGGCGCCCGGAGCGGCTACTCTGTGCGCAGTCTAAAGACGCAGCGCGGTGGAGTATGAACCCGCGCCGGTTACTCGGGGGCCCGCTCAGCCTCGGGAGGATCGCGATCGATGATCGAAGTCGTCTGTCCCCGGTGTCAGGCGCGGCTCAACGTGTCTCCGGTCGACATCGGCACCACGGGCTCCTGCTCCAAGTGCCGCGGGCATATTTCCATCCTCGATCCGACGGTACCCGTCCCCCGCTCCGAAGCGCCGCCGGCGGCCTTGGCCGTCGATGCCGGGCCGACCGCGCTGGGCGACATCGAGCGCAAGCTGAAGAACAAGCCGGCCGCTCCGCCGGGCAAAATCACGCGCGGCTCGCTGCACTATGAACTCATGGTGCGAATGCTGATCGATTTGAACCAATTGAACGCGCTGCTGCGGTTCAAACGCGCGGAGATTCCCCAAAAACCCGAGTACGCCAAGGAACTCGAAGAGCGCAAGGCGTGGTACGGCAAGATGGAGACCTTTGGCGACGCGCTGCTTGAGTCGAACATGAAGTGGCGCTTCGACAACATCCGCGACGCCGTGCTGAAGCTTAACGATCCCGAATACGCGCAGGCGATGCACCGGCTGACGAAAAATTTCGAGGACGTAACGCTGCTGACCACGCCGGAGATCGTGAAAGCCGTCGAGATCACGAAGGCGAAGCTGATCGCGCTCGGCGAGCATACGTCCAAGGCTGGATTCGGCGCGGCGGCGGCGAATTAGGCCGCATGCACGAGGCCGAGTCGGATACCGAGAGCACCGTGCGGATTACCAACAAGTGGTACACCGCCGTGATACTCGGTGCCGCGCCGATCGTGTTGTATGCCTTCCTTTCGTTCATGTATCTGGTGATCACTTTCTCGGGTATTCGTAGTGGCTCGCTGATGTTCGTCGGGGTGCAAGGTTCGATGGCGCTGCTAGCGCTGGTGTGCTTGGGACTAAGCGTCTATGTCTGGATGGCGTTGCTGAGAAACAAAACCTGTTACGCACCCAAGCTGCGGCATCTCTTAATCGCCCATGTTCGCATCCTATTCGGCACCATCATCATGATGTACGTACCCATTTACATCGTCTTTGCGGGCATGCTTTTCCTGTCAGTTCTCCAGGAAGGCAGCTTCGATTCCGAGATGCGGTTCGTGTATTTAGCTATGTCCGCTGTCATCTCCGGCGCATTTGCGTTCGGTTTCGCGGCAGCCGGCTGGTTTTTGTTGAAGGGACTTCGGAATGCCCGCGAACGAATGCTGGGCGTATCCGCTTCGGCGTAATCCGTACAGGGAGAGTGCGATGCGTTCTCGAATCTTTGCGTCTGGTCTTCTCGTTGCCGGCCTTCTGCTGAACGGCGCGTTCGCGGATAACGGGCATCCGCTGCCGGAGGCGCGGCCGGAATCGGTGGGGATGTCGTCGGAGCGGCTGGAGCGCATCGGCGCGCGGATGCAGTGGTACATCGATCAGAAACTCGTGCCGGGCACGGTGACGCTGGTGGCGCGCAAGGGCAAGGTCGTGCACTACGAGGCGCGCGGTCAGCGCTGGGTCGAGCAGAACCAGCCGATGACGGAGGATTCGATCTTCCGCATCGCGTCGATGACGAAGCCGATCACGTCGGTTGCGCTGATGATGTTGTTCGAAGAGGGCCAGTTCCAGCTTAACGACCCCATCTCGAAGTGGCTGCCGGAATTCACGAACATGCAGGTGGCCGTGCCGACGGAGGGCTCGCCGGACGGCGTGCCGTATCGCCTGGTGCCGGCGGACAAGCCGATCACGGTGGAGCATGTGCTCACGCACACGGCGGGATTCGCGAACAGTTATCGCAACGCGATCACGATGCCGATGGAGGCGAAGGCCTCGGCGCGACAATCGGATACCGAGACGGTGGCGGACTACGTGAAGCGGCTCGCGGCGTTGCCGCTGAACTATCAGCCGGGCACGAAGTGGGAATACAGCCGCGCGACGTGTGTCGTGGGCCGGTTGGTGGAAGTGATGAGCGGCATGACGCTGGACGAGTTCTTCCGCACGCACATCTTCCAGCCGCTCGGCATGCACGACACGTATTTCTATCTGCCGACGGACAAACTCGACCGGCTCGTGGCAAACTACAAGCCCGAGGGCGACGACAACCACATCGTGCTCGCCGAAGCGCCGGACGAAAACAGCGCATTCGTGAAAGAGCCGCACCTTTATTTCATGGGCTCGGGCGGGCTGGTGTCGACGGCGGCCGACTACTGGCGCTTCCACCAGATGATGCTGAACGGCGGCGAACTGAACGGCGTGCGCATCCTGAGCCCGAAGACGGTCGAACTGATGACGGCGAACCACACGCGCGATCTGCCGATTTGGCTGCGCGGGCCCGGCACCGGCTTCGGCCTTGGCTACAGCGTGACTACCGACATCGGCGAAGCGAATTCCATGGCGTCCGTCGGCACTTTCGGCTGGGGCGGCGCGTTCTGCACGTATTTCTGGGTCGATCCGGTCGAAGACGTCGTCGGCATCGTGATGACGCAGGTGCGCCCCTACACCCACATCAACATCCGCCAAGATTTCCAGAATCTCGCGATGCAGGCGATTGTGGAGTAGGATGTTCTCCTAACTAGTTCAGATGAACACACTGACAGTCCACCGGATGCGTGGGTCGGAGGCACTATGAACAGGAAACACGGCACCATAAAGCGTATCGGCTCACTCGTCGCCGCGATCTGCCTCTCACTGCTGGCTTCCACGGCGAGCGTCGCGCAGTCCGCGGACATTGCCGACTACGAAGCGAATGCGCAGGACGTTCTGCGCATCCTGGGTATCCGCCATTTGGGTGCCACGGTGCGCCTGCCGCAAGAGGTCAGGTACGTTGCGCTGCGGCTGGAATTTTTCAAAGACGGAAGGAAAATCGTCGGCGGACCTCATGAGACCTTCGGCATGGGCACCGTGGACGCCAGCGACACCTTCGATGTCTCGGTAGAGGTCGCGGACACCGACAAAACGGCCTTCGCCGGCGCGCCGAAAAATCACCAGCGCATTTTTGCCAAAGTGAAGGAACAAGGACTGGGCGGCACCGAAACGGCAACCCACTTTGATGTCCCCAAATCGCAATTCAATGCTGAATTCGGCGGAGCATCGGGCCGCATTGGAGCCTCTGCACAAAGCGGCGAGGCGGACGAAATGGGCAGAACGGTGGTGCCGTTGCTTTATTACCTTACAGGCGACTCGAATGAGCGTCGAAGCATGGATACTTTCGAGAAAACGCTTGCCGCTAATCCCGATGCCGATGTTCTGCTGGTGACGCTGCTCTATGACCCAAAGCCGGTGAATCTTTCGAAGAACGAAGAGGCGGCGCGGTAACGAGCACACGCCGCTTGAGACTTCCGACATCTCGCAATGCAGGCAATTTGGAGCAGGAGATAAAAAGCGTTGTATGAAAATTGGCGGCAGGTACGCTGGGACACTCCTATTTCCGATTTCGACAGCATATCGATGGTCTCTCTGCTCGATGACGGCCAACTCACAATTACAGTAGAGGCGACGCGAGCGCAGGGGCGGCCGCGATGGGGCTTTCGATTCGATCGTGCGCCTATCTATCAAAATATTCTCGAGGAATATCGCCTCGAATTATGGGATCAGCGTCAAGGAGGATCCCGAATCGGGTGGACGTCGACCCTTCCCAATTCACCGTGGGTTGAAAAATTACTTGAGAAAGAACCCCTGTTAAAAAATCATTTCCCACGCTTGACTCACTACCAGATTTCCACCGAAGACGATGTGGTTGACATCATCTCTCCTGAGCAACCGGAAATTGTTTCTATTAGTCCAGGGCAGTCGCTCGAATCGATTCCTGGAAAATCGCGTGTCTATTATGCGAACGAAGATCGTCTTGAGATAGACGCCATAATTGACAAGATCGCGAACCAATTGATTTCGATCGGGTCTGTCCGCAGCCCCCGTCCCTCCCGCCTCGACGACGACTGGGACAACGTCGAGTCCATCATTGAGCTCGATACGTCGCGGTTCACGGCAGATGCGCTGCTGGGCCTCGACCAGTTCTCGCACATCGAGGTCGTGTTTCAGTTCGATCGGGTGGCGGAGCCGGACTTGAAGGAACAGGCGCGGCATCCGCGCGGGAATCCGGCGTGGCCGAAGGTGGGCGTGTTTGCGCAGCGGCACAGCGCGCGGCCAAACCGGCTTGGGGTGACGGTGTGCCGGTTGCTGAAGGTGGAGGGCACGCGCTTGCACGTGCAGGGGCTGGACGCGATTGACGGCACGCCGGTGCTGGACATCAAGCCGGTGATTTCGGGCTTTCTGCCGCGCGGGGAAATCCGCGAGCCGCAGTGGGCGCGGGAAATCATGCAGCGATATTGGAAAACCTAAAGAGCTTTCACCACGGAGGCGCAGAGTTACACAGAGAGGTCGTAAATTATAGGAATACTGCTAGAGGTCTTGGTGACATTAACGGTTGTAGGGGCGGCCCCCTGTGGCCGCCCTCGTTCTTTCGTGTGCGCAGGGCGGGGACGGGGCCCCGCCCCTACAACTTCTCCGGCGGCAGGCAACTCCGGCCCAATTTGGGGTATGATCCTCGCTTAGTCGGGGGACTCTTCCACCATGGAAATGTATCGTTTCGCGATCCAGCACGACTGGCCCGTGCTGTTGCCAATCGTGTTGTGCTCGATTCTGGCCATCGGCGTGACGCTCGAGCGGCTCTGGTACTACAAATCGAACAGCCGCGGCGTGCGCAAGTTCCTGGACCAGTTTGAAAAACAGTTGCTGCGCGCGACGCCGGCGGAAGCCAAGCACTGGGTGGACACGAAGGACGGCATCGTGCCGCATATCGCGTCCGAAGGCCTGCGCATCGTTCATGAGTACCCGGACCGCTTCGAGACGCTGTACGAGGTGGCCTCTTCCCTCGCGGCGCGGCAGCTTACGCGCGGGCTGGTGATCCTGGGCACGATCGCGACGGTGAGCCCGTACCTCGGCCTGTTCGGCACGGTCGTGCGCATCCTGTTGACCTTCGGCGAACTGGCGAATGCGCAGGGCGGCGGCGGGGACTCGGCCTCGATCATGTTCGGCATCGGCTCGGCGCTGATCGCGACGGCCTTTGGTCTCGCGGTGGCCATTTTCTCGGTGGCGATGAACAACTACCTGCAGTCGCAGGCGGAAGGCTTCATGAAGGATTTCGAGCTCGTGAAGCTGCTGTGCCTGAGCTCGCGGCCTTCTCACCATGCGTCTCCCGCGCCGACGCAGCAGCGGATGCCGATTTCACGCGCGGACGTCGAGCGCCGGGGCTGACATGGCCGCGGGCGTCGGACGCAACAAGACCTTTGGCGACATCAACATCACGCCGCTGACGGACGTGTTCCTGGTGCTGCTGGTGGTGGTGATCATCGCCGCGCCGGCGCTGTCGAAGGTGCACGGCAGCATCATCACGCCGGAAGTGAACAAGGCCGTCACGCTGAAGAACACGTGGCTGGTGGCGGATGTGGACAAGGACGGCGGCGTGTTCATCGACGGCGCGAAGGTCGAGATGCCGCTGCTGCGCGAATACCTCGCGGGGCGCGTGGCCACGCTGCCGGAGAAGAACATCGTCGTGCGCGGGGACCAGAGCACGCAGAGCGGGATCATCCTGAGCGTGCTGCGCACGGCCAAGGAAGCCGGGTTTGAGCAGGGCTTCATCGCAGGACAGGTGGCGAAGGTATCCGCGAAGCTGGAGCAGCCCTAAGCCATGGCCGCGCACCAGAAAAAAATCATTTCGGAAATCAACATCACGCCGCTGACGGACATCTTCCTTGTGCTGCTGATCATCATGATGGTGGTCACACCGATGTTGGATTTCACGGGACTGTCGGCGGCGCTGGGATCGTCCGACGCTCCGGCGGCGAAGCCGAGCGAGGACAAGGCGCTGACGGTGGTGGTGACAACCGAGGGCGCGTATCGCGTGGCGGGTGAGGACGTGGCGGCCGAGGCGCTGGCCGCGAAACTGAAGGCGGCTGCGCCGAATTACAAGGCCGGCCTGTTGCTCGAAGTGGATCCTACGGCCCCTCTGGAGCGATTGACGCGCGTGATGGATGTCTGCCAGTCTACGGGCATTACAGACATCTCCATTCAGGAAACGAAAGCGGCCGCGCCGGAACCAAAAAAGCCGGCGGCGAAGTAATCCGGCCGCGACAGGCGGCCATGATCGACCCCAACCAGATCGAAACGCAGTACGCGAAGTCCGGCGACCTCAACATCGCCTATCAACTCTTCGGCGACGGCCCGATCAACATGGTGTATGTCCCGGGGTGGACGTCGAACGTCGAGTTCATGTGGACGATTCCCGAGAACCACGAGCTTCTGGACAAGCTTGCGTCGTTCGCTCGCGTGGTGGTGCTCGATCGGCGCGGGACTGGCCTCTCGGATCCGTTTGATCGTCCGCCCACGCTCGAAGAACGCATGGACGACGTGCGCGCGGTGATGGACGCCGTCGGCTGGGAGCGCGCCGCGGTCTTTGGTATCTCCGAGGGCGGGCCGATGTCGATGTTGTTCGCCGCATCCTATCCCGAGCGCACGCAGGCGCTGCTGTTGTACGGCACCTTCGCGCGCTTCACGCGCAGCGACGATTTCCATCATGGATATCCGCCCTCGGCCAACGAAGAATGGCTCGCGCTCGTCGAACCGACCTGGGGCACGGGCGCGTTGTCGCGCGGTTTCGTTCCGTCGAAGACCAACGAGCCGAACTACATCAAGCTGATGGCGCGGTTTGAGCGCATGGCGATGAGCCCCGGTACGGCGGCCAAGCATTTTCGATTGCTCACGCAGATGGACGTGCGCCACGTCCTCCCTGCCATCCGGGTGCCAACGCTCGTACTGCATCGCACGAACGATGTGCCGGTGCGGATTGAACAGGGTCGATATCTTGCAGAGCACATCCCGGGTGCAAAATTCGTCGAGTTGCCCGGTGCGGACCACATTCCGTTCATGGGCGATCAAAATGCCCTGTTGTCCGAAGTGCGCGAGTTTCTGACCGGGGAACGCGCCGAGGTGAACGTGGATCGCATTCTGACGACGATTCTCTTCTGCGACATTGCCGACTCGACCAAGCGCGCGGCGGAGGTCGGCGATCACGCGTGGCGCAATCTGCTCGCGCGGTTCTATGCGATCGCCGACGACAAACTGCGCGCGCATCGCGGCCGGAAACTGGACACCGCGGGCGATGGCCTGTTCGCGGCGTTCGACGGACCGGCGCGTGCCGTGCGGTGTGGACAGGCGCTGTGTGAAGCGCTCACTGCGCTCGGGGTCCAGTTGCGCGTGGGCGTTCACACGGGCGAATGCGAAGTCCTCGGCGACAAGTACAGCGGCATCGCCGTACACCTCGGCGCGCGGATCGCCTCGGCGGCAGAGCCGGGTCAGGTGGTCGTTAGCTCGACGGTGAAGGATCTCGTCGTCGGCTCTGGGCTTCACTTCGACGATCTCGGATCGCGCGCGCTCAAGGGCGTGCCGGACGAGTGGCGCCTGTACCGGACGATCGCGTAAACGCGTTCAGTCGATTTTCGTCGCGATCCACCACGTTGTGCCGCCGGAATCCTTGATGCCGCCGCGCTTGTCGGCGTCACCTTTTTGCGCTGGCTCCTGTACGGACTGTGCGCCAGCGGCGAGCGCGCGCTTGTAGGTCGTGTCGACATCGGGCACGTACACGTGCACATGGCATGGCACGGGCGGCCAGCCTTCAGTTGAGTTGCCGAGCATCACGACAGTGTCGTCGATCCGCACCTCGGCGTGGCCGATTCGGCCGCTGGGTTCCACGAACCGGCGGATTTCCTTCCCGCCGAGCGCGGTGACCATGAAGTCAATTGTTTTGCCCGCGTCAGGAACGATCAAGTACGGCGCGACAGAGGTGTAGGTTTCGGGCTTGTACGGCTTCATGGCGGGTTCTCCCGGTTCACGCGATTAACCCTGCATAATAGTTAATGCGCGCGGCGTGTCAAGGTGCTGGTTGAGCCTCATTATTCCGGGCGAGTTCGGCGTAGATTCCGTCCGCCATTACCGCGTGCATGCGGGGGCTCCAGTGGGCGTCCCACGGGAGGCGGCGCTCGGCGGGCGGGATGGCGGAGACTTGGGTGGCGATGTCTATATACCGGGCGCCGATGGCGACGGCGATGCGCTTCACTGGTTCGGCGAGTTGCGGATCTTCGGGGGCGGTGACGGCGAGCAGGAACACGCCATCCGGCTTTTGTTTACGGAAACGATCGGCGAAGTCGCGCAGCAAGCCTTCGGTGCGCGCCCAGTCCTCATCGGAAATGACTTCTGCACTTTGCACGTCGACATGGGTCGCGGGTTGCTCATGCGCCTGCATCCGTGCGCTCATGCGTTGGCGCGAGACGGCGGTGAGGTAGAGCGCGAGGCGGTATAGGTGCGAATGCGTACGCAGCCATGCCTTGCCCGGCAGGTAGAACAGCCCGCCTTCGCGGAACTGTGTCGCGCCGCTAAGCGCTTCGCGATCGTTGGCCTGATCGTTGCCGCAATACACGAGCACGATGACGTCCGGCGCGAGTTGTTCGAGATGGTCCGAGACCCAGCGCGTTTCCTGAATCGTTCCCCAGCCGGGCATGCCGGCGTTGATGGTTTGGATTGGATGGCCGTCGTCGGCGCAGCGTTTACGCAAGACAGTGTCGAGGCGATTCTCGATGTTGATCGCGTACCCCCACACGAAGGAATCGCCGACGAACAGGACCCTACGCTCACCTTCCTTGACGGGCGGAATTTCGGCATCGCGCAGACCGAGTAAGTTCGTACGGACATCCATCGTAAATCCGTGGCCCAAGAACGTGAATTCCTGATGGAAATTCGGTTTTACCATGCGGCCATAGACAGGGTCCTGCCGATACCACTCGGGAAGTTGTTGCTGTGGCGCAATGAAGCGCAGCGCACCCTCACACAGCAGAAGCGCGGCGACGCACGCGCCGGCAAACAAGCCGAAATTGACGAAATGGGTCCGTTTCAGCTTCATGGCAGTGCGAATCGCGCGAGTACGATCGCTTCATACGGATTCTCTTCGCCGCGTTCGTACAAGCACGCCGCGCGGCCGTCCGCCAGTTCAGCCAGATCGGAATAAGCGCTCGGCCCGGCATGCAACACCACGAGCCTTTGCCATGAGTGCGCTTCGTCACGACTGATCTGTACCGTGAGGTTTACACGCGCGCCGGGATCCGATGGATTCGCGAACAAAATCGCGTTGCCCACGCGCCGAATGCTGGCCTGGCAAATCGGTTCCGGCAGCGACTCATCGAACTGCTGTCCCGTCCACGTCTCGCCGCCGTCGCTGCTATACGCGATCTGTCGAAAATGGCGCGCGCGTTCGTAGTTGCGCATGTTCAGCAGCACGCGGCCGTCGCGCAGTTCGACCGCCTGACATTCGTTCACCTGATGCGCCGGCGTGCGGCCGCCGAGTTGCCACGTGGCGCCGTGGTCGTCGGAATATATCGCGTGCGAATAGTAGTGGTTCGTGTCGCGCTCGATGTGATCGCATGGAATCAGCAGCCGGCCTGCGTGCGCGCCCTGCTCCAACTGAATTCCCGCGCCGGGACCCGTCGCGTACCAAGTCCAGTCCGGCCGCTTTACCTCGGCCGTGATTTCGCGCGGCGTGTCCCACGTGCGGCCGTCGTCGCGCGATGACGTGACAAACACGCGGCGCGTATCGGCGCTGGTACCCGCGATGATGTCCTTCTCGCGATCCGTGCCGAGGTTGCGCGTCATCAGCAGGAACACTGTACCGGTGGTGCGATCGACGACGGGCGCTGGATTGCCGCAGGTGTTGGTGGCGTCGTCCCAAATGATTTGCGTGTCGCTCCAGGTGGCGCCCTGATCCTCGGAGCGCTTCAGCAACAGGTCGATGTCGCCCGCATCGCCGCGGCCGCCCTTGCGGCCTTCGCAGAAGGCGAGCACCGTGCCGGCGGGCGTAACGGCGAGCGCGGGGATCCGATACGTGTGGTAGCCGCCTTCGCCGGCGACGAAGACCGGAGCCTGCTCGACGGCGATACTCTGGCCGAGCACACCCCAGAGAAACAGAACCGCGCCTATCGCGTGCCCCGCAATCACGGGTGATAGCTACGCTCGGTGTGCTTACCGATGGCGTCTTCGGTGAACCACACGTCCTTGAACTTACCCTTTGCGAACATCTCGGTCTGGTCGTCGTCGTGCGGCGATTTGGGATCGGCGCTCTCGCTGTAGGGCAGCACGCTCACGGCGCGCGGCGGTGAGGTGAACTCCACGCCGAACACGTAGCTGTCGCCGCCGAGGGCCTTCATCTTGCCGTCGGCGTCACGCTGGTAACCAATGACGCGGTAGGCGCCGAAATTGTCGTCGTAGCCGCCGAGCGGAACATCCACATCGCCATGACGCAGGCGATAGACGTCGCCCCACGACACATCCACCGCGCCGTACTTCTCCACCACGCCCTTGGCGGCTTCGGCAAGCTTTTGTGCGGCCAGTTTCGATTCACCCAGGCCCTGGGGCGTGTCCATTGGACGCTTGGGGTCCCAGTCCGTTGCGAACAGTTGTTTGGCTTCCGACTGGTACGCATCCCAGAACGCCACGAACAGTACCGAGCCCTTGCTTGTTATCGAGGCCGTGTTGTCCCAACTTTCCAGAACGGCCACGGCGTCTTTCAACGACTTGTCCTTCTTCGCCGCTGCGATAAGGTCGGGCTTCACGCGCTCGGCGAGCATCAGCGTCAGGTTCAGCTTATTGGAGAGCATTTCGTCGAAGGTTAGGGAGGTGTCCGAATCGATCAGGCGTAGACCAAGCTGTGAACGCAGATCGTTTTCATCGGGAAACACATCGGCAGGGAAATTCTTTGCCGGGATCAGCTCGCCGAGGTTCGTGTACCACGGCGCGTTGTTGCTGTTATGCACATAGCCGCCCTTGGGATTCGTGAGCTGCGGCAGTTCCGCGGGCGACAGGATATCCGTCCACACATCACCGGAATCGTCGGCCGGAACGATCCCGCTCCAGTCGCGGCCGGCCGGGCGTTTCGGAAAGCGACCGTTGGAAACGTAGAAACAGTTACCGTCTACATCGGCATAGGCGATGTTGAACATCGAAATGCCCTGCAAGTTCAGTGTGGCCTTGAACTCATCGAGGTTGCGGGCCTTCGCCATCTGGTTCCACTGCTCGACGGCGCGGTAGGCGTCGAGATTCGGCGACTTCAGCGCATAGGCCTTCCCGTTGCCCGCGGCGACGATCGGCCCGAGGTGCGATACAAAAAAATTGCGCGTTTGTTCTGTCGTCTTGCCGTCAGCAGTGACCTGAACCGTGGCCGTGTGCTTGGCGAGTTTGCGCGTGCCGCCGTCGAAGACATAACTCTCCGCGTCATTCGGCGCGAGCGTGAGTTCGAAGATGTCCGTGCTGTCGTGCGGGTTCACCGTGTGCGACCAGCCGAGTTTTTCGTTGAAGCCAATCTCGATCCCCGGAAGTCCGATAAGCGACGCGCCGTAGCAATTGATCACGCCCGGTACGGTGATGTGCAGCTCGTGCCACACCTGGCTGCCGAACCACGCGAGGTGCGGATTGCCGACGAGCATCGCGTTGCCGGAGGCGGAGCGCTCCTTGTTCACCGCGAACATATTCGAGCCGGGCCGTTGGCCGTGCGCGGTTCGGTTTGCCAGCGTGAGTTGATCGCGCTCGAGCGCGAACTCGATATTCACGACGCGCATCGCGTGCGCGAGCACATCGACACCCGTGACCGGCTCAAAGGCGTCGGCGGGATTGTTGCGCTGCTTCATGTAACGATTGAAGCCGGCGGCATACGCATCCAAGATCGCGCGCACGGTTTCCGGCGATTGGTCATAGCCCGCTTGCGCGGCATCGTGCACTCCGAGGATCTGTGTCCAGATATCGGTATCGGCGAAACCCTTTCCGAAATAGGCCGCCTCGCGCGAGCGCGCTTTCAGATACAGCCGCGCGATCTCCGGACCGTGGTCCTCCGCCGCGACGTATCCATTCGCAAAGGCCGCCGCTTCCTCCGTCTCCGCAAGAATGTGCGGCACGCCGAACGCATCGCGCCGAATCGTGGCCTGCTTGGCAAGCGCATCGGGATCCGTCGCCGCGAACGCTGTGAGTGGCACCGACAGCCAAAGTGTAAAAAACAGGGTGGCTAGTGGTCGGCGCATGCGAGATCCCTCCGTATTCTTGGTTTATCGACAATAGTAAAGACTCGCCATCGCGGGTGCACGGTTATAAACCGTTGACAGGCAGGAATGGAACGCGTTCCGGTCCCTTTGTAACACATTGCCGTCATTTAAGTTATGTATTCTTGGAGTCCCACAGTTTGCGGGGTATTCGGTTTCGCGGGTACAGTTTCTCCGGGAATTGGGGTTCCGGAGGACACGGACATGGAACGGATACTGGTCATCGACGACGACTCGCTCATGGTCGACGTTGTCCGTGAATTGCTCGAACAGGACGGCTACAAGGTGGCCACGGCCACAAGCGGCGAAACAGGCCTGGCGATGGTGGGTGAGTTCAAGCCCGATGTCGTCATTACCGACCTGATCATGCCGCACAAAGACGGTGTGTACGTAATTAGCGAAATCCGCGCCCAGTTTCCGAAGGTCCGCGTAATGGCTATGTCGGGCACGCCGCGCGTCGAAAACATTAGCCGGGCCGTGATGGCCGAGGCGAATCGCGTGCTTGCGAAGCCTTTTGAGCAGGACGAACTGCTCGACGCGGTGGCCGAACTGATGGAATACACCGCGCCGACGGCCTGAGTCCGGCACTTCCGCCAGGATTTTCGTGTTATTCTGAGCGCCCATTCACTTGGAGGCGCTTCCATGCTACGCCGCTTGGCCTGTTCCACTCTTGCCTGTTTCGCCGCGACCCCGGTCTTTGCGGCCGATGCGCCGAACTTCTTCCGCGATGTGCTGCCCGTGATTCAGGAAAATTGTCAGGAATGCCACCGGCCGGCGGGTGCAAACTTTGGCGGAATGGTGGCGCCGATGTCGCTGATGACCTACGACGAAGTGCGCCCGTGGGCAAAGTCCATCGCCGAAAAAGTGCAATCGCACGAGATGCCGCCCTGGGACGCGGCACCCGAACAGCGCGGGCAATTCTCGAATGAGCGCGTGCTGAACGACGAGGAAATCGCGCTGATTGTGCAGTGGGTGCAATCCGGCGCGCCGCGCGGGAATCCGAAGGACGCGCCGGAGCCGCGGGAGTTCAAAAGCACGGGCGGCTGGCTGATCGGCGAGCCGGACCTGATCGTGCCGATGCCGGCGCCCTTTAAGGTCAGCGACGATGTTTTCGATCTGTACACCGCCTTTGAGGTCGACCTGACCGACGCGATGCTGCCGCAAGACGCGTGGATCACGGCGTTCCAGTGCAAACCGGGTAGTCCAATCATCCACCACTTCAACTGCCACGTTCTCGCGCCGGTGGATGGCAAGCTGCCGCCGCACCGCGGTACTGTCGAATCAACCGATATCTCCCCGGCGGGCGCGGGTCAGTACCTCGGCGGAATCTCGTCGGGCACGGACGCGAGCGTGTTCCCCGAAGGCTACGGGGTGCCGCTGAAAAAGGGCACGCGCGTAACCTTCGACATCCACTACCACAAGGAAGCGGGACCGGGGACCGGCTTGACGGATTTGTCGGAGATCGGATTCAAGCTGACGACCAAGCAGCCCGCGCGCACCATTGGCGGCGTGCCGGCGCTGATGCAGTTCAACATCAACATTCCGCCGCGCGAGGCGAGCTACCAGATGGGCCCGGTGAAGTCGGTGATGCAGAGCGATGTGGACGTGATCGCGCTGATGCCGCACGCGCACATGCGCGGCGACAAAGCGAAGTTCGAGGCCTTCTATCCGGACGGCACGAGCGAGATATTGCTGTACGTGCCGACGTACGACTTCGCGTGGCAGACGGTCTATTACTACAACCAGATCAAGCGCCTGCCCAAGGGCACGCGCGTCGAGTACACGGCGTGGTACAACAACTCGCCGGAGATGGCGGCGATCCGCGGCTTCGATTCGGAACAGAACGTGAAGTTCGGCGAGAAGTCCACGGACGAAATGATGATGGGCTTCATGATGGCGTCGCCGGTGCCGGCGGGCGGGGGCAAATAGCCGGCGATTCGCAGCCTCTTGGCGGGTGCGCATGACGCGCGGTACACTGTGCGTAGGCGCGGGAAGGCGCCTGTATCCGCGAAAGACTCGGTCACTTCCCCATTCCGGTTTCGGTTTGGCAACTATTCCTTGGTGGACGCTGCGGATTTCGTCCAAATGCCAAAGGAATCCACGCCATGCCCCGTCCAGTACCCGATCTCCGCAAGTGCAAGTCAGAAGCGAAGCGTCTGCTCGCCGCGTTGCAATCCGAGGAGGCCGCTGCATCTCGTGCTACTGCGGAACGCTTCCACACGATCGAGCCGTGGCGATCGCGATCGCTGGAAGAAATCATTGCGCATCGCGACGACGTGCAACTCAAGCACGCGCAAGCCGTAGTCGCGCGTGAACACAAATTCATTGATTGGAAGTCGCTGA
Source organism: uncultured Nitrospirales bacterium (assembly GCA_964620045.1). Taxonomy (GTDB): domain Bacteria; phylum Hydrogenedentota; class Hydrogenedentia; order Hydrogenedentales; genus VFKU01. The sequence continues at coordinate 82,423 of CAZUJL010000004.1, forward strand.
AAAACGCGGCGGATGTCGTGTGGTATCCCGCCGGCGGCAGCGCGTTCTTGAATGCGTGGTTCGCGCACTATGCCGATGCGCGTACGTGTCTCGACAAGCACGGCGGCTACCTGTTGACGTACCGCGGGCAGTATTTCGTATGCGAAGCGGGTTTCATTCGCTCGCTGGGACTCGACCCCAATGACGCGCGCTGGGACGAAATCGGCCGCGATATCGCGCACCCGGTGAATCGCCGCGCGGGTGATGAGTTGCGTGCTTTGGCCGAAACAGCGGCGAAGCAAGCGCAGCCTATGTTGAAGGCTCCCGATCCAGCGCGCTGGCCGGGCTGGATGCGGCCGTAGTCTTCCAAAAAACATCGCCGCGCCGGGTGAGTTCCGGCGCGGCGTTTTTGTTTTGAGGCACTTATTGCGGCGTGGTGCTCTCTTGTTTTTTGGGTTTCAGTAGTTTGTTTATCGCGCCACCCACCGCTTTTTCCACTTCATTCTCTGGCTTGGCTGGTTCTGCTTCCGCCGGTGCCGGTGCGGGCGCTTGCTGTGCATCAGCCGCCGGAGGTGTCGCAGGGGCTGTGCCTTCTGCCGGCATCTCGCCCTGCGGCGCGGCGGATTGCGGAGCAGCCGCGCCATCGGGAGCAGGCGCCGCGGCGGGTGCTTTCTTGTCGCCGCCGAGCAACTTATTGACGATACCGCCCACCTGTCCGCCGGTCTCGCCGCCGATCGCTTTTTCGATCTGCTTGGTCGCTTCGGTTTTCACGACACCGGTCGCGGCACGCTTCATGAGATCGCCTACATCCGGCCGAATTTTCAGATCCGGCGGAATGCCCTGCACGGTAACGGGGAAGGTCAAGCGGCCTTGATCGTCGCAGATGTACGCGATTTCCTTGAGCACCGTCGTCATGCCGGCGGTGAAGTCCTTGTTAAACGCGATCACGGCATCGAGATCGAGGTTCGTGTCGAAGCCGATCGTGCCTTTGCCATTCAGCTCGAAGTAATCGCTCTGAATGTGAAGATCCTCGGTCGCGAGTTTTTCGTCCGCGATGACGTACGTCGCCGTTACGCTCTCGAGCGCCGTATGCGGTTCGGTAACGAGTTTGCGCAGGCCTTCGGGCACGGCATTGAGCAGGTTGCCCTGGACAAATGGAAGTTCCGTGACACCGCCGAGCACTTCCTTGCCAAGGTTGATGTCTTTCATCAGACCGTCGGCGAGGTGCATTTTCGCAGTGCCCTTGATCGACGGCATCAGGTTATCGTTGAACGTGCCCGTTACATCGCCGCCCAGCTCCTTGACGGTCCCCGTGATGCCGGTGGGGCCGTCCTTGATGAGCGCGGGCAGCGCTTGTTCCACCTTTACGTCGTTCACGCTGATTTTCGTCGTGAAGGGCATGTCGCCTTCGAGTTCGATGCCGGTGTTGAGCGTGGCCGTACCGTCGAAGATGCCGGCCTTCATGGATTCGAGGCCGGCGGTTTTGTCCTTGAGGCCGGATTCGATCGCGAGTGTAAATGGAGCGTCGCGCAGCATGCCTTTCGTGTCGCTGGTGGTGACCTTCGCGCCTTTGTTCGTCGCGTCGAGATTCAGCGTGCCCTGAATTTTTGTCAGCGGGATGTCGGCCACGGTCCACGAGGCCTCCGAGATGCCGACCTTGCCGTTTGCGCGGTATGCGCCTTCGGACGTCCACGCCACCGTCAGGTCCGGCGCGCAGAGGCCCTTGATGCCGAGATCGTTGATGCCGGGCGCGAATACGTCGTAGAGCGGCCCGAGGCTTGATAGGTCAACACGATCGGATTGAATGCGCAGTGCTTTCTTTGAGTCATCCGGATCGATACCGCCGGTGACCTTGAACGCATTGCCGAGCGCTTGGGCAGTGGCTTCGCCAATGTTGAACGCGCCGCCTTCGAGGTTCAGCGTCGTGTCCTTGCCGCCGAACTCGATGTCAACGTCGTCGAGCACCGTCATGCCGCCGTCGAGCGTGGACAAGGTCACCACGCCGCCGTTGTACCCCAGGGCAGCTTTCACGCCGAGCTTCTCGACCACATAGGTTTTATCGGCCGTCTTGTCAACGAGCGCGATGGTAGCGTTCTTCAGCGCAACATGCTCGAGCGTAACGTTGAGCGGCACGTCGGTGCTGCCGCCGGACGGCGCGGGTTCGGATGGCGTCGCGCCCTCGGCCGGACGTTCGCGCGGCAGGCCGGCGATATAGAAACCGTCCTTCTCGAGGTAGATCGTAATCTTCGGCGTGTCGAGGACGAGTTCTTTAACCTGCAGATCTTTTTGCAGGAGCGGCATCAGCGCGACATTCAGCGAGAGATGTTCCAGCGTCAGCGATTCACCGCCGGACTCCAGCTTTGAATTCGAGATGGCCAGCCGCGCCGTCGGGAACACTTTCGCGGAGATGTCGCCGAAGGTGACTTTGCTCCCCAGCGAATCGCTGGCGAGTTTCTCCAGCTCCGGTTTGTATTGCTTGGCGATTGCGTTCGCGTTCATCACCGCGTACGCCAGTCCGCCCCCCACGGCGGCAATCAACAGAAAAACGAGTAAAAAACCTATGATAAGCAGCTTTTTCATGGCGCTTACCTCCTGAGTGGCCGTGTTGGTTCAGCGTACCAAATTATAGCGCCGTGAGACATCAAAAAACGGCGGCAAAACCTCGAAATTCCGCCTCTAGCGCGAAGCCGACAGTTCCATGATTTGGCCGTGCCAATAGATACGGTCGATCTTCAGCGACTGCCACGTCTGTGGAAAGCGTGGGACTGGGCGCAGATTTTCCTCGGAAGGATCGAAGCCGAGGAATCCCTCGATCATGATCTCGGGCACCATGACGCTTTCGAAAAACTCGCAATCGAGCCCGAGTCCGCCGGGTGTGCCGCAGCCCTGCAGCGAGCCTTCGCGCGAGCCGTCGTAATATTTCCGATAGCCGCCGGCGGTCTGCACTTCCTGGAACCAGCGGAGGATTTCCTTCAGGCGCGTCCATGCGTTGTCCGGCCCGAGCACTTTAATGCGCGCGAGCAGATCGTGGTACGAAAATCCGAGCACCGCGCCGCCGTCCTGCACCTGCCCGCCCCAGGGAATACTCTCGGGGCTCGTCCAAAACCAGCCGTACCATTCCGTGTTGCGGCGCGTCGTCGCGCGCGGCGCGAAACGCCAGTGGTATATGTCGGCGCCTTGCGACGTGTCACCGGCCACGATGCGATCGCCGTTGATCCAGCTCATGATCGATGTGGCGTGTTCGTCCGTCGCGAAGTCATAGGCAATGGCTTCCAGATTCAGGAAGGTGAAGCCGTAGTCGTGCTGGACCCCATCGGCATCGACACAGGCGGCGAAGCGGCCGGTCTCTCCGACCCAGAACATGTTGTTGCCGGTTTCCTTCACCTTGGCGGCATGCGCCGCGAGCAGGTCCGGCTCGAACAAGTCCGTACCGGCGGGGATGTCCCAATCGAGGCGCTTGCGGACCGCGCGCTCCAGCTTTTCCATCGTGCGAACGGCGTCGTAATACTGAATCGTCGCGTAGCAATCGAGCCCGCCGAAGGGCATCAGGTCCCAATAGTTGTTGCCGATGCCTTCGCCCGAGAGCAGGCGCTTGGTGCCGTCGGGATTGCGCGCGAGACCCGTGCGCCCTTCGTGGCCCCACCACGCGGACATGTCGATCACGTTCTTCTCGATCGTCTTGTGCTCATTCATGACATAACGCAATGCGGTGCGCATGCGTGGCATCTGCGCGCGCAGGAAATCCACGTCGGCCGTCCACCAGAAATATTTTGCGCACCCGCGAATATACGCCTGCGCGTTGATGTTGTGGCGCGTGTCGTATTGCGAGAAAAACGAATGCACGACGACGGTCGCGCCGGCGGCGTTGTCAAAGCAAATGCGCAGGCGCTTGATCACGCCAGTCCACGCCGGCTGCTTGTACATCGGAATCATCGTGTACACGAGCGCGTCGGACTCGATCGGATCGATGTACACGCGCTGCGTTGGCATGAAATCCTGGCCGGCCGCGAGATTTTCTTCCGTCAGCCATTCAATGTACGGCCGGCTGATACCGAGATTGTGCGCCTTCCAGCGCAGCTGCATGAACGGCGCCTGCCGCGCCTGGATGCCGCGGAACGGTTCGCGCGCGATCGCGGGCGCGATCAGCACCGCGCCGGGATCGTTCAGCGTAAGATGCCAGCCGTCCTCCTTGATGCCGTCGCTCTGCGCGCCGAACACTTCCCAGCCGTCGGTGTTGTTCAGATCGTTCGGCCGCCAGCCCTGTGGCGGGCCATCGAGGAACGAGAAATGCCAGCCAAACCCGCCTTCGCCTTGGTTCCACGACGGGAAGGGCCAGCCGTTCTGGTGCGCGATGGACGCGTGCTGGTGCGTGGCGACGTAGCCCTCGGGATCGATATAGCGCGACTCAAGCGCCGCGCGCCATTCGCGCCGCATCTGCTCGGCGGCGCCGGTGCTCTCCACCGCGGGCCACAGGCTGGGGCTGATCAGCCACTCGTCCCACATCGTGGCCTTGGGGCCTGAGCCGGGATAGGTCAACCAATACAAATCACGCAGCAGACCCATTTCGATGTCCTGCCCCGGTACTTCGAAATGCGGGAAGTCGGAGGGCGGCTCATCGGCGGCCGTGAAGCCAGCGACGCAGACGAACATACTCACGAGCAGCATAGTGGCGATTTTCATATAGCCCTCCTGGCGGCGACTTCTTCGGATGTGAGTCCGTAAATGGGCGGCACCGGCACTTCGAGTATGCCGAGGTACGTATAAATTTGCCCACGATGATGAATCTCGTGCTCCACCAACGCGCGCATCCATTTCGAACGCGTGATGGGGTGGCCGGCCGGCGTGGTGCACTTCTCGCTCAGGCTCGCGTCTGAAAATCCGCGCAGGATGCCAACAGTCTCGGCATGCATCCGATCGAAATAGGCAAGCACGGCGTCGTAGCCGTCGGCCAGATCGCGGCCGCAGCCCGCATATCGACTCGGTCGATTGCTCAGCGTCTCGCCGTACATCCAGCGCTCGATGGCCGCGATATGCCGCACGAGATCGCCGAGCGTCCATTTGCCGGGCTTGTAAGTCCACTCAAGCCTGTCGGGCGGGATGATGCGCACAACGCGCAGGGTGCGCTCGCGGATTTTTTCGTAGTAGTCCAGAAAGGACGAGATACTGGTAATTTCCACAGCCCGTTTCCCCGTAATGTTCGTAGGATACCGGGGCCGTGGCGCGCAACCAAAGAGGCCCGCGCGTGAGCAGCAACGCCCCGATCGAGACACTTCCGTTATTTCCGGAACTGTCACGGCGTTTCGTCGCGCTGCTGGGAATCGTCATGTATGACGCCGCGAATCAACACATTCGCTTATAATCCGCCGACGATGGGCGATCCCGCGCGCGAGATTATCAATTCCAACGGCGACCGCGTGGTCTTTCTGAAGACCGGCACGGACACGCGCGGCGAATTGCTTGAAATAGAGGCGCACTACCGGCCGCATTCGCCGATGCCGCCGGCGCACTTTCATCCTCGACAACATGAGCGCTTCGAAATCGTGCGGGGCGAGTATCACGCGAACGTCGGCGGCGAAGAGCGTACGTATCGCCCGGGCGATGTGTTCGAGATTCCGCCGGGCGTGTCGCACTGGATGCATAACGTGAGCGATGAGCCGGGGCAGTTGCTGTGGCAGGTCCGGCCCGCGCTGCGCACGGAGGACATGTTCCGCATCCTCTTCGGCCTCACGCGCGAGGGCAAGACGAATGCGTCCGGCGCACCGAAGCTGTTGCAGCTCGCCGTCATCATGCAGACATACCGCGAAGAGTTCGTCGTGACCTCTCCCCCGCCCGCCGTGCAGCGCGTTGTATTCGGATTGCTGGCCCCGATCGGTCGCCTGCTCGGCCATTCCGCCGTGTACAGTGACCCAAAATGAACGTGTCCGAAAACGGCTAGTCTTTCAGACGCGCGGTGATACACTGCGCGCATGGACCTGCACGCCGACATCTGCTACCGCGCGCTGCGCACACGCGATGCCCGCTTCGACGGTCGCTTCTTTATCGCCGTGGCGACGACGGGCATCTACTGCCGCCCGGTGTGCCCGGCGCGCACCCCGCTGCGCAAAAATGTGACGTTCTACGCCTGCGCGGCGGCGGCCGAAGCGGCGGGATACCGGCCGTGCCGCCGCTGCCGTCCGGAAACCGCGCCCGGCACACCAGCGTGGATCGGCACCTCGGCCACGGTGTCGCGCGCTCTGCGTCTTATCGGCGACGGTAATCTGGACGAGGCGGGCGTGGAAGCACTCGCCGCGCGATTGGGTGTCGGCGATCGCCATCTGCGGCGGTTGTTCGATGAACACCTCGGCGCGTCGCCGGTAGAAGTGGCACAGTCACGCCGCATCCACGCCGCGCGCATGTTGCTGGATTCCACGTCGCTCCCCGTGACCGAGATCGCGTTCGCGTCCGGCTACAACAGCGTACGCCGGTTTAATACCGCGTTTAAGTCTGCATTCGATCGCTCGCCGCGCGACGTGCGGCGCAATCAGCGAAACGGCCACGCAACCACCGAAGCCAATCCGCTGCTGGAAGTCCGGCTGAGTTACCGGCCGCCGTTCGACTGGGCCGGCATACTGCGCTTCTTCTCGCAACGCGCCCTGGCGGGCATCGAAACGGTGACAAACGACACGTACAGCCGCACGATTCGTTGCGGCAACGCGATCGGCGTCATCCACGTATCGCATGATCCGGCACGGCGACACCTTGTCTTGCACGTCCCCGCCGCGCTGGCCGAGCATCTCCCGGAAATCGCGGGGCGCGTGCGCCGCATTTTTGATCTACACGCCGACCCCGCAGGCGTGCGCGAGCATCTCTGGACCGATACGCGCCTGCGGCCGCTGCTGAAACGGCGGCCCGGCCTGCGCGTGCCGGGCGCGTGGGACCCCTTCGAGATTGCGGTGCGTGGAATCGTGGGGCAACAGGTGAGCGTCGCCGCCGCGCGCACGATCTGCGGCCGCATTGTGGCGCGCTACGGCGAACCCTTGCCGCAGAACGGCCACGGCGCACTCCATCACGTGTTCCCCGCGCCCGAACGCCTGGCCGGCGCGCGCATGAACGGCCTCGGACTCACGACGCGCCGGATCGCTACGATCAACGGACTGGCGCGGGCTTTCTCGGATGGCTCCGTCGATCTGGCGGCGCACTCGCTCGATAGCGTGGTTGAGCGCCTGACCGAACTGCCCGGTGTGGGCCCGTGGACGGCGCAGTACATCGCGATGCGCGCATTGAGCGAACCGGACGCGTTCCCCACGGGAGACCTCGGCCTTATTCGCGCGTGGGAAACGCAAACGAATAAAAAAATCAGCGCCAAGGAACTTGATCGCGCGGCGGAAGCCTGGCGGCCGTGGCGCGCGTACGCGGCGCTGCATCTATGGACAAGTCTTGATAAAGGAGGCGGATGATGAATTACGACGACGTGACCTATACCTATATGGACAGCCTTGTGGGACCGATCCTGCTCGCGCGGGTAGAAGCCGGCATCACGCATATTCTGTTTCAGAACAGCAAGTATCCGGCTAAAACGAATGACCACTGGCGCGAAGACAAGAAAGGGTTGCGCGATGCCGTCGATCAACTGCGCGCGTACTTCGCCGGGAAACTCATGGACTTCGATCTGCCGCTTGCGCCGGGCGGCACGCCATTTCAGAAGAAGGTGTGGCTGGCGTTGCGCGAAATTCCGTGCGGCGAAACGCGGTCCTACGGCCAGCTTGCGACGCAGATCGGCTTCCCGGACGCCTCGCGCGCGGTGGGCGCTGCGAATGGTCGCAATCCGATCGCGATCGTGGTCCCCTGCCACCGCGTGATCGGTGCGGACGGAAAACTCACCGGGTACGCGGGCGGATTGAACATCAAAAAGGCGTTACTGGATCACGAGGCGACGATGGTGGAAAAATCAGGAGTGCAATTAAGCCTGACCTGAGGTGTCCATGGCGCCGAAACCCATCGATCGCGTCCGCAAGATTTGCCTCGCGCTGCCCGCGAGTTCCGAGAAACTGTCGCACGGCGAGCCGACATTCTTCGTGGGCAAGAAAGTCTTTTGCATGTTCGCGAACAATCATCACGGTGATGGTCACATCGCCGTGTGGGTGCCGGCGCCGCAAGGTGCGCAAGCTACCTTGCTCGAGGCGTCGCCCGAAAAATTCTTCCGGCCGCCGTATGTCGGCATCAAAGGCTGGATCGGAATCGAACTCAAGAACGTCCGGGACCGCGAGCTGGCGGAACATATTTTGACGGCCTGGCGGATGGTCGCGCCGAAGAAAGTCCTGGCCGAGTTCGAGAAATAACACCGGCTCCTCCATCTATTTCTTGCCAAATCGCCGATTTTTCGGCTGTTTACAGCCTGACACCGATTTGTCCGTCCGACGAATACATAAGCGACCGCGGAGGGTCTTATTTAAGTCCGCGGCGGGCTGATGTATGGAGGCCGGGTCATGGGCGCGGTGGCGGAAAATGTGCGGTCCGAGGAATTCGAAGGGCTTTTGGCCACAAACCTTCCGGCCCTGTATCGGGCGGCGCTGCACCTGACGCGGAACCGGGCCGACGCGCAGGACTTGCTTCAGGATGTGTGCGTGCGCGCGCTGCGGTTTCATCACCGTTACCAGCCGGGCACGTACATCAAGCCCTGGCTGATGACGATTCTACGCAACACCTTTATCAACGAGTACCGCCGCCGCGGGCGCCGTCCGGCGGAAGTCGAGCTGAAGGCCGTGGAGCATTTTCCGTCGGAAGTGCCGGTCGCGGAACTCGGCTTTATGCCGCAGGATTTTCCGGACACGCACCCGCTGGAATGCCTGAGCGACGCAACCCGCGCGGCGATGGACGAACTGTCGGAAGCCCACCGTGGCATACTGGTGATGGCGGATATGAAAGACATGTCGTACCGCGAAATCGCGGAGGCCCTGGATTGCCCCATGGGGACGGTAATGTCGCGCTTGCACCGCGGTCGGCGGCTCGTGCGGCAGGCGCTGGTGAACCAACAGCAAGCCACCGGACGCTGAACAGGGGCGGCATGTTGCGCAAACGCGGATCATCCGGAAGCGACGAGTTCCTCGACTCCATCGAGACGCACCGGCATGAGTTTTTCCGCTTCATCCTGCGTAATGTGTGGGACAGCGGCGTGGCCGAGGATGTGTTCTCGCAGGCCGTGCTGGCGGCCTACGAAAGCCGCGATCGCTACACACCCGGCACGAATTTTCGCGCGTGGATGTATCGCATTCTGGCGAACAAATGTTTCGTGGCCAACCGCGAGACTATCCGCGGCGGTGAAGCCGTTGACCATGATGTGCTGCGCGCCGGCGATCGCACGGTGGATGCGCTGGAGCATCCCGACGCGGTGCTGGATCAGTGCGGCGATGAAGTCTTCCGCGCGATGCGGGCATTGTCGACGGCGCAGCGCACCTGTTTGTTGCTGCGCGCGGTGGAGCGGTTCTCGTATCAGGAAATCGCGGAAATTCTGGAGATTCCCGTGGGCACGGTGATGACACACCTCGCCCGCGGACGACGGAAGTTGCGGGAGGAATTGGTGGAGTACGCGCATAGGCAAGGAGTCATTCGATCGTTTCCGCGGCGGGGGCCCGTGGAAATCCGCACGGCGGATCGAATGGACGACAAAGGGAGGTCGTCGCTGTGAACCACGACAACCACGAACAACTTTGGCAGGCGTATCTGGACGGTGAACTGTCGGCCTGCGAAGCGGCCCAGTTCGAGTCCACGCTCAGCGAGGCGGAGCGTCAACGGCTCGCCGGAGAATTGCGCTTCGATCGCGCGCTGGCCGATCGGCTGCGGCGCGACGCCGAGTGCCCGGATGCGCTGTGGGAACAGACGCGCGCGAAGCTGGCCCCGGCGACGAACCCCAGGAAAACACGGCGCATGTTATTGGTGGGGGCGGCGCTGGCCGCGGCACTGCTGGCGGTGTTTGTGTTGCCGGAGCTATACCCCCTGGGCTTGGCCACCGGCAGCGACGTGATTCAGGCGGCAAGCTCGGTCGACGATTTAATTGCGCAGTCCGAAACGGACTCGGGCGTGGCCAATGTGCAGCACTACTTCGACGAAAAAGGCATTTCGCTCACGCTGCTGCAGGACTGCGCGCTGTTTCGCGGCGCACCGGGGCACCCGGCGGGCAAAGTGTTGGGCGTGCGGCAGGCGTCACTCGGCGGCACACGCGTGACCGAGGTCTTCGTGGATTGCTGCGGGCGTCCAGTGAAATTCGTGCTGGCGCCGCACGGTTCGCGCGCGGCGCGGTTGCTGGCCGAGGCCGCGGCACAATCCGGCCAGGTGCAGTCTGCCAACAATGTGGGCGACTACGCAATCGCCGTCGTGGCGCGGCACCCGGCGAACCGCCTGATGGACTTGTTTAAGGCCTAGTTATTCGGCGAGCAGCGCATCGAGTTCCGCGCGCAACGCTTTCGCATAACCATCGCGCTGGACCGTTTCCGCTTCTTCGGCCGAAGTGACATTCGCGAGCGCGGCGCGATCGACCGGTATGCCGACGTGCACGACGCGCACGACGCCATTCTTGCCAACGATCACTGTGAGCGGAATGCTATCGGCCATGTACACCGGGGCCAGCGACGCTTCCATATCAAGCGCGATCGTAAGGCCCGCCAAATCAAACTGTTCGAGAAACGATTTGACGGTTTCCGCGTCGTCGCCGATATTCACGGCGTACACCTTCACGCCCTTGCCGGCATATTCGGACGTGATCTGTTTCATTACCGGCAGACCGATCCGGCACGGCACGCACCATGTCGCCCAGAAATCGAGCACGACCACGTTGCCTTTTTCCTTGGACAAGGACATTTCACCGCCGCCGAACAACGGCAGCTTGAAGTCCGGCGCGGGCTGATCCTTCAAGGCTTCCGCGGGGAATGGCTCGCGCGGGGGCGCAAACATATCGACCTTTTCGACACCTTCGGGGGCGGCAAAGGCGAGCAGTGACGTGACGTCAGCGCCCAAATCCCACTCGGTGACGTTGAAAATGACCTGGAAGTCGAACGGCAGGCCGTAGCGGTCCTGGTAGCGGGCTTCTTCGGGCGCCATATCGGCTTCAATGCGGCGCACCAGGCGCGAGGGCGCCGATTCAATCCAGAGGTCATAGGTGCGGTTGTGGGCCGCGAAGCGGACGCGATCACAGGCTTTGCCGTCGATGGTTTCCGCGCCGACATAACTCAGTGCTTCGGGCGTAAACGAATCGGAGAATGGATCGGATTTAGTGAGCGCGCCGAGTCCTTCGAGAACGGGACCAGTCAAATCCGAGCCACTCCCGGCGACGATTTCCTCGAGCGTCATGGTCTGCTCCATCACGCGATATTGTTTGTAGTACGGGATGTAGGTGGTGAATTCCTTCCCGTTGGCGTACACAGACATTTCCTGATCCGCGCTCTCAAGATGCACGAACGCCTGATTGGGCTGTTTGAACGCAATCGTGTAGTCCGTGTCCATTTGCTCTTCGGTGCCCTGGAATTTTCCGCGATACGAAAGCGTGCCCGTCAGGCGGACCGTATCGTGTTGGCGCAGGACCGCGGCGGCTTCCGAAAGGACCGCTTTGGGATCCGGATCGGCGGCCATGGCCGGTAAGGCACAAAACAAAATTGTCGCAAGCAACACGGAAACACGTAATGCGTTCACCAGATTCTCCTTTATGGCGCCATGTTTGGACCCAGTATAAAACACGAAACCGCCGTCTGTGGATTCCATGGGAAATTAGACGAAATCCGGGTAAAAACGATTCGCGGCGCCGGAATAGGCCCGGCGCCGCGAAAAATATGGCTGAAATTGAGGTTAAATGCAGCCCGCGTATTCTTGCCCGCGAACCAGGCGCATCTTCATCTGGCCGAGGAGGTCGCCCTGCATTTTGCACTGGCAACTGGCGCAGTGCATGGTCAACACGCGGCGGTGGCGATCGGTGACGTTCGGGCCGGTGCGATGCAGCAGCAACGAATGAAAGAAAACGCCGTCTCCCGGGCCCAGATCGACCGGAACCTCATCCGGATGCGGAATCGGGAGGCCTTTGGCGAACATGATGCCGAAGTTCTGCGTTGGACTGGAATCGTATTCATGCTCCACAAGCTGCTTGTGCGAGCCGGGGATGAAGGCCATGGTGCCGTTGTCGACATCGGTGCGATCGAGGGCGATCCAGGTGCCCATGATCTGATCGGCCGGATCGAAATTGAAATACATCTTGTCCTGGTGCCACGGGTGGTGCACATCGTCCAGCTTGGGCGGCTTGTAAATCATCATCGTGAGGAAGCACTTAATGTCCGGCCCGATCAACTGTTCGACAACATCGAGCAGCTTCTTGGAGGTCGGATAGTCCGCAAATGTCGGGTCATGATGATCCGGTTGCAACAGCTTCCATATCCCCTTCTCGGGATCGTCGGGCGTGTAGAGTCCCTTCGCGACGCGGACGTCTTTCACCACCATCTTCTCGCCGCCGGGTGGAATGTCGCCGTGGGCGATTTCGGAAGCGCGGCGGCGGTAACGCTCCACCTGCTCCTCACTCAGGACGTTCTTCACCACAATGAAGCCCTGGTCGTAATATTGTTGTTTTTGCGCGTCCGTGAGGACGACGTCGAGCGTGTGCGTGGCCATGGTCGATGCACTCCTTATCATGGGCCGAATACCACTAAGCCCATGGAGCCTAACACGCGATCCCGCATAACGCGATTTTAATTTTGATGCGATATTGCGCACATCCTATGGAGTTTCTGCATACGCGAATTGAGCCAAAAATTGCAGAATCGGCCCGTTGAATGCTATCGTAGATGGTCCTCCTTCGGAGAGGTGACCGAGCTGGTCGAAGGTGGCGCCCTGCTAAGGCGTTGTACGCTCAAAAGGCGTACCGCGGGTTCGAATCCCGCCCTCTCCGCCATTCACAAATACGGCCGTGACTCCGTTACTTCAGACCCGCTTTCTCATTGTTCGCCGTAACGTTCTTTGGCCTGCTGATGGGTCAGTTTTTCTTCGATCAGCCAGTGCTGAAACCATGTCTTGATGCGCTGAAGGCGATCCACAAGCAGCCAGGGTTCACCGTTGTAGTGCAGCGCGTGAGAAGAGTGAGGATAGCGCACCATCTCGACGGGTACCTGCCGCTTTTTGAGCGCGATATACCATTGCTCCGCTTCCTGCATCGGTGTGCGATAGTCGTGCTCGGAGTGGATGATGAGTGTCGGCGCGGTCACATTTTCAACATAACTCAGGGGACTGAGTTGTCGATACAGTTCTCGCGCTTCCCATGGTGTTGCGCCGAACTCAAATTCGGTAAGTCCTGGACCGTCTGACGTTCCATACCAACTTTCCCAATTGGCGATCATGCTCGACGGACTTGCCGCGGCAAAGCGGTCCGTGGTAGACGTGAGCCATGCGGCCATAAATCCACCGTACGACACGCCCGCGACGCCGACGCGATCAGCATCGATGTCCGGATGGGAAGCGATCGCGGCATCGATGCCTTTGAGGAAATCTTCGGCATCCAAAAGTCCCCATTGTTTTCGCGTCGCATAGGTGAAGTTGTGTCCGTATCCGGTCGATCCGCGCGGGTTGACGTAGAGAACAAAAAATCCTGCTTCGGACAGAATGTGGAATTCCCGGAACCAGTAGTTGCCGAAAAACGAATGCGGGCCGCCATGAATTTGCAGAATCATCGGGGCCTTCGTGCCGGCGGCGTGATGGAGCGGCGGCATCAGCCATCCCTCGATTTCGGTACCGTCGTCAACCGCCCATGTCAGCCGTTCAACGGGCGCGAGATCGATTTGCTCGAGCCAGTCGTCATTCAAATGAGTGAGCTGTTTTTCGGAGGCGCCGTTTGATTTCGCGACGAACAGATCGCCGGGATGCTGCGGCTCCTGAGAGGAATAGGCCATGAAACGTCCGGCGTCGTCGTACGACACCGCCTGAAGTAAACGGGGGCCTCGCGTGATTTGCTGAATGGTCCCCTCAAGATCAGCTTCGAATACGTGATAATCCCCGCCGATTTGCGAAGTCCATCGAACGCGGCCGCCGTTTTTCAGGACGTGTGGCGCGCCAGGGTCAAGGTCCCAGTTCGCGGTCAGATTTACCGGCCAGTCCGATGCCAATGTGCCGTCTGGAAGGACAGCGACCGTAAGAACGTCCGTAGGTTCGCCTTGGCCGGCGGAATGAAGCCACGCGAGTCGTGTTCGATCATTGGACAATGCTGGCGCGAGATCGCTGCCGGGGTGTTGGATAAGGGCCACCGCCTCCCCGTCTTCAATGGAGATCCGGAAGAGGTCCGAGGTGTATTCGTCGTTGTACTCGTCATTCTCCTGCGCGTCGGCACTGATGATCAGATGATTCGAATCGCCGGTCCATATAGGCGCACCGGCGTTGAAGGCCAACCTCGTAACTTGTCGCGCTTTCCCGCCGCCCGCGGGAACCACGAAGACCTGCCTCTTCTTCTTCGCGTCGGGATTCGGCAGCATGGTATGGACGCCGTCACTTTTGGTGCGCATCGTCGTGAAGACTCGGCCGTCGAACCGTTTTGCGTCCAGCGTATCGGTGATCGCGTCATCGCTGATCCAGCCTTTGCGCTCTTTTGGGATCTCTGCGTTCTTCGATTCCTCATCTTGGGCGGAAGCTTCGGCTTCCTTAACAAAGGCGATCCACTGGTTGTCGGGAGACCATGCGGGCGATCCTTCGACACCCTCGATTTGATAGGCCTCGCCGCCCGGCGCGGTTACCCGGATGAACCAGGTCGTGTTGTCGTTGCCTTCCCGCTTCGACTGAAACGACAACACCTCGCCCGACGGCGACCACGCCGGACTGGTTGCATCCACCGTGGAACTGGTAAATCGAAACGCATCGCCGCGGGCGACACCACGCACGAGTTCTTGCATCCAGATTTCGTGGTGCCATTTATTGTTGCTCTCGTCGATGCTCATGACGCCGAACGCCAATAAAGAGCCGTCGGGAGAAAGCGCAGTCGAGGTGATGCTCCGTTCGTTGTAAAAATCCGTGGGGAGCAAACCGCGGGACGGTTCCTCAGCGGCGGAATAAATGGAGAAACACAGCGCGAAACTAATTACGAAATGGTTCATATCTTCAACCGATTGGCAACACGATCAGTTGCAATTTAGTTTCGGGCCCCGGTCAATACTTGCGTTGAAACCGCATTCATCTTGATGTCTTCCGCCTTGTAGCGGACCGGGCGCCACTTTTCCTCGGAGTACAATTTGGTTTGGTCGGCGTAATGCTCTGAAGCAGGGTCATCCGACTGGCTATAACTGAGCAGCGCTTCGCCGACGGGGCCGTTATCGTCGAAGGTCAGCGTGAGAATAAAGCTGCTGCCGTGGATGACCGGATAGCCTTTGTCCGTCAGGGACGGACTGCCTTCAATTTTCTTCGCGCCCAGTTTGTACCCGCGCCAGTCGCCCATGCCCGTCGCCTGCAAATTGGCGATGCCGTCGTGATGGCCGCCGCCGTGGACCGGGTACGGCGTGCCGTTGCGGTAGGCGAACTGCGTTTCGCCGAGCGTGGCATCCAGTTTGAGACCCGCCCGTTTCAGCACTTGCACGGCATGACCCACTTTCTCCGTGGCGATCTTTTTGTCACCCAAGCCGCGCGGAGTGTTGACCGGATCGGCCGGATCGAAGGGCACCTTGAACAGTTGGTTGTTCGTAAGCGTTTCGGTGAGGTTATAGGTCATCAGCCATTCGCGAAACAGCACCGCACCCTTGCTGTCGAGATCGAGATGCCCATTGAATTCGGCGAGCACCGCACGCGCCTCGCGCAGGTCCACGGTTTCACCGCTGACGACCACGGAGTCCACGCCTGTCAACGCGTCCACCAATTCAGGCACGAGCAATTGGGCCGTAAGACTTTCATTGGCGAACAGCGCGTCCTGTATTTCCTGGATCGTAAACTTTCCATCCTGGCCAGCATGGCCCGTGGGACTCGTATCGCTCACCAATTTCGCGCATTCGCGCGTACGCACGGACCGCGCGGTTTCCACCAGACCGTACAGCGGAGAGTAACCCGTGAGCGGATGCTCGACGTTCGACAACCAATAGTTGTCGTTGCAATTGAACACATAATCGTCGCGATCCATCTGGGGTTTGCGTTCATAGGGAACGGTCCCCTTGATCGTAGTGCTTGGGTCGATCTGAAACTCAAAGCGGCTGTCGCTGCCATCCAGCAGCGGCATGCCCGCGCCCTGGGTAAACACCATCTTCGTCAGCGGGTCGCTCTTCAGTTTTTCCTGCCAGAGCTCGATGGCCTCGTCGCTCAGATTGCCTACGTTCGAGTTGTCCAAGTACACCGCGCGGCCGTCTTTGCTGGTGGCGACGGTATTGACCCAGGGCATGGCGTTCCATTTTCGGTTCGCCTCTTTGAACTCATCCATGTTTTTGGATGTGGCCATGGCCAACCACTGGCTAATCGTGTAGACGTTCTCCGCGTTGATGTCGCGCACGGTAAACGCGACCTTGTCCGTCCAGCCCAAGCCCGGCATGGAAATCATCGGGCCGTAGTGGCTGAACCAGATGGTGAACGATTTGGTGGATACCTTGCCGTCGTCGCCTTTGACGCTCACATCAACGGTGCGCGAGGTCATTTCGCGCTCTTTACCGTCGTAGTAATAACTCGTGGGCTTTCCCGGAACGAGATTTAGTTTATAGACCGCTACCCGCTGACTATTGGACACGGTATGCGTCCAACCGACGTTCTCGTTGAATCCGATGACCACGCCCGGCGCGCCCATGAGTCCCGCGCCGTACACGTTTAATTTTCCCGGGATGATTAGGTGCTTCTCCCAGAAACGATTGACTCCGTCCCAGGGATAATGCGGATTCGCCAACAACATACCGCGACCGTTTTCCGTGCGTTCTTTGCCGAAGGCCCAGCCATTCGAACCCAGACCCGTAATGCGCATGGCTTCCGCGGCCATCGCAAATTGATCGTCGCTCGCTTCGACGGCTTCTGCCTTCTGCGCCGGCGGCTGCGCGGCAAGCACAATGGCCCCCATGAGCGCCAGGGTTTGGGTGCTGACGATTCCACGACCGACAATATCTTCCGGCGTAATTTCCTGAACGATGCCGGCATCTTTACACCACGAGGTTGCGCCGTTTTCATGGATATAGCGATTGAAACCTGCGGCAAACCCGGCGAGCCACTCCTGAATCTCGGCGGGCTGTTGGCGATACACCTCTTTCGCCCTCTCCGGTATCTGGAGCGCCTTGAGCAGGGCATCACTCATCGCATGCGCGTTGTTGTCCCCGGCCCCAAAATACAACGCCTGTTCGCCGCGCGTAGTGATAATCGTATCCGCGATGTTGCAGGCCTGGTCCCTCGCCGCGGCATAGCCTTCACCGTATCCGAGGCTTCCGAAATCGTCCGCCGTAATGTGCGGAATGCCGTATTCGGTGTAGACGATTTCCGCCCGATACTCATCGGCCGCCGTCACCAGGCCGGACACCGGCATCAAGGCAAGAAAAAAAGTAACCGTTGCACGAATACCCGCAGACTCAAATATCACCTTCATGATTCGGATGCCTTTCTGTGTGGTCCAAACGCAGGTCACGCTGGCGAGGAACGCGATAATATTAGGCCGTATCTGCCGATTACAATTTCGGAAACAGTCGTTGCACCCCTCATTATTGGTATCCTTTTTCATGTCGAGGGAGGATACGAGTCATGTTGGGATTCGTTGTTGCAGCGCTTTGTTTCAGCGCCGCTGAGACTCCCGCTTCGTTGATCGTGAACGGCGACTTCGAGGACGGACCGCCGGTCGGCATGTACCTGAATATCGCAGGTGAGGCGAACACCATTACAGGTTGGATCGTGACCGGTGAAGGCATTGACCTTGTCGGCAAGAGCTATTATCTGCCGTCGAAGGGGGAACGTTCGCTAGACCTCGATGGAAGCGCCCGCAGCAGAACTACCCCGCCGTATGCTCAGGGCGGAATTGCGCAAACATTTCCGACGACTCCTGGGCAGCGTTACGTCGTAACCTTCGACATGGCCGGCAACCCCGCCAAACCGCCCCCGCAGAAGCCGATGCGCGTGTCGGCGGCCGGCCAGTCCGCGGATTTCATGTTCGATATCACGGGCAAAAACGCTGTGAACATGGGGTGGCTTCCAAAAACATTTACGTTCACGGCGAATGAGGACTCAACCACGCTGGAGTTCGTCAGCCTGACCGTATCTCCGTTGACCGGGTTCGGAGCGGCTATCGACAATGTGACGGTAACGGTGGCGGGACCAGTCGAGGTCCGTGAAACCGATGAGGAAATACAGGTCCTGCTTGGGGCTGAAATTTTGTTTGATACCGGCCAGTATGCCCTCAAGCCGGAGGCGACCGGCGCGTTGCAAGAGGTCGGCGAGCTGCTGAAAAAATATCCGGAGCTTCCAATATCCATCGAAGGACATACCGACAGCGTGGGACGGCCGGAGGCGAATCAAACCTTGTCGGAAAATCGCGCCGGTTCTGTGAAGACCTGGCTGGTCTCGAACGCTGCGATTCCGGACACCCGCATTACGACCAAGGGGTATGGCCAAACCGTCCCCACCGCATCGAACGACACCCCCGAAGGACGCCAAAAAAATCGGCGTGTCGAGATCAAACTTCAAAAGAAGTAGGGCAATCGAGTCCGAAGGTTCGGCGCCGTTTTCTCTCAGTGGATCTCAGCGGCATCGCCCCAGGCTTTGCGCAGCCGATCCATATTGAAGCCCGGCTCTTTCGCGGCGGAAATGATCACGCGTTCCTTTCGCGCAAGAAGATTGGCGGCTTCTTTTACTTGAGCGGCAATGTCCGTCGGAATCACGACCGCGCCATGTTGATCGGCGTGAATCAGGTCCCCGTGCGACACGCGCATGCCGGCGACAGTCACCGGGCGGCCGAAATCGACCACATGTACCCAGGCGTGCGACGGGCCAACGCGATCGGCCAGCATCTGAAATCCTTCGGCGCTATCGGGCACGTCGCGAACGCTGCCGTCCGTAATCACGCCCAGCGCGCCAAACCCTTTATGAATGTTGCTGTTGACCTCGCCCCAGAACGCGCCGTAGGCCCGTTGTGGACCGTCGAGATCCTGCATGACGATGATGCTGGGCGTCGGTCCGCCTTCGGCGACGTACGCGTAGTACCCCTGCGATAGCTTCGTCGCCTCGGCGCCCTTGAGGTCGCTTGGATGCGCGGACCGGATCGACGCCGTGCGCGCAAAGCCCAACATTGGCGGCAGCTTCGGCCGCGTGCAGACCAAGGGCGCGGTCGTGTACCCGTAACCGCGCCGGGCGGGCATAATAATCTCTAGCGCGTTGCACACCGTCGGCGTATCGATACTCTGCAAATCCGTGATCAATTCTTTCGTCAACTCAAACATGATTTCTTCCTTACAATTAGAGAGCGATATCCAGCAGTCTGACGTACTGCTGGCCTTGGTGCATGTCTCTGTCCACAATGCCGCCCTGGGGATGGGCTCGCGGGCAGGAAACCTTGAGCACTAACAAATTCAGGTCGAGGAAATGCTTCACCATCTTGGGATCGACTTCAAATAGTTTTCCGATGGCTTCCGGTTGAAGTTGCGGCGAACTGGCGTAGCGATCGAAGGCCTCTTTGTCCGCGAAGAAAAGGTCGAAGGTCACCCAGAACGGTCCGGCGTTTTTGGAGCGAATATGGCGACACACATCTTTGACGGTAGGCATTAAGCGACTCCCGGATTTCGTACGTCGATCCAGTCTGTGCGCACGAGCTCCATCGGATCGTCGACTTCGACCACGTGATTTAGCTTGAACTCATACACGCGGCCACGCTCGATGTCCGCCGGAGAAAAAGCGAAGCCGTAGCTCGGCAACTCAATGTCCAGATCAATCGGGAAATGAAAGAAATAGGGATTACAGGCTTTGGCGATTTGGGTCGCCATCTCCTGGCTTGCCGCAGTGGCCACAAACAAGACGCCCACTTCGCGCGGCGGCGGCGTTCCGGGGGCGGGCCGGATGCCGGTAAGCGCGTTCCAGCCGTAGATCCGGAGCGAAATGTGGAAGTCGCCGGCGGCCGGGCCGATCGCGTTGCGCACGCGATCGTACAGTGCCGCCAACATCTTGTCGTGGAATTCGTCAATCCGGCTCAGCACTGCCGGATCCTGAATGCCGATGAGCATGATCGTTTGATACGGCCCCGCCACCGCACCTTCGAGCTTCATCGTGTAGGGCGTTTTGTGCCATCGGGATCCGGTGACGCGCACCACGCGATCGTTCAGCGCCACATATTTCGCCTCGGAAACATCGAGCGTTCCGCCGGGCTCGACCAATCGGAACGGATCGCTGTTTTCGTACAGCATGTGCGCGGAGACACTGTGCGGGTCACAGCGGTTCGTGTTGCTGAGCGGCTCCACCTCGAAACCGTCGTGTCCGATCGTGATCAAAACCCCTCGCCCATGCGCCGGCGATACGGTGCACTGCGCGCCGCACTCAGCAACCTTCGCGGCGTGCCACGCGGGGCCGGCCGCCATTCCGTTCAACAGCGCAAACGACGCCAACACCGCCGTGTCCGTCGTTCGCCCGCCGAGAATGATGTCTGCGCCCGCCTCCAGGGCAGCCATGTACGGCTCGGCGCCCATCGCGGCGACAATATGCGCGCAGGAATCGATCGTGTCATCGGACAGAGGCCCGAGCGGCGGCAGCGGCTTGATTTTGCCGGCGGCATTTTTGGCTTTCAGCGTGGATTTGCTTTGCTCCGAATACAGCACCGCAATGCGCGGCGTGGTCTTCAGTTCCGCCGCCACTTCGAGGACGATGTCGCGCGTCCAATCGACGTTCGTGTCGCCGCCCGCCTGCCCGCAGGTTCCGATCAACAGCGGAATTTTTGCCTGCGCCTGGGCCTTCATCAGAATGAGCAGATCGCGCTTCACCGCCTCGCGGTTGTTCTTCGAGATGCCCAGCGCGAGATACGCCGCGCCGCTGTCGGTGGATCCGGCGTCCGTGGCGATGGCGTGCGCGCCCAGCGCAATGCCGCGTTCGACTTCCTCAGGCCGCGCGCCGGCCCCGAGCGATCCGACGGGCACGAGAATCTTGATGGAATCGTTCGGCATTATCGCGCGTTCACCTTTCGTGGCGCGCGTTCATACGCGCGCAAGTCGTCGAGTGCTTCGCACACCGCGATCGCGCCGTTGCGCAGGTGCGCATGCATCAGGCGTTCGGCGCGCACCCCATCGCCGGCCAGAATCGCGGCGATCATTTCATCGTGTTCCTGCAAGGATTGATGCGCGCGAGTGGTTCCCGTGAGCTGATTGAATTGCTGGCGAAATACGGGAAACGTCACGCGCATCGCGGCTTCCCGCAACATTGCGTTGCCCGCGATTTCGTACAGAAGGTCATGAAATGTCTGGCGCGCTTCGGAGAGTCCGTTGACGCCTGCATTGGCCGTCTCGTGCAGCTTCCGCTGGCAGTCCATCAGGCGCGTCGCGTAGTCCGCGCGATGGATATTGTCGGCCGCCAGTTTCGCGACATATCCCTCCAGTGCTTCGCGCACCTGAAAGGTCTCGCGGACATCGCGTTCGTTAAAGACCCGCACGGCAGCGCCCCGGTGCGGCGTAAATTCCAGCAGGCCTTCGCCCGTCAGGCGTCGAATCGCTTCGCGCACGGGGCCCACGCTGACGCCGAACATCCGGCTGATATCCGCCACGACGAGACGTTGACCCTGGACGAATCGTCCGTGGCGAATCGCCTCGCGGATGGCATGGATCAGATGCTCGACGATCGTTTCTTGGGGTTTACTCTCGCTACCTTCGAGTTTCTCTATCATTGATTTGCCTTTAGGCGTCCGTTACGAAACCACCAGCGGAACCGCTCCAGTCGCCAAGGCGATGGCGACCATCCACAGGAACAGCACCACCGCGTACGGCAGGGCGAAGCGCTGGAGATCGCCGACTTCTCGTTCGAGCAACCCCGCCACCAGGTAAATGGCGACAATCAATGGACTCAGAGCATGAATCACCACGCCCAGCAGCGAGGCGCGCGCGACCTCCACGGGCGTCATGCCGAAATGGCCGGCCGCTTCGGCAACGACGGGAATCACGCCGAAGTAATACGCGTCGTTGGCCATTACGAAAGTCAATGGGCCACTCGACAGCGCGATGATGGGGCCGAAATAGCGCCCCATTTGGTCCGGCACGAACTTGAGCAGGCTCTGCCCCATCGCTTCCACCATGCCGGTTCCGTCGAGGATGCCCGTGAATACGCCCGCTCCGAAAATCAGCAGCACGATGGGCAGCACATTGCCCGCGTGGGCGGCCAGCCGTTTGCGTTGATCGTCGACGCGGGGATAGTTGATGGTGACGGCGATGGGCAGGCCAATCATGAACGCGATCGGCAGCGGGAGCACTTGCAAGATTACGGATGCCAGCAAGACCAGCGTCAGAATTAAATTCACCCAGCGCAACCGGGGCCGCTCGGTGCCGGCACGTTGCTCGAACAACGACGCCTCGACGTCCATCTCGATCTTCACAATACCCAACCGCCGGCGCTCACGAAGACCGAGGAACCACGCGATCACAAACGTGCCCGCGATACCAGCGATCATGGTCGGGATGAGCGGCACGAATACATCGGCAATGTCGACGTGCAACGCCGCGGCTGCTCGCGCCGACGGCCCTCCCCACGGCGTCAGATTGATCGTTGAATTCGCCAATCCGAGCAGGAGCGCGAGGATCAGTGTGTTCATATTGAGTCGGCGATACACGGGAAGGAATGCGCCGATTGTGACGATGGCGGTTGTCGCGCCGTCTCCGTCGAATGAAACGAGAGTCGCAACGGCCGCAGTGGCGAGAGCGACGCGAAGCGGGTCACCGTGGCCGAAGCGAACGGCAGCGCGCACGAGCGGATCGAACAGTCCGGCGTCGGTCATGATGCCGAAATACAAGACGGCAAAGACGAGGGCCACCGCCGTGGGCGCGAGGTTTGAAATGCCTTCGATCGCCATTTCGGCGAGATCAGTGCCGTGTCCTGCGAAAATCCCGAACACCGTAGGGACGACGATGAGCGCGATTACGGCGGACGTTACGCGCGCCATGATCAGCACCATGAAAATGGCGACCATGGCGAATCCAAGGGCTGCCAATGTCATGGCTGTTGTTCCGATCTATGGGTTCGATGCGGTTATAAAATTATAATATAAAATTATGCTATAAAATTCAATTTATATCAAATTAAAGGATAAAATGACTAATTAATAAATAAATTATCATATAATTTTTCATTTAAGACACCGATCAGGCTGTTCAATTCCCTAATAAATGGCCTCCCGCGTCAGGTGCGGATGGGGAAATCGCTCGCCGGTTTTGCGGAGTCGCGAGCCGACGATGTTTTCGTACCACCGCTGCGATGCGCCAAAATCGGCGAGGAACAGTGAAGCGTTCTTCGTGCGGGCGACGAGCGCTTTAGTTCAGGATTCGCGCAGCAGCCCGGCTCGATCGGCTGCCAAAGCGGTTTAGACGCGTTCAAATCATGCTCCACGCAATGCCAGCGCAGAAAGTCTTGCAAACACAAGTCCACACTGCGGGGCGAACCACGCCCCCGCAGTGTGGATGGGTCGGGCAACTCAACTATTGTGCGTTATGGGTTTTGGATAATGGGCGAATCCAGCAAACGGCACAGATTCCACGGGATATCGTTGAGCTTCGAACCCGCGCCGATGCTGGGTCCAAGCCCCGCCCAGGCATTGTAGAAACGTGTCGCGCTCGATTCGGCGACGATCTGCAGCCCGCCCGTGTCTGAACAGTACCAACCGTATTCCTGCATCGCGCGCATGCAGATCTTTTTCCATTTTGCATACGGCGTAGCATCGACAACGAGCGCGGGATCGAGCTGGATTTGCGCGCCGACCTGCACCGCGCCGGGGTTTTGGTCCTGTCCGTCACCGCCGTGCGCCGGGAGGCTATACGCGTGGTATTTCGTCCGTGGATTTGACCCGTTCACGCCATGCCGAATGATGCCTTCCTCGATTTCCTCCGGCCGCACCGTGCCCACGAAATAGGTCCAGCCGCTCGCACGCGCGCCGGAATTTTCCGATTCCAGATAGCCTTCGTGCTCCCAGCCCTGCGCCGTGCGAATGTCCGGCGAGATGTAGCGCGACTCCGGCGTAAACGAGTCTGCTTCGCCGTCAAGCCGTGTGAACCATGTATCCAGTTCACGGAAGGTTTCGCCTTCCACGACGGCAAAGTGATGATCGCCACCGCCGCCCACCTTGGCGTGCCGGGGAATACGAAAGGTCTCGAATTCCGTGGGGTGGTTGTAAGGACCGGTAAACGGAATCGAGTATTGCTTGCTCACAGGATTCGAAAAACTCGGCATGAATCCCCAGCCGTTGATCAGGAAGCCCGAACCGTTATTCACCGCCGGATCGGCAAACGAATACGCGATCACGGCCGCCGAATTCGCCGAGATCTGCTCCGATCGCGTCGCCGAAATGCGCGTGTTGATGAAGGAATTGTCGGCGAAGTAGCGCGGGGCGAGGCCGGTGGCCAGTGTGGTCTGCGACTTGCGCCAAACGGCCAGCGGATTGCCGATGTTGTCGAAAAATTCCAGATCAAAGGTGTAGTTCGTATTGCGCCAGAGCTGATAGGCGGTATATGTAGACCCCGCGGACACCGCGAAATCGTCCAGCAGATTTCCGTCGCGCAGCAGTCGTATTTTCGCGGCACCGGCCGGCGGGTTCGACCAGTCCAACCGAATTTTTTCGAAGGACAACGCCGTCGTCGTCAGGTTGCCCGCCACCGCCGTCGGCCGCACGGGCGTATACCCTTCGTAAGCTTCGATCTCGCGGATCATCAAGCCGCCGTAGTTGTCCGATCGTTGCGTCGTTATAATTCGGAGGTACTTAATTCCGCTCGCCGAAACTTCAATCTTCTTTTCGGACGGCAGCTCGTCCGCGGTGGAATAAATCGTCGTCCACACCTGGTTCGCCGTGCCCACCTGCACGCTGTACGCCTTCGCGTAGGGTTCGCCCCAGCGGATGTTGATCAAACGCAGGTTGTATATGCCCCCCAGATCAACCAGCACCGTGGTGTTCTCGTTGTCGTCCGCTGTCCACCCACCGTAGGTGTATCCGTCCGTGAGCGTGCCCCAGTTGAAATTAAAGTCCCAGAAGTTGCTTGTGTCGCACGGCTTGCCTTTGGCCACATTCACCAGCGTCGTGCCTTCGTACGCATTCAGCGTGTTGATCACGTAGCCGCCCGTCGTGCCGCGCTGGACGCCTTGAACCATCACGTACCGGCAGGTGACCGGCTCGAAACTGATGGTGTGCGTGCCGCCGCCAATATGTCCACGGGCCTGATAAACCGTGGACCACGTGGCGCCATCCTGGCTGACCAGGATGTCGTAGCCCAGGCCCCAGCCCGTGCCCCATTGAAGCTGCACGACGTTAATCGTGTAGAGCTGGTTGAACTGCACGCGCAACCATTCGGCGTTGTTTGCATTGGACGTCCACGCGGTGGATCCGTTGTTGTCGAGCACGTTCGCCGGCGTGCCGCCCGAGGACGCGGTCGCGGTCGCGCCCGCGCTGGTTAGAGCGACGTTGGCCGCGGATGCGCTGAACGCGGCAAGCGAAACCAGCGCAGCGAGCATCAGGACGAGAACTGGATGAGTTGTTTTCATGTCATGTTCCTTTCGTCGTGGTTGAAGTCGGTCGCTGTTCATCGTTACCGCGCCAGCCGCAGGCCGACGCTGCCGCCGCGTCCATCGGCCGCGTATCCATATCCGCGGAAGGACGCGCGAAGGGTATCGCCCATCTTGTCCCAGCCGCCGCCGCGCAATACGCGGTATGTGCCCGCGGGACTGACCCAGGCCGATCCGTTGGTGGGTGCGCCGGTGTAGTTCGCGTTCCAATAATCCTGGCACCACTCCCACGCGTTGCCGTGCAAATCGTAGAAGCCCCAACTGTTCGGCTGCTTCAAGCCGACCACGTGCGCGTACCGCTCGTTGATGTCCCACGTCGTGCCGTACCACCACGCGTAATTGCTGATTTGCGTGTACGTGCTGTCATCGCCCCAGTGGAACCGCGTCGACGTGCCGGCGCGCGCGGCGTACTCCCACTCGGCTTCGCTCGGCAACCGGAAGGTCGCCGCGCCCTGACTCGTGTTCGTGATGTGCGTGTTCAGTGCCGTGACGAACGACTGCGCGTCGCTCCACGAAATGTATACCGCCGGGCTGTCGAGGTCCGTCGAGATATTCGGCTGACCCGACCACGGCGTGGTGCCCATAATCGCCTGCCACTGGCGCTTGGTGAGTTCATATTTCGCCAGCGTGAACGATTGCGCGAAGGTCACCTGATGCTGCGGCGCGGCAGTCGAATAGCTGTCTACTTCGCCGGCGTAGCGGCCCATGTTGAAGGAGCCTGCCGGCACCGTGACCATCACGAGCGGCACGCTGCCCGGCAAGGTCACCGTAACTTCGCCGCCTCCCCCGCTTGCGCTTAGCGTAATGGTGTCGCTCACCGTCGCAGAGTTTCCGGCGCCGTTGCGCGCACGGAAATACACCGTCTTGGTTCCGTTGCCGGCCGACAGCGTGAAGCTGGGCGTCGCCGAGTACGCGATCCATGAAGCGCCGGTGAACGAGGATGACTCGCTCGCCTGATAGTCGGTCGGGCTGTTGGTCGCGGTGTTGTTGAGCGTGATTACCGCCGACGTCGTGGATGCCGCGCCGGAATTAATCGCGAAGGAGGAAACCACTGGTACCGGGAGCGCCGCAAAGCTTGCCGTCACAGACTTGTTCGCCGTCACGTTCGTATCCGTGCGCGGATTCTGCGTCGAGCTATCGCTCCACTGCGTGAAGCTGTAGCCCGCATTCGGCACGGCCGTTACCGCACTGCCCGAAGCGCCATGGTTCACCGTCTGCGGCGACACACCCGTAATCGTGCCGTTCGATCCGGCTGTGTAGGTCAGCGTGTAGGTATTGATTGCAAAGTTCGCCGTAACGGTGATGTTCGCCTGCACGTTCGTATCCGTGCGCGGGTTCTGCGTCGATCCATCGCTCCATTGCGTGAAGTGATACCCGGTGTTGGCCACGGCCGTCACCGCTGTGCCCGACGCGCCCTGCGCGACCGACTGCGGCGAGGTCCCGCTGATCGCGCCATTCGCACCCGCGGTGTAGGTCAATATCAGCGACCCACTCGACGCGCTCCGCACAAGTCGCACGCCCCACCCTGAATTTGCGTTGACGGGCGGCTGCGTGCCTTCGCGATCCGCCGAACGCGCATAACTTGCCGTGCCGACCCACGCACCACCGCGCAGAATCTTGTTCGTGCCCGTTGCAGGTCCCACGGGATTCGTCATCGCGCCACCGGAGTAGTACGTCGCGGAATACCAATCTTGGACCCACTCGGCCAGATTTCCGGACATATCATAGGCGCCAACCGGAGAGACGCCGTTGATCGTTGCCACGTTGCCGTTCGGGCTGACATTCGTGCCATTGAACCAGCCGACGGGCGAGGTGTACGGCTGTGCCGTGAGTCCGAGCGGATTCGCGAACGACGGTCCCACGTTGTAGTTCGCCTGCGAAGCGCCGGCAATCGTGTCGCCGGTGTATCCGAAGATCCAGTGCTTCGTCCCGTTCCACGCGGCGGCGCGTTCCCATTCCGCCTCGGTCGGCAGACGATACCCGCCCACCGTCGGCGGCGCGACCGTGAGCGGCCAGTTCGCGGTGTTCATGTCATAACAGGGCGCGAGTCCTTGCATCTGACTCAGCCAGTTCGCCATCGCCACCGCGCCGTACCACGAAGCGTACTGCATCGGGTGTTTCGCCATGGAGTAGTTTGTGCCGCTCGGAAGGCCAGCACGCGTCTTCGGCGAGAACAGCCCACCGGAATACTGGAAATCCGTGGCGATACCCGATCCAAACAGGAAAATAAGATATCGACTGCCCGTGGTGCCGCCTGCGTAGATGTTGCCCGTACCCGTCCATAAAGTGGATCCCGTACCAGCGAGTAGCAGGTTCTGCGACTTCGCCCAGTTCAGAATGTCGCAAGCCTGCTGATTGGTCATTTCGAACTTGCCAATCTGATACGCGCTCAACGTAACGCTGCGCGTCGGATCTTCGTCCGTTTGCCCCCACGTGGAGTCCGGCGCTGTTGTCGTGCGGCCCATCGTAAATGTGCTGGCCGACACCGATATCATTTCCGGCGCAACAAAAATCGCGTCGTTCACCACGGCGCTCTCGACGTTGGATGCGTCGCGTACTTTGAAGTACACCGTGCGCGTGCCAACCGCGCCGGCGAGCGTGAACGCTGGCGTCCCGGAGTACGTCGCCCATGTCGCGCCGGTGAACGACGACGATTCGCTCGCCATGTACTGCGTCGGCGATCCCGTGCAAGTATTGTTAAGCGTGACAGAGACCGACGTAGAAGTCGCCGATCCCGCGTTGATCGAAAACGCCGTGACCACGGGCGCCGCGGCCGCGGTACTCGCAATGGCGATCAGGCATCCGATGAGTCCGAAGATTCGCGCGGGACCCGAGATAACGGGCATTTGCATGGCTTTCTCTCCCTGGTGAAGGACCAAATCCAACTGAAGAAGACGTGCCGGTGGCGCAAAAATCTGCACAGCTATTGAAAACAGATAAGGCGAGTACTACAGGTGCGGACAACGGCGCGCATCTTACGCTCGGTCGTGCATCGTGTCAAGCACAATCGATTGCGTAAAGGATATAATTGAAAAATTAAATCGACGCGACCGTCGAAATTATATCGGCTGAAAGACTTTTCGGGCCTGTTCTTGTCGTAGATTGCGATCAGAATGAGTCCGAAGGCGGCGAGGCAAATCGTGCGCGTCAGGGAACTGTCTTGCCCATGCGCGTAGCTGGAGAGCAGCCGGGGTTGCGCGTTCGTTTCCGTCGCACCTGGTAGTAGATCGTGCCCCTGCTAAGCCTTCACCAGTGGCACGAGCATAAAAAGAAACTGCGTGTTTTGTCGAAAACAAAACACGCAGAAAACGAACAAATGCGGGGTATTACCCGACGAGCTTAGCGACTTCGCTCGGCAAGTCCTGGTATGCGTTCCCGTCCACCGAATAACTGGCATTGAGGATTTTGATGAGATCCCCCTTGGAAATGCCCGAATTCTTGCCTTCCTGAACGACCTCGAACAGCCGTCCAATGGTTTCCTGCGTGCAGTTCTTGCGGCACGCCGCCTGGACGCCTTTATTTACATAAACGCCCATGCCACGGCGGGTGTACAGCAAGCCCATGACTTCCAGGTCGCGGTAGGCCTTGGCAACCGTATTCGGATTGACCTTGGTTTTCTCGGACAGCTCACGCACCGAAGGGAGCTGGTCACCGGATTTGAGCTTCCCGGACGCGATGGCGGCGCGGATCTGATTTTCTATCTGCACGTATACCGCGACGTTTGAGTAAATATTGATTGCGAGGTCCATTTTTACATTCTCCTATATAGTAACCTGAATGCCACTATACTACTCTTGAGTATAAATTAATACAACTCAAAAGAGTGTGGCGAAGCGGTACGATAGCACCTACATCTCACGACAAGGAAATTCTAGAGCACGATCGGTCTCGGTGCCGATCAAGTGGCGGCATACACGCCACCACAGTTCAACGCACAACCATTTCGCCCGCGAGGGGTTTTCGCCTGTCGATCGACGTTTGCGCACTGCTTCTCGCTCAACCGTTTAAGGTTTTTCCGATATGATTTCTTCGCCCCGAGCGCGATGCTGATGTTCAGCCGGGAATTTTGTACCATGCGGGCCAACCCAGCAGAACAGGATGAACTTTTGAGCAATGACCAGAAAGAACATTAAGTCACTCGATCGCCGATTGGCCGATATTTTGGGCAACCCCCGCTCAAAAGAATTTATTATCGCGGACGCCAAAGACGCCGACATGGCCTTTGGCATCGCCGCCCCCGGCAAGAATCCGGACGGGCGCGAGCGCTCGCTTCAGGAATATCGCGAAAACATCCGCAAGATTGTGAAGCAGGGCCTGGTCGACATCGTCATCATGTCGGCATCGACAAACGAAGTGCTGGCGCTGGATGAGGGCATCTTCAAAGGCACCGGCGTCACGCCGGCGGCACGTGCGAACGACACCACCGACATCTGGCTCGCGCGCAAGTCCTCTTACGCCGGCGCAGCCTGCCGGCCGTTTCGCACGGCAACCCTCGACCACATCCAGTGCGGCAAGCATTCGTGCACGGACAAGGAACGGGCCAGCGGAACCAATCTCGGTTTGTATTCGATGACGTTTAACAACGACGTCGAGCACGACCGCGCGACGCTCGAAGCATTCAAGCTGTTTCGGCTGGAAGCGGAGCAGAAAGGCTTTCGGTATTTTCTCGAAGTCTTCGCGCCCAACGTGGCAGGCGCCGTGCCCGCCGCGGATGTTGGCGCGTTCCTGAACGACCAAATCGTGCGCGCGCTCGCCGGCGTGACCCGCGCGGGACGTCCGTTGTTTCTAAAAATCCCGTATTGCGGTCCACGCGCGCTCGAGGAACTCGTGGCCTATGACCCCACGCTCGTGCCAGGAATCCTGGGCGGCGCCTCCGGCACCACGATGGATGCCTTCACGTTGCTGGCGAAAGCAAAGCAGCACGGCGGCCGGGCGGCGTTGTTTGGACGAAAAATCAACAACGCCGAAGATCAGTTGTTAATGATCGAACTGCTGCGCAAGGTTGCCGATGGAAAAATCACGGCCGCGGAGGCTGTGGACGCGTACCACGACGGCCTCAACAAGCGCCGCATCAAGCCGATCCGGCCGCTCAAGGACGACAAAAAAATTACAGCCCCGGAACTACGGCTCTAAGCCACGACCGGAGCGCCGAGCCGACTTACCCTCGACCCCGCGGAATTCAGTATAGTGAAAGGCCGTTTGCTGAAAGGAAACAGCATGAATATGCGTTGGTGGGTTACGTGTCTCAGTGCGGGCTTCAGCCTGATGCTCCTCGCGCCGGCTGCCTCTGCGCAGCTTAAACTCGAAAAGGGCGACCATATTTCGATCATCGGCAATGGCCTGGCCGATCGGATGCAGCACGACGGATGGCTGGAGACTTATGTCCAGAAGGCGAATGCGGACAAGCAGCTCACCATCCGCAACATGGGCTTCACGGGCGATCAGGTGGCGTCGCGCCCGCGCAACGAAGGTTTCATGCCGCCGCACGAATACATGGCCCTCGTCGGCACGGACGTCGTGTTTGCGTTCTTCGGCTACAACGAGTCCTTCAGCCATGACCCGGAAAAGTTCAAGGAAGATCTGGCGGCATTCATCGACGACACCCAGGCGCAACGCTACAATGGGGAATCAGCACCGAAGATCGTACTGTTCTCCCCCGTCGCTTTCGAAAACCTGAAATCGCCCAATTTCCCCGACGGCGAAGAAATCAACGAGTGGCTCTCGACGTACACCGACGCGATGGCGAGTGTCGCACGCCGCAAGAAGGTCACCTTCGTCGATCTTTACTACCCCACGCTGGACCTCTACGAGAAAAGCGATTCGCCGCTGACCCTCAACGGCGCGCACCTGAACCCGGCCGGCAATCAGGCCGTGGCCAAACTGATCATCAACGAACTTTTCGGCGACAGCGACCTGAACAACGTCGACGCGCTGCGCACGGCCGTGCTGGATAAAAACTGGTGCTGGTTCAATCGCTACCACGCGACCGACGGCAACGACATCTGGGGTACGCGCGCGTCGCTGGCTTTCGTCAACGGACAAACCAATCGCGAAGTTCTGCAGCACGAACTCGTGATGCTCGACATCATGACGGAAAACCGCGACAAGGCAATCTGGTCCGCGGCGAACGGCAAACCGATCAAGCCGGACGACAGCAACGTACCGAATCCGATTCAGGTCGCAACAAACCTCGATCCCAGCCCCGACAAGCGCGCCGAAGATGGCAGTCACAAGTTCTTCACGCCGGAAGAAGGCATCGATCATCTGACGCTGGAAAAAGGCCTCGAGGCCAACGTGTTCGCGTCGGAAGCCATGTTCCCGGAATTTGTGAATCCGGTGCAGTTGGATGTCGACACCAAAGGCCGGCTGTGGTGCGCGGTGTGGCAGACCTATCCGAAATGGCAACCCGATCAGGAAATGCTCGACCGGCTGGTCATTCTGCCCGATGAGAATCGCGACGGCGTCGCCGACAAGGCGATCACCTTCGCCTATATCCACAATCCGACCGGTTTCACCTTCTGGAACGGCGGCGTAATCGTGGCCTCCGCGCCGAACATCTGGTTCCTCAAAGACACCGACGGCGACGACGTGGCCGATGTGCGCGAAATCCTGCTGAGCGGCATCGACTCCGCCGACACGCACCACAGTGCAAACGGGTTCGACTTCGGCCCTGACGGATACCTTTATTACCAGTCCGGCATTTTCCTCGTGAACAACGTCGAGACGCCGTGGGAATCCGCACAGCTCTCCGGCACCTCGGCGATGTATCGCTTCAATCCGCGCACGCACCGCTACAGCCTGCACGCGGCGAACCCGCCCAACCCGCACGGCGGCGACTTCGACTACTGGGGCAATCACTACGCGACCAGCGCGACCGGCGGCGAGGCCTACCAAATCCGCGAGGACGGCAACGGCACGTTCAAGATGCACCCGTTGCTGGAAAAGACCGTGCGCCCGGTGCCGTCGAGCGGCATCATCTCGAGTCTGCATTTCCCGGAAAAGTATCAGCAGAACTTCATCATCCTGAACAGCATCGGTTTCCTCGGTATCAAGCAATACACGCTCAAGAACACCGACGGCGTCGTATGGGGCACCGAAACCGACGACCTCCTGGTCTCCAGCGATAGCAACTTCCGCCCGACGGACTTTAAGTTCGGCGACGACGGCGCGATGTATGTCGCTGACTGGTCCAACCCCATCATCGGGCACATGCAGCACAACATCCGCGACCCGAATCGCGACCACGCGCACGGGCGCATCTACCGCATTACGGTCCCCGGCCGCCCCTTGCAGGGGTCCGTAAAAATCGACGGCCAGCCGATCGAAGCCTTGCTCGATGTGCTGAAGCATCCGGTGGACGGCGTGCGGCTGCGCGCGCGGATTGAACTGAGCGAGCGCAACACCGACGACGTGATCACGGCGACGCAAAAGTGGATCAAACAGTTCGATCCCACCAAAAAAGAAGACGCGCACCACCTGATCGAGGCCCTGTGGCTGCACGAACAGTTCAACGTGTTCAACGAGGAGTTACTGAACACGCTGCTGAATTCGCCGGAGCCCAACGCGCAGCGCGCGGCACAGCGCGTGAAGTACATGTGGGAGATCGAAGGCAAATTCGCCAAGAAAACCGAGCCCGAGGCGCACGCCCACGCGCACAGCGGGCCGACGGCTGAATCGGTATTGCAGGAAGCGCGCGACTACCTGAAGCAGGAAAAGTCGCCGGAACCGGCGATGGACGGCGACACCTTCGTGATTCATATCCAGACACTGAAGGAACAGATGCGGTATGACCGGAAGGAATTCACAGTGCTGGCCGGCATGAAAGTGCGGCTGGTGTTCACGAATCCGGACGCGATGGACCACAACCTGATCATGGTGCAGCCGGATTCGGCGACCAAAGTGGCCGTGGCCGCGATGAAAATGGAGCAGACCGGCGAAGGAACAAAGAAGCACTGGCGGCCAGACAGCGATAGCATCCTGTTCGCCTCGCGGTTACTGCGGAATAACGAAAGCCAGGAGATCGAGTTCACCGCGCCAAGCGCACCGGGGCGATACGAGTACCTCTGCACCTTCCCCGGCCATTGGCAGCTCATGCGCGGCGCGATGAACGTCGTACAAAAACTTGACCGAGACATCGTGGCCGTAAACAAGTCGACGGCCGACACGCCCGCCGGCAGCAGCCGCAAGATGGTGCAGATGTGGACGATGGCCGATCTGAAGGACGACGCCGCGGCCGTAACGACAAAACGTTCCTATGCCGCCGGCCAAAAAATGTTTGAAGTGGCCGGGTGCACACAGTGCCACGATCCCGCGGGCGGCCCGAAAGTGGGACCGGATCTGCGCGAAGTTGGCAAGAAATATTCGTCTGCGGTATTACTGGAGCACATCCTTGATCCCTCGCTCGAAGTGGCCGATGAATACAAGACGTACATCCTCGAAATGCGCGGCGGCAAGGAATTGTTTGGCCAGATCAAGGAATTGGACGGCGGCCGCGTGCAAGTGATTGAGGATCCGCTGAAGCCGGAAGCTGCCGTCATCGTAAGCCGCGCGGATATCGAAAAGATGGATCCGATCGCTGTTTCGCCAATGCCCACGGACCTGCTGAATACCCTGAACAAAAACGAAATCATGGACCTGCTCGCCTATCTCATCGCGGGCACCTCCCCCGCACGCACGGCATCCAACTAATTCCTGCCCTACCGCATTCTTCCTGCCAACCGGCAGATCCCCGCATCGGCAATACTCTCGTCAAAACTACGAGTGAATGCGCGCCGCAAGATCAGCATAGATCTGACCTCCGACTTCGATCACAGGAATGCTCAGATCGATCTCGCTCTTGCCTTTCAGTTCTGGAATCGTCGCCGAGAATCGCGAGGTATCCCCAACCGTCTCGCCCGTGAGCGGACTCGCCACCGCCGACAAAGTCGCCGTGACGGGTTCGGCGAGGCCCTCCCACTTCAGATGTACGACAACGGTTGGCGCGGCAAGACGCACGTAGCTCTCCGCATGGCCGTCGAGCACATACAAATCCAGCGTGCCGGCCTGCGTGTCTAAAGCAGCTTCAAGATGGCCGGCGTGTTCGCCGAGCTCGATTAACGTGCCGCCATGCGGCGCCGTGTGCGCGTGTTCGTGCGCGCCGCCCTCAAGCACTTCCGCCTTGTGCGCGGCGGGTGAGCACGCGCACAAGGCGGTTGAAATAAATAAAGCGGTTACTACACGAAACCGGCTCACTACGCCTTAGGCCTCCGGTTTCACTTCCTGCCAGGTGTCGTCCGGATCGTAGGTCGTGATCGCGGCCGCCGCGGCTTCGGTGCCGTCGCCAAGATCTTTCTGGTAGACCTTGCCGTCGTGGTTGATGATAAAGGTCATGATCCCGGTGTCGGCATAAACCGCCGGCCACGCGATAAGCCCGAACCCGCCGACCATGCGGCCGCCGATGATGTAGCTCATCGCGCCGCCGTGCGCATGCGAACCCTGCGCGGTCAGAATGCGATAGCGGTAGCCGTGGTACGGCTCGCCCGGAACGGCGTCATCGGCAAGCAGCGGCCCAAGCGGACTCATGTCCGCGCCTTCGCCCGGCCAATACAAGCCGTCTTTCTGGCCTTCCGTGCTGATGACCTTCTGCGCATACTCAAGCAGCTTGTCGCCGTTGCGGTCCTTCGACGCGTATTCCTTCTGCGCATCGTAATACGCCAGCGCCGTCTGGATGACGTCCAGCTCGTTGCGCCCGATGCGCCGAATCGCAATTTCGTGCTCGCCCGCGTCCATGTTGAAATACCAGCCCTCCGCGTCCTTCGCGAGCGGGATGGGCAGTGTCCAGCCTTCGCCAACCACGAGCACGGCGTTGTCGGGCGCTTCTGTTTTGATCTCGTGCTTGGCGTCGTAGGCCGCAAGAAACTTATCAACATCCGTGCGATCGATGTCGCCCACCGGAATCACGTCGGCATAATCCGGACCAAGCATTGAAGCAAACGCGGCCTGATCGCCCGAACGAATCGCGGCCACAAGCGCATCAAAGCCCGCGGCGGGCTCAGCAAACGACTGCTGCGTAGCAACGGGCGCAGCAGCATCCTGCGCAGCCGCCGCCTGCTCGTCGGTGGCTGCCGATCCCTCGGTTGCGGGTTCCTCCTTCTTCGAGCAACCCGCAAGAGCAACAGCAACAAGCAAACTCAGTATCGAGAAACGTGTAAGTGTAGTCATGGTTGTTCTCCTACCGGCGACCGCCGCCGCCACCACCACTGCGCCCACCACCACCGCCACCACCCGCGCGCGCACCACCACCGCCGCTGCTCATCGAACGGCCGCCGGCACTGGAGGTGCCCCGGCTTACGGACTGGTTCGAGGCTGCCGGACGATCGACGCTGCTGAAAGTGCTGCTGCTTCTGCTGCCACCGCTGTAGCTACTGCCACCGCCGACATCGCGCGAGCTAACGCCTGCTCCGCCCGCGCTTGCGCGACTACCGCTGCTGACGTCGCGCGTACCCGCGCTCGCGCCACCGCTCTGGCGCGTCGAAGTACCGGCGCGGCTGAGGTCGCTGGGGGACGCACCGCGATTCGAGAGATCGCGGTTGATCTGGTCGGCCGACGTGCGCGACGTATCGCGCGGATTCACGCCGGTGCTATTCTGAAACTGCGAACTGGCCGCCTGGCGCTGCGCATCGCGCTGGCTGGCGGTAGCAGTCGATTCGCGTCCGCGGTATTCCGAGCGCTGATCGGCGCCCGAGACACCCTTCCCGTATTTTTCACGAGACCCGGAGTCACGGTACGGCACGCCGTCGCGATTCGCGGCGTTGTGCTCCCATTTTCCGTTGTTGCTGCCACGGTTGATCTCGTTACCGACGTTGATGTTGTTGTAGCGATCAACGTCGATGTCGATATCGCCACCACCCCAGTCGCAATCGCCCCAGAGGCCGTCCATAATCGCAATGCCCGTGGCGAAGCCGATACCAGCCATGATGGCGCCGCCCGGATAGTAATAAGGCGGGGGCGGGAAGTAGTACGGCGGATAGGATGGCCACGCCCACGATCCATAGACAACCTGCGTGTCGTAGGTCGGCACATAGACGACTTCCGGATCAGCAGGCTCGATCACGATCGTCGTCGTACTCGAGGTCGACGTTGAGGTCGACGTCGCGTCAGCCGGGGCCGCAGCCGGTTCTTCCTTGACCACCTGCTGCTCGTTGCTCTTCAGATTGCCGGCGTCTTGTGCCTGTTGGCGCAAGCGCTGAACCGAATCCATCACGTCCTTCGACTGGCCGAGGAACGCATCGCCCATCTGCTGCACCCAGTCGGGCTTTTCCTTCATCATCGCGAGCACCGCCGGGAACGCGCAGAGCGATTTCACGCTCGGGTCCCACGCTTCGCCCTCGACCAACTTGATGGCCGCATCGCCTTCCTCGTCCGGGTGCGCGGCGGACCATTCTGCCGCCGCCGCGACGTCGGCCGGATAGGTCGTCGCCATGAATACCTGCGACAACAACGAATCCGGATAGAGCGCGATCGGCGCCGTGAGTTGATCAAGTTCCTCAGGCTTTAGGGGCGGTGGCGCCTCATCCTGCGCAAAGGCCGCGCCGCCAAGAACGAGGATGAATGCCAGGGAGAGTGAAAATAGTTTGCGCATGGCTGACACCTCCGCGCGTTTCCGCTGTGAATCGAAGCGTATCGTTGCCTACTTCTTTGGAAACAATAGCGTAATTACAAAACGCCCGCCAAATCCTTCCGGGCCGCCGTCGAACGTATCGGCCCAGTAGCGCACGCCGCCCCCGATGCTGATCGGCTGTTTGCCAAGGTGAAGCGTCTTGCTGACCATGCCGTTGATGGGCACGCTCCACTGTTCGCGGTTCCAATCGTAGATCGTTTCCGTCTGCAAGGTAAAAGTCCACGCGCCCTTGGCGTGGTACGCGAGAAAGGGCTGCATGAACGTGGAGCTGATCTCCGCACGGTCGCCTTCCCCCGCTACCGACCAAATATGGTTGGCCAGAATCCCCGCCGTAATGTGCTTGTGCTCATACAACGCGAGGCCAGTTGGACCAAGGCCGAATTTCCCCGTGCCGAGCTGATCATCGGTGGCCGTCGGCAACAACGCCGCCGGGCCGAGCGCCCAAATGAACCCGCCCTTCGGTTTGGGCGTGAAGAAAAAACTCTGCGAGATGTCGCCGAAACCGAACTCATGGTCATCCGGCACGACGTTCTTCTGGTAAATGAGCGGCGCAATCGT
Source organism: uncultured Nitrospirales bacterium (assembly GCA_964620045.1). Taxonomy (GTDB): domain Bacteria; phylum Hydrogenedentota; class Hydrogenedentia; order Hydrogenedentales; genus VFKU01. The sequence continues at coordinate 120,275 of CAZUJL010000004.1, forward strand.
GCGCGAGATCATGTTCCAGTTGTCGGAGATTTTTACCGGAATAACCGGCTGCACGTTCAGGTAGTACTTATCACCCGCGTCCTCCGGCCCGATGCTGCCGTCGTAGTTAAACTGAAACGGCACGCTGATCAGATTGGCGACGGGATTCGAAAGCTGCTTGGCGAGTTCGTCCGCATTTCCGGCCGGCGCGGGCGCGGCGGACGTCGCCGTCGCGGATTCTTGCGCAGGCGCGAGCGAAGCAGCGACACATGCGAGCACAAACACTAAATTACGAAACATAACCGACCCTTCTTCAAGGCAACTCTGTAAGCGCGTATTTAATCCAATCGCTTAATTGCCGGCGGATTCCACAATCCGTTCAAGGCTTCCGGCCTTGGCGCGTAAAGTCGCAGGGTGAGCCCCAGTGCTCCGCTTTGTGGGGCCGGCAACCAGTTCGATTCCTTGTCCGGACCGGGGTTTTCGTTCTGTATATACAGGTCAAGCGAGCCGTCCGCGTTGAACTTCAGCGCATCGCGATCGCCGATGGCAAAGCGGTTCAGCGCATTGGCAACCTGGAACCCTTCGGCGTCATACATCGTCAACGACCAGAACGCGTCGACCGGCGGCAACTCGCTCTTCTCAAAGTGAAGCAAGTATTTGTTTTCCGCCGTCACCGGATTCCCTTCGGAATCGGCGATGTTGAGCGGATAGATGGCATCCTCAACCTGATTGGCGCCGAGACCGACCATGGCAACGGCGGCGCGCTTGAGGTAGTAGTTGCCGTAGACGCCCATCGTGTCCGTGTTCATTTGCCAGCCATTGGCCGTGCGCGCGAGCGAGGACGTCTTGGCCTGCATCAGCTTCAGGCCGGCAGCCGCGCCCTTCGCGAGCGCGTCGGCGTCGACCTTGCCGCTGTCGAAACTCTTGCCCGGCTCCAATCCAATGCGCTTCATCCGCGTAAGGACAGACCAGTCCGTGATGTGCGGCGGGTTGACCTTCATAAGTTCCGCGCCGTACTTGAAATAATCCGACGCCGACATCCCGTTCACAAAGCGCAACGGTTCGATCTTGGTGTCGACCGAAGGATCGATCTTCTGTTCTATTTTTCGCGGCGTCTTGCCCCAATCCGCCAGGAGCGTAAGCTTGTAGCCGTCCTGAATTTTGTGTACCGCGTCGTAGTCCTTCACACCGTTGGTTTGCGTACGCCCGATGATCCAGACGTACGGCGTGGGCGCATTAATACGCTCCACATCGGCCGGAAGGGCCCCCGTCCAGCCCGGCGGAACGAGGGCAAAGTTCGCGGCGCCCGTCCCGTGGGTCCGCTTGCCTGGCACGGCGAATACGTCGCTCCACATGTCGATCATCGGCAACAGGAAGTAACGGCCACCGGTATCGGCCTGGGAAACGACGACAGGCCCTTCGGTCAGGTCGATCCACGCGCTCGAATACAACGTGTCGAAATTCGGACGAACGACGGCGCGCATTTCAGCCGGGGGAAATGTGCGGATGTGGTTGAACGTATTGGCCGCACCGCCCACCGGATTTGTTTTCGGGTCGGAATTGATGGAGTGCTTGCGCGTCACGTCCATCGTCACGAGGGGATACAAATAAATGTACGCCTCCTGTGCGATGGTCTGCGCCTCCTCCGCCGAGATCGCTTGTGCCGAAACCCGGTAGCCAGACATCGTTGCCAAAATAGCCAGTGCAATTGCAATACCCTTCACGATCACTTCTCCTTTAGTGTTGTTTCGTTGTCGGAAAAATCGTATTCCATTCCGTTTTCATATCGACTACAGTCCAGCCGCGTTTCGCGGCTTCGTCGAGCGCCTTGTCCAACTTCCCGATCGACGACTGGCGGTCATACGCCCACTCGCGTTCCCCGTCGGTGTGGTGAACGATGAGGCCGAAGCGCGCGCCTTTGCCCGACGTGGTGTACTGCAGCATTTGCATGTCGCCGTCGGAGTTGCCGAAAGCCATAATCGGCCGGCGGCCGATCTGCATGAAGATGCCCACCGGTTTTCCGGGACCGTCGTTCGCAAACGGCGTCTCCGGCGTTTGTACGATCACGAAGTCATCGCCGCGCTGCTCGAACCGCGCGCCAAGGTGCGTGCCGACGACCTGCTCGGGCGGAATACCGTAGACCTGCTCGGCCCACGGCCGCATGAATTCGAGATTACCGCCGGAACATATGAACGTCTTAAACTCGTTCTTGCGCAGGTAGTCCAACACCTCAAGCATTGGCTGATAAACCATCTGTGTGAACAGCCGCTTGCTCGTCGGATGCTGCGCGGATGCGATCCAACGGCGCACAATATCGCCAAATTCGTCCGCCGTGACGCCAGTGTGCGTGGCCGCGAGCACCTGCAACAGCGCCCCCTGCCCGCCCGCGAGCGCGCCGCGGATGTCGTTCGCGAGGATCGACTTGAACGGCTGGTTCGTCTGCCACTCGGGATGCTGCGGCGCGAGATCCTTCACGCGGTCGAACGCGAACATCAACTGGAAATACAACGGCTGTTCGGCCCAGAGCGTACCATCGTTGTCGAACACGGCGATGCGTTCCGCCGGCGGCACAAAATGCTCGCCGCGCTTCGACGTCACATCCTCCACAAACGCGATGATCGCTTTCTTTGACGGCCCGTCGTTCCACGACGGCAGCGGATCGGCGGCGCGGGCTGCGAACGCGGCAAAAACAACGAGTAAAGACACGAGCGTACGGGCTGCAATGTGCATCGGCTGATTCCTAGTTGGAAATACCGGAGCGCGGACGCGAATCCGCGCTCCGGTGTGGTGATTAGTTCTGCGGCGCACCCTGCGGCGCAAGCATCGGGTACGCGTTCTCGAGTTTCTGCTTCGCCTTAATTTCGCCGAGGAGGCCTTCGAGCATGTTGGCCGGATTGAACGACGGCGGCGTCGAACGCGGCGGGAATTCCTTGAAGGTTTCCAGGAACTCCGACACCGCGCCCATGCCCTGATACACCTGCGGCACGTGATTGATGATCCAGTCCCAATACGTGTTCGACGTGATGTCGGCGCGCTCGTAGGGGTCCTGCATCAGGTTGTAGAGCTTCGTCATGCGCAGCACGGCAAAGGGCTCAGCCCACACACCCATCGTACCCGGCAACCGCTGCTCGGCAAACGAGGCCTTGTAGTCGTTCATGCGCAGGGCGACCAGCATGCCGTCGTCGTCGGAGTAAAAAAAATGATCGCGCGCGCTTTTCGTGCCGTTGTTTTTGTTCGCCGTCCCGTTCACATCGCGCAGGAACGCGGACTGGTCGTAACCGTCGAGATGCACCTTGTACTTGATCCCGTTGGCCGTATATCCGGTCTTGAGCTTGTTCACAAGGTCCGGTTCACCCGCGATCGAGCACAGGGTCGGTACCCAGTCGTTATGGCTCATGAGCTGGTTGGTCACCGTGCCGGCGTCTATCACGCCCGGCCAACGGACCAGGCACGGCACGCGGAACGCGCCTTCCCAGTTCGTGTTTTTCTCGGAGCGGAACGACGTCATCGCGCCGTCGGGCCAGGTGTTCATGTGCGGGCCGTTGTCGCTGCTGTAGACGACGATCGTGTCCTTCGCGAGGCCCATGTCGTCAAGTGCCTTGAGAATCGCGCCGATCGTGTTGTCGTGTTCGATCATCCCGTCGAGGTATTCGCTGTCGCCGTGCGGATACACGCCGCGGCGATCCGCGCGCACATGCGTGCGCAAGTGCATGCGGGTTGAGTTGAACCAGCAGAAGAACGGCTTGCCCGCGGCCTGTTGCCGCTTCATGAAATCGATCGCGGCGGCCGAGGTCTCGTCGTCGATCGTCTCCATGCGCTTCTTGGTCAGCGGGCCTGTATCTTCAATCTTCTGTTTGCCCACCTTGCCGAAACGCGGATCGACCGTGTTGTCATCGGTCGCCGTCGCCGTGCACTTCAACACGCCGCGCGGCCCCCACTTTGCTTTGAACGCAGGATCCTTCGGGTAGTCCGGCAGTTCCGGTTCTTCCTCGGCGTTCAGGTGATACAAATTGCCGAAGAACTCATCGAATCCGTTCACCGTCGGCAAGGTTTCGTTGCGATCGCCGACGTGGTTCTTGCCGAACTGTCCCGTCGCGTAGCCCAAATTTTTCAGAAGGCCGCCGATCGACGGATCGAGCTGGCTCATGCCCATCGGCGCACCGGGGAATCCCACCTTGGTCAGTCCGGTGCGGATGCCGTGCTGGCCGGTCAGAAACGCCGCGCGGCCTGCCGTGCAACTCTGCTCGCCATAATACTGAAGGAAGCGGAGACCTTCATTAGCGATGCGATCGATGTTCGGCGTGTCGTAGCCCATCAAGCCGTCGCTGTAGGCGCTGATATTCGTAACGCCGATATCGTCGCCAAAAATCACGAGAATATTCGGCTTCTTGGCCTGCGCCTGCGCCGCGGCCATTCCCGCGAACGCCACGATTCCGGCGATAATCGCCACACACACACGCAGCCCCGCCCGATCTTTCCTACTGCTCATCGTCATATCCTCCGCGCGGATGATGCCCGCAGTTTGCGCGATGCGGTCTCCGTCAAATTATCTGCCGGTCGACGTCTTGAGCGCCTCCAACGCGCCGTCGATCGAGAAACTTCCGGGCTTCTGGCTCGGCGGAAATTCCTTGAAGGTGCTGAGAAACTGGCCGACGTACTGCTGCGCGGGCACCATCACGAATAAGTGCTCCACGCGCCAGCGTTCGTAGTCCATGCCTTCGTGGTCTGCGGTCTCGAAGGGATCGGAGCGCAGGTTAAACAGCTTGGGCAAGCGGAGCGCAACAAACGGCTCCTGCCACACGTCAAAACCTTCCGCGCGCTGCTCGGCGAACACGACCTTCCACTGGTCGTAGCGCAAACCCACCAGCGAGCCGTCGTCGTTGAAGTAGAAAAATTCGCGGCGCGGGCTGGGCGATTTTCCTGCCAACGCGTCGGTGATGTTGTACCCATCAAGATGGACTTTAAAGTTCTTATTGCCGACAGGCATGCCCTTGAGCAGCTTGTCCTTCACATTCGGATCGCCGGCCGCGGCGACCAGCGTGGGCAGCATGTCCTCGTGCGCGAAAATGTCGTTGTTCACCGTGCCGGGCGGGATCACACCAGGCCAGCGGATCGCGCAGGGCACGCGGTAGCCGCCCTCCCAGTTCGTGTTTTTTTCGCCACGGAACGGACTCTGTCCGCCGTCGGGCCAGGTGAATTTTTCCGCGCCGTTGTCGGTGGAGTACATGACGATCGTGTTGTCGGCAATGCCAAGCTCGTCGAGTTTCTTGAGCAACTCGCCGACCATCGCGTCGTGCTCGACCATGCCGTCGGGATAAATGCCAAGGCCCGTCTTGCCCTGCGACTCTTCCTTGAGGCGCGTCCAGATGTGCATGCGGGTCGAGTTCCACCACAGGAAGAAGGGCTTGTCCGCCTTAGCCTGCTTTTCCATCCAGCCAAGCGCCGCGTCGGTGATTTCCTGGTCAACCGTCTCCATGCGCTTCTTGTTCAGCGGACCGGTCTGCTCGATTTTCTGCGTGCCGTCCGCGTTCGCCCAGGAATGGATCACGCCGCGCGTCGCGTAGCGTTTGCGCATCTCGGGGTCTTTGAAATAGTCCGGATGCTCGGGCTCGTCCTCCGCGTTGAGGTGGTAGAGCGAGCCAAAGAATTCGTCGAAACCGTGCGCGGTGGGCAGGTGCTCGTCGAGATCGCCCAAGTGATTCTTGCCGAACTGGCCCGTGACATAGCCCATAGGCTTGAGCAACTCGGCAATCGTTACGTCGCGCGCTTGTAAGCCTTCCTTCGCGCCGGGCAGGCCGACCTTGAGCATGCCCGTGCGGAAGCCGACCTGGCCCGTGATGAAGCACGCGCGGCCCGCGGTGCACGACTGCTGGCCATACCAGTCGGTAAACAGCGCGCCTTCCTTCGCGATGCGGTCGATGTTGGGCGTCTTATAGCCCATCATCCCCTGATTGTTCGCGCTCACATTCCAATAGCCGATGTCGTCCCCCCAAATGATGAGAATATTCGGCTTTTTCGCCTGCGCATGGCTGGCCGCGCTCAATAGAACCAGAACCACCGCAAGTCCGAGACTATATATATGCTTCATGCTCGGCCCTCCTAAAGTTGGGCACATAACGATCAACCACCGAAGCGGAATCCAAAACCAAGCACCGGCCCCTGCATGGTCTGCGTCACATCCAAATCGCCGTCCTCGAAATCGATGATCATGTAGCGATAGCCAAACGCGAGCGTGAACAGATTGGTGAAGCGGTAGCCGAACAGCGCCGTGCCGTTGGCGGTCCAGTGATCGTCGATGCCGAATCCGCTGCCGTCGATACGCAGGCTCGTGAACCAGCGCGGCGTGAAGTTGTACATGAAGCGACCGCCAACCAGCGGCCCCACGAAAACCTGATTTTCGTCAAAGTCCGCGTCGCCACCGTTCGCGCCGGTGATGTCGATGTCGGTGCTGGTGAAAATGCCGCGCGCGCCGAAGAGCGCATCGAACGAAGCCTTGTCTCCACCGAAACGGTACATGCCGCCGAGCTCGACGAAGGTCTGCTCGATTTCGACGTCGATCTCGCCGCCGTTCTGCGGGCCAATATTTTCATCGTCGCTAAGTTTCGAATACATCACGTCCGCGAAAATGCCCCAGTCGCCGTGATGCGCTTCGGCGTGAAGCATGATCGCCGCGTCGAGAACATCGAGCAGATCGCCGAAGTCCATGTCGGTTTCCGCTTCCACATCGCCGATCTCGGCCTCGGTTTTAATCGCCGCGGTCCACAGGTACGGCGCGACCTCAAACCACCACTTGTCCGGATCCGGCGTGCGAAGTTGCTTCTTGGTGTTCCCGGTCGACGTAGATGCCGCCGTTTGTGCAGCCGGTTCTTGTGCGGCGCCAATGCCCGCGCTGACGATGACAACACCCACTGCAATTGCGATCCGAACCTTGCGCATAGCGATCTCCATAATTGATTCCACCAGACAAAGTTCTCCCGCCACCGAGGCCGGTGAATCAATACAGCTACACCGCCCGGCAGAGGGAAACGTGTTGAATGTCCGCGTAACAGCCCAGATACCCGAACAAACTCACTCTACGCTCGCCAGAGCCGTTCGTCAATAGATAGGTGATGCAGATGGAAGCAAAAGGACAACATGGGCTCGGGCAAAGCGAGGACAATTCCACGCATACTCCAATTCAATAAATTCCTTTCTTGGCAGAACGAGCGTTTCAGTTGTAAGCTAGCGATTCCCACTATGGAGAATTGCCATGCTTAGCCTGCGTCCAGTCGTTTGCGCCCTAGTGGCGCTCATGCTGTCCACAATGCCCGTCTACGCCGCCGTTTTGGATTCGATCGAGTTGCCCGCCACTGATCCGGCGGCCACCGCAAAATGGTACGCGTCGAATTTCGGCGGCAAACGATCGGGCGACTCTGTAAAGTTCGGCGACATCACCGTGACATGGAAAAAAGTCGCGAAAGGCCAGGCGACCACGAACCCCGCGATCGCGCATCTGGGCTTTTCGGTCGCCGATACGCCCAAAAAGGTCGCGGAATTACAGAAGGCCAAGGTGAAATTGGTGCGTGAAGTGCACGCGGGTCCGGCGAGCCGCTGGGCCGTGGTGGCCGATCCGAATGGCATGCCCGTCGGAATACTCGAGAATCCGGGTGTCAAGGGGTTCCATCACATCATGCTGAAGTCGCCGTTGCTCGGGCGACGCGAAACGCTGAGCTGGTATCAGGACGTCGTCGGCGGCGAGATTCAGAATATGGCCGGGTCCCCCCTCTGGACCGGCATACACGCGAACAACACCTGGGTATTGTTCGAAGACGAGATGCCGAGCAAGGAGGCAAAGAACTACACGAACGCAATCGTCACCTGGCGCACCGACAACATCGAAGAAGCCAAAGCAATCCAAGCCAAGCACGCAGACTCGGAGGAAAAGATCGGCGAAGGCCTGGTCGTTATCGATCCGTGTGGCCTGCCGGTGCGGTTCGTGGAAGACGCCAAGGCGGCCAGCAATGTCCCGACGGAAAAAGTCATTACGTCGAACGAGATCGCGGTGACTGACGCGCAGTACAAGCAGATCAGCGCGCAACAGGGCGACTATAGACTGGAAGTTGTCCGCATCTTGGGCCAGAGCGAATGCACACTCGGGCAGATCTTCATGAACAACGTGTGCCTTGGGTATGTGCTGGAGTTGCCTTGGAAGGGCAACAAGCCGACGATCAGCGCGATCCCCACGGGAACGTACCAGTTATCGCTGCACAAGGACACCAAAGATCGGATGCGGCTGCACGTGGAGGGCGTACCGGGGCGGTCCGGCATTCAGATGCACATCGGCACCACGCCGGATGACACGCAGGGCTGCATCCTCATCGGCACGGGCGTTTCCGCCGTGAACTGCACGCTGACCAATACCCGCGAAGCGGCCGATCGTCTGCGCAGGGCCTACTGGGGCGACGACAAACAACACAAGCTGGACAAGCCCATTACGCTGACGATTTCGGATTCCGTTACCGATACGGCGGGCGCGGCAAACGCAGCGCAATAGTTGAAAGCAACGCGTGCGCAGATTATTCTTCACGCAAATTAAGACTACTTAAGGAGACCTGCACCACATGCGTAAGACACTCGCGGCAATCTATATCGCTTTCGCTCTTTTCGCTCTCGCCGCTTGCGGCGGCAACACCGTCCAAAGTTTGCAGAAAACGCTCGCACATAAGGGCGGGATCGTCAACCTTAGCCAGACCACGCACATCACCGGCAAGGTCGAGGCGCGTGCCGGCGGCAGCAACGCGGAATGGTCCGATGTCTCAGGCATGAAGTCCAAGGACATCGAAGCGTGGATGAAGGACAAGAGCAATGTTGAAGCGCGCTCGCTCATCCAGTTTGATGATTTCACGTTGCCGCTCGAAAGCAAGCAGATCGAGAAAGCCGGCCAGGTCGAAGACATGCAGGGTTATGTGAAGAAGCGCATGAACGATGTGAACGACTTCATGAAGAACAACAACAAGCAGCTCGACGCGCGCAAATGGTAGAGCTGCTATGAGTGTCTCCGCACGCATCGTTCGAAATGTTGCGTGCGCGGCTCTGGTAATCATCCTTACAGGTTGCGGCACGCTTCCCACCCGCAACCCGATTCCGGAAGACCTGGTTCAGCAAGCGCAACTCCCCGGCATTCCAAACGCACGCGCGTTGGTGTTTGGGACCACGGGCGACACATTACCCGACCCGATGCTTGCGGGCGCGGTTCAACGCGCCCAATCCCATGACGGGCCCGTCACGATGCTCGCGCTGTCCGGCGGCGGCGCGCGCGGCGCGTTTGGCGCGGGCGTGTTGTATGGCTGGTCACACACCGGCGAACGGCCCGAGTTTGACATCGTCACCGGCGTGAGCACCGGCGCACTCATTAGTCCTTTCGCGTTCCTTGGCCCGGACTACGACGACCTGTTGCACAAGTCGTACACGAGCATGAGCGACGACGATATCTATATTCGCCGCGGCCTCATGGCCATCCTGAAACAGCGCGACGCCGTTGCCGACAACACGCCGCTCAAGGCCTACATCAACGACGTCGTGACCGACGAACTGCTCGCGGCCATCGCCAACGAACATCGGCGCGGGCGCCGCCTGTTCGTGGCCAGCACGAACATGGACGCACAAATGCTCAGCGTGTGGGACATGGGCGCCATCGCGGCCAGTGGACACCCAAAAGCGCGCGAATATTTTTGCGACATCCTCCTGGCCTCCGCGTCGATCCCCGTCACCTTCCCGCCGGTGTATTTCACGATGGAAGCCGGCGGCCGCGAATTCGATGAAATGCACTGCGACGGCGGCGTCATCACGCAGGTGTTCGGCGCGGCCTTTCTCGCGGAGGTGGAGCAACGTTCCGGCAAGCAGCACAGCCGCCTCTATGTGATTCGCAACGGCGTGCAGACGCCGGAATGGGAAGAAGTGAAGCCGAGCATTCTCGGAATCGCGGCACGGTCAACCGGCACGCTCATCAAAACGCAAAGCTTCGGCGACATGTACCGCATGTATCTGGTCGCGGTGCAGCGCGCGCTGGAATTTCACATTGCGATCATCCCGTCCACCTTTACGCGCAAACCGATGAGTGAATTCGACAAATCGTATATGCAAGCGCTGTTTGAAACAGGCCGGGAACTCGCCATGAACGGCCAGGCGTGGCAAAGTATGCCGCCCGGTTACGAACCGCCGATTGAATCAAAGTAATCGTTCCGCGAAATAAAAAAGGCTGGTGGCGCAACGGCCACCAGCCCTTTTCGTCTATCCAATAGATTAATTGCCCGAGATGACCAACTGCGGTTTCTGTGTGCCTTCCTTCGAGTACCACTGCGACCAGATGCCGGTCGTGTTTTCGTCGGTCATGTACACCGAGACCACTTTATCCCCCGTGAACTGCGCATTCACGAAGGCGGTGATGTCCCATTCGTAGTAACCCAAGGTGCTCACGTTCAACACCGCCTGTGAGGCGTCCTTCGTGGGCTTGTTGTTCCACGTTACGCCGGTTTCCGTCCACGTGTCGCTCCCCGCGCTGAACACATTGATCGCATGGCTTGCTGTGTTGGCCATTTTGTAAACGCGTAGTTTCGCGTTTGTGATCGTGGTGCCGGCTTGGGCCGTCAGATCGAACTTGAGAATCGGCCACACCGTCGCCGATCCACTCTTCTGTGTCTGCATGTTGTTGCCGGTGCCGTAGTTTGTGTTGGGTACGCCCATCGCCACCATCGAATCCGCGACCGGGTTCAGCGTTACGTTACTGAACGGCGTCCCGGTCGTATACGTATACGTCACGCCATTGCTCGTGCCGCCCGGCGTCGTCGCCGTCACGCTCACGGCACCCGCCGCTTTTGCCGGGGTCGTACAGGTAACCGATGTGCTGTTCACCACAACCACATTCGTCGCCGCCGTCCCACCGAACGACACACTCGTCGTGCCGGTCAGGTTGGTACCCGTCAGCGTCACCGCGGTGCCGCCCGCCGTCGTGCCTGAGTTCGGCGTGACGCTGGTCAGCGTCGGCGCGGGCGTACCACCACCCGACGTGGTGCTGATCACCAGCTCCGGTTTGCTCGAATACTCGATCGTGCCCCACTGCGACCAGTTGCCGCTGGTGCTCTCATCCGCCATGTACACCGTGAGTGTCTTGTCGCCGCCAAACTCGGTGTTCGCAAGTCCGGTGATGTTCCACTCGTAGTACCCCGAAGCCGCGACCGTTTGCGTGGCCTGCACCGTGCCCTTTGAAGGTTTGTTGTTCCAGGTCACGCCGGTTTGCGTCCAGGTATCGTTGGCCGCGCTGGACACGCTAATGACATGGCTCGTCCCGGTGCCGAATTTGTACACCCGCAGCACCGCGCTCGATACCGTCGTGCCCTGCAAACTCGTGAGGTCGAACTTCATGATCGGCCACACGGACACGCTGCCCGTCGTTTGCGTCTGCATGTTGTTGCCGGTGCCGTAGTTCGTGTTGGCGTTGTTGCTGGCGACCATCGAATCAGCCACTGGATTCAGCGTGCTGTTGCTGCTGCCTGCATAGTTGAACGCGAGCGCGTTGCTGGTGCCCGCGCTGGTAGTAACGGTGACATTAACGTTACCGGCCGGGTGCGCCGGCGCAATGCACGTCAGCATCGTGCCCGCCGCACCCACCGCCACGCTCGTGCCCGGCGTGCCGCCGAAGGACACGCTCGCACCGGTGAGATAGGTGCCGACGATGGTCACAGCCGTGCCGCCACCCGTCAGACCCGTCCCCGGAGAAATCGTGGAGAGGTATGGCGGCGACGCGGGGCCGTCCACCGTGCGCGGCACCACGGGCATCGACGTGCCGTAGGGCAGCGCGCCCGCATCCGTCGACGGGCCGCCCGGCAGTGATCCAAACAACGCGGTCAGATTCGTGCCGCGGTTGCGTGCCGGACTCGTCGACACCAGAGACACGTCCTCGGCGGCAAGATTCGTGAACCCGGGACTCGACGTCGTCCACAGGCTGTTCAGATCGATGTTGCGCGAGGTCGCGTACGTGATGTTGTCCACCAACGTGCCGGCCGCGTTCCACGACTGCTTCCACGTCGTGCGCTGCGCGTACACGTTGTAGTTGCCGTCCCAGTTCGCATCCGTCCCGCCGGCGAGGGTCTTGAAGAACCGATCGCCGTAAAACAGGTTGTTGTAGTAGTGATGGTTCGGAGTGCCGACGAAGTATTCGTCGTCATGCTGGTTGTTCACGTACGCCGAGGCCCGTATATACCCCGGCACATCGTCGTTCGGGACAATGAACGTGTTGTTGTAAATGTAGTAATGCGGCGTGCCGCCCCCGTTGTGATTGAAATGCACAACCGTCTGGTCCGTCATCGGCCCGTCCATGCCGATGTTCTTGTACATATACGTCGGGCCCTGGAAAGCATACCCAATGCGGAAGTACTGGAGCACGTTGCTCATCACGTTGTCGTGCAATCGGTGATTGGTACCGTTCCACGTGGTGTCTGCCAATCCGTCCTGATAGGTGTCCGTCAAGTAGTTGTGGTCGATTTCAATATTGACGTTGTGTCCGCTGCCGTCGGCATAGTTCAGGTTCGTCACCGCGCGGATACCGGTGCCGCAATCGTGCACCCAGTTGTCGTGCACGCGGTGGTTGCCGACTGTGTTCACCATTTCCACCGCGACCTTGTCCGCCGCGTACGGACTGCGGTCCTGCAGGTGGAACTTGCTCATCGCCCACACGTTGCTGCCGCGACTCTTCGTGCTGGTGTCCGCCCAGTAGTTCATCGCGAATTCGTTGAAGCGGATGATGTAGCCGTTGCTGCGCTCGGCCATCCGGATGCCGTTGTAGGTCGGCACGAACTTGCAGTTTTCAATAATGACGCCGGTCGAGGTGTCGTTTACGTTGGAGGACCAAGCCTTCATCCCCCAGTAACCGTTCTTCACCGTGAATCCACGAAAGATGATGTGGTCTGCGCCGTCAATCGTGATGATAGGAACGTCCGCCGGCGCAATTTTTACATTGTGCTGCGTGATGTCGATCGGCGACGCACTGTTGCCCGGCTTCACCTTCACCCACAGCGTGCCGCCGCCGGAACCGGGAATCCACAGCGACAAACCGCGGCACGCATCCCACCCTTCGGGAACGCCGCCCCACATGTTGTGATCCGGCCATGACGTGCCCGAGCCGCCTGTCGGCGGCGGGATATTCGCCATGCTGTACGTGAACATGCGCTCGTAGTGGTACGGGTGGTAGTAGTACTGCCCGAGGATCGGGTTCGGCCGGCAACCGTTCGACGCGAACCCATCGGTCGTGCCCCACCACAAATCCGTCAGCGTGCGATCGTCCATCATCACGCAATTGGTTTCCGCCGGCACCGGCGTCGTGTACACACCGCCGCCGTACGCCGACCCCAGCGAGGTCCATGTCGGTGTAAAATTCGGAAAACTGCCGTCGATCACCGCGCCCGCCGCACCCTGAATCGTGATCGGCGCGGACACAGTCCCGCTCTTCGTAATGTTCGGGTGTTCCTGATACACCCCCGCCGCGACATTCACCGTGTCGCCCGGACCCGCGACATTGATGCCCTTCTGAATGGTTTTGAACGGACTCGCCTGCGTGCCGGCATTGGTGTCTGCGCCCGTGGTCGCTACGTAATACGTAGCAGCGTTCGCCAGGGTCGTCGACAATAAGCAAAGGAGACCAAATAAACTGAATAGCACTGAATAAATTTGTCGATGCGATGGCCGGTGGTGCAACGTTCGTTGTCGTCCGTGCGCGTGCATTCGTGAAACGCTCCCCGTGGTTTTTGGAGCGGTCTCCATGGCCGCCCCGACCCAAAAAACCCGATGAGGCCGGAGGCTAGCACGGTGAATCATGCACGTCAAGCACAATCGTTTGTGCAAAATCTGTTTACAGTTTTAACTCGCTCAATTTAAATGGGTTACGGCGACTTCCCGTGTCTATCCGAGCTAGCGACTAATCAGGTCTCAACCGGGATTTCGCGGACCGATGCGCGCGCCACGAGGCTGGTTTTTAACACGACCCCTCCCTCTTCCGGGCGTTTTCCCATTTCGAGCCAGTCGATCAACAGATCACACCCAATCCGCCCGATCGCCTCGGATTTCTGCGCAATCGTTGTTAGCGGCGGCGAAAGCAACGGCGCGTATGCGTAGTCGTCGAACGCGATGATCGAAATGTCCTGCGGAATGCGAAGCTTCGCTTCGGCGCAGGCGCGCATGGCGCCGAGCGCACCGACTGCACTGGTAACGAAGAGCGCCGTGGGCCGTGGTTTCCGCTTGAGAAGCGCAAGCGTGGAATCGTAACTGCGCTGCTCCGCGAACGCATCACCCGCAACCAGCGACTGGCGAAACGGAACTTCGAATTGCGTGAGCGCCATTTGATGGCCCTTCAGGCGTTCGGTGCTCGTCTGGCAATCGGGGATGCCTTGCACAAAACCAATCGTGCGGTGTCCTTTTTCGAGAAGATAACGTGTGCCTTCGTACGCGCCGTGGAAATTGTCGGAAGTGACATACGGCAAGCCTGTATTGGGGAAAATACGATCGAGGAGCACAAGCGGTGTTTCGTTCTTCGCGATGGCAAGAATATGATCGGAAGTCAGACCGACAGGCGCGACGAGAAACCCATCGACGGTGCGACCGGCCAGATTCTCAAGCGATGTGCGCTCGATTTCTTCATTGCCTTCAGTGTCGCAGAGAATTACCGAGTACCCACGCTTGCGCGCGACATTCTCAACCGACTGCGCGATCGTGGAAAAGAAACTGTTGGAAATGTCGGGCACGAGGAACCCGATCGTGAGCGTTTTTTTCAGACGCAAACTGCGCGCGAGATGGTTTACCGAAAATCCGCGACGCTTGGCCTCCGCGCGCACGGCCTTTTCGGTCTCGTCGCTGATGCGGTATTCCTTGGCCTTGCCGCTCAGCACGCGCGAAACGACGGACACCGACACGTTGAGCGCGTCGGCGAGATCTTTCAGAGTGACATTTTTCTTCGAACTCATGCGCCTATTGTATGTGTTGCGGGGGAATACTGCCAAGGCAGGCGCGGGCTATTTCGCGTTCGTTCCGTCCGGCTTCTTCGGAAAGTACACATTCACCGCGGGATGCATGGTGTAGAGGCGATATTGTTCACCATCGTGAACAAGCACCGGGCTCGACTTGTCGCCGGCGATGATTGGATTGCCTTCGAACTTCCTCCAGTGAATCAGATCATCGCTCACCGCGATCGCCGTCGTCCATTCCTGCGGCGAACTATCCGGAATCAGACCGTGGTAATAGGCGTAGTACTTCCCGTTGTACGGCACAATCTGATCCATCGCAAGCATGGCCTGATCGTACGCACCCGGACCGCGCGGCAGCACGGGATCGTCCTGCACATTCGTCCAAACCTTCAGGTCTTTCGAGGTCGCCAACCAGATCGCCTCGTCTTCGCGTTCGTAAAACAGATACCACGTGCCATCCTCGAAAAAAATTGCCGGCGTGCCATACGCACCGACTGAAATCGGTTCACCATTCACGCGGCGCACATCGAGCTTTCCCTGGCGGGTCCAATGGATCCGATCGGTCGACGTAAGCAGTTGCGCCTCGTCGTTCTTGCCTTCGGCAAACATGTAGTACGTGTCGCCATTTTTGAGCACCGTCATGTCTTCGACCCAGTGCTCGGTATAAATCGGATTACCGGCGTAGCGTTCCCAGTTCAGCCCATCGCGCGAGGTCGCATAGCCCAGTTTCATCACGCCTTCCGCGCGCGTGTAGCCCGTGTACCACAGGCGATACTCGCCGTCTTCATGCACAATCCATCCGCGCTCGCGAATCATCTCGTCCCAATGCCCCGGACCCGCGCCCTGGAAAACCGGATTGTGTTCGTACGGTGTGAACTCAACCAGTTCAGGTGGAAACACAATTCCGTCTGCGGCGGCAAACAGCAACGCGAAACAGTACGCAAAGGACATCATGTGGTGCGGCACTCCAAATGCGGCGCTACAAGCGGATGAAGGTTTTCTTTTTGTACATATACAGCAGAATCAAGAACGGAATCAGGAAGGTAAGCAGCGCCTGCAAGAATCCACCGAACGCGCCAATCTGCGGCGCCAGCTTGCCCACAAACACGTCCGCCATGTCGTCGAAATCGAGCAGATGCGTGGCCACATACACCGCAATCGCGTTGGTGCCGATGACAATCAGCGGGAATGCCCACTTGCGGAATCCGCGGATGTCGATCACCCAGTAGAACACCGCGAGCAACACGAAGCACCAGCCGCCCGCCCACAAATTCATCGAGCTCGACCAGATATATTTGATGAACGGGAACTGATAGCCCCACACCCACCCCGCAACGAGACATCCCACACCGGCGAGTAACAGGCGCTGAAATTTTTTCATATCGGCCGCGCCGCTGCGCAGGATGTACCCGGCAAATACGCCGAACATGACCGTCGCGCCAAAGCTAAGGCTCGGCAATACCCACGTGTACATCCACGTGTCGGTGAACCGGCCCAGCACAAGCTTATCGACATACTTCGTGATGTTCGTCCAGGGATCGAAGGGATCCGCGCCCCGTTCCGGGAACGGCATCCACATGACAATGGCCCAATATCCAATCAGCAACGCAGCCGTCGCGATCACTTGCACGCGCACGGACATCGTCAACATGAAAATGACGGCAATGAGATAGCCTGCCGCGATCGCCTGCAGCGTGTTCGAGTAGAGCTTCAGCTTGTCGAGATCCCACGCGAACAAATTGCCCTGCACGGCCATGCCGAGGATCCACAAAATGAGAAGCCGCCGCGCAAGACGCAGATACATGCCGGTTCGGCCCTCGCCCGGCGCGCCCCACTTCGACAGCGAGAACGGCAACGACACGCCGCTGACAAAGAGGAACAGCGGCATGATGAGGTCCCACGCGGAAAACGTAAAGCTCTCCCAGGGTACGTGCTCAAGTTGAAACTCGACGGACGCCGGCACGGGCGAGATGAACAGCGCCACCGTGGCCAGCACCAGTTCGCGGCCGCCGATGATCCAGAACATGTCGAAGCCGCGCAGCGCATCGACGGACGCAAGGCGCTTGGAGGGTGCAGCGGTTTCGGCCGCGGGCGAGGTCATGAATGATGGTCCTTGGACTGGTTACTTGATGACGGGCTTGTCGAGGTACGCGCCTTCATAGTTCCAGCCATTCGCATGATTTTCAAGGCGGACCGGCACGGTCTTGCCGGCGTGCGCGGACAGATCGATCTCCACCGGCAGCCATTTGCCGGGGCTCGCCACCAAAACTTCCTTGGCAAGTTGGCCCGCAACGAAGATTTTGAGCACGTAATCGCCGACCGTCGGCGTGCCGCGCCAGCTTTTGTACGAGGCCACGTCGATGACAAAACGCGCACCGGCGGCGGGCACCGCGACGTCGCGCACAATGACGGCGGGATGCTGTTCATCCACCGGGTGCAGTTTCAGCACACCGTGCCGTCTGAATTCCTTATCGTTGTAGCCCGGTTCCATGCGCGTGCCGCAGGCGACCAACTTCCAACCGTCCTGCCAGAAATCTACGTCGCGCTGCGTCACCGCCGCGCCCCCGGAGCGATCCGTCCATTGCTCAAAGGTCGCCGGAGGGCGTGGCGCCTGCACCGCGATCATGTAATGATCCGCTTCGACTTTGCCACCCGCGCGAAGAATCGTCGCTTCGGTCATGCGCTGGCTCGCGGGCATCAGCGTGTTCCACGAATACTCGGTGTACGAAAACGTTTCGTCCGCGACGGGCGCGATGCCGCTGATCCATTTCTCCTCAAGCGCGGAGTAGCCCTTCATGCACGCGAGCACGCCCGCCGCATTCGACGGATTGCAGTCCGCGTCCTGCCCGCAGCGCACGGAGATTTCAATCGTCTTCGCGAGGTCGCCCTCGCCATACAACAGCCCCATCACGATATACGCGCCATTCAGGGACGCGTTGATATTCACCGGCGAGCCGGGCAGACAATCCACATCCGTCTGCCATTTGTCCTCGATCTTGTGCCACACGGAAAGCCAATCCTTCGGCTCGGCGGCGTGCCACTGGATCACGTCGGAAATGATCTTGTGATAGTTCGATTCCGCTGGAATCGCCGCCAGGCCCGCGTTGATCACCGCCATCACATCGTCGTCTTCGAAATACGCAGCGGCATACATCGCGGCGACGAACATGCCGCCGTACAGTCCATCCCCATAATTCATGATGCGGCCGAATATCCCGCTAAGCCTGTTCGATTCCTGCGGCATACCGGGGCAGAGAATACCGATAAGATCCGCCTCGATCTGAAAATCAATGTCGTCGGCGTGCTGGTTGAACTCCGGATGCCCCGACATCGGCGGCATAATTCCGCGACGCACATTTTCCCGGCCGAACAGGTTCGCGTGCCAGAGCTGATACTCGCTCGCGGCGAACGCCTTGCCTGCTTCCTCATAGGTAATGTCGAGGCCGTGATCTTCCAGCGCTTTCAGGAACGTCATCTCGACGTAGATGTCGTCCTGCTGAATCGAGGTCGCAATCACTTCCGGCGACCACGGTTTCAGGTCTTCCAAGATCGGCTTCGCGTTGAACACAAATTCGTAAGGCCAGCCGAACGCGACGCCGATCATCTGCCCCGCCCACGCGCCCTTGAGCTTGTCGACGTAGCGGTCCTTGTCGAGCCGCTGCAGTTCTGCGGAGGTGGACAGCGACGCCAGTAGCGCCAACACCAGCAGAACGAAACGAAGTCGAAGCACGAACGTCTCCTCGCCGAAAATAACCTCATGCTTCTACAAGATTTCGCCGCCGAAAGGCAAATGCACCAACGATTGCGCAGGAACTGCTGGATGCGGCACCATGGGCCTCGGAGAATCATAAGCATGTTCACATCTCTCGCCGCCGCCACCCTCGTCTTCACCGGACTCTTCGCGCAGAGCGCGCCCGCCTTTGAAGACATGCCGAAGATCGATGTGCACGCGCACTACTTCGACGACATGCCCGAGTTCGTAAAAATGCTGGACCGCATCGACATGCGCGTCGTGGTGATCTGCGTGTACAAGAACCGTCCGGGAATCGTGCCGGCGATGGAAGAACGCGCGGTGATGCTCGCGAACAAATATCCCGAACAAATCCATTTCGCGTCCACCTTCGACCTTACTGGAATCGACTCCCCCGAATTCGCCAAAGACACCAACGCCTGGCTCGACAAGACCTATGTCGAAGGCGCGCTGATGACGAAAATCTGGAAGGAAGTCGGCATGCAAACGAAAACAGCCGACGACAAGTTCCTCATGCCGGATTCCCCCCTGCTCGATCCCATCTACGCGCACATTGCCGCGCAGGGCAAGCCGCTGATGGCGCATTTCGGCGATCCCATCGAAGCCTGGCAACCGCTCACGCCGGAGAACATTCACCTGAAATATTTCACGCAAAATCCCGAGTGGCACATGCACGGCCGCGCCGATCATCCCACACATGCCCAGATAATGACGGCCGTAGACCACGTGCTGGAAAAGCATCCGGATCTGGTTGTTATTGGCGCGCATCTGGGCAGCCTCGAACATGACCTCGACGCGCTGGGCCAACGGCTCGATCGATTCCCGAACTACAACATCGACGTGGCAGCGCGCACGCCTGACTTGCGACGGCACCCGGCGGAAAAGGTGCGCGCATTCTTCATCAAATATCAGGATCGGATCCTGTACGGCCTCGACCAAGGCGTCTACACGCCCGGCGGCCTGACGGTCGACGATCAGATTGCGTACGCCGCGCAGCTCGAGGACTGGTATCGCCACGAATACGCGTTTTATGCGGGCCCCGAACTGGCGTTGCCGCGCGAGGTGCTGGAGAAATTCTTCCACGGCAACGCCGAACGGTTGCTGCCCGCGCTGAAGTAACTCTACGCGACCGCCTGCTGTCCCGTGGCCAGTCGCATGATCGCCGCTTGCGTCGCCGTGGCGCGGCTAAGCTCGCCCGCGATGCGCCCCTCGCGCATCACCAAAATGCGATCGCTCATGCCAAGCACTTCAGGCAATTCGCTCGAAATGAGCAGAATCGCGACGCCTTTCGCGACAAGTTCGTTCATCAAGTGGTAAATCTCGGCCTTCGCGCCGATGTCCACACCGCGGGTCGGCTCGTCGAAAATCAGCACCTTGGCATTCGTAAACAGCCAGCGCGCAAGCACTGCCTTCTGCTGATTGCCGCCCGAAAGATTCTTGATCGCCTGCTCAATGCTCGGCGTCTTGATCTTCAGTTCATCGACAAACCCCGCAGCAGCAGCAGCTTCCCGTGAACGCCGGACGAATCCCGCGCGCAGCACAGCGCGTAAACCCGCCAGGGTCACATTCTCGCGCACGGTCATGTCGAGCAGCAGGCCTTGCTGCTTGCGATCCTCGGTGAGCAATCCCAACCCGTGCGCAATGGCATGGCGCGGGGATCGCAGATTCACCTTTTTCCCATCCACATACACTGCGCCTGCATCAATCGCATCGGCGCCAAAAATCGCGCGCGCGATCTCGGTCCGCCCCGCGCCCATCAAGCCCGTCAATCCAACGATCTCTCCACGGCGCAAGGCGAAATTAATGCCGACAAATGATCCGGCGCGGGCGAGCCCTTCCACACGAAGCCGATCGTCGCCGGTCACAAACCCATGGCGCGGGTACTCCGCCGACAAATCGCGATCGACCATCAACCGAACGAGCTCATCGCGTGTAACGCCGCCGACCTCGCGCGTCGCGATGTGCGCGCCATCGCGCAGCACCGTGATGCGATCGCCGATCGCAAGGATCTCTTCGAGCCGGTGCGAGATATAGACGATGCTAATTCCTCGCGCCTTCAGCGAACGAATGACCTCGAAAAGCTTGCGCAGCTCGTGCTCGGTCAGCGACGCCGACGGCTCGTCCATCACCAGGATGCGCGCGTTTACCGACAACGCCACCGCAATCTCAACCAGTTGTTGCTCGGCCGTGCTCAGACTGGACACCAGCCGCCGCGGATCGACATTGAGACCGATGCGTTTAAGGATCTCGGCCGCGCCGCACGCCATCGCCGGGCGATCCAGCAAAAATGAACGCCCGCGCTTCAGTTCGCGACCAAGGTAAATGTTGTCCGCAATGCTGAGATTCGGCAACAGGCTGAGTTCCTGGTGGATCATCGCGATGCCAAGCCGTTGCGCTTGGCGCGGCGATTCGATCGCGATCGTCTCACCGTCCAGCCGGATCTCACCGTCGTCCATCGGCTGAGCACCGGCGAGAATTTTCATCAACGTGGATTTGCCCGCGCCGTTCTCGCCGAGCAGACAATGCACCTCGCCCTTGCGAAGCTCCAGATGCACACCCTTCAGCGCAACGACGCCCGGATAGTGCTTGGTGATGTTCCGCATTTCGAGGGCGAGCGCGCTCACCGGAACACCTCAGCCCCGCCGTTGCCGGAGTTGATCGAGAATCACCGCGCCAATGATCACGGAGCCCGTAATAATGCGCTTTACCGGTTCCTGCACGCCCGCCTGCGCGAGGCCACTGCCCAACACGGCAATGATCATGACGCCAACAACGGAACGCAGGATCGACCCGCGTCCGCCGGACAAACTCGTGCCGCCGATCACGACCGCCGCTATCGCGTCGAGCTCGAGCCCAATCCCCGCATTCGGGTCGGCTGCAGACAGCCGCGCCGTGTGCAGCACCGCAGCCACGCCCGTGAGCAATCCCGCCAGACTAAACACGAGCCAGCGGACGCGCACGGTGTTAATGCCCGATAGCCGCGCGGCCTCTTCGTTCTGCCCGACCGCGAGCAAGTGGCGGCCAAAGGCCGTGTGTTGCAGCGCGACATGCGCGCCGGCAACAACGAGCAACGCGATCGCGATCGGCATCGACAGCCCAAGCGCGTATTGCGTCGCAATGCGCTCGACGTTTTGCCCGAGATACTGCGTCTGCGAATTCGTCACTAGATACGTTGCGCCGCGCGCCATTTCGAGCATGCCCAGCGTGACAATGAACGACGGCACACGCCAAAACGCAATGATGCTCGCGTTCAATGCGCCGCAGACGCCCCCCGCGACAAGCGCGGCCGCGATTGCCAACGGCAATGGCCATCCCCACGACGCCAGCGCCACACCCAGCACCGCGCCGCACAGCGCCAGCACGGAACCAACGGACAAATCGATGCCGCCGGCAATGAGCACGAAAGTCATCGCAACGGCGATCACCAAATCGGACGGAATCTGATTCGCAATCGTCTGAAAATTCGTGCCGGTGAAAAAATGGTCGGTGGCCACCGAGAAGAAAATAACCAGCGCAATCAACGCGCCGCCAAGGCCGAGAAAATCAGCCCACGGGGTCGCAACAACAGCCTCTCGCCTTGGGCGAGATACCGTCATTGCGCGGCCGGTCCAGACAAGGTTTCAAGCGTAATCAGATCGACCGGCGTTTCGTGATCGTCCGGCGCGCCACCGTCCGCCAACATGCCGAGCGCATGCTGAATGCCAAAGACCGCAAGCTGATCGCCGTGCTGATCGACCGTGCACAGCACGCTGCCCGCGCGAATGAGATCCTGCACGGCCGCGATATTGTCGAAACCAATCACCTGCACCTGCCCCGCCTTACCCGCCTCGCGCACCGCCGCAAATGCGCCGAGCGCCATGTTGTCGTTCGCGCAGAGCAGCGCCTTCGTCTCCGGATGCTCGTTCAGAATCCCCGCGGCCACCTGGTTCGCCTTCGCCATTTCCCAGTTCGCGCTCTGCGAAGTGACGATCTTCATGCCGCCCGCCTGCATGCCGTCTTCAAATCCCAGTCGGCGCTGGATCGCGTTGAACGCGCTCGGCATTCCTTCGAGCACCGCCACCGGATCGCCCGGCTTCAGCCGTTTGGCAAGATACTCCGCCGCAAGCCGCGCGCCTTCGCGGTTGTCCGGGCCCACGAATGGCACCGTCATCCCGCGTTCCTTCAGCAAATCGGCGTCCAGCCGGTTGTCGATGTTCACCACCACGATGCCCTGCTTCTGCGCGCGATCAAGCACCGCCACCAGCGCCTTCGAATCGGCCGGCGCGATCACGATCGCGTCCACGGACTGCGACATCATCTGTTCGACCAGCGAGACCTGCCCCGCGACGTCTTCTTCGTTCTGCGTGCCGTTCACGATGAGGTCGAATTCGCCCGCATGCCCCGCCGCGAATTTCTCGGCGCCGTCTTCCATGGTTTTGAAAAATTCGTTCGCGAGCGATTTCATGATCAAGGCCACGCGCGGCGTGTCGGGCGCCGCCTCTTTCGCCTTCGGCTCACAGCACGGCAGCAGCGCCAGCAATAGCATCGCGATTACACAACGGCCCACGGAGAATCTCCTTGCGGTCATGAAGAAAGATTATGTCCCCGTCGCCGCACGCTGTTCTTCGCGTTGCCGCAGGAAAGCATCGATTTCCGCGCGGTTCGGAATGGAGGGTTGCGCACCCAGGCGCGTGACCGAGATTGCCGCCGCCGCATTCGCTCGGCGCAAGGCCTCGCGCAGCACGGCGCCTTCCGCAAGCACGGCCGCAAGCACGCCGTTGAACACATCGCCGGCGGCCGTCGTATCCAGCACGCTGACTTGATACGCGTCCATTTCCACAATGCCCGCGGGCGACGAAGCCACAAGGCCATCCGACCCCATGGTCACGACGACGGATTCCACACCGCGTTCGTGCAGGCATTTCGCAGCCCGACGCGCGCTGCCGCGATCAGTCACTTGCACACCGGTAAGCATCTCCGCCTCGAGATGGTTCGGCGTCAGCACGGATACTTTTCGAAGCAAGGACTCGGGCAATTCATAGGCGGGTGCGGGATTCAGAATAACCGGAATATCGTTCTCGTGCGCAATCGAAACGGCCGCCTCCACGGTGACGAGAGGCGTCTCCAACTGAACCAACACCACACCGGTATCGATGAGGGCCTCGCGGGCATTCACGATGTCCGCCGGACTCAACGCCGCGTTCGCGCCGGTCGCCACCCCAATGCTGTTCTCGCCCTGGTCGTCCACGAAAATCATGGCCACGCCGGACGTAGTGTTCGCATGCGTGTTGATGTAGCGGGTGTTCACGCCGTCGGCTTTAAGGTGCGCGAGGGCCTGGCGGCCGAAGTCATCGTCCCCGATGCCGGCCACCAACGTGACCGTACCGCCGGCGCGCTGCGCGGCGACCGCCTGGTTGGCGCCTTTGCCGCCTTGCACAATCATGAATTCGCGCGCGAGGAACGTCTCGCCCGGGTGGGGCAGGCGTTCCACACGCATAATCATATCGACGTTTACACTGCCAACAACGGTAATTGCAGACATGCGCCTCCTAGTCCAACGACGGGCCCATCCGCCGCGAATACCACTCATTTTCGCATAACGCAATCGTTTGTGCAAAAAGAATTCCACTGAAGGCCGTTTGCGGGCACAATTGCGATTCGCTAGGCTCTAGACTATAGCTGGGCAAGGCTACTCGGCCATGGAGTTAAGAACGGTGAAAGCTATTCTAGTAGGTTTTCGCGCAGTTTCGATAATCGGCGGTACCACAGCAGCATTCATTGCCTTTGCCGCCTCCAGCATGGCGGAAGATCCCGTTTCGTTCAACCGCGACATTCGGCCGATTTTCTCGAACACCTGCTTCAAATGCCACGGCCCCGATGAAGAATCGCGCAAGGGCAAACTCCGGCTCGACATCCGCGACAAGGCCATCGAAAACCGTGGCGGCTATTTCGCGATCGACCCCGGCAACGCCGAGGAAAGCGAAGCCGTCCTGCGATTGCTCTCCACCGACCCAAAAGAAATGATGCCGCCGCCGGACTCCGGCAAAGTCATCACGGACGAACAAAAAAAACTTATCGCCCGCTGGATCGACGAAGGCGCGAAATACGAAAGCCACTGGGCCTTCGTCGCGCCCGCGCGCCCCGCAGTGCCGAAAGTGTCGAATCCGAAGTGGGTGCGCAATCCCATCGACGCCTTCATTCTGGCGAAACTCGACGCCGAAGGCTTGAAACCCTCGCCCGAAGCAGACGAAACCACGCTGCTGCGGCGCCTGCACCTCGACATCACGGGTTTGCCGCCGACGATTGACGAAATCGACCAATACCTGAAGGCGCGCCCGCGCAAGGTGTACACCAAAACTGTCGACAGCCTCCTCGCCTCGCCCCACTTCGGCGAGCGCTGGGCGCGCCACTGGCTCGACGCCGCGCAATTCGCGGATTCCGACGGCTTCGAGAAAGACAAGCCGCGGCAGGTGTGGGCGTGGCGCGATTATGTGATCAACGCGCTGAACGCGAACACGCCGTATGACCAGTTCGTCACCGAGCAAGTCGCGGGCGATCTGCTGCCAAATGCCACGCAGGACCAAATCGTGGCCACGGGCTTCCTGCGCAACAGCATGATCAACGAAGAAGGCGGCATCGACCCCGAGCAGTTCCGCATGGAGGCCGTCTTCAACCGCATGGACGTGATCGGCCGCGCGGTGCTCGGCCTCACGGTGAATTGCGCGCAATGTCACACGCACAAATACGACCCGCTCTCGCACACCGATTACTACCGCCTGCTCGCGTACATCAACTCGTCGTACGAAGCCTGCATGACGGTCTACACGCCGCAGGAACAGGCAAAGCGAAACGACGTGCTTGCGGCGCTCGCCAAACTCGATACGCAAGCGCAGGCAGATCATCCGAACTGGCAAACAGAAATGGCAGCGTGGGAAAAGACTGTTCAAGCGCAGCCCGCGCCGGAGTGGCACTCGGTCCCGCTCGATTTCGACGACTCGTCCTCCGGCGGCCAGAAATTCATGCCCGCCGGCGAGAACTCATACATCGCACAGGGCTACGCGCCCACGCGCTTCGGCCCGAAGATGTCCGGCCCGAGCCCGATCACCGAAATTACCGCGATTCGCCTGGAACAAATCAACGACCCGAATCTGCCGCGCGGCGGGCCTGGTCGCTCGATCTACGGCGCGAGCGTGCTCTCCGAATTCGAAGCGCGCATCACCGGCGCGAACGGCGACATCGAAAAATTCCACGAGTGGGAAAAAGTCGAGATCGCCTCGGCCATCGCCGACATTAACCCACCCGATCGCGCACTGGGACCGGAGTTCCCCGAAAAAGAAGGGGCCACAACTAAGTCCGACAAAATCACCGGCGCGATCGCGCTGGCGCTGGACGGCAAAAACGAAACCGGGTGGAGCATCGACAACGGCCCCGGCCGCACGAACCAGCCGCGCTATGCAATCTTCAAACTCGCCAAACCAATCACGCTCCAACCCGGCATGCTCATCGGCTTCCGCCTCGGCCAGTTCCACGGCGGATACAA
Source organism: uncultured Nitrospirales bacterium (assembly GCA_964620045.1). Classification (GTDB taxonomy): domain Bacteria; phylum Hydrogenedentota; class Hydrogenedentia; order Hydrogenedentales; genus VFKU01. Next base: position 146,514 of record CAZUJL010000004.1, read on the forward strand.
CAGCGACGACAACCAGACCAACAACCTCGGCTGTTTCCGCCTCTCGGTGACGGATGCCAAAGACCTGCCCACCACCGCCCTGCCGATCGATATCGAAGCGGTTCTTGCTAAGCCTGCGGATACGCGCACGGCCGAGGAATCCAACGAACTCTTTGAATACTGGCGCGGCGTCACACCGGAGTTCGCCGACGTCAACGCGCAGGCAGAGACAATCTGGCAGGAACATCCGTGGGGCTCGACACAGCTCGTCTATCGCGAGATGGCGTCCCCGCGGGACACACATCGTCTGAAACGCGGCGACTTCCTGCAGCCCGCCGAAGGCGTCACGCCGGGCACGCCTGAATTCCTGAACCCGATCAGCGCCAGCGCGCCGGCCAACCGACTCGGGCTCGCCTCGTGGCTCACCTCAAAGGACGCACCCACGACGGCCCGCGCCTACGTAAACCGAATCTGGCAGGGTTACTTCGGCGAGGGCATCGTCTCAACGCCGTCCGACTTTGGCATGCAGGGCGACGCGCCCAGTCATCCAGAATTACTCGACTGGCTCGCCGTCGAATTCATGGACTCCGGCTGGGACATCAAGCATATCCACAAACTGATCGTGGAATCGGCGACGTATCGTCAAAGCGCGCGCGTGACGCCCGACCTGCTCGAGCGCGACCCGAAAAACCGCCTGCTCGCGCGCGGTCCACGGTACCGCGTCGAGGGCGAGATCGTGCGCGACATCGCGCTCGCGGCAAGTGGCTTGCTGAATCCGAAAGTCGGCGGACCAAGCGTGTATCCGCCCGCGCCGGATTTCCTTTTCCAGCCGCCCGCGAGCTACGGCCCGAAAACATGGAACACGGCCGAGGGCGACGAAAAATATCGCCGCGCCCTGTATACCTTCCGATTCCGCAGCGTGCCCTATCCCGCGCTGCAAGTCTTCGACACGCCTCCCGGCGACGCGCCCTGTGTGATGCGTGCGCGCTCGAACACTCCCCTGCAGGCGCTGACCTTGCTCAATGAGCCGGTGTTCGTCGAGTGCGCGAAGTCGCTTGCGCACGAAACCATCGCGCACGGCGGCGCTTCCGACGCCGCTCGCCTGACCTACGCCTTCCGACGCTGCACGACGCGCACGCCGGATGCCGCCGACACCGAGACGCTGCAACGTTTCCTCGACAAACAACGCACGCGGCTCGCCGCGGGCGAACTGAAGCCGGCAGAGATCCTGGCCGCCGACACCAACGATGCCGAACTCGCCGCGTGGACGTTGACCGCGCGCGTCATGCTGAACCTGGACGAAACGATTACGCGGCAGTAGCCGCCGAGGAGTAACCATGAATCCGAACGAACAACCGCTCATCGCGCGCCGCTGGTTTCTGCAACAGTGCGGCGTCGGCCTCGGCGCGGCCGCGCTCAGCCAGCTTGTGCACGCGGCCGACATCGATAGCGCCGCAGCCGCCAACGACCCGCTCGCGCCCAAGCAGCCGCACTTCGCGCCGAAGGCCAAGCACGTCATCTATCTCTTCATGGCCGGCGCGCCGAGCCATCTGGAAATGTTCGACTACAAGCCGGAACTCGCCAAGTTCAACGGCACGCTGCCGCCGGCGGAACTGTTGAAGAATTACCGTGCGGCCTTCATCAATCCGAACTCGCGCCTCCTCGGTCCCGTCTATAACTTCAAGCAGTACGGCCAGTCCGGCGCGTGGATTTCCGAACTGCTCCCACACTTCACCGAAGTCGTCGACGACGTGACCATCATCAAAAGCATGGTCACCGACGCGTTCAACCACGCACCGGCGCAAATCATGATGAACACCGGCTCGCAGCAGTTCGGCCGACCGAGCATGGGCGCGTGGGTCACCTACGGCCTCGGCACGGAAAACCGCGACCTCCCCGCCTTCGTCGTGTTCAGCTCCGGCTCCAAGGGCCCGAGCGGCGGCTCGGCAAACTGGGGCAGTGGCTTCCTGCCGACCGTGCACGAAGGCTGCCTCTTCCGCAGCAGCGGCGATCCCGTGCTGTACCTCTCCAACCCGCCCGGCATGGACCGCGAACTGCAGCGCGACACGCTCGACGCGACCAGCGAACTCAACCGCCGCCAGTTGCAAGCGCTCGGCGATCCGGAAATCGCCACGCGCCTGAACTCCTACGAGCTCGCGTTCCGCATGCAGACGAGCGCGCCGGATCTGATGGATATCTCGCAGGAGCCGCAGAACATTCTCGAAATGTACGGCGCGGAACCGGGCAAGCGGTCGTTTGCGAACAACTGCGTGCTCGCGCGACGCATGGTCGAGCGCGGCGTGCGCTTCGTGCAACTCTTCCATGAGGCGTGGGACCAGCACGGCGACCTGCGCAACGGCCTCAAGAAAAATTGCAAAGACACCGACCAGGCCTGCGCGGCATTGATCAAAGATCTAAAACAGCGCGGCCTGCTCGACGACACGCTCGTCATCTGGGGCGGCGAATTCGGCCGCACGCCCATGGTGCAGGGCGACGGCAACGACGGCCGCGACCATCACCCGAACGCATTCACCATGTGGCTCGCGGGCGGCGGCTTTAAGCCCGGCGCGGTCTGGGGCGAGACGGACGGCCTCGGCTTCAACGTCACCCAGGGTCGCGTCCACGTGCGCGATCTCCACGCCACCGTGCTCAACCAGCTCGGCTTCGATCACGCTCGCTTCACACACCGCTTCCAGGGCCTCGACGCCCGCCTCACCGGCGTTGAAGAAGCGCACGTGATCAAGGAGATTCTGGCGTAGGCGCTTCGCGCACGTCCGTTCCGTGCTCGGCGAACGCCTTGAAATCCTGCATGTGCTGTAGCGATTGCTTGCGGAAGGCGCCCGGCATCAGGAACCCCACCAGCCGCATCAGTAGGCTGCTGAACCGGAACTCGTTCTCGCTCTCCCAAAGCGTCGTCGCCGGACCGGTTTCGGTGAAGCGTTCGCGCGCGGCGCTCCACATACCTTCGCCGACGATCTCGCGTTCGTAATGCACGACGCTCTCTCGCGGGATCCCGTGCAAGTCCACGGGTTCGCGGCGCGTAATGGTTTCGATGGCCTCGAACTTCTGCTGGCCCATCTGCATCACCACGCGCGACTTGGTGCCGACCTCCCCGTGCGTCCCACTCAGCGGCTCGTGCACCACCAGGCCCCGCAGCCACTGCGACAGGTGTTCCGGATCGGCGAGCAACTGGACCACCCTCTCCCGCGGGAGGGCGATCTCGATCGAGACGGTGTACTTCATGACGGGGCGCTCCAGTGACTACTTCAGCGCGGTCTTGATCTCATCCAGCGAAACGCCGAGCGCGCTTTGCGCGATCTTGTCCAGCTTGGCTTCATCGCCTTGGAAGTGGAATGTCCGGTGGATGTGTGTGATCGATGTACCCGGCAACAGCGCGGCGGCCGGCGACGACGTTTCCAGTTCGTAGAACGGACCCATCGGCTTCGCACCCGGCTCCGGCGGACCGTCGTTGTAGCTGTTCACCGCGTCGCCGCCAAACGGTTCCTTCTGAATCTCCCACATCGAGTTGACGTATTCCGTCGCGCCCGTCGGCTGATTAAACTGCACCAGCGTGAGCACTTTGCCCGCCGCGTCGTAGCTGCCCGCCACCGGTTTCGCGCGCCGCGGCGTAATGCCGATTTTGCTGCGATAGGTGCCATCGCCCTTGAAGAACAGCACGTCGTCCTCCACGCGCAAGCGCTCCGCCGGCACTTTGCCGAAGTAGGTATCGTTCACCTTCGTGCCCAGCGTGTCCTCGCCGCCGCCTTGAATCGGAATTACGATCGTCGTGCTCGGCGACGGCGTAAACATGCCGAGGATCCAGATCGACATCACGCCCGTCTCTTTTTTCCACGCTGCCGTACCCGTATTCGTCAGCATGTTGACCGACTCATACGCCACCACATCCACACCGGGATTAGCCAGGCCGAGCAACTCTCCGGCCTGTTTCGCATCGAGCAAGTTCACCGTGCGATCGATCCGGAACGTGAACTCCGTGCCCGCATAGTTCGCAAGCTTTCCGTCGCGCTTGAACACGGCCGACGTGGCCGATTTGCTGACGACTTCAAACGGCTCGGTATCGATCAGCGCCGGTGTCTGCCAGTGATCGAATTCAAAGGGATCGCCTTTCTTGAAGTACAGCGCGAATTGCCCGCCTTCCGGTCCCAACCAGAACCGATCTTCGCCGCCAAACGCGTTCATGTGCGGACCCGTCTTACCGGAAGCGATCAGCTCGCGATTGATCCAGCCGAAGCTCGGCCCTTGCGCGCCGCCCGTCGTGCTCGTCATCACGCGTCCCTGATACTGCGGCACGACGATCACCTGCGCCTTGCCCGCCGCATCCGACAGCGTGATCGCATCGGTGTGCTTGGACAACAACGCGGCGGCATCGCCAAAGGTCCCTGCCGGCGCTTGCCCCGCGCTCAATCCGGAAATCAGGCTCATCACACTGGCACCTCCCAACACACTCGCGGCGAACAAAGCACGGCTTCGCATGAATCCTCCTCGTTTCAACCCTGGCGCGCGGCGTCTCCGCGCGGGAGCCTTGTTATACTCGAAACGGGTCAAGCACCACATCCACCCCCGAAAGGAACGCCATGCGTACATCGATTGCGCTGCTATTCGTCGCATTCTCGGCGGCGGCCCAGCCGGCCTCCGATCTCATCACGACGCCCTACGCCGTCGACTCCACGCTCGAATCCCGATCGATCTCCTTCGAAAGCCCCACCGGCGCGCGCGGTGCCGGCGGACAAACCGCCAGCCCCCTGGGTGTCGGACGCAAGGGCGCGCCCGCGAAAATGCTCGCCGCCGGCGAAGAAGTGCAGCTCTGCGACATCGAAGGCCCCGGCACCATCCGCCACATCTGGATGACGACCTTCAACGCGCCGATGTACTTGCGCGGCGCCGTGATTCGCGCGTGGTGGGACGGCCAGGAGCACCCGAGCATCGAGTGCCCGCTCGGCGATTTCGCCGGTTTCGCGCACGCGAAGGTCGTCGCGTATCAGTCCGCCGTGCACTCCGTCGGCCAGAACGCCGCGCTGAATTTCTGGTTGCCAATGCCGTTCGCCAAGCGCGCGCGCATCACAATCACGAACGACAATCCCGCGCCGATGCCGCTCTTCTACCAAATCGATTACACCGTCGGCGACGCGCACCCGGCAAATGTCGGCCGGTTGCACGCGCTCTTCCGCCGCGAGAATCCCACGACAGCGAAACAGGATTTCGAGCTGCTTCCGAAACGCACCGGACAAGGCCGCTACGTCGGTTCGGTCATCGGCGTGCGCGTCGAGGACACGAAGTGGTGGGGCGAAGGCGAAGTGAAAATATTTCTCGACGGCGACGGGGAATTCGCCACCATCGTGGGCACCGGCTCCGAGGACTACGTCGGCCTGTCTTTCGGCATGCAAGCCACGCCGTTTATGTACCACGGCTGCTCACTAAACGATCACGGCTTCATCTCGATGTACCGTTGGCACCTGCCGGATCCCGTCTACTGGAAGAAGGACATCCGCGTCACGATCCAGCAGATCGGCCACAAAGGCACCAGCACCTCGGCCGGCGACTACATGAGCCAGCTCTACGAGCGCGAAGACGACTGGTCCTGCGCCACGTTCTGGTATGAGCCTATCCCCAGCGCGCCGCTACCCGCGATGCCCGATCGCGACGCGCGCATGAAAAACCTGTGGACGGCGAACGCCAACCCGGCGCCGTAATCCGCGCTACTTCTGCTCTTTGAACTTCTTCACGAACTCGGCCGTGAGGTCGATGTAGGTGTACCCGTGTTCAAACGTCGGCTCGATGTGGCTGAACTCGTATAGCTCGTTGAACGTCGAAATGTGCAGCCAGTTCGGGTTCGACGTCATCGCCGCCTCGAACGTCCCGCGGTAATACGCACCCGCCGGATCATCCGGATAGATCGCGCCAAACTTCGTGCGGTCCTTCCACCCCGCCCCCTTGAATCCGCCGTTCTTCGTCTTGCGACCCTCGCTGCGGGTCTCGTCATAACCCGGCGAAATCGTCGCATGGTGCTGCGCGGGTTTCCCGTTCTTCGCGCCCGTCGTCTTGTTGTAGTCATCGATGCGCCCGCGCATCGTCTGCATGAACTCATCGAGCTCGTTGTCCTCGATGTCCACGAGCGTGTATTCCTCGAGCGAGCGAAACGGCCCGAGATATTCTGCGCCCTTGCCGCTCTGATAACTGCCCGACATGATCGGAAACGCAGGCAGTCCGTCTTTCTCAAGCTTGTCGAAGATGTCTTTCCATTCCGCCGGCGTATGCCCCCACGCCGTCCACACCATCACTACCGGCAGTCCATCCACCTTCAGCATCGCAGGATGATCTTTGTAGCGCTTCAAAAAATACGATAAATCATGGTAGACCTGATCGAGCGGCATGCGGCCGTGTTCGTAGTCAATCGTAACTTTCAGATTGTGTGCAACCGCTGTCTCGTAAACCGTATCGAGCGTCGCGTTCGTCGCATTCGGTTTCTCGTCGTACCACCACGACACCGTGATCGCATCAATCAGCGCGCGGTTCATCTGCTGCATGTGCTTCTCAATGATCGTCGGGTCCCACGAGTTGTAAGCACCCACCAGCGGGTGCAACCCGTCCAGCGTCTCGCGCCGCCCGCCGTCCTCTTTCGTTTTCAGCCACCGGCTTTCGTCATACCAAATGTAGTAATAAGCAAGGACCACCTTGTCCGTAAAGGCGAACCCTTTGTCTGGATCGGCGGCAAAAGCGCATGGCACGGCGCCAAACGCCAAATTCAGCGCAATCAAGCAAGCAACAAACTTTTTCATACTTTTTCTCCCAGATCCATCCGCAGGATATCTGATTCCCATCGACCGCCGCATCGCTTATCATGGCGCCATGCTTAAACAATTCTTTTCCGTGCTCTTGTGCCTCATCGCGCTAAGCGCCGCGGCCGACCGACCCAACGTCATCCTGATCATCACCGACGACCAGGGCTACGGCGACTTCGGCGCCACCGGCAATCCCGTCATCGCCACGCCGAACATCGACGCGATGGCCGCGCGCAGCACTTCGATGCGCACCTTCTACGTCAGTCCCGTTTGCTCACCCACGCGCGCGAGCCTGCTCACTGGACGCTACAACTACCGCACCCGTGTGATCGACACCTTCGTCGGGCGCTCGATGATGGACCCGGCGGAAATCACGCTCGCGGAAATCCTGCGCGACGCGGGCTACGCCACCGGCATCTTCGGCAAGTGGCACCTCGGCGACAACTATCCCCTGCGCGCGATGGATCAAGGCTTCGACGAGTCGCTCGTGCTGCGCGGCGGCGGACTTGCACAGCCGGCCGATCCATTGGACAACGCCGAGCGGTATACCGATCCAATTCTGGTGCACAACGGCACGCTCGATCAGACCACCGGTTATTGCACCGACGTGTACTTCTCGGCCGCGATGGACTGGATGAAGAAGTCGCACGACGCCGGCAAACCGTTCTTCGCGTACATCGCCACCAACGCGCCGCACGATCCCTTTCATGACGTGCCTCCGGCATTGTACGACCAGTACAAACAGAAGGATCTCGCCCAACTAATCACCGTCGGCGCGGGACAAAATCCACGCCACGGGCCCGATGACACGCTGGCGCGCATCGCGGCGATGATCACCAACATCGACGAGAACGTTGGCCGCTTGTTTGCCGCACTCGATACAGCCGACCTCACCAAAGACACGCTCGTGATCTTCATGAACGACAATGGCCCCGCGACGCCGCGTTACGTCGGACCGTTTCGCGGACGCAAATCGGACGTGTACGAAGGCGGCGTGCGATCGCCGCTCTGGATGCAGTGGCCTGAAAAACTCAAGGCTGGATACACACGTGACGAAGTCGTGGCCCACATCGACGTGCTGCCGACCATTCTGGAAGCCTGCGAAGTTGCCGCGCCCGCCAACGCGCAATTGGACGGCCGCAGCTTTTGGAAACTCGCGACCGGAGCGGACGACGCATGGCCTGATCGACCCATCGTGATCCAGTCGCACCGCGGCGATGCGCCGGTCGCGCGCCATCACTTCATGCTGCGCGACGGCGACTGGAAATTAGTCCGCCCGTCCGGCTTTGGCCGTGAAACGATCGCCGGAGATCCACCGCTCGAGCTTTACAACATCTCGAACGATCCCGGTGAATCGAAAAATCTCGCGGGCTCTGAACCAAGTATCGTGCAGCGGTTGCTTGCGCAATACGACGCATGGTTCGCCGATGTCTCCAGCACCCGCCCCGACAACTACGCCCCGCCGCGCATTCACATCGGCACGCCGCACGAAAATCCAACAACCCTCACCCGCCAGGATTGGCGCGGCGGCTCGTGGTCCGCCGACGCGATCGGATATTGGCTGGTCACACTGGAATCGGGCGATTACGCCGTCAACGTAAACTTCACCGTGAAAAACGAACCGGGCGTCGTCGAACTAAAAATCGGCGACAATGTTGAAACCGCGGACATCGCCGCCGGCGCGGACACCTGCACCTTCGAACGCGTCCCGCTATCCGCCGGCGACACCGAAGTGCACGCCATCATCCATCACGGCGCCGCCACGCGCGGGGTATATCAACTGGAGCTGCGAAAACTGTGATAGCCAGGCAGCAAGCCGTATTTATATAGCCGCCGCGGGTTGAAGCGTCCTCCGCCGAGTCCTACAATTGCGCCCTGATTGCATCCCTTCCCGGAGGAAACACCCATGCTTACGCACACCACCACGACACCGCGCCGCATCGCCACAGCGGTGCTCGCGCTCGCGCTGCTCGTCGGCGCGCAACTTGCCCACGCCGAATTCAAAGCCGGCATCGCGGCTGTCGATGTCACGCCGTCCAAGCTCATGCCGCTTTCCGCGGGCCTGGGCGCCGGCACGCCCGCCAAGGAAATGAAAGGCAAACTGGAAGTACGCGCGCTCGTGCTCGAACAGGGCGACGTGCGCACCGCGATCGTCAGCGTGCCCTTCATCGGGTTTCCGAAAGTGCTCGGCGATCGCATCCGCGCCAAAGTGACCGGCATGAAGCCGGAGTTCGTCCTGATCGGCTCGACGCACTGCCACAGCGCGCCCGACATGTACGCCTTCATGGGCGAGGACGGCAAAGTCACCACCGATCTCGAATACATCGACTTCGTGTGCTCCAAGGCTCCCGAAGCGATCAACGCCGCGATCGCGAACCTGAAGCCCGCGTCGCTGAAAATCGCCACCGACGAAGCCAAGGGAAAAATCGCCTACAACTACTACGCGCCGCAGCTTTACGATCCGCGCGTCAGCGTGTTGCAGGCCATCGGCGCCGACGGCAAACCCCTTGCCACGCTCGTGAACTACGCCGTACACCCGGAGATTCTCATCGGCGAAGCCGTCCTCTCGCCCGACCTCGTCGGACCGCTGTGTGATCGCATCACGGAAAAGGGCGGCGGCATGGGCATCTTCATGAACGGCGCACAGGGCGGCATGGTCACCGCCGACATTCGCGGCGACGACGGCAAAGACGTGCAGACCTGGGACGAATGCATCCGCATCGGAAATCTGCTCGCGGACGAAGCGCTGCGCATCGTTGGCGGCGCGGCGGAGCAAAAGAACCCGCCGCTGTGGGTCGGCGCCAAAGACCTGACGCTGCCGGTGGACAACCTGCTGTTCCGCATGATCATCAAAACGTCGCCGCTCGGCTACAAGCTGAACGCGGACAACTCCGTGACCACGCAGCTCAACCTGATCAACGTCGGCACGGCGCAGATGCTGTCGATTCCAGGCGAGGCCCTGCCGAACATCGGCTACTACCTCAAGCGCAATATGTTCGGCAACAGCAATTTCCTCTTCGGCCTGACCAACGACGCCTTCGGCTACATGATGGTTAAGGAAGACTTCAACAGCTTCCACCGTTACGACTACATCTCGCGCACTTCCCTCGGCGAGAACGCGGCGGACCTCTACGTGGAGCAGGCGCTGGCCTACGTCAACGCGTCCCCCAAGCCGGTGAAGTAACTAAATAATAGGTATTGAGTCTATCGAAGGCGGCCGGATATCCGGCCGCCTTCCTTCTTTTTGGGCCAAATTGGTCCTAAAAACTGATTGACACAGCTCCAAGAGCACGATAAACTATAACTAACTGACTGGTCAGTAACTTATGAAAATCCGAAAATTTACCCCCAAAAAAAAGCGCCGTCCCGAAGCCCGCCCGGGTGAAATCCTCGCCGCCGCCGTCGAACTCTTCTGCGAACGCGGCTTCGCCGCCACGCGCCTCGACGACATCGCCGCGCGCGCCGGCCTCAGCAAGGGCGCCATCTACCTGTACTTCGACGACAAGACCTCGCTGCTCAAAGCCATCATCCAGGAAATCGCCGCAAGCAACGTCGACCTCATCCGCGCCGTCGCCGACTCACACACCGGCCCCATCGCGCCGCTGCTCCGCCAGATTCTCGAACTCATCGCGGACCGCATCCGCAATTCGTCGCTCCCGAAAATCATGAAGCTGATCATCGCCGAATCGCGCGCACAGCCGGAGCTCGGTCGGCACTACCTCGACAACGTGATCGGCAAAGCGTTGCCGATCGTGCAATCCCTGATCGAGCGCGGCATCGCAAGCGGTGAATTCCGTGCCGTCGACGCCGGCCTCACCGTGCGCTGCCTCATCGGCCCCATGCTGCTCGCCGCAATCTGGAGCAGCGTATTCGAACCCATCGGCGCGCCGCCGGTGGACGCAACCGCGCTCGCACGGTTGCACGCAGACCTGATCCTCCGCGGCCTCACACCGGAGAACGTGTCATGAAGCGCATCATCCCCCTATTCGTCATCGCCACCGTGGTCACCAGCTTCGCGCTGAAGGACCGCTGGTTCCCGCGCGTGCAGCAATTGCTGCCGAATGCCGCGCCACACTCCATCTACCTGGGCTACGTCGAAGCCGAAACGACGTACATCGCAGCGCCAGTAGCGGGCCGGATCGTGTCACGGCCGGTCAAACGCGGCGACACGATCACCCAGGATGCAATTGTGTTCCAACTCGATCCAGCCACCGCCGAGGCCGACGTCGCGCGGTACACGGCCGCTATACAAACCGCCAAAGCGAATTTGGCGAATCTGCAAACCGGCAAGCGCGAAGAAGAGCAAGATGTCGTGCGCGCGCAACGCAAGGAAGCCGAAGCCGCGCTCGCGCTCGCCGAAAAAGAACTCAAACGCAATTCCACGCTGGTGTCGGGCGGCATCGAAGCCCAGGAGCGTCTGGACGTTCTCCATTCGCAGGCCGAACAGTTGCGTGCCCGTATCGAACAACTCCGCGCGCAAGAAGCCGCCGGCGATCTGGGCGGACGCATGGCCGAGCTCGACGCCGCCGAGGCGCGCGTGCAGGAAGCCGAGGCCTCGCTCGCCGGTGCGCAGTCACATCTGCAGGATCTCGCGCCGCGTGCGCCGCTGGGCGCCGTAGTCGACGACACGTTTTACGATGTGGGCGAATGGGTCACGGCGGGACAACCCGTCGCATCACTGCTCGCGCCGGACCAGATCAAGCTTCGCTTTTTCGTGCCCGAGAAAGACGTCGCGCTCGCGCAGCGCGGCAACGTGGTCGATTTCAGTTGCGACAATTGTCCGGCGGGACTACAGGCGACCATCACCTACGTCGCGCCGCGCGTGGAATACACGCCGCCGGTGATCTACTCCGAGTCCGCGCGCGACAAGCTGGTCTTCCTCGTCGAAGCCTTGCCGACCGCACCAAACGACGCACTGCGGCCGGGCCTGCCGGTGGAGGTGAACCGTTTCGCGGGGGCCACACCGTGAACACCGTCGCCGCCACGCCCGCCATCGACGTGCACGGGCTCGTAAAACGCTTCGGACACCGCACCGCGGTCGATCACGTCGACCTGCGCCTGATGCCGGGGCGCATCTGCGGCTTCCTCGGACCGAACGGTTCCGGCAAAACGACGACGTTGCGCCTCGTGTGCGGACTGCTCACGCCCGACGAAGGCTCGGGCACCTGCCTCGGCCACGATCTGCAAACCGGCCGCACGGCCATCAAACGCCAGACCGGCTACATGACCCAAAAATTCGGACTGTACGAAGACCTCACGATCCGCGAAAACCTCGAGTTCGTCGCGCGCGTGTATCTGCTCGATCGCGTCCGGCATCGCGTGGACGAAGCCATCGCGCGGCTCGGGCTCGAAACACGGCAACGGCAACTGGCCGGCTCACTCTCCGGCGGATGGAAACAGCGGCTCGCGCTGGCGGCGTGCGTGTTGCACGAGCCGAAGCTGCTGCTCCTCGACGAACCCACCGCCGGCGTCGACCCCAAGGCACGCCGCGCGTTCTGGGACGAGATCCACATGCTCGCGGGTACCGGAATCACGGTGCTCGTCTCCACGCACTACATGGACGAAGCAGAACGGTGCCACGAAATCGCGTACATCGCTTATGGCCGCCTCATGGCGCGCGGCACGGCGCGCGAGATCATCGCGCAATCCAAAATCTTCTCCCGTGTCGCCACGGGCCCAGGCGCCGACCAACTTGCGCCACGTCTGCGCGACGCGCCGGGCATCACGGCCGCCGCCGCCTTTGGTTCCGCGCTGCACGTCTGCGGACCGGACGAAGAAGCGCTGGAGCGCGCGATCGCGCCGCTGCGCACGGACACAAACATCCACTGGCGCAACGCCGAACCCACGCTGGAAGACGTGTTCATCCACCTGATGAGCTACGCGCGCGACAACGCGGAGGGAAACTGAGCCATGGGTTTCGCCGCGCGGCTGCTCGCCATGATTCGCAAGGAAGCGCTGCAATTGCGGCGCGATCGCCTCACCTTTGCAATGATGTTCGGCATTCCCATCATGCAGCTCGTAATGTTCGGGTTCGCGATCAACAACGACCCGAAACACCTGCCCGCCGCCGTGCTTTCCGCCGATCACAGCGCCATCACGCGCTCGATCGTCACCGCGCTCGCCAATTCCGAGTACTACCATTTCGTGCGCGTGGCCGAGAGCGAACGTGACGCGCACGAAATGCTCCAGCGCGGCGAGGTGCAATTCGTCGTGAACATCCCCTCCGACTTCACGCGCCGCCTCATCCGCCGCGAACAGGCGCAGATCGCGATCGAGGCCGACGCCACCGACCCCGCCACCACCGGCAACGCAATCGGCGCCATCAACCAAATCGTGAAACAGGCGCTCTCCCACGATCTCACCGGACCACTCGCTTCGTTACGAGGTCAGGATGCGCCGGTCGAAGTCGTCATCCATCGCCGCTACAACCCCGAAGGCATCACGCGTTACAACGTCGTGCCCGGCCTGCTCGGCGTCATCCTCACCATGACGATGGTGATGATGACCGCGCTCGCCGTCACGCGCGAACGCGAACGCGGCACCATGGAAAATCTCCTCGCCATGCCCGTGCGCCCGGTCGAAGTCATGATCGGAAAAATCGTGCCATACATCGGCATCGGCGGCATACAAGTCACTGTCGTACTCATCGCCGCAAAGGTTCTGTTCAACGTCCCCTTCGTGGGCAGCATCGTGCTCCTCGCGCTCGCCACACTGCTCTTCATCACCGTGAACCTCGCCGTCGGGTTCACCTTCTCCACCATCGCGCAGAACCAGTTACAAGCCATGCAGATGTCGTTCTTCTTCCTGTTGCCGTCCATTCTGCTGTCCGGCTTCGCATTCCCCTTCCGCGGAATGCCCCCGTGGGCGCAACACATCGGCGAGGCGCTCCCGGCCACTCACTTTCTGCGAATAGTGCGCGGACTCATGCTGAAAGGCGCCGGTGTGAGCGAAATTGCGGGCGAAGTCGTTGCCCTCGGCCTGCTGCTCATCATCGTCACAACCGTCGCACTTACCCGCTACCGGGTCACCCTCGACTAACCAACCCGCGCGGGTTTACACGAGCCCCGCAAATTTGGTTTGATCGTGCACCCACAACCTATCCGTCAGGAGACACCCGTGAGCCGTAAACTCTCGCGCCGCACCTTCCTCAAATACGCCGCGGCCGGCACCGCCGCATCCACCCTGCTTCCGCGCTTCAACATCGCCTCCGCGGCCGCCACCAAACTGCGCCACGCCTCCGTCGGCGTGATGGGCCAGGGCCGCAGCGATCTCGGCGAAATCTACTCCAGCGACAAAGTGGACCTCGTCGCGCTGTGCGACATCGACGCGACGCGTCTCGCCGAGGCGGCGAAGACTTATCCCAATGCGCGCCTCTACCGCGATTGGCGCGAAATGCTCGACAAGGAAGACCAGAACATTGACTCCGTGAACATCGCGATCCCGGACCACATGCACGCGCCGGTCGCGATGAGCGCGATCAAACAGGGCAAGCACGTCTACTGCGAAAAACCGCTCACGCATGAAGTTTACGAAGCGCGCCAGGTCACCCTCGCCGCGCGCGAGGCCGGCGTCATCACGCAGATGGGCATCCAAATCCACGCGCACGACTTCTACCGCACCGCCGTGATCTGGTTGCAGGAAGGCGCGATCGGCAAAGTAAAGGAATGGCATTCGTGGAGCGCCGCGAGCTACACGATCGCCGGCGGCCAACGCCCGGACGGCGCAGATCCTGTGCCAGCCGAAATCGATTGGAACCTCTGGCTCGGCACGGCGCCCGAGCGGCCCTACCTCGACAAGCAGTATCACCCCTTCGAATGGCGGCGCTGGCGTGATTTCGGCGGCGGCGCCACGGCGGACTTCGGCTGCCACATCTTCGATCCCGTGTTCACCGCGCTCGGCATCGGCGCGCCGCTAAACATCACCGCGCAAGCCGAAATGTTCAGCGAGGAAGTGTGGCCGGCGTGGGCGATTTTCGATTACGAATTCCCCGGCACGGCGCTCACCACCGACAAAGTCATCAAAGCCTCGTGGAGCGACGGCGGCAAGCAGCCCGACAAAGCGCGCTCGCCGCACATCCCCGCGGACTACGAACTGCCGAAGAGTGGCTCGCTGATCATCGGCACGGAGGGTTCCATGATTCTGCCGCACATCGGCCGGCCCGAACTCTTCCCGACGGAAAAATTCGCGAACCATCCGCAGCCGGCACTCGAACCCATCAACCATTACCACGAGTTTGTCAACGCGTGTCTCGGAAACGGCAAAACCGGCGCGCCGTTCGATTTCTCAGGCCCGCTTACCGAAGCCGTGCTGCTCGGCAACGTGGCCAATCGCTTCGCCGGCGAAAAACTCGAATGGGACGCGGCAAACCTGCGCTTTACGAACTCGCGCGAAGCCACTGAACACCTGCGCCGGCGCTATCGCCGCGGCTGGCGCGTGAAAGGCTTGTAACATCGGAACGGTGCGAACCGTTTAAACAAAATAACGACCCGCTAGGAGACAGTCGCAATGAAATCGCTCCACTTGAAGACCCTATTTGCCGCAGTCGTACTCACCTTTGTCGCGGCGACATCCTCGTTCGCGCAGGTCGCGAAGCACGTGTTCATCATCAGCATGGACGGCGGCAAACCCGAAGTCATGAAGCAGAGCCCGATGCCCGTCACGATGAAGATGGCGGCCGAAGGCGCCGTGACCTGGGAAGCGCAGACCATCTTCCCGAGCATTACGCTCGTCTCGCACACCTCCATGCTCACCGGCCGCGGACCCTACGCGCACAAAGTCATGTGGAACAACTGGGAGCCGCGCCGCGGACTCGTTACGGTCCCCACAATCTTCGAACTCGCGAAGAAGCACGGCGGCATCCGCACGGCGGCCTTCGCCGGCAAGGAAAAGTTCAACCACCTCAACACACCCGGCAACATCGATGACTTCGGCGTAATTGATCTCGACGCGCAACCGCTCGCGCGCGTGATCAGCACGTATATCATCGAAGAAAAGCCAAACCTCTGCTTCATCCACTTCGCGGATTCCGACAGCGCGGGCCACGCGCACGGCTGGGGCTCGCCGGAACAGATCAAGGCCTTCGCCGATCAGGACGAAGCCATGCAGATCCTGCTGAACGCAATCGAGACCGCCGGCATCAAGGATGAATCCGTAATTATCATCAGCGCCGACCACGGCGGCCACGACAGAACGCACGGCTCGAAGGACCCGGCGGACATGACAATCCCCTGGATCGCCTCGGGCAAGAGCGTGAAAAAAGGCTTCGTCATCGACACGCCCGTGACCACCTACGACACCGCCGCGACAGCACTGTGGCTGCTGGGAATTGCAATTCCGTCCGACTGGGACGGCAAACCAGTCACCAGCGCGTTCGACTCAACGGCTCCGGTGCTCTCGGGTCCCGTCAGCGCGCCGGGCGTGGAATCCCCCGCAGCGCCCACGGCAAACTAACGCGCCTACGGCAGCGGCAACGCCACCGGCTTTCCCGTTTGGCCCGAGCGATCCGCCGCCAGCACGATCTCGTGTGTCTTGTAGGCGTCCTCGATGTTCACGTGTGATTCCGTGTTCGTCTGGATGCACTCGACGAGATGGTTCACTTCACCCTTGAACGGGTGATGCGTCACGTCGCCGCTGTCCGGCATGATCGTCGGCACTTCGGCCCACGAAGTCTGCCCCGGAAAACTCACGCGCGAAAAAATCTTGTTGTTGCGAATCGTGCCTTCGGTGCCGACAAGGTTGATGCCGAACACATACGGCTGCAGGCACTCAATGCACGAGGCCACCTTGCCCACGCGGCCATCCGCAAACTTCAGCACGGTCACCGTCGTCGGTGCGTACTCATACGCCGCGAAGTCTTTGCCCTTGCCGGCCGTCGCGAGCTGATACACCTCCGTTACCTCGCCGCCCATAAACCAGCGCAGCGCGTCCAGCGCGTGGCATCCGGCGGACAACAGTGAACTCCCGCCGACGTCCTTCTTGATATTCCAGCCGTACTGCCCATACCACGGCCCGATCCCATGAAAGTAGTCCACTTCGCCATAAAACACGCGGCCCAGCGCGCCCGCCGCGAGTTGCTTCTTGATGATGTCGAACAGCGGATTCCACCGCAGCACGAAGCTGACAACGGACTTCACTTTGGTCTCGCGCACCGCATCGCGAATCGCGCGGATGTCTTCGAGCGTCACGCCCATGGCCTTTTCGAGCATCAAGTGCTTGCCCGCCCGCGCCGCAGCGACAGCCTCGTCCCGGTGTAAGTTCGGCGGCGTAGCAATGGAAACGATATCGAGCCCGGCGTGCTTCAGCATCTGCGCGTAGTCGGTATAAATCGCGCAGTCGATGCCGCATTCCTTGGCCTTCGCCCGCGCGCTCGCCTCCGTGCGGCCGCACAGCGCCACCACTTTCGTATGCGGATTCGCCTCAAACGCGCGAATGTGCTCGCCCGATACCCACCCCGTGCCGACGATCCCTACTCCGAGTTGCTTCATGGTCCTCCTTCAGGCGCGTGGACTATTCACGCGGCCAAGAATATACTTCCGCCTTCGCACGAAAGGAAACGTCGTGACCCGTCGCGCTGCACTCGCCATCGCCGCACACCCGGACGACATCGAGCTGATGATGGCCGGCACCCTCATGCTGCTCGGGCGCGCGGGCTTCGAACTCCATGTGATGAACATCGCCGACGGTTCGTGCGGCTCGATGACCGAGGACGCCGACACCACCGCGCGGCGACGCCTCGCCGAGGCCAAGGCCGCCGCGCGCACGATGAACGCAACCCTACACCCGCCGATCACGCGCGACCTCGAAATTTTCTACGACAACCGCCTTCTTCGCCAGGTCGCCAGCGTCATTCGGACCTGTGCGCCATCGATTGTGCTACTGCAATCCCCCCTAGATTACATGGAAGACCACATGAATGCATCGCGGCTCGGCGTCACCGCCGCCTTCGCCCGCGGCTTCCCGAATTACGACACCGATCCGCCACGTCCACCGGCCCCCGGACCTGTCGCGCTCTACCACGCGTTGCCGTGGGGACTCCGCGGCCCGTTGCGCGAACCAATCGCGCCGCATTTCTTCGTGGATATCTCGACAACGCTGAACATCAAGCGCGACGCGCTCGCGTGCCACGCCAGCCAAAAAGAATGGCTCGACAAAACGCAGGGCCTCGATAGTTATTTGCAGACGATGGTCGACAGCGCGCAGGAACTCGGGCGCATGTCCGGCCGCTTCAAACTCGCCGAAGGTTGGCGACGACATTCGCATCTCGGTTTTGCAGCGGAAGATTTCGACCCACTGTGCGATGCGCTGGGCGATACACTCGTGAAGGAGAACGGCAATCATGGCGATTAACTTGATGACTACGATCAAGGGCTCGATGCTCGAAGACTACTTCCCGAAAGGCTGGGACCTCGCCGCGATCGACGCCGTTTCTGCGCGCAAACCGGAAACCATCACGAACAAAGAGAGATGGTGGGACAAAGACTTCGCGCCCATCCCTTGCGCGTCACTGGCGGATTTCGACGTGATGCTCGGCCACGAAATTGCCCGCGAAATCGCCGTGGCGGCCGAAGAAGATCGACAGATCGTCTTCATCCTCCCCGTCGGCCCCATGGGCATGTACCGCTGGGCGGTCTACTTCCTGAAGGCGTGGGGCGTCGGCTGCAAACACGTCCACGGCTTCAACATGGACGAGTGGAGCGACGACAAGGGAAACACATTGCCCTCGAACGATCCCGGCGCGTTCCAGAACGCCATGGAAGGCGCGTTCTACGGCCCGCTCGGTACGCTCGCACCGCCGAAATCGCAGCGCAACTTCGCTACGAAAGCCAATCTGCCGAAATTCGGCGATCGCATCCGCGCGCTCAAGCGCGACGGCGCAAAACTCGTCACGGTCTTCGGTATCGGCCGCGCATGCCACATCGCCTTCTGGGAGCCGCACTTCGCCGCGGAGTACGACTCCGTCGACGCATGGAAATCCGCCGACTACCGCCTCGCCGCGCAGTTGCACCCGATGACAATCGAACAAAACGCGATCACGAGTTTCAAAAGCCGCACGACGCTCGTCTCCACGCGCGCGAACACCGTCGGCCCCGGCCTCTTCCTGCAGTCCGACCGCATCATCGGCGGCTGCGACGGCGCGCTCGGCCGCGGCATGATGTGGCAAGGCATGTCGCTGTGGATGACGCTGCACCTCAAACCCACGCCGTGGATCCCCAGCACCTTCATGCCAACGCTGCCCGGCCGCCTCTTCTTCCTGCAGGAACTCGCCGGCCCGCTCGAAGCGGAATGCAATTAATTCCATAACCGCCCAACCGCGCTGAAGTCTGGCCACGCCTCCAGATTTCAGCGCGGTTTCTCTTTCCTTCCGTCCCTCCCACATGTCATTCTGAGCAACGCGAAGAATCTCCCCGTCCACACACAGAGAGACCCGCACCAAAACAGGAGGCCGCCCATGAAACGATCCCTGATCTCTATCCTCGCCTGCCTCCTCCTCGCACCCATCGCCCACGCCGAAACCCTCGCCGAAATCGGCGCACGCCTCGGCCGCGACACCGAAGCCGCCTGGGCCGCCAGCCCTTACTCCGCGATTTCCTCCGACTACTTCGCGCGCTTTGTCCGCGATCCGAACGCGAAACCTACAAAGGACGAACTTGAAATCACATCATCATGGGAAATCGCTATCGCAAACGACTCATCGCCGGTGGTCGAGAAAATGGCGGAATATTTGCGCGATTTCTTGCAACGCCGCATGAACGTTTCATTGAAGGTAAATCGTGTCAGGGAAGAAATACTTTGGGACACCAAGAACGCAATCGTGCTTGACGTCGCGGGTGTTGCTGATGGACCTCGCTCGCGCGAAGGCTTTATGTTGTGGGTAATCGACAATACCGTCGCAATATCAAGCGTCACACCAGCCGGACTTCGAGATGGTGTCGTCTCTCTAGTAGATAGCATTGGCTTTCGTGGGGCGCCGTTTGTACGACGCGTGTCGACAGTTCGCGACGTTCATGAACCCCGCCTCGACGTCCGCCTCGGTACCATCCCCAAAGGCGGCTCCTACCGCGAACTCGTCTTCATGGGCTACAACGCCGTCTTCTCCGGCGGCGGCAGTCTTTTCGCGCTTTCCACGTCCGACGCGATCCCCGAACTCGCCGTGCGCCGCGCACTGGGCCTGCTCGAACAAAACCGCAACGCCGCCGCCGAAGCGCGCGCGCATGGCCTGAAGACATATGCCTTCCTCGACATCCGCCAGAAATTTCCGGAGAACGATCCTGTCTTCGCCGCACACCCGGAGATCCGCGGCGCGCGCACCTGGCGCGCGGACGGCGAATTCGTCCTGTGCACGGAGCACCCGCTTGTGCAGCAATGGCTCACCGAAAGCGTGCAGGGGCTGTTCAAGGCCGACCCCGAACTCAGCGGCATCGTGCTCATCATCGGCGGCGAAGGTTTTTATCATTGCTACATGCGCCCGCACGGCGTGGAAAAAGGCCACACGAACTGCTCGCGCTGCGAGAAGCTCGGCGCGGAAACCGTCGTCGCCAATCTCTGCAACCGTCTCGCCGAAGCCGCGCGCAGTGTCTCGCCAAAAGCCGAAGTCGTCGTATGGCCCTATTCCGCCGAGCACGTGTGGTCTGCCGACAAAACGCAGGAAAAATTAATCGAGAAATTGAAACCCGGCGTCGCGCTGCTCACCGAAATCGAAAAAGACGAGTATGTGCAGAAACCCGGCGGCGTGAACAAGCATCTCTGGGACTACAGCATCGACCTCATCGGTCCCGGCGAACGCGCGAAAGCCCAGATCGCCGCCTGCCGCAAAGCCGGCATCAACGTCTACCTCAAGAGCGAACCCGAACTCGGCTTCGAAGCGCCGCGCCTGCCGCACATCCCCAGCATGGATCGCTGGGTCGATCGCGCGGAAGCGCTCGCCTCCTGCGGCGCAACCGGTGCCTGGGTCTTTCCCGCATTCCGCCCCAACTACGGCACCAGCGCCGCCGAAGTCGCCAAGTTCGTCTGGTGGACGCCCACTCCCGACAAAGAAAAACTATTAAACGATTTCGCCGTGCGCCTCGTCGGCAAGGAAGCCGGCCCGCACCTTCGCGCAGCATGGAAGCATGTCTCTGACGCGATCCCCCTCTCGCCCACGATCCCGCCGTACTACACCGGCCCGCAATACCTCGGTCCGGCACAACCGATGATCGCGGACCCGAAAGCGCCCGTGCCGGACCTCTTCAACGGCTACTACCTCTTCATGGCCGAGATCACCGACGCCGACGGCGTGAAGCGGCAGCCGACCTACATGACCACGCCGCACGGCGACGCCGTCGTCTTCGGCGATTACTACCGCCGTATGGAGCGCGAGCTGAACGCCGCCGTCGATGAACTGAACGCGGCCGCGCCGCTGGTCGACGCCGATCACAAGCTCATGTTCGACGCCGAAGTCTCCGCTACGCGCTGGTTCTACGCCACCACGCGCACGACGGCGAACTTTTACGAATCCTGCGTGCTGCGCGACAAGCTGCTCGCCTGCGCCCGCGGCGAATCGCCCGACTGGCCCCCGGCCGAGCGCGCCGCCGCGATGACCCGCTGGCGCGCGATTCTCGAAGACGAGCGCGCCAACACCGAAGCCGCGCTGCCGTGGGTCGAGCAGGACATGCGCCTCGACTGCTACTATGGCAGCGATCACACTTTCTCGCACGCGGCCGACATGATGCGCGCGAAATTGGAAATCATGCAGACCGAATTGAACGAGTTCCTGCCCAAAACCGCGGAGGCTTGCGGAATCGCCACCCCATGAAAATACGTTCGCTACAATTTCTCATCGCGTGCAGCGCACTGCTCTCGCTGAACGTCTCCGCCAACGACACCCTCTCAACGCTCTCCGTGCCCGAGGGTTTCGAAATCACGACGGCAGTCGCGCCCAGCCTCACCGCCTATCCCATGTTCATGACCTTCGATGAACAAGGTCACCTCTACATCGCTGAATCCACCGGCAAAGATCTCTCCGGAAAAGAAATGGCCGCCGCGCCGGAATGCCAAATCCTCCGCCTCACCGACACCAACAACGACGGCATCTTCGACACGCGCACCGTCTTCGCCACGGAACTCAGCCTGCCGATGGGCGTGCTCTGGCATCAGGGCGCGCTCTTCGTCGCGAGCCCGCCGGACTTCCTCCGCTTCGACGACGCGGACGGGGACGGCGTTGCCGAAAAACGCACCGTGCTGCTCAGCGGCTGGAACGTGCTCAACACCGCCAGCCTGCACGGCCCCTTCGTCGGCCCCGACGGCTGGCTTTATCTCACGCACGGCCGCCACGGCTACAAAATCCAAACGAAGGAAGGAACCACCCTCGAAGGCATGGCCGCGCGCATCTGGCGCTGCCGCCCCGACGGCACCGGCCTCGAACGTTTCGCCGGGGGCGGCTTCGACAACCCGGTCGAGCTCCTCTTCACGCGCTCCGGCCAAATGCTCGGCACGATGACCTACTTCACCGATCCGCGCCACGGCCAGCGTGACGCGCTCATGCACTGGGTCTGGGGCGGCGTGTATCCCAAGCCACACGAAGTCACCGGCGAAATGCTGCAAACCGGCCCGCTGATGCCGACGATGACCAAATTCGCGCGCATCGCGCCCGCCGGCTTCCTGCAATTTCAGGGCGATGCCTTCGGCAATGACTACCGCGGCCGCCTCTTCAGCGCGCAGTTCAACCCGCACCGCGTGCAGGCGCACGTACTCCGCGAAAACGGCTCGACATTCTCGACGGATGATTCCGACTTCCTGACCTCCACGAGCCCAGACTTCTACCCCACCGACCTCGTGCAAGACGCCGACGGCAGCCTGCTCGTCTGCGACACCGGCGCCTGGTACGTCGACGCCTGCCCCATCAGCCGCATCGCCAAGCCAGAGATCAAAGGCTCGATCTACCGCATTCGCAAAAAAACGACCGCTGACGAATTCGCTTGGGACCCCCAGGCATTGGCAGATCCTTGGGGCCGTACGATTTCATGGGATCGACTCCCGGCGGACAAACTCGCACTCCTGCTCAACGACCAACGCTTGTATGTTCGTCAACGTGCCCGTGAAACAATCGCAAGAGCAGGCTCCGCTGCTCTTCGTGATCTGTCGCCCTTAATAGCTCTCAACGACACCTCGGATCGCGGCATCGGTATCGTGTGGCTTCTGTACCGCATGGCTGATGCCAAAGCCATGTCCGTCATCGCCGAGCTGCTTCGCGGAGAAGACAGGGACCTACGTATCGCATGCATTCAAGCGCTAGGCCTGGCCCGCCACTCAAATTCGGTCTCCGCCATCACAGCCAGTCTTAAAGCCGAGAATGCCGTCGAGCGGCGCGAAGCCGCGACCGCATTAGGTCGCATCGCTGATCCGCGAGCTGTGCCGGCGTTGCTGGACGCGGCAAGCCACACCGTCGACCGCTTCGAACAACACGCAATCATCTACGCCTTGATTGAAATCAACGACCATGCATCGTTGTTGGCCGCGCTCAGCTCCAATCACGACTGGCCCGCGCGCGCTGCCGCGCTAGTCGCGCTCGATCAGTTGCGTGATTCTTCCCTTTCTGCGACACATGTCGTTCCGCTCCTCCGATCCGATTCCGCTTCGGCGCGTGCATCTGCCCTCTGGGTCGCCGCACACCACCCCGAGTGGAGCGGAACAGTCCTCGCCTTCGTTGACGATCTCCTGCGCGATCCTGCGCACGCCGAAAACACCGCCATGGCGCGCGAAATTCTGCTCTCCTACGCACACACCGGCGACGGCCAGACCTTCATCGCGGATCGCATCGTGAAAACCGAACTCCCACTCGCCGAGCGTATGTTCCTGCTGGACATCGTCGATGCGGCATCTACTTCGAGCATGCCCGAACCGTGGAGCAACGCCCTCGGCGCCTGCCTCAGCCAAAGCGACGAAGCACTGCGCTGGCGCGCGTTGGAAATCGTGCGCAACCATCGCGTCGCCGCGCTCGCCGATCGGCTGAACGCCATCGCCGACGACACCGCGCAGCCGGCAAACGTCCGCGTCGCCGCGCTGAGCGCGCTGACCACCGAAGACACCGCCCTCGCCGGCGAACGTCTCACCCTCGTGCTGAACAGCATGAAGACCTCCGGCGATCCCGGCGCGCGACAGGCCGCGGCCTCGATCCTCGGCAAGGCCAAACTCGACGCGGAATCCAAACGCGTTCTTGCCGAAGGCTATCTCCCCTCCGCCGATGCCCTCGTGCTCACCGCCGCGCTGCAGGCCTTCGCGGGCGAATCCGATTCCGCGCTCGGCATGGCGCTCGCCGACGGCCTCGCGCAGAATCCACATGCGGCGGACTTCATGACCGCCGCGCAACTCGATCGCGTGCTGCAACCGTTCCCCGCCGACGTGCAAAATCATGCCGCCGGCCTGAAAGCGAAGCTCGAGCAGCGCGACGCCGGCCTGATGGAGCGCTTCCTGCGCATCGAGCCGAAGCTCGGCGCCGGCGACGTCGGCCGCGGCCGCGCGATCTTCTTCGGCGAGAAAGCCCTGTGCTCCACCTGCCACGCGATCGGCGCCGAAGGCGGCACGCTCGGCCCCGACCTCACCACCATCGGCGTCGTGCGCTCCGGGCATGACCTGCTCGAAGCCGTCATGTTCCCCAGCGCGAGCATCGTCCCCGATTTCCAGCCGTACACGGTCGAAGTCGGAACCGAACTGCTTAGCGGCATCGTCGGCCGAGAATCCGCCGACTCCATCACGTTGAAAACCGCCGCGACGGAAACGCGCACCATCGCGCGCACGGACGTCCGCTCCATGGCGCCCACGCCGGTGTCGATGATGCCCGAAGGTCTCGACGCCGGATATTCGGATGAGGAAATCATCGACCTGATCGCATTCCTCCGTTCGCTGAACAACGAAGAATGGCTCCTGCCGGAAACAAGGAATTAGTCCATGGAAATCAGCCGTCGCGATGCAATGAAAGGTCTGGCCGCCGCGGGCGTCGTGTCCACGCTCGGCACTGCCGAGGCCGCCAGCCAAAAACCCTCGAACGCCATCATCGACGAGAATAAAAATCCCGGCACGACCGATTGGCAACTCACATACACCCGCGTCGATCCCGATACGCGCTACCGTTGCCCGTGGATCGAGGGCTACGCCTCGCACGCCAGCATCCGCGCCGGCGACGAAGTCTCCTTCATGGTGAGCACCAACCCCCCTGCCCGATTTGTTATCAACATCTACCGCCTGGGCTACTACGGCGGCACCGGTGGCCGGCACATGCAGCAACTCGGCCCGTTTGACGGCGTCACGCAACCCGATCCGCCGATCGGCGAGGAACGCGTGCGCGAATGCGCGTGGAAGCCTTGCGCCTCAGTAAAAATTCCCGCGCAATGGACGAGCGGCGTATATCTCGCCAAGTTGTCGTTGCTCGAGGATCGCTACGAAAGCTATATCGTCTTCATCGTGCGCGATGAGCGCCGCGCCGATCTCCTCTTCCAGTGCAGCGACAACACATGGCAGGCCTACAACCGCTGGCCCGATAACTATGCGCTCTACGACGACGGCCAGAGCGAATGGGCGCTGAAGTCCGGCGTGCGTGTCAGCTACGACCGCCCCTACGGCAAGTACTGCCAGATTCTCGACGCTCCCCTCTCGCAAGGCTCCGGCGAGTTCCTGCTCTGGGAATTCCCCTTCGCCTACTGGCTCGAACGCGAAGGCTACGACGTCACCTATTGCTCGAACACGGACACGCACGCGAACCCAACGGAGCTCCTGCGCGCCAAGGGCTTCCTCTCGATCGGCCACGACGAATACTGGAGCCTGCAGCAGTTCAACAACGTCAAAGCCGCGATCGATCGCGGTGTGAACGCCGCGTTCTTCTCCGGCAACACGTCCTGCTTCGTCGCGCCGTTCTATCCCTCGTCCACCGGCACCCCAAACCGCGCCATCACGCGTGCCGGCCGGTACGGTGGCCTCACGCCCAAGGAAGCCGAGCGCATGGGCCCCTTCCCCGTGGAGGGCCCGAACGAAAACACGCTCATCGGCGCGCGCACAGTCTCGCCGTTCAACGGCTCCGGCGATTGGATCGTGTCCAAGGACTCGTCGTGGATTTTCGACGGCGCCGGCATGAAAAACGGCGACCGCATCCCGGGCCTCGTCGGCTGGGAATTCCACGGCGACCCGGCGCCCATTCCCGGGCTCGAGATTCTCGCCGAAGGCACCGCCACGAACGCCGACGGCGACTCCGCGCACTGGACCGCCACGCTCTACCCCGGCCCGCACGACAACGTCGTCTTCAACGCCGCCACGATCTGGTGGGCGCAGGGCCTCAGCTCGCCTCCGGGCCACATGCTGCCGTATTCACACTACGGCCGTCCGCACGGCCCCGACGCGCGCGTGGAGCGCATCACCAAAAATATCCTCGACCGCTTCGTGCAATCGCGCGGCGCAGTGTAAAATCGAAAACACGATCTCCGGGAGTTGCTCATGTTCAATAAACATCTCGCCTTATTTCTCTGCGCATTCGTGTTGACTTCGTCTGCGTTCGCTGTCGATCTGCGCATCGCCACGTTTAACGTCGATGCCACGCCGCCCGAAGGCTCCGCGCTGTGCAGCGGCAGTGTGCCCCCCGTCCGCGGCGTCACCGATCCGCTCAGCGCGCGCGGACTAATCCTGATCGCCGACAACGAAAAGCCGGTCGTCATGGTCTCGCTCGATTGGGTAGGTATCGGAAACGAAGGCCACTCGGTCTTCCGCCAGGCGCTGGCCGACGCCGTGCACACCAGCATCGATCGCGTCGCCGTCCACACCATTCACCAGCACGACGCGCCTTCGTGCGACTTCACGGTCGAGGCGCTGCTCGCGGCGCAAGGCCTCTCCGGCGAGGCATTCAATCCGGAATTCGCCCGTGTCGCTATTCAACGTTGCGCCGACGCCGCGCGCGAGGCACTCAGCCACACCGTCGCCATCTCCCATGTCGGCCTCGGCAAGGCGAAAGTCGAGCAGGTCGCCTCGAATCGACGCGTGATGGGCCCCGACGGAAAAGTCGCACACGTGCGCTGGTCCGCCACACCGGAAGCCGAAGTCCGCGCCGCGCCCGAGGGCGTGATCGATCCATGGATGCGCGCGGTAAGTTTCTGGGACGCAGGCAAACCCGTTGCCATTCTTACGTACTATGCCACGCACCCGCAGAGCTACTACCGCACAGGCCTCGTCAGCGCCGATTTCCCCGGCATCGCGCGCCACATGCGCGAGGGCGAGCTTCCGGAGGCGGTACACATTCACTTCAACGGCGCCGCCGGCAATGTGACCGCCGGAAAATACAACGACGGCGCGCCGGAAAATCGCCAGGTACTCGCGGAGCGTCTGCACGACGGCATGAAGCGCGCCTTCGAAGCGACCGAACGCTTCGCGGTAAAGGATGCCGAGTTCGATTGGGATTCCGTCGACGTCCACATGCCGCTGCGTCCCGAAATCGATCTCGACGAACAAAAAAAATTGCTGGCCGATTCGAGCCTGTCGCTCGCCGAACGCCTGAACGCCGCGCACGAGGTCGCCTGGATGCAGCAGGTGCTCGCGGATGTACCCACAACATTGAGCCGCCTGCGCATCGGCACACTGCAAATCGTGCACATGCCCGCCGAACTCTTCATCGAGTATCAGCTCGCCGCGCAGGCCATGGCGCCCGGCAGCTTCGTGTGCATGGCCGCCTACGGCGACTACGGCGCGGGGTATATCGGCACCACGGTCTCGTATCCACAGGGCGGCTACGAAACGCAGCTCCGCACCTCGCGCACGGCCCCCGAAGTCGAACCGATTCTGATGGACGCGCTGCGCAAACTCGTCGCGCCCTAAGGCTTGTTCGTTCCCAACGGCGTCAGCATGACGGAGCGAAAGAAAATCTCCGCGCCTTCGGATTGAATCTGAATCCGCCCACGGCGCGGCTGCACATCAATGCACTGATTGACGATGACACCGTTCAAAACAACCGTGATCGTCTGCCCCACCACGATGCACTCCAGCCGGTTCCACTCTCCCACCGGCCGCTCCACGTCGCGCGCACCGCGATAACCTTTGTCGTCGCGCCATTCCGGATCGCGCCCCCACCAATTGATCCGTCCGCCCACGATCGTCGCCGGCGTGCCGTTGGGGTCATATACATACGAGCTGCCCTGTTTCTCCGCCGCAACCGGCACCGTGGCGCTGAATTCCTTGCCGCTGTTGTCGGAAACCACCAGCACGTCCCCCGTGCCGCCCTCGATGATCTGGCACTCGATCGAGTGCATCCAGATGCCGTTGTACGCGCCGTCCGGCCCGTTCGAATGCACCAGAATCCCGCTGTCCCGCGCGGCGTTCGCGCGATCGGCCCAGGTCTTCTCGCCCCACTTGAACTCGGCGACAAGGTGGTAGTTCTCAAAACTCTCGCGCGAAGTGATGCAGCCCCACTCCTCACCCGAGATCCGCAACACTCCATCCTGAACGGTAAAAACTTTCTTCGGATCACTGTCTTTCCCACGATCTTTCAGGAAAGTATAAAAGTGATCGAGTGTCTTCCCATCGAACAGCGCGACCGTCGATCCAGGCTCCGGTGCCTGCGCGCTCGCCATCAACGCCGAGAAAAACAGCACGCACGCGATCGCGCACCAAATCCGGTATAGTCCACTGCGCTGTGACTGCATCGCCCACTCCCAATCAATCGCTGCCATTGTATCGGCGCTTCCCGGCACTCGAATCCCACGCGCCGCGTGTGCCGCTGTGTAATCTGCCCACGCCCGTCGAGCCGCTGCGCTTGGCGAATATTGCAGATGCCGCATCGTTGCACGTAAAGCGCGACGATCAAACCGCAATGCCCTACGGCGGCAACAAAATCCGCAAACTCGAATTCTTGCTCGGCCAGGCAAAGCAACTCGGCGTCAAGGAAACTATCACCTTTGGCTATGCCGGCTCGAACCACGCCCTCGCCACCGCGCTCTATGCCGGACGCGCCGGGCTGCGCCCGACCTCCATCCTGTTGCCACAACCCAACGCGCACTACGTCCGCCGCAATCTCCTCGCGGGCCACGCCGCGGGCGCGCGCCTAATAGCGCGCGACAGCGTCCGCGCAATCGCAACCACGGTGGTGTGGCGCACATTCCTCTCGCTCCTGCGCACCGGCCGCCGCCCATTCATCATTCCGGCCGGGGGCTCCTCCACCATCGGCGTGCTCGGGTATGTAAACGCCGCGCTCGAACTCGCCGATCAAATCGCCGCCGGACAATGCCCCGCGCCCGACGACATCTACGTCTCGCTCGGCTCCATGGGCACCACCGCCGGTCTCATGGCCGGTCTCACCATCGCCGGACTCTCACCCCAAATTCACGCCGTCCGCGTCGTCGATACACGTTTCGCCGATTCCGACGGCCTCTACCATCTCAGCGGCGCGGTGCTCGCGCGGTTGAAGGATTGGCTCGGCGATATCCCCACGGGGGGACGACCACAACTCACCGTGCGTCATGAATTCTTTGGTCACCGCTATGGCGAGTTCACCGAAGCCGGCGTGCACGCCGTGCAGCAAGCCAAAACCGACGCCGCCCTCCGGCTCGATGGCACCTACTCCGGAAAGGCCTTCGCCGCGCTGCTCGCCGATGCCGCGGCGGGCTACTTGCGCGGCAAACACGTGCTCTTCTGGAATACCCACAACGCACAGGATGTCGATGCGCTCGCAAAGGGTGCTTCGTATCGCGATCTCCCCAAAGCCTTCCATCACTACTTCGAAGAACCGGTGCAGCCGCTCGATCCGGGCGCATAACCTCGCGCGGATGCTATGCTTCCGCGCATGATTCGATTCCATCTACTCATCGCCGCTCTTTTGGCCGCCGTGGTCGCGTCCGCACAGGAAACCGACTCCGTCGATCGCGACTACTCTGCTGAACTCCCGCGCACCAAACCGCTCGAACCCGCCGACGCACTCAAATCCTTCAAGGTGCATTCCGGCTTCCGCATGGAGCTGGTCGCCGCGGAGCCGCTCGTCTTCGATCCCATCGCAATGGCTTTTGACGAATTCGGCCGCATGTACGTCGTCGAAATGCGCGGCTACTCCGAACGGCGCAACGACATGATCGGCGCGATCCGACTCCTCGAAGACACCAACGGCGATGGCGTATTCGACGAAAGTCACGTTTTCGCCGATAAACTGGCCTGGCCCACCGCGGTCGCCTGTTACGACGGCGGCATCTTCGTCGGCGTGCCGCCCGACATTTTCTACATGAAAGACACGGACGGCGATCACAAGGCCGACGTCAAGGAACTCCTGTTCTCCGGTTTCGGCCTGACCAACGTGCAAGGTCTGCTGAACAGCTTTAACTGGAACCTCGACAATCGCCTCCAGGGCGCCACCAGCGGCTCCGGCGCGCTCGTCACTTCCGCCGCGTATCCACTCGAAGCCCCGCTCACACTGCACGGCCGCGACTTCGCGATCGATCCCAAAACCCGCCGCATGGCGGCCGTCAGCGGCGGCGCGCAACACGGCCTCAGCTTCGACGATTGGGGCCACGAGTTCATCTGTCACAACAGCGACCACATCATCCAGGTGATGTTCGAAGACCGTTACCTCGCCCGCAATCCATTTTACGCCGCGCCCGGCCCGCGCGACAGCATCGCCACCGAGGGACCGCAAGCCACCGTATACCGCATCAGTCCCGTCGAGCCGTGGCGCGTCGTGCGCACGCGCCTGCGCGTGAAAGGCATCGTCGAGGGCCCCATCGAAGGCGGCGGCACTGCCTCCGGCTATTTCACCAGCGCCACCGGCGTCACTGTCTATCGCGGCGACGCGTGGCCCGCCGAGTACCGTGGTAACGCCTTCGTGGCCGACGTTGGCAGCAATCTCATCCACCGCAAGACGCTCGCGCCAAACGGCCTCGCGTTCCGCGCCGATCGCGCCGATCAAAATGTCGAGTTCATTGCGTCCTCCGACAATTGGTTCCGGCCCGTGCAATTCGCCAACGGCCCGGACGGTTGCCTGTATGTCGTCGATATGTACCGCGAAGTCATCGAGCATCCCGACAGCCTGCCGCCAGTCATCAAAAAACATCTCGATCTGAACAGCGGCAACGATCGCGGGCGCATCTATCGCATCGTGCCCAACGGATTCCGCCGGCCCAAAATCACCACAATCGGTAACGCGTCCACCGAAGAACTCGCAGGCCTGCTCGCGCATACCAACGCCTGGCATGCCGAAACCGCGCAGCGTCTCCTGTACGAACGCGCAGACGCGACAGCAATCCCCGCGCTTGAAAAACTGGCGCGGGAAAGCACCAGCGCAACAGGCCGGATGCGCGCGCTATATGCCCTGCGCGCTCAGGACGCACTTTCAGAAGATATGATTCTTCGCGCGCTCAGCGACGAAAACGCCCAAGTCCGCCGCCATGCCATACGCCTCGCGGAATCCTTCGCGCAACCTTCCGAGGCGTTGCTCGCGGCGCTGGTCGCCCGTGTCGACGATTCAGACATGGAAGTCCGCTATCAACTAGCCTTCACCCTCGGCACTTGGGACGCGCCACAGCGTCTCAACGCACTAACCAAACTCGCGCGGGCCGATGGTGCCGATGAATGGATGAAAGTCGCATTGATGAGTTCGCTCGCCTCAGGCGCCGGCACGGTCGCATCCACCCTGCTAAGCGACGACGCCTTTGCCGAAAACCCGGACTCCTCCGAGTGGCTACACATGCTCGCGCAGCAAGCGGGCGCTTCCGGCGAAGCCGCCGACACGCAGCGATTGTTGAAGACCATCGACGCGCTACCGAGCGATCAATCCGCGTACCGGCAGGATCTCGTGGCTGCGTTGTTCACCGGCGCGCGCGATGCCGGCACCGGTGCTGAACTCCGCACAGCGTTGGAGTCCTCACCGTCCGCGCAAACAGAGCTGCACAACATGGTCGAGCGAGCGCTCCGTGTCGCGCCGAATTCCGCGGAATCCATCGACGCCCGCGTCGACGCGATCCGCGCGCTCGCGTTTGCCCCGACGGATCAGGCCCTGCCCGTATTGGCCGATGCGTTGCGTTCCGACGATACCGATCTACGCACTGCGGCCGCCGCCACACTCGCACGGCTCGATATTCCGAACGCCGCCGACGCTCTTATCGCCGCGCTGGCCGGCCGTTCCGCCACGGAAGCGACGGTACTATTCGATGCTCTATTCACCCGGACCGCATGGGTCGAGTCTCTATTAAAGGCCTTCGATTCAAAAACGCTGCCATACGACGCGCTGCCCACAACGTATCGCCATCGCCTGACGACCCATCGCGACCCAACCATCCGCGCAGCCGCCGCGCGCCTCGAAGCCGCCCACGCCGCGCCGGACATCCAAGCCACGCTCGCCGCGCTGCCCGCCGTCGAAGCCATGCACGGAGACGCCGATCGCGGCCGCGCCATCTTCGCCGAGCGCTGCGCTTCATGTCATCAGATCGGCGATCTCGGCGAATCGGTCGGGCCAGACCTCAAAGGCGTCCGCGATTGGGAAACCGCGCGCATCTTCAACAGCGTCGCAAATCCGAACGGCGAGATTAATCCGCAATTCACGGGATACAACGTGGAAACGTCGGACGGCCGCTACCTCTCCGGCATTCTCGAAGCCGAAACGGCCACCGGCCTCACGCTGCGCATGAGTGGCGGCGCGCAAACTGTCCTCAAATCGCACATCGTCAGCGCCGGGCCCATGGACATCTCGCTCATGCCCGAGGCGCTGCTCGACAACCTTGAGCCGTCCCAAATCGCGGACCTGATCGCCTTCGTCCGGCAGGAATAGATCGCGCCCTACTTCTTGAGCAGCCAGATCTCCGACAAGTGCGACTGCTGCCGCCAATTCAAATGGTTCTCGTCGGTCGGCCGGTCCCACGTAATCACCAGTTTCCGATCGGCCATATACTTCGGATCCACCGGGAACTCTTTGAATTCGCCACGCTCCTTGCCGTCCAGCGTCGGCATCACGCGTTCTCCGTCGATGCGCAACAACGCCTGCCCATACCCCGTCGTGCGCACGGTGTAGCTGGCCGACGGATCGATCCCCTCGTACACCACACCCAGCGGCCAGTTCATGCTCGATTGCCACGACAACCGCGCGCGGCTCTTGCCGTTGTCCCACCACCACAGCGTCGGCTCCGGGTGCGCCTCCTCGCCCGGCTCGGTCACCGTTTCCTCCGCGCGCTTCACGTGCGGCGACTTTCCCGGATGCCCCACGTCGTCGTAATAGCTGCCCGGTCCCGGATTTTCCCACGTCGCGATCGCTTGCAACCGTGCGCGCTTCTCATCATCGGTCGGCAGCGCGGCGATCTTCGTGAACTCATCCTCCAGCCACCAACGGTTGTTCAGCGGGTAATCGACAAAATCCAGAATCGCGCCGCGCTCCGCCCCGCTCGCGTGGTATTTCTCCACGCTTGTCTGCAAATCGATCGACTGAAACAGCGCCTCGCACAGTTCCACAATCCGCGCACGCAATTCGGGCGCGGTCGGTTCCGTATCGACACCCGCGAGTATCTGAAGCGTCATCGTCATCGCCTTCTGCGGCTGCTGAATGCCCAACAACAACGTTTCATTCGCTTCCTGTTCAAGCTTGGTCTCGCGAATCAGCCGCTGGCGTACATACGCATCGTAATACGCACGCACCAGACACATCTGCCAGCGCCAGTTGCCTTTCAACTCCGGTGCGCGCGCCTCCAGCGCCTTCCACGCGCCCAGCGTCGCTTCGACGCCGCCATTCTCCGCCAGCGGCCCGCGCCAGTTGCGCTCCAGCGCGAAAATCCCGTCGGCCGCGTCCTCCGCGACATTCGATGCGAAAAACACGCGCGCATACTCCACCAGCATCTGGCGCAGATCATAGTCCGGGTCCCAACTCAGCGCGCTCCACACCGCCTTGTTCACATCGTCGTGCACGCCATCCGAATACGAAATGAACCCGTCGCTATACGGCGCGAACCAGTTGTGAATCGTGCGGTACTGCGCCGGTCGCGGATTGATCGCCTCGCGCCCCAGCGTCAGCGCCAGCGCCGGGTCCCACCACGGCACAGGGTACTGGCAAATCTTGTTGTGCGTGATGTCGGGATACAACCGAAGCTGATACTGCTTCGGCAACCACAGCCGCGTCTCCGGCGTCGGCGGCGAAGACGGCCCCACGACCAGCCCGCCCAGCCACGTCGGTAATTTTTCCTGCACGTACCGCACAATCACTTCAACCTGCGACTTGTCGAATCCCTGCATCGACAGCCAGATCTTCGCCTTGGGATGCGTCGACGCAAGCAGCTTCGCGACGTCCTCCAAAAACGGAATCACAAGCGCCGCCTCGTTGTCCCCGGGATCGCCGCCGGGAAAAAACACGCCCGTCAATTCTGGGCAGTCTTCGTACAACTGCTTGTGCTTCTCGAGTTCCTCCGCGCGCAGCTTCTCGTCCTTCAGATCGAAATCCGCCGGTGTCCACACCCAGTAGTCCAAGCCGTACTTCGCGCAAATCTCGCTCATGGATGTATTCATCGTGCGACGGTCGACTTTCCCGAGCACAATCTTGTCGCTGTCCTGAAACGGAATGTTCTCAATGCTGTTGACGCCGAAGAACGCCAACTCGCGGATGTACTGCTCCATCTCCGCCACCGTCCACGCATCCCATGAATTCGCCCGCGCGCGAAATCCAATCTGGTGTCCGCGAATGGGATAGGCGGGAGAAGTTGCCGTATAGAAGTTTTTCGGGATCGCCACAGAGCCGGGCTTAATCCTCAGTTCCCGTAACAGACGTCCGCAGCCAAACAGGACGCCGCGGGCATCCTTACCACCAACGATCACGTCGTATAGCATTCCATTCGAACCACCGCCTGCAATAATTCCATACCCCTCAGCACGCAATTGATCGCGAAAGACAACAAACACCTGGGGATCTGTTTCCGCTTTGTCACCGATCCATCCGGCACGGCCAATGCGAATGGCTATCGGGGCGTCATGTTTCTCGCTGCGCCGGACGATGGACCAGCGGATGCCACTCCGCTTTGCGACTTCCTCGACCAACATATTGATCGCCGTCTCTTCCTGCGCACTTAGGCTATCGGGACGCACCACTACGGCATCGCGCAGTTCGAGCATGCCCTCTTCGGCGATCGCCGAGGCCGACAGGCCCATCAGCAAAGTGAAAACAGCCGCACGCTTACACCACAACATGATCGCCTCCAACATCTTTCTGCGTACTAACCTGATCCCCAAACTTCGATCGGAACGTCCCAATCTCCCGCTGCAACGCGTCCCGCACCAAGAACAAATCCGTGCTGTGCACGATAAAGTTCGCGCCCATCTTCGCCCACTCCATCGCGACGTCCAACCCAAACGAGAAGTGATACCCCACGCCCACCCCCGCCGCGCGGCTCTTCTCGATGATCGTCTTCATCGCCGCCGTGAATTTCGGGTGCGTGTACTGCTCCGGCACAGCAAGACTGATCGACAGATCGTGCGGCCCGACCAGAATGGCATCCACCTCCGGCACGCGCAGGATCTCGTCCAGCTTTTCCATCGCCGGAATGCTCTCGACATTCACCACGCACAGGTTGTTCGCGTTGTAGTTATCCAAATACGCGCGCAGTTCCGGCTCCAGCGACTTCGGCTCGCGCAGCGCCCGCTCCAGCCGTGCCCCCTTCAGCGGCCGATACTTCACCGCCCCGCGCAGCGCGTGCACTTCGTCGAGCGTTTCCATGTACGGCGCCACCACCCCCGCCGCTCCGCCATCCAGCGCCATGCACGCCGCATGCGCGTCCGGCTTCGGAATCCGCACCACCGGCGGCAGCCCCAGCGCCCCATACGCGCGGCACATCCACGACAACTCCGCGCGATCGATCGGAATGTGCTCCGTGTCAATGAACACAAAATCCAGCCCGCACGACGCAATCATCGGCGCCCACGACGCCGACGGCGACACAATGCACGTGCCGTACACCCGCTTCCCCGCGCGCAGCGCCTCTCGTAACTGTTTCCCGGTCATGACCACCGCTTCAACGGATGGTCGCGTTTCACCAGCGGCAACGCGACTCGCCCACCGGCCACCACAGCCTCGAATGCCGCCTGGCACATCTGGTGCGCGTCGCGGCCCGCCTCAAGTCCCGTAAACGGCGCGTGGTTTTTTTCGATGCTATCGATTAGATCGTCCACGATCAGTTTGTAGTGCCCAACGGGGCTCTCGCCAACATCCACGGTCGGCTCGTCGGGAATCGAACTCCAGATCGACGTGGTGTTGTCTTCCGTCCACGCGCCGGTGGCAAACAAACGTACCTGCGGAATCGGCGTCATGCGGATCGTCGCAATCCCCTTCGTGCCGTATATATCAAGCCCCCACCGCCCGCCGCCGCCATCGGCACCCTTCACCGACGAGAAAAATCCGCGCACGCCATTCGCAAACGCATAGCGCGCGTGCACCGTATCGCCCACCACCGGCCCGAGCGGCTCGCTCGCCTCGCGCACATCCGCCGGACCCACCGCGCGGTCATCCATCAGAATCTCAGCCTCGCACCATTCCGCCGCACCCGCGAAATACTGCATCAAATCGAACACATGCACGCCGAGCACAATCAGATCTTCGCCGCCGGACCGCGCATCTTCTTTTCCGCGCCCGCGCATCTCCAGCACGCGCCCGATCAAACCTTCCTCCACAATCTTCTTGTGCAAATGCCGCACCACGGGCGACGCGCGAAAGTTGAACGCGATTTCCCACTTCAAATTCTTCGCCGCCATCGCCGCGATGACCTCGTCTGCCTCGACAAGATCCACAGACAGCGGTTTCTCGATAATCCCGTGCGCGCCAACATCCGCGCAGGCCAGCAAGTATTCCTTGTGGTTCACCGTCCACCGCGGCCCAATCACCACCAGCTCCGGCTTCTCCGTCGCCAGCATCTCGCGATAATCCGCATACGTCCGCTGCGCGTTCGCCTCCTGCTTGTAATACTCCCGCGCCTGCTCATGCGGATCGGCCAGCGCCACCACGTCGACATCGTCGCGCAGCGCCCACAGCCGGTGCAGGTTGTGCCCATACCCGCCGTGGTCCGTATCGCCAATCACGCACGCACGATATCGCTTCGGCGCCGCATCGTCCGCGCGCGCCACACCCGCGCTGAGCGCCGCCGCGCCCATGGCCGTCAAAAAAGTGCGACGGTTCAGCTCACTGGTTGCCATGCGCTGTGTTCTCCGCCGGCCAGTTTACCAAGTCCAGATACTCCGCATAGGCCGCCGCCGCATCGGGCGCGGCCCCGCCGTGACTATATATATGCACGCCGTAGCGCAAGCGGAAAGCCTCATCCGGTTTCACCTCAACACGGCTCGGCTCGCCATTCGTAAACGCCTTCCGCCCAAACGGATTCACGGCGATGAATCCATAGTCGCGCGCATGAAACCACGACGGCCGAAAGTTGCCCGGATGCGGCATCACCACCACACCGACAT
Organism: uncultured Nitrospirales bacterium; assembly: GCA_964620045.1. GTDB lineage: Bacteria > Hydrogenedentota > Hydrogenedentia > Hydrogenedentales > VFKU01. The sequence continues at coordinate 183,701 of CAZUJL010000004.1, forward strand.
GGTTCCCGTCGATGGTGCCGCCATAGTCCGCCCACAACGCCGTCTTCCCCCAGCACCCCGCCTCGTTCCGCTGCCCGGCGCTGTTGAAAATATCGCCACCGTTCTTCACCGCCAGCGGCGTCGCCACGCGCACGCCCAAGCCCATTTCTTCCTGATCGCCAAAGTAAAACGGCTTCTCTCCGGCGGTGAACGTCGAATCCAGCAGCAAATAAATTCCACCGTCGCGCGCCACGATCGTTACAGTCTGCTTCTCGTCGCAAATGACCGTTTCGCCATCGACGTATCGATTGTGCACGACGAACGATCCAGCCTCGGCATTTTCCTCAAGGCCCACCTGTTCCACGCGCGCCTTGTTCCGCCAGAAATCCGCACCACCCAGATCGCCAAACGCGATCCAGATTCCCGGATGCATCGTGTCGTGGTCGGTCGCGTCGATACCTTCGCGCGGCGGATGGTGCCGAGTCACCAGCGTACCGTCCAGCGCATGCACATCGGTGAAATACGGCCGCAGGATCTTCTCGTCGCGAAACACATACCGTGCGAATGGCCGGTCTCCGACGAAAATGCGCACGTCGTCGGCGCCACGCTCGAAACGCACCGGCTCGTCCGCGACACAAACGCCCGCGGCCAGACACAACGCGATCGCCACGATCATCCGCACGCGCCTCACACCTGCGGCAGTTCGTAGCCGCGGCGATATTCACGGCCCAGCATTTTCGTCGCCTCGCGATCGCCCGCGCACTTCACCTCGCCCGCATCAAACTCCAGCGGGCGCCCCACGCGCGTGGCCACATTGCCCAGATGACACAACGCCGCCGAGATCGCGCCCTCCGAGATCGGCGCATTCAACTTGGAAGGATCGTTCGCCGCCACGGCATTGATGAAATTCTGCATGTGCTTGCCCGTGTCCGCGCCGTCACCCAGCTTCTTCGGCCGCTCGCCCTTCAGCGTCACGATGCAGCCCTCACGCCCAATATCCAGCCGGCCGTTGTCGCCATAAAACACATTGCCGTTCTCGTGACCTTCCAGCGGGTAATCGGTCCACAGGCGCATCTCGTAAATCAGATAGCAGCCGTCATACTCGTACGTCACCATCTGCGTGTCCGGCGTCTCGTGGTCGTCGTCGTAAAAAAGCTGACCGCCCGCCGCCACCACGCGCTTCGGATACGTCACTCCCAGCCCCCATCGCGCGACATCAATCTGGTGCACGCCGTCGTTCGCGATGTCCCCGCAGCCGTAGTCCCAGAACCAATGCCAGTTGTAGTGCCAGCGGTTCTCCGTAAACGGACGCAACGGCGCCGGCCCGGTCCACACGTCGTAGTTCACACCCGCCGGCGGTGTCGACTCCGGCGCGCGCCCGATGCGGTCGCGGTACTGGTGGTTGATCGCCTTCGCCGCGCGCACCGTGCCGAGTTTCCCCGAGCGCAGATACTCCACCGCCGCCTGAATGCCCTCGCTGCTGCGGCTCTGCGTGCCATGCTGCACACACTTGCCCGTCTTCTGCGCCGCCGCCACCAACGCGAAGCCCTCGCGCACATTGTGGCTGCACGGCTTCTCCACATACACGTGCTTGCCCGCCTTCAGCGCATGCAGCGCCACCGGCGTGTGCCAGTGATCGCACGTCGCAATGCTCACGCTCTCGATGCTCGCGTCCGCGAGAATCTCGTGGAAGTCCGTCGTCAGCTTCACGTCCTTCGCCTTCTTCACGCGCCCGCGCGCCTCCTCCAGCCGCTTCGGGTCCACGTCGCACAGGCCCACCACCTCGCAGTTGTCCAACCCATCGAACAACTTCGCATGGTTCTGCCCCTGCCCGCCCGTCCCAATCACCGCATGCCGCACCCTCTTCTCCGCTCCCTGCGCGCTCCCCGCGCCTAAGGCTGCTGCCGCGCCAAGCGCGGCCGTCGTGTGAATGAATTCCCGGCGATCCAAGGTGTACATAAGTCTGCGCCTCCGTGTAAGCGGGTTTGCTCCATCTTCTGCGATGCGCCGCGGCGAATCAACCGGAAAATTCTCGCGGCCATTGCGGATTTTTGCTACGATCCGCCTCCGTTTCGCGGCGCATGGGAGAAAGAAACGTGCCCCAAAATTTCGTCATCGGCCTCGTGCAGATTCAAATCAGCGCGAATCCGCAGGACAACACGAAGAAAGCCATCGACTGGCTCGAAAAAGCGGCCAAGGCCGGGGCGCAGGTCGTCTGCCTGCCCGAGCTATACCGCAGCCAGTACTTCTGCCAGAAGGAAGACGCCGCGCTCTTCGATCTCGCCGAGTCTCTCGACAGCGAAAGCGTCCGCGCGGTTCAGGCCGCCGCCGCGAAACTGAAGATCGCCGTCGTCGTGCCGGTGTTCGAGCGCCGCGCCGCAGGCGTGTACCACAACAGCGCCGTCATCGTGGATGCCGACGGAAAATCGCTTGGCACTTACCGCAAGATGCACATCCCCGACGACCCGGCGTATTACGAGAAGTACTACTTCGCGCCCGGCGACCTCGGCTTCAAGGCCTTCGACACGCAGTACGGCCGCGTCGGCACGCTCATCTGCTGGGACCAGTGGTACCCCGAAGCCGCGCGCCTCACCGCGCTCCGCGGCGCATCGGTGATCTTCTACCCCACCGCGATCGGCTGGCATCCGCACGAAAAAGCGCAGTACGGGGCGGCGCAACGCGACGCGTGGATGACGGTGCAGCGCGGCCACGCGATCGCGAACGGTGTATACGTCGCCGCCGTAAACCGCGTCGGCTTTGAGCGCCCCGTCGCCGAACAGGCCGGCCTCGAATTCTGGGGCACGTCTTTCGTCGCCGATCCGCAGGGCGTCATCCTCGCGCAGGCCTCCACCGACAAGGAAGAAGTCCTGCTCGCCACGGTCGATCTCGCGCACCTCGAGACGATCCGCCGCAACTGGCCCTTCCTGCGCGACCGCCGAATCGACGCCTTCGGCGACATCACGCGCCGCTTCATCGACTAACCATGGCCGCGCCGAAAAAGTCAGCCGCCGCGTTCCGCTTTCCCGCCGAGTGGGAGCCGCACGACGCCACCTTCCTCGCTTGGCCCGTAAATAAAGCCGATTGGCCCGGTAAGTTCGAGCCGATCCCCTGGGTCTTCGCGGAGATCATCCGCGCGCTCATGCCCGGCGAGCCCGTGCACCTGCTCATCCCATCAGCGGCGGCAAAGAAAAAAATTGTCGAGATGCTCAAGCACGCGAACGTCGACGTCTCGCGCGTGGTCTTCCTGCCGCTCGCGCTTGACCGCGGCTGGATGCGCGACTGCAGCCCGGCCTTCGTCACGCGCGGCAAGAAGGAACGCGCCGCCGTACAGTTCGGCTTCAACGCCTGGGCGAAATACGACAACTGGCGCAAGGACGCCAAGGTTCCGCCCTTCCTCACGAAGCACACCAAATCCACCGCCATCGCACCGATGCACAAGGGCCGCCGCGTGATCCTCGAAGGCGGCGGCATCGACGGCAACGGCGCCGGCACCATGCTCACCACCGAAGAATGCCTGCTCGATCCGAAAGTGCAAGTCCGCAATCCAGGCTTCACGCGCGCGGACTACGAAACCGTCTTCCGCGACTACCTTGGCATTCAGAAAGTAATCTGGCTCGGCAAAGGCATCGCCGGCGACGACACGCACGGCCACGTGGACGATCTCTGTCGTTTCGTGAACCCGACCACGGTCGTGCTCTGCCGCGAAACGAACAAACGCGACGCAAACTATCGCCTGCTCGAGGAAAACCGCGAGCGCCTGCAAGGCGCCACCACGGCCGACGGCAAAAAAATCACCACCGTCCCGCTGCCGATGCCGGCCCCCGTCGTGTTCGAAGGCATGCGCCTGCCCGCCAGCTACGCGAACTTCTACATCGCCAACGGCCGCGTCATCGTGCCAACCTTCAACGATCCCAACGACCGCATCGCGCTCGGCGTGCTCACCGAGCTATTCCCCAAGCGTGAAATCATCGGCATCCACGCCGTCGATCTCGTCTGGGGCCTCGGCACACTCCACTGCCTTACCCACGAGCTGCCCGCGCGCAGGTGATATAGTAAGAGTTTCCACATTCAGGCACGGAGGCGGTACATGAAGTCTACTGTCGCTATTGCCGTCGTTGTCGCAGCGGCCATTGTCGCGGCTGCGTTCTCCGCCCTCGCCACGGCCTATCTGCTTCCGCGCCCCAAACCAGCGCCCGAAGTAACAATCCCGGCTCCCGTCGCCGTCGATGACCACTCCGCCGAACTCGCCGATCTCCGCGATCAACTCGCCAAGGCGAACGCCCGCATCGCCGAACTCGAAGCCGAAGCAGTGCCCGCCGCACCCGAACCGGCAGCCGCAGAACCTGCTCCAGAACCCCCGGCGCCCGAAGAACCCCAAAAAACACCCACGCTCGACGAAATCCGCGACGCGCTCGCCAAAAACAGCGGTGCCCGCGCCCAGTTCCAGGCGCTCACCGAACTCATCTACGCCGATCTGCTGAACGACCTAAATCTCGACCCCGAAACCAAGGCCGCACTGCGTGAAATGCTACTCGACGCGCAGATCGAAGAACTCGCCCTCGCGCAATACGCCATGCAAAAAGGCGACATCCCGTGGAACAAAGTCGCCGAATGGCGGGACGACGAGCGCGCGCTCCTTGATGAACAAATCCGCGCGTTGCTCTCGCCGGACAAATACAAAACATGGCAGGAATACGCCGCCACGATCGACGAGCGTTCCCTCGAAGGCAGCCTGCGCAACCAGATCCGCGCCTTCGCGAGCGGACTCACCGATGAAAACTTCGAGGCCGTCATGCAGGTCGCCGTCGAGGAGTTCCTCGCCGAGCAAAACAAGCTCAACAACAGCAACACGCCCTTCACCACCGCCGAGAACCTGCGCTACCAAATCCGCGCGATGGAGCAAATGCGCGAGCGCCTGCGCGAATACCTGACCGCCGATCAATTCGCCGAGATCAACAACTGGCTCAACATGGGCATCAACCTCTTCGAGCAACAACTCGCCTCGATGGGCCTCTAGTTCCGAATCCGTTTACAAGAATCGCGAAATCCGGCCCACGGGAATACCGCACGCCGCCGCCTCAATTGGAGTGTTCTTCAACAACCGTCGCACCCTGCAACGATCTGCAACGCGACGCACGCATTAACGGCTTTTCCAGGCCCCATATCCACAAATCAGTGGATAACAGGATTCGGCCTAAATCCGAACGCAAACGGATAACCTAGTTACATTTCCGTAGCATAAGATGCCGGTTCATACGAATCAGTATTATATAAATCCGATTCCTACGCCCATTTGCTCCATTTTCCAACCCGGTACGCTACTTGCTTTTTACCAGCGGGCAGGCGTCCGTTGTTCTGAGGTAATCGTTGACACGTCGTCAGCGCGGCCAGCCCAAAAGGAACACGCGGGCTCCGTATGAAGGTTCTTATGCTCGGTTGGGAATATCCCCCGCATATCGCGGGAGGACTCGGTACTGCCTGCGAAGGCCTCACGCGCGCCCTCGCGCGCCAGGGCGTCCACATGCAGTTCGTCATGCCGCGCGTCTTCGGCGACGAACCTGCGGAGCACATGACGCTGGTCGACGCCTCGGCTGAGACCTACACCGAAGAAACCACCGGCGCCACGCGCATCACGCGCTACTCCGTGCCTGCCGCGCTACGCCCGTACTGGTCCGAGAGCGACTACCTCACGGAAACCGCCGTGCTCACAGCCACGACGAACGGCGAAGGCGGCACCACAACCGTGAAATCCCGCTCCGCCGGTCGCATTCATTACGGCGGCGACATGTTCTCCGAAGTCGCACGGTTCACGCAGGGTGTCATGGACGTCTGCAACGACCTCGAGTTCGACGTCATTCACGCACACGACTGGATGACCTTCCCGGCCGCCGTCGCGCTGCGTGAACACACCGGCAAACCAATGGTCGCGCACATCCACAGCCTCGAATACGACCGCAGCGGCCGCAACGGCATGAACGCGCGCATCCGCGGCTTCGAGCAGTTGGGCCTCTCACAGGCCGACGCCGTCGTTGCCGTGAGCCACTACACCAAGGGCATCATCTGCAGCGAATACGGCATTAATCACGAGAAAGTACACGTCGCGCACAACGGCATCTATGAAAAAGAAGTCGTGCAGCATTACCAGTCCGTGCACACCGACTGGCCCAAGCACGTCGTGCTGTTCCTCGGCCGCGTCACGTATCAGAAAGGGCCCGACTACTTCGTCCGCGCCGCGGCCAAGGTCGCGCCGCACATGCGCGACGTGCTCTTCGTCGTCGCGGGCGCGGGCGACATGCTCGATCAGATCAAGCAGCTCGCGCGCGATCTCGGCGTCGAGCAGTACTTCCATTTCCCCGGTTTCCTGCGCGGCGGCTCGGTCGAGGAAATGTTCAGCGTCGCCGATTTGTATGTCATGCCGTCGGTGTCCGAGCCCTTCGGCATTGCGGCGCTCGAAGCGATCAATTTCGACACGCCCGTGCTGCTGAGCAAACAGTCGGGCGTTTCCGAAGTCGTCGGCCATAGCCTGAAGTTCGATTTCTGGGATGTGGACCGCCTCGCGGACCTGATCATCAATGGCTTGCTCCACGAAGAGCTGCGCACGGACATGATCGAGATGGCCCGAAAAGAACTCTCGCGGGTGCGTTGGGACGCCTCCGCCGCAAAAGTAATGGACGTCTATAAGCGGCTCGCCGCATAAAGGAGTGTAGCCATGCCGTCGGTCAGCTTGTACTTCCAGGTCCATCAGCCCTTCCGGCTGCGGCGCTTTAGCTATTTCGATAAAAGCGCCACGCAGGACTATTTCGACGACAAGAAAAACGGCGACATCCTGCGCAAGGTGGCGAACAAGTGCTACCTGCCCACGAACGAGACCATCCTGCGCCTGATCGAGGAAACCGACGGCAAGTTCCGCGTCAGCTACTCAATCACGGGTGTCGCGATTGAACAGTTCGAGCGCTATTCGCCGGAAACCCTCGAGTCCTTCCAGCGCCTCGCGCGCACAGGCTGCGTCGAGTTCATCGGCGAGACCTACTTCCACTCGCTCGCCGCGCTGTACGATTTCGAGGAATTCGACGCGCAGGTTTCCATGCACCGCCGCCGCATGCTGGAGCTCTTCGGCCAGACGCCCAAGGTCTTCCGCAACACCGAGCTCATCTACAACGACGAGATCGGCCGCCATCTCGCGTCCAAAGGATACAAGGCCGTCATCGCCGAAGGCCCAGACGATATCCTCGGCTGGCGCACGCCGAACTTCGTGTACCGCGTGCCGGGCACGAAAACCTCGCTGCTGCTGAAGAACTACCGCCTGTCGGACGACATCGCCTTCCGCTTCTCAAACCGCGGCTGGGCGGATTTCCCGCTCACGGCGGACAAGTTCTCGCGCTGGGTGCACAACATCAGCGGCGCGGGCGACGTCGTCAACCTGTTCATGGATTACGAAACCTTCGGCGAGCACCAGTGGGAATCGACCGGCATCTTCGAGTTTCTCAAGCACATGCCGGGCGAAGTGCTGACACATCCCGACTGGAATTTCAAAACGCCGTCCGAAGTCGCCGACACCTATCCGCAGGTCGCCGATATGTCCTTCCACCGCACGACCTCGTGGGCCGACATGGAGCGCGACATCACCGCTTGGCGCGGCAACCGCATGCAGGCCAAGGCGCTCGATGCGGCCTATGCCCTCAAGGAGGCCGTCTACAAATCCGGCAGCCGCGAAGCCCTGCATACCTGGCGCAAGCTGCTCACCTCCGACCACTTCTACTACATGTGCACGAAGTGGTTCGCCGACGGAGACGTGCACGCATACTTCAGCCCCTTTGAATCGCCCTATGACGCATTCATCAACTATGAAAACGTGTTCAAGGACTTCGCCGCAAATCTCGAATCACTGCGCGCCGCGGCCGACGCGCCGATGCCCGTGCTCGCCGAGCCTGTGGGGCTCCTTCAAGCCGTCGGTGCGGGACGATAGGCCCAAACCCAGGGCCGGCTGAAAGCGCGCGCGGTGCAGTATTCGCCCAACGCCGAATGGCTCGAAACCGCCGGTAACGGAGCGTTCGCGACCGGCACGGTGTCGCGCGAACGCACGCGGCGGTATCACACGCTGCTGATGCACGCCGACTCGCCGTCGTCGAACCGACGCGTGCTCGTGCCCGGCTTCGATGCCTGGCTTGAGCACAATGGCACGCGAATCTACATCACGCAGCAACGCTACAAAAACACCGAACCCAATCCGAACATCTGGTCGTCGATTTCCAAATTCTCGTCGCGCCCTTGGCCCATGTGGGATTTCTCCACATCCGCCGGCGTATGGCGCGAGGAGCTATTCATCGCGGCGGACACCGGCGAGACCATTCTCCGCTGGACCGGCACGAAAAAATCCAGCGCCGCGCGATTTTGCCTGCGCCCCTTCCTCGCCTGCCGCGACTACCACGCGCTGCGCACGCGCGACCCGGCCTTCAATATGGAGCCACGCATAAACAGCACGCTCTACTTGTGGCAGCCATACCCGGACGCGCCCGGCATCGCGCTGCACACCAACGCCACCTACACCCACGACCCGCACTGGCACGAACAGTTCGAATACACCATCGAACGCGCCCGCGGCTTTGATTCTTCGGAAGACCTCGCCAGTCCCGGTACATTCACATGGGAATTGGGCACGGATTCCGACGCACTCGCCGTAGTGCTGCATTCCGTTCTCCCCGATGCTACCGCTCCCGCGCCCATTGCCGACGTCACCGGCTACGTCACGAAAACGGCCGCCACCGAACGCACGCGCCGCGCCGCACTCGATCCCTCCGACTTCTCCGCACGCCAGTTCATCGTTCGTCGCGGCACCGGCAAAACCATCATCGCCGGGTATCCGTGGTTCGTCGATTGGGGCCGCGACACCTTCATCGCCATGCGCGGCCTCTGTCTCGCACGCGGCGATCTCGACAACGCGCAGGCGATCATCGAAACCTGGGCCGACGTCTGCGACGGCGGCCTGCTACCCAACTGCTTTTGCGACGACAACGCGCTTCCCGATTACTGCGCCGTCGACACGGCCCTCTGGTTCGTCATCGCCGCGCACGAACTGCTCACGGCCCTCCGTCGCGCGCGGCGCAGCAACCGCACACTCGACACGCGCCTGCGCACGCTCAACGACGCCATCTTGAAACAGTTCATCCTCGGCGCGAACTACGCAATCCGCGCCGGTGCCGACGGATTAATCGGCGCCGGCATCCCCGGCCGCGCACTCACATGGATGGACGCGCGCGTCGACGGCGAACCCGTCACCGCTCGTTCAGGCAAGCCGGTTGAAGTACAATGCCTCTGGGTGAATGCGCTGGAAACCGCGCGCCGTCGTTCACCGGACTTCAATGCGCTGCTCAAAACCGCGCGCCGGAGTTTCGTCGATCGCTTTTGGCACGCTGGCCGCGGCTATCTGGCCGACGTGGTCGACCCCGGCCACATGCCCGGAACAGAGGACACTGCGCTGCGGCCCAACCAGATTTTCGCCATCGGCGGCTTGCCGTCGATGCTCGTCCCAAAGCGCATCGGGCGTAAAATAGTGGATACTGTGCATCGCGAACTCTTCACCCCGCTTGGCCTGCGCACACTCGCCCCCGGGGATCGCGCTTATCGCGGACACTATGCCGGCGGGCCCGCCGAACGCGACCGCGCGTACCACCAGGGCACGGTCTGGCCGTGGCTGATGGGTCCCTTCGGCGAAGCGTACCTCCGCGTGCACGACGACACGCCCGACGCGCGCGCCTGGGTGCGCAAGCACTGCCTCGCGCCCCTGCGTGCGCACATCGATGGTAACGGCCTCGGTCATCTCCCGGAAATCGCCTCCGGCGATCCGCCGCACGCGATCGATGGCTGTCCATTCCAGGCCTGGTCGCTCGGCGAATTCCTGCGGCTCGAAAAACTCTGCGCCCCCGGCGCGGCACAAAAAGGCTGAGCCGTGGACGCCGCACACAATCCCGAATCACTCCGCCTCAAGGATCTCGCGTGGCGCCATTGGGGTCCATACCTCAGCGAGCGCCAGTGGGGCACCGTCCGCGAGGACTACAGCCCCGAGGGAAAATTCTGGGACTATTTCACCTTCGACACCGCGCGTTCGCGGGCGTACCGCTGGGGCGAGGACGGCATCGGGGGCTACTGCGACGATCAGCAGCGCCTCTGCCTCTCGCTGTCGCTGTGGAATCACCGTGACCGCATCCTCAAGGAGCGGCTCTTCGGTCTCTCGAACAACGAGGGCAACCATGGCGAGGACGTGAAAGAGGTCTACTACTACCTCGACGCGCTCCCCAGCCACGCCCACCTGAAAATGCTCTACAAGTATCCGCAGACGGCGTTCCCCTACGAACGGCTCCGCATCGAAAATCGCCTGCGCGGTTCCACCAAGCCTGAATTCGAATTGGTCGACACCGGCTGCTTCGATCAAAACCGCTACTTTGATGTTTTCATCGAGTACGCGAAAGCGGGGCCAAACGATGTGTTCATGCGCGTCACGGCGCACAACCGCGGGCCCGAAATTGCCCCGCTCGATCTCTTGCCCACGCTCTGGTTCCGCAACACCTGGTCGTGGGACGGCGCGGCGATCAAGCCTGTACTCGCACAAATGAGCCGCGGCGTGATCCACGCGCAACATCACGAACTCGGCGACTATTACCTCTACGCCGAGCGCGAGCCTTCGCTTCTATTCACCGACAACGACACAAACGGCGTGCGGCTCTTCGGCTTCAAATATGCAAAGGGTTACTACAAGGACGCCTTCCACGATTTCATCATCCGCCGCGACGTCGGCGCCATCAACCCGACGCAGACCGGCACAAAATGCGCCGCGCACTATTCCTTCCGCGTGCCACCGGGCAAATCCGTCACAGTCCAGTTGCGCCTGACCAACCAACTGCTCGATGCGCCGTTCACCGGCGCGGATCAGGTGTTTGCCGCGCGCGCCGCGGAGACCGACACCTTCTACACAAACCTGCAGGGCGCGGAAAACCTGACCGAGGACGAGCGTCTGGTGCAGCGTCAGGCGCTCTCCAGCATGGTGTGGAACAAACAGCTTTATTACTACGACGTGTGGGAATGGCTTACGGGCGATCCTTCGCAGCCCAAACCGCCAAAGGAACGCATGCGCGGGCGCAATGCGGGCTGGCAGCATCTCGACAACGCCGACGTCATCCTCATGCCCGACAAGTGGGAGTTCCCGTGGTATGCCGCGTGGGACCTCGCGTTTCATTGCGTCGCGTACGCGCTCATCGATCCAAAGTTCGCCAAGGATCAGCTCGTGCTTTTCACGCGCGAGACCTACATGCACCCCAACGGCCAGCTCCCGGCCTACGAAGGCGAGTTCTCGCACATCAATCCGCCCGTGCACGCATGGGCCGTGTGGCGCGTGTTCCAAATCGATCGCGATCAGAACGGCGGCCAGGGCGATCGCGAATTCTTGCAGCGCGTCTTCCACAAGCTGCTGCTCAATTTCACCTGGTGGGTGAACCGGCAGGACGAACAGGGGCTCAACGTTTTCCAGGGCGGTTTCCTCGGCCTCGACAACATCGGCGTGCTCGACCGCGACGCCAAACACGGCAGCATGCACTTTGTACAGGCCGACGCCACAAGCTGGGTCGCGATGTATTCGCTCAACATGCTGCGCATCGCGCTTGAACTCGCGCGCGAAGACCGCACCTATGTGGACATCGCCTCCAAATTCCTCCAGCACTTCCTGCACATCGCCAAAGCCATGCACAACATCGGCGATCAGGGTCTCAGCCTGTGGGACAAGGAAGATCGCTTCTACTACGACATCCTGCGCACCGGCGAAGATAAAGCCACAGTGCTGAAGGTCCGCTCCATCGTCGGCCTCATCCCGCTCTTCGCCGTGCAGACGCTCGAAGCCGAGTTGTATGACGAGCTGCCGGAGTTCGATCACGAAACGCAGGTCTTCTTCAAACGACGGCCAGACCTTGCGAAGCGCGTGTCGCACCCGGTGCAACCCGGCGACCGGAAGCGCCAGTTGCTCGCGCTGCTCGATAGCGACCGTATCCGCAGCGTGCTGCATCGCGCGCTGGACGAAACCGAATTTCTCTCGGCGCACGGCGTGCGCGGTCTCTCGCGCGCCCACAAGGAAAACCCATACTGCATCTTCCACAACGGCAGCAAGGTGTGCATCGACTATGAACCGGCGGAGTCCCTCGCGGATCATCTCGGCGGCAACTCAAACTGGCGCGGACCTGTCTGGTTCCCGGTGAACTTCCTCATGATCGATGCGCTGCGCGAGTTCCACCGGTTCTACGGTGACGACTTCACGATCGAATGCCCCACCGGCTCGGGAAATGAACTCACCCTCCGGCAGGTGGCCGATGAACTCTCGGATCGACTCGCGCGCTTGTTCCTGCGCGACAGCAGCGGACGCCGCGCGGCCTTTGGCGCCGTCGAGAAGTACCAGCAGGACCCGCACTTCCGCGACTACCTGCTGTTCAACGAATACTTCGACGGCGACACGGGCCGGGGCTGCGGCGCCGCCCACCAGACCGGCTGGACCGCGCTCGTGGCGAACCTGCTCGGCTTCCTCGGGAAAACGCGGTCAAACGCGCCCGCGAAACCAGCGTTGTTGGAGTCCTCCACGCCGCGAGTCGAAGCCACCTGAAAAAGCGCGGCTAGGCGGCGTCTTCGACGCGCATGACACTGACGTCGACATCCAGTTCCTGCGCGCCGCCGCCAAGAATCACTCCGCGCACAGGCGCCACTTCGTCGTAGTCGCGTCCCCACGCGAGCGTGATGTGCTCCATCGACGGCAGCACATTGTTTGTCGGATCGAGATCGATCCAACCCTGTCCCGGCGAATACACCGAGAGCCAGGCGTGCGAGGCCTGCGCACCCACGAACGCGGCGCCGGTGGCCGCCTGGCGCGGTGCGATATACCCACTCACGTACCGCGCCGCCAGTCCCAACGCCCGTAAGCACCCAATCTGTACGTGCGCGAAGTCCTGGCAAACGCCGCGCCGGTGCGCGAGCACTTCGGCGATAGGCGTGGCGACCGTGGTCGCCGTCGGGTCATACGTAAATTCGCGATAAATCCGCCTCATCAAATCCGACGCTCCGGCCAACAGAGGCGTCTCCGGCGGGAATGACGTGCGCGCATAATCACGCAACGCATCCGAGATCGCGACGGAATCCGACCCAAACGTGAACTGATACGCGTCCAGCGTCTCGTCCGTCTCCGCGCGCGCCAGTAACTCGCGCACCTGTTCCCACGGCAGGCTCGCCAACAAATCCGGCGCCGGCTTTGGAGTCAGCCGCACTTCGCTGTGCGCCGTGATCTCCAGCGCGCTGTGCGGCTCCTGCACGCTGAAATAATGGACCTCGTTCCCATAGTAATCCTCCGCGCGCTGGCTCAAATACGCCGGCGCCGGACCAATCTCCAACTGCGTGCGCACCGGTTCCTGCGTCGCCGATCGTCGCGGCGCGAGGCACACGCGGCTGTAGCCGATCGGCACCACGCCTTCGTAGCGATAGCGCGTTAAATGCGAGATGCGATACTTCATGCCGGCTCCCCTTCCGTCGCTTCAAGCTGCCGCGCGGGCGCCGTGTGAATAAAGTAACGCCGGCCCAGGTGATCGGAAAGCGCCTGCAGATTTTCGCCCAGTCCATTCAGCAGCGCCGCCAGTTTTGGCCGTTTGCCGCCGGCCTCCGCCTCGCCCAGCGCATATGGATCTGCCACGCGCACCGCCGTGCGAAGCTGCTCCACCGCGCGCTGCTCGTCGCGCAGCAATCCCGATCCGCCCGCGCCCGGCAACTGCGCCAGCAGCCCCGCCAGCGACTGCACCTGAAACGCCACGGATCGCGGATTGGTCTCGTCGCACACGAGCAAGTCGATCACCGCCGCGGGATACACCGCCGCGCCATACCGCGCGCGGTACGTCATCGGGCTATCGCAAATCGCCAGCACGCTGCGCATCATGCCCACCTGCACCTCCGGCATTCGGAAAGCACCGTGCATCAGCGACACAGTCTCCGCGGCCCGCTCGATCCGCCGCCCGATCTGCAAAAACATCTGGCCAGGTTCGCGCGTCATGTTCTCGTGCGCCAGTCCGGCAAAGGCCGCGAACCCGCGCACCAACTGATTCAGCGCATACATCGTCGTGCCCATGCCCGGCGACTGCTTCTCGTACGCGAGGAACTCGTACGTGAGCCCATTCACGATGCGCCAGTCGTCGTCCGAGAAGCGCTCGCGCACCGTCCACGCCATGCGCCGCAACGCATGCACCGCGCCCAGCACCGACTCCGCGCGCGCGCCATCGAAGATCGACGCCACCACCGCGTCCTGAATGCGCAGTGACGCATCGCCCGATCCCGCGGCCAGCGCATCGTCCATCGGCGCGCTGAACAGATACGGCGCCGCCACCACCAAGCCGCGCAAATCACTCACGAGCGTCGCGTCCGCCTCGTCCAGCGAACGCCCCGCCACATGCCGCATGAATCGCACGCCATGTTCGGCGCGCTCGCAATACCGCCCCAGCCAGAGCAAATTCTCCGCGAGCCGGCTCGGCAAATTCTCCGGTGACCGGCAAATCGCCCGCGGTTTTGTTTCTATCGAGAGGGCGTTCCGGTGCTCACCCGGACCCTCCGCCAACACCCATACGTCTTTGCTGCCGCCTCCCCGCTGCATCGTGATGCCCGTTGTATTGCCCGACTCACCAAACCGGGCCAACCCGCCCGGCATAACGCGCACGTGCGCTGTGCGCCCGCCACCGATCGCAAACGTCCGCAAGGACAAACTCCGCGGCTCCATCACTCCGCCGTTCAACACCGGCGCAGTGGACGGCCGCGGAAGTTCCGTCGCCACAAACTCATGCGGCCGCGCGATCCAGCGCGCATGCCACTCCGCGCGCGCTCCCGCCGCCAGCGCCCCCGGCACCACGCCCTGCGATGGCATCGGCGTAAACGCCGGCGCGATGTACAGCTCAGCGAAATGCGCCTCAACATACTTGCGCTGTTCCGGGTCCCCGCCCCACCAGATCGGCGTCGGCTCAAGCATGAGTTCTTCGGCAAGGAAATGCCGGCACAACAACGGCAACATCGCCGCAAACGCCGGCGACTCCACTACCGCCGCGCCGAGTCCATTGCACATCGCCACGTGTCCAAACCGCGACGCGTGCAACAACCCCGCAACGCCCAGCCGCGATTCGCGCAACAGCTCCAGCGGATCGCAGAACCCGTCGTCCACGCGTCGAATAATCACGTCGACCGGCTCCAGGCCCTCAATCGTTTTCAAATACACACGGTTGTCCCGCACCGTCAGGTCGTCGCCCTCCACCAGCGACAACCCGAAATACTTCGCCAGAAACACATGCTCAAAATAGACTTCGTTGAGCGAACCCGGCGTCCACAGCGCCAACGTCGCGCCATCGCGCCCGCTGGGGGACATCGCCAGCAACATTTCGCGGAAGTGCGCGAAGTAATCCGTCAACCGCCGCACATGGCCTTCGGCGATCAGTCCGGGAAACACCTGCGACAGCACCGTGCGATTTTCCAGTGCGTACTCGGAACCCGAAGCCGCCTGCGTGCGATCGCCGGATACGCGCCAGCGCCCGTCCGGCGCGCGCACGAGATCCGCCGCATACCGCGGCACATGCCCAAACTTTCCCGGCGCAATCCCACGGCATGCGCGGAGATACAAGGGATTCGCGAACACGATCTCCGGCCGCAGCACGCGATCGCGCAGCAACCGCTGCGGACCATACAAGTCAGACGCGATTTCGTTCAGCAGGCGGATGCGCTGTGTCATCCCCGCTTCAATACCGGCCCATTCGCCGGCCGAAAGAATCACCGGCAGCAGATCGAGCGTCCACGGCCGATCCTGTCCGCGCGGATCGCCGTAGACGTTGTACGTCACACCGTTCTCGCGCACCATCGCGTCGACCTGGCGCTGCATCTGCGCCACGCCCTTCGGACCCTGCGCGTCCAGCGTCTCCACCAGACGCCGCCACTGCGCGCGCGCCGCGCCCGGCGCATCCAGCATCTCGTCGCACGACCCGCGCGGCGCGTGATAGTTCCGGTGCAGCGTGCCGGCACGCGACGCGGGGTCGTTGCGTTGTTGTTCGGGCGAACTCATGCGATTCTCACTACCCACCTCGGACGCGCATCGCGTCGCCCCTCGCAAAAGCAATCCCAATGCCAGCGCCGCCCGATCGCGCCGCCGCGTGGCATGCGGCTTGCCTTATACAGACAGGCGCGGCCAACACACCATTAAAAACAGGCCGTTTTTGCGATGTCGCAAATAAGCCGGCTCGAAAATTCATACATTTCGGTCAAGTGAACGCCTTGACCATACGCATTTGTAGTAAAGGAGAATCGCTCATGCGGCTGGATGCTTACGAAACCGAAGGCTTCTTCGACGAAATGCTGGAGATGCCCGGCATTGCACGCTCCGGCATGCAACGCATCGTCGACAAACTCGCCGGCATCGACGAGGAAGAACTCATCAGCCGCCAGCGCAGCGCCGAACGTGCGCTCAAGGAATCCGGCATCACGTTCACGCTCAAGACCGAGAGCGGCAACATGGAGCGCGTGCTGCCCTTCGACCTCATCCCGCGCATCATCCCGCGCGCGGAGTGGGACTGGATCGAACGCGGCTTGAAACAGCGCATCTACGCGCTCAACGCCTTCACGCAGGACATCTACAACGATCAGAAAATCCTGAAGGACGGCGTCATCCCGGAATCGATCATCTTCTCCTCGCCGGGTTATCGCCGCGAATGCCTCGGACTCACCCCGCCGCGCGGCGTGTGGAGTCACGTCACGGGCATCGATTTGGTCCGGCATCGCGACGGACAAATCTACATTCTCGAAGACAATCTGCGCTGTCCTTCCGGTGTGTCCTATGTGCTCGAGAATCGGCAGATCATGAAACGCACGCTGCCAAGTTTCTTCCAGGTCGGCCGCGTGCGCCCCGTCGAGGAATACCCCAGCCGCCTGCTCGCGATGCTGCAGTCGCTCGCGCCGGACCACATCGATTCGCCCGAGGTCGCCGTGCTCACGCCCGGCATCTACAACAGCGCCTACTTCGAGCACTCCTTCCTCGCGCACCAGATGGGCGTCGAACTGGTCGAAGGCCGCGATCTCGTCGTGCAAGATGGCTACGTGAAAATGCGCACCACGCGCGGCCTGCAGCGCGTGGACGTAATCTATCGCCGCATCGACGACGACTTCCTCGATCCGTGGGTCTTCCGCAAGGATTCCATGCTCGGCGTGCCGGGCCTGTTTGAGGCCTATCGCAAAGGTCGCGTCGCGCTGGCCAACGCGCCCGGCACGGGCGTTGCCGACGACAAAGTCATCTACGCCTACGTACCCGAGATCATCAAGTACTACCTCGGCGAGGACGCGATTATTCCAAACGTACCCACTTACCTCTGCGAAGATCCGCAGCAGCGCGACTTCGTGATCGCGAATCTCGCCGACCTCGTGGTGAAGCCCGCCAACGAATCTGGCGGCGCGGGCATCATGGTCGGTCCCCACGCTTCCGAAGCCGATCGCGAAAAGTGCAAGCGCGGCATCTTCGCGAACCCGCGCAACTACATCGCGCAGCCGACGATCTCGCTCTCGCGCGTGCCTACCCTCTGCGGCCGAAACTTCGAAGGCCGTCACGTCGACCTGCGCCCCTACGCGCTCTACGGTGAAGACGTCTATGTGCTGCCCGGCGCGCTCACCCGCGTCGCGCTGAAAAAGGGCTCGCTCGTCGTGAACTCATCGCAGGGCGGCGGCAGCAAAGACACCTGGGTGCTCGCGGAATGACGACGTCGAAGAAAAATATCGCATGCTAAGCCGCGTCGCCGAATCCATCTATTGGATGAGCCGCTACATCGAGCGCGCCGAAAACATCGCGCGCGTCGTGAACGTAAACTGGCAGCTCAGCCTTGATGACGCCTCCAGCGAGCCGCAGTGGAGCCCGCTCGTGAGCATCACGGGCGACGAGGAGTATTTCGCCGCAACCTTCAAGGACCCCTCGCAGGAAAACGTGATGCGCTTCCTGGCCTTCGATCCCGACTACCCGAACAGCATCCTCTCCTGCCTGAACCAGGCGCGCGAAAACGCACGATCCGTGCGCGAAATCATCCCGTCCGACCTGTGGGAGCAGGTGAACAGCTTCTACCACGAGGTGAACTCCGCCGCGGGCACGCGCCACACGCAGGAATCGCCGCACGAGTTCTTCCGCATGGTGATCAAGGAGAGCAACGAGTTCATCGGCCGCACGATGACGACCATGATGCGCGACGACGGGTGGTATTTCTGCCGCGCCGGCCGCATGATCGAGCGCGCCGACAAAACCTCGCGCATCCTCGACGTAAAATATTTCTACCTGCTGCCGAAAACCGACGACGTCGGCACCACCGTCGACAACATCCAGTGGGCCGCGCTGCTGCGTTCCGTCAGCGCGCTGCAGGCCTACCGTCAGCGCCACGGCCAGATCGACGTCGACAACGTCATCGATCTGCTGCTGCTCAGCGACGAATTCCCGCGCTCGGTGCGCTTCTGCGTCGAACTCGTGAAGGATTCCGTGCGACGCATGTCCGGCTCGGGCATCGGGCGCTACACGAACGACGCCGAACGACTCTGCGATCAGCTCGCCTCGCAGCTCGCGTGCTCAAAGGCCAGCGACATCATCGCCGCCGGCGTACACGAATTCATCGACGCGCTGCAGATTAAGTTCAACCAGATCGGCACGGCCATCGCCGAAGCCTTCTTCGTCTCCGACTTGCCCGCCCCGGCGATCCGCCAGCCCATTGAGGCCGGCGCAGACGCCTAAGCCCAACGTCGCACGTTCTAATACGCGCTTACCGCCGAGACTCATGATGTTTGCAGAACAATTCTTCTTCAGCATCGTAGCGAACGAAACACTTTGATCGGACACGTGTCGTATGGCCGGCCTTCGCGGTTAGCCCTGAAAGGGCGTCCTAAAATAGCCCAGGGCAGAGCTCGCGATAGCGAGCGCCGCCCTGGGTATATCGTTCCACTTAAACTGAAGCCCTGAAGGGGCGATCTAAAAAATCACATCGCGAAAATCGCGTCCATCCGCTTGGACACCACATCCGTCAGATAAGCCAAATCGCCGCCCTGCACCTCGGCCGCCACGTAACCCTTGTATCCAATTTCGTCGAGTGCCTTCATCACTTCCGGCCAATCGACCGAACCTTCCTGCAGCGGCACGAAATCCTTGGTCTCGGATTTGAAATCCTTGATGTCCAACCGCGCAATCAGCGGCCCCAGCGTGCGAATCCAGTCCTGCGGATAACCAAACAGCACCACGTTCCCAATATCGAACCAGAACTGTACGCGCTTGCTGCCGATTTCCTCGATGAAGTGCTTGCCTTCCAGCGGGCTCAGCAGAAATTTGTTCCACACATTCTCGATGCCGATCGTAATCCCGATCTTCTCCGCGTCTTCGGCGAGCCGCTTCGTCCGCTCCACCGATCGCGTCCACACATCGCGATACATCGTCTTCGGATTCACCACCCCCGGCACCAGCAGCACCATGTCGCCGCCGAGGTCTTTCGCATTTTTCAGGCTGACCCGCATGCCTTCCATGGTCTTTTCCCACACCGCCGGGTCCGCATCCGTCAGCGGGCTGCCCCAGTGTGTGCTGCACACAATCGCGTCGACCGTAATCCCCGCCTTGCTCGCACCGGCTTCATACTGCTTCAGTGCGTCCGCGTCCCAGATCGTGTCCGGTTCAACACTCTCGAAGCCCGCGTCCTTCGCGACTTGCAGGCGTTCCCCGATCGAAAGTTTCTTTTCGCCCGGACCTTTGTCGGACACCATCCCGAATTTCACCGACTTCTTCAGGCCGGTGCGCGACGCAGCCATGGCCTTGGGCGTGAACAGCCCCCCCGAAATACCACCAGCCACCGCCAGCGCAGCGGCGCCCGCCAGAAAACTGCGCCGCGATATCGTTCCATCAATTCGATTCATCATGCCGTCCGTCCTTTAGCTGCAGTCTATAGCGTTGGCCGATTATCAAATTCGCACCCGCTCCTGTGCAACAAAATAAAAATCCCCGGACTCTCGCGAGTCCGGGGATTCGTATCTAAACTGATTTTCTTAGAACTGCGGCTTTTCCGTCGGCAACTGATCGCGCTGATTGCGGTTGCCGCTGCGCGCATCGAGCATCTTCTGCGCGGCTTCCATTTCTTCCTTCGACAGCGCGCCGTCGGCGTTGCTGTCGATCATCGGGAAGAAGCGGCTCATAAATTCCGGCGCCTCGTCCTTCTGAATCATGCCGTCGGCATTCGCATCGAACTTCGTGGCCAGCTCGGCCAGGTTGATGTGCGGGCGCTGGCGCGCGCGACCGCCGAAGCCGTCGCCCTGTTCCTTCATCGCCGCCTGGATGTCTTCCTGGTCCACGGCCTTGATGTAGTTCATGAAGCCGAAGCTCATTTCGGCCGTCGTCGGCTCGCCGAAGGTCACGTTCTTCGTCGGATCCGGGTTGTTCGGGTTATTGGCCGAATTGTCCCACGCCGTCGTCAACACGATCTTCGTACCGGCCGGCACGAACTCAAGGTCATTGAACCGGTAGGTCGTCTGCCAGTTGAAGTCATACGCCGGCACGTCGAGCAACACCTTCGAGCTGCCGTCCGGATAGAACGCCTCGTACTTGGCCGACTTGCCGCGCACGTGCATATGCGGCAGCAGCGACACAATCTTCGAATCTTCGTCGAAGGTGTACGCCGTCTGCACGCTGTAGTTCGGGTCGCCCGCCGGCACCATGAAGTCGAATTTGCCAAGGCTCTCGTCGCGCAGCACGTGGCTGATCGGCGCGTCCGTCGGATAGAACTTAATCGCCGCCTGCGAGTTGTCGTACACACCCGTGCCCGGGCCCGGTTCCTTGTGGTAGTGCATCTGCCAGGTCACGTCCGTGTCCGGGCGCAGCAACCGGCCCATGCCGTCGGGGAACACCGTCGGGTCGTTGCCCGGCGCGATGCCGCCCAGCGGCGTGGCGATGATGTGGTGCACAACCTTGCTGCCCGGGCGGAACTCGATCGCCTTGATCCAGCGCGGCTCCGGAAGCATTTCCTTGTTGATCGTCGTGTTGAAGTATTCGTACTGATCTTCCACGTCGTCATTGACGAAGAACGGCTGCTCGGCCATGTTCAGCACGATGTCCGGCGTGCCAATGCTCCAGCCGTCGCTCTGCGCCCATTCCTTCGGCGCCGGCGCATCCTGAGGATTACCGCGCGCCGCGCCGCCCTGCACCCACGCCACGATCGTGTCGATCTGTTCCTGTTTCAGCGTGCGCTCGTTCGCGAACGAACCATGCTGCGCAGCCGACGCGTGCCACGGCGGCATCTTGCGCGCCGCGACGTTGTCGGCAATCGCCTTCGCCCACGGACGTGTGTCTTCATAGCTGCTGAACGCCATCGGCGCGACCATGCCGCCGAGGTTCGCGCCACCGTCGCGGTGGCACACCTGGCAGTTTTCCTGGATGATCGGCAGCACGTCCTGGTAATACGTGACCTGCTTGTCGGCGGCCTGCGCCATGCCCGCCGCGGCCATCGCCGCAGCCAACCCGGCAATACGAATACCCTTCATTATCGGTCTCCCTGTGATCCGAATTCGATTCGAAAACGGTAACAACCTTGCTAATGACGATCAAACGGATTGCGTGCCTGTTTAGACACACCCCGCCTGCGTCTGGTTGCTGAAATTAAACCCCGGACCGGCCTGAATGGGTCATCCAGCCAAAAAAGGCAAAAAATGGCCTAGTTTTCGGCTTCCGAAGCCGCCCGGGACTCCCCCGCCGCCTCGCCGGAACCCGTGGTATTCCCTGGGGACTTGCTCCACCGCTGCATCTTGTTCTGCGACCGATCCTTCCACCGATCGTGCATCCACATCCACTGATCGGGATATTTCCGCACGTGGGTTTCCAGCATATCCTGGATGCGTTGCGAGAACTTCGCGATGTCTCCGCGAAAATCCTTCGTCTTCTCGTACGGAATTTTCTCGGACAACTCCAGCACGTACCCGCCATCGGGTTCTCGGTGCATCAGCGCCATGTACACCGGCAGCCCGCTGCGCAGCGCAAGCATCGCGGGCCCCGTCGTCGTCCAGCAGGTCTGCCCAAAGAACGTCGTCGGCACCGCGTTCTTCCGCGCGCTCTGGTCGATCAAAATCCCTACGTAGACCTTGTCGCTCAACAATTTCGAAATCGTCGACGCGGCCGCGTTCTTCGGAATCGTGATCACGCCACCCGCGCGCCGGGTCGTGTCCAGCAACTCGCCGCGCCGCGAGTCCGTATAGGTATTCACCACCTCGGCGATCGGCAGCCCGTGCGCCGCGCAGGTCGGCGCGAGCCATTCCCAGTTCGCCGCGTGCGCGCTCAAAAACAGGCCGCCCTGCGTTTCGTCCAGCCGCTCGCGGCCGTCCACGCGCACAATCTTCGTCTTGCCCGCCTTCGGCGTGTGCGGAAATTCCATCGCCACGATGCCGAAATTCTCGAAGGCCCCCTGCGCGATGCTCCGCTTCTCCGCCGCGCTGATCGAATCGCCGTATGCCAGCTCGACGTTGCGCAGCGCCTTGCGCCGCCGGCCGCGCAGCAGCACAAACGCCATGCGCCCAAGCCCGCGGCCCGACACGCGCGACAAAGACAGCGGTATCTGCCCCGCCACCGCCATGAACGCCAGCATCACGCGCGTCCAGATCCACTGCGCCGCGCGCGCATCCCGTACTCGCTTCGCCACCAATCCGCCCCCAGTAAAACGCAGAACGCATTATCCGCGCTGCACCAATCTGAATCTACTCCACAAACCAACAAGAAAAATTTCCAGGCGAGCGCTCGTTTCGTTGCATTTTGTATCAAAAATCATTAAGGTTTTCGCATGCGCGGAACCCAGTCGTATATTCCCGCGGCCCCCCGCCCACTCCTCATTCTCACAGCCTTCGTTTTGTGGGGCGCGTCCGCGTTCTCCGACGACGAACCGATCAATTTCGAAGCGCAGATCCTTCCGCTCGTCGCCACGTATTGCATGGATTGTCACAACGGAATCGATCTGAAAGGCGACCTCGATCTCGAACGCTTCGAGTCCGCCAAAATGGTGGCCGAGTCCCTCGCCATCTGGCAGCGCGCCGCGATGCGCCTCAAAAATCTCGAAATGCCGCCGCACAAGGAACCGCAGCCGACGCAGGAAGAGCGCGCGCTAATCATCAAGTGGTCCGAAAGCCTCCGGCTGGACAACGCCGATTGTCAGAGCATCGCAAGCGAGGAATCGGTGAACTGGTTCCCCGGTTTCGTCATGAGCCGCCGGCTAAACCGGTTCGAGTACCAAAACTCTGTTCGCGATCTGCTCGGCGTAAACGTCGATCTCGCCACAATGTTCCCCGCCGACGGCGCGGGCGGCGAAGGCTTCGACACCGACGGCGGCGCGCTGTTCCTCTCCTCCATTCAGATCGAAAAGTACCTCGAAGCCGCCGATCTCGCGATCGACGCCGTGCTGCCAACCACCGAACCCAAACGTTCCGGCGATCTGAACGAATACCCGCGCCGCGCCACGCACATCGATACGCCCTTGACGTCCGACGACAAACAGCGTATCGCCGCGCGCGACGCACTGGTCTCTGTCGAACCCGGGTTCCGCCGCAATCCGCGCGAAGCCGCAGCCGCCGTACTCAGCGACTTCCTGCCGCGCGCCTGGCGCCGTCCCGTCACGTCCGAAGAAGTCGATCGCATCCTCGCGCTCTTCGACAAGGCCTACGCACGCGGCGACGGCTACGACGCCTCGCTGCGCCTCGCGTTCAAGGGCGCGCTCGTCTCGCCGCATTTCCTCTTCCTCGTCGAGCCCGAACCCTCGCGCCCCGGCGTGTACGAACTCGGTGATTTCCCGCTCGCCGCGCGCCTCTCCTATTTCATCTGGGGCACAATCCCCGACGAAGAGCTGTACGCCATCGCCGCCGAAGGAAAACTGCGCGACGACGCCGTGCTCACCGCACAAGTACTGCGCATGCTGCGCGATCCGAAATCCGCCGCGCTCGGCGATCTCTTTGGCGCGCAATGGCTCGGCATCAGCCAGCTCGCCGAACTCACGCGCCCCGACGCCGACCGCTTCCCCGAATTCACACCCGACGTCGTCG
Organism: uncultured Nitrospirales bacterium; assembly: GCA_964620045.1. Taxonomy (GTDB): domain Bacteria; phylum Hydrogenedentota; class Hydrogenedentia; order Hydrogenedentales; genus VFKU01. The sequence goes on from CAZUJL010000004.1 coordinate 207,791, forward strand.
CCGCGATGCGCGCTGAAGCGTCCATGGTTTTCCACCGCATCATCAAAGGCGACCGCAGCCTGCTCGAATTCATCAACGCGGACTACACCTTCGTGAACCAGGACCTCGCCGCCATCTACGGCATCGACGGCGTCGTCGGCCCGGTCATGCAACTGGTCACCCTCGCCGACGACTCGCGCGGCGGCCTGCTCGGCATGGGCGCCGTCCTCACCGCCACCTCGCATCCGCTGCGCACCAGCCCCGTCCTGCGCGGCAAGTGGGTACTCGAACAACTCCTCGGCGATCGCGTGCCGCCTCCGCCGCCCAACGTGCCCAAGCTTCCGGAGGATGAGCGTCACTTCGAAGGAAAGACACTGCGCGAGCAGCTCGAAGCGCATCGCAGCAATCCCGACTGCGCCGGCTGCCACAGCCGCATGGATCCGCTCGGCTTCGGTCTCGAAAACTTCGACCCCATCGGCCGTTGGCGCACCGATCAGGCCGGCCTGCCCATCGACACCGCCGGCGTGCTGCCTTCCGGCGAAAAATTCAGCGGCCCCGCCGAGCTCAAGCAGGTGCTCCTCGCGCAAAAGGACCAGTTCGCGCGCAATCTTTCGCGCAAGCTGCTGGGTTATGCGCTCGGCCGCGGACTCACGCAGTACGACGAGTGCGTGGTCGACAAATGCGTCGTCGCGCTCCAGCAAAACGACTACAAACCGTCCGCTGTCTTCACGGAAATCGTGCTGAGCTATCCCTTCCGCCACCGCTTCGGCGGCGGACAACACGCGCAGCCAACCCCGGCCGAACAAACCGACGGCGACGAATAAAAACAGGCCAATTTGACCGAATACGCACCTGAAAGCGACAATGAATTCGGAGTACCGAGATGAACGTCCAGAGCGGTAACTGGCATATCTCCCGCCGCACGATGCTGCGCGGCATGGGCGCGGCCTTGGCCCTGCCCGTGCTCGAAGCGATGGCCCCGGCCACCGCCCGCGCCGCCGTCGCCGCGCCGAAGGCCCCCGTCCGCATGGCGTGCTTCTATTTCCCCAACGGCGCAAACATGGCGCAGTGGGTGCCGCAGGCCACCGGCGCGGACTGGGCCCTGCCCTATTCGCTCGAACCGCTCGCGCCGTTCAAGTCCAAGCTCAACATCCTCTCCGGGCTCGACAAGAAGAACAGCCGCGGCGGCGACGGCCACTACGCCAAGACCGCCAACTTCCTGACCGGCGAACCGGTCGCGAAAACCACCGGCAAGGACATCAGCGTCGGCGGCATCTCAATGGACCAGCTCGCCGCGCAGCGCCTCGGCCACCTCACGCCCCTGCCCTCGCTCGAACTCGGCATCGATCCCGTCATCTCCGGCATCGACAGCAACGTCGGCTACACGCGCTTGTATGGCTCCTACATCTCCTGGCGCAACGCCGAGACCCCCGTCGCAAAGGAAATCAATCCGCGCTTCGCCTACGAGCGCCTCTTCGGCGCGCGCGCGGCGAACGCAAAGCATCCGCATCGTGACGAAGACAACCGCAGCCTGCTCGACATGGTGATCGAAGACGCCGTGCGCCTGCGCGCGACGCTCGGCCGCGACGATCAGGTGAAGCTCGACGAATACCTCGAGTCCGTCCGTGCCGTCGAAACGCGCATCGAATTCGCAATGAAGCCCGACCCGCGCGACTGGAAGCCGGAGAACCTGCCCGTGCTGCCGACCGCCCCGGGCGAAAGCGCGCCGGTCGACTTCCAGGAACACATCACCATCATGCTCGACCTGATGACGCTCGCGCTGCAGACCGACTCCACGCGCGTGTTGTCCTTCATGTTCGCCAACGACGTCTCGGGCCGAAACTTCTCCTTCCTGCCCGGCGTCTCCGGCGGCCATCACGACATGTCGCACCACGAAGACAAGGAAGACAAAAAACTCGCCTACGGCGAAATCACGCACTGGCACAGCAAACAGCTCGCGTACTTCCTCGCCAAGCTCGACGCCACGCGCGAGGGCGACGGCACGCTGCTCGACAACTCAATGATCCTCTTCGGCTCCAGCATCTCCGACGGCAACAGCCACAACCCGAACAACCTGCCCATCGTGCTCGCGGGCAGCGCCGGCGGCCGCCTCCGCACCGACCAACACATCGCCAGCCCGAAAGAAACACCGCTCTGCAATCTCTACGCGACCATGCTCGATGCCTTCGGCGCCCCAGACCCCGGCTTCGGCGACAGCACCGGCACGATCAGCCAGATGCTTCCGTCGTAATACGCTGATTCAGTTCTCGGACGCTCGTCGTCCCGCAAAAATCGCCGACCGCCATCGTGATGACGGACGCGACCACAAACATCCTGTTGCCGCGCCGATACAGTTTCGAGGTCATGATTCGCTCCGGTACCAGAACCCGCAGCCTAGCACCGCCTATTTCACCCCGCGATCCCGGGAGGGTCGCGCTCCTGCGCGACCGTATGGCATTATCAAGACTGCCTCGCGCTCACACGCGCCCCCGATAAAGGAGTTCCCCCATGCATCGTCGCGACTTCATCAAAGCCAGCATCGCCGCCTCCGCCATTGCCGCCGGCACCGCCGCCAACGCCTCCGCCGCCGACGCGCCCAAGCGCTTCCAGAACGGCGTCAGCCCCTGGCCCATCCTGATGAACTCCGCCACGATCCGTCCCACGCCGCTGAAGGACCAGATCCGCTTCGTCGACGAGGCCGGATTCGACGGCATCGAACCGTGGATGGACGCACTCGAAAAATACGACGCCGAAGGCGGCAGCGTGAAGGACCTCGGCAAGGAGATCAAGGACCGCGGCCTGCGCATCGCCAACGTCATCGGCCTGTGGGACGGCATGCCGGAAGGCGACGACGCCTTCGCGGCCTCGCTCCCCCTCTCGCGCAACCGCATGCGCCTCTGCGCCGACCTCGGCTCGCCCTATGTCGCCGCGTTGCCGCTGCCCGATCGCGAAAACTTCAACATCCAAGACGCCGCCAAGCGCTACGCCGAGCTCGTGAAAATCGGCCGCGAAGAATTCGGCATTCAGCCGATCATGGAATTCGTCAGCGTGTTCAAGGGCGTCACGCGCCTCGGCCAGGCCGCCGCAATCGCGCTCGACGCCGACACGCCCCACGCCTACGTGCTGCCCGATACGTTTCATATGTGGAAGGGCGGCGGCGGCTTCGCGGGCATCAGCCGCCTGCAGGGCGATTTCATCGCCGATTTCCACTGGAACGACGTGCCCCCCGGCATCACCCCCGGCGACGCCAACGACGGCACCCGCATCATGCCCGGCGACGGCATCCTGCCGCTCACCCAGTGCTTGAAAGACCTCAAAGCCATCGGTTACAACCGCGGCCTCTCCCTCGAAATCTTCAACAAAGACGTCTACGCCATGAACCCCAAAGACGCCTGCGAACTCGGCCTCCGCAAAATGATCGAAAACGTCGCCAAGGCCGAGGTCTAAGCGTCGCGCTAACACCTTGAGCGGATTCGACTTCTCCTGATTGCACGAAAACCCGTGGGAAAGTTTCCAGAATCGGGCTAGTATAGGCGCTGTAAGATTTCGATTAAGCCAGTCGTCCTATTCGCGTGCATTCACGACCGAGGTCCTTCATGCCACGTGCAGTTCGCGCAGCGATTTTTCCCGCGTCCATTGCTCTCCTCTTGACTATCGGCGCGTTCGCACAGGACGCCGCCGCGCCCGATCCCGCCGCCGCAAAGGCCGAAGAAGCTAAATTCCGCGAAGTAAAAAGCCCGATCCCCTACACCAAAAAATCCATCGCGCGCGGCAAGACGATTTACGCGCGCTACTGCACCGAGTGCCACGGCGTGGACGGCAAGGCGCAGATCGACGTCGTCGCGAATGCGACGAACCTGACCAACACCGAAAAATATCTGCACGGCACGACCGAGGGCGAAATCTTTCGCAGCATTCGCGACGGCGCGGGCGTGGACATGCCGCCGTTCAAGACCATGCTGAAAAATGAAGAAGACATTTGGAGCATCGTGAATTTCGTCCGCAGCCTGTGGCCCGAGGACAAGCGTCCCGAGCTCAAGCCGGACGATGCTGCGGCGGAAGGCGCGGACAAACCCGCGCAACCGGAGGGAAAGACCAATGAGTAAGCCCAAGGAGACGAACAACACAGCCTCGCCACAACAACCGAAAAACGTATCGCGGCGCGACTTCCTGCGCACGGCGTCGGCCACGGGTGCAGGCGCCGCGATCGCGGCCGGCGTACATAGCCAGGTCTTCGCGGCCTCGCCCGACATTCCCTCCATCGCGATCCCGAAAGACATCGTCGATTCCGTGGCCGCCGCGCCGGCCCCGGCGCAGTTCGAAGGCACCGGCATGAACGGCGCGCAGGTCTTCGCGAAGTTGTGCAAGGAAGAAGGCCTCGCGGCCCTCTTCTGCTGCCCCGGCAACTACACGGTCATCAACGCGATCGCGGCCGAAGGCATCCCCAGCTACGGCGGGCGCACCGAAGGCGCGATGTGCGCCGCGGCCGACGGCTTCTCGCGCGCGACGGGCGAAGTCACGGCCTGCTCGGGCACGGAAGGCCCCGGCTTCCACAACATGATCATGAATGTCGCGGCGGCCAACGGCGCGCGCACGCCCCTGCTCGTGCTCGCCAGCAACATGTCCATCGCGGGCGACGACCGCGAAGCCTTCATCCAGACCGGATACCAACAGCCGGCCACCGAGGGCATGAAAAAATACGGCAAGCGCCTCATTGATCCAAAGCGCGTCTACGAATACGGCGCCTACGCCTTCCGCAATCTGAAATCCGGCGTACCGGGTCCGTGCCACCTCGATTTCCCGTCGGAAGTCGCGCGCGCCGAGTTCAAAGACCCGTCCGAACTGACCGACTACTACGACAAGTCAAAGTACCGCACCGAATCGCGCGCGCATCCCGCGCCGAAAGAAGTCGAGGCCGCGATTGATCTCATCACCAAAGCCGAGCGCCCGATGATCATCGCCGGCCAGGGCGTGTTCCAGCGCAAGGCGTGGGACGCGCTCAAGCGCGCGGCGGAAAAAAACGACATCGTCGTCGTGGAAACCGGCCCGAGCCGCGGCCACTTCGGCGACGATCACCGTCTCTCGGCGAACACAGCTGAAGACGCGCTCATGAGCGCGGACCTTATCGTCTTCATCGGCCAGTACTGCATGCCGAGCCCCGGCGAGTTCCGGTTCAACCCGGATGTGAAAGCCATCCGCGTGCATCCGATCCAGGAAGACCTCGGCCGCAACTGGCCGCTCGATCTCGGCATCGTGAGCGACGAACTCTACTTCCTCGAAGCGCTCGCCGACGGCCTGCCGCAGCGCACGCGCGATACCTGGACCGCCGAAGTCGCCGCCGCGCGCAAGGCCTTCGACGACGTGAACGCCGATCTCTACCAGGGCGGCTTGAAATACAGTGCCGACACGAACCACCTGCACCCGGCCGTCATCGGGCAAGAGGTCTACAACTACTTCTTCTCCGGCAAGAACGGCGGCCCGGACCCGAAGCAGACCGTGCACACCTGGGGCGGCTGGACAATCGGCCGCTTCGCCGCGCGCTGGCTCCGCGGGAATCATCCTGGGCAGAACATCGCCGCGCCCTACCAGTACGGCGCGATCGGCCCGGACTATGCCATCGCCCTCGGCGCCGCGGCCGCCGTGCAGCGCGGCGTGGGTCCGCAGAAGGAGTATCAGGGCGCGCCGGTGCTGTGCGTCACCAGCGACGCCGGCATCGCGTACAGCCTGTTCGAACTCGACACCGCGCAAAAGTACAAGCTGCCCGTGATCTGCGTCGTGTACAACAACAACTCCTGGGGCATGTGGCCCGCCGCCGCGCGCATTCCGCAGGCGATGCACCTGTATCTGTTCCAGGAAAACCTGCGCTACGACAAACTCGCCGAAGGCCTCGGCGCGCGCGGCGAATACTGCCGCACGCCGGACGAGTTCAAGCTCGCGCTCGCGCGCAGCTACGATGCCGCCGCGAAGGACAAAACCTCAACGCTCATCAACTGCCAGGCGCTCAAGGAATTCACCTCGGCGCAAGCCTTCCCGCCCGGCCCGCCGCGCAACGCCGAACCCGGCGTGGGCGCGTTCGCGCATTAATCAACGACGCTCGTAGGGGCGGCCCCCAGTGGCCGCCCTTACTTTTTTACACCCGCACATCGCTACAATGGGCCAAGCATGAGCAAGACAAAAAAAGCATCGATCGCCCCCGCAGACGTCGTCGCGCAACGCCTCGAGCACTACGCGCAGCGCGGTGTGTTCCGCGGGTTCAGCCCGGTCAACAGCCGCGGCGAGAAGACCACCTTCCGCATCTTGTGGCACCGCGGGCGCGTGTTCGATCTGATCCTCGATCCCACGCGGGGCACGCTGAAGTTCCTCGTCGTGCTGCCGGGCGTGCCGCCCGATTCGGCGATGTACGCCGCGCTAAAGGCCTTTCTCCGCGCGCGGCAGTCGGACGATTTGCCCGAACACCGCCGCATCGATCGCGACCGCGCCGAGGTCCGCCTCTACAACCGCACCGGCGACGTCGCCCTCACGCTGACCTCAAAAGATCGCGACTTCGACTACGCCGCGCAGAAGCTCGTGCATCTCGTGCACGAAATTTATCTGCAATTCCTCGCCGATGGCCGCTACCGCGACTATATGATCGCGCACCTCGGCCTCGATCCGGATTTGGACTGACTCGAAGCCCAAAAAAATATAGGGGCGGCCGCAGGGCCGCCCCCATTCACCGAAAAATTAGCGCAGCTCAGTCGCCGCCGCTGTCGCGATCGACCAGATAGTCCACAAACCCGATCATCATCTCGTCCACGCCAAACGTAAGGTCCTTCGTCGGGTCCGGATTGCGCGGGTTGTCGGCCGAGTTGTCGTAATGCGCGACCAGCTCAAGCTTCGTGCCCTTCGGCGCCACGATCGGCTCCGCGAGCTGATAGCTGATGTCCCAATCCGGGTTCCAGTTCGACTTCACCAGCGTCTGCTTGTTCCCGTCGGGGAACACCGCCGTAATCGTCATGTCCTTGCCGCGCGCATGCATATGCGGCCCCAGGTTCGTGATCAGCGCGTACTGGTCAAACGTGTACTCCGCTGTCACTTCATAATTCTTCGCGCCCGCCGGAATTTTGAACTTCATATTCGACACCGCCAGCGCCACCGACTCCTGCTTAATCTCGCTCGTCGCGAAATACAGCCCGATGCGCGTCTTGTCCGTCACCGGCGATCCAAACGAATGATAATGCGCCTGCGCGACAATCTCCTGGTCCTTCTTAATCAGCCGCCCCGTGCCCTCCGCGAACACCGTCGGCGCCGCGCCCGCCACATACGCGCCCAGCTGCCCGCCGATCTTCCCGTCCGGCTCCGCCACACGCGCGAACACATGGTGCACCGCGCGCTTCGCACTCGGTTGAATCTCGATCGCGCGGATCCACTTGTCTTCCGGAAGGTCCAGCTTCGCCTTCAGATTCGGAAACTTGTCCGGGCCATCCGCCGCGATGTCCACCCCGTCCAGCTCAAGCACATAGTCCGGCTCGCCCAACACCCACCCGTTCGGGAACTCGCGCACCGGCGGCAGGTCCGCCTCATTGCCCAGCGCCGCTCCCGTCTTGATCCACTTATCGATCAGCGCGATCTGCTCCGCGCTCAACCGCATATCATTCTCATACGCGATGCCCACCTGCGGGTCCGCGTGCCACGGCGGCATCGACTTCTCCTGCACCACCCGCTCCGCGATCGACTTCACCCACGGCCGCACCTCCGCATACGTCCGCAACGACATCGGCGCCACCTCACCCTCCCGATGACACTGCACACACTTCGCATTCAGAATCGGCGCGATGTCCTTCGCATACGTCACCTTCGCTACGGCGCCCTGCGCCGCCGCATCCGCGGCATACACCGCACCCGACAGAAGTAAAGCTCCGGCAATCCCCGGGAACGCGAATCTCCCGATTCGCCCGGCAAACATCGTCCTCGATACACGCATGGCAAGTCCTCCCAGACCTACCAGCCAGTATACGCCCGTAAACCCCCGGCGCAACTCTGCAATTCGTGGCGCGGACGTCCCCGCCCGCGTGTCTAATTCCCGCTTTTCGCCCCGACCGGCCACTAACCACCGGCCACCAGCCACCCGCCCGAGACCCCACGCCCAGCGATGTCCCTTACCTATACATACGTCTATAGCACCGTATCTACTGAAAAACGAAGGTCGCGAAATGTTAGCTGTCTACGTGGAAAGGACCGGGAATAGCTATGCAGCTACGGCTGATGAATTGTGTTGGAGATGTCGTTGGACTGGAATGAACGAGCCCACTCTTCCAGCCCTTCAAGACAAGTGAACATTCGAGACAGAGGTGTCACGATCATTGGATTGAGCCCCCATGGAAGCAATACCCGAACATCCGTACGATACCCAACGCAATACTTTCCGAGAGCGTAGGCAACCCCTAGTTCGAACGCTGCGCCTTCATCCACCGTGCGCCCATCTAGATTTACTACGATCGCATCACAGTTCTGTAGTGCGGTCAAATCGCGCTCAAAGACAATCTCATACGCTTTCTGTTTCGTTAACCCCTGCTGAATAAGACGTGCGACGAGTTCACCATCTCTTTGAGGCAAGAAGACATCACACCATCGCTCCAAGGCACGACAAAGCCTCAGGTTCTCGTTTTTTTCGGGCAACGAGAATAGGGGCGCTGCTAAATAGATCAATTTACGAGTCATTAGCGCTTCTTTTTTATCGACTGAAGAGATTTCCCAAAATTACAGGGCGAATATGAATTCAAATGAATCATGCGCGCTATCGCCTTCAGAGACCCATTCACTGTATGCCCGTCCGTGCGCACCAAACTTCCAGTACCATAGATACTGCTAAGTAGCTTTTGCTGTTTTTTGAGGTAATACTCAGATGATCCATCGGCTGCCTCTTTAGTCGTAATTCTACCTCTTTTCAATTGTCGGCAGCAGAGTGATTTTGGATCACATGAAAGGAGAATTACTTGCCCATGACAAAGTCCCTGTAAGTTATTTTCTGCAAGCTTGCCCAAAACTGCCTGTGTTCTGTCACGGGCGGTAGTCCCTATAGTCTCAGACGCTTTTGCAGGAAAGGCAATAAAATCTAGCGGACCACGATCTACTGCTACCAACCCCACCTTGATGTCTCGAATTTCACTATTCTTGTGCCAGATAGCATCCTCAAGCCGACTATCTATTTTCTTTTGCGCATTTTTGCTAAGTCCGATTGATTGGCGATTCATTTCGACCGGCATGCGATTAGGCCATTCTTCAATCGTAGCCAGATTGCGAAAGTGCCGCAAAACAGTGCTCTTGCCCGACGAGACTGCTCCGGCGATGTAATAGACGAAACGCGACGGCAGTGACTGCTTCGCAAGCAGGCCTTCCAAATCGCTAACCTCCATAGATATGAGCTTTACAAGCTTGGAAATTTCCGACGAGTTAGCAAAAATCGTCACAAGATTGTATGTTTCGAAGTTGGCTTCGCGTATCGCATGCCGCTGAGCATCGTTGAGTCCTGCCGCCCCTTTGCTATTCCAGTGAATATAATAATTCACGTGTCCTGGCCGCTGATTCGCATGCTGTCTCAATGCGTTCTTAAGTGTTCCGTCCGCAAGAGAGTGGCCAATGATGAGGCATGTCTTGTCAGCGAGGTGGCGGACGAGAAAGTGCGACTCTTCGGTATTTGTATTTGCAAGATGATCGGCGAATCCTCCCTCGGTCAGAAGGAGATTTTCACTTCCCTTTGCGTCCACTCGAAGAGGCGTATAACCGTTTGGGTGATAAATATTCACCATGTTTGAGCGAAGGAATGGCTCTGGTTTCCAGAATGAATGGTAGCGACGCCCAGCCCGTTCAGAAGTTGAAGCGTCGAGATCGATTGCGCACTCCAACGCGTCATCGAAATTGTGCGTAACAACGAGAACTGCCTTTCGAGCCAGCTGCCCCAGATCAACTAAATAGCGGTGGCGACGGATCCGATTTTCGTACGCGGATTGTTTGATTTTGTTATCTTTTCCTACAAAATTCTTATACAGCGACTTCGAAACGACATCGCGCCAACCCGAAACGATCGCGGCGTCAATCTTTTCGTCAGTCTCCCAATTGAGCTCGTGGATTTTCTTCTTTCTATAATGTTGATACAGCTGCTCAGCGCGGTAGGTTTCTGGAGCCAATCCTGAGGGATAATTCAGTTTCTTTTCGATTCGCTTGATCAGCTCAGGCCAGTCAGGAATCTTCAGATCGCGGCTGACACCCGCGCCTAGAATCAAGCCCAGCCGGTTCATCGAGCGAGCTTGATTTAAATGGCAAATTGCTTTGGTATATTTCGCCTCAATCGGATTTCCAGAGACATTATCCATAGGCCAGCTTTAACTAAAGCAGTTCGAGTTGGCGCGAATTGGCACGCAGGCCGACTTGCCAGCCAACTGGAGCAAGTTGTCTTTCAGGGACAGGCTTCTTTCCAAGCGTTACCGACACGTACTCATCTAACACATTTAGGAAATTCGGATCAAATGCCTGTTCAACGTGATTGACGTTCCAAAGTCCACTTTTACGGATTTCTGACTTGATGGAACTGAGCCCCAACCAACCACTACTCGGCGGATCCAACGGTTTGCATCGATTAGAGAAAAGAGAAATCAAGTTTTGCTCAATATAAGCGCGATCATTGTTCTTGTCGGATTGCCCCGGTACAGCAATTAAAACAACATACAACTCGGCCAAATATTTGGACACTACTTGTTCTAATTGGCTTTCGGATTTCAGTGTTTCTCGATCGGCGCTAGAATTTCCCCAAGATCCAATTCTTGGGTGAATTTGGGCATTCATAAGACTTTGACCGGTGTGCAAACGAAATATCGAACTTCGATGATTTCCTTCTCCTGCTGTCGTTCCGAAGTGCGTTCTCAACCTGTTTCGAAGGGAGGCCTTTGAACCAGCAGCGACGCCATGGGTTCCGACTCTCACGACTCGCAGCTGGTTGAGGTTCTTAAGTCGTCTTTCTCGCTCGTCAAAAAAAAGATAGACACCCGATTCAGGCATTCCATTTGCGATTACTTCTCTTAGCCGCTGCCAGTGCCCGCCTTTAATTAAGCGCCCAATAATCTTGTAGCTCGCATCGAGAAGTCTTTGACTATTGAGTGGATCGGTAACTGTGTTCAGAGCGCGCAATTTCTTCCCGATTGGCAATGCAAATTCCTTTACTGAATGAAATCCAATCCCGGCGCGCGTCAGCGCGTCGTCATACTCCTGGCCGCAAATAGAATCGACCTCAAAAGACGCGGGCAATAACGTTGCAGCCTGTTGCCGCATTTTCGCAGACAAAGCTTTCTTTTCTTCGAGTGAAAGGCTTGTCAATTTGCAATCGTAGGGTTCTATGACATCACGCGGACGTACTAAACCATGTTTAGCTGAGAGAATGAGCCAAGCGTCGTAATGGGCTTGTGCATATCTTCGTGATTTATAAAAAAGGTCGGAACAATAGAGGTTTTCTGCAGGCATAGGTGCGCTGCGCTTCTTCGAAGTACAGCTTACTATGCACGCTTTTTGACTCATTACTTGAAGTTTGTCCACAGCTATCAAAATATTTCGCAGATGCGGCACTTCCGGAACTTAAAAACGATCGAGACACGCCTTAATCTGTTTTCGTCGCCCCATGCTAACAGATGCTGGTTTTAAGGTTTATAGCGTCATCAATGAACACAAAATGCGCCCTGTCAACAATTTACCCCTTGTCTCGCACCTGCATTCACGCACCTTTCCGCGCAACCGACCCATTGTTTCCCCAACCACCTTTCCGCCGCGCGACCCTTGTTTCGCACCCCGTGATTCCGGCGAGCCGAGTGCAACAGGAGTGCACATAGGTAGAGGTACCGCGGCCAGGGCGTAGCCGCCGTGCCCAAGTACCGCACACGCGGGTGCGTGTGCAGCGGGTCCTGCTTTCTTTCTTGGCGAGAAAGAAGAGTAGGCGGCCTACGCCGTAGGCAACGAAAGACCGACGGAGGTGTCTCACGCGGAGGTCGCAATGACGGACGGGGTATCGGCGTTTATCCATGTTCATCCGTGACAAACGCGCAATTGGCGTTTCCTTCTCGCACTTCTCTGTGCCTCTGTGGTGCAGTTCTTGTAAACTGCGGCCGAATCGGAGGATGCCCGGATGCCGAAAACGCTCGACGCCGCGATAGAGCAGAGCCACCGCGCGCTCGCTGCCATTCTGAAAGGTGATCCCCGGGTCTACCAGGAGTTGTTCGCCGATCGCGACGACGTGACCCTGGGCAACCCCTTCGGGCCCTATGCGCGCGGGTCGAAGCAGGTGGCCGCGACGCTCGCGAACGCCGCCTCACGCTACAAAGACGGTGAGGGTGTCGAGTTCGAACTGGTGGCCAAGTACCTCAGCGAAAACCTCGCGTGTGTCGTGGAAGTGGAAAGCGGCCGGACCAAAGTCGGCGGCAGCAATGAGTTGGCAAAGGTCGCCGTGCGGGTAACCAGCGTATTCGAACGGATCGACGGCGATTGGAAGCTCGTCCATCGCCACGCCGATCCCATCACCTCGCCCCGCGAATCAAGCTCCGTGATTGTGCAGTAAGAAGGAGAAACTGGTGGAGTATCGGAGTTAATCCGCGGCTCTTCGCATGCTAAGCTGAGCACTTCATAAGGAGTGCCCTCATGCCGAAAACGACCGCAAAACCGAAGACCAAAGCGCAACCGAAAAAGAGCGCCGCGAAGGCATCCGCGCCCGCCGGCAAATCCCCTGCCGTGAAACCAGCCGCCAGCGCCGCGGACGTGAAGGACGTGCTCGCGAAGTTGAAGGCGCTGGGCAATGAAAAGCGGCGCGAGATCAACGCGAAGAACGGCGCCGGCGAAAACCAGTTCGGCGTGCCGATGGGCGACCTCCGCAAAGTGGCGGACAAACTCAAGACCAACCACGACCTCGCGCTGGGCCTGTGGAAGACGGGCAACATCGACGCGCAACTGCTCGCGATTCTGATCATGAAGCCGAAGGCGCTCTCGGCCGCGGAGCTGGACGCGATGGTGCGCACAGCGTCGTTCGCGCAGACGGCCGATTGGCTGAACGCATACATCGTGAAGGAGCACCCCGAGAAGGACACGCTGCGCGGGAAGTGGATGCAGGACAAGGACCCGTGGGCGGCGCGCGCGGGCTGGAACCTCACCGCAGCGCGGATCAAGGAAATGGACGGGCCCGAACTGCCGGCGCTGCTCGATCGCATCGAAGCCGAGATGCCGAAGGCGAAACCGGCGACGCAATGGACGATGAACAACACGCTCGGCGCGATCGGCATCCACCACGCCAAGCACCGCAAACGCGCGATCGCGATCGGCGAAAAAATCGGCCTCTATAAAGACTGGCCGATGTCCAAAGGCTGCATCATCCCCTACGTCCCCGTGTGGGTCGACGCGATAGTGAAGAAAAAGTAAGCAACTGCGATGCAACGGAAGCGCAGTTAGGTAGAGGTTTCTCTGTGCTCCTCTGTGACTCCGTGGTAAAAAGAATTTGTATTCCCGGAGGTTCATCAAGGGATGTCGGCTGGTATCATGTGAATCTACATACGAAGGGAGACCAGCCATGGCCACCACGACCGAAACAAAAGCCGCGACGGGCACGGTGAAGCTGCACCGCGTGCTCAAGGCGCCGCCGATGCGCATCTATAAGGCCGTGATCGACGCGGCCGCGAACTGCAAGTGGCTCGCGCCGTATGGGTTCACGTGCACGGTGCACCACCTCGACGCGAAGGTGGGCGGCACCTACAAGATGTCGTTCACGAATTTCTCCACCGGCAACGGCCACACCTTCGGCGGCAAATACATCGAACTCGTGCCCGGCGAGCGCATCGTGATGACGGACGCGTTCGACGATCCGAATCTGCCCGGCCAGATGAAGACGACGTACATACTAAAGCAGGTCTCCGTCGGCACCGAGGTGAGCATCGTGCAGGAAGGCATCCCGGCGATGATCCCCGCGGAGGCGTGCTACCTCGGCTGGCAGGAGTCGCTCGAGCAACTCGCGAAACTCGTCGAGCCGGAAATCCCCGACGGCGCGTGACCTACTTTCTTTCTGGGAAGAAAGAAAGTAGGCAAAGAAAGACCGATAGAGTGAGGAGTTGGCGCGGCCGCTCAGTAGAGCTACGCGATCAGTTCAGGGACGATTTCGCCGAAGACGTCGGTGAGGCGGAAGTCGCGGCCCTGGTGACGGTAGACAAGTTTCGTGTGGTCGTAGCCGAGCAGGCGCAGGATCGTGGCCTGGATATCGTGCACGTGCACCGGGCGCTCGGTGATTTGGAAGCCGATGTCGTCCGTCGCGCCGATGGTCTGGCCGGCCTTCACGCCGCCGCCCGCCATCCACATGGCAAATGCCTGCGGGTGGTGGTCGCGGCCCTTCGCACGGCCGAGCGCGGCGCTGGACTCGACCATGGGCGTGCGGCCAAACTCGCCGCCCCAGATGACGAGCGTGTCGTCGAGCAGGCCGCGCTGCTTGAGAT
>CAZUJL010000005.1:0-111849 GCA_964620045.1 uncultured Nitrospirales bacterium
GATGCCGACGGGGCCCCCGGCAAAGGCCCTGCCAACTATCTGCACCCAATCTACGGCCTGTATGGCGAGCAAATTACGGGCGATAGCCCCTCGCAATGGTCCGGCGCGCCCGGCCTGCACTGGGCCTGGTCCAAGGTCGGCTGCGACGACGGCGTGGCCGATATCTCGGCGGGCGAGGGGGGCCGCCGGATCTTCGAACGCCTGGTCTCTGCCCACGAAATCGAGGCCGGCATGGAGCTGGTCGTCCAAAACGTGTGGGTGATCGGCCCTCTGGAGCACGCTCAAGTCATTGAAAGCATTGCATTTATTATTGGCCCCGTGAAGGACGCCCGGCGCCAGATCGACGTCGATGTGCTGCTGCGCAGTGTATCCACAGGCAAAATCTATCTGGAAGGCAGCATTCCCGGATCTGGGCTTGAGCTGACGTTAAATCCAGAGCGGCCGGATTGGGGATTCACCGGCGCTGGAATGACGTTGGAACAGTCCTCGAAACCCACCCTCGCCCCGTGGATCGTGGCTAGTTATCGCGACGACCGCCGCTCCACGCGCTCCGGGGTCGCAATCCTGCAGGACTCCCGCAACCCCGGCTTTGCGAATCCGAACTGGCTCGTGGAGTCCGCGGAACGGGTCGTGGGGGGCGTCCCCCCATCAGTAAAAGCCGAACTTAAGCCCGGAGACTTCCTGCAGTTCCGGTACCGGATGATCCTCCATCACCTGTCCGGCTCCAAGATGGAAATGACGGGTGCCTACGCCCAGTTCATGGCCGAAGGCCAGCAGGGACGCTGATAAAATTTTTCGCAGATAAAGAAATGATCTAGGGGGCAACCGTGTTTAGGAGCTTGAAGCCGTAGGAATACCTATTTGAAATCAGTAGAAAAACGGTACACAACCAACCGGACGGATCGCGTCGAACGGGGGCCTCTATGAAGTCGAAATTCTACTGGAAGAAGCGCAGCACCGAAGCCCATCCCTTCGACCTCCCCCAAAAGATCAGTGAAAGCTTAGAAGGCTGTCGCAAGCATGCCGACAGCGACTCCGGTTCCAAACCCGCCATCCGCTATATCTGGATCCATCTGACCCACGAAGGCCTCCGCCACGGCCAGCCCGCCCAGGAAAGCACCCTCAATCTCGAAGACTGGCTCAATGTTATCGACGAGTCCGCCTCGCTGGGCGCGGAGTGGATCGTGATTTATGTCGGCTCATCGTTGAACCAGGCGCCGATCGTGTGGGATCTCTGCAAATGGGCCCAGGAAACCCACCATTTGAACGTGGGCCTGCACCTCACCTGCGACTGCCTGACCGATGAGGACATTGACCGCCTGTCCATGCTGGATCGGCAGAAGACCTATCTCGTAGCCGACGGCAACTGCAGCCACGCGCTGAGCGTGTTCGAAGCCCGTGGCGTAAACGTCCGCAAATCCGATCTGCACCTGCGCGACAAGTTCACGCGCTGCTCCAAGCCCGCCGATATCGCGTGCGTCAGCGCCGACGGCCAGATGTTTAGCTGCGGCCTCGTGCTCGGCGAAACGGAATTCGCACTGGGCCCCGTGCAGGAGCGGCGCATGAGCGATGTGCTCGGCGATACCGGCTTGCCCCACGCC
The DNA here is from genome assembly GCA_964620045.1 of uncultured Nitrospirales bacterium. Classification (GTDB taxonomy): domain Bacteria; phylum Hydrogenedentota; class Hydrogenedentia; order Hydrogenedentales; genus VFKU01. The sequence continues at coordinate 1,602 of CAZUJL010000005.1, forward strand.
ATCGAAGACGCGCTGCGCTTCCCGACGCGCGGCTGCGAAGGCTGCCCGCCCTACGTGGCCGAGCAAGTCACCGGAATGGCGCAGCGCTGAGCGCCAAATTCTCTTCTGTATTCATCGCGCGCGTCCGTTGCTTGACTTGCCGGACGCGCGTTTGTTAACCTCTTCGTCTACCGCGCGGGAGTAACTCAGTGGTAGAGTGCAACCTTGCCAAGGTTGAGGTCGCGGGTTCAAATCCCGTCTCCCGCTCCATTCCTCTGGGTCGTTAGCTCAGCCGGTAGAGCAGGTGACTCTTAATCACAAGGTCGGAGGTTCGACTCCTCCACGACCCACCAGTTTTAATCATATTTTACGCGCAGTCGGTGAAAACCGGCTGCGCGATTTTCGTTTTAGGCGACTCTGCAGGTGACAAAAATCCACACCTTCGAAGAATCGCCATGAGCGGTGAGTTCAAAGATATCGTCTCGTCGCAATCCAAAGGAAAACTCCATACAGTATTTCGGAATTAAAAGCTTTGGCCGAGTCGCACTAAGAAAACCAACTTTGTTTGAGTGCGAAGCCTACATGCCAGTGTAAACACAATCTGAGCACTTGGCTTTTGTAAATTCATATGCTATTACACATGGCGTTCGGTATCCGGAGGCAACATATTATGGACAAGTCGCTGGAGGAGTTGCAGGCAGACAACGAACGGCTGCAGGCAGAAATAAATTCTCTCCGCCACGAGCGCGACGATGATCAGATGGGAGGCATGAGCGCCCAAATGGGTGCTGGTCTTCTCGCGGGGATATTGGGACTTGTGATCATTATCGAAGCGCTGATGTCCGTTTTGGGAAAGCAGCCAGTTATAAAAGGTCTATTGGCATGGTTGATTCTCGGTGGGGGTTGCTTATATCTGTTGGGTTTTTTTGTCGTGTTGGTAATGGACCGGGGGCGCGGAATCACGATCGAAGGTAAGGGATCTCCATTGGGCGGCGAGGGGAAGATAAACATACCTCCAAAATAGTCACTTATTTCCTATATTGGCCTGTTTAAAAGTGACTAGCCACTAATAGTTGTTCCGCCGTTTCTTTTCCCCTCTACTTAAAGACTGTCTTAAGCAAGTCCGTCGCGCGGGCCGCCGGGTCTTGCCGGATTCGTTTTTCTTCCTGGCCCACCATGTAAAAGAGACCGTCGAGCGCCTTGCCGACGGTGTACTTCTCGACATTGCCGTCGGCCAGTCCGCTGACAAAAGGCAATCCCGACGCCTGCTTTGCGAACGCGTTGTATTTTTCCATCACCTGATACTGCGCCATCGTCTGCCGCACGTGCGGCAAGAAGGCCTCGGTGAGGCGTTCGCGCGTGTGCTCGTTGAGGTAGTCCGTGGCGGCGGTGTCGCTGCCTTTGAGAATGCCGCGCGCGTCGTCAATCGTCATTTCCGTGATCGCCTTCACGAAAATATCCTTCGCAAGCGGCGCCGCTTGCTCCGCCGCGCGATTCATGCTCAACACGAACTCGTCCATCTGCGGACCATACCCCGCCGCGCGTAGTGGACCTGCGACGCGCTCCACGGTTTTGGGTAGCGGGATCTTGATGTTCTTGTTGGTGAAATAGCCGTCGTCTTTCCCGACCAGCACGATCGTGCGATCGATGCCGACCGTGAGCGCCTCTTTCAATCCATCGGCGATTTTGGTTTCGGGCAGCGCGGTCGAAGATTTTTTAAGCCCGAGGCGCTGCAGAAAACCACCGTCGTCTTGTGCCCACGTCGCGGTGGCGAACAGCAATACGAACCCAACAAGTAGCACGTGGCGTCGACGCATATACGCACCTCCCGCGGCGGTCGCAGCCGCGAGACTCAAGTATACGCCTGATTACGCGCGCATCATGGGGAATGGGCTAAGCGGATGCCGCAGCGCATAGGCCGTGAGGTTCTTGGCCAGTAGTGTGTGGAAACCCGCGTTCGGGAATGTGCGCCTTACCGTTTTAATGAACGCGCCGCTGACGCCGGAACGCATTATTCCAAGCGAGAGATCGACAAGGTCCGCGCGCCGGAAGTGCTCGACGATTGCCCCGTGCTCACCTCGATACGGCGTGAGTTTGTGGTGCCACACGATGAGTTCGGTCACGAGCGGCTTCAACCCCGGCCGGCCGGTTTCGTCGAGATACGCGCACGCCGCCGCGGCCGACGGCTCCAAGTACGCACCGTTCCCGCTGAGCACGAAATCCAGATCGTGAAAGAATCCGGCCACGTTCAGCGCGTCAAGATCGACACGGCCTTCGCCGTTCAGAAATAACGCGAAATTCAGCATGCGGTAAACGTGGTTTCGATACGCATCATGCCGCGCGCCAATCCGCTCGCGGTATCGGTCGAACAACTGGTCAGTTTCGGCGAATTGGAGGACGACATCCATCAGAAGACTCTAGCAAATCCGCCCGTTTCCTTCTTCGCCACCCAATCCAGTACGATTCGCAGCTTACTCGCTGGAGCTATGCTCGTTGAATGGACCTTGAACCGTCTTTAGTGTCCGAAGTGGACTCCGACGCCGCGCCCGATGCGCCGGTCAGCTTCGTCCGCAAATGGATTCCGCTCTTCGTCATGAGCCTCGCGCTCGTGATCATGCTGCTCGACACGACCATCCTCAACGTCACCATGCGCGCCATCATCACCGACCTCGGCACCACGCTCCAGAGTTTCCAGTGGGTCGTCACCGCGTATTCGCTGATGCTCGCCTCGTTCACCATCACCGGCGGACGCCTCGGCGACATCTTCGGCCGCCGCCGGATTTTCGTGATCGGCTCCGTCATTTTTGCCACCGGCTCCTTCGTCACCTCGATGAGCACCTCCGTCGGCGTCATGATTTTCGGCGAAGCGATCATCGCCGGCGCCGGCGCCGCCCTCATGCTGCCCGCCACCGCCACGCTCCTGCGCACGAGTTACCACGGCCACGATCGGCGTCTGGCCTTCGGCGTCTGGGGCGCGATTGCGGCCGCCGCCGCCGCGCTCGGCCCACTTGTCGGCGGCTGGCTCACCACGCACTACAGTTGGCGCTGGGCCTTCCGCATCAACGTCTTCGTCGTGATTCTGCTCGTGATCGGCTCGCGCCTCATCGCGGAGACCGCCGTGCGCCGCGACCGCCGCACGCTGGACTACGTCGGCGTGTTCCTCTCCGCGCTCGGCCTGTTCTGCCTCGTGTTCGGTTTCATCGAAGCCTCCACCTACGGCTGGTGGCACGAGAAACAGCCCTTCGCGTTTTTCGGCCGGGAGTTCGAATTCGGCGGCTACTCCGCCACGCCGTTCTTCATCGCCGCCGGGATCATCGTGCTCTGCGCATTCGCCGCGTGGGAGCAGCACATGAAATCCACCGGCCGCGTGCCCCTGATCTCCATGTCACTCTTCCGCAACACGCTCTTCGTCACGGGCACCTCCATCTCCGCCATCGTAGCGCTCGGGCAGGCGGGGCTCAGCTTCTCCGTGCCCGTCTACCTGCAAGCCGTGCTAAAGCTCGACCCCCTGCAAACCGGCATGGCGCTCGTCCCGCTCACCGCCGCCATCCTCGTCGCCGCGCCGCTCTCCGCCATGCTCAGCCGCCACATCAAACCCAAGCGCATCATCCAGGTCGGCATCCTGCTCGACGCCGCCGGCTTCCTCGTCATGCGCCAAAGCCTGCACCTCGGCGCCTCCCCGTGGGACCTCGCCCCCGGCATGGCACTCTTCGGCTTCGGCATGGGCCTCATGATCGCGCAGACCAGCAACCTCGCGCTCTCTTCCGTCAGCGCCGACGACACCGGCGAAGCCTCCGGCGTGAACGCCACCATGCGCCTCACCGGCTCCGCGCTCGGCTCCGCGATGCTCGGCGCCATCATGCTCTCCGCGCTCGCGGGCAACCTCGTGCACGGCGTCGAGGCCAGCACCGTGATCCCCGACGGCCTCAAACCCCCAATCGCGCACGCCGTCGAAAAACGCGCCGCCGCCTTCGAATTCGGCGATGGGGGAGACAACATCACGAAATCGCCACTGTCCGAACCCATCAAAGACGAACTGCACGCCCTCAGCAACGCCGCCACCGTCGACGCCGGCCGCACCGCCCTCGGCTACGGCGCCGCCTTCGTCCTCACCGCGCTCCTCGTCTCCCTCAAACTCCCCTCCAAGAAAATCTCCGAACTCGAAGCGCCGGTATAAGGGTCTTAATGTGGAAGCGGCGTCTCGCCGCTTGCCGACTACAGCGTTGCGACGGACGGTCCTTAAATAGGGACAGCCACCTATTTCGTGATCTTCTTGCGTCTCACAGGCCGTCCGACGGGCATCGCGCGTAGCCGACGGCCAAGCCGATGTTCGAGTTTGCTCAGAAACGAGTCGCTCCCCAGAGGCCGTCCGGTATGCGTGTGTCCTCGCAGTGCCGCCCGGATGAGCTTGTCGTCGGGCTGCGTCAACACTTCCTTCCAGTTCAGATCTGCACACGTTTCCCGCCACCACGCCAAATCCAGAAGCCCGGCGTTGTCCTGCTGCCCCGTATGTGCCGCGGCACTCGACCAATGGTAGACCCACGGCGCCCGCGTCATCCGCGCGCGGACGGGATTGCGCTCGACATACCGAAGCGCCGCGATCGTGTGCGCATCGTCCATCGCGCAGGAATGGAAGCGACCCTGCCACAAATGCCCCGTGCGGCCATGCAAATGGTTGATGCGCTGCGTGAAGATGAAGTGTGCTCGACCGATCGCGAGATGCAACGAGTCTTCCCGCGCCGGCACGGCGATGAGGTGGACATGGTTGGTCATCAGGCAGTAGCCAAGCACCCGCACCCCGTGCTTGCCGCATTGTGTTCGCAATACGTCCAAATACGCGACACGATCGTCATTGACAAAGAACACGTCTTGCCGATTGTTTCCGCGCTGAGTAACATGGTGAGCAACACCCGGAATGACTACGCGCGCTTGTCTAGGCATGGGAGTAAGCATATCATCGACACTGCTTTGTTTAAAATACACTGCTGCCACGGATACCTGAGTTCAAATAGGTGGCTGTCCCTAGTTTCCCCACTTAGAGCCTAACAGTGGGGGGCGAAATTTTGTTCTTTCCATTTACATACGGTTACGAGCCTGATGATAATTACTGGCCTACAATTTGGGAGATTGAGGTTGGTATCGCTGGGATAATTATGGCTAATTTTGGAAAACTCAAGGAAATGACTGATTCGGAACTCGAAACAACTTTAAAAGACCAAGTGATAAGGGCTTGGGGTTTTCCGCCTCCCGAACTACGGATTTTGGATGCAGAAGCGACCCTCGGGAGTTTTTTAAAACTACAACTTCCTCATATACGAGCCTTTCTTTCTACTGAAACGGACAATCTTAGGCTGAGACCAAATGAAAGGTTAAAAGCATCGTTAGATAGTTCACCGAATTTTCAACGCTACATTCAGCAACGAAGTGAAAAAACGCGAAGGCTGATGGACTCTTTTCGTGAAACCTACAAGAATGATGAATAAGCAATCTAGGAAAAATAATAGACAAATGGGAACAGCCACCCATTTCCCTCGTACGCCACAGTGCGAGCAACACGATTCAGGCGACGTACGGCTACACCTACGACGCCGGGGACAATATGGATACGAAGACCGAGCCGTGGGGGGATGATTTCGCGGATGGCTCGGTGACGGATGACGGCTTGAGTTCCGTGGGCACATGGACCGTGGTGGGTGCGAGCAAGGCCGCGCAGAATACGTCGTCTGGCTCAACGGTCTCGCTCTACCGCACGGTGAACGACGACAACATCGAGTTCCGATATACGTATTCGATCGACTCGTACTCTTCGGGCACCCCGCTCGTGGACGCGCATTTCCGGTACAACACGACCTCCGGTGAGCGGTTGCTGGTGCGGTTCCAGCCGGACCGGGCGCGGCTCTATTATTACAACGGCTCCGCTTGGTCCACGCCCGTGGACAACACCGGCGTGACGACGGCGACCGGCACGAAGTACAAGGTGCGCATCGAGGCCGACGGCGGCACGGTGAAGGTGTGGCGCTCGCCGGCGAGTGGCGGCGCGGAAACGCTGGTGTTCAATCAGTCGTCAATGCCGACCTACAACGGCAATCGGCTGCAACTCGCAGTGAGTGCGAACACGGTCGCCAGCCTCGACGACATCATGATTTTCGCGGACGATTCCGGACTGAACCGTTCGACGACCTTGACCTATCGCGACAACAACGAGGTGAATCAGGTCACGGACTACAACGGCGCGGCGAGTTACACCTTCGACGCGTGGGGCCGCACGAGCACGGAAGCCAAGAACGGCGTCACGCGGACGTACTCATGGACGAACGCGAACCTGCTCGCGGGCATCAACTCCAGCGACACGAACGAAGTGGACGTGACCTATGCGTACACCGGCGACATGAAACGCGGTTGGCGGCTGGAGAATGGCTCGCTCGCGAATTACTACACGTGGGATGTGGGCTTTAACGTCATCGGCGAAGAGGCTGTAGGGTTGGCGCGGAAAGCCTTTGTGCCGGGATTGGCCGAAGTCGTCGGCAACAATCTCAGCAGCAGCGCCGACTACCACTACCTGACCACCGACCACCTCGGCTCCACGCGCGGCATGTGGAACGGTAGTATCACGCAAACCGGAAGCTGGGAGTCCACGCCCTACGGTTCAGCTTTTAATTTTGCGGGGCCAGCTGATGTAACGCATTTATTTGCCGGGCTTGACCTTGATCGAGTCACGGGCCAAAATTTTGGCTCCTATAGATACATGAATGCGAGCATCGGCGCTTGGACTAGCAGGGATCCTGTGGAAAGCCAATCTAATCTCTATAACTACGTTGGTGGGATGCCAACTCGATATGTCGACCCCAAGGGACTTTTTTTACAATCGGCTCCAGCGGTATCTACGAGCATCGCGGGAGGAGGTGCAGGTGCTTTGGGTCTAGGCGGACTTGCGATTCTGGGTATTGCTGTAGATTTACACTTGATTATGGAAGATGCGCGTCGAGCGAAACAGATATGGGATGAATGGGCTAGTGTTCAAGAGGAAAACGCCAAACTCGCTGGGTATTGGGCAAATAAAAAAGAGTACAAGGACATTTGTGACGAGAAAACCCCCGTGGGGTTGAACCCATGTGCCTTTAATCGATGGAGACTTGATAATCGCATACGCTGTAAAGAAGCAATGAAGCGGTTCGGTGAGAAGTGGTTCAAGGACGTGCCTGATCCATGGAATCATGATCTGGCGGGTATAGAAAATGAAATAGAGAAATATCGCAAGAAAGTCGATGACTGTGAGAAGAAAGGCCTATGACCGTGAGCATCCGTGACGATTCGCAACTGGCGGCTGTGCTTAAGGAAATCGCTAGTCACCCAAACTTTTCGGAGGTCGCCGTTGACAACGTAAATGCCCGCGGTCTCTTTGGCAACACCCCGCTTCATCTAGCAGTCAGTTGGGGTGATCTTGATGCCGCAAGAGTCCTTCTTGACGCTGGAGCCGATCCAAATGCTCCTGGACATTTCAACGAAACGCCCCTTCATCATGCGGTGATAGTCAGAAACAGCAAGAAGATGATCGAACTGCTGCTCTCTAGAGGTGCCTCAAGAGATGCTCGGACTACAGAAGGTTCGACGGCGCTCGACATTTCCCAAACAATTGATTGTAGTGAAGCAATCCAACTACTAGCAGACAAGACGTAGAATGGGGGCACAATTGGGGGACAAATGGGGACAGCCACCCATTTCACCGTGCGGCACAATTCCGTCACACCATTCAGGCGACGTACGGCTATACCTACCATTCCGGGAAATAGGGGACAGCCACCTATTTCCAAGTCGTCTTTCGTGTCGTGGGTCGGCCGATGGGCAACGCTCGCAGTCGGCGGCCAAGCCGATGTTCCAGTTTGCTCCAAAATTAACCGTGCAGAGCACCTTGTTTCGCACGACACCCTTGTTTCGCGACTGGTCCTAATGTGGAAGCGGCGTCCCGCCGCTTGAGTGGAACCCTAGTCTCGCACCCGAAACGTATTGCGCCGCAGGCGCCCTCAACCGTCCGGCAGGACCCCTTGTTCCGCACCTGGGATTTGGACGGCAACAGACGCATATAGAGATAGAGGAGATCGGGAGGCGCAGCCAGAGCGGCAGGGTGGTGCGACTAGGGCACTGATTACGCGAGGGGGGCGTATTTCCGCCTTTTGCGCCATATCACACCCGTCCGCGCGCGCCCGATAGAAGAATCAACGCCGTCCTTGTATGCTCCAGCGGTTTCGGCGGTTGGGCGAAGGCATCAGGCGGGCGGGAGTGACCGGGATGGACGGCAAGCGCGGGTGGGTGTTGGTGTTCGGCTGCTTTATCGCGCTGGCGATCACGTCGGGCATTGAGCTGTTCGTCATCCCGGCGACGCTGGGGACGATCATCGAGGACATGGGATGGTCGCTCACGCAGGTGTCCACCGCCGTGACCGTGTGGGGACTCTCGGCGGCGTTCTTCAGTCCATTCTGCGGCAAGCTGATCGATCGGTTAGGCGCGCGCACGATGATGCTGTTCGGCACCCTGCTTGCCGCCGTGATGACGTTTCTCACCGGAAGCGTGACCGAGCTGTGGCATCTCTACGGCATCATGGTGCTCTCCGCGCTCGCGGGCGTGTCGTGCACCTATATCCCCGTCGCGGCCGTGGTCGCGCGGTGGTTCGTAAAGCAGCGGGGCGTCGCGACCGGCGTGGCGATGCTGTCCATTTTCGTGGCGGGCGCCGCATTCCCCGTGATCACCACCAATTTATTGGGATCGCACTCCTGGCGCGAGGTATACCGGATTTTCGGCGGCGTGACGCTGCTGGCGCTCGTGCCGATCGTCGCGTTTATTCGCAATCCGGGCGCCGAGGAAGAACGTGCGTATCTGGCGACGATCCACAGTGACGATCACAGCGCGGGACTCACACTGGGTGCAGCATTACGCACGCGGAGTTTCTGGGGGCTAAGCGTGGGGGACATGCTGACCGGCCTCGTGTTCGCCGTGTTCAACGTGCACATGATTTTTTACCTAACCGAAGACTTTGCCGACAATGCAATGGCGACAAACGCATTTGCGTCGCTAAACCTCGCGCTGGCAGCCGGCACGCTGGTGTTCGGCGCGCTCGGCGATCGGCTCCCGCTGCGCGGCGTGCTGGTGTCTTGTTATTTGTTTCCCACGATTGCGATGCCCGTGTTGATGTACGGCAGCCATGCCGGCATCGCCGCGCTGGCCTTCGCCTTCGCCCTCCTGGCAGGGTTTCCGGGCGGCGGGCGCAACGCGCTGTTTCCGGTCACGCTGGTCTACTGTTTCGGCGAGGCGCATTTCGGCGCCATCTACGGCGTGAGCAACATGTTCTTCATGGTGGGTAATGCGTTCGGCCCGGTGTTGGCGGCGCAGGTGTTTGAAAAAGCCGGAGGATCGCAGCCGGTGTATATCGGTTGCCTGGTGTTGCTCGTGATTTCGTCCTGCCTGGTTGCGCTGATTCGCCGCGAACACGGCACGGCCCGCAAGGGCGCTGCGGGCGTCTAAGTCAGGACAACGGCCTTAGCGAATCGAACTTTTCGCCGTCGACGGCTGCGCCATGGGCGATTCCGCGTGCGGCGCGGGCAGCGCGGCGATTGCTCCGCCGGTTTCCTTGTGCGCCAAGCGACCCGCGATGCGGCCCATGCGATTGAGCATGTGGCAACTGAGCAGACCAACAACCGCGAGCAGCGAAATGTGCTCGGCGCGCGCATGCTGAACCATCGTGCCCACCATGCTGTAGCGCGAACGGCCGGTGATGAAAGTGTGGCCCGTTTTCTGTAGCGCGCGGCGCGCAGCGATGCTGCGATAACCCATCAGGAAGTGCTTGCGCGCATACTGAAGCGTGGTCTGCCGCGGCTTGTGCCGCACAACGGCGTCGCTGATCAGCACGGGGATGTTGTCTTCACGCGTGAGCTGCGCCAGCAGGGCGCTGTCTTCGCTGCGGATGTTGTGCAGTTCAAACAGCGGCTGCGAGAAGCGCGCGTAATCTCCGTGGATCACGAATCCACCGGTCGCGAGATAGTGAATGTGACCGTCCGGCTTGCTGGTCGCGCGCTGCGTCGCCACGAGACGCACCTCTTCCATGCGCTCGACAAAATTCGACTGCCCGCCAACCAGTTTCAACTGGTAGGCGATGTGGCCGGGGATGTTGGCCAGCCCCGCGGCCACCGCGCGCAGGGTCTGCGGACAAACCTCGCAGTCGCTGTCGGTGAACATGATCCAGCGGCCGCGGGAGACTTCAACGCCATGGTTGCGCGCCGCCGCAATGCCGCGCGGCGACTGGCGCACGATGCGGATTTCGCCCGGCGATGATTTTTTCCAGGTGACGTTGATGGGTACGGTAGAGCCGTCATCGACGATCACCACCTCAAACGGCGGCGGGTTGATTTGGGCTTCGAGACTATCCAGACACGCATCGAGTTCGTCGGCGCGATCGCGGATCACGATGACGACACTGAGGAGTGGGTGCGTATTCGAAACAGAACCGTTGCGAACGGGTAAATACAACATGAAAACCAACCTTGGGTAACGTCCAAAAGACCCCGAGAATGTCAATAATTAACATACTCTTCGTGCCCAAATTCGTCAAGAGATAATTTTGCTGCGGAAGCAACAGATATAGGGTTATTACTATTTCGACAGGGTCAAATATTTCTTACACGAGTGTGCGATTCGATTCGAAGTAAATAAGAAAAACGATAAGTTCTAGCGATCGTGTCCTGTTTTGTTTACAGAGCCGGAGCGATTAGCACATGAGCTTTGGATGTAATTGCTGGGCAGGAATTAGGGGGCTTCTGCGCGGCGAAAACGCTCAACGAAGCGATCGCCGGATTTGTTGTAGCCCGTGAAGCCCAATTTGATCTGAGTCTTCACCGCGTTGGGCATGACGGGATCGTATTTGTCGATCGCCGCGCCAAACTGGCTGACGTGTGCTGCACTTGCCTCGATTTTTTTGTCGAAGTGATCGGTGATATCGGCTTCGTAGTTGGGCTGCTGGCTGTAGTAGAAGTACGCCACCGGCACGGAGTAGGGTTCGAGACCTTCGTCGAGCTTGTGCTGCGGATAGTACAGCGGCCACTCGGCGGCGATGAACGCGTCCTGCGTGATGTTGGCGGCCATGCGGTGGTCAGTCTTGTGCCACTGCACCCAAGTCGTGCCCGGATCAGGGCTGAAAACCGCGGCGGGTTTGTGAATCTTGATCAGGCGCGCGATTTCGCCGCGGAGCACGCGCGGATCGGCATATTCGAGATCGCCGTCTTCGTAGCCGAGCCACTCGATGTTTTCCTTGGGGATGCCGAGGAGCGCGCAGGCATTCTCCTCTTCGACACGACGGATTTCGGCGAGGCGTTCGCGCGTCATTTCGGGGTCGCGCGAGCCGCGGTTGTCATTGGTGTAAATCACCACCACGACCTTGTTGCCGTTGGCTGCGAGGCGCGCCATGGTGCCGCCGCTGGAAAAGGTGTCGTCGTCGGGGTGCGGCGTAAACACCATCACGGTTTTGCCTTTCATATTCTCAATGCGATTGGCGTCGGCCACGGTGACGGGATCGACCAGGGGCGCGGTCATGGGCTGGGCGAGCGACAGTTGCGACAGGCCAAGCGTGGCCACGAACACGAAAAGGGCAGCAACGGGTTTCATTCGCGAAATTCCTCCGATCAGGCGAACACTATTGCACCCGCGCAATCGGGAAGTCCACCTACGCCCTAGCGCGGATACCACGTGCCAAGATAGGAATTGGCAGTGGTCTGCGCGCGCTCGAGGGCCAGGCCAGTCGATTCGGGATCGCTGAACGCGGGCACCATGATCTGCCAGAAGCGCTCTATCGCAGGCGCGAGATCCACGACGCGATCCAGCGCCAGCACGCCGTATTCAGAGGCTGTGAACAGTACCTCCGGGTTCTGGATTTTGCCGACCATGCGCGCGCGAAAATCGTCGCGGCGGCTGAAATCGAGGCGGATCGGAAAGCCCGCAATGACCTCCGGCAGCGATACGTCAGCCCGCGAAATCCACTTGATGAATTCCCACGACGCGGCTTCTTCTTTGGGCGTGCTATTCCGGACGGCGAGGTACAAGTGATATGCACTGATGGTGCGTGGGCGGCCATCGATGCTCGGCATCGGTGCAAGGCGCAGGCCCGGCCGATTGATGGCGTCGCCAATACTCTGGGTTGTCTCCAGGTGCATCGCGCAGCGGATGCTCGTATCCTGCATCCGTTCTTCGAGAGTGCGATCATCGTCACGCGAGACCTGCCACGTGTAGCCGAGGTTGTGCATAAACTGTACGCTCTGTTCGATGATTTTCGGGTCGGCGTCAAAGCGTCCGTTGCGCATGAAGGCGCCCGGTTGCTGGAGTATGAGCGACATAAACATCATCGGCAGCGCGTCGTCGGTGGTGCGATACGCGACGCCGTACTGGTCGATATCGCCATCGCCGTCGGTGTCGCGCGTGAGGAGCGATGCGTAGTCGATGAATTCCTGCCAGGTCCGCGGCGGGTTGTAGATGCCGGCCCGCTGGAAGAGTTCCCAATCCATTACCAGGATGAAATCGCGGCTGAGCCAGGGAACCGCCCACGTGCGCCCATTGTGTCGCACCTGATCCAGCAGCGCGGGCGAGAAGTCGCTGAGTGCAAAACCGTCGTCCGCCTTGTCGAACGACTCGATCGGCTTTATCAGCTTATGCTCGGCGAGGTACGGCGCGAGGTAGCCGAACTGGCTGTCGATGCCCGTCACGTTCGCGCCGAGCACATCCTCAATGCGATCGCCGAACACATCTTCGTGTTTTTGAAAGCGCTCGCGCGAGGGGGTGTCGACATCGCGCAAGCGGACAATAATGTCAGGATGCGCCGTTTGAAACGCGAGGGTTTCGCGCTCGATCCACTCCACCGACATCGACGGCGCCGCGAGCCAGCCCACCTCGATGGTCACCGGATCCGGCGCGGCGGGGGGCATCCAGCACGCCCAGAAGACGGCAATCAAGAGAAACGCGCGGCGAAGTGTGGGGGTCATCGGTCGATCCCTCCGGAGTCGGTCGTGCTGAAGCCAGACTAGGGCAGGTAACACGGAATGTCAACGGGTTTTCTAGTACGTGCGCTGAGCGCGGCTTTTGTTTACGCGGGCGTCGCGTGTAGGCTGCAGACGCGCAGGAGGAGTGACGAATGGTTGGCGTGATCATGCGAGGGGTGCTCGTCGTTTTAGTGCTGGCCACGGGGATGGCGGCTGCAGACATGAAGGTCGGCGCGGGAAGCGTGGTGATCACGCCCGAACACGACATGTGGATGTCGGGCTACGGCCACCGCAAGGAACCGTCCGCCGGCAAGGTGCAGGACCTGTACGCCAAGGCCCTCGTGATCGAGGACGAATCCGGCGCGCGCTCGGCGATTATCACGTCGGACTTGATCGGGCTGACCAAGGCGATTTCCGATACAGCCGCGAAGCTGGTGCTCGACAAGCACGGCATCCCGCGCGAGCGCGTGATGATTACCGCGTCGCACACGCACTGCGGCCCGGTGCTGAATGGCAATCTCGATGCAATGTTCGACTTGGACGCGACGCAATTGAAGTTGATTAGCGACTACACGGCGGCGCTGCCGGGGAAATTCGCGGCTGCTGTGAATGCGGCGGTGAGCGATATGGAAACGGCGACGTTGGATTTCACGACGACGGAGGCAAAATTCGCAGTGAACCGCCGGCAGCAAACGCCGGACGGCATTGTGCTGGGCATGAATCCCACCGGACCGGTGGATCACAGCGTGCCTATAATTGTCGCGCGGCGCGCGGACGGATCACCGAAGGCGGTGCTCTTCGGCTATGCCTGCCACAACACGACACTGGCGTTTCAGCAGATCAGCGGAGACTATGCAGGGTTTGCGCAGGCGAGGATTCAGGAGCAGACGCCCGGAATAACTGCGCTGTTCGTGTCAGGGTGCGGGGCGGATGCAAATCCAAATCCGCGCGGGGAGCTGGAGCAGGCGATCCAGCATGGAAATGAACTGGGCGATGCGGTGACGGCGGCGCTGAGGACGCGCATACGTCCGTTGTCGGGGACCGTGCGCGCGACGTTTCGCGAGATCGATCTGGAGTTGTCGGCGCCGCCGACGCGCGAGGCTCTGGAAGCCCAGTTACAGGATCCGGATGTGTTCGTCCAACGGCGTGCGAAGCGGTTGCTGGCCGAGTGGGACGCCAACGGCGGACTGAAGGCGACAAAACCGTATCCGGTGCAAGTGTGGCAGTTTGGCCAGGGATTGGATCTGATTGCGCTGGGCGGGGAAGTGGTGGTGGATTACGCGCTGCGGCTGAAGAATGAGATCGGGGCGGGTCGCGTGTTTGTGATTGGATATGCCAACGATGTGCCGGCCTACATCCCGTCGCTACGTGTTCTGCAGGAGGGCGGCTACGAGTCCAACGCGTCGAATATTTATTACGGCCTATACGGACCGTGGGCACCGACGATCGAGGAGACGATTATTGGCGCGGTGCACGAGCTCGTCGGGCGCTGAGCGTTCGCGCGCCGAGCGCCAGTCCGAGTGCGATGAAGGCATAGAGCACCGGATAGGTCGGGTGCGAGTAGATGCCATAGATCGCGGGAAACGACGAGACGTTGATGTACGACAGCAGCACCGTGCGCGTCATGATCGCGCCGAAGGCGACCACAGTCATCACGAGTAAAGGCGAGATTTGGCGGCGCCGCACGCCGGCTATTGCACCGGATATCAGCCCCGCGAGCGCGAGGATTGAGAGTGGATACAACGCTGCCGAATAAATCCCGCGAATCGCGCGCAGGATTTCGGGGCGAATGATTGCGGCCGGATGGTCCGGCGCGATGGGGGCCACAGACATATTCGCGACATCCGCGTACTGCGGAAAGAATTCCTCGGGGCCGATGCTCGCGCGCTGATCGACCTTCACCCAATTGAGCGAAAGCAGGATATGCAGGCATTCGCCGATGGTGCTCACGAGCGGCGCGGCGTATCGATTTTCCCAACGCGGACTGATCGAGTCATGCCGGGGACCGCACTCGAGCCGGCCGCTGTCGCAGGCGGTGTTTACCTCGTTCGCCAGTTTCAGGTAATAACTCTGCGCGTCGGACAGCGAATTCGCATGGCCCAGCATCGCAACCGCGTCGCGAAACCGCCATACGAACATGCCGCCGAAGTATTCATACGGGCCGGAAGTGCGCTCGGAGTCTATTTCCTTGGGCGGATCGAGATAGGGCTTTAGTTCCGCGAAGGCGGGACTCACCGCGTAGATTTTCTCGCGCGCGAGCGCGGTGACCGGTGTGATGTGGCGCGGCGGCACGGTGACGCGCGTGAGCGCGCCGTAGGCCTTCGTAAAGAACGGCGACTTCAGTTCGTTCACGCACGCGAGGCCGTAGTAGTGCTTGTTCAGTGCGGCGATCCCGCTGATGGCGAGCAGTACGATAAGCGCGGGGAGGGCGACGATAATTCCCGTGTATACGAACCGTTGTGGTAGGCCCCGATCGCGGAGCGCGCGCAGCACAACGTATCCCAGCGCGAGGGCGACCGCGGGCAGCAGCCAGACGCCCTCCTCGCGCGTGAGCCAGAACAGCGCCAGCGCGATGCCGAGCGCGCCGCTGGTCACGACAACGCGGGAGAGCGTCGGGCGCGGACGCCCAATGAACGCGGCGAGTCCGGCCAAAATAAAGGTGGTTAACGAAGGATAGATCCCTTCACGAACGACGCGCATGCTGCTGCGATCGAAGGTGGCCGGATCGAAAAGAATCAACGCGAAGAGCGCGAGGCGCGCGCCGCGGTGCGGGATTAGGGGGCGCAGCGCGACCACGAGTACGAACGCCGAGATCGCGCGCAGGGCTTGTTGCGCCGGCAACAACGGCAGCGAGGACAGAGAGACAGCCGCGAGCCAGAGCGGATACACCGCACCTTTGACCAGCGTACGCTCGTCGTACGCGCCGAGCCATTCGCCGTGGCGTAGATGATCCGCGAGTTCGACGAAGAGCAGGTCGTCGTAACGCGCCGCGCCTTCGGCCGCGATCTGGTGCCACGCGACCAGCCAGAGCTTCAGTGCGCCGAGCAGCGCCATCGCGCCGAGCAGGGCGAGATCGCGGCCGCGCTCGGTCTTCGGAAGCCGATGGGCGAAGGGCAGCGCCATGCGCTAGCGGGCCTGTCGCGCCTTGTTTACCCACGCCTCGTCGCCGTAGAGGCCGGCTTTGGTGTAGTCGAAGGGCTGGAAGCCGAGCGCGAGCGCGGGGGAGTCCGGCGCGAGGCGGAAATCACGCTTGCCCGGATCGGCGAATTTCGGATCGGCGATGAGGCTGTGCGTGTCGTGGCCCTCGGCGTGCCATTGATCGGGGCTGCGTTTGGAAAACTCGATAGGCTTGCCGCTGGTGTCCCAGAAGAGGTTGTAGTCGCTGAGCCAGTTTCCATTTTTCCACGTGCTGCCAAGAAGGTTGCCGTTGTCGAAGATCACGATGTTGCGCTCGAACATGAACGAGTTGTGATCTTCCTCGCGCGAGCGAACGATTTGCGGCTCGGCGGAGAACGCGAGGATATTGTTTTTGATCCAGTTGTCCTGGCCGTAATGCTGGTGGAAGGTACCCGTGCGCACGTTGTAGACGAGGTTGTTCTCGAGAATGATGTGGCTCGATCCTTCGTCGGTGTACAGTCCCCAGCCGCCGTACAGGCGCGGGTGGCTCCACACGTCGTGGATCACGTTGCCGCGCAGCGTCGTGCCGGGCGAGATGCCGAGCGTGTAGATGCCGCCCATGTCGTTCAGTTGTCCACGGCCGATGTGGTGGATGTGGTTGTTCTCGATGCGGTTGTGGTTCGCGGAGCTGGGGTCGTAGCCCCAACTCCAGCCGACGGAGACGCCGGTGTAGCGGAAGTCGCAGATTTCGTTCTGCGTCACCTGGTTGTACGAGCTGCGCCCTATCCACACGCCAACCGCGCCGCGGAAAATGCGTCCTCCGTCGTGGATAAAGCAGTTGTCGACCGTGTTGTGGCCCGCAGCCTGTGCGGGACTCGCAGGGTCGCCGCCTTCGCCAAGGCGCACGCCGCCGGCGCCGAGGTCGTACAGTTCACACTGGCGCAGTGTGTTGTGCTGCGCGCCGAAGCGAAACCACACGCCGTAATTCGCGACGTGCTGCACCGTGCATCGCTCGAACACGCAATACCGCGCGCCGGTTGCTTCGACGGCGGCATTAACCGAGTAGGCCGCCTGCGCGTCGCTGTGACCCACGGGCTCGATCGTGTAGTCGGTGTGCTCGAAGGAAAGGCCTTCGAAACGGAGATGCTCCACGTATTTTTCGGAGGCCGCATCGCCTTTGAGCACGAGGATTTGCTTCGCGACTGGCGCGACCACAGGGGTCTTGTCCGGTGATTCGCCGGGCATCGGCCAGTAGTGGAGCGTGCGTTCCTTTTCGTTGAGGTACCACTCGCCGGGTTGATCGAGCGCCGCGCGGATGTTTTCGACGTAGTAGCGTTGATCCGGCTGCCACTGACCATAGGCCCACACCGCGCCGCCGGTGAACTCGACCACGCGGTTCGCGGTGTCGAGCTGCTTCACGCGCATCAGCGACGTTTCCCACGAATGGTAAATCGTGAAGATGGCTTGGTCGAGATCGGGCCAGGCCTGCAGATCGCCTTCGCGGTAGATGAACTTTGTGCCGCTGCGCGCCTTTTCGCCATTCGCATTCGTTTCTTCGAAGGGCGACTGCATAAAGAAAGTGTCGGCGTCGACAGCCTCGTCGCCCCACGGCCTCGCCGCGTTCGGCGTGCGCGCGCGCTGGCGGCGCTCGCCGTTCACATAGAGCGATTCCGGGTTCCAGCCGGGATAATCGGCGAGCGAGCAGACCCAAAGATCGCCGGCGCGTTTCCATCCGGTGAGCGCGCGGCCGCCGGATATGATCGCCGTGCTGGGTGTTGCGCGATAGATGATCGGCGCCGTTGCAGTGCCGGAATCGTCCGGTGTGAATTCGATGGGGGCGTCAATCCGATAGACGCCTTCCGCAATCGACACAACCGCGCCTTCGGCGAGCGGGCCTTGTTGCTTGAGCGAGCGCAGTTTGTCGCGCGCACCCGCGAGTGTAGCGAGTGGACCGTCGGCGTTGTCCGAATTCGGTTCCGCCAGCGTCCCCGACCACGAGTCGTTGCCGCGCGGAGACACGAAGAGGTTTACGGGTTCGGCGACAGCGGCCGCGCAAAAGAGAATGGTAACGAGCGAAATGAATTTCATAGCGTGAAGGCTCCAGACAAAACGCATTATATTGGACAGGATTTACAAGATTAACAAGATAAAGCAATACAAAAAATCTTGTAAATCCTGTCCGAATCGTTTACCACGCAAGCCATTCGAGGCCGGCGTCGCCCATTTTGAATTTGCGCGCGCGGATGTTCGAGCCGGCGCCTTCTTCGTAGTAGACGATGAGGATGCTGCCGTCGGTGAGCGTCACCATGCTGGGGTACGCGCCGATGAAGTCGTCCACCATGATATTGCCGCTCCAGGTGGCGGCGTCGTCGCGCGAAAAATGCAGGCTCGTCTGCGGAACGCGGTGCGCGAGGTAGATCGTGCCGTCCGGCCCGCGATGCAGATAGGGGCTGTGGCCGGGGAAACCGATCGGCGTGGAGACGGTCCACGTCAGGCCGCTGTCGCTGGAGGTCGCGAAGCGCATCGATTCTTTCTCGGTGCGCTGCGCGGCGTAGAGGCGGTTATCGGTCAGCATGATCACGTCGGTTTCGGCATCGAGCCGCAAGCCGCCGTTGTCGATGTCGATCGGCGTGGACCAGGTCGCGCCTTTGTCGGTCGAGCGAATCACCGCGCCGTTCGCGTTGTCGCCCGTTTCGCGGTAGAGGCCGAGGACGAACGTGCCGTCGCGCAGTTCACGGATGGGGGAGCTGCAGTAGTAGTTCTCCACGAGCATACGCGGTTCGCTCCACGTGACAACATCGTGCGAACCAATCAACCACGTACCGAGGCCGGTGTAGCCGCCTTCGCCGTTCGATTTCAGCGAGAAGTAATTGACGAAGACGCGCCCGTCGCTGAGTTGCACGACAGAGGGGTCGCGATCGTCGTTCGGGCCGTCGTACACGACCTGCGGCGCCGACCACGTGCGGCCTTCATCCGTGGAAAATACGGCGCTGATGCGTCCGCCGTTCGGATGCGCGTCGTCGGGCAGAGATACATGCTTCCAGCCGTCGTAAAACACGCACATGAGCCGGCCGTCGGCGAGCCGCGCGACATCGGGGAAGGCTTCATAGCCGCCGTTGCCGCCATCCTGGCAGACGTAGACGAACTCAACACCGGGCTCCGCCGCGGTGGCGGTCAGCGCGAGTGAAATCTGTAATAGAACGACGATGCAGCAGCGATGCACGGCGGCGCGGACTCCTTCAAAGGGTCGGAATAGTAGCACGAGTGCTATCATGCCCGTGGGTATGGGCGGTGTATGGAAGAGCGGCGAAAAAACTTCGTAGACGCGGATGCGCTGTTGCGTCGCATTGCCGAGGGCACGGCGGCGGCGACGGGCGAGCAGTTTTTCCGCATATTGGTGGAAACGCTGCGCGAAGTGCTCAGCACGCGCGGGGCGTGGGTGACGGAATACCTGCCGCAGGATCGCGCGTTGCGCGGGCTCGCGTTCAAACTGGAAAACGACTGGATCACTAATTACTACACCGTCATCGACGGTACACCGTGTGAAATCGTTGTCAATGAAAAGCGATTGGTCCATTTCGAGCGGGGGCTGATCCAGAGCTTCCCGCAGGATCAGGAACTGCAAGATCTCAACGTCGAGAGTTACATGGGCGTGCCGTTGCTCGACGACCGCAACGACGTGATCGGCCATCTGGCTGTGCTCGACAACCAGCCGATGAACATGGACGCGCGCGTGGCGGATATTTTCCGCATTTTCGCGTCGCGCGCCACGGCCGAGCTGCAGCGTATCCGGGCCGAGCGCGATCTGCGCGAGCGCGAGGAAAAGCTCGGGCGGCTTGTGTCTGGCGCGATGGACGCGATCCTGGAGCTGGACAGCGAACTGAAACTCTCGCAAATAAACTCGGCGGCGGAAAAGGTGTTTGGGTGCGACGGCACCTGCGTGATCGGTAGCCATATCGATAAATTGTTGAGCGACGACAGCGGGTACCGGTTCCGTTCGTTGGCGGCGCAGCTCGACGCGGGCCCGCAGGGGCGGCGGTCGGAGTGGATTCCGGGTGGTCTCGAAGCGCGGCGAGTGGACGGCGCCATGTTCCCGGCCGAAGCGACAATCTCGATCACGGAAGACCAGGGCCGGCGGTTCTACACGGTCGTGCTGCGCAATGTGAACGATCGCTTCGAAGCCGAGAACCGCATTCAGTCGCTGACGAAGCAGCGCGAGTATCTGCAGGAAGAACTCCGGGATACTCTGGCCTCGCGCGAGATTCTCGGGCAGAGTCCGGCGATTGCACGCGTGCTGCACGACATCCAACTCGTCGCCGAGTTGGATTCGACGGTCCTGATCCTCGGCGAGACCGGCACCGGCAAGGAACTGATCGCGCGTGCCGTGCACGATGCGAGCGCACGCCGGGACCACCCGCTGATCAAGGTGAACTGCGCCGCCATCCCCGCGGCTCTGATGGAAAGCGAATTTTTCGGGCACGAAAAGGGCGCGTTCACGGGCGCGACCGATCGCCGCGATGGCCGTTTTACACTGGCCGACGGTGGCACGATTTTCCTCGACGAAATCGGCGATCTGCCGCTGGATCTCCAGAGCAAGCTGCTCCGCATTCTGCAGGAGGGCGAGTTCGAGCCGGTGGGGAGCTCCAAGACGCGCAAGGTCAACGTGCGCGTGATCGCGGCGACGAATCGTGACCTCGGGGCGGCCTCGCGCGAGGGAAAATTCCGCGAGGACTTGTACTACCGCCTGAACGTGTTTCCGATCGACGTGCCGCCGCTGCGCGATCGTGGCGACGACATCGTGGTGCTCGCCGATGCCTTCACGCAGCGCTTCGCGGCACGGATGGGGCGGCGCATCCACGCGCTGACGTCCGACTGCAGCGCGCGGCTAAAGGGCTATTCGTGGCCCGGCAACGTGCGCGAACTCGCGAACGTAATCGAGCGTGCGGTGATCACGGCGTGCGACGGAAAACTCAACCTCGATCGCGCGTTGCCGCGGGTTGAAGCGGCGCCGAGCGCGGCCGATGCGCCCAAGGCCAACGGCGGCATTCTCACTATTTCGGAATTGCAGAATCTCGAGCGCGACAGCATCCAGCGCGCGCTGGAGTCCGCGGGCTGGCGCGTGTCAGGCGACGGCGGCGCCGCGAAGCTGCTCGGGCTGAATCCCTCCACGCTGGCCTCGCGCATGAAGGCACTCGGCATCGCGCGCCCCAAAAACAGCTAAGCCTCGCTGACTACCCCTCGTTAGGTCCCGAAACCTCGCAAGTCTCACGAGATCTCGTGGGCGTTCGCTCGTGAACTCTCGTGAATTCGCGCGCCATCGCGCAAAAACCCCAATGATTTCGCTTGGCACATTCGTTGCTCTAAGAGTCGCACGCGCTAAGGGCGCATAGGAAAGGATGTTGACCATGCCGAAGTATCTGATCGAACGCGATATCCCGAACGTGGGCAAGCTTAGCAACGCGGAGCTGCACGGCATCGCGCAGAAATCCTGCGGGATTCTCCTTGCGATGGGGCCGCGCATCCAGTGGGTGCAGAGCTACGTGACGGGCGACAAGCTTTACTGCGTGTACCACGCGCCGGACGAGGCCGCGATCCGCGAGCACGCGAAGCGCGGCGGATTCCCCGCCAACCGCGTGTCGCAGATTTCGACCATCATCGACCCGGCAACCGCGGACTGACGGCGATGTTGATGTCGTATTGCGAAGGAGACTGGACGATGCGCATGGCGCACTCCGATGACATCGATCGTCGCGATGCCGATGCACATCGTCCGGGAAACGTGAAGGACGCGAAGTCGGCGTCCGAAGGCAATGAGGGTAAGGCCGAAGGGGAGAAGGTTCGCGCGCTCCATGATTTCGCGCGAAGGATGGACAAGTTGCTGCTGCGATGGGCACAGGCCAAGGGCCGGCCCGAGGGAGGATTGAACAATGACCGGTAGGATTGCGGTGTTTGTGTACGGCGTGCTGAGCTACGCCATTTTCTTCGTCACGTTCCTGGTGATGATCGGGTTCGTGGGCAATGCGGTCGTGCCACGCACGATCGATGGAGAACCCACCGTGGGTTTTCCGGTGGCGCTGTTGATCGACACGGGATTAGTGCTGCTCTTCGGGTTGCAGCATTCGATCATGGCGCGGCCATGGTTCAAGGAACGCCTGATCTGCTGGATCCCGAAAGCAGCGGAGCGCAGCACCTACGTGTTGGCGTCCAGCCTGGCGCTGATCGCGCTGATGTGGTTCTGGCAGCCGATGGGTGGAGTGATCTGGGACGTGCAGGGCGCGGCGGCGCGGACGGCGCTCTACGGACTGTTCTTGAGTGGGTGGCTGATCGTGCTGATCACTACGTTCCTGATCAACCACTTCGACTTGTTTGGTTTGCGCCAGGTGTGGATGAACCTGAAGGGGCAGGAATATCGTGCGCTGGGCTTCGTTACCCCCGGGCCGTACAGATACCTGCGCCATCCCCTGTACGTTGGATGGTTCATTGCCTTCTGGGCGACCCCGACGATGTCGGCGACCCACTTGCTGTTCGCGCTGGGACTGTCAGTGTACATCCTGATCGCGATCTACTTTGAAGAGCGCGACCTGATCGAGTACTTCGGCGATCGCTATCAGACGTACCGCAAGCAAGTGCCGATGTTCATCCCGCGTCCGGGCCGCAAGGAACGCCGGACGGAGAACGTGAGCGCATAGATAGGCAGCCCTAATGGACGGGGCCGGTCATCCCAGGATGACCGGCCCTCGTTCTTTTGAGTAGGATTTTAATTCATGAAAAGCGATACGCGTCGATACGGGGCCATCGTTTTCAAGAGTCTATTTTTTTTAGTCTCAGTGCTATGGGGTATTAATGTCGGAGGCAGTACTCAAGCAACCGTCGTACATAATAATTACCAAGGGCTCTTTTGGGCAGTTCTGGGAATGGAATGTATCCATCTGATGCTTGCGGCGGGCTATTTTTTCGTCGTCAGAAACTGGACACGCTGGATTGTTGTAGCTATTTCTGCGATTTCCTTGCTGCTACTGTGTGAATTGGGCCTTAGAGCATGGTGATAAACTCTGGCTGCGTTAAATCGGCGGTGTGAACGAATCGAACATGTGCATGACGCCGGCCAGCGTGGCGTTGATCGGCGCAGCGGACGGGTATTTCACAAAGTCCACGTGGCCGTCCAGGTAGAGCACGTTCGCGCCGCCGGGCACGTGGTTGAACAGTGCCACCGCGCTCGACACGTTGTCGTACATGACGAACACCTGGCTCTGCGCTACGGCTGAGGCGCCGGGATTGTTGATGTCGGTGATGAGGACGCGCTCGATGCCTTCGCGAAGCCGATGCACCGTGGTGCCCTTACCGTTGCCGACGCCGCTGGTGACGGTTCGGTCACTGTCCACGGCTTCCAGAAACGCCTTTGTGTCGTTCATGATCATGTTCGGCAACGCCGTGAACATGAGGTCGCGCGTGGTTTCCAGGAATTGCGCCGGCGCGGTCGTAAACCCTTCGGGGAGCGACGTGCCGCCGATCACTTCGATGAGGGGCGCGAGCGGAGTCAGGTCGACCTGTGGGTCCGAATCGGACACCTGATCGAGCACCCAGGGCAGATAGGTGTAGCTGGCATCGGCCGCTTCGACGCCTTCGTTCCGATCGCCCTCCAATTTGAGCAGCAACGTCAGGTTGCCGTCCGGCGTCACATGATCCTCAAGCCGGTCTTTCATGTCGGACGGGCAGAAATATAAAGCCGCATCCGATTGATACTCCGGATACATCAGCGACACGCGGGGCGCCCAAGCGAAACAACTGCGCAACCCGCAGCCGAGCTCCATTTCATGCGCCGGGAATTTCTCGCCGGAACTTTCCGAGGCGTACATCTTCATCGAGAGGCCCCATTGCTTGAGGTTGCTCGCGCACGAGGCGCGGCGCGCGGCCTCGCGTGCACGCGCAAGCGCGGGGAGGAGCAGCGCGGCCAGGATTCCGATGATGCCGATCACGACAAGCAGTTCGATCAACGTGAATCCGCGCTTCGAATTCGTTTGCATGATTCAGTTCCCGTTGGGTGGAGACGATTGAGGAAAATCCGGAAAGCCCCCGGGGGGCGGTGGCCCGCCGCCAAATCCTTTCGGCATCCGCTCGCGCATCTGTTCTCCGAACGCACGCCGCTGCTCCGGCGTCGAGTTCTGGAACATCTGCATCATGTTCTGCCGGCGGCCGTCGGGCGTGTCGTCAAAGGCCGTCTGCTGTTCGGGCGTCAGCAGCTTGCGAATATCGGAGGAGAGCTGCATGCGCGACATCATCCGGCCCACCATCTGCATCTGTCCCGCTGATCCGGCGGCCGGCGTGGCTTGCGCCTGCTTGCGATACTTCAGCCACAACTCCGCCACCTGATCGGTCTGCTCGGCGGAGAGGTCAATTTGTTTCTGGAGTTTTTCGGCCTCCCGGCGCGCGAGAATTTCGTCCTGTTGTTCCGGGTGCAGTGCCAGCTCCGAAACGCGCGGCGGTTCGCCCGGCATCAGCAGCATCACACCCGCCGCGGTCGCCGCGACCAGTGTGAGCACACCACACGCCGCGAGCACGAGTTGTGTCTTGGGGATTTCACGAAGCGTCGGCATGGTGGTTTCCCGGCAGCCAGCATTACACCTTAGACCTATAGTGGCGGATGCCGGTTCGAAAATTACAGTGCGTGTGAAAAAATGCTCGCAGTCATACTGACTGACCTGTCAAACATTGGGCTTTGAGCGCGGCTTGGGAGACCGATGAGACGTGGAGCGAATAAAGAGAGCAGAAAGACATCGGGCCAGTCATCCGCGATAACCGGCCCGTCCTAGTTTTGGAGATGCGAGGTAAGTTGCTAGGGAGGGACGCTTATGGTACGTTTCACTTCTAGTAGTATTCGCGTATTTCAAAAGTGCCACAAGAGTGAATATGCATTTTCAAACCACTCGCTGGACCTTGGTTGTCATGGCGACTTCCGACGCCGAGGAGGTCGCCCGAAAAGCGCTTGAGGATCTCTGCGCATGCTATTGGCCGCCGCTGTATGCCTACGTGCGATCGCGTGGATTCAGCGTGGAGGAATCCAAGGATCTCACACAGGGATTTTTCACCCGAGTAATCGAGAAGCGGGTGTTGGACCATGCACGTCCAGAACGGGGAAAATTCAGAAGTTTTCTGCTCGCTTCAATGAAAAACTTCATCGCGAATGAGTGGACGCGTGAACATACCGCGAAACGAGGCGGCACTGCGCCGGTTTTTTCGCTGGATGGACTCGGCGCCGACAACCTGGCCGCGCTGGAAGGGGGAATACAGCCTCCGGATCGGGCCTACGAGGTGCACTGGGCACGTACTGTTTTGGAGAGGGCGTTCACGGCCCTTAAGAGCGAATACGCCGATGGTCGCAAGCAGGAACGCTTCAATCTGTTGAGGGACTACGTGACGGCTAACCCGCAACGAGTTCCGTATAAGGAACTCGCAGCGAACTTGGGGATGTCGATAGAGGCACTCAGGATTGCGGTGTTCCGGTTGCGCGCGCGGTACGGAGAGCTCATCCGCAAGGAAATAGCCGAAACCCTTGGCCCGGATGATGATCTCGAAGAGGAGATTCGATATTTGTTGTCGGTGTTGGCAGGGCAATAGAAGGATGTCCGTAACACGCGAGTAACAATTCGTTAGTTGATCTACAAACGTGCCTTGGCGGCGTGGGGTTCATGAGCCAATCGATGAACAAGTGCCCAGAGTGTGGCGCCGAGGTGGCGATTGATGCCAGCGGTATGGTGTGCGCTGCCTGCGCCATGCGCCTCGCGCTCGCGAGTGACTCGGTGGGCAATGGCAGCCTGTCGAATTTCGACCTCGATCCGGCCATTCCACAGACCTCGGGCTCGGTGTTGCCGCCGGGCGGATTCACGCGGTGGCTGGCTCATCCGTTTGGCCGATGGTCGATGTTTATTCTCGCGGTGCTGATTACGTTGTATGTCGGGATTCGCATCGCGCGCGACCAGCAAACCTTCCGGCCGCCATTGCAGATCGACGCAAGCTTGCGCCCGATGCTGGACATTAATGCCTTCGGGTTGGATCCCGGCCACCGGCTGGTCGAGGTGAACGGCAGTCCGGTTTCCGGGCAAGGCCAGATCGCCGCGCGGATCGATGCGGAAAATCGCCCAACCACCGCGGACTTCACGTTCGTGTCAAACACGACGCCGTCGGAACGCGTCCGCGTAACCTGGATGCAAGTGCCGTACATCCCCGAGTTTGGCGTGAGCGCGGAGGGAGAATTCGAGCCGGGGGGTGAAGGAAAATTTCCTGAACTGGTGCTGGGTAACCAGGAGTCGATTCGTGCGATTGACGGCGTTCCTTTATCCACCATAGTCGCGGACGGCATCGATCCGGCGTCACTTCGCCACTGGTACACGCAAATTACCGCCCTCGATCCCGATCGACCCGGAGAACGCCACGAATTCATCGTGTACACGTTTCTATGGCGGCAGTACTGGGGCCGTTTCGTCTCTGGCGCAGCGTTCATGGCGTTGGGACTGCTCGCGCTGTGGTATCGGCCTCAATCGAAATCGGCGCGGGCGTTCTTTTTATTCTCAACCTTCATCGGCTTGATGATGTATGCCCGCTCTCTTGAGTTTTTTCATCGCTTTCCCCTCGAAATGGCGGCCTATCACGTACTTCAAATTTTCTCGCCGGTCGCACTTGTTTTGCTCGTGCTTACATACTCACCGCTGCGCGCTGTTGCACGGCGGCCCGGTGTGTGGATGGGTTCGGCTGCGGTTGCCTGCCTGATTTTGCTCGTGGTGAATGCTGTATCGGCGCCTGGGGCGGCACGGTACGGTCTACTGTCCAACAAGCTTTTTCTTGTATGGGCCCTCGCCATGCTTCTCCTGGTTGTGTGCAGCGGCCTCGCGGACGTAATCGTACGTCTGACCGGCGTACGATTGTCGCCAACCGATCGCCAACGAGTTCGTGTGGTACGACTGGCCATCCTGCTCGGATTTCTGCCGTTCGCGCTCTATACGGTCGCGGCGTATGTAGTTGAGAAGCCCATGTACTACCGATTCCTGGTAGAGATGAGCGTGCTGACATTTCCTGCGCTCATCCTGTACGCGATTAGTCGACACAACCTCCTTGACATGAACGAACTGGCGCGGCAGGGACTCGTGTACGGTCTGCTGCTGGGGCTGATTACGCTTGGGTATTCCGGCGGACTCGCCGTGATCACGTCACTACTCGATCAAACAGCCGGGGTGACCGCAACCGGGATTCGTACCACGCTGGTGGCTGGCGTTTTTCTCGTCGCGATCCCCGCGTACACATGGACGCGCAAGACATTGGATACGCGCTTCAGCCGCGTGCCCGCCGAGTACGAAACCCTAATGAGCTCACTCGAAAGCGGTTCAGCGCCCGATACCACGCCGCACGAATATTGCCAGCACGTGGTGGCCCAGTTGCGCGGGGTGACCTCGGCGTCGTCCGTTTCGTTGCTGACGAATTTCGACGAGTACGGCGGCTGGGCCTTCGCCGCGGTGACCCCGACGATCCGGACGGATCAGACCGTCGAACGCTGCCGGCCGATGCTCGATGCCCTCGCGCGAGACAAGAAGACCGTGTTCCGGCAAGACCTGATCGAATTTGCGGAGCAATCGGACGAAGCAGTCAGGTCACTGGACGCGATGGACTCGGTCGATGCCGAGGTGGTGTATCCGCTGGTGGCGTATCAGCGCGTTGTCGGGGCGCTGTGCATAGGGTCGAAATCATCCGGACGTAACTTCACGGCGCCTGAACTCAAGTCCATTGAGCGTGCGGCGCGATTCATGGCCAACGCGCTGACCAATCTCCTCGGACGAGTCGCCTCGCTCGGCGGCAAACGCATCGCCGATGTTTTCCCGCGCTATCCCGATCGGATCGGCGGCTACACCATCGAGGGTGTGCTCGGCGAAGGCGGAATGGCGTTCGTCTACCACGGCAAGGACCCCTCGGGACGCGACGTGGCGGTGAAGGTGGCCAATCGCCTGGTCCAATCCTCGCCGGCGCTACTGGAACGTTTCCAGCGCGAGGCCGCCGTAGTGCAGCGGCTAACGAGCCCCCATATCGTCGAAGTGCTCGAAGTCGGCTGGCAAGGGCCGGAGCCGTACATCGTTCTGGAGTACTTCGCGAAAGGTTCGCTCGACCAGACCTTAAAAGCGCGCGGGCGACTGCCGGAGGCGGAGGCCTTGCGGATCGTGGCCGATGTCGCGCGCGGGCTCGATGCGGCCAACAAGGAAGGCATCATTCACCGCGACATCAAGCCCCGGAACATCTTTATGACGACTGACGGCCGGGCAAAAGTGGGTGACTTCGGCCTGGCCCTCATCAGCGACCGCACTCCGATTACAGTGACGGGCGAAATGTTCGGCACCCCCGACTACATGGCCCCCGAACTCGCTCGAGGCGAACGCGCCACCTGGAAGGCCGACCAATACGCTCTCGGCATAACCCTATTCGAACTATTGGCAGGCAATAAGCCATACAAAGGTCACAAATTCGAAGCAATCCTGTATCAACATATACACGAGCCGCTGCCGAATCTGCAGCGAAAGCTGCGAATGTCGGTTTCCAATAAGACGGTCGACGTCGTAACTCGTATGTTGGCGAAGGATGCGGGTGGCCGCTACTCAAACTACGATGAATTGCTTCGTGAAATTGAAGGTTGATCGATTGATGCGGTCGGATAGTGTGAGCGTCACTCAAAAAGGGAGGGGGCGTCATGTGTATGAAGGCGGTTGTGTGGAGTACACCGATGCTTTGCTTTTCGGCAAATATAATCGTGTTTGGGATGGTTCCTCCGTGCTTCGCGGGCGCTTTTTTGCAGACCGATGAACAAATTCTACAGCCGATTGACGGTACCGTGGCGCCAGCCGTGATCTCAGAAGGAGCGAGTGAGATTCGGACTGCAGCGGAGGATGAGCCTGATCCGTGTGGCACGGATTGCGTGGAAAACGTGGCACCGGAGGAATTTCTGGGACGGCGTGTTTATCGCATCGACGACATGCTTTTTAGTGCTGAAAGAGTGAAACAACTGGGAGGATTTTCGGCGAACCTTTGGACGAATGGCGATGTGTACTACGCGTTTGATGGAAAATTGTCGGATAAGGAGAAAAGCCGCTGGTTGGTTGGAACTCAGGCGTGGGAGGTCAAAACAAAGAACGTGACCTTTCATGATATTACGAATGAAGATCGCACGAAGTATCCTGCTTGGGTATTGGTTCAAGATGGCGGGGCTATCAGTAGCTCTGGGGTGGGAATGGGGAAGTACGAAGTGAATATCGGGGATTGGACCGATGATCGCGCGATATTGCACGAAATCGGTCACGTTTTAGGGCTAATTCACGAGCATCAACGAAGTGATCGCTGCGAATTCGTGACGGTCGATATGAACAATTGCAACCGACCGCCAGATTTCTGTCGGCATACGAAGTCAACCAATATCACGGACTACGACTTCGCGTCTGTAATGCACTATGCCCGTGACACCGGCGCCAAAACAATGGATGATGTGATAGTTCCTCTTCCTCCATACATACAATGGCTTAAAACGATGGGGCTCGATCCCGCAATCAGCTTGCTGGATGTTGAGGCGATCGACAAGGCGTATCCGTGATTTGCGCAGTCGTCATTTAATGTAGAACACGCGCTTCAATGGCGCGTATACAACAAAACTTATTTGGGAGGTTACATAATGAAGGCATGGCAGAAGGTACTTATCGAACGCTTGGTTAATCAAACTTACACCGGCAATTTTGACATGTCTGCCGATGTGCATGTATTTCCAAACCGGGACGAGCACGAAGATTGGTTTTTCAACAAGAGAAATTATCCCAGGAACGGCACTGCTGGCTATGTTTCTGGCTTAGCTGCTTTTGAGGCGGGTGGAGATAGAAGTGCTATCGATGTTGGCATTGAGTATGGCGGCGTAACCCACAGCGGAGCGCCAACCGGCACGGATTCCGGCTCGATAGAGCGCTCCATCATGAATGCAATCGCGACTGGAGCTTTCAACCATAATGAAATGGCAGCGTCGGTATTTCATGGTGTGCGCGCAAAAATCTTGCATGTATATGAAGAGGGAAGACTCAGAGGCACGGGGGCGACCTTATATCAACTGGGTACTAGGTTCACCGACATCGTGAATTTCATTGTGAGGGAATACGTTAACGGCCACAGACCGATACCGACCGCCGCGAATCAGCAGGATGAGTTCAAACGCATGCTGGGTGCAGCTGCTCCGGGACTCAATCTTTACAACTATCTGGCAACGAACACGGGCTTGATAGAGGCGGAAATAATTCAAGCGCACAACACCGGTGCCGGCGTCGGAACCTCACACACGAGCTGGTAGTCAGCGTAGGCTCTCCGCTTCAATGGAGCTAGTATGACGGACCTGATCAGCAGTCAAGACGCGCTTGAACACATGTATCGCCGCGATCTTGAATGTGCCCCTGCGCATCTCGCGGCAGTTCGCGATGGGTTGTTGCGGCGCATTGGATTTGGGCGAGACGATTCCGCCGACTGGCCGCGACGTTTTAGTCCTCTGGTTCTGCTATATCCCGAACTGCAGACGGAGAGGATAGCTAGCGTAGCGCCGGAGGCTGCAGCGAGGGCGGCGCTCGCGCACATGTATTTTCTGGTATTTTCCGTTATCGATGATCGCAAACGCGATGTACAAATTGTCTTAACGCCGGAAGAACTGGAGTTCGCGGCCTGGTTGTTTGAGCGAGGGCTACAGCTTCTAAGCGGACTAATACCAGACGAAGAGTTAGAGACGCTCGCGGGTTTGTTCGCGGATCGGTACGAACAGGGCAGCCAAAAACTAAATCGTGAGGGGAGTGCCCTTAATCTGACGATTGAGGAATGTAGGGATATCGTCGTTGGCCGTTCCTTTTGGGGTTTGTTTGCGACGCTGACTTTGCTTTTGCTTAAGACGAAACCCCAGGTCAGGGTCGAGATTGCCCGCGCATTCGAGTGGTTGGTATGGGGCATTCAGTGGGCAGACGATATCGAGGATTGGCGAGACGATCTTCGCACGGGTGATGACAATTTGTTGCTGCTTCACGCGCAACTGCCTGTCGCTGATCCTGTGGCCGTCTCGCTTGAAGTGAGATTTGCCGATACATCACAAGTACTTCTTGATCAAAACGCAATATTTTGTGCGTGTGAGCAAGCACATGCTGCGTTTATGACCGCGGCAGATATTCAGGAGCGTATCGGTTGTTCAACGCTCGCGTCGCTCATTCGTGAACGTGCGATGGATCTGGACCGAATTTCGCTTGAGGCTGTTCGTGCGTGTGAAAACGATGTGCTAGCAGGTCAATGTGCGCGTGTTGCGGCCGCTCACTTGGGAATGGTTAGATAACGATTAAGCAACAACACAGATAAAACGGGCCGGTCATCGCAAGATGACCGGCCCGTTTATTTCTAAGTGAAAGATTAGCGCTTCTTCTTCGCCTTCTTCGCAACCTTCCTCGGCGTTTCCAGCGCGGCCTGGGCGGCGGCGAAACGCGCGATGGGCACGCGGAACGGGCTGCAGCTTACGTAGTCGAGGCCGGTGCGGTGGCAGAACTTCACCGATTCCGGGTCGCCGCCGTGTTCGCCGCAGATACCGATCTTCAGTTCGGGGCGTTCGCCACGGCCGCTGCCGACCGCCATCTCGATGAGCTTGCCGATGCCGCTCTGGTCGAGCGTCTGGAACGGGTCCGCCGGCAGCACGTTCTTGCCGAGGTAGTCGGGCAGGAAGGTGCCGATGTCGTCGCGCGAGAACCCGAAGCCCATCTGCGTGAGGTCGTTCGTGCCGAAGCTGAAGAACTCGGCGTGCTGCGCGATTTGGTCCGCCACGAGGCAGGCGCGCGGCACTTCGATCATCGTGCCCACGAGGTACTTCACCTTGACCTTGTACTTCTTCAAGGTCTCCTCGGCGACGTCGCGGATGATCTTCGCCTGGTTCAGGAATTCATTGGGGTGGCCGACGAGCGGCACCATGATCTCCGGCAGCACTTCCACTTTCTTCTGCGCCAGTTCCGCCGCGGCTTCGAAGAGCGCGCGGGCCTGCATTTCGGTGATCTCGGGATACGTAATGCCGAGGCGGCAGCCGCGGTGCCCAAGCATCGGGTTCAGCTCGTGCAACTGGTTCATCTTCGTGCGGATGGCCTCCTCTGAGAGGCCGATGCGCTTGGAGAGATCGCGGATCTGGTCGTCCGTCAGCGTGATGAATTCGTGCAGGGGCGGATCCAGCAGGCGCACGGTGACCGGCTTGCCGGCCATCGCCTTGAAGATGCCGAGGAAGTCTTCCTTCTGGTACGGCAACAGCTTCATGACCGCCGCGCGGCGATCCGTTTCATTCTGCGCAAGGATCATCTCGCGCACATGCAGAATGCGCGCGGGATCGAAGAACATGTGCTCGGTGCGGGCGAGACCAATGCCCTGCGCGCCGAAGGCGACCGCCTGTGCGGCGTCGTTCGGCGTTTCGGCGTTCGCGCGCACCTTGATCTGGCGCACGTCGTCGGCCCACGTCATGAGTTTCTTGTAGTGCGGGTTTTTGTCCGGCTGCGCGGGCAGCACGCCGACCTGGCCGGCGTAGACTTTGCCCGTCGTGCCGTTCACGGAAATCCAGTCCAGCTCTCGCAGCGTCTTGCCGTTCACGTTCAGCGTCTTGGCGCGCGCATCGATCTGCAGCGACGCACAACCCACGACGCAGCATTTGCCCCAGCCCCGCGCGACCAGCGCCGCGTGGCTCGTCATGCCGCCCTTCGCGGTGAGGATCGCCTCCGCCACATGCATCCCGTGCACGTCTTCAGGCGAGGTTTCGTTGCGCACGAGCACGACCTTCTTGCCTTGCTTGGCGTACTGTTCCGCGGCGTCCGCCGTGAACGCGATCTGGCCCACGCCGCCGCCGGGGCCCGCGGGCAGGCCGCTGGCGAGGAAGGGCGCGGCTTTCTCGGCCGCGGGATCGAGCATCGGGTGCAGCAACTCATCGAGCTGCGCCGGGTTCACGCGCATGATCGCTTCGTGTTTCTTGATCAGCTTGTCCTCGGCCATTTCGACCGCGATGCGAATCGCCGCGCCGCCGGTGCGCTTGCCGGTGCGGGTCTGCAGCATCCAGAGTTCGCTGTTCTCAATCGTGAACTCGATATCCTGCATGTCTTTGTAGTGCGACTCGAGCTTGAGGCGGATCTTGTCGAGTTTCTTGTAGACCTTCGGGTCGCTTTCTTCGAGCGACTTGAGATGCTTGTTCTCGGCCGTCTTGGTGGCCTTGTTGATGGGGGAGGGCGTCCGCAGGCCCGCGACGACGTCCTCGCCTTGCGCGTTCTGCAACCACTCGCCGTAGAACAGGTTCTCGCCCGTGGCCGGGTTGCGCGTAAACGCGACGCCCGTGGCGGATTGGTCGCCCATATTGCCGAACACCATCGCCTGCACGTTCACCGCGGTGCCCCAATCGTCGGGGATGCCTTCAATTTTGCGGTAGGCCTTCGCGCGCTTGCCGTTCCACGACTGGAACACGGCGCGGATGCCGCCCCAGAGCTGTTCCGAGGCATTGTCCGGGAACGACTTGCCAAGCGTGTCCTTCACAATCTTCTTGTAAAGTTCGGAGAGGAGCTGCAGGTCCTGCGCGGTGAGTCCCGAGTCTTCGGTGACGCCGCGCTCTTTCTTCATGTGTTCCATCGCGTGGTCGAGTTTCTCGCGCACCGACTCGCCGTCTTTGTGCTCGATGCCCTCGGCCTTTTCCATCACCACGTCCGCGTACATCGTGATCAGGCGGCGGTACGCGTCATACACGAAGCGCTCATCGCCGGTCTGCTTGATGAGTCCCGGGATCGTCTCGCTCGTAAGGCCGATGTTCAGCACCGTGTCCATCATGCCGGGCATCGATTTGCGCGCGCCCGAGCGGACGGAGATGAGCAGCGGGTTCTTCGGCGAACCGAACTTCTTCTTCATGACTTTTTCGACGCGCTTCATCGCCTTGTCGGCTTCGGCGATGAGCGGCTTGGGCAGTTTGCCTTTGTTGTCGTAGTAGACCGCGCACATCTCGGTCGTGATCGTGAAACCGGCGGGTACCGGCAGGCCCAGGCTCGCCATTTCAGCGAGGTTGGCGCCCTTGCCGCCGAGCAGGTTCTTCATGCTTGCATCGCCTTCGGCCTTGCCGCCGCCGAAGAAATAGACTGCTTTCTTGCCCATTGCTGAGATTCTCCCTGTTGGCTAATGCGCGGCCTGCACCATGTGGATCGTCCCCTGCGAGCGCTGCGAATCGAGAAAGAAGCGTCGAAAAAGGGCGGGCCGGACAGCGCGAGAGTATAGCCGACGATGGAGGAAGCCGCAAGGGCGCTACGCGATCGCGAACCGCATACCGCAGTTCAGGTCGAGTATTTGTAGTCCGACTGACCGCTGTAGAGCGGCGCCGCTTCGGTTCCCTCGGCGGGCGTTTCCGCCTGATCTTCCGGGGCGCGCACGCGGCTGATGATGCCCATGCGTGTGAGGTTGGCCGGAAAATCCGAGAGCGAGAACGGGATGGTGGCGAAAGCGTGGCCACGGCTTTCGATCATCTCGCGCATGTCGACCATCGGCACCGGAGTGTAGCTGTAGATCCAGGCCACACACCGGCCGATGCCGACCTCATTCATTTCGAGGTTCACAAGATAGCCGCCAGGACGGATCATATTGAGCAGGCGCCGTACAGTGTCAGGGGCATTCGTCGAATACGCGAGCACACCGCCAACCGAGACAATATCGAATGTGCGGGGTTCAAGCGTTATGCGGGTGCCGTCGAGCAAGGTCACGATGTCTGGATCGGTGACGTCCGCAACGCCCACCGTAATGCGCGATTCGTCGATGCCGCGCTCACGCGCGTTCGCGAGCATTGCTTTCAGGAAATTCGGTTCGATGTCGGTGGCGAGGAGCGTGGCTTTTGGGAAGCGCTCGAGTAAACGCAGCCCGATGGCGCCGCTGCCGCAGCCGAGATCAAAAATACGTGCGTCCTCGCGGCAATCGAGTTCGAGACGATCGATATAGTGAGCGAGACCGCGCTCGTAGCCCAGGAGTTTAAGAAGCTTCGAGTAGAGCGCCGACAATCTATATAGATAAATCATCTGAGTATCCGATCTGAAAGTTCGATACGTTAACCATTACCGTGCGCGGCAGCGGGGACATTGACGGAACAGTGAATCGCTGAGGAACAACCGTTCCATTGGAGCCCCCTCGCAGGTCGCAGCGTTAGAAGCCTGACAGACGTGAGTATTGGGAATCAAGGGCCGTGCTATACTGCGGCCAGCCGGGGCTGCATTCGGGGGAATCACCGGCGCACCGATTCGGGGGCTATCTCATGATCCGCGCTGCCATTGTTATGTCTGCACTCGTCGTGTTTTCGTCCGCCGGGGCCTTCGCGGCCGATGCCGGCTACAAAGAATCCATCGAGAAACTGAAACTGCTGTATACACCCGCGGCGCCCGCAGCGCCCGCCGAGGGTGAGGCGCCCGCGGAGATCGCGCCGCCGCCGGTGTCGATCGATTCGCTGGAAGACGGCACGCTGATCATCACGCAGCGCACCGCGCAGGATCGCAGCGCGTACCGATTCAAGTCGGTGACGGAGCAGACCTGGCGCGTGTATCCCGGCGACCTCGATGCGAAGAAAGTCGCCGTGCAGGACGAACCCATGGGTGTGTTCGTGCCCGCGAAGAAAGATGTGAAGCGCGTGATGGTCGAGCGTCGCGAAGCGAAGACGCGCATCGCGTCCGACAGCGAACCCGCCGAAGAGTGGAACGACGATCGCCGGTTCACGACAAGCTTTGTCGTGATCCCGGCGGAGACACCGCAACAGGCGGATGAAGCGGCGGAACTGATTAAGCAGATCATCAAGTCCGCGCCGAAGACGCCGAAGTAATTATTTCGGGAAGCCCACAAGTCCTTCGTCGAGCTGCACGCCGAAGCTATTCAGCGCCATGGACACGAGGTTGTACTCGCCGACCGTGAACACCACGTCCATTAATTGCTGCGTGTTGTAGGTTTTGGCGAGAGCAGCCCAGGTTGCGTCCGCGATGAACGAATCCTTGTGCAATTCATCGGTCGCCTGCATCAGCGCGCGGTCGCCGTCGCTGAGGCCCTTGGCCGAGGGACCGGTCATGATGTTCTCGATGTCCTGATCGGTCAGTCCGGCCTGTTTGCCGATGCGCACGTGCTGCGCCCACTCGTATTCCGATTTGCAGAGCCAGCCGATGCGCAGGATGAGCAGCTCGCGTTCGCGCGCGGGGAGCGAGTTGCGGCGCAGGATGTAGGACGCGAACACGATCCAATCCTTCATCAGCGTCGGATGATTCGCCATTGTCGTGTAGACGTTGAACAACCGGTTGTCGGTCTCGTAGGGCTTGAGGAGTTCGGCCTGCTCTGGTGTCCAGGTCGCCTTCGTCACGGGCGGGATGCGCGGCGCGGGGATGCGCTGCGCCTGCGTGGTCTGGTTCCACACGAGCAGACCCACAATCGCGAGACCCACCGCGAGGTTGCCGGCCAGCAGTCCGTTCAACAACGAGATTCGCGTGCGCATTTTGTTCTCCTCAAGGCAGCGCGAGCGCTACCAGTTCCGATGGGAAATCCTTGGCGCCGACGGCGACGACAATATATTGCTTGCCGTTCAGCATGTAGCTCATGGGCGGGGCGGTGGGTTTCGACGGCATCTCGAACTCGAAAATGATCTTGCCGGTCGCTTTGTCGAAGGCGCGGAAGATGGGTTCGCCCGGATCGCCGCGCAGGCCGCCGGACTCGCCGCAGAACATCAGTGTCTTGGTCACCAGCGCGCCGGGCCGCCCGAGGTTGCCCATTTTATTGAAGTCTAACCCGAGCCCCTGCAGGTCGGGATGATTGCGCACGGATTCCGGCGCGATGCCGTTCGGAATGCGCCAGCGGTGATCGCCCGTGTTCAGATCGATGGCCGCGATGCTCGACCAGGGCGGCTTGTTCAGCGGAAGGCCACGCGGGCCCGTGGCAACCGTCGTCTCCATGCGCAGGTAGTCAAGGTTCGTGCGCGCGGGATCGGCGATGCCGAGTGAGGCGGACATGATCGTCGTGCGCGTGGGGATATAGAGCAGGCCGGTCTCCGGATCGAACGCGCCCCCAGGCCAGTTCGCACCGCCGCCGTAGCCGGGCAGCATCAGCGTGCCGAGCGGCGAGCCGGGCTTGCCGTCCGCAAGCACGGGCGGCGTGTACAGCGGCCCGATCTTGTACTGCTTCATGATCTCGACCGCCTCGGCGTGCAGCTCCGGCGTGAAATCGATCAGCACGTCTTCGGTCACGCCTTGAATGTCGAACGCCGCAGGTTTAGTGGGGAAGGGTTGCGTCGGCGAGGCGCGTTCACCTTTCACGTCGCTCGCCGGCACGGGCCGCTCTTCGATCGGCCACACCGGTTCGCCGGTCTCGCGATCGAAGACAAAGCAGAAGCCTTGCTTGGTGACCAGCGCCACCGCGCGGATCGGTTTTCCGGCCACGGTGATGTTGCACAGGATCGGCGCGGCGGGCGGGTCGTAGTCCCACAGGCCGTGATGCACGATTTGGAAATGCCAGAAGCGCTGACCGGTTTTCGCGTCGAGGCACACGATGCTCTCGGCGAAGAGGTTGTCGCCGAGCCGATGGCCGCCGTAGAAATCGTGCGTGGCCGTTTCGACCGCGAGATACACGAAGCCGAGTTCCAGATCCGCGCTGAGCAACGTCCACACGCCGGTATTGCCGGTGTAGGCCCAGGACTCGCCTTCCCACGTCTCGGAACCCAGCTCGCCCGATTGCGGCACGGTGTGGAAGGTCCACAGACGCTTGCCGGTGCGCACGTCGTAGCCGCGCACATGGCCGGGCGCGGCTTCCTTGCGTGACGGATTGATCGCAGAGGGGACCACCTGCACGACGACGACATCGCCGACAACGATCGGCGGCGAACTGGAGCCGACTTTCGGATTCGGCTGCGGCGTGAGTTCCTTGCTCAGAATCACGTAACCGTTTTCACCGAAGTCGGGATAGGTTTTCCCGGTCTTACAATTGATCGCGATCAGGCGGCCGTCGCTGGTGTTGTGAAACACGCGCGCGTCGTTGCCGTCGGTCCAATAGGCAAGACCGCGGCCCGAAAGGCCTGTCGGATGCCGCCCGATCTCGAGCGGGTCGGGCGTGAACACCCATTTTGTTTCGCCCGTGGCCGCATCGATTGCGGCGGCCTGATTCACGCCGGCGCTGGTATATAAGGTGCCGCCGATCATGATCGGCGTGGCTTTCAGATTAAAATCGGGTTCGCCTTCGAGCAGCGGCAATGCTTTCCAGCGCCACGCGACGCGGAGCTCGTTGACGTTGTCCGCGCTGATCTGATCGAGCGCCGTGTAGCGCGTGGTGCCGGCGTCGCCGCCCCAGTAGGGCCACTCGCCATTCGGCGCGCCGTGTTGCGCGGCGGCGATGCTGCACCAGAAACAAACGGCCACGATCACACGGCGCATGTTGGAGGTCCTCGGCGGCGGCCACGGAAAAGCGCGTGCAGTGTGCGACAAGGCCGTCGGCGCGCGCAAGCCTGTCGTCCCTCTGATCCGGTATACTCCGCGACATCCGCTCGGAAAGACGCTTTCCTCATGGGTGAAACATCCTCACGATCGCGCGTGCTTACGCTGGTCTTTACAGACCTGGCGGGCTCGACCGCGCTCAAAAATCGGCGTGGCGACGCCGCCGTGGGAACGCTCATCAAGCGGCACCGCGATCTAATCACGCAACTGGCCGCGGAGACCTCCGGCCGCATCATCGACTGGGCCGGTGACGGCTGCTTCCTGACCTTTGATACCTCCAGCGCCGGCGTGTTGTTTGCCCTGCGCTTGCAACAGGCGCACGCCGCCGATCGCGATCTGCCCGCCGTGCGTGTGGGCATCCATCTCGGCGAAGTGACCGAACACGCACAACCCGGCGCTCCGGCGCGCATCGAGGGGCTCGCAGTCGATGTCGCCTCGCGCGTGTGTGGTCTCGCCGCGGCCGAGCAGGTGCTGATGTCGTCGGCGGTATATCAGTCCGCGCGGCAGCGGCTCGGGGTCGAATCCTTCGGCAAGCCGGTGCTCTGGCAGTCCTATGGTCCGTACACGCTGAAAGGTCTCGACGACGCGGTGGAAATTAACGAGGCCGTGCTCGAAGGCATCGCGCGTCCGCAAGCGCCGGCGTCGTCGGAAAAGGCCTGGCCTGCGCCGCCCATCAAGCGTCCGAAACGCAGTAATGGCCGCGCGTGGGCGATCGCGTTCGCCATCCTGATGATCGCGATGATCGGCTACGGCGTTCTCGTCGCGCGCATCGCGGCGCCGCTGAAGGACAAACCGTTGTCGCGATCGCGCGAGGTTTCTGCTGGTTTGCACACAGACGCTCCCGTCGTTCGCACGCTGGCCGTGCTGCCGCTGGATCGCTTCTCCGATTCGCCGCAGGACGCGTACTTCACCGACGGCATGACCGAGGCGCTGATCTCGGAGCTGGCGAAAATCAAAAGCATCCGCGTGATTTCGCGCACCTCGGTGATGCAATACCGCAACACGGAAAAGACCATTCCCCAGATCGCGAAGGAACTGGGTGTGGACGCGATCGTGGAAGGCTCGGCGACGAAAGCCGGCGATCAGGTCCGCATTACCGCACAGCTCATCGACGGCAAGACCGACGAGCATCTCTGGGCGAACGACTACATCGGCGATTTGAACAACGTGCTCGAAGTGCAGGCGCGCATCGCGCTGGCGATTTCGGAAGAGATAAAGGCCGTCGTGACGCCGGAGGAGCAGCAGCACATCGGCTCCGCGCGGCCCGTGAACATCGATGCTTACGAAGCCTACGCGCAGGGCCGGTACTTCTGGGGACTGCGCTCGCGCGAATCGTTTGAAACCGCGCGCGAATTGTTCGAAAAGGCACTCTCGCTCGATCCGCAGTTCGCGCAGCCGCACTCCGGACTCGCCGATCTATACAGCATGATGGCCGAGTACGCGATGATGCCCGCGCACGACGCGTACCCTCGCGCGCGGGAGGAAGCGACCACCGCGCTGACGATGAATCCGAATCTGGGCGAGGCGTATACCTCGCAGGCGGTCGTGTTGTATGTCTACGACTGGAAATGGGCCGAAGCCGAGGAAGCCTTCAAAAAAAGTATCGCGCTCAGCCCCGGCTACGCGACCGCGCATCACTGGTACTCGGTTTATCTATTCAGCCTCGGCCGAAACGAAGAAGCCCTGCGCGAAATGCAGATCGCGCAGGAGCGCGACCCCGTGGCGCCCGTGATCGCGATTGGCGTCGCTGAACTGCTGGCCGCCGTGGGGCGCCGCGACGAAGCGATCGCGAAGGCCGACATGGTGCTGCAGTTGAACCCAAACGTGTACCGCCTGCACCTCGGCGTGGCGAATATGTACGACCGGCTGGGCGACTACGACAAGGCGCTCGACGCGTCTCAGCGCGCGCTCGACGGCAATCCCACGAGCAGCCTGCTCCGGATGCGCGTAGCCTATGCCCAGGCACGCGCGGGCAAGACGGAAGAAGCGCAGCAGACGCTCGACGCCGTGCTTGCGGAGCCGGACGCGCAACTCTTGCCGCAGACGCTCATCGCGCGGTGCTACATCGCGCTCGGGCAGACCGATCGTGCGTTTGAATGGATCGAGGCCGCGTTTGCCGCCAAGGACCCGGCGCTGCCGCGCGTCATCACACAGCCAATATTCCAGCTGGTGGAGAACGATCCACGTTTTCGCGACGTGCTCGCGCGCATCAATTTTCCCGGCGTGCAGCGCCCGCGGTAGTTGCGCGGATCCGGCGCGCGGCGTAGACTGGTCGCCGTCTTCGCGCCCGTAGCTCAGCTGGATAGAGCAGCAGCCTTCTAAGCTGCCGGTCAGTGGTTCGACTCCACTCGGGCGCGCCAGTTTATGTTACCTACATCGTCGTAAATCCCTTGCCAACCGCATCCACATTCGACGTCACCGTGTTGCAGGAAAGCCTCCGCGGCGTGGATGGCTGGCTATTTTTCGATCACCACCGCCGCGATCCAATCGCGTACCGTATCCTCGGCCTGCCGGGCGCGGTCAACCCCACGCGGCGCTGGTTTTACTACGTGCCGGCCTTCGGCGCGCCGGTGAAAATCGTGCATCGGATCGAGGCCGGCATGCTCGATGCCTTGCCGGGCCACAAGCGGCTGTATTCCACCTGGCAGGAATTGAACGCGCACTTGGACGAAGCGCTCGCGAATGCGCGGCGCGTGGCGATGCAGTATTCGCCGGAGTGCGCGTTGCCGCCGATTTCGATGGTGGACGCCGGCACCGTGGAGCTGGTGCGTTCGCTGGGCAAGGAAGTCGTCAGCTCGGCGGAGTGGGTGCAGCATTTCGAGGCGCGCTGGACGCCGGCGCAGCGCGAGATGCACTACGAAGCAGGCCGTCGCGTGGATGCCGTTTTGAGCGACGCTTTCGCGCGCATCGGGAAGGCCATCGGCGCGGGCGATCGCGTGACGGAGTTCGACGTCGCCGAATTCATCCGCAGTCGCTTCGCGGAGTCAGGTCTTTACGCCGACCACGGCCCGATCGTGGCCGTAGGCCCGCACAGCGGTGACCCGCACTACGAACCCGATCGCGACACGGCCTCGGTAATCCATCCGGGCGATTTCGTGCTGATCGACTTGTGGGCCAAGCTGCAGGACCCGGCCGCGGTGTATTACGACATCACGTGGGTCGGGTACTGCGGCGCTACCGTGCCGAATGAAATCCAGGGCGTCTTCGACATTGTGCGCACCGCGCGCGATCTGGGCCTGAAGACCGTGCAGACCGCGCGCCGCGCGAACAAGGCCATTGCCGGGTGGGAAGTCGACGCCGCCGTGCGCGAATACATCGCCGCGCAGGGCTACGCCGAGCAGTTCACGCATCGCCTCGGCCATTCGATCGGCGAGGACATCCACGGCGCCGGCGCGAATCTGGATAATTTCGAGACGCACGACACGCGTCCGTTGATCGCGGACACGTGTTTCTCAATCGAACCGGGGATTTATCTGCCCGAGTTCGGCGTGCGTTGTGAGATCAATTGTTTGGTGACCGAGAACGATGCAGTCGCGACCGGCCGGGTGCAGGACCGGATTGTGTTGATTCAGTAGGGGAGGGTTCATGCGCCGGCATTTTGCGAGTGACAACTATGCGGGGATCTGTCCCGAAGCGTGGCAGGCCATGGCCGAGGCGAACACGGGCCACGCGCCGGCCTACGGCGACGACGAATACACCGCGCGCGCATCGGACCTCGTGCGTGAGTTTTTCGAGACCGACTGCGAAGTCTTCTTTACCTTCAACGGCACCGCGGCGAACTCGCTGGCGCTCGCGTCGCTTTGCCAGAGCTATCACAGCATTTTGTGCCACGAACTTGCGCATGTCGAGACCGACGAATGCGGCGCGCCGGAATTCTTCTCGAACGGCTCAAAGATTCTGCTGCTGCCGGGCCTGGACGGCCGCATCGATCTCGCGGCGGCGGAAAACGCGATCGTGAAGCGCACCGACATCCACTATCCCAAGCCGAAAGTGATCACCATCACCCAGCCGACGGAAGTAGGCACGGTATATCGCCCCGATCAGCTTGCCGCCGTGGGGGCATTCGCCAAACGCCACGGTCTGCGCTTCCACATGGACGGCGCGCGGCTCGCCAACGCGCTCGCCACACTCGATCTGCCGCCGCGCCGCGTGACGTGGGAGGTTGGGGTGGACGTGCTGTGTTTCGGCGGCACGAAACTGGGCCTGCCGGTCGGCGACGCCGTGGTGTTCTTCAATAAAGACCTCGCGCACGAATTCGATTATCGCTGCAAACAGGCCGGCCAGCTCGCATCAAAGATGCGCTTCCTTGCCGCGCCGTGGATTGGCCTGCTGCGAGACGGCGGCAAGGCGTTGTTGAAACACGCACGCCACGCGAACGCGTGCGCGGCGAAACTAGATACGCGCCTGCGCGAACTGAAAAGCGTGCAGGTGTTGCATCCGCGCGAGGCGAACGCCGTGTTCGTCGATCTCGGCGTGGCGACCGCCGCGGCGCTGCGCGATCGCGGTTGGCGTTTTTATTCGTTCATCGGCGACGGCGGCGCGCGGCTCATGTGCTCGTGGGACACGGAAGACACGGACATCGAGACGTTGCTGCGCGACGTGCGTGAACTGGCGCAATGACCTACGCCATTCATACCGAAGGCCTCACCAAGACCTACAACGGTCGCGGCGGCATTCGCGATCTCGCCCTCGGCATCTGGCCCGGTGAGATCTACGGTTTCCTCGGACCCAACGGCGCCGGAAAGACAACGACGATCCGTTTGTTGCTGGGATTGCTCCGTCCTATCGCGGGCGCTGCAACGGTGTTGGGACTCGATGCCTGGCGGCAAAGTCCGGAGATTAAGGCGCAGACCGGATACATCTCCGGCGATCTACGGTTGTACCCGTGGATGACGGCCCGCTCCGCGCTGCGCGTGGTTGGCGCGGTGCGCGGCATGAATTTGGAACCCGTCGGCATGGCGTTGGTCGAGCGCTTCAAGCTCGCGCCGGAGACCCCCGTGCACCGAATGTCGCGCGGAATGCGGCAAAAGCTCGGCCTCGTGATGGCGCTCGCGCACAATCCGCGCTTGCTGGTGCTGGACGAGCCCACCACGGCGCTCGATCCGCCCATGCAGCAGACCCTGTATGACGTGCTGCACGAACGCGCGCGCGACGGCGCCACGGTGTTCTTTTCGAGCCATACGCTGAGCGAAGTCGAGGCCCTCTGCGAGCGCGTGGGCGTGGTGCGCGACAGCCGGTTGATCGGCGAGCAGACCCTGGCCGAAATGCGCCTCGGCGCACGGCGCACGGTCGATATCGTGTGGGAAACGACAAACGCCGCGGAAGCCACGCCGGTACCGCCGACGCTGACGCTCGATCGGCGCGAGGCGATTCGCTGGCGCTGCACGCTCGTGGGCGAAGTGGGTGAGCTTGTGCGCTGGGCCGCCATGCAGCCGATCGCCGACATCAGCATTAGTCCACCCGATCTTGATCGACTCTTCCGATCGTTCTACGAGGAGAAGGCGTCGTGAATCGCGGCCTGCTGATCAAGGCGACGCGCGAAGTGGCGGGCACCGTGTTGCTGTGCGGACTCGGACTCGCCGCATTCGAAGGTCTTGTCGCTTATGTGTTCTGGATGTACCAGGAACAGCTCACCGCGGATCTGCTCGAAGTAGAATTTATCCGCAACATGATCAAGTCCTTGGTCGGCGGCCGGCTCGAGGGCCAGCTTGGCCCCGAATCGCTGCGCTCGCTCGCGTGGGTGCATCCGCTGGTGCTCGCGCTCGTGTTCGCGCACGGCATCACGACGGCCAGTCGCGTGCCCGCCGGCGAAGTCGATCGCGGCACGGCGGATATCCTGTTCACCTGGCCCGTGTCGCGCGGCGCGGTGTTCCGCGTGGAGTTGGCGGTATGC
The DNA here is from genome assembly GCA_964620045.1 of uncultured Nitrospirales bacterium. Lineage (GTDB taxonomy): Bacteria > Hydrogenedentota > Hydrogenedentia > Hydrogenedentales > VFKU01. Next base: position 46,130 of record CAZUJL010000005.1, read on the forward strand.
CTCGTTTCCGGCGTGGTCGTGCTCGGCATGGCGCTCGTCGGCAGTTACATCGGCCATCAATTCATACCGGCGGAGGACCGTCCCGATCCCGCACGCCTCGCGGTCGTCATCGCCAACCTTTATCTGCTGGCGATGGTCGTCGCGGGGCTGACGTTTCTGCTGTCGACGCTGTCCGATCGCCGGGGCCGGGCGGTGGGGTGGGCCTTCGGCACGATGCTCGCCTGTCTGCTGTGGAATTTTCTGGCGCAATATTGGGAACCGGCCGAGCGGGGTCTCATTTTTAATTTGCTCTATTACTATCAACCGATGCCGATGCTGACCGAGGGCATCGTTCCCTGGCGCGATTTAGGCGTTCTGGCAGCGCTCTGCGTGGCGCTATGGGGCGGCGGGCTGCTGGTATTGCAACGCCGGGATATCGCCACTACCTGAGAAACTTTCGCCCGGCAGCATGAATATACTGCGCCAGGGGCGCGTCCGTTCTTGCGGCATCGGTGTCGTTCCGATAGACTGGATTTGGCGATGCTGCGGATCTGGAGGCCCTGCCACCAAGTCTCGCCACGCGGAAACAATGGGGAAACACCAAGGGGGTAGTTATGAAAAGCATTCGATTGACCGCAGTTCTATTGGCGTTCGCGCTGGGGGTATCCACGATGGCCCTCGCGCAGGACGGCACCACATCCAAGACTCAGCAAAAGCGGACAAACATCGACCGCATTGCCGATGAGTCGCTGAACCGGCTCTTTGCGCAAGACGCCAAAGCCAAGACTTTGTTCGACATGGCCTACGGCTATGCCGTGTTCACGAACGTGAAGGTAATGTTCGGCATCTCGGGCGGCGGCGGTAGCGGCGTGGCTGTCGTGAAGAGCACGGGCCAGCGCGTGTACATGAAAATGGGCACGGGCGGCATCGGTCTCGGGCTCGGCGGCCAGAAGAGCTCGGTCGTCTTCCTGTTTGAAGATCGCAAGACCCTCGAAGATTTCATTTACAACGGCTGGCAGGGTGACGCGGCCGCGAACGCCGTTGCGGGCACCGAAGGCGCCAACGCGAACACGACCTTCACCAAAGGTCTCGCGATTTATCAGCTCACCGAAAGTGGTCTGATGTTAAAGGCCGATGTGTCCGGCACAAAGTACTGGGTCGACAAGAAGCTGAACAAGGTTTCGCCGGGCGATCAGGCGGCTGCAACGACGACACCCGCGACGTCGGATCAACCGGCGGTCGTGAATATTACGAGCGAACCGCTCGAACCAAACCTATAACGTAGTACGAACGTAACGGAGAACACGGACATGCGTCACTGGAGCAAGGTCGTCACGGCATTTTTAGTTGCGGCGATGTTCATCGCCGTTCCGGCATTCGCGGACGATGATGCCGACGATCCGAAGGACGAGACAACCGCGGCCGAGAAACGTACTGAAATCGACGGTATGGCCAAAGAGGCCTTGCAGACCGTACTGAGCGGTGATGAATCGGCCAAGGCGCTTTACGGAAAAGCCTATGGCTATGCGGTGTTCGACAACATGAAATTGTCGTTCATTCTCGCCACCGGCCGTGGTCGCGGCGTTGCGGTGACCAAAGCCGATGGCGCCAAGACCTACATGCGCGTGGGTTCGGTCGGATTGAACATCGGCCTCGGCGGACAGAAGTACCAGGTGATTTTCTTGTTCGAGAATAAAGAGACGTTTGACCGCTTCAAGGAAAAAGGCTGGGAAGCCGATACCTCCGCGAGCGCTGTCGCCGGCGAGAAGGGCGCGAATGCCGAAGCGCAGTTCCGCGACGGCATGGCGATCTACCAGATCACCGAGAAGGGTCTGATGCTGCAGGCGGATATTTCCGGCACAAAATACTGGAAAGACAAAAAGCTGAATAAGCAGTAGTTCGGGAATAATTGAATCTGGTTTTTTCCGTATCCCCGCGCCGATCAAATTCGGCGTGGGGAATATTTTTTTACGCGAATAAGCCTCCCGCCACATGCCGTTACCTTTCACGGGACGGCTACAGTCGTGAGACGTACTCACGTTGTCGGCGCTCTGAAGCAAGGCAGTGATCGGCGCGAGCGTGCCGGCTTGCCTTCAAGTGAAGAGGAGGCACACCAATGAATCGCGTACAAAAGTGTTTGATGTGGGGCACGGCGTTCTTGATTGTCGGCGGGAGTCTTCCTGTTCTGGCTCAGCAGCCGGAATCGAAAACACCCCCGGCGCCGAACCCCCACGAAAAACCAGCGACCGCGACCCCGGCGCAACCGCCCGCGGCCGACCCGGCCGGACTTAACCCCGATCCGAACGCGAAACCGGAACGCGAGTTGACGATTCCGGAACAGCGCGCGGAAATCGATCGCATGGCGAATGAAGCCTTGCACATCCTGTTCGCTGAAAGCCCCGGCACGAAGGCGCAGTTCGACAAGTCATACGGCTACGCCGTGTTCGACAACGTGAAGCTCGGCTTCCTGATCACCGGGGGCGGCGGTAAAGGCGTCGCCGTGGTGAAAGGCGCCGATCTCACCTCCGGCAAGTTCATCGATGACTTCGAACGCATGAAGGCCAAGGCCGACCCGGATCGCGCCGACCCGCTTCCGGAAAACGAGAAGACGGACCACGATCTGACGAAGGCACAGAAAGACGCTATAGCAAAGACCGACATCCATACGGCGCGCATGCACAAGGAATTTATTGACGGCAAGCGCACGTACATGAGCATGGGCGCGGCCGGCGTGGGCGCAAGCATTGGCGCGCACAAGTACCAGGTCGTGTTCCTGTTCGAAAACGAAGCGCGTTTCAATAACTTCGTCGAATCCGGCTGGACAGCCGAAGCCTCCGCGAACGCGGTCGCTGGCAAGGCGGGCCTGAACGCCGAAATGACCTTCGTGGACGGCATGGCCGTGTATCAGATGACCGAAGGCGGGCTGATGCTGAATGCCGATATCGCCGGCACGAAGTACTGGAAAGACGAAGACCTGAACAGGCACAACGCGCAGACAGACGACTAACCCCGTAATTTGACCCTTCAGACGCGGCCGAGGCGCGTGCTTCGGCCGCGTTCTCCGTTTGGGGCACGATGTGCGGCCCGGCGGGGTGCTTTGTTAAACTTGTGCGCTTTTCCGGACGTAATCTCAGGAGCTTTTTCGTGAAGACAGACGATATTCGCGCCGGCTATCTGGACTTTTTCCGCCAGCGCGGCCACACCGTTGAGCGTAGCGACACGCTCGTGCCGAGCAACGACGCCACCCTGCTGTTCACCAGCGCGGGCATGGTGCAGTTCAAGCCGTTCTACACCGGCGAGGTCCCCGTGCCCTACCGTCGTGCGGCGACCAGCCAGAAATGCCTGCGCGCGGGCGGCAAGGCAAACGATCTCGACGAAGTCGGCAAGACCTCGCGCCACATGACCTTCTTCGAAATGCTCGGCAATTTCTCCTTCGGCGACTACTTCAAGCGCGAGGCGGTTCAGTGGGCGTGGGAATTCATCACGCAGGTCGTGAAGTTGCCGTCGGAGCGCGTGTGGGTCACCGTGTTCCAGGACGACGACGAAGCGCACGCGATCTGGGAAAAGGAAATCGGCGTTCCCGGCAGCCGCATCGTGCGCATGGGCACCAAGGACAATTTCTGGGGCCCGGCGGGCGATACCGGCGCCTGCGGACCATGCTCGGAGTTGCTGTTCGACCGCGGCGCGCACATTGACCCCAACGCGACGCCAGACAACGACCCCAAGGAACGCTTCCTGGAATTCTGGAATTTGGTCTTCCCGCAATTCGACCAACAGCCGGACGGCTCGCGTCCGCCGTTGAAGAACCGCGGCATCGACACCGGCATGGGTCTTGAGCGCATGTCGGCCCTGATGAACAACCTGCCGACCGTGTTCGACATCGACATCATCCGCCCAATCATCGCGGCGACCGAGCAGTTGGGCGTCCGCACGGGCTACGACAAGGCGCCGGTCCCGTACCGCGTCATCGCGGATCACGTCCGCGCGCTGTCGTTCATGATCGCCGACGGCATCCTGCCGTCCAACGAAGGCCGGGGCTACGTCGAGCGGCGCCTGCTCCGCCGCGCCGCACGCTTCGGCCGCGAGCTCGGTCTGGAGCAGCCCTTCCTGCATTCGCTGGCGCCGGCCGTCGTCCGGATCATGGGGCACCAGTATCCGGAACTCATCGAGAAGCAGGTTCAAATCGAAAAAATCATCCTCACCGAGGAGCAGCGGTTCAGCAGCACGCTCGCGCGCGGCATGGAGGTGCTAGAAGGCGTTTTCGATAAGCTGAAACAATCCGGAAACAAGCTTGTGCCGGGCGACCAGCTCTTTAAGCTGCACGACACCTTCGGATTCCCGCTCGATTTGGCCACCGATATCGCTACCGACCGGGGGTTCACGGTCGATCGCGAAGGCTTCGAAGCCTCGATGACCAAGCAAAAGGAAAAGGCGCGGAGCGCGTGGGCGGGTACCGGCGAGAGCGAACTGCCGCCCGTCTATCGGCAGGTGCTCGACAAGCACGGCGAGACCGAATTCTTGGGCTACGAGTCGCTCGAATCCGATGCGCGGATTCTGGCCGTGCTCAAGGCCGGCAAGGCGGTCCAATCCCTGGCCGAAGGCGAAGAGGGCGAACTGATCCTGGATCAGACCCCGTTCTACGCCGAGTCGGGCGGTCAGATCGGCGACACCGGTCTCATCAATTGCGTGACCGGCAGCGCGCTCGTGAAGGACACGAGAGTCCCGCTGAAACATCTGCGGGTGCACAAGGTCGTGTGTAATTCCGGCACGCTGTCCGTGGGCGACAAGGTACGCGCGCAGGTCGACACCGACCGCCGCCGCGAGATCATGAGCCACCACACCGCCACGCACCTCCTGCAGGCGGCGTTGCAAAACGTTCTGGGCGAGCACGTTCACCAGGCCGGTTCGCTGGTGACACCGGACCGCCTGCGCTTCGACTTTACCCACTTTGAAGCCATCGACGGCGATCGCCTGCGCGACATCGAACGCCTCGTGAACGACTACGTGCGCACGGACACCGAAGTCTCGTCCAGCACGTGGGACCTCGACGAGGCCCGCGAAGCCGGCGCGATGGCGCTGTTCGGTGAGAAATACGATGACCGCGTCCGCGTAATCCAGATCGGCGATATCTCGATGGAGCTCTGCGGCGGCACGCACGTGTCGCGCACGGGCGTCATCGGCGCGTTCAAAGTCGTGTCGGAATCCTCGATCTCCTCGGGCGTGCGCCGCATCGAGGCCGTGTGCAGCGCGGCGGCCGTCGAACGCGTGCAGTCCGCCGATTCGGCGCTGGCGCGGAGCGCGCGTTTGCTCGGCGCGACGCCGGAAGAACTGGAAGTCCGGGTACGCGCGTTGCTCGACGAAAACAAGAAACTCGCGCGCGATGTGGACAAATGGAAGCGCGCCGCGGCCACCGGTCAGTCCGTGGACTACCTCGGCAAGGTTGTACAACTCAGCGGCGTCCGCGTGCTCGCGAGCGAAGTAGACGGCCAGGATCAGGCGGGCTTGCGCATGCTGGTCGATGACCTGCGCAACAAGCTGACCTCGGGCGTGATCATTCTCGGCAGCGAACTCGACGGCAAAGCCGCGCTCTGCGCGTGGGTGAGCGGCGATTTGAACAAAGACATCAAGGCCGGCGAAATCATGAAGCAGCTCGCGCCGATCGTGGGCGGGGGCGGCGGGGGCCGGCCGGATTTGGCGATGGCGGGCGGCAAACTCGGCGAGAAAGTGTCCGAGGCGATCGCGAAGGCGCCTGAAATCGTCGCCGCGCTGATAGGCTAAGCGTGGAAGGCCGTATTCTCGGGCTGGACGTCGGCGAGGTGCGCACGGGCATCGCCGTCAGCGATCCGCTGGGCATTCTGGCCTCGCCGTTGAAGACCTTGCAGGTAAAATCAGTGGGGGACGACGCGGCCGCCATCGCGCGCATCGCCAAGGAACAAGAGGCCATTCGCATCGTGGTCGGCCTGCCGCTGAACAAGGAAGGCGGCATCGGCCCGCAGGCGCAGAAGGTGCTCGCGTTTGTCGAGGCCCTGCGCGCCGCGACGCCGGTTGAGATCGTGACCATCGACGAACGTTTCAGCACGGCGGCGGCGCACCGCGCGCTGCACGAGTCGGGTGTGGGCTCAAAGAAGCACCGGGGGATGATCGACAAGGCCGCGGCGCAGCAGATATTACAACTGTATCTGGATCGCGAAAGCGCGCGGCGGGGGCGTGAAGGATGAGTGAGGAAGCGGGGGATACCGAAGAATTGCAAGGTGCGTCGCCCGGTGGCGCGGGCCGCGCGCTGCTTCGGCTTTTTCTCGCGCTGTTCATGCTGGTCGGCACGGCGAGTATTCTCGCCGCGACGGGTGGCTATCTCGTGTATCAATACGTGACCGGCGCCGGTGTGCCCGGTGAGCCCATCGAAGTGACGATCCCCGAAGGCGTCTCGGGCCGGCAAGTGGGCAGCATCGTCGCCGATGCCGGGTTGGTGGAGCATCCCATTTTCTTCCGGCTCGCGATGCGGTTCGACAAAACCGGTGAGACCATCAAGCACGGACATCACCTCATCCCGCAGGGTTCGAGTCCGATCGAAGTGCTGCATTACCTGCAGCAATCGCCCCAGGGCGCAGTCGGCGCGTATAAGGTTACCGTTCCGGAAGGCCTCACGATTCAACAGATCGCCGAGGTGCTGCCCGATCCCGCGGGCTTCCTCGGCGCGCTGGCCGCGCGCAACACCAAGGACGCCCTTGGCTTCGACGCCCTCGGTTTCGAAGGCTTCCTGATGCCGAACACCTATTTCTTCGACGCGGCGCCCACGGGCGAAGAGTTGGTAGAGCGCATGCTGGAGCAGTTCCGCACGGATTGGGCGGCGTTGTCCGCAGAGTTCCCAGAGGCGACGAAGGACCCCGTGCGCGTGGCGACGATTGCGTCGCTGGTGGAGGAAGAAGCGCGCGTGGACGAGGAACGTCCGCTCGTGTCGGCCGTGATTCATAACCGGCTGGACGGCGGCATTCCGCTACAGATGGATTCCACGCTGCAGTTTGCGCTGAAGAAATACGGTCAGCGTCTGCTGGATACCGATAAGGACGTCGACTCGCCCTACAACACCTACGAAGTCGCCGGCCTGCCGCCGGGTCCCATTTCGAATCCGGGGCGCGCGAGCCTGCGCGCGGCGCTGGCGCCCGCGGACGTGAAGTACCTGTATTTTGTGTCGAACGCTGACGGCAAGACACACACCTTCAGCACGACACTGAAGGAGCACGAGGCGGCCGTGGCCAAGTTCCGCAAGGAAATCCGCGTGCAGCGGCGCGAAGAGCGCGAGCAGGAAGCGGGAAGGGATTGATCGTGGTCGTTGAATCGGTGGCATACGCGCGGGCAGGCTTGGCGGGCAATCCGTCGGACGGATATTTCGGCAAATGCCTCGCCGTGATCGTGAAGGATTTTTCCGCGCGCGTATGGCTGGAACCGGCGGACACGATCGAGATCATCCCGAGCCCCGAAGATCGCCCGGCATACGCCTCGCTCGACGACTTCATGCACGAAATCCAGTTGCACGGCTACTACGGCGCGGAGCGCCTGATGAAGGCCGCCATCCGCCGGTTCGTACGCCATTGTCGCGAATACAACCACCCGCTGCACGACCGCGGGTTCCGGCTGAACTACCGCTCCACGATTCCGCGACGCGTCGGGTTGTCGGGTTCGAGCGGACTAATCACGGCGACGCTTCGCTGCCTGATGAAGTTTTACAACGTGGACATCGCCAAGCCGATTCTGGCCTCGCTGATCCGAAATGTGGAGAACGAAGACCTCGGCATCGGCGCGGGGCTGATGGATCGCGTGATGCAGGTCTACGAAGGGTGCGTGTTCATGGACCTCAACCGCGAGCATCTCGAAAAACACGGCTACGGCATCTACCAGGAAATTGACGTGAAGCTGCTGCCGCCGCTGTACATCGCATATCGCACGGACCTCGCCGAAGGCTCCGAGGTTTTCCACAACAACATCAAGGAACGCTTCTTCCGCGGCGACCCGGACGTCGTGCAGGCGATGAAGGATTTCGCACAGATCGCGGTGACCGTGCGCGACCTGATCGTCTCCGGTCGCGGCCGCGAGATCGGGCCGTGGATGGACAAGAACTTCGACCGGCGCCGCTCGATCTTCAACCTCTCCAAGGGCGACATCGAAATGGTCGAGCGTGCCCGCACCACGGGCGCCAGCGCGAAATTCGCCGGCTCCGGCGGCGCCATCGTGGGCACCTATCCCGACGAGGCCGCCTACGACAAGCTGGTCAAGGTCTTCGCCGGCACGGGCACCGAAGTCTTCAAACCGACCATCGCCTGACGATTTACCAAATCCTCACAATCGTGTTGCATACTGGGCGCCGGAGGGTTCCCCATGCGCTCGATGCTGTTTGCATTCGTATTAATCTGTGCCACGCCCGTGTTTGCGCAGGAGATTGTGTGCGCGGGGTGCGAGGCGTCCACAAAGCTGCCGCACAACGGCAAGGACATCATCGCAAAGGACGGCCCGCTGCAGTTCGCGGTCGTCACAGACCTCACCGGCGTCGGCGATGGCGAAAACGGACTCCCGCGCCGCGAACGCATCTTCAAGCGCGCGATTGAGCAAATCAACATCGCGAACCCCGAGTTCGTGCTCAGCGTCGGCGATCTCATACAAGGCCCCAGCAAGGCCGACATGCGGCCGCTGAAGGAACAGTGGGACGAGTTCAACGGCTGGGTAAAGGCGTTCAACGCGCGCTTCTACTACGTCGTCGGCAACCACGACATCGGCGATCTGAACGAACAGGCCGAATGGTGCAACCAGTTCGGCGCGCGCTACTACGCGTTTGTGTACAAGAACGTGTTGTTCCTCTTCCTCGATTCGGAAGACCCGCCCCCGACGAAAATCAGCGGCGCACAGGCCGACTTCGTGGACAAGGTGCTCAAGGACAACAAGGACGTCGACTGGACGCTCGTGTTTTTCCACAAGCCGTTCTGGACCTACATGGCACCCGCCGCGCCGGACCCCGGTTGGGAGCGCGTGAAGGCGTCGCTGCAGGGCCGCAAGCACACGGTCTTCGCCGGCCACGTGCACAATTACATGCACTACATCATCGACGACACCGAGTACTACACGCTCGGCACGACGGGCGGCAACCGCAACTTCGCCGGCCGCCCGGAAGACGGCCTGCTCGATCACTTCGCATGGGTCACCATGACGCCCGAAGGCCCAAAGGTGCTCAACGTGATCGTAGCAGACCTGCCTGAGCAGATCGGCTTGCCAAAAGCTAAGACGGAGTAGGCGCGCCCCAGCGGCGTTTGCGCTCGGGTTTCGGCGTGGGCGCGCGATGCTGTGGCAGGCCGTTGGCCACCGAGTACCACAGCGCGCATTCGCCGAAAAGGTCTTCAATTTCCTGCACGAGCCGGTGCGACGGCTCCACAAGGCAGGCCGCGCTCGCGTGCACGGTCACTTCACGTTCGTCGGGCAGCTTGCAGTGCAGGTACACGTCGCAGTTGCCCGGGTAGCGCCCGAGCACGCGCGCGAGTTCTTCAACCAGCGTCGGCTGCAGACCGAGCGTGTTCATGCGGATGTGCACGGCCTGCGTAAGCCGCGCGGTCGCCTGATCGGCGGGAATCACGTCGTCGATGATCAGCCCCGGCACTTCCTTGCGGTAGTTCACGTGCGCCGGCATGACGAGCACGGTGTCCTTTTGCAGCAGCGACTCAAAGCGCTCAAACACATCCGAAAACACCGTCGCTTCGACCGGACCGTCCGTAGTGTCGATAGTGACGAAGGCCATCTTCGAGCCCTTGGCTGTCAGATGGTATTTCACCTGCGACAGCAGCCCGCCAAGCACGACCTCTTCGCCTTCCTTGCGCCCGGCGAGTTCGGTGAGGCCGGGCGTGGTGTGGTGGGCCAGCATGTCGCTCCACTGCTGGAGCGGGTGATTGCTGACGAACAGGCCGAGCATTTCCTTTTCCGCTTGCAGCGTTTCGTGCTCGGTCCACTCGCGCACTTTCGGCTTCGTGTGCTCGGCCGCCTGTGCGCTGTCGCCGAGCAACTCAAAGAGAGAGGACTGACCCGCGTCGCGTTCGCGCTGTGCCGCCACGGCACCGCCCAGCGCAGCATCGATGGCGCCTTCCACCTGCGCGCGGGTCCAGCCGGTGCTCTCAAACGCGCCCGCCTTGTTCAGACTTTCCACCACGCGCCGGTTCAGCGTTTTCGAATCGAGCCGCGCGCAGAAGTCGAAGATGTCCTTGTAGGGCCCCTTCTCCTTGCGCTCGGCCACAATCGACTGCGCGGGAAGTTCGCCCACATTCTTCACAGAGAACAAACCATAAAGAATCGTTTTGCCGTCCACGGTGAAGTTGCGTTCGCTGCGGTTGATGTCGGGCGGCAGCACGGCAAGGTCCATGCGGTTGCATTCATCGACGTAGCGCGCGACTTTGTCCAGGTTGCCCGATTCACTCGTGAGCAGCGCGGCCATGAACTCCGCGGGGTAGTTCGCCTTCAGGAACGCCGTCTGATACGCGACAAAGGCGTAGGCCATGCTGTGCGACTTGTTGAAGCCGTAGCCGGCGAAGGTCTCGATCTTGTCGAACAGTTCCGAGGCTAGTTTCTCGCCGATGTTGTTCGCGGTCTTGCAGCCTTTCACGAACTTGTCGCGCTGCTCCGCCATCAGCTCCTTGATTTTTTTACCCATCGCGCGGCGCAGGATGTCGGCCTGGCCGAGCGTGAACCCAGCGACGGCCTGCACGATCTGCATGACTTGTTCCTGATACACCGCGATGCCGTAGGTCTCGCGCAGGATCGGTTCAAGCAGCGGATGGTCGTACTTCACGCTGTCCGGCTCGAACTTGCCCTGGATGTACGTATCGATGAACTCCATCGGGCCGGGGCGGTACAACGCGACCAGCGCGCACACCTCTTCGAGGCTCTGCAGACCGATTCGCTTGGCGAGATCGCGCATGCCGGGACTTTCCAACTGGAACACACCCGTGGTCTTGCCGGAACGCAGCAGTTCGTAGGCCTTCTCGTCGTTCGGCTCGATCGCGTCGATGTCGATTTCCACGCCGCGGTATTCGCGCACAAGGCGCACGGTCTCGTGCACCACCGTCAGCGTGCGCAGGCCGAGGAAGTCCATCTTCAGTAGGCCGATTTCCTCGCAGCCCTTCATTTCGACCTGCGTGGCGACGGTCGTCGTGCCGGCCGCCTGGTACAGCGCGACGTGGTCCATCACGGGCGAGTCACAAATCACAACGCCGGCCGCGTGCGTGCCGCAGTTGCCGATGGTGCCCTCGAGGCGCTTGGCGAACTTCCACAGTTTGCCAATCTGCGGATTGGTGTTGACGAGTTCCTTGAGCCGAGGCTCTTTCTCGTAGGCATCGTCGAGCTTGATGCCGAGTTCTTCCGGGATCAATTTCGCGATCGGGTCGACGTCGGCATACGGCATGTTCATCACGCGCCCAACGTTGCGCACCACGTTGCGCGCGAGCATGCGGCCAAAAGTCACAATCTGGCAGACGTTGTCGCGCCCATATTTCCGGCGCGCGTAGTCAATCATCTCTTCGCGGCGAACGTAGCAAAAGTCGATATCGAAGTCTGGCATCGAGACGCGTTCGGGATTCAGGAAGCGCTCGAACAGCAGGTTGTATCGAATCGGATCGATGTTCGTAATTTTCAGACAATACGCCACAAGACTGCCCGCGCCCGAGCCGCGTCCGGGGCCGACCGGGATGCCGTTCTCGCGCGCATAGGCAATGAGGTCCCACACCACGAGGAAGTAGTCGGTGAATCCCATCTGGTGGATGACGCTCATCTCGAATTCGGCGCGCTCGATGAGTTCCTTCGCCGGTTTCTTGCCGAAGCGGTCTTTCAGGCCCTCCATCACGCGCTCGCGCATGAAGTCCAGCTTGTCCATGCCGGCCGGCGGCTCGTAGTGGGGGATAAGGTGCTGCCCCAGCTTCAGATCGAGGTTGCAACGCTCGGCGATTTTATCCGTGTTCGAGACGGCCTCGGGCCATTCGGCGAACAGCTCGCGCATTTCGTTCGGGCTGCGGAAGTAGACCTGATCGGTCGGGAATCGGAAGCGGTTTTCGTCTTCAATCTTCGCGTTCGTCTGGATGCACAACAGCGCATCGTGCGCTTCGTTGTCGTCCTTGTTCACATAGTGCACATCGTTCGTCGCGATCAGCGTGAGGCCGTGCTTCTCGGCCATCTCGGCGAGGATCGGGTTGATGCGTCGCTGCTCCTCGATGCCGTGGTCCATCAACTCAACAAGGAAGTTGTCCTTGCCGAAGATCTCGACATACTTCAGCAGCGCGGCGTTCGCCTGATCCATCTTGCCCGCGAGAATGAGCTGCGGCACTTCGCCCGCCAGGCAGGAGGTCGTGGCAATGAGGCCCTCGCTGTACTTCGCGATCAGTTCATCGTCCACGCGCGGGCGGTAGTAGAATCCCTCCAGGAACCCGAGCGAACTCAGCTTGCACAGGTTGAAATAGCCCGTCTCGTTCTCGCAAAGCGTCAGAAAGTGGGTGTAGTTTTCCTCGCCACGGTGCGTGCGATCGTGGCGGCCCGCCTTGGCGACGTACAACTCGCAGCCGATGATGGGTTTCACGCCCATTTTCTTCGCGGTCTTGTAGAACTCCAGCGCGCCGAACAGGACGCCGTGGTCCGTGATCGCGCAGGATTTCATATCGAACTCGCGGCACTTCTCGAGGATTTCCTTGATGCGGCACTGCCCATCGAGCACGGAGTACTCGGTGTGGCAATGCAGATGCGTAAAGCCCGCGCTCACGACAACGCCTCCAATACCAGTGCCAGCGCGCGATCCGCCGTCTGCTGCTTAATGCTCATGCGATCCCCTTCGAACTGGCACCGCTCAACGTTCGTGCCCGCCAGCCCCGCCACGCCGATGTACACCAGACCGACCGGCTTCTGCGGCGTGCCGCCGTCCGGCCCGGCAATGCCGGTGCACGCAACGGCCCAGTCCGCCTCGAAGCGTTTCAAGGCCCCCTCGGCCATCTCGCGCGCGACAACCTCGCTGACGGCCCCGTACTGGTCCAGCGACTCTTGCTTGACGCCCAGCAGCTTAACCTTGGCGGCGTTGCTATACGATACGACCCCGCCCTGGAAGTAGCTCGATGAACCGGGGGTGTTGGTCAGCCGATGGGCGATAAGGCCCCCCGAGCAGGATTCGGCCGTCGCCAAAAGCTGTTGCTTGGCACCCAAACGGGCGCCGATCATCACTTCGAGCGACTCAGCCACTACCCCGCATCCCCCAGCAGGGCCTACCTTAGCACCCGATTGGCCCGGTGACAAGCCCAAGCGCCGTGCGGATTTAGCCGGATGGGTATTGCCGCGTAAGTCCTTTGCGGGTATAATTTTGCGTATGGAGACGCGCCATCTCATAGCGCGTCCGGGGGGGTGGATCGCCGTGCTTCTGGCGGTCACCGTGTTGTGGGGTGATGCTTCCTCGGCGCAGAGCCGTTCCAAGACGTATTTCGTCGGGGACGACGGCATCCCCGTGCTTACCAATCGCCCGCACGCCTACCGAAAAAAAGGCTACCAAGAACGAACCATCGTTTTTGATCCCGTCGTCACCACCGGTCGCTATCGCTATTCGCCGGGCGAGTTCTCCGCCAGCGATTTCTCAGACATGGTGCGCCATTGGTCAAACCGGTACCGCCTCGATCCGAACATGGTGCTGGGCCTGATCAAGGCCGAGAGTAATTTCGATCCCTATGCCGTGTCGAAGGCGGGCGCGCGCGGGCTGATGCAGTTGATGCCCGGCACGGCGGAAGACATGCGCGTAAGCAACGTGTTCGACCCGGAGCAAAACATCGCCGGCGGCACGCAATACCTCGCGAAACTGCTGGAGTTGTTCGACAACCGCATCGAATTGGCCCTCGCCGCGTACAACGCCGGACCCTCGGCCGTGCAGGAACACAACGGCATCCCGCCCTTCAAGGAAACGCGCGCGTATGTGAAGAAGGTGCAGCAGTTCGCGCGTGAATTCGCCACGGGGCAGGGGAACGTGCAACTGGCGGCGGCTGCGACGCATACCAAGGACTATCTGCCGGAAAACGGCAGCCGGTTCACGATTCACTACAAGAGCGGCGCCACACAGCCGGCCGACACGGTCAAGGAAGAGGAACTGTTTTACGCGGTCGAATACTCCGGCCGGAAGTATCTGGTGCGCAAGACCCACGTCGAAAAGATCGCGAAAGCGGACGAGGCCGGCACTCCCAAATAAAACTGGGGGGATTATCACGTTCGTTCCTCTAGCCCTGAAAGGGCGTCCTAGAGTAGCCCAGGGCACAGCGAACGTTAGTGAGCGACGCCCTGGGCTACGTCGCTCCTTACTCATGAAGCCCTGAAGGGGCGATCTAGAGTAAGCGAGGTAACGAACAATGTAATTCCCAAACTGGGAACTCCCCAAGGCCGAATGACCCCAGGCGAATGTATGGCCGTTCGGTCTGGAAGTGCGCATAACCAACAGGAGTACGGGATCGCTGGAGGGTCCCGACGCATGGGGTGGACACACCGCTAACACTCGATCAGGTTTTCCCCTGGGGCCGTTCCTTCAATGAATACGGCCGCATGTTCTCCCTGCGCGCGGTTGACCTCGCCGCCAAACGGATTCTGGGCTGCGCCGACGGTCCCGCCGCCTTCAATTCGGTGCTTACGGCCCGCGGCGGACGCATCGTCTCCGTCGATCCGCTTTACGGGTTCTCCGAGACCGAAATCCGCTCACGGGTATCCGTCGCGCGCGAGCAAATCGTTGCCAATACCACGCGCAACTCCGCTGCTTATCATTGGAACGAAATCCCGTCCGTCGATGCGATGGTGGCGCTGCGTATGCACGCGATGGACGCGTTTCTGCGCGACTTTGAGTCCGGAAGAGCGGAGGGTCGCTATGTTTCGTGCGGCCTGCCGGAGTTGCCGTTTCCCGACGACTCCTTCGATCTGGTCCTATGTTCGCACTTCCTGTTTTTGTACTCGCCCGTGCTGACGCTGGAGTTTCACCTGACGGCGATTCGCGAGATGCTGCGCGTGGGCAAGGAGGCGCGAATATTTCCCTTGCTGGATTTCAACGGCGCCCCTTCACCGCACGTGGTGCAGATTCAGGAAACCCTGCATGCGGCGGGCTATGCGTGCGAACTGCGCCGTGTGCCGTATGAGTTCCTGCGCGGAGCCCATACGATGCTGGTGATTCGTTCGGAGTAAAATCTTGGGAACTGTATCGCTCGTTCCCAGCCCCGGAGGGGCGCGTGATAGTAGCCCGGCGTTTTAACGCCGGGTCTTGGGGAGCAAGTAAATCCTAAGTCCCGTAGGGACGACTGAGCCAGAAGTCAGTCGTCCCTACGGGACTTGATAAGTCGCTACGTGGTTTACCCGGCACTAAAGTGCCGGGCTACTATCGGAGTCGTCTCTCCGGGACGGAACGTCTGCACACCGGGAACGATCGATGCGATTCCTAAGACTTTTAAGCCGATTTTTCGTTCAACTTGCTGGCGTCCGGCCCGAAGGGTTTGAGCGTAATGATGAGCAGCGGCAGCAGCGTCATCGACGCGAAGAAACCCACGAGCAGCGCGAGCGCCGTGAACAGGCCGAAGTACACATTCGGGATAAAATTCGAGAAGCACACGATCGCGAAGCCCACGACGGTGGTGATGGTCGTGTAGTAAATCGCGCGGCCGATGCTGTTGTGGCAGCGGTACATCGAGGCCTTGTAGTCCTTGTCGATCGAATACTCGTGTCGGAACCGGTGGATATAATGCAGCGCGAAGTCCACGGCCTCGCCGAGCGATACGCCCGCGATCATGATCGTGAGAATGTTCAGCGGAATGTCCGCGAGACCCATCGTGCCCAGCGTCACCATGACGGGCGGGACGTTCGGCAGGAACGCAATCGTCGCCAGCGTGGGGGAGCGGAACAGGATTACGAACATGAGCCAGATCGCGGCGTAGCTGACCGCAATCGTCTTGATCTGTGAGTTATACAAACTCTGCAGCATGTTGTTGTACAGCACGAATACGCCCGTCGCGCGAGGACGAATCGTGCCGTCCTGGAAAATCGGATCAGTCTTGAAGTATTCGTCGAAGCGTTCCATCAGCCCCTTGCGGTTGAGGGATTTGCTCGATTCCTCCACGCGCAGCGCAATCCGAACCTTGTCGCGGTCCGGAGTGAGGTACGGCTTGATGACGGCGTCCTGAATTTCCTTGGGAATCGCGCCGAGCATCACGTTCAGGATGACCTGCGGAATCGGCTTGCCTTTGTTCACGCCCTCCGCGACACGCATCATCGTGTCCGGCGAAAGCACCTTGCCGCTCTCGGGCTGCGAGTCGACCCATTCATGGATGGCGCGAAGCTTTTTCAGGTTCTCGGCCTGGATCCAGAAGTCCTTGCCGTCGGCTTCCAACACAACTTCCAGCGGCGTCGTGCCCCCGAGGCGCTGGTCGATGACCGACATGCCGCGGTAGATTTCGGTGTTCTCGCGGAAGTAGTCGATGAACCGGTTTTCGACCTTGAGTTTCGTGATGCCGTAGCCGAACACGACGATGATGATCGCCAACAGGCTATAAATCAGCCAGCCGTAGCGCTCCGTGAAGCGCGCGTACATCCGCATGGAGGAGTCTTCAAGCTTATCCGCTTCGTCGGTGGGCACTTTGCCTTTGGGAAAGTATTGCAAGGCGGCGGGAATCACGGTGAACAGCAGCACGAAGGCCACCATGATGCCCCAGGACACGACCAGGCCAAGGTCCTTTAACGGCCGGATGTCGGCGAAGAACAGCGACCCGAACCCGACCACCGTCGTGAGAGACATATAGAAACACGGCACGGCGACGTGGCGCACCGTTTCGAGCGTGATCTGGCGTGTAGTCCAGTCCGGATGCCGCGCGTAGGTCTCCTGGTAATGCGCGACGATGTGGATCGCCGTCATCAGCGTGATCACGATCAGCATGGCGGGGAAGTTGGACGTCACGATCGTGCCGGTCCAGTTCGTGAAGCCCATGTAGCCCATCATGATGAACAGCACCATCGCGCTGCAGATGAGCGGCAGAATGACCCACTTCAGGCGGCGGAAAAGGATGGTCAGCGTAATCACGACCAGCGCAAAGGACGCAATACCGAAGACCTTAATGTCGTTGCGGACATAGGCAATGATGTCCGCGATGATCATCGGCACGCCGCCGGCATGCAGCTCGCCGATCTGCGGCTCGTATTTCTCCACAATCGCGCGGCAGGCTTCGATGTTCCGCGTGTTCTGCGCAATGTCGGCTTCGTGAGCCTTCGCGTAATTCAGCTCGACTTCGGCCAATTCCTTGGCTTCGTCGACACTCAGTCCAGACGCATGCTTCTTGTCCTTCAGATCGCGCCGCCGGTTATACAGATCCGTGTCGGCCTGCGGCGGGTCCTTGAACGTGACCTGCAAGGTCGTCGTCGTGCCGTCCTCGCTGATCAGGTAGTTCTTGTACAGCGGACTCTCGATCAGTTCCTTGCGCGCCAGTTCCTTGTCCGCCAGTGGCCGCTCACCACCCTGCAACGTCCGATAATCCGTCGCCAGCTTGAAAAGCTCAACGTCGGGACTATGAAACAGCGGCACATTCAAAATGCTGGTGACCGACTCGACATCTTCGATCTGCAGGAACTCTTTGGACATGTCCCCAATAACTTTGAGGTTCTTGTCCGAGAACAAATCCTCGCCGGCCGCGGGTGTTACGGTGACGAAAATATAGTCGTCGGAACCAAAGATCTCGCGGGTGTCGCTGTAGTACCGGAGGTCGGAGTCGTTCTCCAGCACGATCGATTCGCTGGACGCGTCAAGGCTGAAGTCCTTAACGTGATACGCGAAGAATCCGAAGACGCCGAAGGCGACAAGCAGGAAGAACCACGGATACTGGAGTACGGTTTTATCGTAGAGGCGGACTAACAACCCGTCTTTTTCTTGCATAGATGAAGTCTGCACCCTGTTTCGGCGACTACCCACCCGCCGGTTGCCCATATAATTACCGTTTCATATCAAACGGTTCCAATCCGGAAATTTCCCCCATTTGACGCCGTTCGCGGCCCCCAGAATCTAGAAATCGATTAGCGCTTTCGGTTGGGCCGCCGCGCGCAGGGCATTCAGGATTACGGCCACGTCGATGATTTCCTGCGTAATCGCGCCGGCCACCGGGGGAAGGTGCCCGACACTCGCCACGAGCATCGCGCCGATGCTCAGCGCCATCCCCCCGACGGCGCTTTGCAACGCGATCGCGCGCATGCGGCGGCTGATGTGGAAGAACTCGTCCACCTTGGTGAGCGACGGCTTCATCACGATAGCCCCGGCCGCTTCGCTGGTCACGTCGCTGTTCTGGCCAAACGCGATGCCCACGGTCGCCGTCGCGAGTGCGGGCGCGTCGTTCACGCCATCGCCGACGAACAAGGTCTGCGCCGCTTTGCTCTCCTCGCGCACAATCGCGACTTTTTCTTCGGGCGTCTTCGAGCCGCGCACGTCCGTAATCCCGACGGCTTCGCCGAGATACTTCACTTCCGACTCGCGATCCCCCGACACCAACATCACCTTCTTCACGCCATGCTTCGCGCTCAGGTGCTCGATGAACGGCTTGCTGTCGGTGCGCGGCGCATCGCGGAACTGATAGGTCGCGGCGAGTTTACCGTCGATCACGATCACGCATTCGAGCCCAGCCGTGATTGCGGGCAACGCCGACGCGTCAGCGCCGCTCTGCGCGAGATATTTGCTGCGTTTCGTCACTTGCACGAGTCGGCCGCCCACGTGACCGGTAAGGCCCTGGCCCGGCGGCTCGCTCACTTCGCTTACCGGCTGCAACGTGAGCTTGGCCGCATCCGACGCGGCGAGAATCGCCTTGGCGAGCGGATGCTTGGAGTAATGCTCCAGCGAGGCGACCAGCGCCAGCACGTCGAGCGCGTCGACGCCGGGCGCCACAATCTGGTTCACCAACACCGGTTCGCCATACGTCAGCGTGCCGGTCTTATCGAAAATCACCGTGCTGCACTGGTCCGCGCGTTCAAGCACGGCCGGATCGCGCACGATGATGCCGCGCTTGGCCGCCAGCGAGATCGCGCCGATGATCGCGACGGGAATTGCAATGAGCAGGGGGCACGGCGTGGCGACGACGAGCACCGCGAGAAAGCGAATCGGATCGCCGCTGGCCAGCCACGCCACGAGTGCGATCCCGACCGCGACCGGCGTGTAAATCGCGCCGAGTTGATCCGCCAGACGGCGAATGTTCGGCCGGTTTTCTTCCGCTTCGCGCATCACGGACACAATCTTGGCGTACCGCGAGTCGACGGGCAGTTTGTCGGCGCGGATCGTAAGCGCGGACTCGCCGTTCACGGCGCCGGAGATCACCGTCGTGCCCGGGCCTTTGGAAATCATGTACGGCTCGCCGGTCAGGTAGGCCTCGTCCATCACGCCGTGGCCCTCGACGACGACACCGTCCACCGGACAGGCTTCGTGTGGCAACACGACCAACAGATCGCCGATCTTCACATCGTCGAGGGTGACGTCCTGCAACATGCCGTCGTTTTTACGATGCGCGATATTCGGCATGCGCTTGGCCAGCGCGCGCAGGGCGGAGGACGCGCTGCTCACCGCGTACCGCTCAATCGTTTCGCCGCCGGACAGCATCAGCACGACGAGGCACCCCGCCAGATACTCACCCAGCAGGACGGAAGTGACGATTGAAATCCCCGCCAGCAGATCGGAACCGAACTCGCGCCGGAACAGCTTGATCAGCAGGTCGATGACCAGCGGCACGCCGCCCACCGCGAGCACGGCGTACAACGGGATATTCCCCACGAAGTCCGTCGCATCGACGCCATACCGCAAAACCAGATGGATCGCGATCCCCGCGATCGCGCACACCGCAATCACGCTCTCTTTCGAGATCAGGCTGCGCGCGCGTTTAACCGCGGACTGGGCCATGCGCTAGTTGCGCGCCGGCACCGCGCGTTCTTTCGGGCCGGTGTAGATGCTCAGTGGACGGTAGATGCGATTGTCCTGCGACTGCTCGATGATGTGCGCGCACCAGCCGGTCACGCGCGACGCCACGAAAATCGGCGTGTACAGGTCGAGCGGCAGATCGAGCAGGTAATAGGTCAGCCCGCACGGGTAGTCGACGTTCGGAAATATCTTCTTATCGTTGACCATCGGCTCTTTGATCGCGTCGTAGATGCCCATCCATTTTTGCTGGCCGAGCTGATCGGCCAGCTTGCGCAGTTCGCGCTCGAGAATGCGTGCGCGGTGGTCCCCGTTCTTATACACACGATGGCCGAAGCCCATGATCTTCTCTTTGCGCTGGAATGCCGTCTTCATCCATTCGCGCGCCTCTTCCGGCGTCTTGAAGCGTTGCAGCATTTCCATGGCCGCTTCGTTCGCGCCGCCGTGGAGCGGCCCTTTCAGCGCGCCGATCGCGCCGACCACGCTGGACACCATGTCGGACATCGTCGAGGTAATCACGCGCGCCGTAAAGGTGCTCGCGTTGAAGTCGTGTTCCGCGTAGAGCACCAGCGTGAGGTCGACCAGGTGCGCCGCGAGTTCAGTCGGCACTTCGCCCTTCGATTGGTACAGCAACTGCGCAGCGTGGGAGAGGCCCGCCTTCGGCGCCAGCGGCTCCTTGCCGTTCAGCAGGCGATAGCGCGCGGCGATGATGCCCGCGATCTGCGCGGTTAGGTAGAGCGCGCGTTCCTGTTGCGCGGGCACCTCGCCGCCCTTGGTCGGGTCGAAGTGGCCGGCGTACGACACCATGCTGCGCAGCACGTCCATCATCGCGACGCCCTTTGGGATATCGCGCAGCGCATTGATGAGCTTCGGTTCGAGCGGGCGGTACTTATCGAGTGTCGCCTTGAGCGATTTAAGCTGGTCCGGCTTCGGCAGTTCGCCGAAGAGGAGCAGGTAAGCGACTTCTTCGAAGGTCGCCTTTTCCGCAAGCTGTTCGATGGGATAGCCGCGATAGAGCAGGACGCCCTGGTCCACGCACGCGATGTCGGTTTCGCCGGCGATGACGCCCGCCAGGCCGGGGCTGTAACCCTTGTCGTTCGTTTCTGCCATGGTCCTGCTCCTTATCGTCATTGCGAGGTGGCCGCTTTACCGGCAACCACGCCCTTCGCAAAAAATTCTACTGTTGCGGCCACCGCGGCAATCTCACCACGATAACGATCGCCGCGCCTAGGCTCACCGTTGCACCGGCGTGTCGACCTTGCCGCCGTATTCCAGCAGGTCATACAACGCCTGGCGCGTTTGCATCTGATCCAGCATCGATTTCTGCGTGCCCGTCGCGCGGATTTCCGTGAGCACGTTCTCCATCGCCTTCATCGCCGCGCGCTGCAGGGTCACCGGGAAAATCACCATGCGATAGCCAAGCTTGGCGAAGTCCGCAACCGAAAGATACGGCGTCGTGCCGAACTCGGTCATGTTCGCGAGCAGATAGGTCTTTACTTTCTTGGCGACTTCGGCGAATTCGTCCGCGCTGCGCAGGCCTTCCGGGAAAACCGCGTCCGCGCCGGCTTCGATATAGAGATTCGCCCGGCGGATGGTCTCGTCGATGCCGATCACGCCACGCGCGTCGGTGCGCGCAATCAGCACGAAGTCGTCGGACGCTTTCGCGCGCGCGGCCGCCTGGATTTTCTCGCAGAAGTGCTCCGCCGGCACGAGTTCCTTGCCTTCAAGATGGCCGCAGCGTTTCGGAAAAACCTGGTCTTCAAGGTGAATCCCGCTGACGCCGGCTTCTTCCATCACGCGCACGGTGCGCGCGGTGTTGTCGGCCTCCCCGTAACCCGTATCGGCGTCGGCGATGATGGGGATGGTGGTCACGCGCGCAATGGCCTTCGCGTGCGCCTCGGCTTCGGTCAGCGTCATCAGGCCCACATCGGGCACGCCGCCAACGCTATTGGCGAGCACCGCGCCGGAGAGGTACATCGCGTCGAAGCCCATCGATTCAATGAGCCGCGCGGAGAGCGCGTTGATGGCCCCGGGCATCGAGACCGTGCCGGATTCCAGCAACTGGCGCAGCTTGGCGGAACGTGTGGCGGACGAAGGCATGGCAATACTCTCTATAGTTCTCGTCAATGGTGTATCGGTTTACCATTAACGTCGCGATAGAGTAATCGCGGGCACGGGCGGAGTCAACTTGGCGCCATTCAACTTGTTCACGACAACCCACTCAGAATATAAGCCATTTCCGGGGGTATCTCTGGGCAAGGTATTCGAGAGAATCGAAATGGAGTGGAGATGAGTCAACAACCGGAAAAATCTAACTACGATACGAACTTAAAGAAACACTTGGCGCGGTATGCCGCGAGGCGTTTGGGAATTCAGGAGCAAGGGGTTTGGAAAGATCAGACATATCCTCACATCCTTCCTCTTCAACTCCGAAATCTTAACTTTCTAGAATCGATCCGCGCTGAGATACTAGATTATCTGGCAGCACATCGAGAGATAAGACTGCACAAATATTTTCATCATTTAAACTCTTCGCAAGCTTTCGCGCTCAATCTCTTCTATCCATTTTTTTCGACGGCCGGGCGTCCAGCGAAGATCCTCAATGCCCTGATGCTCGGCGTTGACGTTGACGCTGACATAACAAGCTGGGAGTTTGAGTCAGTTCCTGATCCGTCGGAAGGCACCAACGTCGACGTGTGCTGGCGGATGGCGGATGGGGTCAGCGTTTATTGCGAAGTGAAGTTGTCCGAGCGTGAGTTCGGTCCGGCCATCGCCGATGAGCGGCACCTTGCGAAGTTCGAGAATATCTATCGCCCGCGTTTGAAGGGGCTGGTGGCGCAATCGGCGCTAAGCGACGAAGCCTTTGTTCGCGATTATCAACTGCTTCGGAATGTCGCTTTATTGTCGACAGATGCCCAAAATCATGTGGTCTTCTTGCTACCTCGCGCCAATGCACCTCTGCGCAATCAGGTAGAGCGTTTTAAAGGCAACCTCACCGGAGCGGCATCTCGCGTTCATATAGCGTACGTGGAGGAATGTCTCGAATCTCTCGCCGGCAACGAGGAGCTTGGCTGCGGCCTACAGATTTACGCTACCCAGATGATGGAGAAGTATGTCCCGCCGGTACCTACGACTAACGACAAGCCAAATAACTCAGGAAACAACAAACAAATGGATGAATCTTCAGCGACGCTTCAAAGGTTTGGCGATGTGTCAGTCTCGCTGTCCGGTCACGTCGCGCTCGTCGAAATCCATCGGCCACCGCACAACTTCTTCGACCATGCGCTGATCCGTAACCTCGCGGATGCGTTCGAATCGCTGGACGCAAACCCCGAATGCCGCGCGAGCGTGTTGGCGGCGGAGGGGAAGGCGTTCTGCGCGGGCGCGAATTTTCATGCCGGGGACGAAGCCACATCCGAACGTCCGGCGACGATCGAGACAAATCCGCTTTACGCCGAAGCCGTCCGCCTCTTCGCATGCAAGAAGCCAATCGTGGCGGCCGTGCACGGGCCTGCCATCGGCGGCGGACTCGGCCTCGCGCTCGTCGCGGATTTCCGCGTCGTGTGCGGCAACACACGCTTCGCGGCGAACTTCACCGCGCTCGGCATCCATCCCGGTTTTGGCATCACGCATACGCTGCCGCGCCTCATCGGACAGCAGAAAGCGAACCTGTTGCTCTACACCGCGCGCCGCATTGACGGCGGCACCGCCCTGCACTGGGGCCTCGCCGACGTGTTCGCTGCGCCCGAAAAGGTTCGCGAAGAAGCGCTCAATCTCGCCGCTGAAATCGCCGCGAACGCGCCGCTCGCGGTCCAATCCACCCGGGCCACGATGCGTGCGGGTCTCGCGGACGCCATCAAACGCGCCACCGATCACGAATTCCTGGAGCAGCAGCGCCTCTTCGCCACAGCCGACCACGCCGAGGGCGTGCGCGCCGTCACCGAACGCCGCCCCGGAAATTTCACCGGCCACTGAGCCGCGTAATTTGCTCCACAACCAACGCGCGGTATAACCATGCGGAAATATCATGATCGTTCCCCATAGATCGGGAATTCTCAAGTTGGTTTCCCATAGCCCCACTCAGTTGGCTCGTCGATAGCCCTGAAAGGGCGTCCTAAGGTAGCCCAGGGCAAAGCGAACGTGAGTGAGCGACGCCCTGGGTTACGCCGCCCCCTACACCCGAAGCCCTGAAGGGGCGATCTAGGATAAGCGAAAGAACGAACCATGTAATTCCCCTTCTTGTTGCACTTTCGCGCCGAGATTCACACGGTTCGTTGTTTTTGTGAATCAAATGATCCTTGTCTCGCGCCTGGATACCCACCGACTCACGGCAACACGCGTGCATATCTATAGAGACCGTTGGGCGGGCTGAGGTCGCGGGCTAAACGATCCAGCGTCGGCGTGAGTCATATCCCTACGGGCGGAGTGTGCCCGCAGGAGGCGAGGCCCATGTTATTTCGTCTGGCGCTGGTGGTGTTGTGTGGATTGAGCGGCGCGGGAGCCTGGGCCGTCGACGCTGCGCCTGTGTTCACGATCACCACCGTCGCGGGCGGAAACAAAGCCGGATTTTCCGGCGACGGTGGGCAAGGGCGCGCCGCGCAGTTAAACGAGCCGTCGTGTGTGGCGCTCGATTCGAAGGGGAACGCGTACATCGCCGATCTGCGCAACGCGCGCGTGCGGCGTCTGCGGCCGGACGGTGTGATCGAAACGGTCATGGGGAACGGCGTGGAAGACTTCCAGCCGGGTGACGCAGCCAAGCCCGCCCTCGAGACGAATCTTTCGTCGCCGTACGGCCTGACGGTCGATGCCAAGGACAATCTCTATGTCATCAGCCGAAAGCACTCGGTGGTGTACCGCGTCGGCGCGGACGGCATCGCGCATCGGATCGCGGGCACGGGCGTGGGTGGTTACTCCGGCGACGGAGGTCCGGCCACGCAGGCGCAAATGGCGGGCGGCAACCATTTGCTCGTGAATGCGGCGGGGGAGATCTTCATCGGAGACAGCGGGAACAACTGCGTCCGCAAAATCGACACGGCGGGAATCATCACGACGATCGCGGGCAGCGGCACGGGCGGATTTTCCGGCGACGGCGGCCCCGCTACGGCCGGGCAGTTCAACGGAATCTCCGCGCTCGCCTTCGATGCCACTGGGAATATGTACGTGGCCGACTTCGACAACCACCGTATCCGCAAAGTATCCACCGACGGCACGCTCACCACGATCGCGGGTACCGGCGAGCCGAAATACAACGGTGACGAAATTTCCGCGACCCAGGCGAACATCGGCGAGCCGTGCGGTGTCGTGGTGGATGCCGCGGGGACTGTTTACATCGGCGATCAATTCAACCGCCGCGTACGCGCCGTCACGCCGGACGGCATCATGCACACCGTCGCCGGCATGGGGAAGGTGGGCCTCATCGGCGACAACGGCTCGCCTGCGCTCGAGGCGCGGCTGATCTCGCCGGATATTCTGTGTCTCGACGCGGAAGGGAATATTTACATCCCCGATTTCGCGAACC
Source organism: uncultured Nitrospirales bacterium (assembly GCA_964620045.1). Classification (GTDB taxonomy): domain Bacteria; phylum Hydrogenedentota; class Hydrogenedentia; order Hydrogenedentales; genus VFKU01. Next base: position 71,575 of record CAZUJL010000005.1, read on the forward strand.
ACGCAGTGCGGAAACTGACCCGAACTAAGCCTTAGTTCGGAATATGCTGCTTCCACGTTGACCACTACCGCGCGGCGAGCACCTCGCGCAAGCAGGCGAGAAGCGCATCACGCGAATAAGGCTTCTGCACGAAGGCCTGGAAACTGTCCTGCACGCGCTGGGTGACTTCCTGCTCGTTGTAGCCGCTGGATAGAACCACGGCCACTTCGCTGCCCGCGGTGCGCAGATCGTGGAGCGTCTCGACGCCGTCCTTGATGGGCATCGTGAGGTCGAGGAGGATCAGGTCGATCTCGCCACGATGGCGATTGTAAATCTCTATGGCTTGCTCGCCATCGATCGCCGTCAACACCCTGTATCCATCCTCGGCAAGGATGGCGGCGGCGAGTCCGCGAATGGTGGCTTCGTCGTCCACGACGAGGACGGTCCCGTTGCCGGACCACTGATCGCGGCGGATGACATCGGTCGCGAGCGGCGCTTCCGGAATGCGTTCCGTCGCGCGCGCGAGCGCGGGGAAAAGCAGTCGAATCGTCGTGCCGGCGCCGGGCGTGCTATCGACCTTGATGGTGCCGCGGTGACCTTTCATGATGCCCAGCACGGCCGACATGCCCAAGCCGCGACCCGTGAACTTTGTCGTAAAGAACGGATCGAAAATTCGCGCGAGCGTGGCTTCGTCCATGCCGCAGCCCGTATCGGTCACATCCACATACACATACTCGCCCGCCGGCAGGCTGCCGTCGAGGAAGGAATCGGCCAGATAGTCGCGTGTGCACTGCATCACGCCAGTGGCGATGGAAATGTCGCCCGGTTGATCACCAAGCGCCTCGGACGCGTTCGTGATCAGATTCATCACGACCTGCTGCACCTGCGCAGGGTCCGCTTCCACCAGCGGGATGTTCTTGTCGAAGTTGTGGTGCAGGCGCGCTTTTTTGCTAATTGAAATAGAGAGCAAGTGCGCGAGTTCGTCCACCGACGCGCTGAGGTCGATCGGCATGATCAGGAAGCGGCCCTTGCCCGAGTACGCAAGCATTTGCTTCGTGAGGCCGGCCGCGCGCTGGGCGACCTTCTCGATTTCCTCGACATGCTTCACCGCGGACGTTGTCGTGCCGCGCAGCGTGTTGGCCGCCAGACTCGCATACCCGAGGATACCCGTCAGCAGATTGTTGAAGTCGTGCGCGATGCCGCCCGCGAGCACGCCCAGGCTTTCCAGTTTCTGCGCCTGACGCATCTGCGCTTCGAGGTTCTTGCGTTCTTCTTCGGCGTGCGCGCGTTCGATGGCGACGGCTGCAAGGCGCGTGGCGGCATCGATGAGTTGCAGATGTTCGTTGGTCGGCGCGCCGGGTTTTGTGTAGTACATCGCAAAGGTGCCCAGCACGCGTTCGGCGTGGCCCATAATGGGTTGCGACCAGCACGCGCGCAGACCGTGTTTCAGCGCGAGTTCACGGAAATCCGTCCAACGCGAATCGGTGGCGATGTCTTCGGCAATCACCATTTGCTTCGTGGCCGCCGCGGTCCCGCAACTGCCGACGCCCGGCGCGATTTCGATGCCGTCCGCCGCGCTGTTGTATTCCTCGTGAAGGCTCGGCGCGGCGCCGTGAATGAGTTTCTTGCCTTCAGGATCCGTCAGGAGCACGGAACACAGCATTTCGGGGGCTTGTGCTTCGACCGCCTTCACCACCGACAGCAGGATCGTCGGCAGCGACACATCCTTGGCGATGAGCTCAAGGTTTATGCGCTCCAGGCGCAGCATTTCCTCGACGGCTTTGCGGCGACTAATGTCGCGCATCGAGCCGATGATCTTGACCGGCGCGCCGCTTTCGTCGCGGTCGAGTTTGCAGGTGACTGAGCATGCACTCGGCTTTCCGCTCTTGTCGCGCAGTTCGATTTCATAGTCGTGGACGCTGCCGACCGTGATGAGGCGCTCGACGAGTTTCGAGCGCGCCTCCATGTCGGTGTAAAAGCTCAACATCTGCTTGCCGAGGACTTCCTCGCGGGTGAAGCTACCGAGATTTTCGATCGACGGGCTGACTTCGAGGATCTCGCCAGAGAGCGAGGTCTCGTAATACACGTCCATCACGTTTTCGAAGATGCTGCGGTAGCGGGCCTCGCTCGTTTTCAGGCCTTCTTCGGCCTCGCGGCGCGAGGTAATGTCCATGAAGGTGCCCAGGAACCCCGCGCGTTCGCCTTTTTCATTCTTGAAGGTAATGGCGCGGGCCGCGATCCACGCGATGTTGCCCGCGTTGATGCAGCGGAACTCAGCTTCGAAGGGACCTGGCAGCTCGACAAAGCGCACCCATGCGAGCTGTACACGCGCGCGATCATCGGGGTGCACCGCGGCGAGCCATCCGCGCGCGGCGGCGGCATTAAACGACAGGCCCGTGATGCTCGACCAGCGATCGTTCGTATACATGATGCGGCCATCGACGTTGGTCAGGAAAATTCCGACGGGTACAGAGTCGGCCAGCGTGCGGAAGCGTAGTTCCTGCTGGCGGAGATCGGTGCCGTTCAGGTCATCCTGGTGCAACAGGTCCGCGCCGTGTCCGTTACCGTTTCCATTGCCGCCGTTCGTGCCGTTTGGCTTGGGGCACTGCACGAGTACATACACTCGACCACCGGGCGCTTCCTCGCACGAGAGACGGAAGGATTCCTGATGCGCGGGCGAGGCGGTGAGTGCGCGGAGCGTCAGTTTCACCGTGCGCACTTCCCCAGCGCTGCACTGCAACGAGCGGAGTCCGAGGATGGAGGTGTCTTCAAACTTGCGATCGAGCGGTGAGCCCGGCGCGGCGTCGGCCACGTCGTTCGACGCCAGAATTGTTGAGATGGCCGTGTCGAGGATGAGTACGGGGAGTGGACAGAGTGAGAGCAGCGGATGGAAATGCTGCTGGACACGAGAAGCGTCCGGAATGACGTTTCCCAAGCGACCTAACCCCCGGTGATATGAAAGAAACTAAGCTATAAGCTGAGATAGAACGAGGGGATTATAACACAAGGCACGCGAAAACCGTAGATTGCGTAGATAAATGGAAAGTTTGTAAAGTAATTATAATGTATAGTTTAGATGACTTGCGGGAAGCGAAACTTCGGCTTCACATCCTGGGCGGGTCGATATATCGTGAATCGGAACTCGGGGTTCGCGATCATATACACACTTTCGAGGTGAGGCGTGCGTCCAACATCTGAAATGAATGCGAGGCGAGGTCGGCTCGTCTAGCGAAGGGAATCGGTTTCGAGCAAACCACAAAACCAGCGAGGGGTGGAACATGAAGCGCGTGATGGCGATTGTGTTGACGTTGGCCTTTGCCGCGATCGGCAGCGGCTGTATTTCGCTGCACAAAGAGACCCACGAAGCGGCGTATCAGCGCGAAGATCCCCGCGTGCCCAACGAACACTAGTGCTTGCATCGATATAACCGTCGTTCTGTTGCTAGCGTTTAAGGCGCATCGGCGAGCAGAGCGTATTGATCATAAGATAGGATCGGAGGATTTCGTTGATGACGAAGTCCTCGTTTTATTTTTAACGACGCATCATGTATCTGATGGAGCACGACCGAGCATCGCTGTTTTCCGCCGCGCGACGCTGAAAATGTCTTTCCTGATTTCGCGTTTTTCCCACGATATCCGCGTCCTTGTGGCGCCGTCATTGGATAGCCGTGCGCTTCAACTCTTTGAGTGGATGATTAAGGCCGCACGCGTCACCGGCACGGCCAAGCTCTTCCAGATATTTTCATACCACGAAAATTTGCACGCCGATCCGTCATTGGCGATGATTTTCGGTCGCCGATATCCCGCTTCTTGTCCACAATTTCTCCCGGCGCCGTCCCGCGATTTTGTGGCGAATCCGTTTGTTTTTCGGCCGGTTGTGGCCGGCGGCCCCAGTGTGTTAGCCTGCACTCCCGTTGGGGAACGGGGCTGAAGTTCTCGCCTTTAACTCCCACCAAACGATCGTCTGGCGGCAGGGCTGCATCTGGACATCGGTGGAGGGTTGCATGAGTTTCGGGGGCGCGCCGGTGATTGTTGCGATCATTCCGGCCCGGTACGGCAGTGAGCGTTTTCCGGGCAAGGTGATCGCGCCGCTGGACGGCAGACCGTTGCTTGTTCACACCTACGAGCGCGCCAAGCAAGCCAAACGCCTTTCCGACGTGATTGTGGCCACCGACGACGTGCGCGTGGTCGATGCCGTACGCCCCTTCGGCGTGAAGACTGTGATGACGCGCGGCGATCACCCGACCGGCACGGATCGCATCGCGGAAGTGGCGGCCACGCTGGACGCGGATATTATCGTGAATGTGCAGGCGGACGAGCCGCTGCTGGATCCGGCGTTGATCGATGCCGCGATCAAGCCGCTGCTCGACGACCCCGAGGTGCCGATGGCGACGGCGCGGCACCCGATCCGCGAGACGTCGCTGATCCACGATCCGAATTGCGTGAAGGTGGTGTGTGACACAAACGGGCACGCGCTGTATTTTTCGCGCAGCCCGATTCCCTTTGTGCGCGCGACGGGCCACGACCCGCGCACGGAGAATCTGTACTGGCAGCACATCGGGCTGTATGTGTTTCGCAAGGAGTTTCTGCTGCGGTACGCGCAAATGAAGCCGACGCCGATCGAGCGGCTCGAAAAGCTGGAACAGTTGCGCGTGCTGGAGAATGGATACGTGATCGCCGTGGTGGACGCCGCGACGCGCACGATTGGCGTGGATACGCCGGAAGATTTGGAACGGGCTGAAGCGGAATTGGCGCAGTTAAAGTCGCTGGCGCGCGGGGGAATTGTGCCGAGCCAGGGACTTGGAAAAGGAACGGGGAGAACAAATGCCTAAGTATGTATTCGTAACGGGCGGTGTGGTTTCGTCGGTGGGCAAGGGAGTAACCGCGGCGAGCCTGGGTCTGTTGCTCGAAGCGCGCGGCCTCAAGGTCGCGATGATGAAGATGGACCCCTACCTCAATGTCGATCCCGGCACGATGAACCCGTACGAGCACGGCGAGGTTTTCGTGACGGACGACGGCGCGGAGACCGACCTCGACCTTGGGCATTACCAGCGCTTCACGAACGCCAAGCTCAGCCAGAAGAGCAACGTGACGACGGGCAGCATTTACAACACCGTGATCCAGAAAGAACGTCGCGGCGAATACCTCGGCAAGACCGTACAGGTGATCCCGCACATCACGGACGAGATCAAAGCCGCCATCCGCGCGCTGACGGCGGGACCCGAGAGCGACACCGACATCGCGATCGTGGAGGTCGGCGGCACGGTGGGTGACATCGAGGGCCTGCATTTCCTCGAAGCCATCCGCCAGTTCAAATACGACGTCGGCCCGAACGACTGCTGCTATGTGCACGTGACCCTCGTGCCGTACATCTCGGCTGCGGGTGAGTTGAAGACCAAGCCGACGCAGCACAGCGTCGCCGCGCTGCGAAACATTGGTATCCAGCCGAACATCATGATCTGTCGCACGGGCACCCACACGCTCGGCGCGGACGAACGCCGCAAGATTGCGATGTTCTGCGACGTGAGCCAGGACGCGATCATTAGCGCCGAGGACATCTCGCCGCTGTACGCGATTCCACTGAATTTCCGCGAACAGAAGCTCGATTCGACCGTACTGCGCCTGCTCGATATGGAAGCCCGCGAAAGCGACGTGTCGCATTGGGCGCAGATGGTCGAGCGCCTCAAGAACCCGCGCGACCACGTGAAGATTGCGGCCGTGGGCAAGTACACCGGCCACGAGGACGCGTACAAGAGCATCAACGAAGCGCTCACGCACGCGGGCATCGCGAATAGCTGCAAAGTTGAGCTGAACTGGATTAATTCCGAGACCTTTGAAAACGGTACGACGCCAGAGCAGCGGCTGAAGGATTACGACGGCATTCTGATCGGGCCGGGCTTCGGTTCGCGCGGCATCGAGGGCAAAGTGCGCACGGTAAGTTTCGCGCGCGAATCCAAAACGCCGTTCCTGGGCATTTGCCTCGGCATGCAGATCGCCGTGATCGAGCTCGCGCGCAACAAGCTGGGCCTCTCGCGCGCGACGACGACCGAAATCGATCCGCAGACGCCGGATCCGGTGATCTCGCTGCTGTCCGAACAGCGTGGAATCACGGACATGGGCGGCACGATGCGGCTCGGCGCCTACCCTTGCGACCTGCGCGAGGGCACGAAGGCCTTCGCGGCTTACGGCAAGGCGCAGATTGAGGAGCGCCACCGGCACCGCTACGAATTCAACAACGCGTACCGTGCGCGCCTCGAACAGGCGGGAATGGTCGTGAGCGGCACGTACACGCACGGCGACAACGAGCTGGTCGAGATCGCCGAATTGCGTGATCATCCTTGGTTTTGCGCGTCGCAGTTCCACCCGGAATTCAAGAGCACGCCGCTGAATCCGCAGCCGTTATTCCGCGATTTCGTGAAGGCGGCGCTGGAGCGCAAGCGGGCCGGCAAGCCATAATCATTGAATCCGCGCCGCATTGGCGCGCGGAGGCGTCCGGCAGTGACCTTGAACGGCCCGAAGGATTTTTTTCGTCTCGTCCTGTCGTATCAGGAACGGGCCGAGGCCGAGCTGCGCAACTGGGACCGTATCCGCGAAACGCAGAAACTCGACAAGACGAACTACGATCTGGTGCGCGCGAAATACACCGCGCACGAGCGCGACGCGCGAAAGCTGGTGAAGTCGCAACGCACCGCGGCGGATCGTGCGTTGCCGGGTGTCGAAGCCGAACTGAAACAAAAACAGCGCGCCCAGCGGAAACTCATCGAGGCCGTCGCGGCGGGCGGAGTCGATCCGCGCAAGGCGAACGACCAGAATCGGGCGCTCAGTGCGCAAGTGGCCGAGTGGTCGGGGCGGGTGGACGACCTGAACGCGATCGTGCAGGCGGAAACGACCGAGGCCTTGGGCGGTCCGATCACACTGGCGCTGGACGACTATCCCAAGCAGATCGAACTCAGCAACGAGACCAAATTGCGGCGGCAGCCCTTGTCGCCGATGGAGCGCAACGTCATCGCGGCGCTCATTATGCTTGTGCTTATCTTGGGTACCGTGTTCGGGCTGGCCGCCCTCCGCAGCATCGTGGGCATGGATCTGACCCTCTCCGAGCGTGACCTCGACCGGGGCCACCTGCTTATCGAATGCCGCAACACAGGAAACCGCGCGGTCCCGCTATACGTCCCTTGGCCGAATGGACAACGCCGCGCGCCGTCTGGCGCGGAGTCTCCTCGCCGTAGTTACGGAATCCTGTTGTATGTGCGGCAGGCGGACGATGCGCAGCCGCGGCTCCTCGAAAGCGCAGACGGCGTGTGGCGCTACCGCGGGAGCATAGTGGATGAAGGTACACCGATTCAGGTGTCACCCAATACTTCAGCGCTGATTTATCTCGATATCGGGAAGTTAGAGGAGCAGGGCGTCGTGCCCGAGGCGTTGGCGATCGAGCTTTCGCGCAACGGTGGCGGCGAAACCGAGCGGCAGGAAATAGAATTGCCTCAATAGTTTGTAGAGTCGTTGAGCCGCATTTCCGGCGGTGCAGTATACTGGCAGGGTACGGGGTGACGCGGCCGCGCGGATGTGTATGCGCGGGGCGGGTTGTTGTTGTGGAGGGTGGGGCATGTCGAAGTTGGAACGGATTTTTATTCCGGCATTGGCGATGGTGGCGATGTTGGGCGCCTGGCCGGCGGGGGCGGTGATCACGCGCGAAGTGGTGACCTCGGGGTTGAATACGCCGCTGCACGTGACCGCGCCGCCGGGGGACACCGATCGTATTTTCGTGGTCCAGCGCGGCGGTCTCATCCGGATTATCGACAAAGATACCAATACCATTCTGGCGACGCCGTTCCTCAATGTGAACGATTCGCCCAATACAAACGTTGATTCTCAGGGCGAAGGTGGGCTGCTTTCGATGGCCTTCCACCCCGACTACGCCACCAACGGTTATTTCTTCGTGTACTACACGGCGGATGTGAATCCCGGTGTCGGGAACGACTTTGGAACGCGCGTGTCCCGGTTTACGGTCACCGGAAATCCTGACGTCGCCGATCCAAACAGCGAAGTGGTTTTCTTCGAAATCGAGCAACCGTTTACGAACCATAACGGCGGCATGATCGCGTTCCGGCCGGGCGAAGTCAGCCAGAGCCTGTATATCGGCATGGGCGACGGCGGCTCCGGGTGTGACCCCAATGAATATGCCCAGAACCGCAACTCCAAGTTCGGCAAATTTCTGCGCGTGGATGTTAACTCCGGTCCCAGTGGCGATCTGGAGAATCCGTATGCGCCGTCGTCGAACCCCTTTGTCGGACAGTCCGGCGATGACCTGATTTGGAGCCTCGGCTGGCGCAATCCTTTCCGGTTCAGTTTCGACCGTTACACGGGTGACCTATACGTCGGCGACGTAGGCCAGGTAACACGCGAGGAAATCGACATCGAAGCCTTTGACGATCCCGGTGGCGGGAACTACGGTTGGAACGCGCGCGAAGGAATTATTGCGGCGCCGTGCACAAATGCAGAGCCGACCCTGCCCGGCATGATCAATCCGGTATACGACTACGACCACAACGGCAACGGCGCGAGCGTGTCCGGCGGTAATGTGTATCGCGGCATTAAATACGCGAGCCTGTACGGCCGATATTTCTTCGCAGACTTCGTCACCGGTGTGGTTTCGTCGTTCGTCTATGAAGACGGCGCCGTCACAGGATTTCAGGACAATTCCGCCGTGCTGAATCCCAGCGATACAAGCATTGCGGGTTTCGGTGAAGACGGCGAAGGCGACATCTATATCATCGAGTACGGCGGTACTCTTTCGCGCATCACCGATCCCGCTTCGCCCGGCATGGACTTCGACCAGGACTTGCTCGAAGACCAGTACGAGACCAATACCGGCACCTTTGTTTCGGTGACGGACACCGGGTCGGATCCGAACGACATCGACAGCGACAACGATGGTGTGATCGACGGGACCGAAGTGGAATTGGGCACCGATCCCAACGATCCCTTCGATTTCCCGACGTTGCCGATGTCGCAGACCTGGATGGTGCTGGGCATTACGACGGCGATGGCCTTGGCGGGGCTGTGGTTCTGGCGTCGCCGCGCAGTCTAATAACTTAACGCATCATTGCGCGCGAGAGCGGTTGCCAAGGCAGCATGCTCTCGCGCGTTTAGTTCAGGATCGCGCGCGATGAGCGTTTCCGCATCGCGCCGGGCCGCGAGCAGCAGGTGTGTGTCGCGCAGCAGATCCGCCGCGCGCAGGCCGCTGACGCCCGCTTGCCGATCGCCGAAGACTTCGCCCGGCCCGCGCAGCACGAAATCCTCTTCGGCAATGCGGAAGCCGTCGTGCGTGCGACAGAGCACATCGATGCGCGCGCGGCCTTCGTCCGTGGAGGCCTTGCCCGCCAGAAAACAGCGGCCGGGATGCGCGCCGCGGCCGACGCGTCCGCGCAACTGGTGTAGCTGTGTGAGACCGAAGCCCGCCGCTTCTTCGATGAGGATAATCGTGGCGCCGGGCGCGTCCACGCCGACTTCGACGACGGTCGTGCCAACAAGCACATCCAGCGCGCCTTTTCGGAAGGCTTCGAGCGTCTCGTCTTTTTCTTCGGCGTCCATGCGACCATGCACGAGTCCACAGCGCAGACCCTTCAGCGGACTATCCGTCAATTCCTTAAATCGCTCCAGTATGCCGGCGGCGCTCTTCGCGGAGGTCTCGATGCGCGGGCACACGATGTAGGCCTGCCGGCCTTCACGCGCCTCGTCGTGAATCGCGTCGTACACTTTCGCCACGCCCTTGGCCGTCACGGTCGCGGTTTCCACGGGACGCCGCCCCGGCGGCAGATCGCGGATCACGGTCAGGTCCATGGCTCCGTATAGCGTGAGCGCGAGCGTGCGCGGGATCGGCGTCGCCGTCATGTGCACGCGATCGGGCGCGATGCCTTTTTGCGCGAGGCGTTCGCGCTGGTCGACGCCAAACCGGTGCTGTTCATCCACGATCACGAGCCCAAGCCGATGAAAGTGCGTGGAGGCCTCGAAGAGCGCGTGTGTGCCGACGACCATGTGCGCGTATCCGCTGCTGATCGCGGTGCGTGCGTCGGCGGGACTGTTCGACGTGAGCAGGACAACGCGGATACCGAGCGGTGCGAGACGCTCGACCGCCGTGCGGTAATGCTGCGTTGCGAGCAGTTCGGTGGGCGCCATCAGCGCGGCCTGATAGCCGCCATCCACGCAGGCGGCCGCGGCCATGAACGCCACAAGCGTCTTGCCGCAGCCGACGTCGCCCTGCACGAGGCGCGCCATGGGGCGCGGCGCGGCCATGTCGGTCAGAATTTCGGATATCGCCGCATCCTGCCCCGGCGTCAACGTGAACGGCAGGCTGCCGCGTAATGCCGTGAGCATTTGGCCGTCGACCGCGTGCGCGATACCGGCCGGTTCGTGGCGGCGGGCGCGTTCCCGCATCACGCCGGCCTGCAGCACGAGCAACTCTTCGTAGGCGAACCGTTCCTGCGCGCGATGCGCTTGCTCCATGCCCTCGGGAAAATGCGCGGCGCGCAGCGCGTCGGTGGCCGTATCAAAACCGTGTGCATGGGCCAGCGCGGGGGGCACGGCGTCTTCGATCGCCACGCCCGCGTCAAGGGCCGCATGAATCCAGGGCCGTAGCGTGCGTTGCGAGATGCCTTCGGTGAGTGGATAGATCGGCACGATGCGCCCGATGTGCAGCCGATCTTCGGCTTCACCCGTGCAGATCTCGTAATCCGGATTGCGCAGGGCCGGCCCGCCGAATTTTCCGACGAGTCCACTGAGGTACACCTGCGCGCCCGGCTGAAAATTGCGCGCAAGATAGCTTTGTCCAAACCAGACGGCCTTGATGCGGCCGGTGTTGTCCTCAAGCGTGAGTTCGGCGAGCGACATGCGCCCGCGCAGTCGCACGACGCGACTCGTCACGACCGTTCCGAGTACCTGGACGCGATCGCCTTCGTTTACGCTCGTGATCGGCGTCAGGTTTCGGCGATCCTCGTGGCGGCGCGGGAAGTGTCGCAATAGATCGCCGACGGTGGCGATGCCCAGCCGCGCGAGCGCCTCCACGCGTTTAGGGCCGACACCGCTCAGCGCGGCAACGGGAGAGTCGGCCGACAGGGGGAGCGGCTCCGGCGTAAGTGCGGCAGCATTGGCACGGCGTGGCATGGAAATCGATTCCCCCGAATCGGCGCGCGGACGCGGGTCCGCGAATGCTGCGTATTGTAACCGCGGCGCGTGTGCGATGCCATGCCGGTTGGGGCGGAGGCGCGCGCGTTGGTAAACTTACGGGATTGCGGAGCGACGATTGTGTCCGACGTAAATACATCGACTGTGCCACCCAATGCCGAGGCCGCGCCCGACGACGACGCAAGACCCTCGCCGCGTGCGGCGGTGGTGCGTTTCGTCGCGGCCTTTGTCGTATTGGTGATGGTGTTCCTGGTCGGCTACCGCTACGCGATGGACACCCGCGCCAACATCTGGTACCTCTTTCAGGTCGCGCGGCACACGGCCGCCGCGTTGACCCTCGCCGGCGACGGGGCAGACGTGGAGCCGCTGCACGAGGGCAGCCCGATCAGCCGCCGGGCCGATTTGATCCAATGGCAGGCGGAACGCGACAAGAAACCCGCGCCGGCCACCGTGCCCGAAGGCCCGATCACGGCGTGGGAATCGTGGCAGTGGAAGGCCTATTCCGCGATCCGCGAGGGCAGTTCCATCGCCGAAGACGGTCCCGTCGTGCGTTTTGTCTTGGCGAAGGGCGCGACCGCGCGGACGGAAGATGTCCGCGCTGAGCTGGAGCGCGTGCGGGCCGAGGCGCGCACCTCGGGCGCGGATCGCACGAAAGAAATCGCCGCGCTCAACGCACAACTCCAGGGCATCGCGGCGGAGCAGAACGCGATTGCGGACACAGCCGCGCGCAACCGCGCCGCCCGCGGCACGCAGTTCGCCTTTCATGTGGTGCCCGATTGCGGCGCGATTCCGTCGATGTCGATTTTTCTGGCGGCTGTGTTGGCTTTCCCGGCGGCGTGGTGGAAACGCGGCGTCGGCGCGTTCGGCGGCCTCATAATTTTGTACGGCATCAACATCCTTCGCCTCGGCACGTTGGGATATATCGGCGCGATCGACAACTCGCCCGGCCGCAAATGGTTCACCTTCACGCACGAATACGTCTGGCAGGGCATCTTCATTGTGTTTGTCGTCGCGGTGTGGATGCTGTGGGTCGAATGGCTCGTGAGGCCGCGGCGCACATGACCGAGGCGCGCTCGCGCGGGGCCGTCGCGCTGTTCCTGCTCAAGTTCGCGCTGTTCGCGGCGGCATTGCTGGGGCTGTGGTGGTGGCTGCTGCAACCTTCGTATGTCTGGGCCGCGGGGCAGGTCGCCGGCGTGCTGATTCGCTACGTCATGGGCGTGGACCTCGAAGGCATGCGTGTCGACGTGGACAGCCGCGGCGTGCTGAACACGATGACGTCCTTGGTGTACCTCCACAACGGCGACAAGGCGCAGATCAACGTCGCGTTCCTCGTGGCGAATCTTCCGGCATACGTGGCGCTCGTGCTGGCGACGGCCGGGATCACGTGGATGCACCGGCTGCGCGCGATCGCTTACGGCGGCGCGATTTTGTTTGCCGGTCACGTCGTATTTCTCGTAGTCATGTTCACCTTTGCGCGGAAGGTGCAGGCCGCGCCGGAAGTGCCGACCGCCTTCGGCATTTTTGTGATGACGCTGCCGTTTCTGCTCTGGATCGTGTTCGCGTATTGGGAGCGCGCATCCGCCTGGTTCGAGGGGACCGCGGAATCTCCCAAAAATCCGCCTGCAGCCTAAAAGCGCACGGTTCCGAATAAAGGCAAATGTTGCGAGGTAGGAACAGAAGACCTTCTGCGGCTTCTGTTAGGATTAAGGCGGTGGTGAGGCGCGTATGCAGAAGTTAGCCGTAGTCTATAGCGTCGCGGGGCTGGTGCTGTTCGGAGCCCTGTTCGCCGTATTCGCGTTGGCGGGCATCGGCCGTCCGGCCGTCGCCACGCCGGAAGTGACCGCCACCACCATGCCCGAGTCCGACGGGCCTGCCCGCAATCCGCTGGACTTCGTGCCGCCGGAGATGGAAGCCGGCCGCACCTATCGCATTTCGCACGACCTGCCCATCTACGACAAGCCGGATACGGCCACCGCACAGCGCGAAACCTTGCCCGCCGGTGGTTTTTTCACCGCGGTCTACACGCTTACAGACGTGCCCGGCCCGTGGACGCAGATTACTGTCAACAACGGCTTCCGCGACTACAACATGTACCTGCTGGGCACGGACCTGCGCTGGAAGATCATCACGGCGGTCTATTCGGACGACGAGCAGCGCGATCAACGCATTGAAGCGATGATGAAGATCATGCGCGATTCAACGGCCGCGAAGCGCGCTCAACGCGAAGCAATGGAAGCCGTGGAAGAGGAAGTGACGGAGGCGCCGACTTTCTCCGAATGGTGGGCCGATCGCGCGGAACGCATGGGCGGCGCGACGGTTGCCAACTTCGTGGTGGCGGGTCTGGCATCGGTCATTCTGACGGTATCGATTCTCGGCTCGATTGTGGCGCTGACGCTATTGCGGCGTGAACACGAGTGGTCGCGTCCTGCAGCGTCATACGACGAAGACGCGATCGACCTTCAGCCCGAGGACGAGGATCCCTTTACGTATTCCAAAGGCGGAAGTGCGTACGCCGCGCACGACGACGAGGATCCGCGCCGCGCATGAGCGATGGCCTGCGGCACGAGTGGTCCCGCGGGCGTGACGTGTGGGTATTTGCGTGTCTCTACTCGCTCGTGCTGCTGTTACTGAACTATTGGAACGGCTTTCACGTTGGCATCAACGATTTCTGGGCCAACTACTACCAGGCCGACAATCAGGATTTCAGCGACGCCGCGACCTTATACGACGGCTTTTTCCCGATCGGATATCCCACCCTGCTGCGGATGCTGCCGGGGGACGACTATGTCGAAGCAGGCTTTCTGATTGCGGCGGCTTGCCGCATGCTGCTGATCGGCGGCTTCGGCACCATCGCCTTGCGCTATCTCCCGGGCACGTGGGCGCTCGCGGCCACCGGCGCCTTCGCGATTCTCCCGCGTGTATTCGAGAACGTGTTTTCTCCCGCCGCGGACCTGCCGATGATCGTGTTGGGGATTGCCGGCGCAGGCCTTCTGCTGCTGGCAGGCAACCCGGATCGCCCGCGACAGACGCGCGTCGCGCTGTGGATCGGGGCCGGTGTGTTGTTCGGGTATTCGGGGCTCATTCGCCAACACGGGCTTGTGCTGGCCGCCGGATTCATGCTCGGCGCGGTCCTCACGCGGCCGCGTGATTTCTTTTATGTGCTGCTGTGCGGCGTGATGTGTACGGCGGCGTATTTCCCGCAGTTTATCGTGAACGTCCGCACGGGCCACGGCCTGTTTGAGACGATGCAGTACGTGAACGTGTACAAGATGATGCACGGCGTCGAGTTGCGCGACGTGCCGCTCGATCTCGCGCCCGATCTGCGCAAAATCATCAGCGAAGACCCGGTACGGTTTTTTGCCGAGTGGTCGCGCTACGTCTTCGGAATGGCGCCCGTGCTGATACCCGCCTTGCTGGCCTCGCTCGCCATGCGTGATCCGGTCTTGCGCCGTCTGGGGCGCATCGTGTTGATCGCGGGCGTGCCGTATCTCGCCGCGGTTGCGCTGGGATGGAGTTCGCGCGCGGTGCTGCCCATGATCCCCTGGGCCGTATTGCTGACGGCGTGTCTTGTGCAGCGCACGCAGGCGTATGTGTCCATACGCGTCGGGCGCGGAATGTTGTTCAACGCCGTGGTCGGCGCCAGCGTGTTGGTCATCGCGGCGCTGGCATCGGAAACGAACGCCGGACTCGTGCGCGGGTATCTGCTGGATCACCATCGCTACAGTGAAGTCGAGAAGACGGTCGTCGGGCAGGGGCTGGTGCATCCCAAGCAGTTGTATGCGACCGACGGGAATTTGTATCTGCCGCTCACGCCGCCGCATTGGCCGTATTTTGACGGCACCTGGGCGCACTACTCGTTGTATCAATACAATGAGCGTTATCCGCGCCTGAACGTGAAGTCGGTGGCTGGGTTTGCACACGATTGCGCGCGGCAGGGCATCACGCACATCGCGCTCGCCGGGAACGCGCTCGAGGTCGGCCCGGCGCTGGGTGAATTGTTGAAGAACCCCGGCATGTATCCGGAATTCGAATACGTGGGCGAGGTGGGGAACTACGCGTTGTTTCGCCGGCGCGTGATTAACGGGCGGTGAGTTTCGCGCGCGCACGGTCGCGCGCAATGGCGGCGTCCGTTGAGCGGCCCTGCATCACGTAAAAATCCGCCAGCAACTGCAGGCCTCGGCCGGTTTCGTCAGGGGATTCCACAGCCTTTTCCAGAATGGCCACGGCATCGTCGATCTTGTTCTTGCCGCCGAGCAATGCCGCCAGATTCAGCGCGGGGGCATAGGCATCCGGTTCGAACTCCAGCGCCTTGCGGAATGCGGCCTCGGCGCCCTTGCTGTCGCCCCGCATGCGCAGCGCGGAGCCCAGGTTCGACCACGCCTCGGGAGACTTCGGGTCGTACTCCAGCGCCGCGCGCGTGTGGCGCTCTGCCGCCTCCGGCTGCTGATCCATCAAATGGATCACGGCGAGCTGGATGCGCGCGGGCACGTTGTCCGGACGCACTTCGACCGCGTGGGAGAAAAGCGAAAACGCGTTGCGCCAGTAGGATTGTTGCGCCCAGGTAAGCACGCACAATCCAGCCGTGATCAGCACGAGCAAGCCCGCGCGGACGGCGCGCTGTGGCGGCAACGCGCGAGAAAGGTCTGCGTACAGTTGCACGCCGATCACGAGGAGTCCGAGCAGCGGTATGTACATGTAGCGATCGGCCATGGCCTGAAACCCGACCTGGATCAGGCCGATCGTGGGCAGTAGCACGACGAGAAACCAGCACCAACCGATGAGCAGCGCGGGTTGCCGCTTGCGCAGTGCAAAGAGCAAGGCCGTGATCACCAGCAGGAAGCCGCCCGCCGCGACGCCGTGCCACACCGGCCGCGATTCGCCAGGATGCGGATAGGGGATGTAGAGGTTCACCGGCCAGATCGTGTGAGTCACATAGCCGACATACGCCGACAGCGCGTTGTTGATGCGCGCGCCGAGAGATATCGGCGCCAGAGACTCCATCGCGCCACCGGAGCGTTGCACGATGATCGTGATGCCGCTGAACACGACAACAAGCAGGAACAGCGGGATTTTTTCCGCGAGGAGCAGCAGGCGTTGGCGCCGCCGCGCCGCGGGGTCGCCGTGTTGCGCGACGCGGGCGAGGGGCCAGTAATCGAGCAGCATGAGGACCACGGGGAAAGTAACCGCGACCGGCTTCGACAGGAATGAGCAGATGAAGGCCAGCAGCACCGGCAGGTAACGCCAGCGCGAGGGCCGCGCCACGTACCTAACGTAGGCGAAGAGACCAAGGAACCAGAACAGCGCGCACAACAGGTCTTTGCGGCTGGACACCCACGATACGGACTCGACGTGCAGCGGGTGGATGGCGAAGAGAAGTCCGATCGCGAAGGCGGCCGTGCGGCGCGCGGACAGGCGCATGCACAGAAAATAGACCAGCAGCGCGTTCAGCGCGTTCAGCACGATGTTCGTGGCGTGGTGCCCGCGCGGATCAATGCCGAACAGCGACACGTCGATCATGTGCGAGATCCACGTGAACGGGTGCCAGTTCGCCGCGTGGCCGGTCGTGAAGGCCCACGCGATGCCCGCGGGCGTGAGGCCCTGGCGGACCTGGCGATTGCCGGTGACGTAGAGCGCATCGTCGAACGGGAGAAGCTCGTTGCCGAGCGAACGGAGATACAGCGCGATGGCCGTGATAAGAATCACGATCGGTGGCAATACGGCGGCCAACACGGAGCGTTGACGATCGGACAACTGCATGCGAGGCCCCCGTGCCGCGTGGACGGATAGTGTGGCACTGCGCGCGCCGCGTTGCAACGCGCGGCTTCAGCCGGTGGTCGTCACCCAGCCGCCGGAGAAGGGGATGATCTGTCCGACGATGAAATCCGAGCGATCGGAAGCAAGGAAGGACGCCAGCCACGCGGACTCTTCGCCTTTGCCGAGGCGCTTGGCGGGAATCACGCCAAGCATGCGTTTCATCAGTTCCGCATTTGCGATAAGTTCCGGCGGATAATAGGCGGGATTCTCGACATAATTCTGAGCGATCGCGTTGAACTGGATGTTGTGGCGCGCCACTTCAAGGCCCACCGCGCGCACAAAGGAATTCTGGGCGCCGCGCGCCGTGCAATACGCCGCCAATTTTGGGATGCCGCGGATCGACGAGGCGGAGTTCATCGCGATGATTTTCCCGGCCTTGCGCTCGATCATCTGCGGCAACACCGCGCGCACGAGGCGCATCATCGGATGCACCATCTCGTCGAAGTAGGCGAGCCATTTGTCGTCGGGAATCTCGTGCGCTGGCGCCTCGAACCACTTGTGCTCGGCCAGATTCACGACGAGGATATCCACATGGCCCGCGGCATCAATTACTTTTTGCGCGCCGTCGGCCGGGCGCAGGTCACGGGTATCGGCGATCACTTCCGCGCCGTCCTCGCGAAATACCTTCGTGAGCATGGGACCCATGAAGGCGTCGGCTTGCGTGATGACGGCGCGTTTTCCGTGGAGTAGTCCGCTCATACGCTAGGGATCCCTGCCATTACCGGCATTAGCGATTGCTAAGAATAGACAAGCTTCGACAGGCGCCGCTCGCACTCCCGCACGCTGCGCACGGTGTGGTAGTTAATCTTCCACGCGTGCGCCATGTAGTCGCGCAACATGTTGTTATTTTCGTCGAAAAGCGGATACCACTCGCCGACGTCATGCGCGATTACGTGGTCGAACACGAAACGGTGGATGTTTTCGTACGCATCGAGATACTTCTCGTCCCCGAAGGTCTGGTAGGCGTCCAGCATCGCGACCAGCGCCTCGGCCTGCTGCCAGAATTCCTTGTTCTTTTCGCGCGCCGGGCCGTCGTGTTGCCCTTCGCAGTACACGCCGCCGCGTTGTTGATCGATGCCGTATTTCAGGCAATGGTCGTACAGTTTCCGCAGGCGTTCTTTGTACTCGTCGCGATTCAGGCCGAGGATGTTGATCGTGTGGTTCAGCAGCCAGCCGAACTCAACGTTGTGGCCGTAGCTGGTGTTGTCGAGCGGGCGGCCCAGGGAATCATCGGCCTCGCGATCGGAACCCCACACGTTGTCGAAGATAATCGCGCGCTGCGGCGTCCAGTCGGGCGAGAACTGCGCGATGCCCGTGCCGTGCTGCGGGTGGATCATGTGGCGGAACAGCAGCCCGACGACCTCGCGGGTCTTCTCGCTGTAAATCGGCGCGCCGCTCGCCTCGTACAGGTTCGTGAAGGCCTCCATCAGGTGCATGTGCACATCGAGCGATTTGCGATCGCCGCCGCCGCGCCCGTTCGGCCGCTTGCGCCAGTCGCGCTCGTAAAACTCGAAGAAGCCGCCGTTCAGGTTGTCGCTCGCGAGCGCCTGCAGCGTCTCATAGGTGCGCGTGGCCCATTCCATGCCGCGCAGATCGCCCGACGCCATGCCGTACTCGCTCAGCGCGTACATCGCGAAGGAGTGGCCGTAGATAATTTTATTGTCGTTGACTGGCGTGCCGTCCTGCTCGGTCGTCCAGTACCAGCCGCCGTGCTGATCGTCCCAGAAATGATCGAGCAGGAACTCGACGCCCTGCTGCGCGATTTCGAGCGCGCGGCCTTCGCCGATGCTCGCGCGGTGCAGCGAAGAGTAGGTGTAGATCATGCGCGTCTGGCAGACGAGTGTCTTCAGCGTCTCGCCGGTCGGGTTGCCGTTTCGGTCGAGGTAGGTCAGGTAGCCGCCGAACTTTGTATCAACGCCGTGCGAGAACCAGAACGGCAGCAGTTCGTCGCGGAAATGGTCCTGCATCTCGATGAGCAACTTCTCGAGACGCTCTTTGGTTTTGACAGGGATGGGCACAGCTTTCCTTTCCGTTATTCGAGGGAGAAGGGCAGACCGCCCGCGCCGTCCGCGATCTTCACGCGATCGGGCGCAAGAACGGCCGCCACGGTAGTGATTCCGCCGAGGCTTTGCAAGCAGGGGAGATACTGATCGGCCACCCACTGCGCGTCCGTCTTCGGGAAGTTCGCCGGGTCGGCCTCAGTGCTCACGGCGCTGCGCGAGAGCGATGCCGCGAGCACGGCCCACACCTGCGCCGGACCTTCCGCCGCGATTTTCACCGGCGCGTTCCCCGCGCGCTCGCTGAGCCACGCGATCGCCATCATCAAATCCTGCACGCGATAGCCGGTTTCGGTGGCGACGAAGGTGTCTTCAAATTTGCCGACGTTCCGCTTGAGCCCTGCGGCCTCGCCCGTGTGGAACGGATCAATCAGGCCGACCACGCGCGCGTCTCCGGCAGAGAACTCGCGCAGCGCATCGATCACCGCGCCATCACCCCTCGCGAATTTCGCCTTGCCCTCGGGATGCACGAGCAGCGTCGCGCTGCCCACCACGCGTGCATCCGGTACGAGTAGAATCGCGGGCACCACGGCACCGGTGTCGGAGGTGCGCAACGCCCAGCGCTCGAGTTTGTATCCGTCTTTCTGATCAGAACTCAATAGGTCGGCATGCGCCTGCCGGGGTGCTGCGGCATCACCGCCCACCACAAAGCTAACGGCGCTGCGGTACTGCTGCACAAAGTTCGGGTCTTTGCCGAGCGTCTGCACGGCTTTCGCAATCCGATCCGTGCGCTCGGCGATCAGCGAGGCCGTGACTTCAGCTTGCGTGGGATGGTCCGGCAACGGGCCCTTGCCGGGAAAGAGCCGTAGCTTGTCGTCCGATTCGACCTTGAAATCAGGTTCGGTGTAGTGCGCGTACTTGTCGCCTTCGTTCAAAAACCATTTGCCAAAAAAGCGGTAGACCGCTTCGCGACTCGGCTTGTTGTAATTGTGCCCCGCATCAATGTGGACATTTGCAACATGATCCGCGGCGCTGAAGAGGTTGTAGATCGTTCGAACGGCGGGGAATTCCACCTGCGGCGTTTCTTTGGTCCAGTCGCCCGTGGCCGACACCATCATGAGCGGCTTCGGCGCAAACAGCGCGCCGATTTCCATGTTCGATGCGCCAATGCGCAGCAGCGGCGCGTTTTCACACTGGCAGCCGCCCTGCATGGTGTGCGAGATCATGTTCACCGGCGCGGCGACCTGCACGCGCGGATCGACGGCGCACAATGCAAAGGTCTGCGTGCCGCCGCCGGATGCACCCGTGCACGCGATCCGCTTCGGATCGACCTGCGGCAAGGATTGCAGGAAATCGAGCGCGCGGATGTTGCCCCAGAGCTGCAGCGCGAAGGCGTGGATGCCCCAAAGTTCCTCGGAGCGGCGTTCGGTCTGCGGCACCTCCGCCGGGCGATGACCCCACTCGAATGAAAACTGCCGGCTGTCGTTATAGCCGATCATGTCGACACTGAATGAAACCATCCCCATGCGCGCGAAGGTGATAGAACGCGCGGGGACTGAACCGTTCTCAGAGTTTTCGAGGCGACCATGCTCCCAGTGACCATGCGGATTCAGCACAGCGGGGAAGGGCCCTTTGCCAACAGGCATATAAAGATTGCCCGTGACGAGGAAGCCGGGAGAAGCCTCGAAGCTGACCTTCGAGACGCTGTAGTCCTTGTGCTCGATCGTGTCGAACACCTTGGCGTTCAGCGGGGTCTTTTCCGGTTCCGGCCAGAGTCCCGACGACACCAGAATCCGCAGCCGCAGCGATTCCGCGAACGGCTCCCAAGCCTCGCGCGTCGCAAACGGAATCGGCGAGAAGTTCGTGTCGGTATCCCGGATGGCCGTATACCGCGTGTCTTGCGCGAGCAGTTCCGGGCCCGTGTCCCAAGGATGGGCAAAGGCAGTGGATGAACTCAGTGCGGCGATGGCGAATACGGCGGCGCGGCGTGTGTATGACATAGGGGCAGGAACTCCCGGTGAAAGCCGGAGCGTATGCTAACGTTCGCGCGCCCATTGGACAAGATCGCAGCAGGAGGACAGTCGTGGCGGGAAAAAAGGCGGAAAAGAAATCGCGGGACATCGAAAAGGCGTATCCGAAGCGGCAGTTTATCGCGAAACTGCGACGCCTCGCGGACACGCTCGAATCGGGCGGCCGTTTCCGGATTCAGGTCGCCGGGGAGCGGGTCGATGTACCGGGCGACGTCGTGATCAACATCGAGCACGAACGCGAGGGCGCCAGCGAGGAACTGGAGTTCCAGTTGGTCTGGAAGAACACCCCGAAACCGCGCGCGTAAATCCTAGCCCTGGTCGATCGTCAGTTCGCTGTAGACTGTCACCAATTGATCGGCCGTGAGTCCTAATTTCGCCATTAGTCCGTCGTAGCCGTTCAGGACTTCCTTCGGCTCGGTGATTTTTAGCCGGTGCGCATCGCCCAGGCGCGCGGCCAGCGCGACCACGGCGGTCGGTTCGGGGTTGGTTTGCGCGCGTTCGGGCGCGAGGTGATAGCGGATCGGTTCCGCGAGGTCCGCCGGCAATTCCCAGCGTTCCGCGAGCAGGTAACCCGCTTCGGCATGGCCCACGCCCAGCAACTTTTCTTCGGCGTCGTTCAACGCCGCGTCTTCAAGTCCCGCCGGGATTTTCCCGTAACGCGCGGAGGCGCATTGCGCCAGCGCGAACCGGCCGATCTCGCACAGCAGCGCGGCTGTCGAAACCGCGGCGTTCTTCTTGAAGCCACATAGCGCGCTGATGCGGCGCGCCGCGCCCGCGCAAATCATCGAGTGGCGAGAGAAGGCGGCGAAGTCGAAGCCGCCGGATTTCTCAGTGATGTCGATCACGGCGGACGAGAGCACCGCCATCGAAATTTCCTTCACGCCGAGCAAGTTCACCGCCAGCTCGACGTTGTCGACCATGTTTTTGAAACCGTAGGCCGGCGAGTTCGCCAGCTTCAGCAAGCGCGCGGCGATGATCGGATCGTGCGACACGATGGTGCCGAGTTCCTTGAGCGCCACGTCCGGCCGCTGGCTGGCTTCCTGCACTTTGCGAACCGTTTCCGGCAGCGACGGCAGGCCGTCAATTTTCTGCACCAGGTTTGCGACGTTCTCAACGCGCGCGCCGGCCGTAATCGCCGCGCCGCTGAGCACCGGATGCATCCGCGCATCGACCGGCAGGTAGTAGTGCTCGATCGCGCGGCGGATGTCGTCGGAGTTGCACAGGAAGGCCTTGACCTTCAGCTTCGTCATTTCTTCGATTTGCGAAATCGTTTCCGAGTCCAGCGGGAAAGCCATGCCGACCGTGAGGTGGCGGCCCATTTTATCGATCGGAAACACCTGGTGTTTCACCGCGAAGTCGCGCGGGATGAACGATACGACATCCTTCGGCACCGTGTAATTCGAGAGTTCAATGCTCGGCACGCCCGGTTGCGACGCGATGAACTTCTGCAGTTTTGCCGGCGTGAGGTAGTTGAAGCTGAGCAGAATGGCGACCACCGTGCCGCCTTCTTTTTTCTGCACAGCCACGGCTTCGGCGAGTTCGCCCGGCGTTACGGCGCCTGCTTCGATTAGCAGATCGCCGATGGGCCGCTTCACTTCCGGTGTTGCTGTTTTCATATGTATGCGAAACCTTGATCGGGTAAGTGGCTGTGATGTTATTTGCTGAGTTCTTTATAAAGTTTCATCAGGGCCGGTGCGGCGAGGTTCAGCCGCGTGAGCGCTACCTCGCAGCCACGCAGGATTTCGAGTTCGTCCTGCTCGCCGCGCGCGTGCGCATCGGCCAGGCGCGCCGCCAGCGACACGATCGCCGCCAGCTCCGGACAGGATTCCGCGTGTTCCGGCGCGACGTGGTAGCGAATCGGCTCCGCGATTTCCTTGGGCAACGCCCAGTGTTCCGCGAGGATGTGGCCCGCTTCCGGATGGCCCAGACCGAGCGCTTCTTCCTCCGCCGCCACCTGCTCGCGATCGCTCAAGCCCGCGGGCACATTCGCGTAGCGCGCCGGGGCGCATTCCGACAGGGCGAACCGGCCGATGTCGCACAGCAAGCCCGCGGTGAAAATGCCGGTGCTTTTCTTCAAACCGCACAGAGTGCCAATGTGTTTCGCGAAGCTCGCGCACAGCAGGGACTGCCGCCAAAATGCCGCGTGGTCAAAGCGCGAGGTCGATTCCGTCATGTTGATGATCGCCGACGAGGTGACCGCCATGCAGGTCTCCCGCAGGCCGAGCAGGCTTGTGGCAAGTTCGACGTTGTCCACCTTGCGGGTGAACCCGAAGGCGGGTGAATTCGCGAGACGCAGGAGTTTGCCGGAGATCGCCGGGTCCTGCGCGATGATCGCCGCGATGTCCTTCAACGGCGTTTCCGCCGACTGTGCCAGTTCTTGAACCTGCTGCACGGTCTGCGGCAGCGTCGGCAGGTTATCGATGCCTCGCACGAGTTGCGCGACACCTTCGACCCGTGCGCCCGCGCTGATGCGCGCGGCTTCGGCTTCGTGTTTGTCTTCGTGCGTCGAGTCCATTGCCGGGCGACCGTAGTAATGCTCGATCGCCGCGCGGATATCTTCAGGACGGCACAGCAGCGCCTTCACGCGCAGGCCCGTCATGTCTTCGAGTTTCTTGATTGTCGCCGCATCGAGCGGGAAGGCCATGCCGACCGTCAGCAATTTGCCGAGCTTGTCGATCGGGAAAACTTCATTCGTCAGCGCGAACTCGCGCGGGATCAGTGCAAGCACATCGCTCTGCACGTTGTAATTAGAAATGTCGATGCTGGGGATGCCGGGCTGCGTTGCCAGGAACTGCGCGACTTTACCGGTATCCAAATGACCCAGGTTGATCAGGATCTCGACGACCTTGCCGCCCTGCGTTTTTTGGATATCGAGAGCATCATCGAGCTGCTGTTTTGTGATGATGTCAGCATCGATCAGCAACTCGCCGATGCGCTTCTTCTTGGTGTCAACCGTGGGCTTGGCAGGCATTTCGAGTCTCTAACTCCCGTCCGCTGTCCGTGAAGCCACCCGAAAACCATCGGGTACTCCGGGATCTACCTAGAACCACATAACCTCTGTTTTATCAGCGTGTTATACGATATAAACCCACTGTGTGGTTCACGGCCTTTGTAGGGATTTTCCCACATTTTTTGAAGATCTGCCAATAGATTACCGTCCCTTTCCTTGCGGAAGTTGATGCTTCCGCCGGTTCTTGCTAGTTTCTTGCGCTTATCGCGCCAGTCCGTTGTAGATTGCGAGAGATTCCCATCCCCGTGGCAGACGCCAATTATCAATACATTCAGACCCAGGACGCGCTGGACAACCTTACGGCGCGTGTCGCCGAGGCGTCCCGCATGGCCCTCGATACCGAAGCGAACAGCTTGCACAACTATCGGGAACGGGTCTGCCTCATCCAGCTTTCAGCCGGCGAAGGGCACTACATCATCGATCCCTTGGCCGAGATGGAGCTTGGGGCTTTCTTGGAGCACATTGGGAAGAAGGACCTCATTTTCCACGGCGCCGATTACGACTTGCGGCTTATGCGGGCAACGTTCGACGTGAAGCCGAAGGGCGATGTATTCGATACGATGCTCGCCGCGCAGTTGCTCGGCTTCGAGCGTTTCGGATACGCCGCCTTGGTGGAGCACTTCTTCGAGCGCCAGATCAGCAAGGCCGGCCAGAAGTCGAACTGGGCCAAGCGCCCGCTCACCGAAGCGCAACTTGAGTACGCCGCCGACGATACGCGCTTTTTGGGACCGCTCGCGGATCTGTTGCGCGACCAGTTGGAATCGAAGGGGCGCCTCGCGTGGCATGGTGAATGGTGCCGGCGCGTTGTTGCCGCCGCGGCCGAGCCGAACGTGCGCGACGAAGATGAAGTGTGGCGCATCAGCGGCACGGGCACGCTGCCGCGCAAGCAGCTCGAATTCGTGCGCGAGCTGTGGCACTGGCGCGATCAGCAGGCCGAGCGTGCCGATGTTCCGGCCTTCAAGATCCTCGGCAACCAGCAGTTGATCGAACTCGCCGAGTGGGCGGCCGCGCATCCCGAGGTGGACTTTGAAACGGGCCCACGCTTGCCGCGCCACTTCGACACGCGCAGGATGCAGACCTTAAAAAGCTCCATCAAACGCGCGCATTCCGTGCCGAAGGACCAGTGGCCCGAGCGCTACCGCCGCCAGAAGCAGGTGCACAACGGTCCCGAATGCAAACCGCAGATCGAGGCCTTGCGTGCGGAGTCGGCGCGCATCGCGGGCGAACTAGGCCTGCCGCCGTCTGTGCTGGCGCCCAAGGCCATGATCGTCGCCATCGCGCGCAACGACGCGCGCACGCGCGAAGCGATGCAGGCCTGCTCGGGCATGATGGACTGGCAGGTCGGACTGCTCGAAGAACCGCTGCGCGACGTGCTCGAGAAGTTCGGCAAGAACTAATCAGATCGCGGGCCGCTTCTGCGCCCACGGCCGTTTCCCTTCAAACGCCGCGCTCGCCTGCATCACGAGCAGGTCTTCGAATTTCCGGCCGACGATCTGCAGTCCGAGCGGCAGCCCATCCGACGTGAATCCACACGGCACCGTAGCAGCGGGTTGCCCCGTGAGGTTGAACGGGAACGTGAACGGGTGCCAGCCCTGCGAGCCGACTTCCGTGCCGTTCACCGTGTGCGGATATTCGCTCATGTCTTTCGGATGTTTGAACGGCGGGATCGCCATCGACGGCGTGAGCAGCAGATCGAACTTGGTGAAAAACTCGTGCACCTGCGCGATCAGCGCGCGGCGATTTTCCATGCCCTTCATGTAGTCGCGCGCGAACAGGTCCTTGCGCTTCGTCACGAACGTGTGCAGTTCGGGGTTCAGGTCCGAGGTGCCGTCCGGCCGGATGTGGCGCAGGTCCGCGCCCACCAGTTCTCCGAACATCACCCACTTGAAGATCTCGCGCGTGTCGCGCATGTCCGGCGAGGCCGGTGTCATGATGCAGCCCAGCTCGCGGAACACCGGCACGGCCTCTTCGAAAGCCTTGCGCACGGAGGCCTCTACGGGCGTGAACCCGAAGTCCGGCGTGAACGCGACGCGCAGCCCCTTCAGGTCGCGCTTCAGGTTCGCGAGGAAGTTTTGCGGCGGCAACGGCGCGGAGTACATGTAGCGGCCGTCGTAGCCGGCAAGCGCGTCCATTGCCGCCGCGGCATCCGCCACGGTGCGCGTCAATGGCCCCTGGTGGCTGAGGGTGAACCAGCCGTCCGAGTACGGGTTGTTTGGAATCACGCCGAAGCTCGGCTTCATCCCGAAGATTCCGCAGAACGCCGCCGGGTGACGGATCGATCCGCCGCCGTCGCTACCGAGCGACACCGGCGCGAGGCCCGCCGCCGTCGCGGCCGCGGCTCCGCCGCTGGAGCCGGACGAGGTACGGTTGATGTCCCACGGGTTATTCGTTTTGCCGAAGACCTCGTTGTCCGTGATCGCGAGCCAGCCGAATTCCGGCGTGTTCGTTTTGCCGAGCGGAACGGATCCCGCGCGGAACATGCGCTCCACGACGACATCGTCCCGTTCCGGCACAAAGCCCTTTTGCGTATTCGAACCGGAGGACGTGCGCACGCCCTTCGTCCAGTTGAGGTCCTTGATGGAAAACGGCACGCCGTGCAACGGCGAGGTCGGTTCGCCGCGTGCGAGCATTTCGTCGGCCGCCTCCGCGTGTCGCCGCGTCCACGCCGGGTCCAGCGTGACGTACGCATTCAGTCGCGGATTCACGGCCTCGATCCGCGCCAGAAAGGCGTCCGCCACTTCGACCGCGGACAGCGCGCGTTCGCGGATCAGTTGGCCGAGTTCAATGGCCGAGGTGTAGCACAGGTCGTCCTTGGTGGTGGGCACGGGCATGCGAATTCCCTCGATGAGTGCCGATGGGATAACACAGGGGCGGGGCGGGATCAATCCGCAGGCCGCCATAGTGCTCGGCGGCGGGGGAGAATGCTATCGTTGAATGCTTTGGATCGGTGAGCAAAGGCGACTATGAGCAAATTGGTGTTGGTACGGCACGGCCAGGCGAGTTTTTTCTCGGACGACTACGACAAATTGTCGGAAATGGGCGAGCGGCAGGCGCGCGTGCTGGCCGAATACTGGCTGAAGAACGGCGTGCGTTTCGACGAGGCGTACACCGGCACGCTGAAGCGGCAGAAGCGCACCGAAGAGGTCGTCGCCGAGACCTATCGCGCGGCCGGCCAGCCGTGGCCGACGGTCGAAGTACTGCCGGGTCTGGACGAATACCCCTCCGACGAGATCATGACGAAGCTCTTGCCATTGTTGATGGAGAAAGACGAACGCGTGCGCACGCTCGAAGCCGAACACAAGGCGGCGAACGGCAGCAAGGAGCGCTATCGCAGTTTTCACCGCCTGCTCTCGGCGGTGATGGAGGAGTGGATCAAGGGTGGCCACACCAGCAACGGCATGTCGCGCTGGGAAGAATTCCGCGATCGCGTGCGGCGCGATTTCCGCGCCATCCTCGCGCGCAAGGGCAACGGGCGCAGCGTGGCCGTATTCTCGTCCGGCGGCGTAATTGGCGTGAGCGTGCAGAGCGTGCTGCAGGCGCCGGACCTGATGGCGGCCGAGCTGAACTGGCGCGTGCACAACTGCTCGTTGACCGAATTCACCTTCAGCGGAAATCGCATCACGCTGGATTGTTTTAATTCCGTGCCGCATTTGTCCGATCCCGAATTGCTGACGTACCGGTAGCGAATCGCCATGAGCTTTCGTGAATTGACCATCGCCGCGAAGCCGGAGTTCCCCTGGCTGATGGCGGGGGACTGCGCCGCCGTCGAGCTGCTCATGCAGCGCCTGCACTGGCTGCGCGCGGGCGAGCAAGTGACCTCGTGCGAGCGCGCGGGCGAGGGCAATATGAATCTGACCCTGCGCGTGCAGACCGCGCAGCGCAGCCTCATCCTCAAGCAGGCGCGGCCGTGGGTCGAGAAGTACGACCACATTCCCGCGCCGTGGGACCGCAACGTCGTCGAGCAACGTTTTTACGACCGAATCGCCGGCATCCCCGATGTGGCGAGCCGCATGCCGCGCATCATTGCGTCGGATTCTGCCGCGCGCGTGATTTTGATGGAAGACCTCGGACCCGCGCGGGATTTCACGGACTTATACAGGGGCGGCCAGATCACCGATATCCAGATCCACGAGCTCGCGCAGTACTTGCGCGCGTTGCACGACCAGACCGACACCGACTCGCCCGATCCGGGACTCGCCAATCGCGAGATGCGCGCGCTGAACCACGCGCACATCTTCGACGTGCCGCTGAAACCGAAAAACGGCGTCGCGCTCGAAAAATTTGAGCTGTGGCTGGATCGTGCCGCGACGACCCTGCGTGCGGACACCGAATTCACCGAAGCCATCGCCGATCTCGGTAAGCGATACATGGAAGACGGCCCGTGCCTCGTGCACGGCGACTACTTCCCCGGCAGTTGGCTCCGGTTCGGCGACGAAATCCGTGTGATCGATCCCGAGTTCTGTTTCTACGGCGATCCCGAGTTCGACCTCGGCGTCGCGGTGGCGCATTTCCGGCTCGCGAATCAGGACCTCGACATCGTTCGCGACTTCCTGCGTGCGTATTCGGGCCGCGATCTGGCCTCGGCCTACGACGTGTATCTGCTGGCGCAGTACGCCGGCGTGGAAGTGATGCGGCGGCTGATCGGCGTGGCGCAATTACCGCTGCCGCCGACGCAAGGCTTTCGCGCAGATATGCTCCGGCGCGCGCGTGCGGCCGTCTTCGAAGGAACAGTGGAGGCGCTTTGGATATGACGATGGCTCGGTGGGCGTGTGTGGCAATCGCGATGGTGTTTGCAATGGCGGCGCACGCGCAGAAGACCGACGTCTGGATGGACGTCGACGTCGCCGCCGGTCTGCCCAATCGCGATGTGGACGACGCCCTCGCGCTCATTCAGGCCTTCAACTCGCCCGAGCTGAAAATCCGCGGCATCAGCGCCGTGTTCGGCAACGCGCCACTCGCGGACGGACTGCCCATTGCGCGCGAAGTACTCGAAAAATTCGGACCCGGTGGCCTGGAAGTAAAATCCGGCGCCGCCTCGAAAGATGAACTCGGCCAGGAAAACGACGCCACGCGCGCGATGGAGGCCGCGCTCACCGAGCAGCCGATGACGATTCTCGCGCTTGGTCCGGTCACGAACGTAGCCACGCTGGTGCAGAAGCATCCTGATCTTCAGGCGAAGATCGAGCGCATCGTGATTGTCGCCGCGCGCCGTCCGGGACAGAAGTTCACGTACCCCACGGCCGGCGGCCAGAGCTTTCGCGACTTCAATTTCGAATCCGATCCTGAAGCGATGAAGGTGCTGCTCGATACCCCGATCGAACTCGTGTTCGCGCCGTGGGAGGTTTCTTCGCATGTGTGGATCACGCCGGACGACCTCGCGCGCAATGCGACCTACGGCGGCGCGGGCATCTGGATCGAAGAGAAGTGCACCCCGTGGGCGCAGATGTGGATCGACCGATTCAAAACCGTCGGCTTCAATCCCTTCGACACCCTTGCGGTCGGCTGGGTCACGCATCCGAAACTGATCGAGACGATTCCCGTTACCGTGTGGATCGAAGAAGGTCCAGACGACACCAAGCCCGCTGACGTCGCCCAGCCCAAGCCGTATCTGCTCGTGAAGGAAGGCGGCGATGGGCGGAAGGCCATCTATGGGGTGAAGCCAGCGCCGCAGTTCACGCGGGTATTGATGGATCGCCTCGGGGGTTTCTGAGAAAGTCGCGAAATACGCGAGAACTTGAGTTTTTAGGCATTCCCCCGTATTGTTTTCCCAACACAAGGGGAGACCGTGTCCATGCGAATGCGCGTGCTGGGTTCGATGTTTGCCGCGGGGATTTCCGTCGCCGCGTATGGCAACAACATTCCGGAAAAGCCAACCTTCACGCGCGACGTAGCGCCGATTCTCTACGAGAACTGCCTCGCGTGTCATCGCGCCGGCGAGGGTGCGCCGATGTCGCTGAAATCCTACGACGAAGCGCGGCCGTGGGCGAAGGCCATCAAGGAGATGGTGTCGAGCCGCAAGATGCCGCCGTGGTTCGCTGATCCCAATCACGGCACCTTCAAAAACGATCCGACGTTGACCGAAGAAGAAATCGCGACCATTGTGAAGTGGGTCGATGGCGGTGCGCAGAAGGGCAACCCGACCGACATGCCCGAAGCGCCGCAGTTCACCGAAGGCTGGCGTCTGGGCGAGCCGGACTTCGTGGTGAATCTTCCGGAAGTAAAAGTGCCGGCGGACGGCGGCGACTACTTTCCCGATCTGAACTTCAAGGCTGATATTCCCGCCGACAAATGGGTGCAGGCGGTTGAATTTCGCCCGAGCAACCTCGAAGTCACACACCACGTCGTGATCTTCATGAACGGCGGCGTCGGCATGAACGGCCGCTTCGATGTGCTCGGCGTGTGGTCGGTCGGCACCGCGCCGAACGTGTACCCCGAGGGCATGGGCCGTAAGTTGGAACCCGGCCAGCGCCTGATGGCGAACATGCACTATCACCCGAACGGCAAGCCCGCCGTCGACCAGACGAAGATCGGCCTGCACTTCGGCGAGGGCGACTTGCAGCACGAGGTACGCGCGGCGCTCGCGGGCAGCTTCAGCTTGCAGGTGCCCGCGAACCAGGCGAACCACCAGGAACAAGCCTCGTGGTACGTCGATCGCGACATCCAGATCATCTCGCTCTTCCCGCACATGCACCTGCGCGGGAAAGACATGCGCCTGACCGCGGTGAACCCCGAAGGCAAGGAAGACATCCTGCTGAACGTGCCGGGCTATGACTTCAACTGGCAGTTGTTCTACTACCCGCAGGAGCCGATCACGCTGCCGGCCGGGTCGCGCGTCGATATTCTCGCGCACTACGACAACTCGAGCGGAAACCCGAACAACCCCAATCCGAACAGCGATATTTTCTTCGGCACCTCGACCGACGACGAAATGCTCTTCGGCATTTTCGAGTACATCGAAGTGGGCGACAAGCCCGCCGTTGCCAAGGACCCGATTAAGACCTTCGCGTCGTCGTTCCCGGCGGGCGAGGCTTACCTCGTGGGGCTTTCCATGGGCGAGGCGCGGTTGTCGAGCGTGATGCACCTTCCGCGGCAGGGCGACGGCCAGTGGTTGCTCAGTTTCAACGGCGCGCAGTTCGCGATGCCGATTGAGAACCTTACGTGGCAGGGTGACTCGTGCGAGGGCGAAGTGGAACTCAAGCTCGGCCGGTTCGGCGGGCACGTGCTCCTCAAGGGCACCATCCTGCCGGACGGCAAGCTGGACGGCCGCTTGATGAACGACGCGACCACGCCCTTCCTGATCCCGAAATTCGAAGGCCAACTCTTCGTTAAGGAGTAGCGGCCCTGTGATTCTCGCCGCCGCCCGTCGCGCCAGTTTTTTGTGCGCGTTCGTCGCGGCGGCACTTTCTTTTGCGCAGGAGCCCGCCCCGCGCGAGCCGGCGCCGCCACCGACGCACGAGGAAATGGTCGCCATGCGCGATGACGTGCACCTCGGCACGCGCATTTTCTTGCCCCCCGGCGATGGCCCGTGGCCCGTCATCCTCACGCGCACGCCCTACAACCAGGAGTCTTACGCTCGCCGCGCCGCGCGCTACACAAGCGTGGGCTATGCGTTTGTGACGCAGGATTTTCGCGGACGCTTCAAGTCCGAAGGCGCCTATGATCCCTACCAGACCGACATGGAAGACGGCTACGACACGATCGAATGGATCGCGACGCAGCCCTGGTGCAACGGCAAAGTCGGCATGAGCGGCCGCTCCGCGATGGGCATCGCCGTGAACCTCGCG
The DNA here is from genome assembly GCA_964620045.1 of uncultured Nitrospirales bacterium. Taxonomy (GTDB): domain Bacteria; phylum Hydrogenedentota; class Hydrogenedentia; order Hydrogenedentales; genus VFKU01. The sequence continues at coordinate 103,372 of CAZUJL010000005.1, forward strand.
GCCGCCTCCGATCCGCCGCATCTGGTGTGCGGCTACATCGTCACCGCGCCCGAAAGCCTCTTCGACGAGTCGTATTTCATGGGCGGCATTTTCCGCGAGCATTTCCGCGGCAACTTCATGCGGCTGACAGGCGCGGAGTCGCAAATCCCCGCGATGAAGGCGCGCGCCGTGCTCGACGAGCAATGGAAGCGCACGGATTTCATCCATCACCGTGCGAACGTCGATATCCCGATCTACAACGTCGGCGGGTGGTACGACATGTTCGCCAAGGGCGCGATCAACAACTTCGTCGCGCTGCAATACTTCGGCCGCGAAGGCGCGCGCGGCAACCAGAAGCTGCTGATGGAGACGTGGGGGCACTCGCCGATCGACGGCGAGCTGGAGTATCCCGGCGAGGCCGGTCTCGATGCCGGCTTCAACGACGAGATGCGCTGGTTCGAGTACTGGCTCAAGAGCGTCGACAACGGCATCATGAAAGAGCCGGCGATGACCTACTACCACATGGCGTCCGCGCGCAAGGGCGCGGCGTCGGACAAGAACAAATTTTTCCGCACCAACACCTGGCCGCCCGCCGCGCGCGACACGCGCTATTACCTGCACGCGGACGGCACGCTGAGCACGCAACGACCGCCGGAACCCAGCGCGTCGACGAGCTACAAATTCGATCCGGCAAACCCGGTGCCCACGATCGGCGGCGCGAACTACAACAACCTGCCCGATCGCTTTCCGATCAGCGTCGGCCCGGTCGATCAGCGCCCGATCAAGGATCGCGCGGATTATTTGCGCTTCCAGACCGCGCCGCTTGAAGAGGACGTGACGATCCAGGGAAAAATCGACTTCGAGTTGTGGGCCGCCACCGATGGGCCGGACACGGACTTTATGGTGAAGCTGATCGACGTGTATCCCGACGGCTACGAGGCGATCCTGCTCGATTCGCCGCTCCGCGCGCGGTATCGCGACGGCCGCCGCCCAGAGGATGTGCACATGATGCGGCCGGGCCGTCCTGAGTTGATGGTCATCGATCTCTGGAGCCTGTCGCAGACCTTCGAAAAGGGCCACCGCATCGCCGTGCACGTCACCTCGAGCAATGCGCCGCGCTTCGAAGTGAACCCGAACACAGGCGAAGCCGCCGGCCAGAGCGCGATCCCGCCGCGCATCGCGACGAACACGATCTTCCACGAAAACGAACGACCCTCCGCGCTCGTGCTGCCCATCGCGGAATTCCCGGAGTGAACTTTTGATGCCAATAGGTCCTATACGTCCTATAGGACTTATTCTGGTGAACCTTTTTGCGGTCGCCGCCGCCGCTCAACACGGTGCTCCCAACGGCGAGTGGCCCTCCATCGGCGGCGACTCCGGCCACAGCAAATACTCCGCGCTCGATCAGATCAATCGTGACAACGCCGCGCAGCTCACCGTCGCGTGGACGTGGACCTCGGCCGACGCCGAGATCCAGAAAGCAAATCCCGATTCGCCGCAGCTTCGCAACGCGACCTATTTCGAAGTGACCCCGATCATGATTGGCGGCGTGGTGTACGGCAGCACATGCCTTGGTCATGCCTTCGCGTTGGACGCGGGTACGGGGGAAACGCTGTGGACCTTCAGCTCCGGTGCCTACAAGAACGGTCGCCCGCCGAACCTCGGCTACATCAGCCGCGGCGTCGCGTACCGCGAAGTGGACGGTGCTGGCCGGATTTTCTTCGTCACCAGCGACTCGTACATTTACGCGCTCGACGCGAAGACCGGGCAGCCGATCGCGGGCTTCGGCGAAAGCGGCCGCGCGGATTTGATCGCCGGCGTGCCGCGCGTGCGTCGCGGGCCGCAATACGGCCATCCGTCTGCGCCGGTGGTGTGCGGCGATGTCGTGATTGCGGGCTCTAGCATCACCGATGGCCCGACGGTGAAAGAAGGCGTGCCGGGTCGCGTAAAGGCTTTTGACGTACGCACCGGCGCGCTGCGCTGGACGTTCAACTGCGTGCCCGAAGCCGGAGACCCCGCGACGGCGACCTGGGAAGAAAATGCGTGGGAGTATTCCGGCGGCGCGAACGTGTGGACGAATATTAGCGCCGACGACGAGCTTGGTCTCGTTTATCTGCCCACCAGCACGCCGACGAATGACTTCTACGGCGGACATCGGCTCGGCAACAACGAGTACGCCGAGAGCCTCGTGTGCTTGAAGGCCAACACTGGCGAACGCGTGTGGCACTACCAGATTGTGCACCACGGTCTGTGGGACTACGACATGCCGTGCGCGCCGAACCTCGTGGACATCGAGGTCGGCGGCAAGAAAATCAAAGCCGTCGCGCAGGCGACCAAGCACGGGTTCATCTTCGTCTTCGATCGCGCGACCGGTGAACCCGTTTGGCCGATCGAAGAGCGTCCCGTGCCGCAGTCGACTGTGCCGGGCGAGAAGACCTCCGCGACGCAGCCGTTCCCGACGCGCCCCGTGCCGTTCACGAAACAGGGTTCCAGCATCGACGATCTCATCGACTACACGCCGGAACTGAAAGCGGAGGCGCTAAAGCTCGCCGAAGGGCTGAATTTCGGTCCGCTGTTCACGCCGCCGACACACGACAAGCCACTCGTGGAATTGCCCGGCTACGGCGGCGGCGCGAACTGGCCCGGTTGCGCGTACGACCCCGAGACCGGCCGGCTCTACATCCCGTCGATGAACTGGCCTTCGCTGCTCTTCGTCGCGAAACCCGATGCCGCGCGCTCGAACTTCCGCTACACGCGCTCGCGCGGCGACATGGATGGTCCGCAGGGCCTGCCGCTGCTCAAGGGGCCTTACGCCGAGGTCGTCGCGATGGACCTGCCGCGCGGCGAAATCGCCTGGCGCCGCACGAACGGGGGAGAAGCCTTCAAGATGCACCCCACGCTTCAAGGCTTGGATCTACCCGAACTCGGCACAAACGCCCGCGGCGCCGCGCTGGTCACGAAGACGCTGCTCTTCGTCACCGAAGGCTCCGGCCGCTCCGGATCCGCCTCGCGCGGCGGCACGCATCTGCGCATGTTTGACAAAGCCACCGGTGAAGAAGTCGCGGCCTACGACTACCTCGACCAGCCCACCGGCGTGCCGATGACGTATCTGTGGCAAGGCAGGCAGTACATCGTTGTCGCGCTAGGATCGAACCCGGCGCAATTGGTCGCGCTCGCGCTGCCGTAAGTTTGTTACTCTTCCATCATGGATTCGCCGCCGATTCCAACCAAAGTTCATTTCGTCGCGTTCGCGTGCATCGTGCTTGCCGTGCTCGGCGTCTTCGCGCAAACAGCGGACGACGAATACAACGCTTACGACGACCGTGACTACCTCGTCGGCAGCCCGATCATTTCGAAGGGCCTGACGGACGAAGGCTTGCGCTTCGCGTTTACGGGCACCGTCGTCAGCCACTGGCATCCGGTTACCGTGCTGTCGCACGAGGCCATGGTGCAGGCGTTTGGCACCGAACCCGGCCCGCACCACGCCGCGAACGCCGCCATTCATCTGCTCGGCGCGCTGCTGCTGTACTGGGTGCTCGCGCGCATGACGGGCGCGGGCTGGGCGGCGTTGTTCGCGACGCTGCTGTTCGCCGTGCATCCGTTGCGCGCCGAATCCGTGGCTTGGATCGCCGAGCGCAAGGGCGTGCTGGCGGGGTTCTTCGGCATCGTGACCATGTGGGCCTATGCCGCGTATGCGCGTAAGCCGGGCGTACTGCGATATTTGGCCGTCATGCTCGCGTTCTCGCTGAGCCTGATGAGTAAGGCCGCGTTGCTGAGCCTTCCGGTAGCCTTACTTGTGTTCGACTACTGGCCACTCGACCGCATTCCACAAGACCGCGCCACGCGGAGTCGTACGGCGCTCCGCCTGATCGCCGAGAAAATCCCGCCGCTTCTGCTCGCGGTCGGTGCGGCTGCCATCGCGTTCACCGTCACCCGAAACCAAAACGTCATGCGCAGCAGCGGCGAGGTCTCGCTGCTCGTGCGCGTGGCGAACGCCGTGCGCAACTACTTCCTGTACATCGTCGACTCGATCGTGCCGATGGGATTGTCGCCACAGTACCCGCATCCCGGCCGCGATGTGTTCCGCCCGGAACTCGCGCTCGCCGCAATCGTGCTGGTCCTGATTACCGCCGCCGCGATTTTCTACCGCAAACGCGCGCCGTGGCTGTTCGTCGGTTGGTTCTGGTACATCATCACGCTCGCGCCACTCAGCGGCATTATTCAAGTCGCGAACCAGGGCCGCGCCGATCGCTACACCTACATCCCGCAGATCGGCCTGTGCATCATCGTGGCCTGGGGCCTGCGCGCGCTCGTGTTGCGATACCCGCGCGCATTGAAACCGGCCGCCGGTCTTGCCGCCGCAGTCGTGATCGGACTCGGCGTGGCAGGATTCCGCCAGACAGCGCTCTGGCGCGACGACTACACACTGTTCACGCACGCGGTCGCCGTGGTGCCCCAAAGCGCCACCGTGCATTACGGCCTCGGCGTGGCCTACATCAAGCGCGGTGACGTGGCCGCCGCCGAGCAATGCTTCCTGCGAGCGATTGAGCGCACGCCGACCGTTCCCGAGGCGTACAGCAACCTCGGCGCGATCGAGATGCGCCGCTCCAACTATCCCAAGGCCGCCCAATACTTCACGACCGCCGTGGATCTTGAGCCGTCCAACCCGGATTTCCTCGTGAACCTCGGCACCGCGCTCATCAACCTCGGCCGCTGGGACGACGCGCGCCGTCTCGCCGACGCCGTCCTAGCCGCGAACCCGGCCGACATGCGCGCGCAGGCGCTCAAGACGGCGGCCGACGCCGCGCTGCAGCGCAGGCGGGAATTAAGACAACGCTGACAGCGTGTTACATGGGCACGGTTACCGCGTTGAAGAGGCCCGCATCCCTATGCTAAATTGGCGCTTCGTCCAAATTTCCCCTAAGTCCTTGTCATACCGTCGTTTTCGGCATGCGGGCGAGTGGCGGAACTGGCAGACGCGCTGGACTTAGGATCCAGTACCGAAAGGTGTGCGGGTTCGACTCCCGCCTCGCCCACCACATAAATCCGGGGCCCGGCCCCAAACTTAGAGAGAAGGACCATGGCGAAGAAGCAAAAAGGCGTAGTTTCGACCGAGCACGACCACGAGCGCGATGCGGAGCATTCCGAGCAGGCGCATGACCATACGCATGATCACGACCACGATCATGGCCATGATCACGGTCACGAGCATCATCACCATGATCATGATCACGACCACTTCGAATTCGTCGAAGCGCCCAAGTTCAAGATCGACTACAAGGGCGAGTGCCAGTACGAAGTGAAGGTCGTCGTTCCGATCGCGAACGAGTCCAAGCAGTCGGAAGAGATGTACACCGAACTGCAGGAAGAGGCCGAACTGCCGGGCTTCCGCCGTGGCCGCGCGCCCGTCGCGTTGTTGCAGAAGAAATTCGGCAAGGCCGTGAAGGGCCAGGTCGCCGCGAAGCTCGTGGGCGCCGCCTTTGAAAAGCTCGTGAAGGACGAAAAACTCAAGCCGATGGGCCACCCGGACATCGAAGGCTTGGAGAACGAAAAAGAGCGCCCGGCCGACAAGCCGCTGGAATTCACGCTGAAGTTCGACGTCGCTCCGCGCGTGGAATTGGGCAAGTATCGCGGCATCGACGTAGAGCGCCCCGTGGTGAAGGTCGACGATAAAGACGTGAAGGAGTCGATCGAAGAACTACGCGATCGCCACTCGACCTACGAAGCCCTGAAGACCGGCAAGGCAAAAAAAGGCGATCAGGTCATCATCGATTTCAAAGGCACCATTGACGGCGAGGCCTTCAATGGCGGCTCGGCCGAAAACTACCCGTACATCCTCGGCTCCAAGCGCTTCTTCCCGGAATTTGAGAAGGCGCTGGCCGGTGCCGAAGCCGGCGCGGATCTTGAAGCCAAGGTGGCGTTCCCCGATGACTATTTCGCGAAGGAACTCCAAGGCAAAAAGGCCGACTTCACCATCAAGGTGAACGAGATTAAGCGCAAGAAAAAGCCGAAGGTCGACGAAGACTTCGCCAAGGAAGCCGGCTTTGAGAGCGTGGCCGACATGGAAGCCAAGGCGCGAGAAGCCCTCGAAGCGCACAGCAAGGAGCGCTCGAAGTCCATCGCCGAATCGCGCGGGCTGGAAGCTGTTGTGGAGGCCAGCAAGTTCGAGATTTCGCCGAAGCTCGTGGATTCCGTCGCGCGCCAGCACCTCGAGCAGAGCCTCCAGCGCCTGATCCAGCAGGGCCTGCCGCGCGAGGAGTTTCAGGAAAAGATGACGGCGCTCGAGACGGAATCGAAAGAATCCGCCGTGCGTTCCATTAAGAGCATGGTCGTGTTGAACGAAATCGGCGAGGCCGAAGGCGTCGACGTGACCGATGCGGACTTCGAAAAAGAGGCCCAAACCATCTCGAAATCCATGGGGGCGGATGCGGAGATGGTGGCCCAGTACCTCAAGAGCGGGGAACAGCGCAGCACCTACGTGGACCGGATTTACCGCGGGAAGGCGCTCGCCGTTATAATGGACAACGCCAAGATCACTGACAAGGAACTCACACGGGACGAGCTCGATAAAGAGGCGGGCGCCGAGGAGTCCGAGGGGGACGACGACAATGACGATTGATCCGCGGATGGTGACGATTTACGAGCAGACGTCGCGCGGCGAACGGCCGTACGACATTTACAGCAAGCTGCTGGCGGACCGGATTATTTTCCTCGGGATGCCGATCGATGATTACGTCGCGAACTACATCATCGCGCAGTTGCTGTTCCTCGAGGCCGAAGATCCCGACAAGGACATTAGCCTTTACATCAACTCGCCGGGCGGCAGCGTGACGGCGGGTCTCGCGATTTACGACACGATGCAGTACATCAACCCGGACATCAGCACGATCTGTCTCGGCATGGCGGCCAGCATGGGCGCGGTGCTGATGGCGGCGGGCACGCCGGGCAAGCGCTACGGCCTGCAGTACTCCCGATTCCTGATCCATCAGGTGATGGGCGGCACGCGCGGCCAGGCGAGCGACATCGAAATCCAGGCGAACGAAATCGTCCGCATCGGCGACATGCTCGACGAGATTCTCGCCAAGCACACAGGTCAGACGAAGGACAAGATTAAGGCCGACAGCGACCGTGATTACTTCATGGGCGCGCAGGAAGCCAAGAGCTACGGCCTGATCGACGAAGTGCTCAGCCGTCAGCACATGCCGGCGAAGTAAGTTCAGGTTTCAATCAAGTAGCAGGGTGGGCCGAGGCCCACCCTGCTTTTTTTGTTTAGTGTTCCGCGTGCCCCGGCGCGACCGTGGACTGCTTGTCCGCATCGATGACCATGATCGCAATCGCGTGCGTCGTGTCCGTCTTGCTCGGGTTGAGCGTGGTCTTGTGCAGGCTCATCGGGGGTTCGTGTACGACCTCGCCTGCCTTGGCCGTAATTGGCGCGTCTTCATTGACGCCAATCTGCACCTCGCCCTCAATGACGTACACGAACGTGTCGCCCGGGTGCCGGTGCGCCGGCGAGGTTCCGCCCGGCGGGATGACGAGGTCAGTGATCCGGATTTCCTTGCCGGCGATGCTTGTGAGCGGTTTGCGGTAGACTTCCTTGGCTTTGAGTATCGATTGGGCCGATACGCCGCTCCAGAAACCAACTGCGGCTGCCAGAACCACGGCCCCCATTAGCGGGGTCCACATTCGGACGTTTAGTCGATTTAGTTTCATGACACTCTCTTCGATTTGGTCTGCATAATAGACGGACTTGTCGCACTCTTTGTGACAATAGCCTAATTTCTGCCGCAGACAAGATCACGGTGGCTCGGCAGGCTGCGGGACTGCTTCTGTAGCGAGTGAACATGGCGTTTCGAATTCTGCGATTAGGCAGCCCGAGGGTGAACGGGGAAGGTTGACGGTGCGCCGGCCCCCGCGGGGTGTGCCGAAGGCGGAACTTACTAAGCGGTATTTTTACGACAACGTATGGCTGCCGATACCATCGCCGCGCGCTGGACGGCGAATCCGGCGCCCACAACGAGCAGGAGCGCAGTCACGAGCAGCGCCATCGCGCGCGCCACGGGCAGAGTCGCCGTTTCACGAAATAACTGGATGCGGAAATTATATAGGTCCGCAACGTAGACGCCGCCGGAGGCGTTCACCGTTATGCCGATAGGGTCTTTGAATTGACCATTACCAGTCCCGACCGTCCCCCACTTGGTGATAAAGACCCCCGTTGAACTGAACTGCTGGATGCGATGATTGAAGGTGTCCGCGACGAAAATATTTCCCGATGCGTCCACTGCGATGCCGAAGGGTGTATTAAATTGGCCGTCACCGGAACCGACGGACCCCCACGTGGTGAGGAAGACCCCCATTGAACTGAATTTCTGGATTCGGTGATTAAACGTGTCTGCGACATAGACATCGCCTAAGGTGTCCACTGTGACGCTACGCGGGGAATCGAATTGACCGTCACCAGACCCGGACGTTCCCCACTGAGTGAGATAGGTCCCGGAGGAA
>CAZUJL010000005.1:111949-170803 GCA_964620045.1 uncultured Nitrospirales bacterium
TTGACCGTCACCAGACCCGGACGTTCCCCACTGAGTGAGATAGGTCCCGGAGGAATTGAACTTCTGAACGCGGTTATTAGCTCCGTCCGTGACGTAGATGTTGTCCGAGGAGTCCACCGCGATGCCGTAGGGGAGATTGAATTGACCGTTACCAGTTCCGAACGTTCCCCACTGAGTGAGATAGGTCCCGGAGGAACTGAATTTCTGAACGCGGAAATTTTGGTAGTCTACGATGTAGACGTTGTCCGAGGAGTCCACCGCAACGCCGGAGGGGTAATTGAATTGACCGTTACCAATCCCAGGCGTTCCCCACTTGGTGAGATAAGTCCCCAAAGAACTGAATTTCTGGACGCGGTTATTACCTGCGTCCGTGACGTAAACGTTGTCCGAGGAGTCCACCGCGACGTCGTAGGGAAAATTGAATTGACCATCACCGCCCCCGACCGTCCCCCACTGGGCGAGATAGGTATAGCTTTGGGCGAAGGCTGATGCGGGAAGTACCAGCGCGACGCCTACCGTGAGGACCAACGACTTTCGGATCATTGGTGTTTACTCTGATTCTTGCGGTAACTCAGTTGGGCATAGCTGCATACTCTAGAGAGGAAATTACGCAGATGTCAATCAAGAAACGCATCATTTTCACCCGTGACTCAATGCTCTTGCGCGCGCGGCTGCGCCCGCGTTTTCTCCGAGCAGCAATGGTTGAGGCTTTTCATATTCGAGATTACTAGAATTCATCGTGACCGGATCACGAGAACGAAAACCAAGTCGGAAACCGGCACTCCATGAGGTCGTGGGAGGGAAGAGCAACATGGCAATTCGTATTGTGAGACTGGGCAGCCTGCGGGTGAAAGGCGAGGGGCTGCGCATCGGCACCGTTCGCCGCCCGCCGCGCGGCGTACCGAAGACGGAATTCGCCAAGCGCGATTTTTACGACGTCTGGCTGCCGGCCCTGTCGCCCAGTGCCGATCTGGTGGCCGAAGGGCTCTCCGCCGAAGATGCGAAATCCTGGAAAGCCTTTGCGAAGAAGTATCGGGCGGAGATGAATAACGCGGAGGCCTCGCGAGTACTAGACCTGCTGGCCGCCTTGTCTCATCAGACAGATTTTGCCGTGGGTTGTTACTGTGAGGATGAGGCCCATTGCCACCGTTCGATCCTGAGAGAACTGTTGGCAGAACGAAAAGCGGAAATACACGGCCAGTAGCGGGTGTTCGGCGTACACATGTGCAACCCGGACTATCCGGATGGGCATTAAGTGTTATAGAAACAAGAAATTCTGGTTGACCGGCGTATGACCAGAATGGCAGACTAGAAGGTGATTAGGTGGAGCAGAAAGTAGATTGTTGACACTTTCTGCGTAAAATGTTATATTCCTAACGCCTAGTTGGACGCCGGAGGATTACATGGCTCCGCATCGCTCGAGAAATGATGTAACTACCTGCTCGTTCTGCGGTAAGCGGCATGACGAGGTGAACAAACTCATCGCCGGCCCAGACGTGAATATCTGCGACGAGTGTGTCCACCTGTGTAGCGAAATCGTCTCCGAGGACCGCCAGCGCAAGAACGTGTCGCGCTCGCAGCAGGTCCCGACGCCCGTTGAAGTCAAAGAATTCCTCGATCAGTACGTCGTCGGCCAGGACTACGCCAAGAAGGTGCTCTCGGTCGCGGTGCACAACCATTACAAGCGCATCGCGTCCGGTGGCGAGATCGACGGCGTCGAAATTCAGAAATCCAACATCCTGCTGATTGGTCCGTCCGGTTGCGGCAAAACCTTGCTCGCGCAGACGCTGGCCAAGATGCTCGATGTGCCGTTTGCCGTGGTGGATGCCACGACCTTGACCGAAGCCGGCTATGTCGGCGACGACGTCGAGAACGTGGTTTTGAAACTGCTCCAGGCCGCGGATTTCGATACCGCGCGCACGGAAACCGGCATTGTCTATATCGACGAAATCGACAAGATCGCGCGCAAGGGCGATAGCCCGTCCATTACGCGCGACGTTTCCGGCGAAGGCGTGCAGCAGGCGCTGTTGAAGCTCCTGGAAGGCACCGTCGCCAACGTCCCGCCGCAGGGCGGCCGCAAGCACCCGCAGCAGGAATGCGTACAGGTCGATACGACCAACATCCTGTTCATCTGCGGTGGCGCGTTCAACGGTCTGGACAAGATCGTCGAAAAGCGCGTCGGCAAGAACGTGATTGGTTTCAACGCGAACATGCGCTCCAAGAAAGACCGGAGCGTTGGCCAGTTGTTGCAGTTGGTGCAGCCGGAAGACCTGATCCAGTTCGGCTTGATTCCCGAATTCATCGGTCGTCTGCCGGTCGCGGCTTCGCTGAACGAGCTCTCGCATGAAGATCTTGTGCGCGTGCTGGTCGAGCCGCGCAACGCCATCATCAAGCAATACGAGAAGCTGTTCGACCTCGAGAAGGTAAAGCTGAGCTTCCCGGACGAGACCATCCAGGCGATCGCCGCCGTGGCCCTCGAAAAGGAAACCGGCGCGCGCGGTCTCCGCGCGATTCTCGAAGAGTCGATGATCAACATTATGTTCGAGATTCCGTCGAAGCAGGGTGTCGCCGAGTGCGTGATTACGCCCGGCGTGATTCGCTCGAAGGAAGACCCGCTGCTCGTGTACGACACCGAAGCGGCGAGCAACCGCGGGCCGAACAAGTCACAGTCGGCCTGAGGTAATCATCGGAAGCCTGCGTCCCTGGTGGACGCTGAAAAGAGCCCGGCGCTCCGGCGCCGGGTTTGCGTTTTTTAGGCCAGTCCAAAACCCTGAAATTCTTGTCCAATCAGCGTTCCATTTGCGACACTAAGCCCTTCCCCGAGACCCTGCGTGCATGCCACGAAATTCTGACAATCCATCGTCCAACGGCCACCGGCTGCCCTTGCTGCCGATGAAAGACGTCGTCATTTTTCCGGGCATGGTCGTGCCGTTGATGGTGGGCCGTGCGCGCAGTCTCGTGGCGGTCGAAGAATGCGTCGCGACCGAGCGGCCGCTGTTCCTGTGCACGCAGCGCGATGCCTCGGCCGACGAGCCCACGCGCGAGCAGTTGTACGACGTCGGCGTGGTGGCGGACGTGCTGCAGACCCTGCGCGGTCCCGACGGCGCGCTGAAGCTCGTGGTCGAAGCGCGGGACCGCGCGCGCTTGCGCCGGATTATCCCCGGTGCTGACTTCGACGAAGTGCAGGTCGCGCCGATCGACATGGGCCCGGAGACGGCCAGCACGGGCGAGCTGACGGCCTTGGCTCGCACGGCCTACGGCCACTTTGAAACCTATGTGCGTCTCAGCCAGCGCGTGTCGCCGGAAGTGCTGGCGCCGCTGCATAACTTTGACGACCCCGCAATTTTCGCGGACGCCATCTGCGCGCACCTCGCGCTGAAGCCGGACGAACGCCAGCAATTGCTCGAACAACCCACCGTGCAGGCGCGGCTGGAGCGGGTGTGTGAGCTTCTGATCCGCGAAAACGATTTGCTGCAGCTTGAGCAGCGCACGAACGAACGATTCCGCCAGCAGAGCGAGCAGGGCCAGCGCGAACGGTATTTGCAGGAACAACTCCGCGTCATTCAGCAGGAGCTCGGATCGAAGGAAGGCTCCGACGAAATCAACGAGCTGCGATCGCGCGTCGAGGCCGCCGGCATGCCCAAGGAAGTGCGCGAGCGCGCGTTGCGCGAAATCACGCGCTACGAACGCATGCCGCCGCTCAGCCCCGAGAGCGCGATGACGCAAGCCTATATCGAATGGCTCGTTGATGTGCCCTGGAGCGTGCGCACGAAGGACAAGCTCGACCTCGACCGCGCGCAGAAGGTGCTCGACGAAGACCACTACGGCCTCGCGAAGATCAAGGACCGCATTCTTGAGTTCCTCGCCGTGCGCAAGCTGAGCCAGTCCACGCGCGGCCCCGTGCTGTGCTTCGTCGGCCCGCCGGGCGTGGGGAAGACCTCGCTGGGCAAATCCATCGCGCGCGCGATGGACCGAAAATTCGTGCGCGTGTCGCTGGGCGGCATTCGCGACGAGGCCGAAATCCGAGGCCACCGGCGCACGTACATCGGCGCGCTGCCCGGACGCATCATCCAGTCCATGAAACGCGCGGCGGTGGTGAATCCCGTGTTCATGCTCGACGAAATCGACAAGATGAACGCGGATTTTCGCGGCGATCCGGCCTCGGCGCTGCTCGAAGTGTTGGACCCGGAGCAAAACCGCGCCTTCAGCGATCACTATCTTGAAGTCGACTACAACCTGCACGAAGTCTTCTTCATTACGACCGCGAACAATGAATTCGACATCCCTGAGCCGCTGCTTGACCGCATGGAAGTCGTCCGCCTGCCGGGTTATACGCCGTTTGAGAAAAAGAGCATCGCGGAACTCTTTCTGATTCCGCGTCAGGTGAAGGAATCGGGTCTCAGCGAAGCGCAGATTAGATTCACGCCGGAGGCGATCGACACCCTCGTCTCGCGGTATACCCGCGAAGCCGGCGTGCGTGAGTTGGACCGCCAAATCGCAAACGTCTGCCGCAAAATCGCGCGCGAGGTGGTGTCGCGCAAAAAAGGCAAAGCGAAAGAACGCGCGCCGTTGTCGCGCGAGGACATCTTCAAGCTGCTCGGCCCGGCCACGCAGTTGGAAATCGACCCGCTGGAGCGCACGGAGGCCGGTGTGGGCATCGGGCTGGCGTGGACGCCCGACGGCGGCGACACGCTGACAATTGAGACCACGCTGACCCGCGGCAAGGGCGAGCTCAAGCTCACCGGGCAGCTTGGTAGCGTCATGCAGGAGTCGGGACACGCCGCGTTCACCTTCCTGCGCGCGAACGGCGCGCGGTTTGGCGTGCGCGGCGAGTTCTGGAAGACCCACGACGTGCATGTCCACGTGCCGGAAGGTGCCATCCCCAAGGACGGCCCGAGCGCCGGCTCGGCGATCACCGTCTCTATACTGTCCGCCTTGTTGCAGCGCCCCGCCAAGCCCGGTCTCGCGATGACGGGCGAAATCACGCTGCGCGGACGCGTGTTGCCGGTGGGCGGTGTGAAGGAGAAGGTGCTCGCCGCGCATCGTGCCAAGCTCAAGCGCGTGCTGTTGCCGCAGGCGAACGAGAAAGACCTCGTGGACATTCCGGCCGAAGTGAAGAAGGATGTCGAGATCGTATTGGTATCGACGCTCGACGACGTGCTCAAGCAGGCCTTGGGCGTGAGCGGCCGGCCGAAGCGGACCTAGCGCGCATGAAGATCACGCAAGCGGAGTTCGTGAAGAGCGCATTGCACGCATCAGACTTGCCGCGCGATGGACGACCCGAGATCGCCTTCGTGGGCCGATCGAACGTGGGGAAGTCGAGCCTGTTGAATGCGCTCCTTGGGCGTCGCGGCCTCGCCAAGACCAGTTCGACTCCCGGCAAAACACAGACGCTGAATTTCTTCTCGGTGAACAGCCGCTACTACTTCGTCGATTTGCCGGGTTACGGGTTCGCCAAGGTGCCGACGAAGATTAAGAACGAATGGGGCAAAGCGCTGACGGATTATCTGGCGATGCGCCACGAACTGCGCCTCGTCGTTGTGCTGGTTGACGGCCGACATCCGCCCACGAGGCTTGACGAGGAAATGCTGGAGTTGCTGGAAGAAGCCGAGCGTCCGGTGCTCATTGTGGCCACCAAAGTGGACAAGCTGAAGCAGGCCGAGCGGTCGCGGGTGCCCAAAGTCGTGCGCGAGAAACTCGATCTCGACGAGGAAGTCGAAATTGTGCCGGTTTCGGCGGAAACCAAAGCAGGGATGAAGGATCTGTGGGAAATCCTTGACCATATTTTGGAGCCTTCCGCTTAGGTTTTCGCGGGATTGAATACGATTCGGCTCTTCGGGGTTTAATAGTGTAAAGCTCGCCGGTTGACACCGGCCGGGCCGTTCCATCAGGGTGATGGGCAGCAATTGGGGCCAAACGGCAACTTGAGGAGAGTGAACGTGTCCAAGGCGACGGTGTGGTGCGCGATGGCAGTGGTGCTGGCTACGGTAGTGTGCGGGCCGGCGTTCGGAGGCGCGATGGTTCTCGATCACAAGGTGAAGGACATTGACGGCAAGGAAGTGGATCTTTCGCAGTACAAGGGAAAGGTCGTCATGATCGTGAACGTGGCCTCCAAGTGCGGCCTTACGCCGCAATACGAGCAGCTTGAAGCGATGTACTCCAAATACAAGGATCAGGGTTTCACGATCCTCGGTTTCCCGGCCAATGACTTCATGAAGCAGGAACCGGGCACGGAAGCGGAGATCAAGGAATTCTGTTCCTCGACCTACAAGGTCGACTTCCCGATGTTCTCGAAGATCACAGTGAAGGGCGACCAGGCGCCGGATCTGTACAAGGAACTGATCTCCAAAGACACCAACGGCGACATGGGTGGCGACATCGCGTGGAACTTCACCAAGTTCCTGGTTAACAAGGACGGCGAAGTCGTAGCGCGCTTCGAGCCGAAGACCAAGCCGGATGCTCCGGAAGTGGTCGCGAAGCTCGAAGAAGAATTGAAGAAGCAGTAATCCTCCGCATAAATCAAAGGGCCGGTCTTCGGACCGGCCCTTTTGCTTTTAGGGGACTGACTGCGAATTCCAACGGTTGAGACAGTTCCTATTATTCGCGGTATCCTCTATATCGGGAATCAACGTCTGGCAATGAGTGTGGAATTCGTAGTCTGTCCCCGGTTTTGATTCTCAGCGCGAAGGCCGGGGACAGACTACGAACGCTGTTCGGTTTTGTGCGCCATTGAACCGTCGCACACCATGACTATCGCGAACGGACGTTTCCGGCGTCGAGGCCGCGTTCGCAGTCAGTCCCCTTATTTAGCTTCGACCTTCTGCATTTTCTCCGCCGGGACGCGGTACCAGATGGTCGTGCGGCCGAGGGTGGGGATGCCGATGTAGCCGCGGACGTGGAGCGATTTGCCGTCGATGCCTTTCGGGTCTTCCTGGAAACGAATGACGCATTTGTAGGTACGGCCGTTGTTCGGGTCGTAGATTGTGCCGCTGTCCCAGGCCTTGTCGGCGGCGTTGTACCCAAAGTCTTTCAAGACTTGCAGGCCGAGGATCGGCTCTTTCTGGTGCGCCTTCTCGGGATGGTTCTTGTTGCGCTTGGGTTTGCCGGCGTCGCCGTCGGGTTCCTCGGCGGGATAGTTCGGTTCCGAGAGCCAGATGATCGTGCCGTAGTACCTACCGGCCTTATTGACGACGACGACAATCGACTCGTTGTCCTCGGTGTACCACTGGCCGAGGATTTCGTCCGCGGGCGGCGCATCCGCCGCGAACCCGAGTCCCATCACCACCACGCCGATTGCCGCCATTGCCAACGCACGCTTCATAGACGATCTCCCCAGTAGACCCGGCGCCGGGGCCGGGAGGTCTTTATATACATGGTCGCCTGTTGCAGCGCAATGCCTCTACTCCGCAATTGCGAAACAAGGACTATGTTCCATTATGTGGCAATTTGAAGCCGGAATGGCAGTCGGCTACGATCTCGCCTCATCTGGGTAGTGGGTTCCCTACCTCCTCGGGGCAACTTAGCGACATCGCATCGAAACCAGACCGACCCTCGACAGCCCTCAGGACCTCCATGACCGATATATCTCAAGAGCACGGACACAAAGGTTCTCTGCGAGTCCTGATGCTTGGCGCATTAGGCGTGGTTTACGGGGATATCGGGACCAGTCCTTTGTACGCCGTCGGAGCGTGTTTCGTCGGCAGCATCGCGCCCACCCTCGAACATGTGCTGGGCGTGCTCTCGCTGATCACGTGGGCGCTGATCGTGGTCGTCTCGATCAAGTACATGGTCTTCGTCATGCGCGCGCACAACAAGGGCGAGGGCGGCATTCTCTCGCTGATGGCGCTGGTGCTCTCGGGGATGCACGAGCGCAAGGGCCCGATGTATGTCGCCGTGATTGTGCTGGGATTGTTTGGCGGTGCGTTGTTGTACGCCGACGGCACGATCACGCCGGCGATTTCCGTGTTGGGTGCGATCGAGGGTATTGCGGTACTGCAACCCGACCTGAAACGCTACGTGGTGTGGATCACCGTCGCGATATTGCTCGGCCTGTTTCTGGTGCAACGCCAGGGAACCGCAAAACTCGGCGGCCTGTTTGGGCCGATCATCATCATCTGGTTTTTGACCATCGCTGGCCTCGGCGTGGCCGCGATTGTGCGCGAGCCGGCCGTGTTGAAAGCGGTGAATCCGTTGTACGGGATGGAATTCCTGTGGGAGCAGGGCTGGGTCGGATTTGCCATTCTCGGCGCCGTGTTCTTCGTGGTGACGGGCGGCGAAGCGTTGTACGCCGACATGGGCCACTTTGGAGAGCGGCCGATCCGGCTGGACTGGTTCCTGTTTGTGCTGCCGTGCCTGCTGCTGAATTATTTTGGCCAGGGCGCGAATATCGTAACCGATCCCGCTGCGCTCGAAAACCCATTCTATGCGCTGGCGCCGCGCTGGGCGCTGATTCCGCTCATCATCCTCGCCACCATGGCCGCAATCATCGCGTCGCAGGCGGTGATATCCGGCGCATACTCGATGACGCGCCAGGCCGTCTTACTCGGCTACCTGCCGCGCATTCGCGTGATTCATACCTCCTCGCGCCTGATCGGCCAAATCTATGTTCCGAGCGCGAACTGGGCGCTCATGCTCGGCACGATCGCGGTCGTGCTTGGTTTCCAAACGGCGGACAGCGTGGGCGCGGCGTATGGCGTGGCCATCACCACCACGATGCTGTTCACGACGTTTCTGATGGTGATCGTCGAGCGCACCATCTGGAAATGGCCGCTGCAGTGGATCGTTCCGCTGACGGGAATTTTCCTGATTTTCGACATCGGCTTTTTTAGCGCCGCGCTCGTCAAAATCCCGCACGGCGGCTGGTTTCCCTTATTAACCTCCTTCGTCGTGTTTATTGTCATGTACACATGGCGACAGGGCCGCGCTATTCTGGCGACGCGCCTGGGCGAAGACCTGATGTCGCTGGAAACGTTTGTGGAGAACATTACGCACGGCGAACATCAGCCCGCGCGCGTTCCGGGCGCGGCGGTGTTCATGACGGCGAACCCGCACGGAACGCCGCGCGCGTTGGGGCACAACATTCGCCACAATAAGGTGATTCACGATCGCGTGGTCGCGCTGACGATTGCGATCGCCGAAGAGCCCTACATCGCGCGCGATAAACGAGTAACCGTCAAAGACATCGGGCGCGGCTTTTATCGAGTATCGGCCACCTACGGGTTCATGGAGTCGCCGTCGATTCCGGAAATCCTGGAACTGGCAGGGGAGAAGGGCCTGAACATTCCGATGTTCGGCACGGCGTTCTTCCTCGGCCGCGAAAACATCCGCGTGACCCGCCGCAAGGATATGGCGCGGTGGCGCCAACGCCTATTTTCGTTCCTCGCGCGCAACGCGCAGAGCGCGACGGACTTCTACGAAATCCCCGCGAACCAGGTGATCGAGCTGGGTCTGCAGGTTGAGCTGTAAGCGCGCCTCAACCCCCGGCTACTTTCTTGCAAACCTTCGGCTTGGAAGTGCTCATTTTGCAGCCAATCCTAGCCTAAGCACTTGATATACAATCCCTTGCGTAGGCCCGGTCCCCGTCAACCGACTGTGGCCGAGGGACGTTTTCTTGGGTGAACCGATGCAGCCGACCGATGCCTCCAGAAGCGATGCGTCGCTTGTGGAACAGGCGCGCGCGGGCGATGAGTCCGCGTATGCCGAGTTGGTCGGGCGGCACCAGCGGCGCGTGTACGCCGTGGCCTATCGGGTGACCGGGAGCCACGAGGACGCGCTGGACGTGGCGCAGGAGGTCTTCGTCAAGGCGCACGCCAAGCTGGGCAGTTGGACGCCGCGCGCGCCGTTTGGCGCGTGGCTGATCCGGCTGGCCGTGAACCGCGCGATCGACCACCGGCGGCAAAACCGGCGGCGCGACGCACGGCACAGTGAGCAGGTGGCGCTGAGTGAAGCGGCACCGCCGCGGAGCAACCTGGCGGAAGCCGGCGTGCGGCAAGGCGAGATCGAGGCGCGCGTGCGGAAGGCGATGGAGGTGTTGTCGCCGGCGCAGCGGACGGCGTTTGTATTGCGGCACTACGAAGAGATGTCGATGGCAGAGATTGCGCCGGTGCTGGGATGCAGTGTGGGGAGTGTGAAGGTGCATCTGTTTCGCGCGGTGCGACGGTTGCGCGCGGAATTGAAGGACCTTGAAGGCGAGGTGGGTTGATGGGCACGAACAACAGTGAGCGCACGGAAGAACTGATCGCGCAATCGTTGCACGACGATCTTTCGCCCGCGGAGCGCGTGGAGCTGGAGCGGCTGCTGCAATTGCAGCCGGACCTGCGCGCCGAGGCCGCGGGCATGAAACAGTTTATCGAGCGCATCACCGCTGACCCTGTGGTCTACACAGGCGACCTCAGGGCGGCGGTGATCGCTGAAATTTCTCGTGCCGGGTCCCGGCGCTTTGTGTTGGCGCCGCGCTGGCTGATGGCCGCGGCGGCGTTTGCGTTGGTGGGCGGCGGCGCGCTGTATTGGACGCTGGCACATCCGCGCGCGGCGGTGGCTCCGAATCTGCAGGTGGCCGAACATGTCGCGCCGAGCGCAGCGCCGGCCGAGGACACTGAGATCGCCGCGTTGATTGCGTCGCGCGATTATGTGCAGGCGTATGCGACGCTCGAAGCGCGCGTGAAGGATGCACCGCGTTCGATGGGGGCCGCGCGGAACGTGCAGGCGATGGCCGATCTCGCGTTTGCGAATCTGCAATGGTACGACGAGGCCTTCGCGGGATACGACCGGCTGCGCCGCGATTATGTGGACCAGTTCCAGGCCAACGAAGAGAATTTCGTCCGGCTGAATTTGTTGGACGAAGCGCGCGGGCCGGCGGGCGACTATGCCTCGCTGCGCGCGCTGGATGCCGCGCGGCGCGACAACGACACGGGCGCCTACGAGAACATCCTGGCGAAGTATCCGGCGACCTATGTGGCGTCCGAGGCCGCGCACGAGTATGCGATTGTCGTGGCGCGCGCCGAGGGGCTCGATGCGTCTGAATTTGCCAGTGCCCGCGCGCTGGAAATGGCGCAGGCGCACGTGAAGGATCCCGTGGCGAAAGTGCAGCTTCGCATCGAGGTCGCGCATGCGCTGCGCGCGAACCCGGCGCAGGCGGCCGCGGCGCGGCGTATCTACACCGAGATCGCCAACGGTCCCTACACCACGCTGGCGCAGCTTGCGCAGAAGTCGCTGGCGGCGATGGATGCGCGTGAGCCCGGTCTTTGAGCGGTTCTTTGAGCGCCCTCCGCGCCCGTTGATACCATGATCCTGCAGCGCAGCCCGCGCACGAGGTGAATCCATGGCGGTTTCCGCCCTTGAACGGCACCTGATTTCCGACAAGGTGGTGTCTGAAGAAAAGCTGGCCTACGCGAAGGCGGAGGCGCAGCGCACGGGCGTACCTTTAATTGATGTCATCGCGGCGACCGGGCTGGCCGCGCCGGAGGACGTGTACCGTTCGCTGGCGCTGTTTTGCGAGATGCGTTTCGTGCAGCCGTCGAAAATGACGGTCGACCCTGCCATTGTGAAGGAAGTGCCGGCGCGCTTCGCGACGCACTACCGGTTTGTGCCGCTCGAAGTGCGCAACGGCACGCTGGTGATCGCCGTCAGCGATCCGCTGGACTCGCACCGGCTCGACGATGCCCGCCTGATGCTGAAGCGGCGCATCGAGGCCGTGGTCGCGACGCCGTCCGAAATCGAGCGCAAGACCAAGGAGCTTTACGGTCTTGGCGCGGACACGGTCGAACGCATTATCAGCGGCGGCCAGGGCGCGGTCGAGCTGGATCTCGAAACGATCGCGGCGGGGGAGAACCTCGGCGACGAAAACATCGATCCGTCGATCATCAAGTTCGTGAACGAACTGATCACCGAAGCGATCGGCTCCGACGCGACCGACGTGCACATCGAACCCTTTGAAGACGAGCTCCGCGTGCGGTATCGCATCGATGGCGTGCTGCATGCTGTGCCCGTGCCGCCGACGATCCGCGGGTTCCACTCGGCGATCGTGTCGCGCATCAAGGTCATGGCGAACCTGAACATCGCGGAGAAGCGCCTGCCGCAGGACGGCAAAATTCAGGCGTCGTTCGGCACGGCCAAGTACGACTTGCGCGTGTCCGTGCTGCCGACGCCGTACGGCGAGACGCTAAACATGCGTATTTTGACGCGCTCGAATATCTCGCTGTCGCTGGAGGACCTTGGGTTCCAGTCGAGCGATCTGGAGCAGCTTAATCGGTTTATCGACCGCCCGCACGGCATCATTCTGGTCACAGGGCCCACGGGTAGTGGTAAGACAACAACGTTGTACGCGGCGCTCAGCAAGCTGAACCAGACTGACCAGAAAATCATCACAATCGAAGACCCGATCGAATATCAGTTGAAGGGCATCTCGCAGATGCAGGTGCAGCCGAAGATCGGCTTCGACTTCGCCACCGGCCTGCGCTCGATGTTGCGCCATGACCCGGACATTATGATGGTGGGCGAAATCCGCGATTACGAGACGGCCGAGATGGCCGTGCGTTCGAGCCTGACGGGTCACTTGGTGTTCAGCACGCTGCACACGAACGACGCGGCGGGTACCGTGACGCGTTTGGTCGATATGGGCGTGGAGCCGTTCCTGATCGCGAGCACGATGATTGCCTCGATGGCCCAGCGCCTCGTGCGCAAGGTGTGCGAGCGGTGCGCGGAGCCGATGCAGCCGACGGCGGACATGATCGCTGAGCTGCGCCTGCCGGCCGAGGAAATCGCGAAGGCGAAGTTCCGCCGCGGGCGCGGGTGCGACGCCTGCCGTCACACGGGGTACAAGGGCCGCCTGGCGATTGCCGAAATCCTGCCGTTCTCGCAGCCGATTCGCGAACTGACCGTGAAGGGCGCCACGTCCGGCGAGATCAAGCAGAAGGGCCGCGCGATGGGCATGCAGACGCTGCGCGACGCGGGCTGGATTCGCGTGCGCACGGGCGAGACGACGATCGAAGAGGTGCTGCGCGTGACCGCGGACACGGACATCGTGTACGAGTGAGCCACGGCGATGCCCACTTTTGAATACAAAGTGAAACGCGGGGCGGAGGCGGTGAAAACCGGCACGCTCGACGCCGAAAGCCGCAGCGCGGCCGTGGCGCAACTGCGCGACATGGGTTTCTTCCCTATCTCGGTCGAAGAGACCACGGGTAAGCCGAAGAAAGAGAAAAAAGAAAAGAAAGAGAAGAAGGCCGCGTCGAACGGCTCGGCCGCGCGCGAGGCCTCGTCCACCGCCGCGCCGAAACGATCGCTGTTCAGCAACCGGCGCATCCGGCTCAAGGATCGCAACTGGTTTTTCCGGCAGATGGCGACGCTATTGCAGGCCGGCATGCCGATCCTGCGTGCGCTGGCCACGCTGCGCGATCAGACGGCGCCCGGCAAGCTGCGCGATGTGATCGAGGACTTGCACGGCGCGGTGCAGCAGGGCAGTAGCCTGGCGGACGCGCTCGAAAAACGTCCGGACGTGTTCCCGACAATGTACGTAAGCCTTGTGCGCGCGGGCGAAGCGGGCGGCATGCTCGAAGACGTGCTGTGGCGCATCGTGGTTTTTGGCGAGCAGGACGAGGAGCTGCGCGGCAAGGCCTTCTCGGCGATGATTTATCCGGCCTTCCTCTGCATCGTGAGCGCCGCGGCGGTGTTCATTCTGATGGCCTTCGTGTTCCCGAATTTTATTGAAGTCTTCAACGATTTCGATGCAAAACTGCCGTTCGTGACCATCATCGTGATGAGCATCAGCAGCTTCATGGGCAAGTTCTGGTGGGCGATTTTGATCGCCGGCGGACTGATCGTTTATGCGGCGCGGAAGTATCGCGAGTCGCCCGCCGGCCGCACGCAGCTCGATTCGCTGTGGCTGCGGCTGCCCGTGATCTCGGGACTCGTGCAGCGCTACGAGATGGCGAAATTCGCGCGCACGCTGGGCACGCTGTTCGACAACGGCGTGCCCGTGCTGACCTCGCTGCGCATTACGGCGGAGACCCTGTCCAACTCGATCATTCGCGGCGAGGTGGAAGCCCTGCAGGCGGGGGTATCCGAGGGTACGGCGATCAGCGAGGGCATGCGCAAGGCCAAGCATTTCCCGCCGCTGGTCGTAAACATCTTCGCCGTGGGCGAGGAGAGCGGCAAGCTCGGCGAGGTGACCAAGCGCCTGGCGGATGCGTATGACGTGGAAGTCGACCGCGCGGTGAAGGCCGCGACGGCGTTGATGGAACCGGCGATCATTGTCGTGATGGGCGTGGTCGTCGGATTTTTGGTGATTGCGATGTTGTTGCCAATGCTGACCCTGAGTTCGCAGATACGCTGAAGGAGATACCCATGAGCCGCAAGACACTGTTGAAAAAACTGGCGAGCAACGAGGGCGGCTTCACGCTGATCGAGCTCATCCTTGTCACCGTGATTATTGCCGTGCTCGCCGGCATGGTGACGCTGGCCTTCCAGGGTACGGCAAAAGACGCGAAGATCAAGACCGCGCTCGGCGATATCGCGCGCTACGGCACCGCGCTGGATTTGTTCGCGCTGGACCACAACGACGCCTATCCGAGCTCGTTGCAGGAATTGGTCTCGGGCAGCAAGAAATACGTCAAGGAATTGAACAAGGACCCGTGGGGCAATGACTGGATTTATTTGATGCCGGGTGAAAAGTACCCCGAATCGTACGACATGTTCTCGACGGGTCCGGACGGCCAGCGCGGCACGCCGGACGACGTGGCGCCGTGGTTGACCAAGATCGGCGAGAAGGCCGCCGAGTAGGCAGGAAGCCGCACATGAAGCGCGCGGGATTCACGCTGATCGAGCTAATGATCGTGATGACGATCCTCGCCGCGATGGCGATGAGCGTGACGCCCGTGTTTCGCGGCAGCTTCGCGCGCGTGCGCGCCGATCATGCCGCGCGCGATTTGTTCGCCGAGATTAAGGCCGCGCAGGAAAGCGCGGTGACCGAGGCGGTCGAATACCGCGTCTACTTCAACACGAAGGAAAATACCTACTGGCCCGCGCGGCCGGGTGTATCGAAAGACGGCAAGCGCGGCTACTTTCCGGTCGACGTGGGCGGCGGTGAGGCGATTCGCGATCCCGAACGGATCGTGTTCGGCACGATCAAGGCGCGCCGCGGCGAAGACTCGAATACGGAATACCTGGCGTTTTACCCCACCGGCATTTCCGACGCGGGTTCGATCACGCTGCTCGACGAAGCGGATCGCTCGCGCAAGTATGTGATTGAGACCACGGGCACGCTGGCGACCATCGCGTTCCCCGACGAAGGCCGGTGATGCGCAGCCGCGCCGCGGGCTACATTCTGATCGAGACGGCGCTCGCGCTCGTGATTCTGAGCGTCGGTGCCTTTGCCGTGCACCGAACGATCCAGGAGGCCATCCGCACGCGCGGCCAGGCGCAGGATTTCACCCGCGCGCGGTTCCTGCTCGATCAGCAAATGGCGGAGATGCTCGCGCAGCCCGTGCTTGTGGAAAAGCGCGCGCAGGGACGGTTCACCGGACAGGATGATCGTTTCTCGTGGACCTCCGACATCCGGCGCGTGAATCCTCCGGTGCCGAAGGCGCCTTCGCGTCCACCGCGCGACCCCAACAGGCCGGTAACACCGTTCGAATTCCCGCGCAACCGCGAATATATGGCGCGCGTGCAGGTGACGGTGAGCTGGGAACGCGCGGGCATGAATTTTTCCGAAAGCTACGAGACGCTGCTGCCGGCACAGCGCCTCTGGCAATCGCCGCTTCCGCCGGCCGCGCCGGTGGCCCGCTAACATGCGCGCGCAACCACATCGAAACGGCGGCTTCACGCTGGTCGAGCTCATCGTCGCCAGCACACTGATGGCGCTCGTGCTCAGCGGGGTATACATCACGTTCTCGACGGCTGTGCGCTCGTGGCGCAGCGGCGAATCAAACTACAAGACCTACGAAGATGCACGCCGCGCGCTGGGACTGCTTGAGCGCGAGCTCCACAGCATCCCGAGAGACGCCATTCACCTCATGGTCGGCACGAATGACTCGATTGAATTCGTCACGATGGCGCAGCCGCTCGATGTGGAGACCGCGTCGTCGGAGCGCCTGATTCGCGTGCAGTACCGAATGAAGGATACGCGCGACGGCGGCGTGCTCCTGCGCACGGAGGCGCTGGTGGAGGGGCCCTTGCCCGCGATACCCGTGCCGCCAAGCCGCGAGCTGCCCGTGGGTCTCAAGGTGGGCCGCGCACGGCAGTTCGAGATCGCGCGCGGCGTGGAGTCGCTGGTGTTTTCCTATTCCTGGGCCGGGCCGATGCCGCCGGTGCTGCCGGGTTCGGTGCCAGCGCCCGCGCGCATCGTGACCGACTCGCGCACCTACCACGCATTGCCCGAACTCATCACGGCGACGCTTGAACTCGACGATCCGGGCAACGTGACGAACAATGGACGCTCCGCGTTTACGCTGCGCGTGACCTTCCGCACGCCGGTGAGTCCCATGCCGGACGACGTGCGTGCCGTGGCGGGGCTCCAATGATGCGCAGCAGCACTCATCGCGGCGACGGCTTCGTGCTTGTGTCCGTGCTGTGGATTCTTGCGATCCTCACCGTGATCTCCGTCGGCTTTGGACACCGCGCGATGCTCGAGCGGCGCATGGCGTGGTACGCGCTCGATCGCGAACAGGCGCAGCAGATGGCGCGCGCGGCGGCGGAGCGTGGGATGTTCGAGCTGGAGCACAAGATTCTGCTCGATGCGTACAACGATCAGGCGGGATACACGGGACTCGACCAGCGCTGGGCGCGGCCCATCGACCTGCTCAAAGAGGGTGCGTATTTCGGGGCCTCCGCCGACGACATGAAGGACGACGTCTGCGAGGTGCAGATTGAAGACGCCGAACGCTACATCTCGATTAATTACGCGCCCAAAGAGTTGTTGGAGAACGTAAAAGGCCTGTCCGGCCGGGTCGTGTCACGGATTATTGACACACGGGAATCGTCAACCGATGGGCAGCAACCGGCGTTATTTCATTCGGTCGAGGAAGTGCGTGATATGCAACAGTTTAGCGACGAAGTGTGGAGGGGCGGACGCGGTAAACCTGGCTTGATCGACGTGCTGGGGGTTGGCGGCGATCCGGCCTATGGTCGCATCAACGTGAACACAGCCTCGCCCGAAGTGCTCATGTGCCTCCCCGACATTGAAGAGGCCGTCGTCGCCGGGGTGATGACCTACCGCAACGGCCCCGACGGCCAGCCGAACACGCAGGACGATCAGGCGTTTCAAGCCGTGGGCCTCGCGGCCACAATGGTGCCGGATGTCTCCGCCGAAAAGATGGCGCCGCTGTACCGCTTTTGCAAGACCGATTCCACGTACTTTACAATCCATGCGCACGCATCGCGCCGCCGGGGGAAGATTAACGCCTATTGCACCGTCACGGTGGAATTGCGCGGGAGCACGCTTGTGATCCTCGCGTGGAAAGAGGGGGCCGTTGGCGCGTAAGGCAATACATATCACCATTTTGCAGACCGGGCCGGGCCACATTTCTTTTGTGCGCGGCGGCGAGGCCGGCGGTGTGCTCGCGCAGGTTTCCGAGCGCGGCGCATGGTCGGCGGACGATGGTTCGCTCGCGGCGGCGCTCAAGGATTTCGTAAAGCGCCACGAGCTCGCGCAGGATCGCGTTTTTTTTGTGTTGCCGCGCCACGAAGCCGCCGTCCGCATTTTAGAACTCCCCACCCAAGATCCTGTTGAACTCGGCGGCATGGTGCACCTCGGCGCGGAAGAAATCGTGCCGTTTCCGCTGGATGAACTCGCGACCTCGTATTGCCTGCTGGAAAATCTCGACGGCGGGTCCGCGCGCGTGCTTGCCGTTGTCGTGCGTCGCACGATCATCGAAGGCCATGTCGCGATGCTGCGCGACGCCGGCGTTGCGCCGGAGCAAGTGTTTCTCAGCACCGCGTGTTTGCTGACCGCGCTGAAGGGCACGGACACGGTGGCGGTGCATGTGGCGCCGGGTGGTCTGGAAGTCGCCGTGTTGCGCGAGGGCTGCATGACGTTCGGGCGCGGCGTGGCGGTGGACGTTGCCGCGGCGGACGAAGTGGCCGCCGAAGTGCGCGGCTCGCTGTCGGCCAGCCGGCGGGAATCGCCCGATGGCACGGCGCCCAACGATATCGTCGTCAGCAGCGAGGGCATCGAGCCGGATGGCATCGTGTCCACACTGGCGAGCACGCTCGGCTTGTCGGCGCGGGCCTATGGCGAGCAGGGGCTGGGTTCGGCCGTCGCGGCCGGGGCCTTGGCGTCTGCGCGCGGCGATCGCGCGTTTCCGGTCGAGTTGCTGCCGGAAACCGAAGTGCGCCGGCGCGCGGCCGTGGCGACGCGCTCGCGCGGCATGCGGGTGGCCATCGCGGCGCTCATCGCGCTCGTGGCGACCGCGGCCATGTATGGGCAGGCCGTCATGCAACGGCGCAGTTATCTGGCTGAACTCGACCAGCGCGCGGACGCGATGCGCCCGAATGTGCAGACGCTGCGCACCAAACGCCAGCAACTTAATCTGATTCAGGAACAAGTGCACCGCTCCGTGTCGCCGATTGCGATCATGGCGACACTGGCCGAGCTCGCACCGGATTCGGGTCTGAATATCACGCGGTTTTCCTACGACAAAGATCAAGGCGTTACCATCAACGGCAGCGCGATGGAGCCGAAGAAATTCGACCAGTTGATCGACGGCATCCGCGGGCCGGGCGCGGCGGCGATTCCGCAACTGGCCGCCGCGATGGAGTTGTATCGCACGGAACGGCGCGAGCGTGGGAAGTCGGTGTGGGATTTTGCCGTGACGGTTCCCTTTAACGGAGCCGCCGCCGATGAGTAATCCGCTGGCGCGCATGAATCCGCGTGAACGCCTGCTGCTGTCGGTGGCCGGCGGCATGGTTGTTCTGGCGGCGGTGTTCCTGTTTGGGAAGACGGCGGTCGCCACGGTGCGCGACCTCGACAGCAACATCGGCGAGCGCGAACTCGAGATCGAGAACCTGACCGCGCAGGCTGCGCAGGCCGACGCCGTGAACAAGGCGTATGCGAGCGTGGTGAAGGAGCATTCCTCGGACCTGACCGCCGCGGAAATCCACGATGCGCTCCGCCGCGAGATTTTTGAGCTGACGCATATGAAGATCCCTGCGAAGGGCGACAAGCCGGCGCACGAGGTGCAGTATGTGCGGATTCCGACCCTGCAGGAAGGCACGCTGACCGAGGGCGAAGGCCACCGCGAATACCAGATCCGCTTCCAGATTCCGGCCACGAGCCTGGAGGGATTGCTGCTGTTCATCGAGCGTATTGAAGCCAGCGACCAGTTGTTGCGCGTGGACAGCGTCGAAGTCGCACGCCCGCCGCAGATGGAAGCCGTCTCGGCCACGATGCAGATCACGCGCGTCGTGCTGGATAACCCGGAAGCGACCGCCAAGCGGAGTAACCGCGAATGATCGGCGTGTCGCTCTCCCGCTTGCTGATTGCGGCGTTGGCCGTGTGGACGGTGTTGTGCCTGGGTGCCATCGCGTGGCAGACGGTCGCGAATCCGATGCGTGCGCGCGAGAAAAATCTCGATGCGCGGCTGGAGAGCGTGGGACCGGCCTTCAGCGATCTGCCCGAGCCGGACAAGTTGCCGCCACAGCAATTCCGCACGCGGATCATGGCGAAAACAGCGCTGTGGAAGGAACTCGTCGCGGCACCGCCGGCCCCGCCCAAGGCGGTCGCGGATCCCAAGCTTGAGGAAAAGCTCAAGGGCATTTCGGCGACACGCCAGCAGATCAGCACGAAGGACGGCATTAGCGTAAAGATGTTCATGGGGCCGCAGGACAAACGCGGAACCTGGAAAAAAGTGGGCGACGTGGTCAACGGCTTGACGGTTAAAGAGATCAAGCCGGACGCCGTGGTGTTTTCGATAAAACAGGGTGAAAAGGAATACACCGTGGAGTTGCCGCGGCGCTAGTGGCCGTGCCGACGCGAGCGGTGCGTATGGAGAACCTCATGAGACGTGGATTTGGCAGCCTGCGCGGGCGACCGTGGTGGGTGATTCTCGTGGCCGCGCTAGTGGCCATGGACGCCGCCGCACAGCAGTCGCCGACGCGCCCAGGCGGGCGGCGTGGGCCGCAGCTTGGCGAGTTGGAAGGCGCGATGCAGGCCGTGGAGCCGACGGACGGGCGGGGTGGCGCGAACCGCGGCGGGCAACCCGTCGAGGTCACCGTCACCACCGGTACGGCGTCGGCGTCGCCGAGCCGCGTGGTCTCGCCGCAGGGCGCCTTTGAACCCGGACTGGAGCGGCCGCTGAAATACGGCGACGCGCCGAAGGCGGACGAATCCATCAAGATCACGCTGACGGGCCCGATGTCGGCCAGCGAATTTTTGGATGCGCTCGCGGTGGCGACGAGCTGGAACATCGCGTCGACGCCGAAAGTGCGCGAGACGGTACTGGAATTCTGGACGAACGAGATCACACCCGCGCAGGCGCTCGCGATTCTGCGCTTTAACGAGATTTATTACGAGTACGACAAGGAAGCGAATTTCCTGTTCGTGCTAACGAAAGAAGAGCACGTGACCCGCGCGTACGGTTCGCTGGTGCAAGCCGAATTCAGCGTGAACTACGCGGATTTGCAGAGCATCGAGACGGTGCTCACGTCGCTGCTGTCCGCCAAGGGCCGCCTGATCGCGGACCCGGCCACGTCGAAGATCATCGTGTATGACACGCAAGACAACATCGATGCGATGCGCAAAATTATGAGCGAGATCGATGCGCCGCAAGAAACCCGCGCGTTCCAGTTGGTGCACGTCGACGCGGAAGCAATGACCACAAGCATCGAAAGCCTGCTGACCGAAAGTGGCAAGCTCAGCGTCGATGCGCGCTCGAACACGCTGGTCGTGTATGACCGCTCGCAGCGGCTGGATCGCGTGGCCGAAGTGCTGTCGATGCTGGACCAGGAACTGGAAACGCGCTCGTGGGTGCTCGATTACGCGGATCCGCTCACGGTGGCGGAAGACGTCGGCCTGCTCGTGCCCGAGGCGATGGGCTCGATCGTGGTGCACGAGGACATCCATCAGATTACGGTCACCGCGACGCCGTATCGCCTGAATGAAATCGATGGCCGCATCGCGGTGTGGGACACGAAACGCCGGCAGGTGCAGATCGAGGCGTACCTCGCGACGATGAGCCGCAACGTCATGCGCAACCTGAACATCAACTGGTCCTATTCCGCCAATCCCGGCGGCGATCCGCTGGATATTACGGTCGGCAGCCTCGCGAACAGCGATGATGAGGACACGCCCGCCGGTCAGGGCACGACGATCGATTATCAGGGCGTGCCGCTGGGCGTGGTCATTAACATGCTGGATACCACCGGCGACGCGACGATCCTGGCCCACCCGCGCATCACGGTGCAGGACGGCCAGGAGGCCAGCTTCGACAACACGACCCAGGTGCCCTTCGCTTCGTCCACGACGACCTTCGACAACGTCGGCGGCGCGAATTCGAATGCGCAGATCGACTTCATCGACGTCGGTACCCGGTTGCTGGTGACGCCGCGCATTACGAGTGTCGACACCATCCTGCTGAACATCGAGGCCGAAGACAGCACCTTCGTGTCGGTGAACGTGTTCTCCAACGGCCAGCTCAACACGCTGCCGCAGAAGACACAAAACCGCGCGCAGACGCAGGTGCTGGTGCACGACGCCGAGACGATCGTGCTGGGCGGGTTGCGCACGAGCAACTTCTCCGACACGGTCGACAAGGTGCCGATCCTGGGCGACATTCCGCTGCTCGGCCGCGCCTTCCGCAGCACGGGCAAGGATCATCAGGATCGCGAGCTGTTGATCTTCATGACGCCGACGCTGGTGGGCGAGCAGACCCAGCCGGAGGCGCTGCGGCTGGCGGCGGTGGAAGACAGCTTTGCCCAGCGGATGCGTCTTGACGATAAGTCGTATTTCCAGCGTTGGAAACACAAGATCAACAACGGCGAAGAAGAGTTTGCCGTGTCCGTTGGGCAGACGGGCGGGATCATGGCCGAAGGCGACGACGTTACCATGCCGGAGTTGCTTGGGCTGATTGACGGCGTCGCGGAACCCGAAACAAAGACGCTGATTCTGCGCGAGCATGTGCGTGCGCCGAAGGAAATCGCGTCGGAAGTGGCCGACCGGGCGATGGCGCGCGGGATGAAGGTGCAGTTCGACGAGTTGCGCGATCCGTTTGTGCCCAAGACCGCCGCGCCGGTGAATGCAGGGCCGAACCCCTAAGCAGGGCCCTGATTTTTGGATCGAGTGGCACCCCTAAGCTCTGCTTAGGGGTGTTTTTATTTGGTCGCCGCGATGGCCGCGAACACCCAACCCGCAATGAGCGCGAGTCCACCGAAAGGCGTGATGGCGCCGAGCCACGAGATGCCGGTGACGGCGAGCACATAAAGCGTGCCGGAAAAGATCGCGATGCCGACAAGCCACAGGCGGCACGCCCACGCGCCCGTGCGGCTGGCAATGCCCGGCAGCGCGCCGCCCGCGAACGCGAGCATCGCGAGGGCGTGGTACATGTGGTACTGCGCGGCCGTGTGCCAGATGTCGAGATGCTCGGCGTCGATGCGTTCCTTGAGGCCGTGCGCGCCGAAGGCCCCGGCGATAACGGCGAGCGCGCCGAGCGCGGCCGCAATGCGGAAGTAACCGCGTTGCTTCGATGAATTCGTCATTCGACCCCTCCGTAAAGCCCGCCAATCGAGAGATTGGCGTTCCCGGGTACAAACACAAACGGCGGGGGTTGGTGCCCCCGCCGTCGAAATTTTCTACTGGACTTAGTTGCCTTTGTACAGCGGAATCGTCGAGCCGCAACGCTGCACGGATTCGTTGCCGTCAAACACTTCGCGCGAGACCGACGGCCCCTGGCGATCGCAGTTTTCGTTGAAGGCCTTTGACAACGCGTTCGAGATGTCCACGGCGGACATGCGCTCGATGTGGCGGCGTTCGAGCACGCCGATCATCTGGCCGTCCTTGAACAGCGCCACACACGGCGACGACGGCGGCACGGGCTGCATTAGTTCGCGCGCGCGCTGCACGGCTTCGGTGTCCATGCCGGCGAACACGGTGTACAGGTTGTTCGGGATTTTGTCGTTCTGCAGCGCGAGCGTGACGCCCGGGCGGCAGCTTCCGGCCGCGCATCCGCAGACCGAGTTGATCACGAGCAGCGAGGTGCCGGGGTTCTTCAGCGCCTGGTCGACGTCGGCCGGCGTGCGCAGCGCGGTGACGCCTACGTTGGTCAGCTCTTCTTCCATCGGCTTGACCATTTCAGGATCGTAAATTGGTGGCATGGCGGGTCTCCGTAGTCAATTTTCGTGTTACAGAAATGCTAGTCCTTGAAGGGAACGAAGCGGTCCGGCGGGTTATTCCCGGCACTCGCCGTTTAAAGCACACATAGGCTACCATCACCGGAGCGCGTCCCGCCACCCGGCGAGGCGGACACAGCCCAAATCCTCAGGAGAATTGAGCATGCGTATGCGTTTTGCGTTGGCGGCAACAATCGTGGCGGTGGGCCTGGCCTATGCGCCGCTCGGCGCGGCCCAACCCAATCCGAAGGCCGCCTCGCGCGCGGTGAACATTTGGAGCGACGGCACGCGCATGGCGGGCGACCTGTTCTATCCGGCGGACGCCAAAGAGGGCGACAAGTTTCCCGCGATTGTGCTGTGCCACGGCTGGGGCGGCGTGAAGGAACACCTGCGCCGCACGTACGCGCCGCGCTTCGCCGCGGAAGGCTACGTGGTGCTGACCTTCGACTACCGCGGCTGGGGCGAGAGCGACAGCCGGCTCGTGATGCACGAACCGATGCCGAAACCGGACGCGGACGGCAATGTGACGGTGAAGGCGCAAGCGATCCGCGAGCTCGTGGACCCCTTCGATCAGCTTGAGGACATCCGCAACGCCATCAATTTCCTCGAAGGCGAAGCGATGGTGGACACCTCGCGCATCGGCCTGTGGGGCAGCAGCTTCGGCGGCGGATTGGTGTTGCAGACGGCGCTCAACGATTCGCGCGTGAAGTGTCTGGTCGATCAGGTCGGCGCGGTGAATGCGCATGACGCTGCCGTGCAGCCATATGGCGGAGACATGGCAGGCAACCACGCGATGGAAATCAAACGCTCGCGCGGCGAGGCGCCGGCTGTGCCGCAGGGGGAAAACGTATTTCCGAATCTGCGCGGCACGCCGCACCTCGAGCGTTTCGCGCGTTTCGCGCCGGTGGAAGAAGCCGCGAAGCTCAAAGTACCCATCCTGATCATCGACGCCGAGAATGAAGAACTCTTCGACCGTCACCAGCACGGCGAAAAGGTATACAACCTCGTGAAGGACCACGTGCCCGCGAAGTATCACGTCGAGCCGGGCATCCAGCACTACGGCATCTATCAGGCGCGCTACGTGCAGGGTGCCGACGCCGCGATCGCGTGGTACAACGAGCACCTGAAGAAGTAACCGCCAGGGGACTGACTGCGAATCCCCTTCGCTCGTCCGATCACTCTTATTTGTCCTGTTGCTTCGGCGGCAGGACAAATTTCATTTTGACGAGGGATTCGTAGTCTGTCCCCGGTCTTGGCGCTGATCGTTAGAACCGGGGACAGACTATGAATTGCGGTGACGAGACGTTGTATCGCGTGATTGCATTGCGACGGTGCTGGTACGCCGAAGCGCCCACTGCGACGCAATTCGCAGTCAGTCCCCTGGGTCGTCTTGCGCGCGCTTTTCCTGATCTTCGCCGACCGTGTCGAGCTCGTTGGGTCGATACGAATAGGACGAATCGACAGAAACAAAGCCGTTACTGCCGGATTGGCCGATGAATTCCGCCGTGCGCGTGCCGGTGTCGCACAGCGCATTCAAAAAGGCGAACAGGGCCTTGAAGTCCTGTTCCGAGATGCGGATGTTCGCCAGTTCCGGGTCCGCGTTGCGCAGATCGCCCATGCGCGAAAGGAAAGCCGCCTCCATTTTTTGTTGCAGCGCCGATTCCAGCGTCGTGTACAGGCCGTTGTGCATGTAGGGCGGGGTGGACGGCAGATTGCGCAGCGGCGGAGTTTTGAAGGTCGCAATCGTGCGGATGCGGAAATTCGCTTCCGCTTCCTGCGGCACATAGAGCGGTGAATTTCCAAAGCGCGCGAAGTTCCAATAACCCAAATCCACATTGCCCGGCACCTCATGCCGCGCGCGCTTCATGAACTGCGGCAGGGGACGCGTGCCCGCCGTGGGCACATTGAGATTCGCGAAGCTCCCGGCGCCGTGCACGCCGTCGTATTCTTCCTGCGTCACGCCGGTGTTGTGGAAGCTGCGATCCGTGAAACTGGGCGGCACGTGGCACACGACGCAATTGCCCGCGCTCGCCGTGCCCTTGGTGCGGAGGAAAATGCGGTAACCGTCCATCGCGTCCGCGCTGAAACCCTCCACGGGCTTGAGCGTACCGTCCGCCTTTTTATTGTCGATTTCGCGGATGATGCGAGCGCCGTACGCCGTGGGATCTTCGCCGGCATGCGGAGCATCGTCCAAATTATTGGCGCGCAGAAATTCGTCGTAGGGCGAGGTGCGCGCACTCTGCAACGATCGTACGAAGTCCGAGATCGCGTGCGCCGCCGCGCGCACATTTTCTTCGTCATCCACCGCGTTCACATCGACGCCGTATGCTTCTCTGAACGAATCGGCGTAATTTGCGCGCAGCACTGTCGCCACATTCTTGGCGGCAATTTTCTTTTCTTTTGGCAACCATCCGAAGTTTCGCCCAACCAAGGTATGTTCGGACTGTCCTTCGAGCGACAGGAACTCGCCGTCCGCGTGAATGAAGTCGTGCTGGTCGAGGTCGAACAGTCCCGGCGCGTTGCGCAGCGTTTCGCGCACGGGGTCTTCGCGCCGCCACGGTTGCCAGCTCCGGCCGAGGGGATCGGCAAAGCCGCGGAACCCGACGCCGTCGGACGGCGTGTGGCAGGTGACGCAGCCGATGTCGAGGTCGCCGGCGGGATTGTCGAAGCGCATCTCGTGGAATAGACGCTCGCCGAGCGCCACGCGGGGATCGGGATCAAGGGCGGTTGCGGCCGAACAGGCCACGAGGAGCAATAGGAGCGGGGAGAGGGTTCGCAGGGGCACCGGCTGCGCACTTCGGAAGCGTTGAAACCGCGGACGCGTCATAAAAAGGAGAAGTGGTGCGCGGGACAGGAATCGAACCTGCACCCCTTTCGGGACTAGATCCTTAGTCTAGCGTGTATGCCAATTTCACCACCCGCGCACACCGAAAATAATAGCGAATAACGGCGCTGTGTTGCAATACGCGCTACATCTTGAAGTACTGGTTTTGCAGGCGGGAGTACATCAAGTGCGCGAGGCCGAGCAGGCTCAGCGACAGCGCGATGCACGAAACCACGAGTCCCCAGCGGAACGAACGCGGCGCGTAGCGGAACACCGCCTCGCGCGAACCCGAGGCCAGCTCGATGCCCTGGAACGCGCCGTCGACCGGAAAAATCGGCGCGCTGAGGTTGTCGACGCGCGCGGTCCAGTCCGGGTAGTTCGTCTGCGCGAGCACCAGCACGCCGGGGTCGTTGCGAAAAACGTTTACGCGCTGGATTTCGACGCGGCTCGTCGGCGCGAGCAGGGGGCGGCCGGGCCGGCCTTCGTCGGCGCCCGGATCGGCCGCGGCCTCGACCTGCGAGACCAGCTTGGAATCGAGCAGGCTCGGATCGAAGCGCCGCACCACGTTGATGTCGTGCAGCAGGCGTGTCGGCTGCGCACCGGGGGTGTACTCGAACAGCCCCGCGCCCTCGGCGGTCACGTTCAGCAGGCGCAACTGCGGACGCAGCCGCGCATACGGCCCGCTCACATCGGCCAGCGAGAGCACAAAGCGCGATACGCCGGCGCGGGTGTAGAGCAGAGGATCCTGCCGCGCGCGTTCGAGGAATGCCGCCACGCGTGCCGGCGCGCGCGGACCAAAGCCGCGGATCAACGGCGATTCGATCGCCATACGCCCGGCCGTGTCGGTGCCGGGGCCAAACGCAATGCGGCCGGCCGAGGCGTGGCGCGCGGTGGTCTGAAAGGGCCCTTCGGTCAAATCCGCCCACGTCGTCCTCGGCTGCAGCGGCACGAACAGCGCGAGAAGTTCGAGCGCCGTGATCGCGCAGAGCGAGTAGCCCATCAGTCGTGGCCACGGTCGCACCAGCGTGATCCCGAGCACGAGCGCGAAGACCACCAGTGACGCGGCGGTCGCGCCGAGTTGCAGGAAAGCCTCGGGCGCGCCCGCCATGCGCGACCAACCCATCGCGTAGGACACGACCGCGAGCGCCGTGAAGATGGCCAGCAACAAGCCGTACCGGCGGATGGCGGCCAGCGATTGCGCCGGGCGCAATTGGAGCCAGGCCTCGGCCGCGGCCGCGCCGCCCAGCGCGAGTCCGAAGGACAATGGCGCCACGAGCGCGCGGATGAGAATGGGTTGCAGGACTTCGGCGAACGGCTGCACGCAGGACAACACGATCGCGGTCGCCAGCCACACCGTGCTGATGATCAACAGCGCGTCAATGCGGCGCTTTTGCGCGTCCGGCGCCTGCGGCCGCACGACCAGCCAGAGCAACGCCAGCAGCAGCGACACATAGCCCGTGTGCAGCGGCGCGATCGCGCGCACGTCTTGCAGGTCTTCCGGCCGCGCGAGCGGGCCCAGCGGCGCGAGGAGGGCGACCCAACCGGAGGCGTCGCCGGGCACCCACACGGCGCGCGAGAGTTGTAACCATTCGAGCCACGGCACGATTTGCACGCCCGCGATGCCGATGCCGAGCGCGAGGGCCAGGGTGCTGGACACAAGCGCGCCGGGCACGCCCTTCCAGCCGGTCTGTGTGCGGCGGTAGATGTAGTAGGCGCCGAAAAACACGAGAGTGGAGGCAACCGCCTGCGGCGCGCCGCTCAGCAGCATCAATCCGATCAGGATCGAGGCCGCGGGCCAGTAGCGCAACTGGCCCAGACTCAGGCGCTCCGCGAACAGGAAAATCATCGGCACCCACACCACTGCGTCGGACACGGGGTCCGCCGTCCACACGATCAGGCTCGCGTTCAGCGCGTGCAGCACGGCGATCAGGAGTGCGAAAGGATGTGTGAAGCCGAGCACGCGCGCGACGTAGAACGCCAGCGCACCCGCGACGAATATTTTGATCAGCGCGGCCACCCACAGGCCGGTCTCCGCGCCGAACAGATAAATCGGCAGGCTGAACGGCGATAGCGCGCGCGTATTCCATTCGGCCAGGAAGGGAGTGCCCGCGAACTCGCCCGGGTCCCACAGCATGGAGCCTTCTTCGTGGCCGATTTGCTCCAGGTACAGCACCGAGCGGATGGCGTGGGCGGCGCCGAAGCCCGGCGTCTGGTCGTTGTCGATGATCGGCGTCGCGCCGACCGAGGGCACGCTGAGCGTCGGCGGAAAATAAACAGGCGCGGCCTTCTCAATGACGAGCGGCGCGACCGCCGCAATGCCCGCGCCGAGGATGAGCAGAAAGCACACGCCGTGCTCGGTCGTGAACCACTTCTTGACTAGGGCGAGCAGCCGGCGCATCGCGTTCGCCCTCCGGGGCTACTGCGCCATCGCCGCCGGGCGGCGAATGCGTTGGATGAAGGCGTCGTGCACGGCGCCGTTTGAGACGACAATGGACGATTGGCCGTATACGAGATTCAGCGGCCCGCCGGTCACCGTAGACACGCGTCCGCCGGCTTCTTCGACCAGCAGCGCGCCTGCCGCGGAATCCCACGGCTGCGTGCTCATCGCGGCGTAGGCATCCGTCTCGCCGCAAGCGACTGCACACAGGCCCGCGATCGCCGCGCAGTAGCAGCGGAACTGGCCTGCTTCGCAAACAATATCGGAGAAGAGGTCCAGCGTGCCTTTGCGCTGGTGCGGATAGCCGAAGTCGATGTCGACGCGGGCCTCCGAAAGTTTGTTGACCGTGGACACGCGCATGGGTTTGCCGTCGCGCGTAGCGCCGAGGCCTTTTCCCGCGAGCATCAGAATGCCCGCGCCCGCCATCGCGACGCCGCCCGCGCGGACTTCGCCGCCTTCGGCAAACGCGAGCGACACGCCAAAATCGGGGAACAGGCCGCGCACGAAATTCTGCGTGCCATCAATGGGATCGAGAAACCAGCAGCGGCCCTTGCGATCGGGCGGGAGCGTATCGAGACCGGCTTCTTCGGCCACGATGGCGTCTTTCGGGAAGGCCTTGGCGATCGCGGCGACGACCCGGTTCTGCACCTCGAGGTCGACCTCGGTCAGCAGGTTCATCGCGCCGTCCTTGCCGCGCACGGACAGCCCGCCCCGCTGGGCGTAGCGGTCGCGCACATAGGGCGTGACACCCTGCAAGGCTTCGCCAATAAACGACAGTTCGCGCATGCGATTTTCGTCCCCCCGAAGGCAAAATCGCGGATAGTATACACGATTTCGGGGTGTTTTCCGGGTGGTATACGCCCCCGCCGGACAAGTAAAATGGACATCCGTCATGGGGGCCGGCTCGGTGAACAAAAAGCGCGGTATATCGCCTGTTCGGGTATTGCCCGAAGATGTGGCGAACAAGATCGCCGCCGGCGAAGTCGTCGATCGTCCCGCCTCCGTCGTCAAGGAACTCGTCGAGAATTCGCTCGACGCCGGCGCGACGCGCATCGTGGTGCGCGTGATCGGCGCGGGACGTCGCCTCATCGAAGTGACCGACAACGGCCACGGCATGGGGCCGCAGGATGCATTGCTCTCCATCGAACGCCACGCGACCTCGAAAGTCCGCAAGGCCGAGGACCTCGATTCCATCCGCACGCTGGGATTCCGCGGCGAGGCGTTGCCGAGCATCGCGGCGGTCTCGCGTTTTGAACTGCTCACGCGCCGCGAGGAAGACACGGCCGCCACGCACGTGCAGGTGGACGGCGGCATCCTGCGCGGCACGGGCGAGGCGCCCGGACCGGCAGGCACGCGGGTGACCGTGAACCGGCTGTACTTCAACACCCCCGCGCGCGCGAAGTTTTTGAAAGGCATCACGACCGAGCTGAGCCATTGCATCGACGTGGTGCAGCGGCACGCGCTGGCGCATCCGGGCGTGGGTTTCCAGTTTTTCCACAACGACAAGTCGCTGCTCGACATCCCCGAAGGCGCGACGCTGCGCGAGCGGATTGCCCTGATCTGGGGCCTGAAATTCCTCGAGGACATGGTCGAGTTCGAGCGCGAGGAAGGCGGCTTCAAGTTCACGGGCTACATCGGCAGCCCGGCGCTCACGCGCTCGTCGCGTTCGCACCAACTTTTCTTCCTGAACCAGCGGCCGATCATGAACCGCGCGCTGCAGTTCGGTTTCGAAGAGGGCTACCAGGGCCTGCTCACCATCGGCCGGCATCCGGTCGGCGTGATCCTCATCGATGTGCATCCGAAATTCGCCGACATCAACATTCATCCCTCCAAACGCGAGGTGCGTTTCCGCGATGAACGCGCGGCGCGCGCCGCGGTGCGCGAGGCCGTCCGCAAGAGTTTCGATGATCTCAGCGCCATGCGTCCGCGCGTGGCGGAGAATGTGATCCCCGGGCCGCCGGCGTGGAACTTGGCGCGCGAACCGCGACTGATCGCGCCGAGTCCGGCGCCCGCGCCGCAAGCCGCGATCGCCGCCGTGCCGAAACCCGTGACGCCGCTGCAAGCCTGGCCGGAGCCGCGCGTGGTGCGTCCGGCGTGGACACCGGCGCCGATGGCGGCGTCCGCGCCGGCACCGGTGAAGCCAGAACCCGCCGACGAGCAAACGGAATTCGGCGCGCAGGTGATGGGCCCATCGCTGGAGCCGTCCGCCGTGTATCGCCCGGTCAGCGGTGGTCTGCAGGCGATGCCGTTGCAACTGTTCGACACCTACCTGCTGATTCCGGAAGAGGATCGGCTGCTGATCATCGACCAGCACGCGCTGCACGAACGGCTGAACTACGACGAACTCGTGCGCGAGCTGAACGACCACGATTACGCCGCGCAGCAACTCGCCGTGCCGGTGTTGGTGGACGTGACGCCCTCCGCCGCGCGCCTGATCGAAGCCAAAGGCGAGGTCTTTGCGAAGCTGGGCGTCGAGATTGAACCCTTCGGCGGCAATACCTTCCAGGTGACCGCCATCTGCCACCTTTTCGATGAATCGCGCGTGCCGGACGCGGTCTACCGCATCCTCGACGCGCTCGCGCAGGGTGACCTGTTCGACCGCGAAGAATTCATGAGCGACTTGTTGCGCCTGGCCACCGAGGCCTGCCGCGCATCGGTGAAAGCGGGGGACCGGCTCACGCCCGAGGAAAAGCAGGAGCTCATCGAAGGCTTCCGCCGCATGCGCCCGCCCTACACCTGCCCCCACGGCCGGCCGATCATCACGGAACTGACGCTCGACCAGATGGAACGCAGCTTCCGCCGGAAACAGTGATTTGAATCAACCTCTGTTTCCTTCGTTCCCTCCTGTAGAATTTCCTTTTATGAAGCCCTTAATCGCGATCGTGGGTCCCACCGCGTCGGGCAAGACCGACGTGGCACTTGCGTTGGCCGAGCGGCTGGGTACCGAAATCATCTCGGCCGATTCCATGCAGTTTTACCGGGGCATGGAGATTGGCACGGGCCAGCCGACCGCACACGAGCTCGCCCGCGTGCCGCACCACTTCATCGGGCACCTGCGGCCGGATGAGTTCATTGCCGCCGGGCCCTACGGCGAGCAGGCCCGCACGGTCGTGGCCCGGCTGAACGCCGCCGGGAAACCAGCCGTCGTCGTGGGCGGCTCGGGCCTCTATATCCGCGCGCTTATCGATGGTCTGTTCGAAGGCCCTGGCCGGAGCTGCGACATCCGCCAGCGTCTCCACACCGTGGCGGGTGCTGGGGGAACTCCGGCGCTGTACGCCCGGCTGCAGGAAGTCGACCCCGACTATGCCGGGAAGGTCATGCCGGGAGACCTGCGCCGGATCGTGCGCGCGCTTGAAGTTCACGAGCTGACCGGCAGGCCGTTGTCGGCTCACCACGCCGAACAGCAGGCCGATGCCGATCCCCTCGATGCAGTCCAGTTCGGACTCGACTGGCCGCGTGCAGTCTTATACGCGCGCATCAATGCCCGCGTGGTGGCGATGTTCGAGGCGGGCTTGGTGCGCGAAGTCGAATCGCTGCTGCAGGCAGACTTTGAAACGCAGGTGGAACGCATCAAGTCGCTCGGCTACCGAGAAATAATGGCGCATCTACGGGGGGAGCTAGGTCTCGACGAAACCATTGCTCTGGTGCAGATGCAGCACCGGCGCTACGCGAAACGGCAGCTCACCTGGTTTCGCCGGGACACGCGGATTCAGTGGCTGGAGATGGGCGCGGAACCCAGCCTGTTTCATCCGGAACGCATTGCCCAGCGCATCCTGGAGACCAGCGCGGCCTCGTAGGCACGTCCTACGATTTCCGCCGGCAAGTTGCTAGGATTTCTCTGGCTGTGGTGCCGCCCGAACCCACCTTGGCACCGGAGGAGAAGTCGCATGCGCCGTCGCTTACCTTGGATTCTCTGTGTCGTTCTGATTGTCGCGCTGACTATCGTGGTCACGAACCGCGTCGTCCGGGCGCAGATCATTTTCCCCGACCAGACCATGCAGACCACCGCGTTCACCGAGGGCCGGTCGATCCCGACCGCAAACGACTTCGTGCGCACGCGGCTGGTGCTGTCCAACTCCGTGGCCGGCCCCATCAGCACCGACGTCGTGCCGGCGGACCAGGAGCTCGTCATCCTCAAGCTGGTCGGCTGGAATACGCCGCTCTGTACACTGGAGAGCCGCCTGCCGGCCCCAAACCAGAACACCGGACCGTTCTCGCTCGTCGTGCTGACCCGTGAAAACGCCGGGGACAACACACAGTTTGTGATGGAATTCCCAGACGGCGCGGTCACCGTCGATGAAGGCCGCCAGCCCTGGCTCAACTTCCGCAGCAACGTCGACTTCTCCGCGATCAACAGCCCCGCCGGCCAGATTTCCACGCTCACGATGATCGGCTACCTGCGGTTGAAGCCGTAGGCGGACATACCAAACGGGCAGTTGCATGACCAAGCTTTACTTGGCCGGTGTTCGACCCTCTGCACGACGTTACGCTACGCTATCCGCACGACCCCATAGTTCAACGGATAGAACGGGTTCCTCCTAAGAATCAGATCTGGGTTCAATTCCCGGTGGGGTCGCCATTTCCCGTACTTGTGCCGCAGCGCTCCAGCAGGAAATCCAACGTTAAATGGCTCCGATTATTTACGTCTGTCGCCGGCGCGCGAGCAGCGCCCAGTCCCACGGCTGGCGACCGCGTGTAACGGATTTCGGGGCGGCGACGCCTTCGTCTTTCCAGGGGTAGGGGATGCGGGCGATTTTTTGGACGCGGAGTCCGGCGCGCTCGGCCGCGGCGCGCAGTTCCGCGCGGGTGTAGTGTTTTTGCCGCGCGTTGCCGCGGTGGACGGAGCCGTCATCCAGGCGCGCGCCGCTGGAGCCGGGATTCAGGCGCTCTTCGATCTGCGCGACGAGTTCCGAGGACTCCAGTGAAGGCAGCACGACGATCACGTGGCCGCCGGGCTTGGCGACTTTTGCAAGCGCCTTCCATTGGCGGCGGCGCAGTGCGCCATCGGGCGAGGTAATCACATTCAGGCAGGCGAGAATATCCGCCGTAGTGCTTAGCGTCGCCGGCGCGTCTTCCACACTCGCGCAGGCCCAGCGCACCCGGGGGACTTTCGCGCAGCGGCGTCGCGCGCCGCGCAGCATGCGTTCGGCGAAGTCCACACCAATCGTCTCGCCGAAGCGACGGCCATAGCGCAGAATAAATGTGCCCATGCCGCAGCCGAGATCGACCACCGTGGGCTTCGGGTGCGCGCGTAACGCTGTTTCCACCAGCGCGTCCATGACGCGGTCGCGATCGCCCGCGACGATGTCGCACACGGACGAATTGAACCGCGCGGCGAGCTTGTTCCATTGCGCGCGCGAGACGGAATAAGAAGATTTTACGACAGCCATCGCGCATTCCCCCGAATGTTGTGGTGACTGTGTATATCGGGCGCGCCGGGCTGGATCAAATCGGCGACTGGTACGGCACCCAGATTTCGGTTTCGTCGAGGCAGCGCAGCGTCCATGCCGCGTGCGGGCTCGTAATGGCGTCGGAGTTATGCGCGTAGCCGTAGCCGATCGCGATCGTGCCGGGTACGCTGAGGGCGTCGCGCTGTTCGGGCGTCAGCATCTTGTTCAGGTTCAGCTCGGCGGGCATCGGGAAGGTCCAACTGCTCGCGCGAAAAATTGATGTCACGGACTTGCCCGTGCTGGCCAACGGATCGTGATTGACGGTGAAGGAGTCAGCCGTCGCGCCCGGCAAGGTCATCGCGGACGAGATTTCGGCGATTCGTACATCAAGGCCGCCCATCACGCTCTCGCGCACACCCTGCAGGATCGCGAAGCTGCCCGCGCCCTCGCGTGACGGGCCGGAGCGCACGAAGTTTTTTCCGGCATACGACCATTTCTTGCCCGAAAGCCGCACGACGTCGCCGGGGTTCAGTTTGCGGAACCCGAAATACCCGCCACGGGAAACTTCGACGGCGGCTTCCGGCGCGAAGTAGAGCGTGCCGTACGGCGTCTCGATCGATTTGCCGTCGGTGCCGGTCAGGCTGCTCTCCGGCGCGGCGTCATATTTTTGGGCGAGCACGATGGGGAACGCGTCGGGCGACGGGGCGAGCGTGTAGCACCGCGCAATGTCGATCGCGACACGCTGCTCGGCCGTGCCGAGACGTTCCCGGCCGCCGTTCTCGCCTTCGCCGTATTGGATGACCTGAATCGTGCCGGGGCCGACCCAGTCGACGATGAACTGTTCCCACGCGTTCTCGCCGATTTGGCGCTCGACCATCACGCCGGCGAGCGGGCGGAAGGCGACGCGGCCCTTTTCGAGGTCGCGATCGAAGCCCCACGACGGCAGCACAATGCGCAGCGCGATCGGCCCGAGCACGACGGCGAGCACGATAACAATCGCGAGGATGATGAATTTTTTCAGCGTATCCATGCGCGGGCCCCCAAAGACGATGCTGGATTCTAGCTCAATTACCCGGCGCGCGCGGAGTCAGCCGCACAAAGCGCGGATAATACAGCGTCTGGCTCGCGAGCAGCTTGGCGGGGTCGAAGTGGTTCGCCGCGTAAGTCACAATGAGCGGCGCGCCCTCGAGTTCG
This sequence comes from uncultured Nitrospirales bacterium, assembly GCA_964620045.1. GTDB lineage: Bacteria > Hydrogenedentota > Hydrogenedentia > Hydrogenedentales > VFKU01. Next base: position 147,111 of record CAZUJL010000005.1, read on the forward strand.
GGATGCGCTTTGGCTGCGTAGACGAACACGTCCTTCTCACCCGATTCCTGCGGGCGGTAGATCGCCGCCGGCGCCGACCAGGGGCCTTCGGGGCGCGGGGCATACCGCACGCCGATGTCGGTCGCGCCGAAGCCGAGCGTCTGCACCTGTAGATAGCGGCCATCCGGCAGGCGTTGCACGGAAAATTCAGTGGCCGCATCGCCGAACACCGCTGCCGGCGGGCCATTGAGTTCGCGCATGGGAGAGAAGTGAGCGCCATCCCACCAGTCCGGCGTGCCGAGATCGCCGCGATCGAAGTCGGCGATAGCCCAGCGCACGAGAAAGGCTTGATCGGAGACTTCATCGACACAATACGCGAACACATGCGTTGCATCCGCAAGGACCGCGACGCCGTACAGCAACTTATCGAGTCCCGCCGGCGTATGCGGCACGGCGAGTCCTCGGAATTTCCAATCTTCCGGTGCATCTGCGGAATTCTCGCAGCGCAACGCCGTGCTGCCGATGCCTTCGAAGTGCAGGCCAGTGTCGCTGGGGAGCAGTTTCGACATGAAAAGCGTCAACGCGCCGTTTCGATAAATCCCGTGCAACGGCCAGAGCCACGCGTTTGCGCTGGCGGGAAAATAAGAACTGGGTTGGCCGTTTACCTTGCGCCAATGGAACGAGAAGCTGGCTTTCTCCGGATTGAGGCTTTGCTGCACGCCGATGCTCGTGCGGATGAAGTGCGCGTGCGCGCGATCGGTTTTGCCGTCGCCAATGAAGGTATCGCCGAACAGCCACAACACGCGGTTCTCGCCGAGCGGAATCGTGTAGGCGGCGTCCGCCCCGAGCCAGCGCGGGTCCGAATGGAAGACGCGATCTGCGGCCTTCCACTCCTGGGCCTTCCAGTCCTGCGCAGACGCGCACGCGGCGGCGATGAGAAAAAACGCCGTCAGCGTGAGCGCGCGGCTCACCGCGATCCACCCCGGATTTCGTATTCGCCGGTGAGGGGGTTCTTTTCCGTGATCCACAACACCTTGGCCGCTTCGTCATAGCGCCACGCGCTGCCTTCGGCCAACGCTTTGCCGTCGCGGCGCACTTCGCCGGGCTTCGTGTCGGAGTGAACGCGCAGGATGTGCGCGTGGGGTTTGCCGGAAACCGCGATGCGTGCGTTCTTGCCGGGGCTTATCTTCACCGTGCTGTCGCCCGAGCCGTCGGTGTGGTGCAGCGTGAATTCACCCTTCGCGCCGGGATACACCAGCCACGTAATCGCAGCTTCCGATTCGCGCGTGCCGAGTCCGGTGTATTCGCGGGATACCTTGAGCGGTACGACCGCGCCTTCGCGCACGTACACCGGCGCTTCGGCCAGCGGGAACTCGCGCGTGATCGTCGTCGCACCATCCATCACTTCGCGGTCATCGAAGAAATAGCGCCACTTTCCCTTGGGCAGGGTCACGCTGCGCGAGAGGTTATCTTCGACAATCGGCGCAACGAGGAAATCATCGCCGAACATGTATTGGAAGGGTTCGTCCATCGGGCGCATGAGCGGCGTGCCGCCGTTGTGGCAATCGACGACCTGCGAGTAGATATACGGCACGAGTTCGTTGTGCAGCCACGCGAACGTGCGCACGATCTCCAGTTCTTCCGGCGACCGTTTCCACAGCATGCGCTCGCCATGCCCGCCGTTCAGGAAAAGTCCGCAGAAGGTCGAGAACTGCGCCCAGCGGATGTAGAGGTTCGCCGGGATATCGCGCCCGCCGTAGCCCGCGACATCGGAGCCAATCACGGCGTAGCCGAGCTTCGCCGCGTCCATGATGTACGCGTAGGCCTCTTGCAGGCCTTCTTCTTTGAGGCCCCAGGTGTGGTCCTGATCGCCCACCCAGGTGACCGGCGCGGCGTCGAGCGGCGCGAAACCGTCCGCATGAATACGGCCGTCGATCGAACGCGCGAGCGTGATGAACTCAGGATTCTGCGTGAGACCGTGCAAGTATTCGTCGCGGTAGTAGTGATCCGCGAATCCGCGCACGTTCATCTCGCCGCCTTTTGTGCGCTGCTTGCCGAAATAGGGATCCGTGCCGTCGAGTTTCCAGCCGTCAAGGCCCCAGTCGAACACCTGCTGCTGCAGCCCGCGCCACCATTTCATCGCGTCGGGATTCGTGTAGTCGATGAACCCGCCCTTGCCCTTCCACCATTTGCGCTGCGCGCCCGGCTCGCCGGTGAGGTAGCCCTTCGAATTGGCCTCTTCGTACCAGTCGGCGGACTGCGTGATCCGCGTGTCGTCGCTCTCGCTGTTTACGTTCGGCGTCATCCACAGCACGACGCGATAGCCGCGATCCTGAAGACCGGTGAAGAAGGCCGCCGGATTGGGGTAGCGCTCCTCGTCGACGATGAAGTCGTTGTAGCGCGTGCTCCACGGCGAATCGATCAGGATCGTGCGCGCGGGGATGTCGTGTTCTTCGTAACCCTTCACGAGTTCGAGCACATACTCGGCCGTATTCGTGTCGTCTTCCCATACCCAACACTCAAGCGCCCACGCCGGCGTGATCGGCACGCGGAGCTTGGAATCCTGTTGCGCGGTCGCCGAAAAACAAACCGCGAGTGTGCAGCAAAGAACGGTGAACATGCGTGCGATCATCAAATGAATCTCCGAAAACTCAATTAGTCTTATGCCAGTCGCCCGAACGATAGATCCGCGGCCACTGCCGCATGATCCGAAAGATCCGCCCATTTTCCGCCCGAGTAAATCTCCGCCGTATGCACTTTTAATCCGCGCACAAATATCCGGTCCAGGCTCAACAGCGGCCGAATCGACGGAAAAGACGCCGCCCGCCGTCCGCTGACCACCTCGCACGCGTCCACCAGACCCAATTCCGCCGCGAATTTCTTGGTCGGCACGCCGGACCAGTCGTTCGTGTCGCCCGCAATGATCAGCGGGGCGTCCTCGGGCACTTCGTCTTGCACATAGTCCGCGATACGCCGGAGCTGTTTGCGCCGGCCCGCGGCCGTCAGCCCAAGGTGCACGCACACGGCATACACCGACCCGTGCGAGGGCACATCGATCTCGCAAAATAAAAACCCGCGCTGTTCGAGGCGGTTCGTGGAGCAATCCACTTGCTCCGCGTGCGCGATGGGGTAGTGGGACAGGATCGCGTTGCCGTGGTGCCCGTGTTGATAGGCCGCGTTCTTGCCGTACGCGAATTCCTTCCAGACCTGGTCCGCGAGGAACTCATACTGCGCGCCGCTCGGCCAGCGCGCCTCGCGCGAGGCCTTCTCTTTGTGCTCGCCCTGCACTTCTTGCAGGAATACGACGTCCGCGCCAACTTCCGCGATGGCCTCCTTCAGCTCATGGAGCATGAAGCGGCCGTTCAGCGCCGTGTATCCCTTGTGGATGTTGAGTGTAAGAACCCGCAAATCAGCCGCCGGCGGCCCCCAGGGCAGTCGTATGGCGTTGCATCGCCGGACGGCGTGTATTATCCTTTCCATGCGGGGGCCGCGCAACTGCGACACCTCCGCGCGGAGGGTCGCCGGGTGACGCGGACCGCGAAATTTGCCCGTGGAGTATTGATCGCTTCCGCGATCGCTTTTTTGGGCATTGGCCTCGCATTCCTGTTTTTTCCGTCCCAGATGAGTGGCGCTGTCTCGATCCAAACTACGTCAGGCACTGGCGTCGGAGACATTCGCACGGTCTATGGCGGCCTCGATCTCGCAACCGGTGTGCTACTCGGTTACCTTGCCTTGCGTCGCCGGTGGACCGATGGTCTTGCCATCGCCACGCTGTTCTTCATCAGCATTGTCCTCGGACGCTTACTCGGGTTGATGCTCGATAGTCCCCACAACGTCATCTCGTATATCCTCTTCGGTCTTGAGGTCACCGCAGCTGTATTGTCGGCCGTGGCCTATTTCTTCGCGCGCCAGACCCCAAGCGATACCGCCGTTGAGGCCGCTGCAGCAGCGGTGCAGACAGCCATGAACAGTCAGGCACAATCGACCGGAACCCCGGAGGCATAGATGGAAACCGAAGAAGTGCAGAACTTGCTGTGCGGTTTGCCGTTTATGCTGGATATGCCGGAAAGTCTGAAGCAACAGGTCGGGCGGATTTTTCTGGAAGTGTCCGAACTCGAATCGATCGATTCCGACGCCATCTTGTTCCGCGAAGGCGACAAGAACAACCACGACGGCTACATCGTTCTCTCGGGCGCGGTATCGGTGGAAAAGTCCTACGCGAAAGAATGCACGGCGCTCGCGCCGGTGTTGCTCGGCGAAGTAAAGCAGTTTAATCCCCGCAGCGAACGCACGGCCACCGTGCGCGCCAAGGAAGACCTCGACGCGCTGCATTTCGACTGGAACGCGTTTTACGAAGCGGTCGACAATCGTTTGGATAATATGGATCAGGAAGTGCTCCGCGCGGCCTTGTTGAACTACGCGTGGCTGCACTTATTGAATTGACCTTACGCCTTGCCGATCGGGCAGGCATTTTTCGGAGACCATTTGCGATGAAAGCATGGACGATGTGTAGCCTGGCGGCGCTCCTGTGCGCGCCTGTGTGCATGGCCCAATCGGAGGTGGCGGCCCGGGTGTTTCCGGCCGAGGCCGATCCGTACATGGGGAACTACGAAGGCCGGTGGGACGATTCGGTCGATGTTGATCCCGAGGCCGCCGCGCAGATCATTCCGCTCGGCAACGACCAGTACGAGATCATCGTAAAGGCCAAGCACGACATGCGCTGCCCGCCGAAGTTCCAGGCGACAGCGAAGCTGTCCGGCGGCGGCCTGAAGTGGAAAGACGACGGCTGGTCGCTGGAATGGGCCGGCGGAAACATCTCCGGAACGCACGACGACGCGAAGCTGCAAATGAAAAAAATCGAGATCGCCTCGCCGACCATGGGCGCGCAGCCGACCGATCCGGCGAAAGCCGTAATCCTGTTCGACGGCAAAAACCTCGACGCGTGGCAGCACGATAAAGGGAAGCCGGCGGGGTGGACGGTGCTCCCCGACGGCGCCTTCATGGTGAAGCCCGGCACCGGCGAGATCATCAGCAAGCAGAAATTTAAGAGCGTGAAGCTCCACCTCGAATTCCGCCTGCCGTACATGCCCAAGGAACGCGGCCAGGCGCGCGGCAACTCGGGCCTGTTCTTCCAGGACGTTTACGAAGTGCAGGTGCTCGATTCGTTTGGCCTCGAGGGCTACACCGATGAGTGTGGCGGTCTCTATAAATTGTCCGCGCCGCGCGTGAACGCCTGCCGCCCGCCGCTCCAGTGGCAGACCTACGACGTCGAATACCACGCGCCGAAGTTCGATGCCGCCGGCAAGATGACGGCCTTCGGCCGCCTCACGGCGTATCAAAACGGCAAGCTGATCCAGAACAACGAAGAGCTGCTCTGGATCACCGGCTGGAAAGAAAAGGATCGCATGGGCCCCGTGCCGCAGGAACCCGGCTCGATTCGCCTGCAGGATCACGGAAACTACATCCAATACCGCAATATCTGGCTGGAGCCGCTGGCCGAGTAAGGGTTAGTCAACTCTGCAAACTTTTTTTGACCCCTCGCCGCCCCCACGGCGAGGGGTAGTCATTTCTGGTGCGCCAAACTGCGAATTCCGCGCCGAATCCCCTGCGGGAACCGCAATTTAGGGCCTGTTTCCGGGTTGTTCCACTGAATACCCCTGCGGTAAATGCGTCCAAATGGGCGTCTTGGGGGGCGCCGCCGACTAATCACTTCCGGTTATCTAGGTTTTAGCACCCTCGGCGGTACGACGATTGCTCTTATGGGGCTTATGAGCGACAAGTGTTCGTAGTTGGATCAGTTTCAGAATTGATTGGGGCGTAGTAGTGACTGCAGAACAAAAAAGACGCAACGCGGTAATTGGGGTGATTATCGCAACGGCACTTTGCCTGGCGAGCGCTGCCTTCGCGCAGACGCCGTCAGCACCCGAAGTGCTGAACACCAACGCCATCACCGATGCCGGCGACGACAGCCGTCCGCAGATCGCCACCGACGGTGCGGGCAACTGGGTGTCGGTGTGGGACTCGGTCGACGATCTCAACAACACCGGCAGCACCGACACGGATATTTTCGTTTCGCGCTCCAGCGACAACGGCGAAACATGGACCACGCCGATCCACGTAAATTCCGATGCGGACGCCGATACCGAGCACGACCGCCGGCCGATTGTCGCCACCGACGGCGCAGGCGTCTGGATTACCGTGTGGGAAAGCATGATTGACGGTGACCTCGACATCTACTACTCGCGTTCAACGAACAACGGTGCGAGCTGGTCGGCGCGCGCGTTGCTCAATTCGTGGGGCAGCACGGACGACTTTGATGACGGCATTCCCGACATCACGACCGACCGCAACGGAAACTGGCTCGCCGTGTGGGATTCGAACGGCGACGTGGATGATTCCGACTTTGACCGCGACATTTGGGTGAGCCGCTCGACCAATGCGGGCGTCTCGTGGTCCACCCCGGCGCTTTTGAATGCGAACGGCACGGAGGACAACGGTAACGATTTCCGCGTCCAGGTGCGCACGGATCGCGACGGCAACTGGGTCGCGATTTGGCAGTCCAACGACGACCTGAGCGGCAACATCGAAGACTTCGACCTTTTTTCTGCCAGCTCAACCAACAACGGCGTGACGTGGTCGGCCCCGGTGCTGCTGAACTCCAACGGCGGCACGGACGCGGGCGACGACATGCGCCCCGGCCTTGAGACCGACCTGAATGGCAACTGGATTGCCGTGTGGAGCGCGAACGCGAACCTCAACGGCGAGACCGGCACCGACCAGGACATTTTCTTCTCGCGCTCGACCAACAACGGCGCGACGTGGTCAGCCATGGCACTCGTCAACCAGAACGGTGAAGACGATTTTGGCACCGACGAGTTCCCGCGCGTGATGTCCGATGGCTATCGCAACTGGATCGTGGTGTGGAACTCCGAAGAAGATTTGAACAATCAGTCGGGCGGCGATTGGGATATTTTCTACTCGCGCTCGGTGAACAACGGCGCGACGTGGAGCGGCCCGGCGCTGCTGAACGGCAACGCCACCACCGACTCCAACGTCGACCTCGTGCCGCAGACGGCGAACGACGGCGTGGGCAACTGGGTCGCGGTGTGGGAGTCGAACGAACCGATTGAGACCTCGGGCTTCGACTACGACATCATTGTGTCGCGCTTTTTCATCGACGCAACCGCGCCCGAAGCGGTCACGATTACGCCGCAGACCGTCGGCCCGACCAACGCGGCCAGCGTGAATTTCACCGTGACCTTCAATGAAGTTGTCACTGGGTTTAACAATGCCTCCGACGTCGTCATATCGCACACCGGCACGGCGAACAGCGGCGTGAATATCACCGGCGGTCCGCAGACCTACACCGTCGCCGTCACCGGCCTGTCCGGCACAGGTACATTCACCCTGGCCGTCGCGAACAACTCCGACGTGATCGACGGCGCGGGCAATCCGCTTGAAGACAGCGTGACCAGCGCCTCCGTCTCCATCGATCGCGATGCGCCGACCATTTCCCTGGCTTCTGCCGCCGCGAACCCGGTGAACGGCGCGATTGCCGTCACGGCGACCTTGTCCGAATCCAGTGTGAACTTCGCCTCGGGCGACATTTCGCCGAGCAACGCGTCCGTGAGCAACTTTAGTGGCTCAGGCACGTCTTACAGCTTCACCCTGACCCCGAGCGGGGAAGGGTCGTTCAGCGCCGTGGTTAATGCGAGCACGTTCACCGACGCCATCGGCAACAACAACACGGTGTCGAACACGCTTTCGCGTACGGCCGACCTGACCGCGCCGACCATTGCGCTCAGCAGCGCGGCGGCGAATCCGATCAACGGCGCGATCAGCGTCAGCGTCGCGATTTCGGAATCCGTGAGCAACTTCGCCGCGGGCGATATCTCGACCGTGAACGGTACCGTGAGCAACTTTAGCGGCTCCGGCGATACGTACAGCTTCACCCTGACCCCGGACGACGACGGCACGTTCAGCGCGACCGTGAACGCGGGCACGTTTACCGACGCAGCCACGAACGCGAACACGGCGTCGAATACCTTGTCGCGCACGGCCGACCTGACCGATCCGCAGATCGTGCTGAGCAGCGCCGCCGCCAACCCAACCAACGCGGCGATTACGGTATCGGTGACCTTGTCTGAATCGAGTGTGAATTTTGCCTCGGGCGACATCGATGCCACGAACGGTACGGTGAGCAACTTCAGCGGCTCGGGTACGTCGTATAGCTTCACGCTAACGCCGGACGACGACGGCTCGTTTAGTGCCTCGGTCAATGCCGGCACCTTTACGGACGCCGCGGGCAATGGAAACGAAGCCTCGAACACGCTGTCGCGCATGGCCGACCTCACGGATCCGACGATCGTGCTGAGCAGCGCGGCGGCAGATCCGATCAATGGAGCGATCTCGGTGACGGCCACCTTGTCTGAATCCAGCGTGAACTTTGCCTCGGGCGATATCTCGGCTGTGAACGGCACGGTCAGCGGCTTCAGCGGTTCCGGCACGTCCTATAGCTTTACCCTCACTCCGAGCGCCGGCGGCACCTTTAGCGCGACGGTGGATGCGGATACCTTCACCGATGCCGCCACCAACGGCAACGAAGCCTCGAACACACTGTCGCGCACGGCGGATTTGACCGCGCCGACGGTGGCGCTCAGCAGCGCGGCCGCGAACCCGATCAACGGCGCGATCAGCGTGACCGTGGCGCTCTCCGAATCCAGCACAAACTTCGTGGCCGGCGACGTGTCCACGGTGAACTCGACCGTGAGCGGTTTCAGCGGCTCGGGCGACAGCTATAGCTTCACGCTGACCCCGGACGACGACGGCAGCTTCAGCGCGACGGTGAACGCGGGCACGTTTACCGATGCGGCGGGTAACAACAACACCGTGTCGAATACCTTGTCGCGCACCGCGGATCTGACGGACCCAGGCATCGTGCTGAGCAGCGCGGACGCGAATCCGATCAACGGCGCGATCTAGGTGACGGCGACATTGTAGGAATCCAGCACAGACTTCGCGTCCGGCGACGTTTCGACCGTGAACGCGGCGGTCAGCGGCTTCAGCGGCTCAGGCACCAGCTATAGCTTTACGCTGACGCCGAGCGCCGACGGCACGTTTAGCGCGACCGTCAATGCGAGCACATTCACCGACGCGTCGGGTAACAACAACACCGTTTCCAATACGCTCTCGCGCACGGCCGATCTAACCGTGCCGACCGTCGCGCTCAGCAGCAGCGCGGCCGACCCGATCAACGGCGCGATTAGCGTGACTGTGGCGTTGTCGGAATCGAGCACGAACTTCGCAGCCGGCGACGTGTCCACGGTGAACGCGTCGGTGAGCGGCTTCAGCGGCTCGGGCGCCAGCTATAGCTTCACGCTGACGCCGAGCGCCAACGGCAGCTTCAGCGCGACGGTGAACGCGAGCACGTTTACCGACGCGGCCGGCAACAACAACACCGCGTCGAATACGCTGTCGCGCACGGCTGATTTGACCATACCGAGCGTGTCGATGAGCTCCACGGCGTCGAACCCGACCAGCAACAGCACGATCCCGGTGACGGTGACCTTCAGCGAGTCTGTGACCGGCTTCACCTCGGGCGATATCTCCGCCAGCGGCGCGACCGTCAACAACTTCGCTGGCTCCGGCGCGAACTACACCTTCAACCTTGTGGCAACGGGTGCCGGCACCGTGACGGCGAATATTGCAGCCGGTGTCGCGACCGACAGCGCCGGCAACGGCAACACCGCGGCGACGCAGTTCAGCCGAGTGTTTAACGTCGCGCCGCTGATTAACCTGATCGACGACGTGACCGTGAGCGACGGCACGAGCTACAGCGTGACGCCGACACTCTTCGAAGGCACCGGCCCGATCACGTGGACGCTGACCGCGCCCGCGAGCCCGCCGAGCAACATGGCGATCAACCCGAGCACGGGCCGGGTGACCTGGACCGCGAGCTACTTCTTCAACCCGGTCAACGTGACGATTACAGCCACGGGTCCGGGCGGCTCCGACAGCGAGTCGTGGCGGATTACGGTTCTCCCGCCGCCGATTTGGGTGGACTTCGCCTACATCGGCGTGGAAGTGGGCACAAACGCGCAGCCCTTCAACACGCTGGCCGAGGCCGTCGCCGCGGCGGATGCAAACGGCACGATCCGCATCAAAGGCAACACGGCGGTGAAATCGTCCAACGAAACGCTGATGATTCTGTCGCCGGTGGTTCTCGAAGCGAGCGGCGGCGCGGTGCGCATCGGCGGCTCGTTCAGCAGCGGTGGCGTGCAGGCCGGCGGCGCGGCGGAAGCCCGCGAAGTGGGCCAGAACCAGACCGGATTTGTATCGCGGAAGTAACGTAGTACATAGGTCCGACGCGCACGGGAAATCGACGTGCCCGTTGGCATAGAATGGGGACTCCTGAAACACCTTTCGGGAGTCCCCAGATGCTTTTAGAACGAAGCACTCTCCTCAGCGTAGTTCTGGCGTGCGTGGCAAGCCTTGGCGCATCCGCACAAGACATTGATCCCGCCGCGCGCGAAGCGTTGATGTCGCCTGCTCTCAAGGGCACGTCCGTGTCCCGTGTTACAAAAGAAGTATGGACGGCGAAGGATGGCCAGGGCCGCCTGCTCAGCTACACCTTGGGCGACTACGAACTCCGCCTCGCGAACTTGTCCGATGGCTCGACGGTGCTTGGTGTCCTGCAAGCCGGCAAAGTGCTCTTCGCGTCCCAAAGCATGGACGGATCGTCGGTCGAGTTGTTGATTGACCCGGCGCGCGGCATGGACGTCGACAAGGACGGCAGCGCCGATGCCGTGGTGGGTTCATTCAGCGGCGGCATGCACTGCTGCTACAGCTACCAGGTGCTCAGCTTCGCGCCGAAATTCCGCGCCGGTGCCACGCTGGATGGGGGAGAGTCGCCATTGGAAGTCGTCGGCGACGGACCGAATGTGGTCTTCAAAGGGACCGACGGCGTGCTCGGGTATTGGCACAGCGATTTTGCGAGCAGCGTTTTCTCCGATGTGTACCTACAGGTGAGTGGCGACAGTGTCTCGCTCGCCGAAGCATGGATGAAATATCCGCCGAGTGAAGACGAACTCGCGAAGATGAAGGCCGAATCCGCGGCGGCCTTCGCGTCCAAGGAAAACTGGATGCAGAGCCCGGAAAACGGCGAGCCGCCCTACGCGCCGCGAGTCCTCATGCAGCATGTCGTAAAACTCATCTACACGGGCAACGGCGCGCAGGCGCTTGCGCTGCTGAAGGACACCTGGAAAGGTGAAGCGGCCAAGCCGAAAGCCATCGCGACCGATCTGCTCACGCAACTCTCCAAAAGCGCGTATTGGGAAGACCTCAAAAAAATGAACACTTGGACCGGCGAACCCGCGGCAATTGTGCAGGCGAGCTTGGCGGCGAAGTAAATAGAGAGGCGGGGCGAACCCTGCAAAGGGTCGCCACCGAAAAATTCTATGTTTGAGTTCGCAGCATCGATGTTCATCATCGGCATCGGCGTGGTATTCGCCGTCGTGATGAGCAGCACCATCGAAGGCACCCCCGCGGTGGAGCGCAAGTTCGGGCCGGCCGATCCGAACGCCACCTGCCCGCACTGCGGCGCGCCCGGCGTCCGCACCAAGGAAATCCCCCAGAAGCAGGGCGTCAGCAACGGCAAGGCGCTCGCCGCCGTGCTCACCGCCGGTCTCTCATTCCTCGCCATCGGCATCTTCCGCGAAATCAGCGTCACGCAGTCGCATTGCACAAGCTGCACGACGACGTGGATCGCGTAAGCCTCAGCCCGGTTCCCGACCACCCACCAACTGCTATACTGTCAACAGTATTTCCATCGGAGTTTCGATGAATCTCGCCCCCGATATCCGCACGGCCTCCGCCGGCAGCGATTTGCTGGCCGAACTGCCGCAGCCGGACGTCCCGTTCGCGCAGCGACGCGCCCTGCCGATGTCGATGGACGAGGCCCGCGCGCGCGGGTGGGACGAGCTCGACATCGTCTTCGTCACCGGCGACGCCTATATCGATCACCCGAGTTTTGCCATGGCGATCCTCGGCCGCGTGCTCGAGGCCGGCGGCTACCGCGTGGGCATCGTGTCGCAGCCCGACTGGTCCAAGGCCGACGACTGGCAGCGGTTCGGCCGGCCGCGCCTGTTCTTCGCCATCAGCGCCGGCAACATGGACTCGATGATCAACCATTACACGGCGAACAAGAAGGTGCGCAACGACGACGCCTATTCGCCGGGCGGCCGCATCGGCCTGCGGCCCGACCGCGCGACGCTCGCGTATTGCCAGCGCGCGCGCGAGGCCTACAAAGGCGTGCCCGTGATCGCGGGCGGCGTCGAGGCTTCGCTGCGCCGACTCGCGCACTACGATTATTGGTCCGACACCGTCAAGCGCTCGATCCTGCTCGACTCGAAGGCCGACTTAGTCGTATTCGGCATGGGCGAGGACATTATCTTAGAGATCGCGCGGCGCTTGAACGACGGCGAGGGCGTGAAGGACCTGCGCGATATGCGCGGCGTGGCCTATGCCATGGGCGCCAGCGAAACGCCGCCCGTGGACGCGATCACACTGCCGACCTACGACGATGTCGTGGCCGACAAGCCGACCTTCGCCGAGGCGACGCGCATCATCCACAGCGAGACGAACCCATATAACGCGCGGCGGCTCGTGCAGATGCACGGCAAGCAGGCGATCGTGTGCAACCCGCCGCGCTTTCCGATCAACCAGGCCGCGATGGATCGCATCTACGGCCTGCCCTACACGCGCCAGCCGCACCCGGCCTACCACGAGCCGATTCCGGCCGCCGACATGATCAAGGACTCCGTCACGATCATGCGCGGCTGCTTCGGCGGCTGCACGTTCTGTTCGATCACCGCGCACCAGGGCCGCATCATCCAGTCGCGCAGCCGCGAGTCGATCGTGAACGAAATCAAGCAGATGGCCGACGACCCGAAGTTCAAGGGCATCGTGAGCGATATTGGCGGGCCGACGGCGAACATGTACCAGATGCGGTGCACGAAGCCCGAGGTCGAAAAAATCTGCCGGCGGCAGAGCTGCGTGCACCCGACCATCTGCAAGCTGCTCGGCACCGACCACGGCCCCGTCATCAACCTGATGAAAGAGGCGCGCGAGGTGAAGGGCGTGCGCAAGGTGCTTGTCGCCAGCGGCATCCGCATGGATCTCGCACGGCGCTCGCCGGAGTACATGCACGAGCTCACGCAGCACCACGTCGGCGGGCTGCTCAAGGTCGCGCCGGAGCACACGGACCCGAACGTGCTGAACTACATGCGCAAGCCGAGCAACGACGACTTCGAAAAATTCACCGAAGCCTTCAACGAAGAATCGAAGAAGGCGGGGAAGAAGCAGTACATCGTGCCGTACTTCATCGCCAGCCATCCGGGCAGCGATCTCGACGCGATGATCCACCTCGCCGTCATGCTCAAGCGCACGGGGTACAAGCCGGATCAGGTGCAGGACTTCATCCCCGCGCCGCTCGACGTCGCCACCGCGATGTATTACACGGGTCTCGACCCGTTCACGAAGAAGCCGCTCCACATTGCGCGGCATTTGCGCGACCGCAAGCTGCAGCGCGCGCTGATGCAGTTCTTCAAGCCGGAAAATTATTTCGAAGTGCGCAAGGCGCTCGTCGAAGCCAAGCGCACCGACCTCATCGGCAAAGGCTGCGACTGCCTCATCTCCGACACGCCCCCGCGCGAAGCCCTCGAGCAGCGGCGCACCGACGCGAACCAGCGCTTCCGCGGCGACTACGTGCACACCATTCCCGGCCAGAAAAAAGGCACGCGCAAGCAGTCGCGCCATAAGCCCGGTCCCGGCTATCGTCCCGACACCAAGAAGGCGCGGTAGGGCTTCCCGGGAACGCCCGCACTCTTGTGCGGCCACGAATTGTCAACACGATTTGGCGAGGCATTCGCAGTGAAGAAAGGAAAGATATGACGCTGAAACGGATGGACAATGTCCTCATCGTGGTCGACGACCTCGAAGCCGTCAAGGCGTTCTTCATCGAACTCGGTCTCACGCTTGAGGGCGAGACCACCGTCGAAGGACCCATGGTCGGCAAACTGATCGGGCTCGGGGATGTCCGGGCGACGCTCGCCATGCTGCGGACGCCCGATGGGCAGGGTATTGAGCTCGACAAGTTCCACACGCCCAACGCGGTCCGGTTCGGCCCCGTGGACGCCCCGGTGAACACGCTCGGCATCCGCCGCATCATGTTCGCCGTCGACGGCATCGACGCCCTCGTCGCGCGCCTGCGCGCCCACGGCGCCGAGCTCATCGGCGAAATGCAATACGAGAACACATACAAGCTGGCCTACATCCGCGGCCCCGAAGGCATCATCGTCGCGCTCGCCGAGCAGCTCGGCTGATACCGCCTCTCTGTCATCCCCGCGAACGCGGGGACCTCTCGCATACCGCTAACCCAACCCTTGCCCGAAGACTCCACCCACCACAAGTGGCGCGGGCGTCCTCGCCCGCGTGTTGAATCGTCCCTACGGGATGTAACCGAACGCTCATCGCGACAGAACCACATCCCTGAAGGCAGACTACAAATGTAATCGATCCCCGACTTGCCCTTGTTTCGCGCCTACACTTATGGGCGAAGTGCAACACGTCGCAGAGAGTAATAGAGGGTTATAGGGCGACACGGGTTCGGCGGCTCGTGGGGACACTCGCCCTCCCAGATAGCGCCGTTCTTTTTGAGTAGAAGAGACCGGTGACAATGAACGAGAGATAGGGGTGTGTTCGGAGTGACCCGTGTTCGCGCGCTGGTGCATCAGACGTTGTGCGTCGCAGGGAGAGATTGCTTCGTCGCAAACCCCGCTCCTCGCAATGACAAGGGGTGGGCTTTGGTGTGTGATCGTCGCGTTTGCATGGTCGTAGTTTTTGGAGGGCGTAGATGAATTTGGGCGAGCCGAGCACTACGTTCGTGCAATTCTGGTCCGCATAAAAAGCAAACCAAACGTTGTCATTGCGAGGAGCGGGGTTTGCGACGCGGCAATCTCTGCCAGGCGCCTAGTACTACTGAAGGCTGGATTTTGGATGCGGAAGTCCCCGCTTTCGCGGGATGACAGAGAGGGGCGGTATCAGTAATTGCCTATCTTCATCTGTGTCTATCCGTGTTTATCTGTGGCCAATTCGCTCTTGACCTGCATCGGTGGTTAATTCGTTTTTTCGACGCGCGGGTTTGGGCCGGTGACCACGCGCACCGCGCGCGGCAGGACTTCGATGGTAGCGGGCAGGATGCCGGCGAGTTCGCCGTCGGGGCTGGCGGCGATGCGGCTGGCGGCGGAGATGGTGACGCGTTTGGCGCGGCGGTAGGTGACAGCGGGGTGTTCGCCGTGGGTGCCGCTGTAGAGGCGCAGCGACGCGGCGAGCGAGCTGACGGTGCCGAGGTTGTCGACGATGTAGACCTCGAGCAGGCCGCTGTCGAGCGTGCCGTGCGGGGCCACGTGCATGCCGCCGCCGTCGTGAAAGCCTTTGGCGGCGACGACTTCGAGGAAGCGGCCGGAGAAAATCTCGCCGTCGACATCGACCTGCATGTCGATGGCCTTGTACGCGAGGCGCGCGGTGATGACGCCGAGCGCGAAGGTGAGCAGGGGACCGAGCGCCTTGCTGCGGCCGTTGACGTGCTCGTTCACGAGGCTGCCCATGCCCATGTGCACGGAGGTGTTGAAGTGGAAGAGCAGCGGCTGGCCGCGATCGTCGCGCGAATGCAATCGGCCGATGTCGATGGGCAACACGCACGAAGTACCAACGCGCGCGATGGCGTCGTCGAGTTTCGGCAGCGCGTAGGTCTTGCGCAGGTCGGAGGCCGTGCCGACGGGCAGGATAGCGAAGCTGGCGTCCGCGCGGATTTGTTGCTCGCCGTCGAAGAAGCCGTTGATGACTTCGAAATGCGTGCCGTCGCCGCCGGCACTCACGATACGATCGAAACCGGAGCGCAGTGCCTGGCGCGTGAGTTCGATGGCGTCGCCGGGGCCGCGTGTGCGCAGGACTTCGTATTCCGGCAGTTGCGCGGCGACGCGCGACTCGATCGCGCGCCATTGCTTCTCGCCGCGACCGTTGCCGGAGCGCGGATTGAGGATGATCGCGGCGCGGCGCGGCCGTTGTTCTACAAAAGGTGCGTTACAACGTTGTGATTGCGCGTCAGACCCGGACATCGGAGCCGAGCCCGAGCTTGTCCGTGTGGCGTTTGAGGACGGGATCGAGGAACTCGGCGCAGAAGTCGACGACCTGCTCCGGCGCGCGGCCGACGAAGGCGCGCACGTCGAGCGTCTGGTCGATTTCCGCACGCGTCATGCCGATGGCCTTGTCGCCCGCGAGGCGGTCGAGCAGGTCGTTGTCGCCGCCCTGCTGCTTCACCACAGCGGCGGCGGCGTGCGAGTGCTTGCGGATGACCTCGTGCAGCGCCTGGCGATCGCCGCCCTTCTTCACGCACGCCATCAGGATGTTTTCGGTCGCCATGAACGGCAGCTCGGAGCGCACGCGGCGCTCGATGATCTTCGGGTACACCGCGGGCCGCTCCATGATGTTGAGGTAGAGATTCAGGATCGCGTCCGCCGCGAGGAAGGCCTCGGGCAGGCTGATGCGGCGGATGGCGGAGTCGTCCAGCGTGCGCTCGAACCACTGCGTGCCGGCGGTGAAGAGCGAGTGCAACGGCGCGGTCATAAGATAGCGGGCGATGGCGCAGGCGCGCTCGCTGCGCATGGGGTTGCGCTTGTAGGCCATCGCCGAGCTGCCGATCTGGTCGGCCTCGAAGGGCTCCTCGATCTCCTTGAGGTTCTGCAGCAGGCGCATGTCCGATGCGAACTTGTGCACGCTCTCGCCGAGGCCCGCGAGGACCTGCAGCACCTGCGTGTCGACTTTGCGAGAGTAGGTTTGCCCGGTGACGGGGTAGGAGTTCGTGAAGCCGAGTTTTTTCGCGACGAGGTCGTCCAGCTTGCGGACTTTCTTGTGGTCGCCGTCGAAGAGTTCGAGGAACGAGGCCTGCGTGCCCGTGGTGCCCTTCACGCCGCGGCAGCGCATGCGCGCCATGACGACGTCGATGGACTCGATGTCGAAAAGGAGGTCCTGCGCCCAGAGTGTGGCGCGCTTGCCGACGGTGACGAGCTGCGCCGGCTGGTAGTGCGTGAAGCCCAGCGTGGCGAGGTCTTTGTACTCCAGCGCGAAGGCCTTGAGGCGCGCGAGGACGTTGACCGCCTTCGCGAGGATGATCTGCAGGCCCTCGCGCATGAGGATGAGGTCGGTGTTGTCGCCGACATAGCAGCTCGTCGCGCCGAGGTGGATGATCGCCTTGGCCTTCGGCGCGACATCGCCGTAGGCGTGCACGTGCGCCATGACGTCGTGCCGCAGCTTGCGCTCGTAGGCTTCGGCCTTGGCGAAGTCGATGTCGTCCGTGTGCGCGCGGAGCTCGGCGATCTGCTCGTCGGTAATCGGCAAGCCGAGTTCCTTCTCGGCCTCGGCGAGCGCGACCCAGCATTTGCGCCAGGTGCTGAACTTGCGCTGCGCGCCCCAGAGCGTGGCCATTTCCTTCGTGGCGAAACGCTCGACGAGGGGAGTTACATAGACATCCGTCATTTTTTCGGCGCGTCCTTTTCGAAGAGGCGAAATCCAGTTGCAGAAGCGAGTGCGGCCACGGCGGTGACCGGATTGGTCCGGTCCTTGAACACGCCGCCGCCGAGCATGAAGTCGCAGACCGCCTCGGGTTCGCCGGCGGTGAAGCCGGTCTGTGACGGCGCGAGGCGATCTTCCTCGTAGGTCGCAATGTAGGCGTATTCGCCCGGCGCGAGTTTCACGGCGCGCACCTCGAGGCCGTCGCGGCGCACGATGGCGAGCCACGCGGTGTCCTTGCCGCGATCGGCGACCGCGCTGACGCGCGGCGTGTCGTAGGCGTCCTTCTCGAAGTCCATCGACAGCGAGACCGAGACGAGCGCGTCGCGCACGGGCATTCCGAGCGCGATCTTCTCGGCGATCGGATCCGTGTGGCTGCCGTTGGTGACGACCGCAATGCTCGCGTCGTTCACGAGCCGCACGCAGTTGTACGCGATGTACGGGTTTTTCATGATGTCGCCCTCGAAGCCCGGCTTCGGGACGATGCTGACTTTATCTTCGTTGATCACCGCCGTGCGGTTCGGGAACGAGCGGCTGGAGACGCGGTAGGCCGCGCACAGGCGACCGTCGGCCGCGCGGGCGATGCAAACGATTCTGCCAATATACATACGAGTTCCTTAAGGCTTTACCGGCGCCAGGGCTTCGTCGCGGATGTGCAGCACGATTTTACCCGTCGCGTGCCCGGATTCGAGTTTTGTAAACGCGGCTTTGAAATCGTCCAGCGGATGGATGGAATCCATCACGACTTTTACGTGGCCCTGGTCGATCAGCTCGCCGATGCGGCGCAGCTGGGCCTCGCTGGGCTGGGCGGACATCCAGCGGTACTCCGCCTTGGCTGCCTTGGCCGCGGCGATCACGGGTTTGAGCTTGCGCTTAATCACGAAGCGCGCGATGAGGCCCATGTTCATGCGCTTGGCGGTGGCGTCGTCCGGCAGGGACACGATCGAGGCGACCTTGCCGCCGGGTTTCACGACTTTGAACGAATCGATCAGCGTTTTGCCGCCGATGGTGTCCAAGACCGCGTGAAATTTCTTGCCAAGCTGCGTGAAGTCGGATTTGGTGTAATCGACGCATTCGCCCGCGCCGAGTTCCTTGAGCAGGTGGTGCTTGGCGGCGGAGGCCGTTGTCGTTACGCGCGCGCCCATATGCCGCGCGAACTGGATGGCGAAGGTGCCGACGCCGCCCGCGCCGCCGTGGACGAGGATTTCGTGGCCGGGCTGCGGCTTGATGATG
Source organism: uncultured Nitrospirales bacterium (assembly GCA_964620045.1). Lineage (GTDB taxonomy): Bacteria > Hydrogenedentota > Hydrogenedentia > Hydrogenedentales > VFKU01. The sequence continues at coordinate 165,948 of CAZUJL010000005.1, forward strand.
TCGACGAGCGCCTGCCAGGCCGTGAGCGCGGCAAGCGGCACGCCGGCGGCCTGATCGAAGGAGAGCGACTTCGGCATCGGGGCGACGTCGGAACGATCGATGCAGATGGTCTCCATCGCCGTGCCGGGTCGGCCCATGTTCACGTATGCGAAGACGCGGTCGCCTTCTTCGAAGTGCCGCGCGCGCAGGCCGACTTCGGTGACGACGCCGCTGACGTCGAATCCGGCGACGATCGGCATTTGGAACTTGAAGACTTGTCGAAACTGGCCCTTGCGGATTTTGTAATCCACCGGGTTGAGGCCCGCGGCATGTACCTTCACCTTAATGTCGCGTTGGCCGGTCTGCGGCTCGGGGATGTCGGTGAGTCCCATGACTTCCGGGCCGCCGTAGTCCTTGTAGATGAGGGCCTTCATCGGCGTGCGCCTCTGGCGAGGGCAGCGGGGCGGAAGCCGAGTGTGCTTGCTGTTTTCATTGCGTTGGAATCTCCAGTTTCGAAGACGATTGGACGGATGTGGAACTCGCGCCGGGCCGGCCATCCGGCACGCAGCGCGTCAAACGCCGCAGCCCGTTCGGCGGGCGGCAGCGAAAGTGTATCGCGCAGACGGCGATCGGCCGCGCGGATGTCGAAGGCGGCCTGGACGGCGGCATCGAGCGAATCGCAGTGAATTGGATCGGCGGCGGATTCCTCCGGGCCGGACCAGGTGGCGGAAGAACCGCTATGCGCGGCGAAGGCCGTGGCGAGTTGGCCAACGGCGGCGATCTTCGCGTCGAGCGAGTGGCCCGCGATGTGGGAAGTCGCAAGGATGCAGCGCTCTGCGAGGTCGGCGTCGATCGCGGGTTCGTTTTCGTAGACATCGAGGATCAGGCCGCCGAGGGTTTTGGCGTCCAGAACGCGCTTGAGCGCGGCGGTATCGGAGACCGCGCCACGGGAGGTGTTGATCAGGATCGCGCCGGGTTTTAGCTTTGCGAGGAAGGCGTCGTTCACGAGATGGTACGTTGCGTCGGCGCCCGAACGCTCCAGCGGCACGTGCAGCGTCACGAAGTCGCAGGTGAGCACGTCGTCCAGTGGACGGTACACGGGTTCGCAGGTCGCGCGGCCGAGGGGAGGATCGTTGATCACGCAGCGCAGACCGAGTGCAGCGGCATAGCGCGCGACCCGGCGGCCGACGTGTCCGCAGCCAACGATGCCGAGCGTGGCGCGGCCGAGATCGAGGCCGTGCGTAGTGCGCAGGTGAAGCAGGGCGGCGGCGAGGTACTCCGCGACGGCGTTTGCATTGGCGCCCAATGCGTCAGAAAAGGCGATATTTTTGGCGCGAAGACAGGCGAGATCAATGTGATCCACGCCGGAGGTGGCGGAACCGACGAAGCGTACCCGCGTACCGTCCAAGAGTGTCGCGTTCACCTTCGTGACCGAGCGCACAATCAGTGCGTCGGCCTCGCGCAACGCGGCGAGTGTGAGTTCGCGTGCGGGCAGCGCGCGGACATCGCCGAAACGGGCGAAGGCCTCGGCGGCGAAAGGGATGTCCTCGTCAACGACGATCAGCACAGGTTTGGATCCCCGGCGGATGCGCTCAGGTGGTCGGCGGCAAAACGACGCTGGGCTCGCGCTGCTCGATGATGTCGTGCATGCGCGCTTCGATCATATTTTTCCAGTGCGAGTGCGGCAGGATATAGAAGGTGTTGTTCTGCACGGCATCGAAGACCATCTGCGCGACATCCTTCGGACGCAGGCCTTCCTTCAGTGCGGTGCTGACCATGTCGCGGAACATCTTGGACATGGGGTCGATTTTTTCTTCGGCCATTTTGCCGGTCGGCCGGTTGCGATCGGATTCGTTGATCTTGGTATCCACCCAGCCGGGGCACAGCACCGAGACGCCGATGCTCGCGCCGCGCTGGCGGAACTCGTGGAACAGCGCTTCGGAGAGCGTGACCACGCCGTGCTTGGAGACGTGGTAGGGCGACATGCTGCCGCCGGTGGTGAGGCCCGCCATGGAGGCCGTGTTGACGATGTGGGCCGGGCCGCCGTGCTTGAGCATGATGGGGGTGAAATAGTGGACGCCGTAGATCACGCCCCACAGGTTCACGCCCAGCACCCATTCCCAGTCCTCCAGGGGGATTTCCCAAGTGGCGCCCATCATGCCGACGCCTGCGTTATTACACAGAATATGCACGCTGTCGAACTTGCGGACGGTGGCTTCGGCGAGTTGTTTGACGTCGTGGGCCTTGGATACGTCGCAGCGCACGGCGAGCACTTCGGCGCCGTCGGATTTCATTTCGTCTTCGGCTTTTTTCAGCGCCGATTCTTCGACGTCGGCGATGACGATGCGCATGCCTTCCTCGGCGAAACGCTCGGCCATGGCGCGGCCGATGCCGCTGGCGCCGCCGGTGACGACTGCGACCTTACCCTTAAATTCGTTCATGAAATAGCCCCTTGCGCGCGGTGGGTTTCGGGAAAACGGGAGGATAGCACAGGGCCGTGCGCGGGCGCAGGTTGGGGATGGCGTCTTGCATGCTGGCGCGGCTTCATGGATGCTGGGCGGCTGTGACAACGCAGAAGGAGATGCCTGGTGCCCATCGTTCTGGTTCACGGCGTGCCCGATACCCATCGAGTTTGGGACAAGGTGCGGGGAGAATTGACGCGGACCGATGCAGTGACCGTGTCGTTGCCTGGGTTCGGGTGCTCATTGCCGCCAGGGTTCAGTCCGACCAAGGAAGGGTATTCGGAATGGCTGGCAGAGGAACTGGGGCGGATTGGAACCGGTCTGGATGTGGTTGGTCACGACTGGGGATGCCTGTTGGTGCTACGGGCCTTAATGCTGCGGCCTGAATTGTTCCGGAGTTGGGTGGTCGGGGGTGCGCCGCTCGATCCATCGTATGTCTGGCACCAGGCTGCGAAATTGTGGCAGACCCCGCAGGTGGGTGAACAAGTGATGGCGGCCACAAATCCAAAGACGATGCCGCCGGCGTTGATGGCCGCGGGCGTGCCGAAGGCGGATGCGGAATTAACGGCGTCGTTCGTCGATGACACCATGAAGCAATGCATTCTTTCGTTGTATCGATCGGCCGTTCATGTTGGGCGGGAATGGGGGCCCGCATTGTCGTCGATACGGACGCCGGGTCTGGTCTTGTGGGGCGAGCAGGATCCGTATGCCGAGGTGAAGTTCGGAAAAATGCTCGCCGGCAACGCGGGTGCGGAGTTCGCGCTGATACCGGGCTGCTCACACTGGTGGCCACTGGAGAAACCGGCGGACGTGGCGCGAGCGATGGAAGCGTTTTGGTCGCGGCTCGCCTGAATTAACTACCGGCGCGCTTGTCCCAAGCGTCTTGTTCCTTGGCGAGCGCGATGGAGCGCTTGAAGCGGGCGACCGCGTGCTGCACGTTTTCGCCGGCGTGGATATCGAAGGACTTATCAAAGCGGGTGATTTCGAAGACCTTTTGGATCTGCGGCGTGAGCCCGCAGATGCGCATCGAGCCGCCGCCCGTGACGACGACGTCGTTGACCTTGATCAGTTCGGTGAGCGCGGCGCTGGAGAGGTAGTCCACACCCGCGAAATCGAGCAGCAGATTCAGCCCCTTGCGCGTGTTGACGAAGGCGAGTGCCTGTTGCCCAAACGCAATGACGACACGGCCGTCCAGCATGCTGGAGTTGTGGAGGGATCCGATCGTGATCGGGGGGTCTTCGCGAAACTGAATGAGCTGGGTCTGATCGGCCACAGGGGGTGCTCCGGAAATGCCTTGGGATGGCTGAGAGTATAGCAGAGCACCGGGAAATGCAAAATGGGAATGGTGGCGGAAGCGCTAGGCCGCCATGGGCTTAGCTGGCTAGCGCGCGGACAGCCGAGAGCAGTTCATCGGGCGCGAAGGGCTTTGCGATCGCGGTGTCGGCGCCGAGCTTCTTGGCGACGCGCATGTATGTTTCGACCCCAATGGAGCCGCCGCCGGAGATGGCGATGATCTTCACGTCGGGAAATTCGGAGCGCAGTTCCAGGATCGCTTCGTTGCCGGTTTTTTCCGGCATGCGGATATCGGTGATCACAATGTCGGTCGGGTCGGTGCGGTACATCTGAATACCGGCGAGGCCGTTGGACGCGTCCTGCACGTCGTGTCCGGCTTCTTCGAGGATGGTTTTCACGACGCCGCGCAGGTCGTGGTCGTCGTCAAACAATAGAATCCGCGCCATAGAGACTACCCTTCCCCAGCGGCTCCGGGCACCCCTGCCCGGCAGCGGTCCGTGCCATGGAAATGACCGCCGAATAGACCCGGGTGAACTGTACCACCAAAACTGCGAAACGGGCGAGGGATGTGCGGGCGTTGATTTTTAAGACAGCGTGGCGTAGTATGTGATTTAACATTTTTACGGCTAAACGATTATACAGGAGACGGACCATGCGATATCTGTTGGCGCTTGCAATGTTGGCAGTGGTTGCCTCGAGCAACGGGTGTAGTAGCTCGTCCTCGGCGGGCACCGTGCAGTACACGGAGGAGTCATTTCCGTCGATGGAGCACATTGGTCCGATTGTGCCTACGTCGTCAGGGTTGTTCGTGATGCACGCCCAAACGGCGACCAACGACAATGTGTACAGCACGGACTTGACCGAGGCCGGAACGGAACTGCTGCTTCAGGACGCGACCGTGCTCACGGTCGATTCTCAGGCGGGTGTTTGGCGAGGCCGGGCGATTCTTGTTGACTGGGATATCGTGGCTGGGGGGTATGCCGATCATGCCGCCATTTGGTTGTCAGACGGCACTCTGGCGGGCACGGAGATGGTATCCGAAATCGATTCGGATCCGTCGCCATTCGAGATTACCTACGCGCGCCTTGACGGCAATCGGCTGATCATTCTCGGCAATACGTA
>CAZUJL010000006.1:0-164828 GCA_964620045.1 uncultured Nitrospirales bacterium
CGATTACGATCCCGAAAACAAAATGAGCTGGTCGTCCAAGCTGTTGCTTGGGGCCTTTGTGTGCGCGGCCGTCACCATGGTCGCCGTGATCGGATTTTCGATCGCATTCTCGCGATTCCTCGATCGCGCGGTCGAAAACTACACCGACCTCGAACCCGATGTGCCGAAAATGGCGGCCGTCACGCCCGCCGAAGTGGACGCCATCGAGCAGCGGGTGGAGGACTACGAGCATGCCCTGGACAATGGCCCGGTGTATGAACCGCTCGTCTTGTCCGAGAGCGACGTGAACGCACTGCTGACCGACGCGCTGAAAGACGAAGACGGCACCGCGGTGCATGTCGAACTGTTGCCGGGGAAGGTGCAGGCGCAACTGAGTATGCGGCTCACGCAACGACTGCCGCTGGGGCCGTGGTCGCGCGATTTAAGCGGGCGCTACCTGAACGGCGTTGCGACTTTCGATGCCGCCGTACACAACGGGAACCTCGAACTGAATCTGGCGGCGTTTGAAGTAAAGGGCCAGCCCTTGCCGGAGCGCGTGCTCGCTGTTTTGCGGAATGAAATCGACAAGTCCGGCGTGCTCGAGGACGATAAGCTGCAGGAGTTCCTCGACAAGGTCGGTTCTGTTCGCTTCGACGCCGGCCAGGTGACCATCACGCCGCGATAGCGGTGATTGCGGCGCAACTACTTGCGGAAAATGCCGAGCAGGCCGCCGGAGATGAGCGCCGTGATGTTGGTGAGCGTTTCGACTGCGGTGAGGCCATCGGAAAAAGCGAGATAACGCGGTTCCCAGATGGGGTTCCACTTGTCCTTGAAGCGGTAGAGCCCCTTGAAGTTGTAGAAGTGCTCGCCGTGCCGGTAGAGCAGATCGGCGACGCGGTTCCAGAGCGGGGAACTGGGCCGCGGCGTGAGCCCGGCGAGCGGCGCCATGCCGAGGACAAACCACTGATAACCCTGCTCCTTGGCCCAGAGCATGATGCCGGCGAAGAGAAAATCCATGACGCCCTTGGGGGCCGATGTGCCGTGGCGCATGAGGTCGATGGAGAGTTCCTGCTTGTCGCACCCGAGCCAGAGGTTCGCAAAGGCGACAATCTGACCATTTACTTCGACGATGGCCTGCGGGTAGCGCAGGACATAGGCGTCATCGAAAAATCCGAGACTGAATCCTTTTTCGTCGGCGTTTTTGGCAGCCAGCCACTCGTCGGACACGGCGCGCAACTTCGGCAGCAATGCAGGGATTTCCTCAACGGGCGCGACACGGAACGTAACGTTTTCCTTGATCAGCTTGTTGTAAATGTAGCGCTCCTCGCGCATGGCGCCGCCGGCGAGCGAGAACGACGGCAAATGAACGCGCGCCTCCTCGCCGAGTTTCAGTATCGAGAACCCTGCATCGACATAGTCGTGAACGTCCTCCGCGCGCACCTGATAGAAAGACGCGAAACCGCCGCTGCGCTCGGCCTGCTCGCGGAATTCCCAGATTAATTCTGTCGTCTTCTCTGGATCGCCAAACGGCCCATTCATGGCGATCCAGCTACGCCCGTGGACGCGGTACATGACGAACGCGCGTTCGGTACGGTCGAGGAGGATGGATTTGTCGCGCAACAACACGAGATTGGCGTTGGTCGACGGGCACGTGCGGACGATTTGGCCGACACTGTCCATTTCCGTGTCGGTGGGCAGGTGCGGCGTGGGGGGCCGGGGTGCGAAGAGCCGCGAAAGCGAGACGACGAGCCCTGTGACCAGGATGCCGATAGTGCTGCGCAGGAAACGCGAGGCGTCGCCATGATGGCTGAAGTGCCACCACAGTTCGTTGCGATATTCGACGTGTTTGAAGGCAAACAGGCCAAGCCACACGGAACACGTTACGGCGATAAGGGTCATGCTGATCCAGGCCACGCTCGGCTGCGGCGCGAAAAACGACGCCCGGCGGTAGAACTCCTTGCGGGTGGGGACGAAGGCCACGAAGAGGACGCCCAGGACGATGGCTTCCTCGTAGTCGAGGCCTTTGAGCAACGAGAAGACGGCGCCGAGCGCGAGCAGGACGAGGCTGGCCCAGTAGGCCGCGTCGACCCGGCGCTGCAGGCTGCGCGCCAGTACGAGCAGGAGCACTCCGGCGATGCTTGCGAGGAAATGCGACAGCTCGACGACGGGCAAGGGCAGGATCGATTCCATTATTTTGATGCGGGACTCGAGCGCGGGCGTTGCGGAAGAAAGCAGTAGCACGACGCCGGCGAGTGCGCTGCATAAGCTAAAGAAGCGCGGCGCCAGCGGCATGACGGCTTGCAGCAACCCGGCGGTGGCTTTCAGCGCGCGGGCACGCCCGGAAACCAGCTCCGAGGTGCTGAAGCCAATGACCACGAGGGCGAGCGGGGCGACGTAGTAGATGACGCGATAGACGAGGAGTGCGCCCAGGGCGGCATCCGTGGGAATGCAGTGGACGGTAGTGGCAAGAAACACACCTTCGAAGACGCCGAGTCCGCCGGGCACGTAGCTGATCAGGCCGATGACCAGGGCGGCACCATAGATGCCGAGGAAACCGGAGAAGGAGATGGCGTGCTCGGGAAGCAGCACGTACAGCACGGCGGCCGAGCAGGTGAAGTCCACCGTGGCGACGGCGATCTGGCCCATGGCGATCCAAACATTGGGAACGGGCCAGCGCTTTGCCCAGCTTGCCCGAGAGCGGTGTGCCACGGCGGAGAGCGCCACGAATACAATCGGAACCAAAAACAACAGCGCACCAATCAGTTGCGCCAGGGCCGGTGATACGTAGGGGTTTCCTTCGAGGGCCTGCGGCGAAAAAAATAAACCAAAGCCGCTGACCATGCACAGGCCCATCCCGCCCACGAGCGAACAAATACCGATGACCCGGGCAATGTCGATGGCCTCAATCCCTAGCGCGGTGTAGGCCCGATACCGTACCGCGCCGCCACTGAGAAAGGACGGCGTGATGACGTTCGACAACGCAAACGCCATCCATGCGACGACGGTAGATTTCGTATAGCGCACCTTGCGGCCGATGGCGCGCAGCGCGAGGGCGTCGTAACCCGAGAGAGCGATATAGCTCAGCACGGCGAACCCTATGGCGGCGAGTACGCGTACCGCGGGGATACGGTGGAACGCGAGGCGGACATCGTGCCAGTGAAATTCATGGAGCAGGCGATCGAGTCCCCATAAAGCCCCTGCGAAAATAAGCGCTGAGGCTACGGGCAGCCACGGTTTAATCCGCGCGCCGATTCGTTCCAGGTGGCGCAAAAAGGGGCGCTGCGACAGTTCTGAATCCGGCGCCGCGGTACCGGTTTCTGTAACTTGGTTTTCTGGGGTGCTCGCCATGGGCATCCACCGCAGGATTGAACGGAACACGCATTCTATTGCACAAACATGCGGCGACAAAACGCGGGCGGCGCGTGCTCGACGTTGCGCGAAAACAATTTCGGTCTCGCTATTTGTTCGCGAGATGGACCGAGGGCGAACCGTGGCGTAGCGACGCGCCGAAGTACTCGTGGGATTTGTCCATGGCGTAGTTCTCGGCCAGGAAATGTTCGAGTGTCTTCAGGTTGTAGTCCACGCCCAGGTAGCCGCAGTCGGCCGGGTTGCAATTGACGAGCACCCAAATGGATGCAGGATCATATGCAGCGCCATTCAGCGCGGCGACAATTTCGCTATCGTGCTTCAGTGTGTCGTCCGGGTGATTGTAGCGGAGAAACTGGTCCGGCCGCGGAATGGCGAGGACTTCGCTTTTGCCGCGGTAGTGGTATTTGAAGGAGTAGTACGCGTCGGCCGGGAAGATCAAAATCGCTTCGTTGGGCCGTTCATTCGCTTCGATGTATTCGGCAATGCGTTTCCAGTCGCCCGATTTCGCCAGCGTATTGAACACGGCGTGGAGCGACAAGATGCTGACGATGACGACGCCGGTCGTCCACACCATCAACATTCGGCGCCGCACAGGCTCTTGGTACAGGGCGAAGATTCCGTAGAAGCAGAGGAACCCCGGCAGTAAGACAGGGAGGGCGTGGCGCTCAAGCATGGACTGCCAGCCAAATCGGGACGCCGCGAGCGCCAAGCCAAAGCCGGTCGCCGTGACGACGGCAAACAAGATGATCCAGAACTGTCCCGCCTGGCGCCGCCGACGGCCGACGGCCACAACCGCGCCGATGAGTATCGAGCCGGCGATCATCCAACGGCGCCAGCCGTCGAGGTGCAAACCCATGGCGGGCCAGAGATAATTTTGAACGCGCTCGATAAGCACGCGTATCCCGGCGAAATAGCTAATTTCAAACGGGGTGCGCTGCGCGAAACCATCCGCCTGATGGTCCAACGAGAGAAACATGGGCATATATGCCAGCGCAACGAGTCCCATGATTCCGTAGTAAAGGGCAATCGATCGCCAACGCCGCGTAACCAGGAGGGCCACGCCATTCCCGACCAGCAGAAAGCCGAGGTAATAGTGGGTATAGAGGGCGAGAACACTGATAACGCCGTATGCCGCTATCGCAGAACGCTTTGGTGTGGAAGTCGCAAAACCCGCGAAGAAGCACCACATGAGCAATCCAGATAGCAGCAGAGTCAGGCCGGCGACACGCATCTCGGTGGCGGCATAGAGGATTACGGGATTGAGCGCCATCGGCGTGATGATCCACGCCGGATGAATTCCCGGCAATACTCGGATGACGGTGCGCCATGTTGCAGCGAGAAAGCCGATTACGCACACGGCGGAGAGTGCCCGGCCCCAGAACACACTTTCGCTGATCTGTCGCCACGCCCACAGCGTCATGAAATAGAACGGTGGCTGTTCTTCGAAGTTGACGGCCTGCGAGACTGCGTACGAAAAGTCGCGCGAGGTCGTTTGCATCGAGTAGTACTCATCGACCCAGACGTTAAACGTGGCGCACAACCACACGGCCACGGCGAAATGCGCGGTCAAAATTCCCGGAATAATAAAACGCGTTTTGGATCGCGGCGCGGAGAATATGCCGACATTGGAAAGCGCCTGTTCGAGATTATCATTGCCGACTGCAATGGGGACGCTGCTGCGCTGTGAGTCGGTCCACGATTGCCTCTGCGCGACGGACATACACTTTCCCCGGTCGAGAGGCGAAACATGAACAGCGGTAAGAAATATGCCGTAACGCTACTATTTCTTTTCCGCCTGGAGAGGTGAGGATCCCCGGTGCCCCCCGAGAACCTCAACGATACTGTTTTAATATTTGCCGCGCAACAGACCATTTGTGCACTTCATCCGGTCCATCGTAGATCCGGCCGGCGCGGGCGTGTCGATACATGCGGTCCAGCGGGGTATCGGGTGTGAGGCCTCGGGCGCCGAAGACCTGAATCGCGCGATCAATCGTGTTATGTAACATTTGCGCGCCGACGACCTTAATGCGTCCTATTTCGATACGGGCGGGATCGCCCTGATCGAGCTTGTGGGCGGCATCAAGCGTAAGCAGGCGCGAGGCCTGGATTTCGGCGGCGCTGTCGAAAACCATGTTCTGTATCGATTGCTTTTCGGCCAGCGTGGTGCCAAAGGCGATGCGCTCGTTCGCGCGTTTGCACATTAAATCAAACGCGCGCTGCGCCTGGCCGAGCCAGCGCATGCAGTGGAAAATACGGCCGGGTCCGAGGCGGCGCTGCGCGATCAGGAAACCTTCACCGCGCGGCCCGAGCAGATTTTCCTTCGGCACGCGGACATTTTCATACGCCACTTCACAGTGTCCGCCGTCCAGCCCAAGCACGGGCGTATCGCGCACAATGCGGTAGCCGGGGGTGTCGGTGGGGACAATGATCATGCTGTAGGCCGCGTGGCCGTCGACGCCCGGCTCGGTGCGGCACATGACGGTGGTATACGCGGCGCGATCTGCTCCGGTTGTGAACCATTTGCGGCCGTTGATGACCCAATGATCGCCGTCCAGGTCGGCGTGCGTGCGCAGTTGTGTCGGATCGGAACTGGCCACGTCGGGTTCGGTCATTGCAAAGCTGGGGTAGACGTCGCCATCGACCAGAGGGCGCAGATATTTTTGGCGCCATGCGGGATTCGCGTACAGATTTAGCATGATCGAATCTTGCAGCGAGTGCGTGCCGAGCGCGACCATCGCGTATTCCGATCGACCGACGATCTCGTTCACGTACACGTAGTCCATGAACGGCAGGCCCTGTCCGCCGATTTCTTTCGGATGCCCGAGCGCCCACAAGCCCTCGCGCTTGGCTTCCGCGCCGAGTGATTTCAGCCGCGGCATCAATCGATCGCGATCGCATGCATCCAATTCATGCTCGACCGGATAAATTTTTTGCTCGATGAATTCGAGCACACGATTGCGGAGATCTTTCACATTGCTCGGCGCGTCGAAGAGCATGGGCATCACGATCGTCCTTCGTGTGTTAACAGCGCACCAAAAAGAAACCGCCCGGCCTCGACGCGAACGCCGGGGCCGGGCGGGCCGTTGTCTCTGAAAATTTCAGGACAAAACGGTGCGGCGATTACTTGCCGCCTTCGGCCGGAGCTTCAGCAGCCGGCGCAGCAGAGCCTTCCGCCGGAGCCTCTTCCTTCGGCGCGCAGCCAATCATCGTGACCGTGAGCGCCAGCATGAGCGCAGCCAAGAGTGCCCGCATGTCTCTTCCCCTTTCGTTCTTTTTCTTCGCCATCGCACTATCCAGCGGAATTGCCGGATCAGGCGAAAAGCATACGCGGACATTACGACATATACGAATGCTGCGGATCAAGTCCTTTCTGGCGTCAGTTTTCCGGTACTTTTTTGACCCGGAGTATCCGGCACGTTCCCACGGTGCCGGCGGCCTGCCCTAAAAGACGGCAGTCGCCGACCGATACCGGTATACTGTGCCCTATGGACGTTTCGCTGCAGGATTTGCGCTACCTTTGCGCCATTGCCGAGCATGAATCGCTCAGTGCGGCCGGGGAATCGCTGGGGGTCAGCCAACCGGCCCTTTCCAAGTGCCTGAAACGCCTGGAACGCACCTATGGCGCGCCGCTGGTGGACTGGTCTGACGGCCGCAGCCGGTTGACGGAAATCGGCGAAGTCATCATGCGCCGGGCCGAAAAAATCATCCACGATGTCGAGGAAATTCCCCGGCAGGTCACCCTGATCTCGGAAGGGATCAATGCCTGCGTGCGGATTGGCCTCGGCCCCTATGTGGCCGAGATGGCGGGCCGGACGGCGGTGGCGCGCTACATGCGCGAACGTCCCCGTGCGCGCATCGACATCACCATCGCGGCGTATGACCAGTTTGTGCCCTTGCTTCGCCGCGAGCACCTGGACTTTTATATCGCGGACATCGCCGACGCCGTGTTTCGCGACGACGTGCACATCGAAGAAATGACAGTGCCGCACTTGCGCTGGGTATGCCGGCCAGGGCATCCGCTGTTGTCGCGATCGCCCATCGATGCGCGCGCGTTGACCGAATATCCCATCGTGAGTACGACGCCCCCGCTGCATTTTCGCAAGTGGCTGATGGATATAAAGCGCCTCGGCGCGGGGCCCAATCAGATCGTGCCGGAGGAGCCGCTATCGGTGATGTGCGACAACGGATCCATATTGCGCGAACTCGCCACGCACACCGATTGCATCGGATACACCGGCGAGCGATTCATCCGCGACGCCGTGAATGCTGGCGCCATCGCGCTGATCGATACCGATGTCGCGCCGCCGAAGAACCGTATCGCGATTGTGCGCAGGACTACGCCACCGATGTCCGCGGGTGCGGCGCGATTGATCGAACTATTCCGCGAAGAGTTCGCGCGCCTCGTTAGCTGATACGTTCCGCGATTTCGAAACCGATCCGATCGCGGCGTGCACTACGCTGTGCCGAGAGTTTAAGCGCCGCCGTTCGATCTTAAACGATGGAACTATTTACGGTGTCAGGTGATTCTCGGCTGCAACGGTGCGTGGTTGATCGCTGCGGGCATGGGGCCGCGACACTGGTTCGGCGCGCAGACGGGTCCTGCGCGGATTTCGAACGACGAGGCAGCTTGGGGTGCTTCGGTTTTGGGGTAGGGGGAACAGCCGGATTTGGTCGGCGGTTGCGTTATTACTGACCTCTAAATCGACGGCATGCGCAGAATTCGCAGTTTTTAGTCCATAATATATAGTAAAGGGTGGATTCTCAGTAAAACGCCCTTTATTCTATTGAGCGGAAGCTCGCCTTTGGGCGGGGACCACGGGAGACGCAGTAATGATTCTTCACGGCGCGAACTGCAGATGTCCGGGACCATTGAACCGGCGTGATTTCCTCAAAGTCGGCGTGATTTCCGGCTTGGGGCTGACCCTCGGCGACTACTTCACCATGCAAGCGATGGCCTCGACCGAACCGGGCGCTGGCGATCCGCCGGCGAAAGCCGATTCGGTCATTTTCATTTTCATGGCCGGCGGCATGAGTCACCTGGAAACCTTCGACCCGAAACCGTTTGCGCCGCTCGAGTACCGCGGTGAATTGGGCACGGTAAACACAAATACCGGCGACCAGTTTGGCGGCCTGTTCGGCAACCTCGCGCAGGTGGCGGACAAGATGACCGTCATCCGCTCGATGACGCACGGCGAAGCGGCGCACGAACGCGGTACGCACAACATGCTCACGGGCTATCGCCCGAGTCCGGCGATTCAGTTTCCGAGCATGGGTTCGGTGATCAGCCACGAGTATGGCCCGCGCAAGGACTTGCCCGCGTACATCACCATTCCGAACGCGAACGATCCTTTCCTGCAGTCGGGTTACCTCAGTTCCGCGTACGGTCCGTTCAGCGTCGCGGGCGAACCGCAGGATCAGAATTTCCAGGTACGCGATTTGAACTTGCCGGCGGGCGTCGATGCGGATCGCATGGAGCGCCGCAAGTCGCTGCTCTCGACGGTCGACCATCACTTCTCCGAACTCGAAGCGAGCGACGTGCTCTCGGCGATGGACTCGTACTACCAGCGCGCATACTCGTTGATCTCGTCGCAGTCGGCCCGCGAAGCGTTCAACGTTTCCGCCGAGACCGAAGAAATCCGCAACGAATACGGCCGCACGAATTTTGGCCAGCGCCTGCTGTTGTCACGGCGCCTGGTCGAAGCCGGCGCGCGCTTTGTCACGGTGATTGACGGCGGCTGGGACATGCACTTCAATATCCGCGACGCAATGCGCAACCAGTTGCCGGCCGTGGACCAGGGCCTCGCGACGCTGGTCCGCGACCTTGATCGCCGCGGCCTGCTGCAGCGCACGCTCGTCGTGATGGTGACCGAATTCGGCCGCACCGTGAAGATCAACAAAGACGGCGGCCGCGACCACTGGCCCAAGGCGTTCAGCGTGGCGCTGGCCGGTGGCGGCACGAAGGGCGGCACGATCTGGGGCCTGACCGATGCCCGCGGCGGTGAACCTGCGCGCGATCCGGTGAGCCCGGAAGACCTTGCGTCCACAATCTTCACGCTGCTGGGCGTCAACCCCGAGCGCGAACTGATGAGTCCCGGCAACCGTCCGCTGGAAATCGTGAACGGCGGGTCGGTGCTGTACGACTTGCTCGCGTAGTTGAAGTTGAAAGGTCTCGCCATGCGTCAGCCGCAGTCGCCCGCCACACGCGCCGTCATTCTGGCCGCCGTGGCAGGCGTGTGTCTGTTGGCGATGGCCGCACAGGCGGCGTCGCCGACGCTGGGCAATATTCTTCCACGCGGCGGACAACGCGGCACCGATGTTGAGCTTCGCTTTCTCGGCACAAACCTTGCCGACTCGATCGATCTGCTGTGGCACACGCCGGGGATCACGTTTAAGCAAGTCGTCGCCGCGGCGGACAACGAATTTAAATGCACTGTGACGATTGCGCCCGATGCGCCGCTCGGCCGGCATGCGGTGCGCGTGCGCACGAAGAGCGGTCTCTCGAACGTGTTTATTTTTAGCGTCGGCGCGTTGCCGGAAATTGTCGAGGCCGAGCCGAACAGCGATGCGGCGACCGCGCAAGCGATCACGATGGGCACCACGATTAACGGTGTCATCCCGCCAGAAGATGTGGACTACTTCGCGGTTGAACTCGCCGCCGGCCAGAAGATTGCGGCCGAAGTCGAAGCGATTCGGTTGGGTCATGAGTTGTTCGATGCGAAGCTACGCCTCTTCGCGCCGTCCGGCGGGGAAGTGGTTTCTGAAGACGACACCGCCGCGATGCGTCAGGATCCCGCATTTGTCTACGTCGCGCCGGAAGCCGGCAAATATATGGTCGCGATCAGCGAAGCGGCCTACGGCGGCAGCAATGGATACGAGTATCGCCTGCACATTGGCCAATTCCCACGTCCCCTCGCGGTGACGCCGATGGGTGGCGCGCCGGGTGCCCCGGCGAAAGTCACCTGGCTCGGTGATCCTGAACTGACGGCCGGAGAAGTGACGGTTGCCTCAACTCTAAATTACACCGCGACGGTCGTTGCCGCGAGCGACAAGGGCTTCGCGCCGACGCCGGTGGCATTTCGCGCGTCGGACCTGCCGGACGCGCTCGAGGTCGAGCCGAACAACACGCGCGAAACGGCGACCGCGGGCCAGGGGCCCGGTGCCTTCGACGGCGTGATTGGCGAGAAAGGGGACGAAGACTGGTTCGCGTTCGACGGTAAGAAGGATCAAGTGTTCGACCTGCGCGTGTGGGCCCGCGAGATGGGTTCGCCGCTCGACAGTGTGTTAGAAGTGTTCAACGCCGACGGCGGCGGTATCTTCGGCAACGACGACGCGGCGGGTCCTGACAGTGCGGGCCGCATAACCCTGCCCGCCGATGGCCGCTACACACTGCGCGTGCGCGATCATCTCGGGCACGGTGGAGCGACCTTCGCCTACCGCGTTGAAATGAATCCGCCGCCGGTGAAGCTGTCGCTGGCGTTGCTGAACAACGAGCCCGGCATGATTGCTGTTGCGCGTGCGAACCACGCCTTCGGTCTGTTCAACGTTACCCGCGTGAATTTCGACGGGCCGATCGATGTCGAGTTCCGCGATCTGCCGCCGGGCGTCACGGCCGAGTTTGGTCAGATCCCCGCGGGCCAGACGCAGCTCCCCGTGCTGTTCCACGCGAACGCCGAAGCCGCGCCCGCTGGCGCGCTCGCCGACATGATCGGCCGCTGGAAAAACGGCGAGGCCGTCATCAAAGGCCGCTTCGATCACAACATTCGTCTGATCCTCGGCAACAACCAGACCGTATTCGATTTCTATCAGCCCGATCGTGTTGCGCTGGCAGTGACCGAGGACGCGCCCTTCACGCTCGAAATTCCGCAGCCGAAGGTGCCGATGCCGGTGAACGGCTCGCGTTATTTGCGCGTCGTCGCCACGCGCAAGGACGGGTTCACCGCGCCGATTCAGATTGGCGCGCCGTGGTTGCCGACCGGCTGTGGCGTGCCGGGCGCGACGATTGCCGAAGGCCAGAATGAAACGCAGATTCGCCTCGAAGTGCGCGGCGATGCGCCGCGCGGCGAGTTCCCGCTGCTCGTGGTTGGTGAAGCCGCCGGATACAAGGTCGCAACGCCGTTCGCGAAAATTACCGTCGAAGAGCCCTGGCTCGCGACTGAAGTGGTCGAGACACAGGGCGAACTTGGCGCGTCGGTTTCGTGGCCGGTGAAGGTCACTGTGGCGAAACCCTTTGAGGGACAGTTCAGCATGGAAATGCTCGGCATGCCCAAGGGCATTACCGCCGAGGCGCAGCCGCTGACCGCCGCGACGACTGAGCTGACGTTCCCCGTTGTAATTGCGGCCGACGCGCCCGAAGGCAAGCACGGTCCATTTGTTTACCAGACGAAGATCACCATTGAGGGCGAAGAAACCATCTGCGCGATGGGTGGCGCCCAACTGAAATTGTTTAAGCCGTTGCCGCCTGAGCTGCAAGCGGCCGCGCCGCCACCGCCTCCGCCGCCGGCGGCAGGACAAGAGGCCGCGCCCGCGCGCAAGACACGCTTCCCGGCCACGAATTGATGGAGACGACACGAGACATGAAACGCTGCATATCGCTCGCCGCCATCCTGATCGCCGCGCTCGCGCTGCTTCCTTCGGGGATCGCGCACGCGGTTGGTTTTGCCGTGTATCCGCCACGCATCGCGCTCGAGTCCGCACGCGATCCGCAGCGCGCGGCGGCCGTGTTCACGCAAGACGATGGCGTGAGCCTCGACGTGACGGCGCAGGCGACGGTGGCCATTGAACCGGCGACGCTGGCGAAGTGGGAGGGTGGCAAGTTCGTGCCTTTGGCGGATGGCGATGGCCAGATCACGATGACCTACAACGGCATGACGGTGACGATGCCGCTACACGTCGCGAACTCTGCCGTGAATCCGCCGATGAGTTTTTTCAACGACCTCGAACCGGCGCTCATGAAGGCCGGCTGCAACACCGGCGCGTGCCACGGTAGCGCGCGCGGTAAGAATGGTTTTCACCTGACGCTGTTCGGCTATGACCCCGGGCATGACTTCAACGCGCTCACGCGCGAACAGTTCAGCCGCCGCATCAATGTCGCGATTCCGGACGAGAGCCTGATGCTGCTCAAGCCGACCGGCGCCGTGGACCACGAAGGCGGCAAGCTGTTTGAGGCGGACAGCATGCTGTACGCGCAGATTAAGCGCTGGATCGCCGAAGGCGCGCAGATCGATCCGGGCATTCCGCAGCCAGCGCTGACAGGCATCGAAATTCTGCCGAACGAAGCCGTGCTCGAGGGAGAAGGCGCGCTGCAGCAGTTCGTCGTGCGCGCGTCCTACGCTGATGGCACCGATCGCGACGTGACCGATCTTGCGATTCTCAGCAGCGTCGACGACAGCATCGTGCACCTGGATAGCACGGGACTCGCGAAGGCAGGCCGCCGCGGCGAGGCCTACTTGATGGCGCGCTACGGTACCTTTGCCGTTGTCTCGCAGGTTATCTGCATTCCGAAAGGCGAGCCGAACCGCGAGCCGCCGCTTCCGCCGTCGAACTTCGTCGACGAGATGATCTACGCCAAGCACAAGAAGCTGCGCATTACGGCCGCGGCTCCGGCCGACGACGAAGTCTTCGTGCGTCGCGTGTATCTCGACGTGCTCGGTGTGCTGCCGACGGTCGAAGAGACCGAGTCCTTCCTCGCGGATGCCGCGCCGGACAAACGCACCGCGCTGGTCGACAAACTGCTCACGCGGCCCGAGTTCGCCGACCTATGGGCGATGAAGTGGGCCGAAATTCTGCGCGTGAAATCGTCGATCACGCTCGATCGCAAGGCCATGCACCGGTACAACGACTGGCTCCGCGCGTCGATCCGCGAGAACAAGCCGATGAACGAGCTCGCGGCGCAGTTGCTCACCGCGACCGGCGGTAACTTCACCGAGCCGGCGTCGAACTTCTACGTCGTTGAAAACGAACCGACCATGATGGCCGAGAACGTCGCGCAGGTCTTCATGGGCATCCAGATCAAATGCGCGCAGTGCCACAACCATCCGTTCGAACGCTGGACGATGGACGACTATTACTCCTTCGCCGCGTTCTTCGCGCAGATCGGCAAGAAAACCTCGAGCGATCCGCGCGAGATCGTCGTGTACAACAGCGGCGGCGGCGATGTGAAGAATCTCCGCGACGGCAAGGTGATGGCGCCGAAATTCCTCGGTGGCGTCACGCCGGATCTCGCCGGCCGCGACCGCCGCGCAGTGCTCGCCGAATGGCTGACCTCGGGCGAGAACCCGTGGTTCGCGAAGAACGTTGCCAATCGCGTGTGGCAGCATTTCTTCGGTCAAGGCATTATCGATCCGGTCGATGATGTGCGCGTGAGCAATCCGCCGAGCAACCCGCAGTTGCTGGACGAACTCGGCAAGCGCCTCGTGAGTTACAACTACGACCTGCGCAAATTGATTCGCGACATCTGCACCTCGAACACCTACCAGATGTCCACGCGCGCGCCCGCGGAATCCGCGACCGATACCCGCAATTTCGCGTACGCGAAAGTTCGCCGCCTGCCGTCGGAAATGTTGCTGGACGCGATCTCGCAAGTGACCGGCGGCCAGGTGAAGTTTGCGTCGCTGCCGCTTGGTGCGCGTGCCGCGCAAGTGGCCGATGGTCCGAGCGGAAACTACTTCCTCGAAGTGTTCGGCCGGCCCGCGCGCGACACGGCGTGTTCGTGTGAGCGCCGCGATAATCCGACGCTTGCGCAGGCGCTGCACTTGATCAACGGCGACACCATGACGCGCGCGATCCAGACGCCGTCGGGCCGCATGGACAAGGCCATCACGGCCGAGGCGCCGGTCGAGCAAGCGGTGGAAGATTTGTACACGGCCGCGCTGTCGCGTTCGCCGTTGCCTGAGGAAATGACGCAGCTCACCACGTATGTGAACAACGCGCCCGACCGGCGCGCCGCGCTCGAGGACGTATACTGGAGCGTGCTCAATTCCAAGGAATTCGTGTTTAATCACTGATTGAAAGGATAGAGATCAATGAAAAAGATGCTCATCGCCGCCGCGCTTCTGGCGGCTCCGCTTGCGTGGACGCAGGACGCGCCTCCGCCGCCCGATGTGAATGCCGTGATTGAACAGATGGCGGCCGTAGGGCCCGATGCGCTGCTCGCGCGCGTGAAGGAACTGAAAGCCGCCGAGGGCGACCTCGTGAAACAGGCGACCGACCTACGCACGCAGGCCGATCAGAAAGATGCCGAAGCGAATGCGTTGCGTGCGCGCATTGCGGCGGTCGAAAAATTTACGACCGATCTCGCCGCGATGAGCGCGCCGCCGGCTCCCGCTGCTCCGGCGCCTGCGGAAGCCGCACCTGCGCCAGCGCCCGCTCCGGCGGAAGCGGCTGCGGCCCCGGCTCCGGCTCCGGCCGAGATGGCCGCGGCAGCGCCGGCACCCGCCGAAGCTGCACCCGCCCCGGCACCTGCTCCGGCGGAAGCGGCTCCCGCAACACCTGCGAATCCGTAAATCATTGAGGATGCTGTTCAGTGTTTGATCGAAGCCATAACGCAGCGCGCACCGGACTCGGCCGGAAATTGTTCTCGGTCTTGTCGGTGATGGCCGTTTTGTCGTGCGCTTCGTTTGCGCGCGCCGAGGGCGAGGCCGCTGCGCCGACGCCCGATGCCGTCTTCGATCAATTGCTGAAATCCGATCCGGCCGCGATACGCGCTACGCTCGATGCGATGAAGGCAAAGGCCGACGCGCTCACCGCGGAATCCGCCGCGTTGCGTACGCAGCAGACCGAAGCCGAAGCGAAAATCGAGGCCTTGCGCAAGACACTCGGTCCGATCGAAGCCTTGTTGCCGAAACCGGAAGCCGCGCCGGCCTCCATGGCGGCCGCGGCGCCGGGCACGGAAGCCACGCCGGCGATGGCGACCGAGGGTCCGAAGGTTACCTTCACGAACGACATCTTCCCGATTTTTGAACAGAAGTGCCTGAGCTGCCACGAAGAAGGCAAGCGCCGCGGCGGCCTCTCGCTGGCGACCTTCAACCATGCGATGGAAGGCGGCAGTTCTGGCCAGGTGATTTCGCCGGGCGATCCGGATGGCAGCCGCCTGGTGAAACTGATCCAACTCGACATGGAACCGATCATGCCGCCGAAGGGCGAACCGCTCGACGACGCCACGATCGATCTCATCCGCGCGTGGATCGCCGCTGGCGCGCCGCGCGACCCGGGCAGCAAGGTGATGCTCGCGAAGGCAACCACGCCGAAGGCGCCGCAGGAAATTTTCGTGGCCGCGAGTCTCGATGGTCCGCCCCCGATGCCGGAGGTCGCGCTCGCCGCAGCCACCGCGCCTCATCCGCGCCCGACGGTCGCACGCGCGCTCGCCGCGAGTCCGACGGCGCCGCTCGTGGCGGTGGCCGGCGACCGCCAGGCGCTGATTTATAACCTCGATACGTTCGCGCTGATGGGCGCGCTGCCCTTCCCGGAAGGCGATATCTTCTCGATGACGTTCAGCTTCAACGGCCAGTTGTTGCTCGCGGCCGGCGGACAAGAAGGCGCCGCCGCCAGTGCCGTGGTGTGGGATATCCGCAAGGGCGAGCGCGTCGGCACTTATGGCCGCGGCTACGACACGATTCTCGCGGGCGACATCAGCCCCGATCACCGCATGATTGCGCTCGGCGGTCCCGACCGCAAAGCGCGCGTGTACTCCACGGCGGATGGTTCGCTGCTCTACGAATGCGGCCAGCACACGGATTGGGTGATGAGCGTGAAGTTCTCACCCGACGGCGAACTGCTTGCGACGGGCGACCGCGGCGGCAATCTGTTCTTGTGGCAGGCGGCGAACGGCCGCCCGGTGGAGGCGCTGCGCGGACACACGGGCTCGGTGAACGAACTCGCGTTCACGCTCGATTCGACCATCCTCGCGTCGGCGGGCGGTGAAGGCAAGGTGTTCCTGTGGGACACGTGGGGCTATCGCGCGATTCGGAATTTCGACGCGCATGCGGGCGCCGTGTTCTCCGTCGATATCAGCAAGACGAACGAACTGCTCACCAGCGGCACGGACGGCCTCACCAAGCGCTTCAGCATGGAAGGCAAGGAAATCGCCAAGTTTGAGTCCGTCGGCGACTGGGCGTATCAGACGGCCTTCGGCAAAGGCGGCGCTGTCGCCGTGACGGGCGCATGGACCGGCAATGTCGCGGTGTGGAACCTCGCCGACGCCGCGCGCCTCGCCACGCTCACGACGAATCCCGCACCCGCCGCGCCGGTACAGGTTGCTGCCGCGACGGCCGCTGCCGACGCCGCCGGCGCGCCCTGACCATTTCCGCAATTCCGTTTCCGTCTGAGCGTCATCAGCTTTCTTTTCC
Organism: uncultured Nitrospirales bacterium; assembly: GCA_964620045.1. Taxonomy (GTDB): domain Bacteria; phylum Hydrogenedentota; class Hydrogenedentia; order Hydrogenedentales; genus VFKU01. The sequence goes on from CAZUJL010000006.1 coordinate 16,692, forward strand.
TCGCTGCGTCACGGTACTCTGCCGCCCATGCTCACACGAATTGATCGCATTCAGATTGCTACGCCCAATACGGGTCACACGACTGCCGGCTGGGTGAAACTGCTCGGGGCACAACACGATCGCACGGAACGCTCCAAGGTTCTCGCCGCCCGGCGCAGCGTGTATCGGCTTGGGTCCTCCGAGGTCGAGTTTCTGGAGCCGGACGGCGCTGGACCGGTCGCGAAGGCGCTCGAGCGCCGCGGCCGCGCGCATTTGTATGCGGCGGGCGTGGCCACGCCGGATCTGCCACGCGTCATCGCGCGTCTGCGTGCGCACCACCTTATGCCGGAGATCGAAGCAGGGCAGGCGCACGTGAACCTTGCAACCGTCATCGGCGCGTATGCGCCGATCGTGCTGAGCGAGGAGCAGGATCGGCCACGCGCCGGTCGTATCGATTTTTTGTACGAAGTTACGTTGCTCGCGCGCAACACCGAAGAGATTGCCGCCAAATTCGCCGCGCTATTCGCCCTCGATCATGGCCAGTTTAAACCGATCAGCTCGGAAAAGTTTGGGTACAGCGGTACGCTCACGCTCTTTTCCGACGATGATCTTCATCGATTCGAAGTAATTTGTCCGAATTCGACCGCGACCCCGATGAACCGCTATTTTGAGAAGAACGGCGATTCGTATTACATGGCGTTTGCGGAATCCGACCAGATGGTCGCCATCGAGCAGGCGGCAACCATGGCCAGCGCGGGGATTACGGTCGATCGACCCGTGCGGCGCGAAGGCGGCAAGTCCGCGGATCAATTGTGGGTGCACGCCTCCGCTCTCGGTGGCGTGATGCTGGGTGTATCGAGGCCAACGATGGCGTGGACGTGGTCCGGCCATCCCGAGCGCGTGAAAGGACTCGCATGAGCATGGACGACGCGGTGATGGTGGAGGATCGGAGCCGGGTGCGCGTGTTGACGCTGAACCGGCCGAAGCAACTCAACGCGTTCAACGACGCGCAGTACGATGCGCTTGCGCGCGCACTGCGCGAAGCCGCCGAGCACCCGCGCGTGACAGTGGTCGTGATTACCGGCAACGGCCGCGCCTTCTCCGCCGGGCAGGACCTCGCCGAGCTCGCGCAACCGCCACAATACACCGACGGCCAGCGCCACGGTTTTCAGCCGTTCATGGACGCGCTGCAGAACTTTCCGAAACCGCTGATCGCCGCCGTGAACGGCATGGGAATTGGCATCGGCATCACGATGTTGCTGCACTGCGACCTTGTGCTGATGGCGCAGAGCGCCCGACTGCGTGCGCCCTTCGTCGGTCTGGGCATCGGCACCGAGGCCGGCAGCTCTTATCTGTTTCCCGCGCGCATTGGCTGGGCCAACACCGCCCACCTTATTTTTGCCGGCGACTGGATCAGTGCAGACGATGCTCTGCGTCTGGGTATCGCGTGGAAAGTGGTACCCGACGATCAACTCGCGGCTGAGACTACGGCGCTCGCCGATAAAATCGCCGCGCAACCCATCACGTCCCTGGTCGCGAATAAGAAGCTGTTGCTTGGCGCGCAAATGGACGCTGTCCGCCGCGCACGCGACCTCGAAAACCAGATCATCGGCGGACTGGCCGGCGGCCCGGCGAACAAGGAGGCGGTTGCCGCCTTCCTGGAAAAACGCGCGCCGGATTTCTCGCACATCGTGTACGACGGTCGCTGAGTCGGTTTCGGCAGAGCTACGCTTCGTCTACCGTTTCCAGCATGTGGACGGTGATGGGTGTGATGAATCCCTTAAGCTGTACGCTGCGCTCTACAAACGCCGCGCCGTCGGCGCCGAGCGCGATGCGGGTGGGGGTATCGACGACCATTTGGTTCGCCTTCGCCTGTCCCTGTAGCCGCGATGCCAGATTTACATGGCTACCGATGACGGTGACGGACTTGCGCGATGCGCTGCCAAGTACGCCCAGCGACACGGGCCCTGTCGCGATGCCAACACCGACGTACAACAGCGGCTGTCCATTTTTTTCGCGCGCCTGATTAAGATGGCGAATTTCGCTGAGCAGCCGGCGGCCCGCGCGCACCGCGAGCACTGGCGCGGATGCGTCCGCGGGCACCATTCCGAAGATCGCCATGATTTCGTCGCCGATAATCTTGTCCAGCACCCCATGATCGTTTAGCACTGCTGGGATCATCGCGCCGAGATAGGCATTCAACGTTTCGAATACATGCTCCGGCATCGCGGACTCGCTGAAGGTCGTAAACCCGCGGATATCGGCAAACATCACCGACAGTTCCCGGCGTTCGCCCGAGGCTTCTACATTCGCCAAGCCTTCTTCGAGTCGCTCGGCGACCTCCTTGCCCAAATACTGATCGAGGATCTTGATTTGCCGCTCGTGTCGCAAGCTGAGCACGTTCATTTTTTGCTGAACGCCCTGTTGCGCCAATTCCTTCTGCCGCGCATCGACAAACACGATCCAGATCCGCTCGCCCTGCACAAACAGATGAATGTCCGCCGTCGCGCCAGAGGCGGTTTGCATGAAGGGCAGGTCCATCGGCACGGCATCGGGCGAGACGATGCCGGCGAGGCAGTCGACATGTTCCTCGACCATCTCGCCCGGCCCAAAGGTGTCCAAACCAAAAAAGGGGAGTGCGCCGCCAGCAGCGATCAACACACCATCGAGATCCGCTTCGAGAAAGGCCACCGCGCGATCGGCGAGCACGCGATCGATCACGGACTCGCGGACGACTTGTGGCAGTCCATCCATGGACTATGCCAGCATCAGGCGCGTGAGCGTCGTGAACGCTTCTTCGACGCCCGTGCCTTCCTTCGCGCTCGTTTTCAGCGTCTGAAACCCGCGCGCGCCGACGCCGGCGATGGTTGCCTCGTCGACTTCCCACTCACGCACGAGATCGTATTTGTTGAAGAGGACAATCGCAGGCACCGCGGTGCCCTGCGCGTCCGCGGCTTCCTTTATCGCCAGTGCCGTGTCGAGCGTGCTTGCGCGCGTGCCGTCGACTACCAGCAACAACCCCGCGGCGCCTTTGAGATAATTCAGGCGGATGTCGTTCAATTCGTCCTTACCCTGAATATCCCACAGCAGGAGTTCGATGTCTTGTCCGTCGACGGTGAGGGATTTCTTGTCGATTTTGACGCCCACGGTGGTGAGGTATTCGTCGGAGAAGATGCTTTTTACGTAGCGCTGGACGAGGCTCGTCTTTCCCACCGAGAACGCGCCGACCATGCAGATTTTTTTCTTAATCATGCCGCGCCTACTCGAGCTCGACCAGGTCGACGTAGAACGACACGGCGCGATTAAAGGCTTTATCGGACGGATCGACTTCCGTCCGAAGCGGCGCTTCGACGCCCACACCCAGCACATGCACGCGCGGATCTTTGATCCCGGCGCCGGCGAGCAATGCACGCGTCTGCTGTGCGCGGCGCTGGCTCAGTTCCATGTTGCGCACAGCGGTGCCGGTGCTATCCGCGTGGCCCATCAACTGCACGGTGTAATCCATCGCCGCCTGAGTGGCGAGCTCGTGCAGTCGATTCAACTCTTCGGCGATTTTTTCGATGATTCCGTCCTGCCCGTCCGCGAGGTCGATCGTGGCCACATTGAAATACACACGGAATTCTTCGATTTTGGTCACCGATTCACGAATCGATTTTAGTTCTGAGTCGATGAGGCCGGTGAAGTCGATCTTTTCCAGACCAAGGATCGACGGCGCCTTGCGGTACGCGTTCACGATCCATACGTGCGGCGCTTCGCCCTTCGCTACGAGTATCTTGCCGTCCAGCGTCATCGTCACGGAGTCGGGCGGCTCTAGCATCTGCTGCGCGCGCTCGAGAATAAAGCCTTCGCCGAGGGCCTGATAGGCCTCCCAGCGCTGGTCGAATTTTTGAGGATCCAGATTGAGCGACGCCAAGATCGCGTTGGGATCTTTCGTGAGCGGATCGCGGAATCCGGATACGACATAGCGTTCGCCGATCTTTACGGAGTTTGTAACGATGATGCCCTGCACCTGCGCGAGCGCGTCGAGGAATACGCCGAGGTCGGCGTCCTCGTCTTGCAGCTTGGAATCATCGTAGCTCTCAATCGCCGCAAGCCCGCGCACGATCTGCCGCGCGTCCAGAATCCACTGGCGCGTGGCGTGGCCCGAGGCTTTTAGCGTATTGCCGTCCATTTCCAGTCGCACCGATTCCGGCGGCAGTAGTGCGCGCGTCGCGCGGTCGAGTTGAAGGGACGGCGCGAGCGCCTGATACGGTTCCCATTTCATCTCGACCTTCTTGGCGCTGAGACCAAACTCGGATAACACGCTGGCGGGATCCATCGAGAGAGGATCGCGCAAGCCGGAGACGTGGTAGGTTCCGCCGCGCTTTTCGATGTCGGTAATGGTGACTCCGGGCACTTCGTCCATTTTTTCCAGTGCCAGCCGCCACGTGCGGTTTCGTTCCATGCGCACGGCGACGAAGGCCGCGATCGCCACCAGCACGATGGCGATTACGGCCAGCGAATACAGCGGCATTTTTGAGGATTCGGCTTTGGCTTCGGCCTGGAGCAGGCAGGATTCCAGGTGCCGGTCGCTGGCTGCGAAGGGCTCCGTGTCGCCGTTGAACTGCGCCAGTAAATCAGCCTGCTCGCTCTCGATGTGTTCGAGCGCCGCCTGGAAGGTGTGCCGGATGTCCATCGGCGCGTTTCCGCGGATCACGGCGACGATCATCGCGCGCGGGCCCTGCTCCATCCAGAGCGTCAGGTCGCCCATCTCGAGCGTGTTCAACGATTCCTGATCGCCGAGGCGGAACGAGTCGCGCGTGAAATCGCGGATGGCGGAGAGCATGCTCGCCACCATGTCCGCGTCCTGCGCTTCGATGTCCGGCCGCTGCAGATGCCGCAACACGAGCCCGGTGTCGTTGTGAATGAGGAACACCTGCTCGACGCGATAAAGCATCGTGTGCAGCATCGCGATCTCGGCGAAGGATTTACCGGATCGCACGGCCTCAAAGCGCCACTGCAGCCCCTTCATCGAGAAGGTCTGCTCCAGTGCGCGGTTCAAAGACTGCAGGCGTTCGCGCAGCGTCTCCGCGACGGCCTTGCGCATGGCGGGGCCCATCACGGGGAACATCACATCGGCGAGCACCTTCGAGTTCTTGCGGACCGAGGCCTCGAGCGCCTTTTCCACGTTCGGCTGGATCGCGGCCGTCAGATCGGTGCCGCGCCGCGTGCTGCGCGCGATCGCCTCCGGCAAGACACGGCTCAACTCGTCCGCGCGCACACCGGGGTCGTTCAGGCGTGTTTCGACGGCGCGCTGACGCGCCTCGACCTCGCCGACCAGGATGTGGCGCAGCGCGCCAAAGTCGTCGCCATTGCCGTTGGCATGGGGCGTGCCCGTGCGATCGGCGATCGCCTCGTCTGTACTCGGATCTGGCACGATACCGCCTTACTTTTTCAGCTTGGTCAACTCGACGTCTTTGCTCAGGCGCAGCGCCATATCCACCAGCAGCGCGGCCAGATCGCCACGGCTCGTCTTTTCGTCGCGCAGCTCTTCGGTGTTCTTCGCGAGCGACTTCGACAGCGTGGTGGAAGCCGTTGCCAGCTCCGCGCGGACGGACTTGGACAGATCGAGGATCTCGTCGCGCAGGTCGCGGCGGCTCTTGTTGAGCTGATCGTCGAGGTTGGCCACCTTCTTCGTCAGATCGTCGTCGGTGGACTGGCGCGTCTTCTGCTCGGCGCGCAGTTCGTCCGTCGCGGCCTTAAACTCTTTCTTCGCATACGCTTCGAGCGAATCGAGACGTTTCCCGACCTGCTCACCCAATTCCTCGAGTTCTTTTCGCAACATCTTCTCGAGAGCCTTGAGGCGCATTTCGGTGTCACGTTTCTCCGCGCCGAAGAGAATCTCCTTAACCTTGTCGAGATTCTCCACTTCGCGTACGCTAATTCCGTCGGTGCCTGTCGTTGCCATTAGTTTTCCCTTCCTGAATTTGAAGCCCAAAGACTTCCGGCCCGTCGGGCCGGTGTACGTACTGCGTTTCGACTGCGTCAACTGTTTCCCTTTTCCGTTCGCCTTCTTCGGCCTCGGCTTTGCCTTCGCGCGCTTTTCCATCACCGAATGCCGTGCGCGCTTCGAACGGGATGTTGACAATAATTTCTTCGCTGAGGTAGCCACGCGATCTCCCTTCAAGTGGGCCGGTCTCGGCCCACGATGCCGCTGCGCAACGGAGTTGACCGCGCACAGCGCAACGCGTGGCGCGCGGGAAATACCTTGCAGGATAATGAAAAACGCGCGAATAAGCTAGTTAGTTTCTTTCGCCGTAGTCTCTTCTCCAGCAACCGTGGAGTACTGCCGGACGGACGGCCTCCACCGTAAGGTCGTCATTGTGCACTTCGCGTGCCAATAGAATGGGGTGAGGATCGGCAACGTTGCTCCCGTAAGTTTTATAGCTGTATGAAATTCTGGCAACGATATCGCGGGCGATTGTCAGGTAAATACCGAACAATTAAAGCCGACTAATGAAAAAGTCCATACAGCATGGCTAGGTTTAGATCGCAATGACAGGTCTGCATAACAACGTAGGCCGAAATCCGGTTTTTAACGGTTTTGTATCTTGGCGTATACCAAACTACCGGAAGGTAGGACTGTGGCAGCGTGGGTATACTGCGGGCCGCTTGGGAGGGTGGCACATGATGGTTGGCAAATCGGTCAGGCGCGGGGTGGGACTGGCGGTCGTGGCCGCGTTTGCGGCGGCTTCGTTGCCGGCGCGGGCGGACGACCTTGCGAAGGAGGTCAAGCGCCTCGCGGACGGCATGCTCGATTCCAACCGCACGGCGGGCCTCGCGATCGCGATCGACCATGGCGGGAAAGTACTGTTGAACGAAGGCTACGGCTTCGCCGACCTGGAGAAAAAGGAACGCGCGACGCCGGACACGGTGTACCGCATTGGATCGATCACGAAGCAGTTTACCGGAGTGGCTATCATACAACTGAAGACCGCGGGCAAACTGAAACTGGAAGACGAAATTCAAACCATCCTCCCCGAGTATCCCGCGCCGCCGAAACCGGTGACGGTGCGCAATCTCCTGCAGCACACCTCCGGCATTCCGAGTTTTACCGACTTGCCGTCGTATCTGCCCAACATGCCCGAGGATGTGACGCACGCGGATATGATTGCCCGCTTCGACACGATGCCGCTGTCCTTCGATCCCGGCACGCAGTGGCACTACAACAATTCGGGCTACTACTTGCTCGGCATGATTATCGAGAAGCTTAGCGGGCAGACGTACTCCGGCTATGTCGAGCAGAATCTGTTTGGTCCGGCCGGCATGACGCAGTCGGATTACGAGACCCCGCAGACCGTGCGCGCGCAGGGGTATCGCCGCAACGGCGAAAAACTTTTGATCGCGGGGCCGCTCAGCATGACGCAGCCCTTCTCCGCCGGCGCGCTGGATTGCACGGCGGGTGATCTCGTGAAGTGGGCGCGCGCGCTCGTGGATGGAAAGCTCACGCCGCCCGACGCTTTCGCCCAAATTACGGGCGACACCTATCAAACGGGCGGAGCGGGCGAGAACTACGGTTATGGCATCGGCGTCTCCGTGGACGAGGGCCGCAAGATCATCAGCCACGGCGGCGGGATAAACGGCTTCGCGAGCCTGCTCGCGTACTATCCGGAAACGGACCACACAGTCGTGGTTCTAGCGAACACAGAAGGCTTTAATTGCGGCGCCCTGGTGCGGCGGATTATCGAGTTGCTTGATCCGGCCGAGACTACCAGCGCCGAGAAAAACGGAGACTAAGACCGATGAAACGATTGCGTGTGCGTGCCGCCGGACTTATTTTTTGTTTCTTGGCCGCTGCCGCCCATGCGCAGACGGTCGAGCGTGCGGCAGCATTGGAGCGCGAGTTCGCGCGGATCGCGGCATCGTCCGACGGCAAAGTGGGCGTAGCCGCCGTGCACCTGGGTACCGGTGAATCCGCGTACCTCAATCCCGGCGAGTCGTATCCGATGGCCAGCACTTACAAGGTCGCGATTGCGGCGAAACTGCTGCAACGCGTGGACGCGGGTGAACTCGCGCTGAACCAGATGATCGAAATTAAAGCGGGGGACCTTAGCCCCGGCAGCGGCATGATGAGCCAGCGCCTGACGAAGCCGGGCGTGCAGCTTTCCATCGCGAACCTGCTCGACCTGATGCTCACGATCAGCGACAACAGCGCGACGGACAAATGCCTGGAACTCGCCGGCGGCAAGGACGCTGTGAATGCGCGGCTCGCGGAGCTTGGTGTGCGCGGCGTGCGCGTGGATCGCCCGACCCGGCAACTTATCGGCGACTACGTGGGCATCAAAAAGCTGCCGCCGCGCGAAACCTCGACACTCGAAGAATTCGGAAAGCTCAATAGTGCCAACGACGACAAGCATCGCGAAAAGGCCGCCCAGAAATTCGCGAAGGACCCGCGCGACACGGCGACGCCGGAAGGCATGGCGCGCCTGTTGCAGGAAATCTGGGCCGGCGACGCGCTGTCGGCCGAGAATACGAAGCTGATGAAGGACACGATGACGGCCTGCGAGACCGGCCTGAACCGAATCCGCGGCATATTGCCGCCCGGTACGCCGGTGGCCGACAAAACCGGCACGATTGGTGGATCGACGAACGACGTGGGCGTGATTACGCTGCCGGATAACGGCGGTGACGTGGCGATTGTGGTCTTTGTGAAAGATTCGGAGCGCGATGTGCCGGAGCGGGAGAAGGTGATTGCGCAAGTAAGCCGCGCGGCCTACGACTATTTCCTGTTTCGCGCGCGCTGACGAGGTTTACAGGACCGTCGCCGGCTCGCCTTCGGCCGACGATTCCTTCACGTCTTCCTCGTAGCGATCCACACTGCGCTTCGAGCCTGGTTCGACCTCTTCGCGCGTCGGCCATTCGCCGTGCAGCGCCCAGCGCACGATTCGGCGCGCGTCGTTCGCAATCGCGAACAATGCGGGCAGCAGCACAAGTGTGGCGACGCAGGCCACGATGAGGCCGGACGACATCGAGAGTGCCATCGGAATCATGCCTTGCGCGGCCAGATCTTTTTCGAAGATGAGCGGCGCGGTGCCGATGGTCGTGGTGAATGTAGTCAGGAAGATCGACCGGAAACGTCGCGCGCCCGCATCGGCCAGTGCGTCGAACGCACTGCGGCCCTCGCTCAGCTTCACGTTATATGCCTCAACGAGCACGATCGAGTCATTCACCGCAACACCGGCGAGCGACACCATGCCGAAGACGCTGAACATGCTCAGGGGCATTCCCATAAACCAGTGTCCATAGATGGCGCCCGTCATGCCGAAGGGAATGCTCGTCATCACCACGAGCGGCTGCAGGTATGAGCGGAAGGTCGTGGCCGCGATCAGGTATATCGCGAGCATCGCGATGGTGAATCCGCCAATCAGCGCCTTGAAGGCTTCGTTGCTGTCCTGCTTGGCACCTTCAAAGCTCCACTCGACATCGGGATGCTCGGCCGTGAAGGTAGGCATGAACGTATCGCGCATGTCGTTGAGCACTTCTTCGGCGTTTGCACGTTCTTCGTCCACCTCGGCCGAAACCGCAATGGTGCGATGACCGTCGACGCGCGTGATGCTTGCCACGCTTTGCCCGAAACGCACATTGGCGAGCGAGAAGAACGGCACTTCGTTGCCTTCCGGCGTGCGAATGCGCACGGAGTCCAAATCCGCCAGCGTGTCGCGGCCTTGTTCCTGGTAGCGTACCTTGACACGGATGTCGTCCCGCCCGCGCTGGATGCGGATTGCTTCCTCGCCGTAGAACCCGGAGTAAACCTGCTTCGCGAGATCGTCGAGCGTGAGCCCGAGACCGCGCGCTTCGGGCTTGAGGTCTACTTTGATTTCGCGGTTGCCCGCGCGGAAGTCGTCTTCGATCTGATACAGACCGCCATAGCCGCGCAGCTTCCCCTTGATCTCGTCTGCCGCGGCGGTGAGGCTGCCGAGATTGCTACCCTTTAGCCAAACCTGGATCGGCGCGCCGGGGGGACCTTGCTCGAGTGTGCCGAAGGCCTGTACCACGGCGCCGGCGACGTCGCCGGTTTCCTTTTGCCAGCGCGACACGATCTCGCGCGCGGAAAGCGTGCGCGTTTCGCTGGACGTCATCTCGACGCGAATGACACCGATGTGTCCGCCCGAAGCGCGCTGTTCAAAGGGATCCGAGCCCTGGCCGATCAGGCTGTACACATGCTTGATGAAGGGCTGGTTGCCCTCTTTTTCGGCCTGCTTCTCGACTTCGTTCAGCGCCTGCTCCGTGCGGGCGAGGGCGTCCACGGTAACGTCAAGCGGCGTACCCTGCGGAAATTCGACCGAGGCCTGCAGGAAGGGATTGTCGCTCGACGGAAAGAGCACGAACTTCACGAACCCTCCGCCCACGACGCCGACAAAGGTAAAGATGAAGAACGCGATGCCCACCGCGATGACGATGTAGCGATAGCGCAGGGTGCGGTACACAAACGGTACGTACATGTGGTCGATGAACCAGTACAGACCGGCCGTGATCCATTTGCGCAGATAGAAGTCGAAAGTCAGGAAGCGCAACCAGCGCGGCAGTTTCGGCGGGGTGTGCGGATCGGGCAGGTGCGAGAGGTGCGCCGGAAGACAGGTGCTCGCTTCGAACATGTCCGTGCACAGCGCCGTAATCACGACACCGGGGATGATGGCCACAAACTTGCCGACCACGCTGGGGATGAAGAACAACGGAACGAACGCGACGACTGTGGTCGCGACGGCGGCGATGATCGGGACACCGACTTCTTCAATGCCGTGCACGGCCGCGGCGAGGCCTCGTTCACCGTTCCAGCGGCGCGTGTAGATCGATTCACTGATCACGATCCCGTCGTCGACCAGGATACCCATCACGAGGATGAGTGCTAGCAGGGTCATCATGTTCAGCGAGCCGCCGGTGAGGAACAGATACACCAGTGCGCCGGAAATCGCCACGGGAATGCCCATGGACACCCAGAAGCTCAGCCGGAAGCCCATGAACACCCACATGGTGAAAATGACGAGAAACAAACCCTGCAGGCCGTTCTCGACGAGAATTCCGATCTGGCGATCGATGGTCTGGGAGAAGTCGTTCCACGCGGTGAGGTGCACGCCGGCGGGCAGCGTGAGGGCTTTTTGCTCTACATAGCGCCGCGTGGCTTCGGCGATGCGGATCGAGTCTTCGTTGTCGGTCTTGAACACACCGATCATGACGGCCGGCTGGCCGTTGAACCGCGCGATGATGTTGTCTTCGGTGAAGGTGTCGCGGATGGTGGCGATCTGATCGAGCGTGATGATTTCGCCGGTCGGCTTCGCGACGACGACGATCTTGGAAAATTCCTCGCCGGTGTACTTGCGGCCGAATGCCTTGATGTCGATTTCTTCGCCCTTCGTGCGAATCTTGCCGCCCGAAAGGTTCACGCTGCCCTGGCGCAGCGCGTTGCTTACCTGATCGAAGGTCAGGCCCCACTGCCGCATCTTCTCTTCAGAGAGCTCGATCGCGATTTCATAGTCGCGCACGCCGCTCACCGAGACCTGCGAAATTTCCGGCAGCGCCTGCAGCTCGTCCTTGATTTCCTCGGCGGTTTCCTTGCCGATGCGCTCGCTGATGTCGCCCCAGAGGGCAACAAAAATCACTTCGCCGCGGATTGTGATTTCCGAGATGATGGGTTTTTCGGCGTCGACCGGGAAGTTCGAGATGGCGTCGATGGCGTTGCGGATGTTGTCGAGCGCCTTCGGCATCGGATAGCCGTCTCGCACCTCGATCATCGCGCGGCAGCGGTTTTCGATGGAGACGGTGGTAAACCGTTTCACACCTTCGAGACCGTCGACGGCCTCTTCCACCTTGCGCGCAATGCCTTCTTCGACTTCGTACGGGTCCGCGCCGAGGTAGGTAATTTCGATGAGGACCGTGTCGACGGTGATCTCGGGGATGCCTTCGCGGATGAGCTGCGACCCGGCCACGATGCCCGCGAGGCAGAAAAAAACCGTCACCATCGTCGCAAGGACGGTGTGGTTATAGAGTTTGGAAAGCAGATCGCGCATGGACAGCCGGAGTTTTTTTGCTTAGTGCGACTATGTAACCCGAATCCGGGTTTTGGGAGCCACGGATTTTAACAGATTTCGACCGCTCGATCCGGATGGCCCGCCCCGATTTGCTATCCTTTGCCGCCGGAGTGGCCCAAAACCGTATGGAAATCTCGATTCGACACCTTGAAACGCTGCCCGAATACCGCGCCGCGGTCGAAATTCAGAAGGAAACCTGGGGCCGGGACTTCGCGGACGCGGTGCCACTCAGCATTCTGAAAGTGGCCCAGCGGGTGGGCGGGATCACGGCGGGGGCCTTCACGCCGGACGGCCGGATGGTGGGCTGTGTGTTCGGCCTGACCGGCCTGCACCGGGGTCAGCCCGCCCACTGGTCAGACATTCTGGCCGTGACGCCCGATATGCGGGGCACCGGCCTGGGTAAGCGGCTGAAATGGTTCCAACGGGCCGAACTGCTGAAGCTGGGCGTGAAGACGATGTTTTGGACCTTCGACCCGCTGCAGTCGCTGAACGCCAACCTGAATATTAATGCGCTCGGCGCGCGTCCGGTCGAGTATGTCGAGAATATGTACGGCGAGACCGGGAGCGACCTGCATTCCGGTCTGGGGACCGATCGCTTCGTGGCGCAGTGGGACCTGGATTCTCCGCGCGTGGAGGCCTTGGCGCAAGGGGGAGACGAGCCCGCGGCAGTCGCACCGGCCGACGCGCCGATCGTGAATACCAAGCTGGAGAACGGCGTGCCTGCGCCGCTAACGGGTGTGCTGCCCGATGCGGCGACCGTGCTGGTGGAAATTCCGGCGTCCATCAACGAAACTAAGCGCGTGTCGCGCGATCTGGGGATGCGCTGGCGCATCAGCACGCGCGAGGCCTTCGTGCACTACTTCGCGAGAGGCCTGCGCGTTCACACCTTCGTGAGATTTGGCGACAACCGCCACGCGTATGTGCTGGCGAAAGGATAAATCGATTCGCAATGCTGAACGTTGAGCAAATTATTCTGCGCGAAATTCGCCTGCCGCTGGTCGAGCCGTTCGCTATTTCGTCGGGCGTGACCACCGAACGCCGGATTCTGCTGATCGAGCTGATCGACAAGAGCGGCGCGGTCGGCTGGGGGGAGTCGGTCGCCGGCGAAATGCCGAATTATTCGCCCGAGACCATCGACATCGCGTGGCACATGATCCCCCAGTGGGTGGCGCCGCGCGTGATTGGAAAAACTTTCGAGCGTGCGCGCGACGTGCAGGCCGCGCTCGAGGCTGATTTTCGCGGGCACAACATGAGCAAGGCGGGCGTCGAGATGGGCATGTGGGCGCTTGAGGCCGAGCTGCGCAAGATGCCGCTGTCGAAACTGCTTGGCGGCACGCGCGAAAAAATCCCGACGGGGATTTCGCTTGGCATCCAAAAAGACCCGGCGACGATTGCGACGAAGGCGGTCGCGGCGCACAAGCAGGGCTATCGCAAGATTAAAGTGAAGATTAAGCCGGGCAAGGATGTGGAATACATCCGCGCGGTGTGCGAGGCGCTCGGGCCGGATGGGCATGTGATGGCGGACGCGAACAACGCATACACACTCGACGACTTGCCGGTAATGAAGGCGCTGGACGGTTTCGGTCTCGTGATGATCGAGCAGCCGCTCGCGTGGGACGACGTGGTGCAACACGCCAAACTGCAGCGCGAGTTGAAGACGCCGATCTGCCTCGACGAATCGATCACGGGCGTGGACCAGGCAAAGAACATGATCGAACTCGCCAGCGGGCGCATCGTGAATATCAAGGCCGGGCGCGTGGGCGGATTTACGGAGTCTATCGCGATTCATGACCTCTGCCAGAAGCACGGCGTGCCGGTGTGGTGCGGCGGAATGCTGGAGAGCGGGATCGGGCGCGCGCACAACGTCGCGCTGGCGTCATTGCCGAATTTTAGTCTGCCGGGAGACGTGTCGCCGAGCGCGCGCTACTGGACGCGCGACATCGTGACGCCGGAATGGACCATGGACGCGGAAGGATTCGTGCGCGTGCCGCTGGACAAGCCGGGGCTCGGCGTGACGGTCGATCGCAAACGCATCGAGGAACTCTGCGTACGCACCGAGTCGTTCACCAAAAAGGATCTGTGAGGGGAAGATGGCCCTACCCGATGGCGTGACCAAACAATTCGATGCCCCGCTGCGCGAGCGCCTGATCGCGTTGCGTCGTGATTTGCACAAAAATCCGGAACTCTCGTTAAAAGAGCATCGCACGGCGGAGAAACTCGAAGCGGAACTCGCGACGCTGAAGCCGAAATCCGTGCAGCGCGTCGCGGGTACCGGTATTGTCGCGCGGATCGCGGGTACGGACCCGCAGGCGCCGGTGGTGGCGGTGCGCGGCGACATTGATGCGCTGCCCGTGCAGGAAGCGACGGGGCTGGAATACACCTCGCAGAATGCCGGCGTGATGCACGCGTGCGGACACGATGTGCACGCGACCTGGGCGATCGCGGCGGCGCATTTGCTCGCGCGCAATCCGGCGCGCGGCGATGTGCTCGTGGTGCTGCAGCCCGCCGAAGAAATCGGCGAGGGCGCGTCCGCGATTCTCAAGACCGGCGCGTTGGACGGCGTGCGCGCGATTTTCGGCGGCCACGTCGATCGGCGGTTTGAAGTGGGGCAGGTGGTCGCGCAAGACGGCCCGCTCGCGGCCTCGGCCGATACCTTCCATATTATTCTGCACGGCACGGGCGCGCACGGCGCGCGGCCGCACGAGGCGCGCGATCCGGTGGTGGGCCTGGGCGCGCTGATCGGCGCGCTGCAGACGATCGTGGCGCGCCGCGTGAATCCCGCGGCGCCGGCCGTGGTCACCATCGGTAAAGTGCACGCGGGTACGGCGCCGAACATCATCCCCGAGACGGCCGAACTCCGCGGCACGATGCGCGCGACCGATCCCGATACGCGGCGCCTGCTCGGCCAGGAAGTAAAGACCATCGCCGAAACGATCGCGGCCGCCTACGGTCTGCGCGCCGAAGCGAACATGCACACGAACGGCTCGCCGCCGATCGTGAACCCGCCGCAAGCGACCGCGTGGGCGCGTGCCGCGGCTGAGGCCGTGGTGGGGCCGGCGAACGTCGTGCCGATGCCCGTTGGTAACATGGGCGGCGAGGACTTCGCGTTTTACATGGAGCGCATGCCGGGCTGCTTCTTGCGCATCGGCGCCCGCGAACCCGGCGGCAAGGTCATTCCCGCGCACGCGCCGTATTTCTACGCGGCGGAAGAGAGCATCTTTGTCGGCGCGGCGGTATTGGCGGAAGCCGCGCGTCGCGCGAGCGCGGCACTCTAGTTACACGACGAATTCCTGATCCTGCTGCACAAATCCCGCGAAGCCGTCTTTTTCCGGCGAGAATTTTTCGTAACCATTGCCGAGATGCACGAGCCAGGTTTTTTTGCGGACGTCGGGCGGCATCGTCTCGCGTAGCGTGTGATACGAAACGTGAACCTCTGCCGGGAAGTGCGGTTGGAAATGGACGTCCTGAAAAATGAGCTTCGCGTCGAAGGGCGGCATGTCGCGTGAGTCGCCGGAGTAGAACACGCCATTGTCGAACTGCAGCGAGTAGTTCGGCATACGCGGCACGTGGCACGCGGGAATGAAGGTCGCCGTCGGAAGTCCGTCGATCTTCGCCGTCGTTCCGATGCTTACGCGAAAGAAGGTTTCCAGCGTGGTGTCGATCGGCTGGTCGTCATCGTTGCTGCCGTAGAACATGCCGGCGCGCAGGCAGTTCTCCCACAGTTCATGTGCCATCGCCGCGGTGGGTAGGTGCAGCAGCGGGAGTTGATGCCCCCTCCGCTGCAGCGCGTAATACACCAGCGAGCCGAGCGTTTCGAGGCCGCCGACGTGGTCCGCGTGCAAATGCGTGACGATGATGTCGGTGACTTTGTCGATCAGCTTGAGCGCGGCGAGCCGCGCGGGCACCGTGTAGCCGCAATCGACCAGGGCAAGACGCGGCCCGCCGCCGTGCAGATAAAAGCTGGTGTTGTTGAGCGCCAGATTAAGGCCGCTGCCGTTGCCGAGCCAGTGAAGGGTGGTCGCCATGGCGCTCCTGTGCGAATGACCGCCGAGATTCTAGTGGATGCGCGGGCCGTTTGCATCCCAGGGGCCGAGCGCCTAGGCTAGTACGGAAGAGGGGTACTACTGCATGACCAAAGAGCAAGCGCGCGCGCGGGTGTTGGATTTGACGGTGTTAGCGGTACTATCGCCCACATTGCGCGAACGGATGGCCGATATTTTCCTGGGTGTCGCGTCGCCGCAAATCGTGCAGGCGAACACCACCTTGTTCAAGCGGGGGCAGGCCTCGAACGACGAGGGCTATGTGCTGCTGGACGGCGACGTGAGCGTGCTGAAGGAAGGCTCGCCGGAAATCATCGCGCCGGCGCCGGATATTCTGGGCGAAATCGCGCACATTAGCCCCACCAAGCAGCGTTCCGCGACCGTGGTCGCCGCCAGCGAGCTGAAGATTCTTCGCTTCAAATGGTCGGCACTGATCAGCTCGGCCTCGCAAACGCTTACGGCCGAAGAGGCGCAGCAGTTTACGTCCGCCCTTCAAGAATACGCCTGGAAACACTTCACCGAGTAGTCGCGGCTGCGCCGCGGTGGGAGGGGAATCCACAATGCGCCGGGTCTTCCTTTTTCTATTGTGCCTGTTGCTCATGAGTGCCACCGCGACGGCCCAGCGGCGTGAACGCTTCGACGTGATCGTCAAGGGCGGCACGGTGTACGACGGTACAGGTGCTGCGCCAATCCGCGCGGACGTGGGGATACGCGGCGATCGCATTGTGGCGATTGGCGATCTCGAAAAAGCACGCGCCGGCAAAACCATCGATGCCGCGGGCCTTGCGGTCGCGCCGGGGTTCATCAACATGCTCAGCCACGCAACGGCGACCTTGCTCGTCGACCCGCGCGGCATGAGCGACACCCTGCAAGGCGTGACGCTGGAAGTCTTCGGTGAATCGTCCATGGGTCCGTGGAACGCGGAGATGCAGCGCACGGCGCAGCTCGCGCAGGGGGACCTGCGCTACGAGGTCGCGTGGAGCACGCTCGGCGAGTATCTCGATCATCTGGAGAAACGCGGCATTGCGCCGAACGTGGCGTCGTTTGTGAGCGCGCAGACCATCCGCGTGCATGAGCTGGGCCGGAACGACGTCGCGCCGACGCCAGAACAACTCGAGCGCATGAAGGCGCTTGTGGCGCAGGCGATGGAAGAGGGCGCGATGGGATTGACGACGGCGCTTATTTATGCGCCGGCGACCTATGCGAAGACGGAGGAGCTGATCGAACTCGCGAAGGTGGCCTCGTCTTACGGCGGCATGTACATCGCGCACATCCGCAGCGAAGGCAATCAGTTTCTGGAGGCGATCGACGAAACGCTGCGCATCGCGAACGAAGCGAATATTCCGGTCGAGGTGTATCACCTCAAAGCCGGCGGAAAGCAGAACTGGCACAAGATGGACCAGGTGATCGCGAAGATCGAGGCCGCGCAGCATGCCGGTGTCCGCATTACGGCGGACATGTACACGTATATCGCGGGCGCGACGGGGCTGGATGCCTCGATGCCGCCGTGGGTGCAGGCGGGCGGTTACGACGAGTGGGCCGCGCGCCTGAAAGACCCCTCGATCCGCGCGAAGGTACGCGAGGAGATGGGGCAGGACACCAACGAGTGGGAGAACCTGTATTTCAGCGCGGGTACGCCGGAAAACATCGTGCTCGTCGGGTTCAAGAATCCTGAGTTGAAGCAATACACGGGTAAGACATTGGGCGAAGTCGCGCGCCTGCGCGGCACGCCGCCGGCGGACACGGCGATGGATTTGGTGATTGAGGACGGCAGCCGCGTCGGCACGGTGTATTTTCTGATGAGCGAAGAGAACGTGAAGAAGCAGATCGCGTTGCCGTGGGTGAGCTTCGGATCGGACGCGGGTTCAATGACGGCGGAAGGCGACTTCCTGAAATCGAGTTCGCACCCGCGCGCTTACGGGAACTTTTCGCGGGTGCTCGGCAAGTATGTGCGTGAAGAGAAAGTCATCACGCTGCAGGAGGCGATTCGCAAGCTGACGCTGTTCCCCGCAACCACGCTGGGCATCACCGAGCGCGGACGCATCGCGCCGGGTTACTTCGCGGACCTGGCGATCTTCGATCCGCAAACAGTCGGCGATCGCGCGACCTTCGACCAGCCGCACCAGTATTCCGTGGGCATGGTGCACGTGCTCGTGAACGGTGAAGTCGTACTGAAAAATGGCGAGCACACGGGCGCCACGCCCGGCCGCGTAGTCCGCGGACCGGGGTGGAAGGGTCCTAAAGAAACCGCTACGCCTTGACCAGCTTGCGGTAGCGCGCGCGGCGGTTGTCGAACAATTTGCTGCCGAGTTCGCGCAGGCGCCATTCTTCGTAGTCGCGATAGTTTCCTTCGAACCAGCGCACGAAGCCCTCACCTTCGAATACGAGCAGGTGCGTGCAAATACGATCGAGGAAGAAACGGTCGTGGCTGATCACCATCCCGCAGCCGCTGAAGTTCATCAGCGCTTCTTCAAGCAGACGCAGCGTGTTCACGTCGAGATCGTTGGTCGGTTCGTCGAGCAGCAGTACGTTACCGCCGTCCTTTAGCAACTTGGCGAGGTTGCAGCGGTTCCGTTCGCCGCCGGAGAGCTGGCTGGCCATTTTCTGCTGATCCTGGCCTTTGAATCCGAAGCGGGTGAGGTATTGGCGAATCGGCACGAAGCGATCGCCGATCTTGATTTCCTCTGCGCCGCCGCCGATTTCGTCCAACAGGCTGACGTCGCCCGCGAGCGCGCCGCGCTCCTGATCGACGTAGGACAGTTTCACCGTCGGTGCGACGATGACCTCGCCCGTGTCGGGTTTTTCCTGGCCGACGATCATGCGCATCAGCGTGGTCTTGCCCGTGCCGTTCGGGCCCACAATGCCCACGATGGCGCCCTTCGGCATTTTGAAGGTGAGGTCTTTGATCAGTGTGACGCCGCCGAGGGCCTTGGTCACGTTCTTGAACTCGATGACCTGATCGCTGAGCGCGGGGCCCGGTGCGATCTGGATGATGCTCGTGTCCTGCTTGTTCGCGGCATTCTCGCGCGCGAGCAGGCGCTCGTAGTCGCCGAGGCGTTCGCGACTCAGCGTGTGCCGCTGATCGGTGTTCATCTTGATCCACGCGAGCTCGTGCTCAAGCGCGCGCGTGCGCATCGAGTCGTTCTTCTGTTCGCCCGCGAGCTTGGTGAGCTTTTGTTCGAGCCAGCCGGAGTAGCTGCCTTCCCACGGCACACCGTGGCCCCCTTCGAGTTCGAGGATCCACTTCGTGATGTTGTCGAGGAAGTAGCGATCGTGCGTGACGACGATGACGGTGCCGGGATATTCGGAGAGCTGCGCTTCGAGCCAGTCGATTGTTTCCGCATCGAGATGGTTTGTCGGTTCGTCGAGCAGGAGCAGGTCCGGGCGCTCGAGCAGAGTCTTGCACAGCGCCACCCGGCGCTTTTCACCGCCACTGAGCGTGCCCACGATGCGATCATCGTCGGGCAGGCAGAGCGCCTCGCTCGCATGGTTCAGTTTCTGGTCGAGGTTCCAGGCGTCGGATGCGTCGAGCTCGTCCTGTAGCACGGCCATGCGATCCATGCACTTCTGCATGTCGTCATCCGACATTTCCTCGCCCATCTTGACGCCCAGGTCTTCGAATTCCTTGAGCTTGGCCATGGTGCTGGTAAAGGCGGATTCGAGCACTTGCCGGACGGTTTTCTTTTCGTCGAGCGGCGGTTCCTGTTGAACGAACCCGCGCGTGTAACCCTTGGAGAGCCACGCCTCGCCATCGTATTTATCGTCGTCGCCCGCCATGATGCGCAGCACGGTCGATTTGCCCGAGCCGTTCTCGCCGACGATGCCGATTTTCGCACCTGGGTAGAAACTGAGGCCGATATCCTTCAAAACGTGCTTCTTGCCGAAGTGTTTGTTCAGGCGGTGCATGTGGAATATGAACTGCTCTGGCATGGAGGTCCCTCGCGGCTGACGCCGAGTTTGCAGGAATCCGGGTATTTTGGCATATTTCCGCCGGGCTGCGCGAACGAAGTGAGGGGCGGATGGGTCAACAATCACTGGCGTGGATCGACTTCGCCATCATCATCATTTACATGATCGGGGTGGGCGCGGTCGGTATTTTCTTTGGCAAGTATGTCAAGGACGGCACCGACTTCTTCGTGGCGAGCCGCTCGCTTCCGTTCTGGGCGATTGGTATGTCCGTGGTGGCGACGGACATCGGCGCGACGGATTTCATTGGCGTCGCCGGCGAGACCTACAACAGCGGCATCGCGCTGGCGAACT
Source organism: uncultured Nitrospirales bacterium (assembly GCA_964620045.1). Classification (GTDB taxonomy): domain Bacteria; phylum Hydrogenedentota; class Hydrogenedentia; order Hydrogenedentales; genus VFKU01. Next base: position 37,036 of record CAZUJL010000006.1, read on the forward strand.
TTGACTGGCTGGGTTCCATGCCCGCCCTTGTATTCGCCGCGTTTTTCTTTATCCCCTATTACTGGCGATCCGGCGTGTATACGATTCCGGAATTTCTTGGCCGCCGCTACAACCGCGTGGTGCAGACGATCCACGCGGCCATCTGGGGCGTGTTTCTTTTCGTGAACACCTCGCTGGCCTTGTGGAACATGGCCGACGATTTCCTGTACCGCATTCTCGGCTGGAATGTGTGGTGGTCGGTGTGGGGCCTTACCCTGGTTGTGGGTCTCTATTGCTTCTCCGGCGGATTGACGGCGGTGGTGATGACCGACGTCGTGCAAATGATCCTGATGTTTGTCGGCGGCTTTGCGCTCGTCGCGTTGACGTTCCACGCGGTCGGCAATGATGCCGGCACTCAGGTCAAAAATATGCCGCCCAAGGCGATCATCACGATTAATACGCCGAATCCTGTCAGCGAGGATGAGGTGCGAAGTTTGGTTGAGGCCGGAGGGTTGTCGCCGCTGACGGTCAAGGCGACCGATGGCAGCGGAGACAAGCCGGACGATCCCAAGACCTTCGTGGTGCGGTTTAACGATCGATTTGTGAGCCCAGAACACGACGTTGCCGAACGCGAAGCCGTCTGGTTGGCCGCGCAGACGAAACTGGAAACGCTGTTAAATGAGCGGCTGGCCGACCGGCCGTTGGTGAAAGGCACTTCGCAGATTGCCGAAGTGCGTCTTCGCGGGTTTGAGAACCACCTTGAGCTGCTACTTCCGCATACGACGACAACGGCATTTCCGTGGACGGGCATCGTGTTCGGCCTTGGGCTGATCATGGCGACGGCCTACATGTCGGGCAACCAGTCCATCGTGCAACGCGCCTTTGGTGCGCGTTCGGAGTGGGACGCCAAGGGCGGCATGTTGTTCGCCGGATTCCTGAAAGTATTTATTCCGATCATGGTGGCCTACCCCGGTTTGTGTGCGGTGGTGCTCATACCGGATTTGGCGAAGGGCGATTATGCCGTGCCCGAGATGATGCGCATGTATCTTCCGGTGGGCCTGCGCGGGCTGATGTTCTCGGCGATGTTCGCCGCGATGATGTCGACCATGAGCGCGACCCTGAATTCCGCGACCGCCATCTGGACAACGGACTTGTATGGCCAGGCCGTGCAGCTTTTCGGCGTGAAGAAATTATCCGAGCGGCATATTCTTATCGTCGGCCGCTGGTTTACGGTGATCTTCATTCTGCTCTCGGCGATTTTGTCGAAGACCATCGGCGACAACGAAGGCCTGTACAACTTCCTGCAGACGGCGCTCAGCATGTTCCAGGGGCCGGTATTCGCGATTCTGCTGCTCGGCATCTTGTGGAAGCGCGCAACGCAGTGGGGCGGGCTGGCCGGCCTCGTGCTGGGCGTATGCTTCACGACGATCCTGAACAACGTGGATGGCCTTTTTCCGAGCGACGATCCTTTCCTGTTCGTGTCGTGGTGGTCGTTCGTGTTCAGCGTGATTGTGACGGTCGTCGTCAGTCTGGTGACACCGCGCGAGCCTGAGGAGAAAATCCGGGGCCTCACGTTCGGGCAGGTAATGAAAGACGGCGAGATCCAGCGCGTGCTGACGGAGCGGAGCGGACTATGAACTTCTCCGAATGGTGCACCAAGGTGTTTGGGCCGATATTGAAACCGGTGTTTCACAACATCGATTCGATATTCGACAACGTCTACATGCCGTGGGCGCGGCTGAGCGCGGATGCGCTGTTCATCGGCGCGATCATCTGGGTGTTCACGCTAAAGAAGGAATACGTAAACCTCGACGCGCCGAGCAAGAGGTGGTATGCCGACTTGCGCGTTTGGACGGTAGTTTGCCTGCTTCCGCATATTTTCGTGTACCTGTTTCTGTAAGGAGGTTGAATGACCGACAAGCCGCTGGGCAGTGGACATACCAAACGCGACGCCGAGACGCTTTGGGTGTTGGGCGCCTTTCAAATTGTGCTTGCGCTCCCGGTGTTCGTCGGAACGATCTACGTCGAAGAGCGCTTTCCCGCCCTCGTTAATTTGGCCGCGGCGGGGGTTACCTTGCTGATCGGCGTGCTCTTCGTCTGGCGTGGGCTCTGGATCAACAAGCACCTCGATGAATGAGCGCGTATGCGCCACGTCCGTCAGGCGATAAGCGAGACACGAGCGGTCGAGCGTCTGACCGGGCCTCACCGCGGACTGTTCGGTATTTGGCGGCGTCTCTTTCCTGTCCCACCGCCGCTGAAACTCGAAGTCGTGTGGCTCCCAGCATATCTCGTCACCATCGCGCTCGAGCGATCCATCGGGCCGAAACGCGTCGTGTGTTCGGTGGAAGGATTCAGCGGATCGTTCGCCATCTTCGAAATGCTGAATTATGTCGAAGAGGACGATCCCGGTGGCGAGCAGTTTCCGCCGGCGCTTGATGAACGCGATGCGGAGGAAGTTGCGAGGGACATGCTTGTGACCACACTTCTGCGCCGGAGCGGACAGGCGCGACGCGTCATTCCGGCGGCCACGGAATCGATAGAGTTATTGCTCTGGCCCTATTGGGTGTACTACCATCGGCGCGGCCGCGGAATGGATATCCAGCTATTGGACGCCGCCACGGGATTTCGCCCCGGACACAAAATCAAACTCGGCCTGCTTGAAGCCTTCCGCACACGACAGCGCGAGCAGCAGCCAGCAACCTGAGGAGAAGCATGGTGAGCAAACTGGCCATCCACGGCGGGAAGCCGATTCGCACGAAAGACAAAGAGTGGCCGCGCTGGCCGATCAGCGACGAAGCAGACGCGAAACGTCTAGCGGACATCACGCGTTCGAACGCGTGGTCGTATGACGGAAAATTCGAGTGGGAATTCGCCGCAAAATTCACCAAGTACACGCGCGCGAAACACGGCCTGTGCTGCGCAAACGGCACTATTGCGCTGCAGATGGCGCTCGAGGCGCTGGGCATTGGCGCGTACGACGAAGTGATCGTGCCGGGCATGACGTGGCAGGCGACCGCCGCTGCGTGCCTTGATGTGAACGCACTGCCGATTCTGGTGGACGTGGAGCCGGACACCTGGTGTCTCGATCTGAAGAAGGCCGAAGCGGCCATCACGAAGAAGACGCGCGCGATCATCGTCGTGCACCTGTACGGCTGCATGGCCGACATGGACGGGCTTCGGAAGCTATGCAAGAAACACAAACTCGCGCTCATTGAAGATTGCGCGCATCAGCACGGATCGTTCTGGAAAGACCAGGGCGCCGGCAGCCTCGGCGATATCGGCTGCTTCAGCTTTCAGGAATCCAAAGTGCTCTCCAGCGGCGAAGGTGGTTTCACCACCGCCGCCACCGAGGCGCTGTTCGAACGGCTCTACTCGCTGCGCAACTGTGGCCGCGGCTGGCAGGAGCGTATGGGCAACGCGGTGCAGTCCGGCAACTACCGCATCACGGAATGGCAGGCGGGCCTGCTGCTCGGCGGGCTTAAGCGACTCGACGCGCAGGTGAAAAAGCGCGACGCCAATGCGCAGTACCTGAACAAGAAGCTGACCGAGATCCCGGGCATTATGCCAATGCGTCGGCGCAAGGAAATCACGCAGCAGAGCTACTTCAATTTCGCGTTTCGCATTGAGCCGGCCGCGCTGGACGGTGTGACCAACGCGCAGTTCGCGCGCGCGCTGACGGCGGAACTGAACCCGAAGAGCTACACATGGGATCAGCCGTATGAGCCGCTGAACCAGTGCTTGTTGTATAAGCCGCAGACGAAATCGCGGCACAACCTGAACGCGGCGTACTGGAAGGCCATCGACCCGAAGCAGTATCCGATGCCGGCGTCGACGGACGCCCACCTGCGCTCGGGCGTGGTGATTCACCACCATGCGCTGATGGGGCCGAAGAAAGACATGGACGACATCGCAAAGGCCGTGGCGAAGCTCGTTGAGAACACCGGCGAACTGAAGAAGATCGAGATCGGACGTGCTAAAGTTCGCAATCCAGCTGTACAGCGTTAGAGACCTCCTGGCGAAAGACGAAGCGGGCACGCTCGCGGGCGTGAAGCGCGCGGGTTTCGACAACGTCGAACTTTTCGGCGTGACGCCGCCCGATGCGGCGCGCTGGAAGACGCTGCTGGCGGATGCCGGACTTCATGTCGCGGCGGCACATGTGGACTACGACATCGTCGTCTCTGATTCGGACGCCGTCGTCGAGATGGCGCGTACGCTGGGATTCAAGGACATCATCGTGCCGTGGCTGGAATTGCACGGCCGGGCCGCGTGGGCGCACGCCGCGGCGACGATGAACGAGATCGGCGCGCGTGTGCGCGCGGAAGGATTTCGTCTCGGTTACCACAACCATTATCACGAATTTCAGTCCATCGATGAGACGAATGCCTTCGACATAATTTTCGACTATGCCGAGCCGGAGAATCTTTTCCTGGAGCTGGATGTTCGTTGGTCGACCGAATTGGGTGGCGACGCGATTGAGATCATCCGGAAATTTGGCGCGCGGTGCCGGTTCCTCCACCTGAAGGAACGCCCACGGAGCGGCGAAGGCTTCACCGAACTGGGCCGCGGCGCCATCGATTGGCCGACGGTCATCGCCGAGGGGCATAAGGCGGGCGTGCAGTGGTACATCGCCGAACAAGATGAGAGCACGGACCCGCTGGCGAGCGCGGCTGTCAATGCGGCGTATTTGAAGCAATTCTAACGTCGCCCGGGAATATTTCATTCCCGGTTTTGTGCCTAACGCTGGAACAAGTCCCCGCGCGGGCCGCGTTAATTTGGATATGAAACCGACTCTTGTCGGACCTGTATATGTTTGATGCGTTCCCCGCGAACGTGATCAGTATCTATTTCATGGGGGACGTGATGCTGGATGCGGGCACGCGCCATGCCAGGCGCCGTTGGAAGGCCTCGTAATTCAGGGCCACGCCATTGCGCACGCGCACCCGGATCATCAGGGCGCCTGCAACCGCCGCCGGACGCTTTCACCGTAAACTCCGCGCAGAACCGCGAGCTCGCCCGGAAACTCGGCGCACTCAACCCCGAGGTCGTCTGCTTCGGGCATGGGCCGGTGATTCCGAACGGGGAAGTGTTCACGCAATTCGTGGCGAGCCTGTAACTTAGATAAAAAAGAATCGGGCGGGCATCCAACTGGATGCCCGCCCGTTGTGTTGCTGGTGGTGATTAGTCGGCGGTCACGATCTTGATGATCGAGCCACGGCCGCGTTCGGTGTGACGAACCGGGTAGTTCGAGTTGCACACCCACACGCCGCCGTCATCGCTGAACTCCACTTCGCGGGTGTAGGTCACGCGCGAGGGCATGCGGTATTCGACCATTTCCTTCGTCTTCGGGTTGTAGCGCATCATGGTGTCGTTCATCGTGCCGCAGATCCACACCATGTTGTTCTTCATGTCGACGCTGAGCGCGTACGGAATCTGGTTCATCGAATCCGGAAGGTCGATGATTTCCCACTCTTCGGTCTTCGGATCGAACTTGCCGATCACGCCCGTGCCGAAGGCGGGGACCCACACGATACCGTCCGGGCCGACTTCGTGACGACGCGGACCGACGAACGGCGGGACGTATTCCTTCACCGCTTCCGCCGGCGGAAGGTTCGGGTCGATGACGCCGAGACGGTTGCCGTTCAGCTTCGTGTACCACACCTTGCCGTCGACCGGGCTGATGCTCACGCCGTACGGAGTGCGGCCGCGGGATTCGCCGCGACCACCGCCCACCGCCTGGTTTTCGGACGGCAGCTTGTACTGCACGACTTCATTCGTCGTCGGGTCAAGGCTGAACACATCGGAGCCGGCGTCGGTGTACCACACGCGACCCTTGGCGTCCTTCGTGAGGTCGGCCTGCACGCGAAGCGTGTGCGGGTAGGCACCACGCGGGCGCGGGGCCGGCGCGCTGGAGACGATCGTGAATTCACCGGTCTTAACGTCGTACTTGGCCATCTGGCCGGACAACGCAAGGGTCATCCACATGTTGCCGTCGTGGTCCGCTTCGATGGAGTGAGGCCCAAGGCGCGGGTTCGTGTCCGCCGTCGGATCCTTGCCGCCAGGGAACGCGATCACTTTACGCTCGCCGGTGGCCGGGTTCAGCGTGTAGATCGCATCGTTGATCATGTCCACGGCGTAGACGGTGCCGTCTTTGCCGAGTTCAAGATCGTGGATCATGCACGCGTCCTGGCGGCCGATGTCCCACTCGGTGATCGTCGCCTTCGTGGCGGCACCGTGCGGCGCCGCGGGCGGCACAAACGCCGGCCATTCCTTCATCGCTTCGTCGGTGTAGGTGTCGACGATGCGCTTCACGATGGTCTGTTGCGTGTGCTGGTAGAGGCCGCCGAAACCGTCCATACGGGTGATCATCGTTTCCCAGTCAACCGGCTCTTCCGGCGAACGGAAACCAATGGTCCCGATTTGGTGACAGTAGCCGCAGCTCATCTTGAAGTTTTCTTTGTCTTCCGGCTTGTCCCACTTCATGAGGCCGAAGAGGTTGTCGGCGGTGCGCTGCTTGTTCAGATCATCGCCCGTCGCCGGCTTCATCGCGACTTTCACGTCCGACGCCCCAGCTTTCACGCCTTCGGTCATCGTGTCCAATTGACCGATGAGGCGGCCGCGCACGTTAAACGTCGCGTCGCGCAGCCCGTCGATCTTGAACGAACCGTCGGCTTGGCTGAACACCGAGACACTCATTTCGCGCTCGGGATCGAAAGCAGACACAGTCACGCCTTCCATCGCCTTGCCCGAAGCATCCGTTACTTTTCCGCTGATGGTGGCGGCCCAGCCCGGCGCGCACAACATCAACCCGGCCGCACCCGCGGCCAACCCTTGAAACATCTTCACGGTGACTCCTCCCTCTGTTGGAGACCTTAATACCTAAGATTAAGCCCGACCAAAGGCAAATCCATCATAACCATCAAACGAACGTGGGACAAGCTGTCACACAGCCTAAAATAAAGCCCAATTTCGGCGATCCGGTCAGTTTTTACGGCGTCGCAAATTCTCAACGCAACGCCTGGTTTCCATCGCTCCGCCTAGTTCTCGGCGGCCCGGTCCGCCAGCCACGCCTGTACCTTCTCTTCCGGCTCGACCATGACCAGGCCCAGCATGCGGTAGTGCCCCAGACCGCACAACTGCGAGCATGTAATTTCGAAGTTACGTGTCTCTATACCCGTTTTTTCGCGAAGTTGTTCCGTCGTCATCGTGGGGGTGAAATGCACCGGAATGGACATCCCGGGGATGGCGTCCTGCTTCACGCGGAACTCGGGGATGCCGAAGCTGTGGATCACGTCACGGCTGGTCAGGTGAACGAGCGCCGGGCGGCCAACAGGTAGGCGAAGCGTCTTGGAGACGACGTCGTCCTTGCCGGCGGGGTCCGTGCGGTCAACGCCGACCGGATTAATCTCGTCGTCAACCAGATCGATGCGCGTGCGGCCGAAGACGCCGTCCGCGCCGGGATAATGCACGTTCCACAGGAACTGCTGCGCGACCACGCGGACCTCGAAAGGGTTCTCGGCGGGTTTCGGCAGCGCATCCACTTCGGCGATCCAGAATGGAATGGAGAAACCTACGAGCAAAATGACTTCAACCGCCACGACGGCCGTTTCGATCCACGAACTCGCATGCGACTTCACGCCCGTGTGCGACGCCGTCGGATTTTTCTTTTTGCGGAAACGGAAGAGACAGTAGACAAAGAAAATGCCCCAGCCGATGAACATCACAATCATGAGGATGTGCACGAGCAGAATGATCCGGTCGACCTTCGCGCCGTGATCGCTCGCCAAGAGCGGCAGAAAATTACCCACGGTTGATCTCCGCGAGTTCGGCGGCGTGGATTTTCTTCGCGCGACGCCACAGGATGAACACCGCCGCGAGCATGCCGGTGAAGAGTGTGTAGGTCGTGATCAACAAGGTAAGGATGGCGGCGTTGCGGCCCTCGGTCTGCGGATCGCCCGCCGCGCCGAAACACGTGGAACAGGCGTAAACATGGCCGGACGCCATGAACACGGTGAGCGCGATCAGTACGGCGAAGCGTTTCATAGATAGCTCACGCTCCGCGATTTCTTGAGGAACCGGACGGCGTAGACCGCCAGCGCCACGACCCCTGCAGCCGAAGCCGCTCCCGCGACGCCGTAACCGACATTGTCGACGCGCGACATCTCGCGAAAGCACCACACGGCGAACCCTGCGCAGAGTCCAGCGCTCAGCAGGATGAAGGCAACGTGGAAGGCTTTGAGCGACATATCAGTGCGCCTCCGCTTCGGCGGATTCCGCAGCCGGTGTTTCATGGGTGTGTTCCGTGCCTTGAATCGTGCTACGCGCGCCGAGCATGGACAGGCCGAGCAGCACGGCCACGAACAACGCGGCGAAGAACAGCGTGCCGCGCACCCAGGGACCGTCCGCGCGCGCGTGCATCAGCGCCGTGAGGATAATGGTCGCTTGTACGGCAACGATCGCGGCGATGAGGTACAGGTTTGAAACGCCGGCCAGCGTAAGGCCCGTCGCCGCGAGGGCGAGCATGAGCACGGCGCCAAACGCGATGAGGTGCGCACGTATGCGCTTCTGAATGTCGGCCGCGTCCATCCTTCGCTCCTAACTCAGGTACAAGGTCGGGAAGAGCACGATCCAGACCAAGTCCACAAAGTGCCAGTACAACCCCGTGACTTCGATGCGGTTCGTGAACTGTTCCGGGGCCTTGTCCCACAAGCGCTTGCCAAAGAGCAGGTGCCACAGACACACGAGAATGCCACCGAGCAGGTGCAACACGTGCAGACCCGTAAGCGCGAAGTAGATCGCATAAAACACGCTCGTGGAGGGTAGGTGATCGTGGCTGAGCTTGTCGTAGTACTCGTACCCCTTGATCACGAGGAACGCGGTGCCCAGTGCCATGGTGATGCTCAGAAAACGGCGGAACCGGCCGAAGTCGTTCATTTTTAGGCCCAGCCACGCCATCACCATCGTCATGCTCGACGTGATCAGCAGCACGGTGTTCAGCGTCGCGAGCGGCACATTGAGCACGTCCGCGCCGCGCGGCCAGTCGGCCGAGCCCGTGCGTAGGAAGACGTAGGCCGAGAACATCGCGCCGAACAGCATCACTTCGGACGACAGGAACAGCCACATGCCCAGCTTGCCGTTGTAGAGGCCGGTGTCGGGCCGCGCTTTGATTGTGTAAGGAATGTCCATCTCAGGCCCCTTCAGCCTCGAACTGCGGAGAGAAATCGCGCGCGGCGCCCGGCGCGCTGTATTCATACGGCCCGCGATACACCGTCGGCGCGGCGACGAAGTTACCGTGCGCGACCGGCGGCGACGGCGCGGACCATTCCAGCGTCGTGGCGTCCCACGGATTGCTCTCGACCTTCTTGCCCGCGAAGATGCTCCACGCGAAGTTGATCAGGAAGGGAATCTGCACGACCGCCAGCGCAAACGCGGAGTGCGACATCGCCTTGTTCAGGAACAACACGTCCTGGTTGTTGGCATAAAACGCGCCGCCGTCGTACATGCGCCGGTTCACGCCGTGCAGGCCCTGGATCAGCATGGGGAAGAAGATGCCGTTCATGAACAGCAGCGACGGCCAGAAGTGAATCTTGCCCAGCACCTCGTTCATGCGGCGGCCGGTGACTTTCGGGAACCAGAAATAGACGCCCGCGAACAGGGCGAAAATCGTGCCCGGCGCGACGACGTAGTGGAAGTGGCCGATCACGTAGTTCGTGTCGTGCAGGTGGATGTCCGCCGCGGCGAGCCCAAGCGGCAGGCCCGTGAGCCCGCCGATGGCAAACATCGGCAGGAAGGCCAGCGCGAACAGCATCGGCGTGGTGAACCGCATCGAGGCTCCCCACAGCGAGATCACGAGCGCCGTCAGGATCACGATGGACGGAATCGAGATGATCATCGTCGTCGTCTGGAAGAACGCGCTGATCGTGGTGCCCATGCCCGTCAGGAACATGTGGTGCGCCCACACGACGAAGGACATAAAGCCGAGAAACAGCGCGCTGTACACCATCGAGCGATAGCCCCACAGCGGCTTGCGCGTGTTGTTTGCGATGACCTCGGCCACGATGCCCAGCGCGGGCAGGATGAGCACGTACACTTCCGGATGCGCGAGGAACCAGAAGAGATGTTGGTACAAAAGCGCGCTGCCGCCGCCCGCCGCCTCGATCGGGGCGCTGTTTACATACAGGCCGCTCGGCAGGAAGAAACTCGTGCCGAGCGTGCGATCCATTAGTTGCAGTACGGCCGCCGCCTGCAGCGCGGGGAAGGCGAGGAGCAGCAGGAAGGCCGTGATGAATTGCGCCCATACCAGGAATGGCAGGCGCATGAAGGTGAGTCCCGGCGCGCGCAGTTGCAGGATCGTGACGATGATGTTGATCGAGCCCAGCAGCGACGAAATGATCAGCATGAACATCCCGATGAGCCAGAACGTCTGCCCCGGCGTCTCGATCACCGAGAGCGGGGGATAAGAGGTCCAGCCTGAGCGCGCGGCGCCATCCGGCAGGAAGAAACTGAACAGGAATATCACGCCGCCGACAAAATAGGCCCAGTAACTTGCCATGTTCAGCCGCGGGAAAGCCATGTCCGGCGCGCCGATTTGGAGCGGCACAAGGTAATTGCCGAATGCGCCGACCGCGAGCGGCACGACGCCGAGGAAGATCATGATCGTGCCGTGCATCGCGCCGAGCGAGTTGTAGAACTCCGGCAGTATGACGCCCGGCGGCGAGAAGCGCGTCTCGCTCGTGAGCAGGTGGCCGATGAAGGGCAGCGCCGTGCCGGGGTAGGCCTGCTGCCAGCGGATCAGAATGACGAGGGAGAATCCGCAGAGAAGGAAGAACATTGCCGTCAGCGCGTACTGAATGCCGATGACTTTATGGTCGATCGAGAAGATGTAGCGCCGCCAGAACGGTTCGTGCGGATGTTGATGGCTGTCGTGCGCGGTCAAGCTCTATGCATCCGGTTTGTTGTGATTTTCCCGGCAGGCCCCGCAGCCGATTTGGATGGCCATGCCGAAGGCGGCGATAATAACACCCTCGTCCCGGAAATTTCCCCTGAATGAGAAAGCGGTGGTGTTTTGCCTGATGTGAATGTTGGACAGGTTCTGCTGAGCGTGCAGAACGTTTCGCGCAGTTTCGGCTCGCAGCCGGTGCTGGACAATATCTCCGTGTCCATACACGAGGCCGAGCGGCTCGGGCTGGTCGGCCGCAATGGTTCCGGCAAATCCACGCTGCTGCGGATTCTGATGGGGCTGGACACGCCCGACTCCGGCCAGGTCACGCGCAAGCAGGGCCTGACCGTGAAACTGCTGACCCAGACCTGCGCGCTGCCGAAGGAGCAGACGGTCGGCGCGGCGCTGTGGGATGCCAATGCGCGCTGGCACGAGTTGGCGGAACGCCATGCGGAACTCGGCGTGCGCATGGGCGAGGACCTGTCCGCCGCGGAACACGCCCGTGTGCTGCGAGAGTTCGAGGAAGTCGATCATCTTGCACAGTTGCACGATGTGTGGCAGGCGGACGCGCGCGCGGCACGACTCGCCGCGGCGCTGCGACTGCCGGCGGAGGATGCCGTGCTCGGGAAACTCTCCGGTGGCGAGTTGCGGCGCGTGGACATTGCGGTGACACTGCTTACCGAGCCGGACGTGCTGCTGCTCGACGAGCCGACGAACCATATCGACGCCGAGAGCGCGATGTGGATCGAACAATTTCTCAGCGGTTATCCCGGAAGCTGCGTGCTGGTGACGCACGATCGCTACTTCCTCGACAAATGCGTGTCGCGCATTGTCGAGATGGATCGCCGGCGCTTATATTCCTTCCCCGGCAACTACGAACAGTTCCTGGAGTACAAGGCGCAGATTCTCGACGTCGAGGCGCGCACGGAATCCGCGCGGCAGTCGGAGATCCGCCACGAACTCGTATGGCTGCGGCGCGGCGCGAAGGCGCGGCGCACGAAAGAGCAGGCGCGCGTGCGGCGGGTCGAGGCGCTGATCGCCGACGACGGCCCGGAGATTGTCATCGAGCCGAGCTTCGAAATCCCGCTGCCGCAGCGTTTGGGCGATCGCGTAATCGATGCGGAGCAGATCGCGTATCGCATCGGCGGGAAGACGCTTTTCGACAAGCTGACGCTCATCATGCAGCGCGGCATGCGCGTGGGCATCGCGGGGCCGAACGGCTGCGGCAAGACCACGCTGCTGCGCGTGCTGATGGGCCAGGAAAAACCGCAAGTGGGTACGCTGAGAGTGGGCGAATCGGTGCAGTTCCTGTACATCGACCAGACTCATGCCGAGATCGATCTGAAGCAATCCGTGATTGATTTTGTGTCCGGGGGCGCGCACTACTGCGACGTTGGCGAAAAGCGTATCTATGTGCCGGGGTATCTGGAGAAGTTGTTGTTCGACATGGACAGCGTGCGTTCGCCCATGCGAAATCTGTCCGGCGGCGAACGAAACCGCGTAGTGCTGGCAAAGAAACTGCTGCAGGGCGGGAACCTGCTCGCGTTCGATGAACCGACGAACGATTTGGACCTTGCGACGCTGCGCGTGCTCGAAGAGGCGATCCTGACCTTCGAAGGCGCGGCGTTGTTGGTAAGCCACGACCGATACTTCCTGAATCGCGTGTGCACCCACATGATCGTGTTCGAAGGCGACGGCAAGGTGTATTGCAGCGCGGGAAATTACGACGACTATCTCGCGTTCCGCGTGCGCCGCGAAGAGGCCGCGCGCGAAGGCGACGCGGCGCCCACGCCCCAGCTTATTTTGCAGGGGCAGACAGCCTCGGCGCCGAGAGCGAGCGATGTGAAGCCGCTGAGTTATATGGAGAAGAAGGAACTCTCCGGCATGGAAGCGGCGATCGGAGTCGCCGAGACGGCTGTTTCAAAACTTGAAGCCGAAATCGCCGCGCCGGAATTTTACACACAGCCGCACGACGCCGTGCGCGCAAAACTGGCGGTGCTCGACGAAGCCAAAGCAAAGGCGCAGGTATTGTACGCGCGCTGGGAAGAGTTGGAAGCGCGCGCGAATTCGAAGTAACCCGGAGTGGAAGGGAAGTGATGGACGAAGAACGGAAGAGCCGTGTGCAAGACGCCGCCGTGCCGATGTGCGAGGAATTTTTTCAGGGGGCGTTTGCATCGCTGGACGCGATGGACCCGCAGTGGAATGAACTCGGCGTTGATCTCGATGCCTCGCAGCTCATGTTTGCGAAGACCTTGTTTCACTTCGCGTGTTTTCCGCTGGTGCTCATGATTCAAGTCGTTTACAAGCGTCTGCCGGAGGACGACGCGGACGAGTTGCTGGATATCGTGCTGGCCATGTTTTTACCGGTACTGGTCAAGCACTTCCTCGATCTCGCAAAAGTAACGGAGACGGAGGTCAAAACGGCTTTTAGAGACGAGTTTGTGAGCATTTTACAACTGCAAATTCACACCTATCTCAAACACGACCACGCAACGGGATGTCAAAGGCTGGCGTGGCTGTTGAGTGAGGATCTCAAGGGTGTCGTTGTAGACCACGCGCCGGACCTGGCGAATGTTATAGAGACTTCGTTCCCGCCAATGATCGAAGCGCAGGCCCAGAAGATGTTGCCGGGCTATGTGCAGACGGCTATCACTTTTGCGGACGCCGTGACGGCTGCATGAGGGAGTAGTCGAGCGTGGACGCGAAGGATCGGGCGCAGATCAACGAAGTCGTGATGCCCCTGTGCGGGTTGGTGCTGTCCGCGTCCTCCAGCGCGATGGACATCGTAGTGCCGCACTGGAAAGCCCACGGCCTCGACGTGTTGGAGACCATCGAGAAATATACGAAGGTGATCTTTCACTTCGCGTGTTTCCCGCTCGTGCTGATCATGCGGACGGTGTCCGCGCGCGTATCAGGACCCGAGCGCGACGTGATGTGCAATATGGTGATTGGGGTTACTGCCCAGGCACTGATTGCCAAGCACATGGACGACGCCGAGGTGCAAGGCGAGGCGTTTGTGCAGGCGTTCAACAAAGAATTCGAGCAAATCCTCGCGATGAACGTGGGTGCCTATTTCAAGGAAGCCGACCTCGAAGGCGCGTCCGAGAAATTTGCCGCGCTTGTCACGCAGGACTTGTCACGCTTGTTAGACGAGGTCGATCAGAAGAAGGCGCAGGCGTTCGTGCCCGAGGTGGTTGTGGAGTACGCCCGCAACATCGGACCCGATTTTGTCAGACTGGGGAACGAATACGTAGATGTAATGACGCGGGTTTAATCCGTCTTCCCCGCCAGATCCAGAATAAACGCGTACTTCAACGCTGTTTCCTTGTACTGCTCGAATCGTCCCGACGCGCCGCCGTGGCCGGCGTGCATGTCGGTCTTCATTAGGATGGTTGAGTCGCCGGTGTTCATCGTGCGCAGCTTGGCGACCCACTTTGCCGGTTCCCAGTATTGCACCTGCGAATCGTGCAGGCCGGTGGTCACCAGCAAATTCGGATAGGCTTTCGGCTCGACGTTGTCATACGGCGAGTAGGAAAGGATGTACTCGTAATCGTCTTCGCGGTTCGGATTGCCCCACTCGTCGTATTCTCCTGTCGTGAGCGGGATGCTGTCGTCCAGCATCGTGGTGATCACATCAACAAACGGCACACTTGCGACGATGCCGTGAAACAAATCCGGCCGCATGTTCATGATCGCGCCCATCAGCAGCCCGCCCGCGCTGCCGCCGGTGGCATATAGCCGATCGGGGGACGTGTACTTCTCGCGCACGAGATAGTCCGCGCAGTCGATGAAATCCGTGAACGTATTTTTCTTCTGCTTCTGCCGGCCGTTCTCATACCACGCGCGGCCGAGTTCTTCGCCGCCGCGCACGTGCGCGATGGCCACCGCGAAGCCGCGATCGAGTAGGCTGAGGCGCACCGAACTGAATGTCGGCGTACTACTGATGCCGTAGGAGCCGTAGCCCTGCATCAAGATTGGGCCCGAGCCGTCCTTCTTGAAGTCCTTTCGGTACACGATCGAAATTGGCACGCGCACGCCGTCGCGCGCCGTCGCCCACAGGCGCTCCGTGAAATATTTGGCCGGGTCGTAGCCGCCGAGGACCTCGGTGCGCTTGATCAGCGTCCGCTCGCGGGTTTTCAGGTTGTAGTCGTACACCGAATTCGGCGTCGTGAGGGACGTGTACTCATAGCGCAGCGTCGTCGTCTTGCCTTCGGGGTTGATGCCGAGGCCCGCCTCGTACACCGACTCGCCGAAATCGACCTCGTGCGCCGCGGAACCGTCCCATGGCATTACGTGCAGACGCGCCAGGCCTTCGCGACGCTCGCTGAGCACGAGGTAATCGTCGAACAATTCAAACGATTCGAGCAGCGTGTCTTCACGATGCGGCACGACGTCTTTCCAATCGCTGATTTCTGTCGCGCCGGCAGCTGCGCTCATCAGACGGAAGTTTTTCGCGTCCTTGTTCGTGCGGATGTAGAACTTGCCGTTGTAGTGGTCGATGCCGTACTCGTGGCCGCGTTCGCGTTCCACAAAAACAATCGGCTCGGCCGCCGGATCATTCGCGGAGAAGTACCGGCACTCGTCCGCCAGGGTTTGGTGCGCGGCGATGACGATGAACTCGCGCGACTTGGTTTTATAGACGCCCACGCCGAAGGTGTCGTCCTTTTCTTCATACACCAGCACGTCCTCGCTCGTCGGCGTGCCGAGCGTGTGACTGTAGATGCGATACGACCGCAGCGTCTCGGGATCCTGCTTCGTGTAGAAGAGCGTGCGGTTGTCGTTCGCCCACACGACGTTGCCCGTAACATTCTCGATCGTGTCCGGCAGGTCCTGATCGGCAGCGAGATCGCGCACGCGCAGCGTGTAGAAGCGCCGGCCGACGAAATCCGCGCCATAAACGGCAAGCTTCTGGTCCTCGCTCGCGCGCAGGCCGGACACCTGGCAGAAGTCGTGCCCCGCCGCGAGGTTGTTCACATCCAGCATCACGTCTTCGAGTGCGTCCAGCGTGCCCTGCTTCCGGCAATAGACGGGATACTGCTTGCCTTCCTCGAAGCGCGTGTAGAAGTAGTAGTCCTTGTACTTATACGGCGCGGAACTGTCGTCCTGCTTGATGCGGCCTTTGATTTCCTCGAACAGCTTCTCTTGAAACGCCTTCGTGTGGCCGAGTTTCGCGTCCAGATATGCGTTTTCCGCTTCGAGGTATTTGATGACTTCCGGATTCTCCCGCTCGCGCAGCCAGAAGTAATCGTCAGTCCGGGCGTCTCCGTGAATTTCGAGGGTCTTCGGCACGCGCTTGGCAATCGGCGCTTCGGGCATGGCGGCATCGTCTCCAGTGCTGGGTACAGCGGCAAGCAGGCAAAGCGCCGCGGTGATTGCGAGTGGGCGGACTAGTATGAACATCGTTGCTTTCCTGTGGACGCCAACTGAATCTTTAGTTTAGTTTCCGCAATGACACCTGAGATTCCAGCGCAGCGATTATTTGCTGATTTTTTGCTGTCGCCTGAGTACCAGTCAATACGAAAAAATCCTGCAGGAGTGTATCCGTTTTGGTGAAAAGTTGGAACGCAATACCCTGAGTTGGATACGGGTATGATTGCATAACAATTTCACGTACTACGTCGTATCTGTAGAGGTGTGGCACCGGAGTGGCGACTACGAAAAATTGAGGGTACAGGGTCAAACGGCAAAGGTGTGATCTGCCGCCATAGCGATTGGCTTGATAATTAAAAACTTGAGTACGGCCCAATTCTTCGGGCATTGGTTGAGTGGCCATCTTGATTATATGGCGACTATAAAGGCGAGTAATCACGATTCCCGCTACGAGCAGGAATACAGCCGATAATATCGGGGCCGAATATCCGAGGACGATCCACCAGGACACAGTTAGTCCATATCGTACTTCGGCGCGCGCCGCATTTTCTTGACGCTCGAGCGCGACTTCTTGCCCTCAATGCGACGCTCGCGCGAGGCCTTGGTCGGCTTCGTCTTCGTGCGTGGCTTCGGCGGACGCGCCGCACGGCGGATGAGGTCGGCGAGGCGTTCTCGCGCGATTTCTCTGTTTTGTTGCTGGCTGCGCTGATCGTGTACTTCGATCAGGATTTCGCCGTCCGGCGTGGCGCGCGACCCGGCTAGCTTGAGCAGGCGCGCAATGACCTGGGCCGGCAGCGCAAACGACTTCGCGGCGTTGTAGCGCAGACGCACGGCCGTCGAGGTTTTGTTTACATGTTGCCCGCCCGGGCCGGAGCTGCGGAGAAACTCCTCGCGCAGCTCTTCCTCGGGGATGGACAACTGGGGCGATACAACGAGCATGGGAGAGACGATAGCAGATTACGCGGCGCCGGAGAGGCGGCGTTCCAACTTTTCCATGCGTTCGAGCAAACGCCAGCTCGAGTCGGCGTTGCGCGGCTGCTTCCACAGGTCGAGATCGAAGTACCGCTGGCAGACCTTCTGCGCCGACAGGTAATCCTTCGACTTGATGAAAAATCCGGTCAGGCGTTCATACGGCCACGGGTCGCGCGCGCCCAGCGACACCGCGCGGAGCAACAACGTGCGCTGCTCGTCCGGGTCGTGGCTTTTCGTCGCTTCCACCAGCGCCTGTGCCCACTTTTCGTCCTCGGGCTCAAGCGCGGGCATATCGTCCGGCGTGGGCAGGGCCGACGCCAGGGCGGCCTCGATAATGCGCTTTTTCTCGACGTACCACTCCGGCATGTGCAGGATCAGCGGCGTCGGCATTCCGACCGACGGCTGTCCGTTGCCGTTCTTGTGGCGTTGACGCTCTTCGAACACCTCGCGCATGTGGAACTTCGGGCCGCAGGTCTGCTCGAAGCTGAACGCGATCGCGTGCAGCCGATCAATCAGCCGCGGATCGCCGTTGACCCCTTTGCCGAGCGTACGGCGCGCTTTGGTCTCGTCTTGCTTCGGCAGATGCTCGATTTCTTTGTTGAGCAGGTACGCCATGAGTTGCGCGATGCCCTGCACCGTCTCCGTCGCGCGATAGCTCGGCATCGACGACAACCCGATCGCGCCAAGCAACGTGCGCAGGCGATATTCCGGCACGCGGATTTCCAATTGTTCCGCCCAGTTGCACACATCGACCACACGGCCGTCGGGCGGTTCCATGTTCTCGCGGTAATAGGCCGCGCACAGGAATTTCGCGTGCAAGTGCGCGTGGTCCGTAAAGAAGATGGCGTTGGGCCCGGCCCAGGAGAAGAGATCGTTCAACACATCGACGACGGACGGGGCCGCGGCGACCATGTCGCTCGTGATGCCCGTGCGGTCGACGACCATCTGCGGAATCGCGACATCGGGATGCGCGAAGGACCAGAACTGTTCCTGCTCCGCGCCATCAAGGCCGACCTTCAGCGCGCCGACTTCGATGATGCTATCCTTGCGCGAGGTGGGCCCGGTCAGCACGATGTGCAGCGCGACCAGCACCGGCGGGCGCACGGGGCGCGGCGTGTGCGAGGAGCCGTTCCCATTCCCATTTCCATTGCGGACGCCGCTGACTTCAATCGTGATGGTATTGCGACAGTTACGGCACGTGCCGCGCGAGCCGACAAAGCGCTCGGGCACCTTGAGGATCGTCTTGCAATGTGGGCATTGATACTCGACCATGCGACTCACCAGATAAAGGTCGGTGTTGCTCTCAACTTAGAGTATAGCAAAAAAAGAGAAGACTACTAAATACTAATCTAATGTTAACTGTTTACTCATAGCGAAATCCAGCATAGATTCACGCAGTATTAGCCCTTTGGAGGTGGTTGAAAGTTGCATATCCACCACAAATAGCTCCAAATTGGTGCTTAAACTGCGATAAACCAAGGACAGACTTCGCATGGCTTCGCTCGGTTTGATGATCCAACAGGCCCGCCGGGTTGTAATTTTCACCGGCGCGGGCATCAGCACTGAGTCGGGAATTCCCGATTTCCGGAGTCCCGGCGGCATTTGGACCAAGAATCAGCCGATCGAGTTCTCGGACTTCCTGTCCTCCGAGGCGATGCGGCGGGAAGCCTGGCGCCGGAAGATCGCGATCGACAAAGTGATGACCCAGGCGCAGCCCAATCGCGGGCACCGCGCCGTGGCCGAGTTGGTGCGGCAGGGGAAGGCCTCGGCCGTGATCACGCAGAACATCGATAACCTGCACCAGAACTCGGGCATCGCGCCCGAAAACGTGATCGAGCTGCACGGCAACGGAACCTACGCCTCGTGTCTGGATTGCGGACAGCGCTACGAACTCGCGCCGATCTATGCCGCGTTCGAAAAAGATGACACGTTGCCGATTTGCCGATCCTGCGAAGGCATCGTGAAAACCGCGACCATCTCGTTTGGTCAGGCGATGCCGGAAGGCCCCATGCGCCGCGCGGAAGAGGAGACCCTCGCCTGCGATTTATTCATCGCGATCGGGTCGTCGCTGGTGGTCTATCCTGCGGCGGGATTCCCCGCGTTGGCGAAGCGTAGTGGCGCGAAGCTCGTGATTTTGAACCGCGAACCCACGCCCCTCGATTCGATGGCGGATCTGGCTGTACGAGAAGAGATCGGAATTGCTCTCGGCGAGGCTGTAGGGATTTCTTAGAACTTACTTCATTCGCCTGAAATCCAGTCTAAGAAATCTGCAATGTCGTCGTAGCCATTGTTCCAAGCTAGGTCGGCAGGCAATTTACCATTTTCGGCTTTTGCTACGGGATTGGCGCCATTCACAAGCAAGATTTTGACGATGTCAGAGTGTCCCGTGAGTGCTGCAATATGAAGAGGTGTGAGATCTTGATCCGAAGGCGCATCAACTGTGGCGCCGCGTCCCATCAGCCAATTCGCCAAGTCGGCGTATCCATGAAACGCCGCGTGATGAAGCGAAGTCATTCCGCGCATGCCTCGCGAATTAATATCGATACCTTGGTCAAGGAATAGTTCAAGCACCTCTATCTGATTCTCAGACGCTGCCGAATCTATGGATGTTAGACTTCCTTCGCTGCTGAATAGGGGGTCGGCTCCGGCTTCCAGTAGGATTTTGACCACTTGCAGGTGGCCGCGAGCAGCAGCCATTGCGAGCGGAGTTATACCATTGTCAGCAAGAGTGTTTAGTTCAGCGCCGGCGTCTACCAGCAGTTTTACAACCTCATCATAGCCAAGCATGGATGCAGCATGAAGTGGCGTAGTTCCGCCCGTTGCCCTGGCTTCCGTGTTGGCGTTGTATTGGAGCAGCAGTTTTACGACATCGATCTGATTTTTACTCGCAGCACTCCAAAGCGCTGTAATCGCAGCGAGTGATTTTTTATGCAGTTCAAATTCGCGGCTTTCAACGAATTCATCAACGGTTCGAATCCCTTTGTGGCGTTGTATGAACTCCAGCACTCGTGTGTCACCCTGCCTGGCAGCGTCAATCATCCGATCAAAAGATTCGCTGTTTCCTGCAGGCTCTTCAATATTTGCGTCGGCCAAGAGGAGTTTTTCGACGAAGTCTAGTTTGTTGAGCGTAACTGCCTGCAGGAGGGGTGGCACTCCCCATCCAGCTTCGTGCTCGTTAATGAAGGCGCCATCTTGGATCATTGTATCGACTACGGCCCAGTCGCCGGCGCGCATAGCCTCATTCATATGGGCGTAGGGGGCAGGCTCGTCTTTTTTGTCGCAGCAGACGAGGCAGCACACAATAGCGAATAGCAGCAGCAGTTTTAGCCGTCGCATCATAATTGATAAGCATACTACCAACGATACGGTAGTGTATTCGGGAATGCTCGTACCCTCGGACGAAACAGCGGGCGCGGACTAATCCCGCACGCTAGAAAATATGCGCGCGCAGGACTTCTTCGCTGCCGTCCCAGATCATTTTGAACGCGACGTACACGATAATCGCCAAGCCCACATAGGAAATCCAGTGGTAGCGGTGGAGCAGGCGCGCGATGATGGTGGCCGCGAAGCCCATCAGGATGATGGACAGCGCCAGGCCGAAGATCATGACCCACGTCTGTTCTTGTGCGGCACCGGCCACGGCGAGCACATTGTCGAGCGACATCGACACGTCGGCGATGATGATTTGAATTACGGCATCGCGGAACGTCTTGCCCGGAACCACCAAGCCATTCGGATCATCTTCCAGGGCCTGTTCGGCTACATCCTCCTGCTTGGCGTGGCCGGCCTGGATTTCGCGCCAGAATTTCCAACAAATCCACAGGAGCAGCAGCCCGCCCGCCAGGGTAAGCCCGACGACGTGCAGCAATTGAACGATAAAGGCGGCGAACACAATGCGCAGGCCGGACGCGGCGATGATTCCAATCGCGATGGCCTTGCGCCGCTGCTCAACCGGGAGGCCCGCCGCCGCCATGCCGACGACGATCGCATTGTCGCCCGAAAGGGCGACATTAATGGCTACGACCTGTGCGAGGGCTGCCAGCGTTTTGAAGGTTAGATCGACGTGCATGAAATTCCCGTGGATGGCGGTCGCCTTTTACGCGGCGAGCGCGAATGATACCGGCCCCGGCGCGTCGCGCGCCAGTTTTTCCCTGGTCTTGAAAGTTCACCGCGCAGCCGATACAGTGCGGGGCATGTGGCCAACGCCGGTCAACATTCCCATTCCCGCGCGACTCCGCGCGACACTCGATCGCCGCGATTTCATGAAGCTTTCCGCCGGCGCGTTGGCTGCCGGTGCACTGCTGCCCCAGTGTGCGACGACGCCCGCCCGCGTGACCACGCATCCCACGGCCGACGCCGGCGAACGCGACCTAATCCTTTATGCGCTCGATCAGGTGATGGCGGCGGGCGCGGACTATGCCGATGTGCGTATTTCGCGGCACTGGGCGCAGGGCGTCGGCGTGCGCGAGGAAAAACTCATCGAGGCCA
Source organism: uncultured Nitrospirales bacterium (assembly GCA_964620045.1). Taxonomy (GTDB): domain Bacteria; phylum Hydrogenedentota; class Hydrogenedentia; order Hydrogenedentales; genus VFKU01. The sequence continues at coordinate 58,781 of CAZUJL010000006.1, forward strand.
GCCGGTCCGAGTCCTATGGGATTGGCGTGCGCGCGTTGGTCGGCGGTTCGTGGGGATTCTCGGCCACGCGGCAGATGGATCGCGAAAATGTCGCCGCGACCGCGAAGGAAGCCGCCGAAACGGCCAAAGCGAACAACAGCGTCGTGCCGGGCAAGGTCGAGCTCGCGCCGGTGAAGGCGTATCCGCACGCGTTCTGGGAAGCGCCGCACGAGATCGATCCCGAAGCCATTCCGATTGAGCAAAAGGCCGAAGTGCTCTTCGCCGCGAGCCGCGCGGCAATGAAAGTGCCGGGCGTGAAATTCGTCACGGGCCGCATCGGCTCGGTGAAGGAACGGCGCCTGACCGCGACCTCTGACGGTTCGCTGATCGACCAGCGTTACGTGCGGATGAGTCCGAGTCTCGATATTACGGCGATCTCCAGCGACGGGCGCGACTTCCAGTCGCGCGGATCGTGCGTGGAGCCGTCGGCGTTAGGCTGGGAGTACGTCCTCGCGTGTGACTTGCCGGGCAATGCCGCGCTGTGGGCGGAAGAGGCCGTGCAGAAACTCGGCGCGAAGCCGGTCGAGGCAGGCGTGTGGGACCTCGTCGTTCACCCGTCGAACCTGTGGCTCACGATCCACGAGAATATCGGCCATCCGACCGAGCTCGATCGCGCGCTCGGCTATGAGGCGAACTACGCGGGCACGAGTTTCGTATCGCCACCGGACAAAATGCTCGGACAGCTCCGCTACGGCCCGGAGTTCATGCAGATCGTCGGCGATCGCACGCAGGCGGCCGGCTGTGCGACGACGGGCTGGGATGACGAAGGCGTGCCGGCGGAGCAGTGGCACATCATCCGCGACGGAATTTTTGTCGATTACCAAACCACGCGCGAACAGGCGGCGTGGATCGCGGACATCACCGGCGTGCGCCGGAGCCACGGGTGTGCCTATGGCATGGACTGGAAAAGCATGCCATTCCAGCGCATGCCGAACGTGAGCCTGATGCCGAACGAACAAGACCTCAGCGAAGACGACGTGATCGCCGCCTGCGATCGTGGCGTGTACGTCGCGGGCCGCGGGTCGTACTCCATCGACCAGCAGCGCTACAACTTCCAATTCGGCGGCCAGGTGTTCTGGGAAATCCGCAACGGCAAGAAAGTCCGCCCGCTGCGCGACGTCGCCTATTACGGCCGCACGCCGGAATTCTGGAACTCGCTCGCGCTCATTGGCGGCAAGCAGACGTATTTCTTGGGCGCGTCGTCGAGCGACGCGAAAGGCCAGCCCGTGCAGCTCAACGCAGTGTCGCACGGCTGCCCGATCGCGCTGTTTCGCAACGTCAACATCCTGAACACGGCGTGAGATTGAATTATGGGCGTAGCGATGAGCAAAGGCGGCGAGATTGAATACTCGTTGGGCGGCCGTTTTCTCGCGCCGCTGTGGCGGTTCCTTAGTCGATTTGTGATTGATGAAACACCGAATCCTACCAAGGGTTGGAAACGAGTATCGGACACCAGCCTGGTTGTCGATTTGGATCGAGGCACCTTCTGTAACATCGGCGGTGACGGCCCACTCACGTCGCTTTCGTTTCTGGGGCCGTGTGATGAGTTCATGCCGATGACGGGCTTTTGTTCCGATCCTCAAGGAAGACGCATGGGCGGAGATTTTAAGACCTTTAGCCTCGAATACTATGCCGACGGGCTCGGATTCAGCGCCGATGAGAATATGGTGCTCGACGGGTTTCGCATGCACATTCGACCGAACGTCCAGTCGCCACACTCAACCCCGTATAAGGGGCGCGTAATTTGCAACGGCCAAGTTATCGATCGCTCGAAACTTGAAACGATCGATGCCATCACGAGCCTTTTAGGTCCGCCGGATTCGGACGATGAACGTCCCGAGCATGACGAGCCGGATATCGGCCGGGTTCCCTACATGCGGTTTGTGATGTACGGGCAACGGAGGACGAAATGGTTGATCTCCGTGGATGCGCGCGGGCGAACAGATCTGTTTTTTGTGTCTATGCGATTGAACGCCAATTCGCAACCAGAAGACGAGGGTAGCGATGGCTGCTGACCGCAAAGGGCTCTCCCGCGACGACGCCAAGGCGCTGTGCGATCGTGTGCTCGCGCTCTCGAAGGCAAACGAATGCCGCGTGAATGTTTCGAGCGGCTGGCGTGGCTACACGCGCGTCGCCACGAACCGGATCACGAGCGCGGGCGGCTCGGAGAGCATTAGCGTCGGGATCACGAGCGTGTTCGGCAAGCGGCAGGCGACGGCGTCCACCACTGAGATTGAAGGCGATTCTCTGGAGGCCGCCGTGCGCGAATCGGAACGCCTCGCGCAGCTCGCGCCGGAGTCGCCCGAGCGTATGCCGGAACTCGGCGCGCAGCAGTACGGCGAGGTGAACGCCTACTACGACTCCACCGGCGCGATGACGACGCAAGCGCGCGCCGAAGCCGCTGCCGTGGGCATCAAGAACGCACAGGCCGCGGGCTTGTTCGTCGCCGCGGGATATATGGACGCGATTGCGGGCTCGGAAGCGGTGGCCACCTCCGCCGGGCTCTTCGGCTATCACCCGCAGACCGCCGTGGCCTCGACGCTGACCGTACGCACGCCAGATAATTTGTCGTCCGGCTGGGCGGGCGACGAGGCGAACGACTGGACGAAGATCGAGAGCGATCGCATCGCGCGGATCGCGTCCGAAAAGGCGGCCCAGTGGAAAAACGCGACAGAACTCGCGCCGGGAAACTACACGGCAATTCTCGAGCCTACTGCCGTCGGCATGCTGATGCTGCGGCTGGCGTATGACCTCGATGCGCGGCCCGCCGACGAAGGCCGTTCTTTTTTCACGCGACCCGGCGGCGGCAACCGTATCGGCGAGACGATCTTCGATCCGCGCGTCACGCTGCGCAGCGATCCGACTTATGCCGACGCCGAAACCGCGCCCTTCACCGACGGTGGGGAGCCGCTTGCCGCAACTACGTGGGTGGACAAGGGCGTGCTGACGGACCTGGCGTACTCGCGCTACTGGGCGGACAAGCAGGGGCGCACGGCGTTGCCGGGGCCGTCCAACTTGATCCTTGAAGGCGGCAACGATTCGCTCGAAGACATGATCGCGTCGACCGAGCGCGGTGTGCTCATCACGCGCTTCTGGTACATCCGTGGGCTGAATCCGCGCATCATTTCATACACCGGTCTCACGCGCGACGGCACCTTCCTGATCGAAAACGGAAAGATCGCGCGGCCCGTGAAAAATTTCCGGTTCAACCAGTCCATCGCCGAGATGCTGAAGAATGTCGAAATGATCGGCCCGGCGACGCGCGTGGCGGCGGGTGAGGACAGCTCCACCGGCATGCCAATTGTCGTGCCGACGTTGAAAGTGCGTGAATTCGGACTGGCCAGCGTCAGCGACGCTATCTGAATATTTTTCTTCTTGTCATCCCGCGAAAGCGGGGACCTCTCATATACCACAGACTTTTCGGGCGAGGCGAGCTCCCCGCTTTCGCGGGGATGACAGAAAGGGTGGCTCGTTCCTGAAACATTGGCGCAATTTTGCGCGCCGAGTTACACTCATTTGCATCAACTGAAGGGGGCAACGGCATGATCGTCGTCAACACGGAAACCATTCCCGGCATGCGCATCGTCGCGCTGAAGGGCATGGTGCAAGGAAACACCATTCGCGCCAAGCACATCGGCCGCGATCTCATGGCCGGTTTGAAAAATATCGTCGGCGGCGAGCTGAAAGGGTACACCGAATTGCTCACGGAATCGCGCCGCGAAGCGATGGACCGCATGCTCGCGCAGGCCGAGGCGCTCGGTGCGAACGCCGTGGTAAACGTCCGCTTTAGTACCAGCGCCGTCACTCAGGGCGCGGCCGAGTTATACGCCTACGGCACCGCCGTCATCGCGGAGCCGGCGCAGTAATGGAAGCGCTATTCAGCCTCGCGGGGCTCATCATCCCGATTTTCCTGCTCGTCCTTGCGCTCATCACCGGCACGATCATCGAACGCCGGCACGGGAAAGATTTGGATGCGCGGGAAGCGCGCCTGCGTCTCGGCGTGACCAATTTCGAGCCGGGTCAATTTCCCGCGAGCGCGATCGAAGTGTGCGCGTATGTCGACGGGCAGGCCGTGATCGCCGCGGATCGGTTCAAAGTGTTTCTAGGCAACATCCTCAGCATTTTCGGCGGCGAACTGAAAACGTTGACCAGCGTCATGTCGCGCGCGCGGCGCGAGGCCGTGCTGCGCATGCTCGAACGCGCGGAAGCACTCGGCGCCGACCAAGTGTGGAACGTGCGCATCGAAACGTCGAACATCGGCCGCGGGATCGTGCGTGGCGGCGAAGGCGGCGGCCGCGGTGGCACCATGGCGGAAATCCACGTCTACGGCACCGCGATCAAGCTGCGCAAGGGCGTATAAGCATGGCGCCGAACCTGGCGGATGTTCGTGCCGCGGCCGCGCGCATCGCGCCCTATGCCCGCCGCACGCCGGTGATGACCAGCCGCACGCTGGACGATCGCACCAGCGCCGCGCTCTTCTTCAAATGTGAAAATTTCCAGCGCGTGGGCGCGTTCAAATTTCGCGGCGCCTGCAACGCGGTCTTCTCACTAACGGATGCCGAAGCCGCGCGCGGCGTGGCGACGCATTCCTCCGGCAATCATGCGCAGGCCTTGGCCTGTGCAGCGCAACTACGCGGCATTCCGGCGCACATCGTGATGCCGCGCAACGCCTCCGCCGTGAAGCAGGCCGCCGTCGCCGGCTATGGCGGCCGGATTACCTTGTGCGAGCCAACGTTGGCCGCGCGCGAAGAAACGACAGGCCACATCATGCGCGAGACCGGCGCGACGCTCGTGCATCCGTACAACGACGAGCGCGTGATCGCGGGTCAAGGCACCGCCACGCTGGAGCTGTGCGAAGAGGTGCCGAATCTTGATGCCGTGCTGGCGCCCGTGGGCGGTGGGGGACTGATGAGCGGCACGGCGATTGTGGCGAATGCGCTTTTGCCAAATGCCGCCGTGTACGGCGCGGAGCCCATGGCGGCCGACGACGCGCAGCGCTCGCTTCGCGCAGGTCAGATCATCCCCGCCAACAATCCAGAAACCGTCGCAGACGGTCTATTAACCACGCTCGGCGACAAAAACTTCGCCATCTTGAAACAATTCGTGCGCGACATCGTCACCGTCTCCGAAGAAGAGATCATTGCCGCGATGCGGTTCGTGTGGGAACGCATGAAGATCGTGATCGAGCCGTCCGCCGCCGTGCCGGTGGCCGTCGCGCTCTCCGGCCGGCTCGACTTGCGCGGCAAACGCGTCGGCGTAATTCTTTCCGGCGGAAACGTCGACCTCGCGCGCCTGCCCTGGCAGGCCTAGGCGAGAATCCCGTTCAGCACTTTCCCGTGCACGTCGGTCAGGCGGAAGTCGCGGCCTTGATAGCGGTACGTCAGCCGTTCGTGGTCGATGCCGAGCACGCGCAAAATCGTCGCGTTTAGATCGTGGATGTGCGCCGGGTCTTTCACGACGTTGTACGAAAAGTCGTCCGTCTCGCCGAACGTCATGCCCGGTTTGATGCCGCCGCCCGCCATCCAAATCGTGAAGTTGCGGCCGTGGTGGTCGCGGCCGTAGTTGTCCGGCTGCAGCTCGCCCTGGCAATACACCGTGCGGCCAAATTCGCCGCCCCAGATCACGAGCGTGTCCTCGAGCATGCCGCGTTGCTTTAGATCTGTGATGAGTCCCGAGGAGGCCTGGTCCACATCCTTGCACTGCAGCGCGAGATCGCTCGGCAGGTTGCCGTGCTGGTCCCAGCCACGGTGATACAACTGGATGAAGCGAACGCCGCGCTCCGCAAGCCGCCGCGCCAGCAGGCAGTTCGCCGCGTATGTTCCCGGTTTGCGCGCGTCCTCGCCGTAGAGCGCGAAGGTGCTCTCCGGTTCCTGGCTAATGTCCGCCAGTTCCGGCACGGACACCTGCATGCGATACGCCATTTCATACTGCGCGATGCGTGCCACAATTTCCGGATCGGCGAATTGATCGTGCTGTTTCTGGTTGAGCGCATTGAGCGCATCGAGCATATAGCGGCGCGAGTCGCGGCTTACGCCCGGCGGATTGTTCAGGAACAGCACCGGGTCCGACGCCGCGCGGAAATTTACGCCTTGATGTTCCGACGGTAGGAAGCCTGCACCCCACAGCCGCTGGAACAGGTTCTGCGACGTCGCCTTGCTGCTACCCTGCGAGATGAGCACTACGAACGCCGGCAAATCCTCGTTGTCCTTGCCGAGGCCATAGCTGAGCCACGCGCCCATGCACGGCCGGCCCGCCTGCTGGCTGCCGGTCTGGATATACGTGATGCCGGGGTCGTGGTTGATCGCTTCGGTGTTCACTGTCTTTATGACGCAGATATCGTCCGCGATGTTCGCCGTGTGCGGCAGCAGCTCGCTGACCCAGGCGCCGCTTTGGCCGTGCTGCGCGAATCCAAATTTTGTCGACGCGACCGGCAGGGAGGACTGGCCGGACGTCATGCCCGTGATGCGCTGGCCCATGCGGACCGACGCGGGCAATTCCTTGCCTTGCTCCTGTTTCATCTGCGGCTTGTAGTCGAACAGGTCAAGCTGCGACGGCCCGCCGGACTGGAACAGGTAAATCACGCGCTTGGCCTTCGGCGGGAAATGGAGTTCCTTCAGCGCGGCATGCGGATCGAGATTTACACCGCCCCACGCCATGCCCGGCGTGCCCAGCAGTCCGCCGAGTGCCGCCACGCCGATGCCCGCGCTGCTGAGACCGAAAAACTGCCGCCGCGTCATCATCTGTTCGCAGTCGTGAATTGGGTTCGTGTCCATGGCTCAGCCCTTGGTGATCGTTTCGTCGAGGTTCAGGAGGGTGGAGGTGATGACGGTCCACGCGGCGAGTTCGGCCGGGTCGAGCGCCTCGTTCGGCAAGCGATCGCCGACCTCAAGAAAAACTTTCGCGGCTTCTGCGTCGTTGAGATACACACTCTTCTGTTGTTCGAGCAGGCTCAGCAGAATCTGCGCTTCATCCACTTCCGGAACGCGCGCCGTGGCGATTTCAAACGCATAATTCAGGCGATCGTGTTCGGCGGTTCCGCCTTCGAGCAGCACGCGCTCCGCAAATGCACGCGCCGCTTCGACGAACTGCGGGTCATTCATCAGCACCAGCGCCTGCAGCGGGGTGTTCGTACGGCCGCGGCGAACGGTGCAGTTCTCGCGGTTCGGCGCGTCGAAGATCATCATTGTCGGTGGCGGACTCGTGCGTTTCCAGAAGATGTACATGCTGCGGCGGTAAAGCTGCGCCGGCCCGATGCCCTGCGCGTAGAACTGCGCCGAGAAGCCGCCCTTGTACGACACTTCCTCCCACAAACCTTCCGGCTGGTAGGGGTACACGCTTTCGCCGCCGATCGTGTCTACCAGCAGGCCGCCGAGCATGAGCGCGTTGTCGCGCACCTGTTCGGCATCGAGACGGAAGCGCGGGCCGCGCGCATACAATTGGTTCTCGGGATCCTTTGCGATCGCTTCGGCTGACGGCCGCGCGGACTGGCGATACGTGCTTGAGGTCACGATCAGCCGCACGAAGTCTTTTACGTTCCAGCCGTTCGCGACGAACTCCGTCGCGAGCCAGTCGAGCAATTCCGGATTGGTCGGTCGGGCGCCCTGCGTGCCGAAGTCTTCCGCCGTGCGCACGATGCCGACGCCGAAGAACTGCTGCCATAGGCGATTCACCGTCACGCGCGCGGTAAGCGGATTTTCAGCGGACACGAGCCACTTCGCGAAGCCGAGCCGGTTGTTCGTTAGAGTCGCCGGCATCGCGGGGAGGAAGCCCGGCGTCGCCGCCTTCACTTCATCTTCTGGCTGATCGTATTGACCGCGGCGCAACATGAAGGTCGGCCGCGTTTGCTCAAGTTCACCCATCACCATCGTGGAGGGCACGCGTTTGCGCACGCTCGACGAGAAATATTCGATCCAGTCGCGCTCTTCGGCCACGCGCCCATAATCGGCGTCGTTCTGCCGCAGATAATAGGTGCGGATCGCGTCCGCCTGTTCCGGCCGGCGCTGATCGGCCGGCTGCGCGAGCGCCAGCGCGGCCGCGGGCGGAATCCCCTGGTTGTTCATGGCGTCCGTGGTGTACGTGAGGCGGAAGTGGCCGATGCCGTGGTTGGCGAAACCGGATTCGTGCCGCAGGCGAATTACCACGCGGGCGCCGGCGTCCACGTTGAACGGCGCCTCGGCCACAAACAGCGCATGCCGCGGCTCGGGCTTTGTGTCTGCGTCGGCTGCCCAGCCGCTGTTCGTGTCGCCATCGATCGCCTTCGAAACGTGGAAGTCTTTCTGGCTGTGATCGGCGAACGCGGAGCGGAATTTAATTTTCTGTGGCGCGTCGGGTTTGTCGGGCGCGATGATCTCCAGATCGACGCCAGTCAGCACGAAATTGCCGTTGCCCGCGCGGCCAGGGCCCGACTTCGGCATCGACGGATCCTGTAACGCTTCCAGCCGAATCGCCGTGATGCCTTGTTGCGCGATTTCGGTGGACAGTTCATACACATCCTTGGCAGCGTTCTCGCCCGTTACGAGGATCGTGCCGTCGTCCTGCCGTGTCAACGTCGCAGCGCCGGAAGACGTCATCGCGCTCGGCGTGATCAGCGTCCAGTGGTTCACGTAACTCGGCGCGTCGGTTTCCAGCCACTTCGCAAAGGCCGCCTCGCGTTCCGGCGATACCTTGAGCCGCTCGGCGAGCGCGGTGGTGCGCTTGTCCAGTTCCGTCAGGCGCGCCGCTTGCACCGGCATCGGCGCCTGCATCATGGGCACGGCGTTGCCGTTGTTCGCGTCGAGGCCCTGCTCCGCGATCGAATTGAAGTACGCGTACATCTGGTAATAGTCGCGGCGAGAAATCGGGTCGTACTTGTGATCGTGGCACTGCGCGCAGTGCATCGTGAGGCCCATCCACACGGTGCTCGTCGTGTCGACGCGATCCATCACGTAGGCCGTGCGGTATTCCTCGGGTATCGCGCCGCCTTCGAAGTTAATCATGTGGTTCCGGTTGAAGCCGGACGCAATCTTTTGGTCTTCGGTCGCGTTCGGCAGCAGGTCGCCCGCGAGCTGCTCGATCGTAAATTGGTCGAAGGGCATGTTCGCGTTGAATGCGTTAATCACCCAGTCGCGCCAGCGCCACATGAAGCGCATGTTGTCGATGTGGTAGCCGTTCGTGTCGGCATAGCGCGCAGCGTCGAGCCAGTAGCGCGCCATGTTCTCGCCATACTGCGGCGAATCGAGCAACCGATCGACGAGACGCTCGTATGCGTCCTTGCGTTTGTCCTTCACAAACGCGTGCACTTCCTCGACCGATGGCGGCAGACCGGTAAGGTCGAAGCTCAACCGCCGGATCAGCGTGCGCCGATCGGCTTCGCCGGCCGGCGTGAGGCCTTCGGCATCGAGCCGCGCGAGCACGAAGTTGTCGATCGGATTGCGCACCCACTCTGTGCGTGCAACCTTCGGCGGCTCGGGGCGCACCGGCGCGACGAAGGCCCAGTGCGCTTCCCATTTCGCGCCTTGCAGGATCCACTGGCCGATGCGGCGGATTTCCGTTTCGTTCAGCGACTTGTGGAAGGTGGACGGGGGCATGCGATCGCCGGCATCGACCGCCGCAATGCGCTGGAAGAGCTGGCTCTTTTCGAGGCTACCGGGAACGATCGCCGCATGCCCGGAAGCGAGCGGCGTGGTTGCCGCGACGGGATCGTCCAGCCGCAGACCGGCTTTGCGCTCGGCGGCGTCGGGGCCGTGGCATGCGAAACAGCGGTCCGCGATCAGCGGCCGGATATCAGTATCGAATTTCACCGGCGCGCCGGATTCGATGGCGAGCGTCACGACGGGCACGGTGCGGGCTTTGGCTTCAACGGCAACCGGTGCTGCGGCCGCGTTATGGTCTTCCGGCCATGGCAATCCGCGGCGCACCCACTCGGTCAGCACCTTTACGTCATTCGGAAAAAGTTCTTCTTCGGGCGGCATCTTGAGTTTGCCGTCGCGGCGGATGGCCTGCACGAGGAGGCTCTTGTCCGGGTCGCCGGGGATGACGGCCACGCCCTTGTCGCCGCCGCGCAGCAGGGCGTTCTTCGAATCCATGCGGAAGCCGCCCTTTTGCTTCTCCGCGCTGTGGCACTCCAGGCAGGCCTGTTCGAGAATCGGGAGGACTTCTGTTTTGAAGAAGGCGATGTCTTCGGCGGACTGGGCCGACGCGCGCGGCGCGGCAGAAAATAGGAAGGGTATCGCCAGAAATGGAATGAACTTGCGCACTACACCACAGCAGCCTTGCATCACACAGCTTCTCCGCCGCTAATCGTAAATTACTGCGCGGAGAGGGTCAAAAAAAGCGGGGTGGGCCGAGGCCCACCCCGCCGAGCGTTCCGTATTGAGTTGATCAGGGCAGCGCGAAGGCCACAATCTCCGCCGGATACTTCCCGCCGCCGCCCATGAAGCCGCCGCCGCCGATGCCGACGGCGATGTACTGCTTGCCCTCGTGCTCGTAGGTCATCGGGTTGCCGTAGGGATCGCCCGGCAGCGGGATCACGCCGAGCGCTTTGCCGGTCTTTTTGTCGAACACCGTGATGCGCGGCGTCTTGTCCATGTCGGTGCCGAGGAACGCCGCCTGGCGCGTGACGAAGAGCAGCGATTTCGTCACCATCGGTCCGCCGCCCCCCAGGCCGCTGCTGATCTGGCCCAGATTCTTCAGGCCGAGGTCTTTCAGCAGCGGATGGTTGATCGGGCCGTCGCCGTTCGGCGTGGACCACAGCGTCTCGCCGGTGTTCAGGTCGATCGCGGTCACGCGCGAATACGGCGGCTTGGTCAGCGGCAAGCCTTGCAGCTCCGGCGCCATCGGTCCGCCGCCGGACATGAAGTTGCTCACGTAGTTCAGGTTCGAGCGGTTCGGATCCGGCTTCACGGCCGCCCAGTGGCCCAGTGTGTTGCCCGACGGAATGTAGATGATGCCCGTTTCGGGATCATGCGCCGCGCCCGGCCAGTTCGCGCCGCCGCCGGGGCTCGGTAATCCGAGCGTGCCTTTTTTCTCGTTGGGCGGAGTGAAGAGCGGGCCGGTGTCGTATCCTTCGATCGCCTTCTTCGCCGCCGCGCGAAGCTCCGGCGTGAAGTCGATCAGATCTTTTTCGGGGTCGAACCCTTGCTTGTCGAAGGCCGCCGGCTTCGTCGGGTGCGGCTGCGTGGCGGCCGAGCGTTCACCGGGCACGGTGCTTTGCGGCACCGCTTTTTCTTCGATCGGCCACAACGGCTCGCCGGTTACGCGGTTGAATACATAGCAGTAACCCTGCTTGCTCACCTGCGCGACGGCCTTGATCTTCTTGCCGTTGTGCATCACGTCGACGAGATTCGGCGCAGTGGGGAAGTCATAGTCCCACAGGCCGTGGTGCACCGCCTGGAAATGCCACACGCGTTTGCCGGTCTCGGCATCCAGACACACAAGGCTTTCGCCGAAGAGGTTATCGCCGAGCCGGTGCCCGCCGTACATGTCGTTCGTCGGCGTGGACACGGGGAGATAGACGTAGCCGAGCTCTTCGTCGACCGACATCATGCTCCACACGTTCGTGTTGCCGGAGTACTTCCACGACTCGTTTTCCCAGGTCTCGTTGCCGAATTCGCCTTCCTGCGGAATCGTGTGGAAGATCCACTTCATCGCGCCGGTGCGCACGTCGTAGCCGCGCACGTGGCCGGGCGGCATTTCCTTCATCGTCGGGCCGTCGAACACGATCGAGCCAACGATGATCGTGTCTTTGCAGATGGCGACCGGCGAGGTGTGCGTCATATTGCGCGGATTAATCTCGCGGCCGAGCGTGGTCTCGAGGTTCACCGGCGTGCCGTCGTTAAAATCCTTGCAGGGCTGGCCGGTCTTCGCGTCCAGCGCCCAGAGCTTGCGGTCTTGCGACGCGACAAGGATGCGTTCCTCCTTGCCGTCGGTCCAGTACGAAATGCCGCGGTGCTGGAACCCGACGTTCGCCGGGCGGCCGGCCTTGTACGCCTGCGGGTCGAATTCCCACAGCAACTCACCCGTACCCGGATCGAGCGCCACGATCTGGTTCACCGACGTCGGCAGGTACATTACGCCGTTGACGACCAGCGGCGTCGGCTTGAACTGGCTCGGCAACACGGCGCGGTTCGTCTCGGAAATCTTTGTTTCGATCGATTTCCACCGCCACGCGATCTGCAGGTTCTTAAAGTTGCCCGCATTTATCTGATCCAGCGGTGAGTACTTCGAACTGCTCAGATCGTGGCCGTAGTACACCCAGTCGCCGGGCTGGCCTTTCACGTCCGCAAACGTAGACGTGGCGACTATGCAGAAACCTGCTACCAGACAAATCGCGGATTTCATCGTCGATTCTCCATCGATTAACCGCCAAGAGCGCAAAGGAACGCAAAGAAATTTTGAATCATTTTCTCTTTGCGTTCCTTCGTGTTCTTTGCAGTTCTATTCCGTTTTTTGAATGCGCTTATAAGTAAAATTGGTTTCGGCCGGCGCGCCATCGCCGACCGTGATTTCCTGCTGCAACTCACCGAGGCGCTCGTGCCACGCCTTCAGCGTGTACGTGCCCGGCGGAACATCCTTAATCGTGAAGCGGCCATCCAAATCCGACACGCCGAAAAACGGATGCTCCATCACAAAACAATGCGACTTCATCCAGCCGTGCACGTCACACTTAATTTTCAGCGGCATCTCCGCCTTGTCGAGCACACGCGAGCGCGGCGCGAGGCCGGGCGGCTGGCCGAAATTAAACGTGCGGTTGTATTTTGGAAATCCACGCACGTTGTGCGTCGTCTTGTCGCTGTTCGTAAACTGCAGCGCCTGCCCAACGCGCATGCCGAACACGGGCATCGAGTATCGGCACCCGTACTGATCCAGCGTCACCGGTTCTGCGGGCAGGGGATAGTCGCCCGCCGGCGGATTCGCGATCCACACGAAGATATACGCGAACTCGCCATTTGGCCCGATCGTCGCTTCGTCGGTGAAAATCGGATTGTCGCCGTGAATCGTCTTGCAATAGGGATCGGCCTTCGTATCGATCGGCACGCGCTTCGGCGCGGGGCCGTCGAAATGCACAACACCCGTCACGTCGCTCGCGAGCGCACAGGTCGAACACAGCGCCATCGACAGAGCGGCGGCAACGCGCAGTGAAAACAACACGTGGGTCTCCATACAGCAATTCGGGGTTTGCCAGCGTGCAGCAGGGACCGCCAAAAAATCAAGCATGACGCGGTCGTCGGCAACTACGAAACCGACCATTGGAATGTTTACGATAGCGTGGCCGGTTATGCCGGAGTGTTCATCAAAGGAATCCCATGACCCCAATCGTATTGGCATTGCCGGAGAACGAAGCGCTCGCGGCTTCGCTCTCGATCGAAATCGGCGGCGAGCGCGGCGCGGCGGAAATTCGCCGCTTTCCGGACGGCGAGACGTATGTGCGGCTCGATTCGCCGGTCGCCGGACAAGAAATCGTGCTCGTGTGCACACTCGATCGGCCCGACGAGAAGTTGTTGCCGCTGTTGTTTCTCGCGCGGCTCGCCAAGGAACTCGGCGCCGCGCGCGTGGGTCTCGTCGCGCCCTATCTGTCGTACATGCGCCAGGATCGGCGCTTCAAAGCCGGTGAAGCGGTCACTTCGGCATACTTCGCGGAAATTCTCTCGCGTTCCGTGGATTGGATGGTCACGATCGATCCGCATCTGCACCGGCGCTCGTCGCTGAAGGAAATCTATGCAATACCCGCGCGCGCACTCGGCGCCGCGCCGCTCGTGTCGGCCTGGATTCGCGATCGCGTGAAGAATCCGTTGCTGGTCGGGCCGGATGAGGAGAGCGGACAGTGGGTCGCGGCCGTGGCCATCGCGGCCGGCGCGCCGTATATCGTGCTGCAGAAGGAACGCCACGGCGATCGCGATGTAAAAGTCAGCGTGCCGGAAGTGGATCGCTGGCGCACGCATACGCCGGTGCTCGTGGACGACATCATTTCGACCGGCCGCACCATGATCGAGACCGCGCATCATTTGCGCGCGGCCGGCATGCCCGCGCCGGTCAGCGTCGGCATTCACGGTGTGTTCGCGGCAAACGCGCTCGCCGAGATGCGCACGGCGGGCATCGCGGAAATCGTCACCTGCAACACGATCCCGCACGAGACGAACCGCATCGACGTGGCGCCGTTGCTCGCGCCCACGATTCGCGAGATCGTCGTCTAGCGCATCGCCAAGTCGTACACGCTGCGTGCGAGTAGAATGAACCCCATGAGGGCCGCCGCGCCAAGCGCGATGCGCTGAAACAACACCTGCCCGAGCCTTGGCGCGAGGTAGAGGCCCGTCTGCGTCCCCAAAAATACCGCAGGGATTAGCGCAATGCCGTAGAGGGCGACCTCGCGCGTCACCAGTCCGCTGAGGATAAACCCGGCCAGCGCCATCGCGCCGTTGAGCGTGAAATAGCCGAGCGAGTTCCCCCGAAACTGGTCGCGCGTGATGTTCAGGTTCGACAGGAACAACACAATCGGCGGTCCGCTAATCGACACGCTGCCGCCGAGGAAACCGCTCGCGAATCCCACCGGCACGAGCGCATGTCGCGGATTTTTCAACTGCCACCGCCAGCCGGACAGCATCAGCGCCGCAAGGATGAACATCAGCGCGCCGACGCCCGCCTTGAATACGGGACCGTCCAGCGAATGCAGCAGATAAATGCCGAGCGGCAGGCCGAGGAACGAGCCAACCGCCAGCGGCCCGACAATGCGCGGTTGAATGTGCTTGCGCAGTGTGAACGCCGCGGTCGCCGTGTTGAGGAAGCTCGCGATCGTCATCGACGGCACCACGAGCGACGCCGGTAACATCAGCAGCATCGGCGGCCCAACGACCATCGCCAGGCCAAACCCCATGCAACCCTGAACGATGCCGCCGAGGAAGAACATGGCAAACGTTACTACATAGTCAATCACGACAATGGAGATCCAGCAACAGGCGTATTATTTAGTTGCGATCCCAGGATAACCCGGTCCCCCGCAGCGCCCCATCATATATGCGCCCACGGCGCTTCGGCATTTCATCCAAAAAATCAGGCACGAGTTCGCGAATGTACTTTGGATAGCGGCCAAACTCAAGTTGATATAGCTCACAAGCGATGCGCACGCGAGCGATTCGCCGATAGTCTTCCGCTTCCACGTGAGCTTTAAGCTGTGCAAGATTGTTGTTTATTTCGAGTACGAAAGTCTTGGACATTTCTCCGTTTTGTGATAGATGAAGGAACGGGTCGGGTGATCGCGTTGATCTTGCCGATATGATGAGATTGCGATGCAGATTGCGCAAAGCATTTAGTTCGGCGAGCCGTTGAACGTCGTATGCACCCGTCAACTGGAAATTGAACACAACCGCACGCCCAATCCAGGGATGCTCGACGTAAATGTAGTGTTCGAAGGCAGTAAGATCCTGGCCACGCAAAGCAGGCGTCCTTCTTGCCTGCTCCGCCTTGTCGTATGCCGCGCTCCCTAACGCGACGGCAACCCCAACCACGGCGGACGGAGCTTCAAACTTATCCATGAATGTGGCCATGCATTTGTACTCAGCCAAACCTAGGCTGGAATTCCATGTGTCGCTCAGAAACCAGCCAGGGTAGCTGTGAATCTCGTGGAACGCCCAGCCTTGAAAGGAGAGTGGCAGGCCATGAAATGAATCGCCTAATCGCACCAAAGTCAGTAGGGATCGCGCAAAGCCCTTGGAATCGCCCTGTATCGCACGATACTGCGCATCCGCGACAAGAAGGTCGCGTACGGCGAATGCATTCCGGCCAAGATACAATCGTTTGGAAAAAGCTTCGCGCATGTCGATCGGATAGCGACTGCTTGGAAGTTTCAGCGTCTCATACGCCAGTTGCAACGCCTTTTGGTTTGCAATGAGAAAATCCTGAATGAGGCCGAGTTCGGTCGGGTCCTTCGGCCTCATGGACCAAGGAACCCAATATTGCTTTGTAGGGTGACCATTGTCGCGGTCGTAAGGGTGGATAGCATTCGCCGCTGCCAGGAATAACAGTGCGGCATTTTCGTCGTCTGGCACTGAAGGATATGCGCGGTTTAATTCCGCCATCGGATACCACGCGCCTAGATTGCGCAAGTCGGCTTGAAGCGTCGTGAGCGACCTGCTTAATTCGATTCGCCATGCGGTGAATGCGAGCACCGCAAAGGCCAGCAGGATGAATATCGCCAACGAGAGCCGTTTGATGAATCTGTGTCGCATATAAGTAGCATGCATCACGAGAACTCATACTTCAATTCTCGTTCAAATCGCTTCGTTCTGGCTGCAAACGTTTATCTGTAAAGCGGATCTGCGCGGCTTAGTACTGGTTCAGATAGCGGCGCGGGTCTTCCGGCTGTTCGTCAGGCTCTTCCCAATACGTCGTGGCCTTCGGGTCCAATTTGCGCTTCAGCGCGTCGAACCCGAGCATAGTTCGCACGATGCTTACGGGAACAATCAGCAGAAAGAACACGATGCTCAGCAACAGTCGCGTCATGAACCAGTTGACCACGATCGCGAACTTCATCCAGGCCCAGAAAATCGGCTGCAGCGCGCGCGGCGCGATGAGCCCCATCACGGCAAACACGGCGCCGATGCCGAGCAGCACATAGAACGGCGTGCCCCATTCGCCGTGCATCAAGCGATGGATGCCCCAGCGCACGAGCATGAGAATCGCGAAGGCCGCGCCCATCACGAGGCCGAACTTGCGCTGTTCCGTTTTGTCTTTGATATCGATGTCGATCATGGGCTAGTCGAGTTCGTACTGCTCCATCCAGTTTGTCTCGGGTTCCTTCCAGTCTTTCTGCTTCGATTTCTCGAGCACACACCCACCGAGCACGAGCATGTCCATGTTCGTGCGCATGAAACAGGTATAGGCTTCCTGCGGCGTGCACACGATCGGCTCGCCGCGCACGTTGAACGACGTGTTGATGATCACCGGGCAGCCGGTCTTCTCGTAAAACTTCTGAATCAATCCGTGGTAGCGCGGATTGTCTTCCTTCTCGACCGTCTGGATGCGCGCGGAGTTGTCCACGTGCGTGATCGCGGGAATGTCGGAGCGGATTACCTTTAACTTGTCGAAGCCCTGCGTCTGCTTTTCCTCGGCCGTCAGCGTGCGCAGGCGTTCCTCGCGCACCGGCGCGACCACGAGCATGTAGGGGCTGTCGTGATCCAGCACGAATGCCTCGTTCGCGCGTTCGCGAAGCACCGAGGGCGCAAAAGGCCGGAACGACTCGCGGAATTTAATTTTGAGATTCAGCACGCTCTGCATTTGGCGCGAGCGCGGATCACCCAAAATACTGCGGGCGCCGAGTGCGCGCGGGCCGAATTCCATGCGGCCTTGAAACCATCCGACCACGTTCTCGCTCGCGAGCGCGCCGGATACGCGGTCCAGCAATTCCTGTTCATTCGCGATGTGTTCGTAGGTCGCGCCCTCGGCATCGAGGAATTTTTTAATTTCCGCGTCGCTGAAGGAGGGGCCGAGGTAGGTGGCCTTTTGCCGGCGCTTGTCCGCGGTGCGGGGCTTGCCGAGCACTTGGTGCCACGCAAACAGCGCGCAGCCGAGCGCATTGCCCGCATCGCCCGCCGCCGGCTGGATCCAGACGTCTTTGAACGGCCCCTCGCGCAGTACGCGGCCGTTCGCCACGCAGTTCAACGCAACGCCGCCCGCGAGGCACAGATGGTCCATCTTCGTGACGGCATGCACGTGCCGCGCCATTTTCAGCAGCACGTCTTCCGTCACATCCTGAATGGAGCGCGCGATGTCCATCTCGCGCTGCGTGAATTTCGTCTCCGGCGTGCGCGGCGGGCCGCCAAACAGCGCGGCGAACTTTGCATTGGTCATGCGCTGCCCGCCGGCATAGTCGAAGTAGTCCATATTGATCCGGTAGGAACCGTCGTCGCGGATATCGATGAGTTCCTTGCGGATCAGGTCGGCGTATTTCGGCTCGCCATACGGCGCGAGGCCCATGAGCTTGTATTCGCCGCTGTTGACCTTGAAACCGCAGAAGTAGGTAAAGGCCGAATACAGCAAGCCGAGCGAGTGGGGGAAGTTGATCTCTTTGAGGATTTTTACCTTGTTGCCCTCGCCGACGCCGAAGGTCGTCGTCGCCCATTCACCGACGCCGTCGACTGTAATAAAAGCGGCCTTTTCATACGGGCAGGGGAAAAACGCCGACGCCGCGTGCGATTGGTGGTGCGTGCAGAACAGCACACGCCCGTCATACTTCAGCGCTTTCTTGATGGTGGTGCGCATGAACAATTTTTCTTTCAACCAGCCGGGCAACTGGTCGTAGTACGATCGCAAACCCTTCGGCGCGACCGACAGATAAGTCATCAGCAGGCGCTCGAACTTCACGAAGGGCTTGTCGTAGAACGCGACGTAGTCGACCTTGTCGATGGTGATGCCTGCCTCCCGCAGGCAATACTCGACCGCGTGCTTCGGAAAGCTCAGATCGTGCTTCTTCCGCGTGAAGCGCTCTTCCTGCGCCGCCGCGACGATTTCGCCGTCGCGTACGAGCGCCGCGGCGCTATCGTGGTAAAACGCGGATATCCCTAGAATCACCATGCTCTAACGGCTCAATTTCCCCGCTGCGCGGTTCAAGTGGATGCCCGAGAACGGGTTAGGCCGTCCGGCACCCTTGTTTCGCAACCACACATTCGCGCCCATAGGCCGTCCGCGCAGTGCAACAAACCGCATAAGGATATAGGAAGTGCCGCCCGGAGTTCTCGTGCGGCGCGCGGACATGGATTGGAGAACACGATTATGGCACTGCCCTCGCTCGGCTCCCGGCCCCGGTATGTGGAAGAACTCCGCGTGGGCGGAGGATACCTGTCGTCGCCCGATGGCGGCGTGGACATCGACAAAGCGGGCAACATGGCGCTCGATGGAGACCTGACCGTCGGTGGCGACCTGGCGTTGGCGGCCACCGGCGTCGATCGTACCTGGAACCGCTCGCTGCTTCCGCGCGAAGCGGCACTGGCCGTGAGCAATGCGGCGGCCGCCGCGACGGATACGAACCACGGCGACTTCAGCGCGAACTTTAGCCACCTTGCCTTCGACCCGACGACGCGCGAATGGGCGCATTGGACCTTCGCGTTGCCGGCCGACTACGACGGCGCAACTCTGCGGTTCACAATCTACTGGTATGCGAGCGCCGGCACGGTGTCCGGCACCGTGATCTGGCGCGTGCGCGCCGTATGTTTGGACGACGGATCGGCCGCCAACGCCACGACCGGCAGCGGCGTCGGCGTGACGGACAGCATCCTAAGCTTGACGACGGTGCATGCTGCCACTCTCACCATGACGCCCGAGTCCGCGGTGACCGGCGGACTACTGGCGGTGTCACTGGAACGCACCGCCGACACCGACACATTTAACGGCGACGCGCGACTCATCGCGATGCACGTCGCGTATGCCTGAGGAGATTCTCATGCCCCTGACTTTTGACGAATTGACCGAAGACGAGCAGCTCAAGTATGCGAATGCGCTCGAAACCTGGGCGCGCGCCGTGCGCGATGCGCATCGCTGGAAACAAGAACGCGTGCAGGACGCTGTCGCCGCCGACCCGCCGCTCAGCACAGCCACCCTGGAAGAACTCAGCGCACGACTCGTCACTGGTTACGCCGAGCGCATCCCCGAACAACCCACGCCGGACGGAATTCGGATTGCCGGCGAATAAAGGTTACTGCGCGGTCGCGGGAATTCCGTCGTTAACGATGATGTCGAGCGCCCTGGTCGGGTTCACCACCTGAAAATACAGCTCCGCCATCTCATCTTCCGTGCGAAACCCGCCGTTCACGAGAGCTGCGGGATTGGGATTCATCGGGTTCGCACTGGAATTATCGAACACGGCCGTTAATGCAATGGTGGAATCGGCCGGGATCGGCATCGGCGTCGCGAGTTCGTACTGCTGTTGCCAGTTGAAGTTGAATCGTGGGATCTGGAAGTTCGTATTTTTCGTTCCGTCCGGGTAATCAATTTCGGCCAGGAGCGCGGCCCCGCGGTAGTGCATGTGACCCGCGAAGGCGTACACGATAGCGCCTTCCGGGCCGAACGATTGTGACTCCGTCAGGCGAACTCCCGCCGCGTTCGGCGGAACGGTGATGGCGTTTTTGTTCACCTGCGCCACCCGCATTTCGAGCGCGTGGCGGATGGGGCCATCTGCGAAATACAGTGCAAGGCGCAACGTGTGCGTGCGGGCCGTCGTCGTCGGCGCATAGTGGATGTTTGCGCCGAATCGCGTTCCCGCGGCCAATGGCACCGCGATGCCGTCCGGACACCACAGCGGCGGACGCCCCGGGGCCCAGAGCGCCAGCAACTGCGACTCCTTGAGATGGGCATTGCCAGAAATTTTGTCCTCGGGTGGGACGGTATATCCGGCGTCCATCGTAAAGATATTCGTGTGATGCACGACGCCGTCGCCTTCGGTGAGCACGCGCAAGCCCTGGAGCCAGCGATCGCCAGGCGCGACATAGTCGAAGAACGTGAACCACCACTGATCGGCGTTGTCCGGGGTGATCAGATCGGGAGTCAGCGCCGCGGTAACAAGGTCTGGTGCGTGCTCGTCCCATGGATCGTGCGACGTCGCCGCTGTTATGGCGGGCGTGCCTGTGCCGCGCGGACATCCCGCGTCTATCCAGCGCGCAACGATCGCGATATCGTCTTCGCCAAGCCGTGGATCGTGCGCGAAAAAGCCTTTCGGCCCCTCCGCGCCAAACGGCGGCATCGTGCGATCACTTACCCGGCGCCGAATCTGATTCGCCCACGGCCGCACCTGTTCATAGGTTTGCAGCGCCATCGGCCCGGCGCCATTGGGCCGGTGACAGTTCGTGCAAGCGCGATCCAGCAACGGCGCGACATGCTCGGCGTAGGTCGGACGTTGCGTCGTATCAAGTTCGGGCGCCGATGCCTGTCGGTTCGCGAGCAAGTGTCTCTGCTGCAGTTCCGCGAGCATCGCATCCGCGATCATCCGCGCGCCCACGGCAGTTTGATGACGCGCATCGCGATACGCGCCGGGCGTGTCGCCAAAAATATCAACGAGATCAACGCAGTACGGCAAGCGGCCGGGCACGTCATTTGTGTGGTCGTAGAACAGGCGCAACACGTCCGCATAGGTCACCGTCGCGCCCGGTTTACTTACAGAATCGATGTAGGCCTGGAGCATGGCCGACTCGTCAGCCGTCGGCGTGTGCTGCCCGACGCCGATCGCCGGCTGCCGGAATGCAAGGAACGGAGTGCCCATCTCGCTGCAGGCGGCATGCATCAGGCGCAGGTTGCGTTCCCATTGTGTCCACGGCGCAGTGCGCACTTCGGGGCCCAGGCTGACGTGCAGCGGCGGTTCCGGCGCGAGCAAATGCCGCGCGAGCGCGCCGGTATTCGGCAGAAAGCGGGTCGGTGGCGGTGGCGCGGCGAGCGCAGCAAACGTTCGCGCTTGATGCGGATGGATCATCGGATGCAGCTTGTCGGAGTGCGCGAACCCTTGGTCATTCACGCCGCTGAGCGACAGCACGATGTCCGGTTGCAGCGGAAGTACATCGCGCAGCAGCTTCAGGAGTTCTTGGTTTGTTGAGTATCCAGCGACGCCGCCGTTGAACACGATCGCCGGAATACCGAGGGCATCGAGCCGCTGTTGCAGAAAAAAGGGCCAACTCTCGTGCGAATACGACGAAGGGTCGTTCGCCCGCATCATGAAATACGGCTCGGTCGTCGAGCCGCCCAGCGCGAAGATGCGCAGCCGGTTCTTCTCCGCTGGATTGGCGTAGGCAACAAAGCCTTCGCTAACCCAGAACTCGGGCATGCCGCGCTTGAGATAGTCGACGGAATAGGCGTGGCTCAGCAGCGGATCGAGCGTGTCAAACCAAGGCTGATTCGTAATCGCACCGGGTTTTACGGGCTGCTGCTTCGCGGGCGAAATAAACAGCGGATACCGGAGTTCGCCGCGTTGAGCGAGTACGAACCAACTCGTGATCTCGATCGCGGCCAGCATCGCGGGGACCGTGAGCAACAGCGCGGCATACGCGATCAGGACAACGAACCGCCTTCGTGCGCGACGAGATTGGGCCACGCGCAGTTCTCCTTTTGGCCACAGCTTATACCACGTTTAGCGTGGGAATGCCGTGCCAATGCGCGGCCGCGAATCCACACTCAAGCCGTCGGCTTGGGCTTGGAGTTGAGCCAGGCGTAGTGCGTGCTGAGGGTGAAGTTCGGAATCGCGCCGACGACGGCGCCCAGAATGCCCGCGATCGGCACGGCGACGTCCTGATGGTAGAGATAGTACGACACGAAGAGGCTGGTGGCCGTGCCGAGGGCGCAGGAGAGGTAGAACTGCACCAACCCGCGCAGGATCCGCCAGCGTTTCCAGCGGCGGTCGGAGTAGGTGAAGATATTGTTGAAAAAGAAGTTTGCCGTCATGGCGGTGGCGATGGCGGTGCCTTGCGCGGCGAGGAAGGTCCAATCGAACTCGTAATACAACGGGAGCAGGACGGCCAGATGGAGCAGGCCGCCGAGCGAACCCATCATGACGAAGAAAATGAACCGCACGGGGATTAGGTTGCCGAACGATTTCTCGCAGAGGAGCAGCAGGTACTCCCAGAGTACGACCGTGTCCAGCTTGCTGTCGCCGTGCATGCGCGCGCGCATGTCATACGGAATGTCGGTGAACTTCACTTCGCGCTTGGAAGACGCGACGAGATCGAGCAGAATTTTGAAGCCCTTTCCGGATAGATCGCGGACGACTTCGTAAAAAAATTCGCGGCGGAGCATGAAGAAGCCGCTCATGGGGTCGGTGGTGCCCACACCGATCCAGCGCGAGCCGAACCACGTGGCGAAGCGGCTCATCTTCGCGCGGATGCCGGGCATGGTGCCCGTCGAACCGCCGGCAACGTAGCGACTGCCGATGGTGAGATCGCCCCCGTCTTTCTTCAACACGTCGAGCATGCGCGGCAGGATGGATTCATCGTGCTGCAGGTCGGCATCCATGACGGCGATGTACGGCGCGTTGGACGAGCAGATGCCCTCGATGCAGGCCGAGGACAAGCCGCGTCGGCCGATGCGGCGGATGCCGCGGATGCGCGAATCGCGCCGGCTAATCTCGAACACGAGGTCGGCGGTACCGTCGGGCGAGTCATCGTCCACAAACACCATCTCCCACGCGACGCCGTCCAGCGCGATGCCGACGCGGCGGATGAGTTCCTCCACGTTGGCGCGTTCCTTGAACGTGGGGACGACGATGGTGAGTTCGGGGGACGACATGCGTACGGTCAGGCCTTGTAGGCTTCGCCCAGTAGCAGAAAGCCCAGGGCGGGCCGAAGCAAGGGATTTTCAATACTCTGCAGTTGGTCGGCAAGTTTCCAGCTCAGTGCGGCGGCAAACGGTGCAGCGCCCTGGAAGGTGGACACGCGGACGCGCGCGAAGTTGCGGTCCGCGAGCAGCGCGCGGAGGCGCGAAGGCGTGAAAAAGGTGATGTGCTGATCTTCGTACGTGACCGGCGCCTTCGCGTTCACGATTTTTTCGAGCAAGGGCCAGAATCCGGCGTAGTTCGGCGTGGTGAGGACGATCTTTCCGCCGGGCTTCAGCACGCGCAGTGCTTCGGATAGCAGCCCCTCGATCACGGGGAGATCAAGGTGCTCAATCAGTTCGACGAGCGTGACGGCGTCGAAGGTGTTGGCCTCGAAGGGCATCGGGCCGGCGCTGACGCAGAGGAAACGGTGGGAGGGGGTGCCGTAGTTCGTGTTGGCGTAGTCGATTTGCGCCGCGGCGAGATCGGTGCCGGTGGCGTCGATGGTGTCCGGCAGCGTGCCAACGAAGGTGCCGGGCCCACAGCCGATATCGAGCAGATGCTTGCAGTCCGCGGGCAATTGCCGGCGGACGTGCGTGAATTTCAAATGGTGCCACTTGCTTTGAATGCCGGTGCTGCGGCGATAGACCTCGTCGTAATAGCCCGGGCCGATGGCGTCGTAATCGTAAGCAGCAGATGGATGGACAGACATGTGTGGCATTATAGCGAACAACCCGCCGACGCGCTAGTCATTCAAAGTGCGCGGATAGTCTCCGGCACTGGACGCGCATCCGTAACTTTTCCAGCACAATGTCGTAGTGCCGATTTGCGTGGGTGTGGTTACAGTTGTATGGTCGTGTCACAGGTTACGCGCCTTGCGCATAGTAGTGGTCGCCGCGTCAGTGATTAAGAAGGTTGTTGAATGAGCAGTTCAATGGATGGCCGGGCCCGAAGCCTTTACAGGAATATTCTTTTTTATCTCGCGGCAGGCTTGTTGCCTTTAGTTGCGCTGGCGTGGCACCTAGATCTCGTTCATCAGCGGATGGAAGTACCGTTTCGTTTCGATGGCGATTTTTTCCCGCAGAATCACTTCGTCAAGCCTCTAATTGACGGCGAAAACCCAATGCGGACGACGCGCATCGCCGCTCCGTTTGGGCATAATGCGTTTCTTTGGCCGCAAAATGCCACGGTCGATTACGCCCTTGCGGCCGCGATCGGCAGAGTGACCGGCAGCGTCGGCTGGGGATTCAACACGGCGTGGTTTCTTAAATTCACGTTTGCTTCCGTGCTCGGCGCTTGGGCGCTTTCAATGCTCTCCGTCTCGCGGCCTGTCGCCGTACTGGGAGGCGTTGTTTTTTCCTTTCTTCCGTTTTCGCTGCGTTCGAACGTCATTCATTTCAATCTCTCCATTTATTTTATTCCCGTGATGATTGCCGCAGCCGTTCTGATGCTGCGGGCCTCGTTTAAGGACCTTCCTCCTGTACAGAGACGGCTTATTTATCTCTGCTGTGTGTTGCTTGGTCTTAATGATCCGTATATGGCGTTTTTCTCTTGCTTTTTGTTCTTTTGCGTAACGCTGGCGTCCCTTCTGTTCAATCGCAGTTGGAGGAGCTTGCAAGGCCCGGTCCTGGTGATCGTGCTGATTTGTGTGGTGGCCGTGATCAATCAGATCCCGTCGCTGATTGCATTCGATCAAAATCCAACCACGGAGTCCTATGTATTCAAGTCGCGGAGTTCTAATTCCGAAGTCAACGCCTTCGGTCTGTATATCCGCGACCTTGTCTTGCCGGTTTCGGAGCATCCCATTCCGCAGTTTCGCACTGCCCGGAGCAAGGTTTTCGAAGTCACCAATATCCCCGGAATGAAATCGTCAGTCTGGATGGAGGAATCGGCGCTCGGAATGTATGGCGCTATCGGGCTGATCGTGCTCTTGATGAATGTTCTCTTTTTGGGGGCGGCGAGGAACAGCAATTCCAAATGGACTGAGGTGGGCAACGCGTTGGCGTCGTGTAGTGCTTTAACCATGGCATTTCTTGTTCTCGGATCGATCGGCGGTTTTTCCAATTTCGTCGCCTTTTTCTTCGGGTTCATTCGTTTTTATAACCGGGTCTGCGTGTTTATCGGCTTTATGGGTATTTTCGCGACAAGCCTTGTGTTGGATCGGATGTTGAATCGGTTTGTCCCGCGCTCAGGCCCCGCACGTTTCTTAAGTATTCCTATTTGCGCCGCCATCGGCGTGCTGGCGCTGGTCGACCAAATGGGCGTATCGGGTTTTTCGGCGAATTCATGGAAGAAATACTGGACGCCGTATGACGAGGTCTCGCACCTTGTTCAGCGGATCGAGGACACGTTGTCCGAGAAGGCGATGGTTTACCAAATGCCTTTCCCGTTTAAGAAGTTCGACACGAAAGTTGACTACGATGAGCCGTATAAGGCGTGGGTTCTGTCGCATGACATTCGATGGAGTTATGCATGGGTCGTCGGCACCGACAGCGCGACCTCGTGGCACCGTTGGGTGGGCAAAGTTTCCGAGGATAGTCTGCCCCCGTTGTTGTTATTGGCGGGCTACGACGGTGTTTGGATCGATCGCCGCGCATACCCGGATCGTGGAGTGGCCGCGGAACAGATGTTCATGAAGCTCAGCGGGGCTCAAAAAATTGAATCGGACAATCAAACCTACGTGTTTATCGATATCTCTCAACCGCGGGCCCAATTGATTGCCCGGCTCGGCGAGGCCGCCTATAGCGAGGCGCAGAAGCGCATTTTTAATAAGGACATTTCCTACCTGCCTTCCGTCGCGCAAGCACTCGGAGGCTAGTCGTCGGGACACGTGCTTGGTCGGGCGCGGTAGGTATCTCAGGAATGAAGAAAGCCGCACGGCGCATATCGCGCCGTGCGGCTTTTTGTTGACCTAAATTACTGCAGGGTGACTAGAACAAGAACCAAACCCTTTTCACCGGCCGCAAGCGGCGTCATGGCTTTGCCGATGATCGCGCCCTGCGCAATGGTGTGATCCAGAACCTTCATCGCGTGGCCCGGCGTGGCGGAGGTCGTCAGCATGTCGCCCGGCTGCACCGCGCCGGTGGTGGCATCGACGTAGCAATACACACGGCCCGTAAGCGCGACCGGGTGGGCGCCGTCGGCGACCGAACCGTGCTGCCCCATGATCATGCCGGAGTTCACGCCGCCCGCGCCGCTGATGATCCCGGCGACGGTGAAGTCATACGGCTTGCTGCTGACCACGAGCTCGCCCGGACGCGCCGGATCGATGCACACGACCATGCCGGGTTCAGCATGAGTTTCGGCGGCCGAGGTCACGTTGAACTGTTCGGAGAGATCCGAACCGCCGGTGATTTCGAGAATCTGCACGCGGCCCACGCCCGCCACATCGAGCGGCTGGGTCGGGGTGGCCGTACCGATGCCGACTCGACCGTTTGAGAGGACCGTCATGCGCACGGCCCCGCCGGCCAACATCTGGTATGACCCGCCGTCGGTGCCGACCTCGACGAATCCTTCGCTATTCTCAAGTCGCATCCGTGTGGCGCCCGTGGTGGCCTTGCGCAGATGCACGAATTGCGCGGGCACCGACGGCGCATCGCCGAAGTTGCCAATACCAACGTCTCCGCCTTTCATCACGCGCAGGCGGGTGATGTTGTCGGTCTGGAAGTTCATCGAGCCGCTCACGGCGGTGAAGTCTGCGGCGCCGGCGGAGTTTTCCAATCGAAAGCGCACCGAGCTCGTGTCGTTGCGATACAGGTGGAGCCCCTGGGCGGGCCAAGTACCGCCAGGTATCGCTCCGTTCGTGCTAATGCCTAGAGCACCATTGGTGATGGTTACGTTTTGATTTTGGAAATCGCCCGGCGAAGGCTCGGTTGCGGATGTAATTCCGGCAGAGGCACACACAAGCGCCGCCGCAATCGCAGCCATCGTCAGTTTTGCTTTAGCACGCATTTCCTATCCTCCTGATCCTCGGTTGAGGTTGTCCCTATATGGTTAGCGCCCTGGGGGCGTAATACCTGCATTCGGTTCGACGCGCAGTGTGCCGTTTACGACGGTGATACGCATCGGACTATCGATGTGCACCGCCTGCACGCCTTCAAGCACCGCGCCGCGTTCGCTGTCCATCGCGACCTGAATTTCATTCGGCAACGCCGCGACAACCGCGCGCGGCAGTGTGGCGTTGGAATCGGTGATCGCAATCCGCGGGCTGACCGTTGATGGCGCGGCTTCGCGGGCGGTGATCCACTCGCGGCCGATCGCCACGGACAGCAGCGCAATGCCAGTCGCGGCAATCGCCCACGCGGCGGCGCGGTCCCAGCGGCGCACCGGCGCGGATGCGTCGTCGAGACGCGCCTCGCGCACGGCTTGCATGATACCGGCGACGGCGCGATCGGTGTGCACCGTGTCGCGCGTTGCGGCGATCAGTTCTTCGTTCGTAAAATCGTTCTGTTCGTTTTTCATGGCGTCAACTCGCTTCGGGTTATACCCTCGCGGCGAAGTGCACCGCGCAATTTTTCCAGGCCCCGCTGCAATCGCGTCCGGGCCGTACTTTCATTCATTCCAAGCCGTGCGGCAATTTCCGCCGGCGCTTCTTCGGCGAAGAGGTGCATGTACACCACCACGCGGTAGCGATCCGGCAACTGCGCGACGGCGTTTAGAATCGCCGTGCGCGTTAACGAATCGTCGATGGCGACGCGCGGGTCGGCGGTGTTGGTCGCCTCGGCCGAGGCCGCGCCTTCCCACCGCCGCACACGCCGATGATCGGCGAGCTTGGACTTCGCAATCCGGACCAACCACGGGCCGAAGCGTTCGGCCTTGCGCAATTTCGGCAAGTCGCGGTACGCGGCGACGAAGGTTTCCTGCACGAGATCGTCCCACGGGCCGCCAGGCCCCAGGCGATTCAGCATAAAACCCTGGATCACCGGCAGATACCGGCGCACCAGCGGCTCAAAGGCGTTGGCGCTGCCGTCGAGCACACGGGCAATCAGGACTGCGTCCTGAGCTTCAACTGTCGGGTTCGGGTCGCCAGCGGTCAAGTTCGATTCGCTCCGATACGCACGCCCGGTTCCCGGTGCGACGTAACGATGGCAAAGAGATCCACCGTCTGGCAACGATCTCGCCTAGATAGACGCAAATGGCACCCAATTCGTCTCAACTTATTGGCCTTTTCCAAGTCCCTTGGCATCAATCACTTGCGCGGTTTTCCGAAGACTGTTAGAATCCTCCGATTGTTTGGCGTGGGTATGCGCCGAGAGGTACTTTTCCGGTGGCCGCGATGCGACAAGTGTACACGGCGGATTCGCGGGTGCGTAGCCCCGGCGACGTGCTCCGCGAGATGTTCGCCGCGCTGCCACACTCGCGTTATCTGGCTTACCGCTTATTTATCAAGGACTTACGCGCGGAGTATTCGCGTACCGCCTTGGGGGTATTATGGGATTTCCTCGACCCGATTATTCTGGGCGGGGTCTTTTATCTCTTGATGCGGTTTCGGGTCATTGACCCCGGTCACTTGGGCATTCCGTACGTACTTTTTGTCATCTACGGCCTGCTGATCTACCAGACTTTCGCCGAGGGTATTACCCTGTCGCTGGATGTGTTGCGGCGGTCGGGATCGATGCTTGCGCACCTCAAGGTGCCGCCCGAGGCGCTGCTGTTGTCGGTGATCTACCGGCTGCTGTTTACGTCGCTGTTCCGAATTATCGCGATGTTGGTGTTTTCGCTGATCATGATTCCCGCGGCACGGGACGCCGGCCTGCAGGCTTTTTCGCCGCTCGGGTTCCTCAAGTTTCTGGCGCTGTATCCTGCGGTGATCCTTGCCGGCATGTCCATCGGTGTGCTGCTCGCGCCGTTCCACATGGTCTACTCCGATATCGGCCGCGCGGTGCGCGCGATTTTGTTGCCGCTACGGTATGCAACGCCGGTGCTCTATCAAATTCCGATTGGCTGGTTGCTCGCGATCAATCCGATCGCGCTGATCCTTTCGAACCTCCGCAGTCTTGCGACTACCGACACCTTCGCATCGCCCATCGAGTTTGTTGTACGCACGGCTGCGTTCGTTGTCGTGTTCGGCGTGGGATGGTTTGTGTTCCACGTGTCCGTACCGGTATTGGCGGAGCGCGCCTGAGATGAGTGCCGTGATCCGCGTGGAGGGGTTGCGCAAAAAATATTCGCGCAACGCGAACGCGCATCGCGGCTACACGATGCAGGATCTTCTCCGTGAAATTCTCGGCCGCACGTCGGCGCCGGTTGTGCGCGCGGAGGAATTTTGGGCCGTCGACGATGTGTCGTTCGAATGCGCGGCCGGCGAATCGATCGCACTGATCGGCCGCAACGGCGCGGGGAAAACGACCGTGCTCAAAATGATGACCGGGCTCACCAAGCTGGACGGTGGCCGAATCGAGCTGAATGGTCGCGTGCAGGCGTTGATCAATCTTGGGGCAGGCTTCAGCCCGGCATTGTCTGGCCGTGACAATATTTTCAATTCCGCGGCGATTATGGGCATGAGCCGCAAGGAAACCGCGGCGATCTCGGACGCGATTGTGGATTTCGCGGAACTGGAAGAATTTATCGACAGCCCCGTGGGCACCTACAGCTCCGGCATGCGCGCGCGCTTGGGCTTTTCTGTCGCCGTGCACCTTCGGCCCGATATTCTGCTGCTCGACGAAATCCTTTCCGTAGGCGATCACGCGTTTCAGAACAAATGTTTCATCAAAATGCAGGAATTGAAAAGTAGCGGTGTGACCATCGTGCTGGTGTCGCACAACCATACCAGCGTTCTGCAGATGTGCAACCGCGCGTTGTGGCTGCACCGCGGCCGTGCGATGAAGCTCGGCCCGGCCAAGGAGACGGTGCAGGCTTATCTCGATTTCATGGAAAGCATCGAGCAGGAAGAAGTGCAGGAGGCCAACCGTCAGCGCGAAGCGCGTCGTGCTGCTTCGCCCGCGCCGGTTCCGGCGCCAGTGGAACTACCCAACGTCGAACGCGTGTCTCCGGCGGCGATGGAGGGCTTGGGCACACTGGCCCAGACTGAAAATGGTACGGCCCCGGCGATTCCATCGGCACCGCCAGCCCCGCGGGGCGCGGCACAACTCGAAGCCGAAGAGTACTTGTACCACAAGCTGCATTCGGCGCTGGACTATGTGGACGATGTGCGCCTGGCAATGCGTGTCGATGGCGTGGAAACCGAGCGTATTCCGCACCATGCGGCCGTTGATATTGAGTATTCGTTCCGGCTCAAGCGGGCCGTGGAAGCACTGAACGTATCGCTTGTGTTCTACCGTAAAGACGGGACGCAACTTGCGACAATCTCAACGTTGAACGGCGATCGGTTGACCCATGTGCGCGGTGGAGAAGTGCGTTGCCGGGTGCATATCCGTGATTTCCATCTGAATCCCGGCAAATATGTGATCGTGATGCCGATCCACGAGGGAAAAAGTTATCTTTACCGGGACATTGTGAAAGAATTTACCGTGAAGGCCGGGTCGAATCTGGCCTGGAACCTCCTGGATTTTGACTACGATATGGATGTCCTTGCGCCATGAGCAGTGAAGAATTGAACGGTGGTGGTGCGGCGCGCTCGTTGCGACGGGCGACGGCTCGTTTCGTTCTGGCCACGCCGCCCTTGCGCCAGGTGTTTCTCCGCGTCGCGTTCGACGAAGACATGCTCTCGCGGATTCTTGAAGATCCACTTTTTTTGCACCGCGTGCTTCACGCGAAACCGGTGACCGGCCGTCTTGCAAACGTGCTCGACAACCCGGCGGTGTTTCAGCGGTTCCTGTCCAGCAATCGTGTGCAGGATCGGCTTCTGGACGACGAAACGTTCCACGGACGGCTTGCTGAAGAGAATGCTTTGTTGGTGGCCGTGGCCACGCGCGGCGACGTGGTGCCGAAGTTCATTGATAGTCCGGAGGCGGTAAAGCAGTTCCTGTCCGCGCCGGGGGCCGCGGCGCGGATTGCGGCCGACGCGACCTTTGTAAAACGTTTCGTGCGCGAGCCGGCCGTGATCAATGCGATTGCCGCCGACAGGACATTTATCGAAACGTATCTGAAGCACTCCGGATCCAATCCCGAGTTCATCAAGGCTTTGGTGGCGGTCGAAGGCGCGATTTCGCTGTTGGCGTCGCAGCCGGAGATTAAGCAGCATCTTTCCCAGTTGCCATCCCGCGCCGAGGAGTTGGCGAAGGACGCAGGTTTCCTGCGTCGTTTGTTGAACAATGAAAATGCCTTGGTGGCCGTCAGCACGGACGAAGAGGTTATTGCGCGGCTGTTGACGAGCGACCGGGTTATCCGGCGCTTCGCGGCGGATTCTGTCGCGCTGAACAGCATCCTTTCGCATTCACGTTCCCGCGATGCCATTTTGGCCGACGCGCGCCTGTTCGGCGCCATCGTGCACGACGATCGGGCGCTTGCGGCGCTATTGCACGACGCGCCGTTATTGCAGCGCCTCGCACCGCGCGGCGAAATGATCAACGCGATGCTGACGAATCCCCAGGCATCGCGGACGCTGTTTGAAGATCAGCGCGCGATCGATGCGATTTTGGCGAACGACAACCTGCTCAAACGCATCACGCCGCGCGGCAAGGCGCTGGCGATTTTTGTGAACGACCCGGCATTTGTCGACCATCTGGCCGAATCACCCACGGTGGTGGAAAAAGTGCTGCAGCGGAAAACCGATGCGCGTGTGGCGAAGAGGCTTAAAGCGCTCGCGGAATTCGACGATGCGTGGGCGCGCCTGATGCCGTTTGCCGCGCCGGGAACAAACCTTTCCCATCGGGCCGCCGAAGCGCGCGCCAAAATCGCCGAAGTATCCGAGGTGCCGGCGGCGATCCTCGAGTTGTTGTGCGAAGGCGACCGGATTCATTTGCCTGGCGGGGCGCTGGAAGTGCCGGATCGGCGGTCGCTGTGGGTGGTTCTGCACGAGATCCTGCTGGAAGAGGAATATTATTTTGAAACGCGCGCGACTGCGCCGCGCATTCTGGATTGCGGCACGCACTTTGGTCTCGCGATTTACTACTTCAAGCGGCTGTTTCCGGAGTCGCGCATTACGGCCTTCGAGCCCCTGCCGCGACTGCGTCAAATGGCGCAGCGCAATATAGATGCAAACAATCTGCGTGGTGTGGAATTGCTGCCATACGCGCTGAGTAACGTTGACGGCCAGACAACTTTCCATATTTCGGAATCGGATTCCATGGCGGGATCGTTGACGGAGCGTCGCCGGGACACGGGTGACCACCTTGTCCCGCTTACGGTCGAATGCCGCAAGCTGAGCGCGTGGCTCGACGAGCCGGTACATTTCCTCAAGCTCGATATTGAAGGCAGCGAGGATGTCGTGCTGGAAGAGGCGGCGGCGAAGCTGCGAAATGTGCAGTATATTTTCTGCGAGTATCATCACGGCGCGGGCCTCGATGCGGCGCGGCTTCCAAAAATCCTCAATATTCTCGAGGATGCGGGTTTCGACACGCATATGGGCAAGTCGTACTCGTATCAGCAGGCGACTCATGTACGGCCGATGAAACACCTTGGCCGCCCGTACTCGCTCGTCATCTGGGCGAAGAACCGGAACTGGAGTTAAGGTTTCCGCATGCACCCACGCACTCCCGGTTTGATGAAGCGCGTGCGCAAGGCGTTTCGGCTCTCGAAGAAAATGGCGTTATTGAAAGACGCCTACGCCGGCGAAACGGCGTATGTGCTGACCTGCGGCCCATCGATCAACGCGTTTTGGGACGACCGTGTGCGCGCGTTTTTGAAAGACAAGCTCGTGATGGCCGTGAAGCAGACCTACGATCTCGGGCCCGAGGTCTGCGACTTCCACATTCTCAATAGCTGGAACTACATGCCCTATACCTATGCGGAGCCGCGGCCGATCGTGATCGGCGAGCGCGCCCCGAAGGACCCCGAGACGCCGGGCATGAACCCGGACCTCATGTTCAGCGTGCCGGATCCCAGTAATTTCGAGCAGCGCCTCGCCACTTCATGGCACTGGGATGAGTGGCTATTCGATCGCACTTATGATCGGCCGTGGGGACCGGGGGTGATGTACGAGTTGTGTTTCCCGATGCTCGTGCATCTCGGCGTGAAGGAAATCGTCACGCTTGGCTGGGACCTCGGCGAGAAGAATGTCGCGACGATGGAGCATTTCTTCCGCGAGGAGCCGACCGGCAGCAACAAGTCCGACGGCATTCTGAACAAGCCGCGCATCCGCCCCTACGAAGTCGGCGATATCGCGAAGAGCACGAAGTCGTTGTACTACTGGCTGCGATCGAAGGGGATTTATCTATACGTTGTTTCCGATCGCAGTCTGGTGGACGACATTGTGCCGCGCATTACTTCTCTCGAAGCGCCGCGCCGGGGCTTCGAGTATGAGACCGAGGTGATCGGCAATGGCGGGTTTGGCTTGTGGTACGGCGATACGCCGAAGATGTGGACGCCGGAACCGGACACTGCGGCCGTGCGGCCCACGCGCGAGACGCCGGGCAACACGACGGGTATCGAACTGCTGCCGTCTCGAAATTCGACGCATACCAAAGTGACGCAGCAGATTCAGTTGGAACCCTTCTTCGCCGGGGCGCAGGTGACGGCGCGCATGGATGCGTGCGCGCATGAACCGGGAAAGTGTTCCGTCATTATTGCCGTATTGCCGAAAGGCAGCAAGGAACAACTGATTTTTTCATCGGACCATCCGGGCGACGGTCTCTGGCACAAAGTGACCGTGAATGCTCCGATTCCACCGAACGTCAATCCGCACTTCGTCAAGATTGCTGTGCAGTTGCGCTCGGGGGCGTCGCGTCCGGCATTGGCGACTCAGGTAGAGACGTATTTTCGGAAGTAGGCGTCTGGCCGTTGCCCAGCGGCTGGATGCCTTTTCGCAGCACCCGTTCCAGGCCGCGATACACATGCTGCGCCGAGAAGCGCACACGCGCATATTCGTGGGTCCGTGTTTCTTCGGCTGCGCGCCGTGCGGGATCAGTGAGCAACGACACGATCGGGTCTTCCATCGCGTCAATCTCGCGCACATGAAACGGCGCGCTGAGTCCGTCTTCCAATCCGCTGACGCCCGCGAGCGTCGTGACCAGGCATTTGCCGAACGCCATCGCTTCCACGGATTTAATTTTGAGTCCCGAGCCGTAGGGCACTGGATTGATCACGACGGCTGCCTGTTTATAGTGGGGTTCGAGATCCGGCACGCGGCCGAGTTTCACAATGCCCGCCGGCACTTCGGGAAAGGCATTGCACACGGTGCCGCATAACCTGAATTCAGCGCCGGGGACGGCTACGCGGATTTTTCTCCATGCCGTGTCGATAAATCGCCTCAGGCCTTGAACGTTGGGGTCATACAGGCTGCCGACAAATAAAATCGTTTTGGAATCCGGTGGCGACGGCAACGGATTCTGCGTGTTTTCCGCATGCTCGACGAGCACGACTGTTTTTTCAGGGCACAGCTCGCGCAGCAGCTTCTCTTCCTGGCGCTGAATCGCCAGCAGCACATGGGCGCGCGAAAGTTCGCGGACTTCCTCCTCGCGCGTGCAGCCGTGTCCGGGGAGATCGCCGCCCGCTTCGCGCGCGCGGTCGCGCCGCAGATGCTGCACGTCATGCGTGTCGAGCAGTTTCAATACGCCGCGGGGCACTTCGTCGAGACAGCGCGCGGTCCATGCAAACTGTGCAATCACCGCGCGCGGCGGATTGGCGGCCGTGACACGCTTTGTGAGCGAGACGAGATCCGGATTGATCTTGCGCAGGATGAACGAGCTGAGGTTGCCCGTCACCAGCGCCTTGCGGCGCCGCAACTGCCGCCTGCGAATGATCGGTTCCACCACGCGGCGGAGCGGGCGGGCGATGGCGCCGGGCAGGGATTCCTTGACCCACTCGTTCATGGTGTTAAGGGATGTCGAACAGGTGTGCAGCCGGTCGACTTTGGTGGCAATTTCGCGGGAGGCTGTGCGGCCGGGGTAGGGGATTGCCAATTCGACACGAAAGCCGACTTCGCGGAGGTAGTCGGTCATCGCAAAAATCCGGGCTGCGCCGCCTGCCGACACCGGATAAAGCGGGTCCGCACACACTACAAGTACGGAATTCTTATGCAAAAGACACTGCCTTCCCCGGCAAGATCGTGAATGCTAATGGTATCAAAGTAGACGTAAAACCGCAAAATCATAAAACACAGTAGTCGTTCAGAAATAGAGTGGTCAGGAGGCGGCTGTTGGTTTCGCGGAGCCGCCAAGTGCGTTAACTAGCGGGCCGTAAACCGCTTGCGGCGCGAATTTCGTGCGGGCAAATTCGAGCGCGCGACGCTCCA
Organism: uncultured Nitrospirales bacterium; assembly: GCA_964620045.1. Lineage (GTDB taxonomy): Bacteria > Hydrogenedentota > Hydrogenedentia > Hydrogenedentales > VFKU01. The sequence continues at coordinate 94,366 of CAZUJL010000006.1, forward strand.
GCGCATGGCGCTTGTTGGCGTCGGCCAGTAATTCGTTGACACCGGTCGTCATTTGCGCGCCATGCAACGCCACGCGGCAGGGGACTTCGCCCGTGTGTTCGAGCCCGCGCAGGCCGTCGGGCGAGCACACCAACGCACGGCCGCGGGCCAGTGCTTCAATGGTCTTGATCGCCTGCCCTGTGCCGTACAGCACCGGATTGATGATGAGCGCGGCGCGGGCGTATAGCGGATCGAGGTTTTCCACGACACCCTCCGCATGCACGCCCTCGGGCCAGCGATTGAAGGCCTCGCCGACGCGTCCGCAGACGGTGAGTGTCGCATTGTGATGTGCCTTGCGAATGCCCGGCCAGGATTCGTCCAGGAATCGGCGCAGTCCACGGACATTTGGATCGTAGAGGTTCGCCACAAAGAGCAGCTCGCGCGACTGATCGGGCGAGGGGATAGCCTCGCGTGCGGACACGGCGTGGCTCACAAGCAGCACGCGCTGCAGTGGGCACATCGTGCGGAGCGTGGCGCCTTCGCCGGGCGTAATCGCGAGCAGGATATCGGCGCGGCAGAGGGCGTCGATTTCTTCCTCGCGCGTCGATGGCGGGCGATCCAGTTTTCCGCCGGCGGCGCGCGCGGTGGCATGGCGCACGTGTTGAATGTCGTGCGTGTCGATGATCTTGAGGGTGCCGGCCGGCATCATGTCGAGGCAATACGCCGTACGCGCGAAATGAACGATTGCCGCGCGGGGGCGGAGTTGTTCGGCGGTCTGCGCGGCCAGCAATTCCAGCGGGCGGTTGCGCTGCGCGTCCATGCCTTGTTGCGGACCCACGCCCCATCCTCTGACTGCTCGCGCGAGTTTTCGCAGGGCCGAGGGCGATGGCGGGCTTGGGTTCTCCGCGGGCAAGGTGACGAGTGTGTCGCACTGCGCGGCGAGCGCGGCATGGTGCGTGCCGTGGTCGATGGTGATCAGCGTTACGCGGAAGCCGGCCTTGCGCAGGAAGGCCATCAGATCGAGTGCGCGGCGTGCGCCGCCGCCGGCCACTGGCCATAGCGACGACGGATAAACCATCAATAAATCGGTGGATGCCATCGTGCGTGTTGCCCTTCCCCGCGCCACGATAACCCACGGCGCGGCGCGAGTCCACTTTGGAGCTATGCGCCGCCCAGCACCTCGGGCTCGACGAACCATTCGGGATTGTGAATGCGGCCCGCGGGGTGTTGTCCGGCCTGGACCTCGCGAAGGACCGTTCGCCGATCGGCCCCGCGCAGGATGAACCAGCGGTTTCGCGCGGCGTTCAGCACGGGAAAGGTCAGCGTGACGCGGTGCGTGTGGAGCTGCGGCACGGCATTGCGGACCACCGCGCGCTGCGTTTCGTCCAGGGCGCGTGTGCCGGGAAACAGCGAGGCCGTGTGACCGTCCAGCCCGAGGCCGAGCAGCACAAGGTCGAAGACCGGTACGCCGGCGTCGTTCGCCGGGAGTGCCGCGCGCAGCAAGGTTTCATAGCCCTCGGCGCCGTGGGGGTTTTCGGCGCGTATGCGATGCGCGCGCGCGTCGGGAACCACGTCCAGTATCGCTTCCTTAATCTGGAGCCAATTGGAGTCGGCGTGGCCGGGCGGGACGCAGCGTTCGTCCACCTGAAAAAATTCGACGCGATCCCACGGCACGCACGCGCGGCATTCGGTGGCGAGCAGCGAAAAGAATTCGCGCGGGGTGCGTCCACCGGAGAGCGCGATGAATTTCTCGCCGGGCTCGTTGACGAGGTCGAGAAAGCGGGGGAGGAGCGCGGTGGTGTACGGCGTGGCGACGTGTACGCGCGCCGTCACGCCACGGTGCCCTGCATGCCGCGCAGCATCGCCTCGGCGAGCATCAGGTCGTCTTCAGTCTTGATGATGTGGCCTTCGGCGCGCGTGATGGGGAAGAAGCCGACCTTGCCGGCGTAGGTGGCCGTTTTACCGGTCTCAAATGCCGCTTTGTAGGTGGTGGTGCGCCAACCGGTGATGCTCCACGTGATGCGCTGGATGGGCTTCAATTCCTGCGAATTTGTCTTGGCTTCGAAGCTGAAGTTGATCGGTTTGTCCTGATACGCACACTCGATCTGCTCGTTCACGGCACTCAAGAATACGTCCGAGCCACTCTGCTCCATCGCGCGCACAAATTCAGCCACGCGCGCCGCGCCGAGCAACGGCGCGATCGAATGGACCTGGAACAGGCGGTCGCAGGGGCGCTTCGTCAGGAATTCATAGACGAACTGCTCGCTCGTGGCGGTGTTGTTGGCGAGTTCGGCCGGGCGCTTGTGGAACTTTACGCCTTCCGCACGCGCGATCTCGCCGAAGACGTCGTCCTCGGAGTTCACCCACACATCGTCGAACACGCCGGACTCTTTGGCCTTGCGGATCGCGCGCGTGATGAGCGGAATGCCATCCAGCTCGCGCAAATTTTTTTGCTTCAAGCGCTGGCTGCCCATGCGGGCGGGGATCATGGCGAGGTTCATGAAACGTCCTCTTTTAAATCGAGTCGAGCCGGATTTTTACGACCGCTTTGCGGATGTCGCGCGCAGCGCCATCGACGATTTGCTGCGCGAGGTGCGCGTCTTCGGGGAACAGCACGCAGAACATTCCGGGGAACATATCCGCGCGGACGCTGGGCGGGCCGGGGCGGTGCCACAGTTCGAAATCCTTCGCGGGGTCGTAATCCTGCTTGCGCGCGAGCGTGTTGCGCGGATGCCACTCGATGCCTTCGGCGCCGACGAGCGTGGTCTGCACGTCGATGTAGAGCCGGTGCGATTCGAGCAGGCCTTCCTCCGGTGTGCGCGTTTTGTAGGCCATCACGCGACCGAAAACGGTGTCGCCGTCGAGCTTGGTGTCGCCTTCCGGCGAATCGGCCTTCAGGCTCATCAGGAAATCATAGGCGAGGTCCCAAGATTTGCCTTGGAGCAAGCGGCGCCAGTTTTCGTAGCGATCGACGATCATGCGAGCCCCAAATCGCGCAACAGGTTTTCGACGGCGGTGGTTTCCATGCTGAGCCGGCACTCGCGCGTGTAGGTGCCGACGTGCGGCGTAAGCAGCATCTGCGAATACTTGATCAGCGGGCCCGTGTAGGGCTCCTTCCAGAACGCGTCGAACCACGCGCCGGCGACTTTTCCGGAATCGAGCGCCGCGATGAGAGCCTGTTCGTCCACCAGTTCGCCGCGTGCGGAATTCAGCAGCAATGCCCCGTTCTTCATCGCGGCGAATTCTTTTGCGTTCAGCAGCGTGTCCTTGCCGCCGGCGTGCAAGGAAATGATGTCGGCCTGAGCAAGGCCACTGTGCAGATCGGAGATGCGCGTCGTGCCACTGGGCAACGTGTCGGCGTTTACATACGGATCGAATACGACAATCCGCGCGCCGAAGGCTAGCGCCAGCCCCGCGACGCGGCGTCCGATTCGGCCATAGCCGCACACGAGCAGCGTCGCCCCGTCGAGGCCCTGGCCCATGATTTTTTTCCACTCGCCGCGGTGCAATGCGGCATCCGTGGCCGTGAGTCGGCGGCAGAGCGCGAGTATGCAGCCGAGCGTGAGTTCCGCGACGGCCTGCGTGGGGCCTTCGGGGGTGTTCGACACCTTCACGCCGTGCTGCTTGGCAGCATTGAAATCCACGTTGTCCACGCCGATGCCCACGCGCGCGATCGCTTTGAGTTTCGGCGCGGCGGACGCGATCACGGCCGCATTCAGCGGCTCGAGACCCGCGATGAGGCCATCGATGCCTTTCAGGTGCGCCGTGATCTCGGCTTCGGTGAGCCGGCGCGCGAAGGGATTGGGCACAACCTCGCAGCCGGCGTCCTTCAGGCGGCGCAGAGGGGTGTCGTCTTCCTCCGCGAAGGACGAAGGGCCGATGGCGACACGGGCGCGTGCGGTCACGGGGTCATTCGCTCCGTGCCGGCCGCGACTCATACACGCGGTTGCCGGTAGCCATGAACGATTCGTCGTTCTCGTAAATCGCGTAGACGAGTTTCATTACTTTGTACGCGTCGTCGGATGTACCGCACGCAATTGGCGAACCCGTGAGGCAACTGTCCACAAAATCCCTGATCTCCAGTTCCCACGAGGGATCGGTGTCGAAGTAAATGACTTCCTCGGTCGGCTTACCTGTGTTGAAGCCTTCGTCGAAGCGACGCCGCGCGACGGTGATCGTTTCGTCGCCGTAGCTGCGCGTGGAGGAGAGGATGCCGTTCACGGAAAGGTAGCCGTCGGAGAGATATAGCTCCAGGCCGAAGCGGTGCTTCCAGTGCGTGCTTGAGCTGTGCACCATCGCAACACGTCCTTGCGCGTCGCGCAGCAGTGCAAAGGCGTTGTCCTCGACATCGATCGGCCAGTAGGAAGTGGAGACCATGCTTTTGATCTCGACAAAGTCGCCGCAGAAGAAGCGGAACAAATCGAGCATATGGATGCCCTGGTCCAGCAGAATGCCGCCGCCCGCCGTCTCGCGCTTGCTGCGCCACACGCTTTCGAAGCCATGGCCTCCCGCCTTGCCGTACACACCGCGCACCCACAGCAGATGGCCGAGGCGGCCGCTGTCGATGATGCGCTTTGCCTCCATGATCCCCGCGTGATAACGGTGATTGAAGCCGAACTTCAGCTTGAGGCCGGGGTGCTCGCGTTCCGCGCGCATGATGTTTTCGATATCGGCCACGGTGCGGCCTGGCGGCTTCTCGCTGAACACGTGCTTGCCCGCCTTGAGGGCTTCGATGATCGCGACCGGCGTCACGGAGTTCGGCGTCGCCACGAACACGGCGTCCACATCCGACGCGACGACATCGCGCCAGTCGGTCGTGCACTTCACATCGGGATAGTTCGCAAAGAGATCAGGATTTGGATCGGCCCCGTGCGTCACTGTCGTGGCCGGGTGATTGAGCAGTTCGCGGTAGCGAATGCCGCCCATTTTGCCCAGGCCGATGATGCCGCATTTGAGGCTACGACTCATGCAGTGTCCCGTTTAGTGCGCGAGGTACCGCCCGCGCCGCATCGAAATGTACGACTGGACGACGTGCATGATCACGCTGAACATGTCCTCGACCGGGCCGTACTCGTCCTTGGTCGACGGCATGATAATCGGCAGATGCGCGAGCTTGGCGAGCTTGCCGCCGTCGAAGCCGCAGCAGCCGATCGTGTAGCCGCCGTTCGCGTTTGCGTATTCCACGGCCTTGATGATGTTCGGGCTGCCCCCGCTGACCGACATCGCCATCACGACGTCGCCGGGGCGCATGCTCGCCGCAAGCTGAATGGAGAAAATCTGGTCGTAGGACGCGTCGTTGCCGAGCGCCGTGATCGAGAAGGGATTGTCGCACAGCGAAATCACTCGGTAACCGGGCTTTCCGGCGACGACGGTGTTCGCGCTGAGATCGTTCACCCAGTGCCCGCCGACCGCGCCGCTGCCGCCGTTGCCGACGACGAAGAAGGTCTTGTTCTCCGCCGCGCAGCGCTCGATGATCTCGGCCGCCTTCGCGACGGCGGCGTGGTCCAGCGATTTCACCATGGCGGAGAAGTGCTCGCAATAACGCTGCGAGTACTCGGCGGCGGACTTCGACGCGTCGTACATCTGCGCGATTTTGTTAGTGCGTTTCGTTTGTGTGTCGGTCGTGCTCATAGCGGAACTCCTTCGCGCCGCGCGGCGGCGACGCGTACGTGTGAACTAAGGCGATGCTTCTGCAAATACTCCTGGAAATCGGCGTGCGCGAGGTCGTCGCGTGCGTCGAGGAGGTACTGAATGAACCGCGGCAATTGAATGCTGGCGTCGCTGCGCGCGGCGTGTTGCACGAGTTCGAGATCGAGCTGGCCCGGCGTGCTAAGTTCGACAGTGTGCAGGCCCGCGCGCGCGATGAGTTGCTTCATACCTTCGATGCTGAGCAGGTTCAGGTGCTCCGGCACGAAGATGTACGGCGTCTTGTCCCACAGCATCTGCAGATCGAATCCGCTAATCGTGCGCGTGGTCATGAAGAACAGGCCGCCGACCGAGAGCATGTCGCACGCGGTCTTCACGAGGTCGAGCGGCGAGAACTGGTTTTCGAGTTGTTGAAACGCCGTCACGGCGCCCACGTTGCGGATCGGCTCGTGGATCACTTCGACGCCCTGCGCCACGCACTCCGACTCAAGGCCGGGGAGCGGGTTCAGCGAATAGAGTTTGTCGAACAGCCCGAGCCGGCGGACTTCCTCGAAGATGGCGGGAGAGTTCGTGCCGATGTCGACGTAGCTGCGCGCGTCGGGGTTGCCGTGTTCGTCGTAGAGCCGGCCCATCCAGTTCGCGTGGGAGCGCAGCAAGTGGCGGCGGCGCGCCTCGGCGGTTTCCTTGGCGTAATGCTGCACGCGGTAGGCGCTGGCGTTCGAGTTGCGATAGTAATCCGCGAGCGCGTCCTTCGTCGGGCGCGGGGAAACATACAGGCTCCCGCAGTCCAGCGATTGCATGTAGCGGAAGCCGTCCTTGTCGAAGGCATAGGTGCTGCCGCCGGTGCCCGTGGAGGGCGGATCGACCTCGACCAGTTTTGCCGGATCGCCGAAGAATTTCTGCGCGTCCTGCACCGAAAGTCGTTTGAATTCGGAGAGGAGCGTCGGCGGCCGGATGTCGGCCTCGTGCATTTCCTGTGTGACGACGACGTGTTTCATGCGGGCGTGGATTATAGCGGGATTCGGAGGGGGTCACAAGGAAACCCGTGGTCCGCAGATGGCGCCGATGGGCGCGGATAGCGCTACTTTTCGGGCTCGGCCTCTGTCTCGGCCGGCGGCGGATTGAGGCGGTTCACCGCGAACTTGCCGAGCGCGTCGCCCGCCATCTCCGCGCGTTTGTAGTAATCGAGTGCGGCGTCAGTGTGACCTTGTTCTTCCTCGTAGACGCCTCGCCAAAATATCGCCACGCTCGGCGCGCCGTTGAAATCCTGAACTTCCGAAAGAGTCTCAAGTCCACCAATCCAACCAACTTGAATCTTTGCGAGAGCAAAAGAAACCGCATACGCATCTTCTGTATTAGCGTACGGTTCAGGAAAAAAAAATTCAGCCACCAGGCTCGCGTCGAAGCTGCGCCGACGAAAGTCAGGCGTACTGTTGACGGCGTTGCTGTTGTCATAAGTTTCAAATTCGAAGGTCAACTTATCGAAATTACCCCGAGCCGCCGCGATGTGTGCTAGTCCATAGTGCGCTTCGCCTGATCCGTCCAGTGGAAACGCCGCCAAGACTTCGTTGTAGGTTGCTTCGGCTTCATCCAGCTTTCCGCATGCGATTTGTGCGCGGGCGAGGAGGAGCCTCGCGATGGGTTGCTGGTCCGGCGGGATCGCGGCGACGCCTTCCGCGGCGATATCGAGCGCGCGCTCGGGGCTTTTCATCTCAATGAGCATATTGATGAACAGGCCGCGCATATATAGGTTGGTCGGGTCGACGCGGAGGTAGTCCTCGAATTCGATGAGTTTCCCGGAGCCGTTGCGGCGCTCGACGTTGGCGAGTTGTTGCTGCTCGTAGACCCGCAGGGCGAAGGCGTAGCCGTAGCGGGCGTAGAGGCCGGTGACGATCACGAAAAGGATGAAAAGAATGGCCGCGAGGCTGAATGCGCGTTTGAGGGCGGATATGGGCGCGGACATGATAGAGAATTGTAGCAAGTAGCCGTGGGGTTTGCGTGATGCTGCGCAGGCGTGTCACATTGAACGGGTGACGACATCTTCGCAGTTTGATACCTCGCCCGCGCCCGGCCGATTCGAGACCGCGCTTTCGCTGTTTTTTTTGGTGTATCTCGCGCTCGCCTGCCTGATTCTCGCGCCGCTGATCGACATCAACGAGCCGAAGTGGCTGGTGGTGCGCGTGGGCGCGCCGTTGCTGTTTGCAGCGGTGGTATTGCGCGATGTGGCCAGGGGCCGGTGGCCGGCGGTGGGGGCGATTGGGTGGTTGGCCGTCGCGTTGCTTGCGCTTCATTTTATTTCGCTGCCCGGCGCCATCAATCTTGGACACGGCTTCACTGAAATAAGCCGCTTGGTCGGACTCATTTGTACTTACTTCGTCGCGGCGCGTATTGGGTCGAGCCCAACGGGCCGCGATCGCGTGTTGTGGATGCTGCTGCTGATCGGCGCGGCGAGTTCGATATACGGCATCGCGCAGCACTTTGGCCGCGACTTCATCACATGGCAGCAGCACGATGAAGTGCCCGTCGCGCGCGGGGTGTCGTTTTACGGCCACGCGACCTTCGCGGGTTCGGTGATCATCCAGATCATTCCAATCGCGCTCGGGCTGCTGCTTGCGCGACGGAGTTGGGCTGCGCGACTCGTGGCCGGCGTAGCGCTCGCGCTCATGCTGTACCACCTGTCGTTCACTGGCGCGCGCATGGCGACGATCAGCTTCGTGCTCACGATCGCGGGCGCGGCGCTGTGGTTGGTGTTGCAACGCCGCCGCGAGCGGAAAGGTCCTGCCGGCGCGGGCAAGCGTGCACTCGCGGCCGGACTCGCCGTGGTGCTGTTGATCGCCGTGCTCGGCGGATGGTTTCTGATCCGCGCGTGGCAGGCCAAGGAAAGTGATCTGTTCGCGATTCGCCAGGCCAGCTTCGCATTGCGCATCTACCAGTGGGAGACCGCGAGCCGTGTGATTTTCGCGCATCCATTCAACGGTGTCGGCGCGGGAAACTATGAGATCGTCTCGCCGGAATATTGGAACCGCATCGAGCAGATGCGCACGGTGCGCACCGGCCGCTGGATGCAGCAGGCGCACAATGAATATTTGCAGACGGCGGCGGAACTCGGCCTGCCCGGCGTCGCGGTGCTGATCGCGATTGTGTCCTGCGGACTCATATTTGCGTTGGATTCCGCCGCACGCGCTCCGTCGTCGGCGGAACGTTACATCGCCTTGGCGCTGGCCGCGTCGCTCGGCGCGATCGCGCTGGATGCGAACATCACGTTTTCGCTGCAGGCGCCCGCGTCTGCGCTGATGTTCTGGACCGTGCTCGGCTTAATCGCCGGCAGCAGCGCCAGCGGGAACCGCGCCGGTCAGCACTAGCTCCACGGCATTCACAATGTCGCGCACGCGAAACGGTTTGAGCAGCGTCTGGTCCGCGCCGTTGATGACGGAACTCTGCAGGTTCTTTTCCACCATGAACGTGTCCGCGCCGGACATCGCGATGATTTTCACGTCGCGCGAGCGTTCCCGCAGCGCGCGCACCGTTTCCAGCCCGTTCATGCCGGGCATGTGCAGGTCGGTGATCACGACGTCGGCCGGACACTTGGCGTAAAAGCGAAGGCCCTCGGCACCCTCCGAGGCCACGACCACCGAGTGGCCGCCATCCTCGAGGATGTTCTTGATCACGTCGCAAATATCGGGTTGGTCGTCGATTACCAGGATTCGCGCCATACGGTGAATCCTCCATCCCCGCGGGCCCCAAACATTGCGGGGATTGCGGACTTTTTGAATTGTACCATTCACCCCGATGAGCGGAGTTAAGGCCTTGGCATGATTTGGGTTATGGCGATCCGCTTTGACACATTGACGGTTTTCTTGCGATAATTTAGGTGGGTAGAGAGGCAGAGGTTCCAGGCGCATGGGACTGAGCATTGGCCAAATACCCGCTGCTGTGGCGGGACTGCGATCCAGCCCGGAGTTCGGACGTGTCCGGCTTCGGGAGGACACCGATCCGTCCATTCCGCGCCGCGCCGCCAGCAACGACGAGACGCCCGCGCTCGGTCTCGGCCGCCGCGAAGAGGCTCTGCCGCGTGCCGGTTTCGGCGAAGGCACGCTTTCGCCGCAGGGCGCCGCGCTGCGCACCGTAAACCGCACCATTGAGGCGTCCCGCCGCGCGTTGCCGTCGCTCGACGACATCCGTTCGCGGTTTCAGGCGAATGCCGCCGACGCGCGCCGCGAAGCGCAGGAAGCCAATCTTGCCGCGCAGCGCGAAGACCGCGTGGCCCAGCGTGAAGTAGCGCCGCGCGAAGTGCCGCAACGCGCCGTGGAAGAACGCCCGACGATTCAGCGCGTGGAGCGGCGTATTCCGGAAGCTGCGGCGCAGGCGCGCCGGTTCATCAGCAGTGTGAACGACGCGGCGGGGCAGGCGGTCGAACGCAGTGGCGGGGAAGTGCCCGCACGGCCGACCGGTGCGTCCATTCAGATTCGTGGCGAGCGCACGGCGATCGACGATCGCGATGAGCAGCGCCCGCGCATCGACGTGCGGGTTTAGCTACCCGCGTAGATAATCGGGCCGTCGCCCTTTGGATACTTGCCCGGCATGTCGTTGTCCGGATTGTCTGCTTGTCCAGAAACACGTGACGAGAAATTGAAGTCCAGTTCGCCGTCGCCCTTGCCGCCTGCTTCGAAGTCGCGCGTGGCGAGGAAATAGGTGGCAAGCCCCAGCAGGTGATATTGATTCACGAAGTCGTACGAGTTTCCGGCAGTGTCGAGACCCATTCGATCCACTTCAACCACAATTCCATTCGTGCCGGAGGCGAAGTTCGGGCCGACACTGATGAGCACAAACTTGTCGTAGCTCGGCGGCGGGAAGGACAATTGCGTGCGGATCGCGTCCAGGGCTTGCTGGTCGAGGTTGAAGGGCCGCGGATCGCTGGTATTGCCATTCCGTTCCGCCATGTCGTACATGATTTTGCGGAACACGCGCGCCTGGCGTTCGTTGACTGCAATATAAATGAACGGACGCGAGTCGTTGGTCGCCGCTAATTGTTCCTCGACGTCCATGATGGTGTTCGTGTCGCTGTTATCGGCGCCGTCGTTGCCCAGGTACAACTCTGTGTAATTGAACGAATACGTCTGGTTGCCGCCGTTGAACACGCCGCGCGGGGCGAATTCCAGCCGCGAGATCGTGCCGTCCCGGTCGGTGTCGTAGCCGTTGCCGCGGCTCCAGCGGTCATTCAATTTTTCGTTGCCGTGTTCGCGCAACGCAGCCATCCACGGCAGCAGGAAAAACGAGTGGTTCTGGGTGATTGTTCCGTCGTTCAGCAGGTTCACAATGTCCTGGGCGCGCGTGCCCGGATCGGAAAAGCGCGTATCTTTTAGGAACACCGGGCTCAGATAGCCGTAGGTGGGCGGCAACGAATTATGATCGGTGTAATACGCAATCAGCGCCGTGCGTAGCTGCGTCATTGTGTTCATTGTGTCGGACATCTTCGCCTTCATAATCACGCGGGGCAGGGCGACCGCGACGAATCCGGCAAGAATGCCGATGATGGCGATGACAACGAGAAGTTCGACAAGCGTGAAACCGCGGCGGGGACGCATCGGTGGTCTCCAACTGTTTTCGAGAGGTGTTCTATCGTGATCGAGTCTAACAGAGGGTCGGAAAAGCTGCAACCGTAACTCCTTGAACCACAAGCGGTTCATGCGTAGTATCGGCGCTTTTCGCGCCTTTCTTAGGCGCAACCTCCATGGGCAATTGATGAATTCGTCAGGCATTAAACTGAATACACAACAACACGACGCGGTCACCGCGCCGGACGGGCCCGCGCTGGTTTTGGCGGGCGCGGGCTCCGGCAAGACACGCGTGATTGTCGAGCGGATCGTGTGGCTGATTGACGAGCGCGGCATTGACCCGCGCTCGATTCTCGCCGTGACCTTCACCAACCGCGCCGCCGAGGAAATGCGCCATCGCGTGATGCAGCGCCTGGGCACCGAGCGCCTGGCGAGTTGGGTCGGCACCTTCCACTCGTTTGGCTTGTTTGTGCTGCGGCGCGAGATGGAGCGGCTGGGGCGGTCCAAAACCTTCAGCGTGTTCGACGACACGGACCAGATGGGCCTGATGAAACGGCTCATCAAGGAGCTCGGGTCGAACTATGAAGCCGTGTCGCCGCGCGAGGCGCTGCACTGGATCAGCGCGCTGAAGGGCGAGCTCAAAATCCCGGGCGTTGACCCCGAAGATGCGGACGATCCCGAAGAGCAGTCGTACCGCGAGCTGTGGAAGCGCTACCACGTGGCGCTGGAGCGGGCGAGCGCGGTCGATTTCGACGACCTGATTGTGCTGACGGCGCGATTGCTGCAAGACAACGACGAAGTGCGCGAACGCTATCGCCGGCGGTATCGCCATGTGCTGGTGGATGAGTATCAGGACACGAACCACGCGCAGTACGTAATCGCGCGGGCGCTCGCGGGCGACGGCGGCAACCTGTTTGTCGTGGGCGACGAAGACCAGAGCATTTACTCCTGGCGCGGCGCGGATCTGCAGAACATTCTCGATTTCGAAAAAGACTTTCCTGGCGCGCGTGTGTTCAGGCTTGAACAAAACTATCGCAGCACGGCGCCGATCCTGGCCGCGGCGAACGGTGTCGTGGCGAACAATAAGCAACGTCTCGGCAAAACGCTGTGGACCGATCAGTCCGGCGGCGAAGCCGTGCAGTATTTTCAAGCGCGGACTGGCGAGGACGAAGCGCGTTACGTCGTCGAGAGCGCGCAGAAGCGCGGCCTGTCGAGCGGCAGCGTGGCGGTATTGATGCGCACGAACGGCCAGTCGCGCGCGATCGAAGAAGCCTGCCTGCGCAAGCAACTGCCGTATACCGTGCTGGGCGGCGTGAAATTTTACGGCCGCAAGGAAATCAAGGACCTGCTCGCCTATTTGCGGCTGCTGGTGAATCCGAACGACGACGAGGCGCTGCGCCGTGTCATCAATGTACCCTCGCGCGGTATCGGCGATGTGACTCTCGAAAAAATCGCGCAGACGGCGCACGAGCGCCCCATCATGCAGGCGCTGCGCGAGATGGTGGGTATCGGTGCGTTTTCAGGCAAGGCGCAGGAAGCGCTGAGTGAGTTCACAACGTTACTCGAGGACTTGACGAAGGAATCCGAGGAAATTGGTATAGCGCCGCTCGTCGAAAAATTGATGGAGCGCACCGGCTACCGCGAATTCGTGCGCCTGAGCGACGAGAAGGATTTTCGCACACGTCTCGAAGTCGTCGACGAGTTCGTGTCCGCCTGCACACAATACGACGAACGCAGGCCTGACGGATCGCTGGAAGATTATCTGCAAGAGCTCAGCCTGTTGAGCGACACCGACGGGCTCGATCCCGCAGCGCCGCAATTGAAACTGCTGACGTGCCACAGCGCGAAGGGCCTCGAATTCGATCATGTCTACCTCGTCGGCCTGGAAGAAGGCTTCCTGCCGCACGCGTCCTCGCTGGACGAAGATGACGACGTAGAGGAGGAACGCCGGCTTTGCTACGTTGCCATGACCCGCGCGCGCAAAAGCCTTGTGCTCAGCGCCGCCGAGCAGCGCGTTGTCTTCGGCGAAACGCGCGATCGCATGGTCTCGCGCTTTGTGGACGAAATTCCGCCGCAGCATTTGGTGCGCATTGGCACGGGTTCAGGAAAAGGCGGCGCGAAACCGGCACCCGGCGGCATTGCGGCGGCGCAACGCGCGGACACGAACCGGCTCAAGACCGGCACCCGCGTCCGGCATGCCAAATTCGGTAAGGGCGTGGTAATGTACACCGTAGGGTCGGGGCCGAAACTCAAGGTGACGATTCGGTTCGCCACGGGCGTCTCGCGGCAGTTCATGGCGAGCGCGGCGCCGATCGAAATACTGGAAGGGAAGTGACGGTGGGATTGGACGAACTCCGGGCGCGCATTGATGCGCTCGACGCGCAGATTCTGGATCTGCTGAACGACCGCGCACGCGCCGTGATCGAGGTTGGCAAGATCAAGCACTCGACGAACGCCGTCTATTATGTCCCCGAGCGCGAGAAGGCCGTGTTCGACAAGCTGAAGGCGGCCAACAAAGGGCCGTTGCCCGATGCCGCGGTGCGCTCGATCTACCGTGAAGTCATGAGCTCGCTGCGCGCGCTGGAAAAATCGACGACCGTGGCTTTTCTGGGGCCGCTGCACACATTCAGCCAGCTCGCGGCGCAGCGCATTTTTGGCGCGACCGCCGAATTGCACCCCATGCCGACGGTGAACGACATCTTTACTGAAGTCGAGCGACAGCGCATGGACTACGGCGTCGTGCCGGTGGAAAGCTCCATGGGCGGTGGCGTGAGCGATACGCTGGACCGCTTTGTGCAATCCGATTTGAAGATCGTGAACGAAGTGCTGCTGCACGTCAGCCAGAACCTGTTGTCGCGTGCACCGCTCGAAAAAATCGAACGCGTGTATTCGAAGGACCAGTCGTTCTACCAATGCCGCAACTGGCTGCAGGCCAACCTGCCGCGCGCGGAGCGCATTCCTGTTTCCAGCACCGCCGAGGCTGCGCGGATTGCGTCCACCGAGAACGGCGCGGCTGCGATTGGCAGCATTCTGGCCGCCGAACCCTATGGTTTGGACGTTGTCGGCGAGCGCATCGAGGATTCGCCGCACAACTACACCCGGTTTTTCGCGATCGGGCGGCAGTTGGTGAAGGCGACGGGCAAGGACAAGACCTCGCTGTTGCTGTCGATTCGCAACACGCCGGGCGCGCTGCACGATTTGATTCTGCCCTTTGCCGAGGCGGGCATCGATCTCACGAAGATTGAGTCGCGGCCCTCGCGCAAGAAAGCATGGGACTATGTGTTCTTTGTCGACCTGATGGGCCACATCGAAGATCCCAGAGTGTCGAACACGATTGAAAAAATTGCGAAGAATTGCACCGAACTCAAAGTGCTCGGGTCGTACCCGCGCGGCGAAGTCGAGAGCTAATCGCAAGGAGATATACCCATGAAAAAGAATCAGTTGGTAACGCTTGGAGTGGTCGCGTTGTTCATCGCGGCGATTGTGGGCGTGAACGCGTTCCAGCCGTCGCGCATTTCCGAGCAGCGGATGAAGGAGCAGGCCGAGGCCAAGCGCCAGCTCGAGGGCGATCCGCCGCCCTCGTTGAAGGATCAGTTGAAAGATAAAATCGCGGTGGGAGCAGGTCTGGCGAAAGCCGCCGCAGTCACCAACGCGGCCGCCTCTTCAGCCGATGCGTTCCAGGTCGAATTCCAGTGCTCGAATGGCACGTTCATCGTTGAAGTGTATCCGGAGTGGGCGCCGCTGGGCGCGGAGCAGTTCAAGCAGATTATCGAAGAAGGAATTTACAACGAGGCGCGTTTCTTTCGCGTGATCCCCGGCTTTGTTGTGCAGTGGGGCATTCCGGGCGATCCGGAGCAGGCGGCGATCTGGGACAAGAAGAACATTCAGGACGAGGCGGTCAAGACGTCCAACGTGCGCGGCACGATCACCTATGCGAAGTCGCAGGCGCCCAACTCGCGCTCGTCGCAGGTTTTCATCAACTATCGGGACAATGCGAACCTCGACGGCATGGGCTTCTCTCCGTTCGGCAAAGTGATCAAGGGCATGGACGTCGTGGAGAAGATCAACGCGCAGTATCGCGAAGATCCCGATCAGGGTGAACTCCAGGCCAAGGGCAACGCGTACCTGAAGGAATACTTCCCGAAGCTGGACTACATCAAGGAAGCCAAGATTCTCGGAACCGTCGCCGCGCCGGCCGCCGCTGAAGTCGCGCAGGATGCGTCGCCGGTCACGCCGGAACTGGACAGTCAAAACTAAATCATTTCGGCCGGCGGTAGATCTCCGCGAGACGTTCCGGCGAAACGCCCAATTCGTGCAGCGCCACGATGCGCGCGTTGCGTAGCGTCGTGTGCCACACCCCCAGGTTTCGCCAGCGATCACCACTAGTGATGGCGGGGGATGACGTCGTACGTATATGTCCGAATTGCCGCAGCCGCTTTACGAGGATGTAATCCTCCATCAGCGGCACGCGGGGAAATCCGCCAACACGGTGGAAGGTCTCGCGGCGTAGAAACAGTCCCTGATCGCCATAAGGAAGCTGCGCAACACGCGCACGAATATTCGCCGAAGCAGTGACGATTCGCATGGATGGCGATGCAAAGTCCGTCGAGAATCGGAAGGCGCCGGCGGCTGTTCCCTGTTGCGCGAGACATGCACAAATCTCATTGCGGAAGTTCGGTGGAACGCGCGTGTCCGCGTGTAGAAATAGAAGCATCTCCCCGGATGCCCTTGCCGCGCCGAGATTAAACTGCGCCGCGCGCCCGCGAGGCGCATGCACAACGGTCGCGCCGTGTTGCGTGGCGATTTCGGCCGTGGCGTCGGTGCTGCCGCCGTCGGCGACGATAATTTCCATATCTTCGGAATGGCCCAGTGCGCCGAGGGCCTCGGCGAGTTTTGCCGCGTCGTTCAGCGCACACACAATGACACTAAGCGCAGGGCGCGGCGCTGCCCCACATCGGCGTTTCCACGCAGGGATATCTTCCGGCAGATCGACGTCTTCCAGCGTGGCCAACTGCGCCACGCGCATGTTGGCCTGCTCCGCGCGACCAAGGGTTTCGGCCAGCACGCGGCTGGTGCTCCATTCCATCTGCATGAAGAGCGGGGACAGCGCGGCAGCAGCGGCGGCACGCGCGCCAATCAGGTAATAACCGCCGTCCGCCGCGGGACCGACGACGAGGTCGTGATGTTTGAGCGCATCGAAGGCCGCTTCGTACGTTTCCGGATCGAGATCGGGGCAATCACTTCCGGCCACCAGCGCTTCGGTTGCGCCGTCGTCAAAGGCGGAATGCAGCGCGGCCTTCATGCGCGCGCCCAGATCGCCGCCAACTTGTTCGCGGAGCTGCGTATCCGGCCCTAGCCAGGCGCGCATGGCGGCCTCGTTTCCACCGGTCCACGTGACTTCGACCTCTGCAAGGCTCTGTGCGCGGGCGTTGGCCAGAGCGAGTTCGGTGAGTTGCCGATGCACGGCTGTCGCGCCGTCGGCGCCGAGCGTGGGGATCAAGCGGGTTTTGGTTTTACCCGGTTCGGGATACCGCGTGAAAAGGATGATTCGCCGGGTCACGGGAGAGAATTACGGCTGTTCGTTGAGTGACCAGTCGTACTCGAGGAATTTCACATCATAGTCGCCGGAACGGATCGCTTGCGCGTCGCCTGGCGAAACGTACTGACTCGTGAAGTCGAGCGCGGCGCCCAGCTCGGGCGATTTTTCATTGATGGCGCTGTCTTTGTTGTATGTGCCGACGAAATCCTTTCCGTACCATTTGAGAATGGGGGAGAGGAGCACAATCTGCTTGTCGCGTTCCAGGCGAAACCGGAAGTCCTGCGCGAGGAATCGCCGGGACTGATCATCCATCTGCTCGCCGAGCTTCGCGCCGGTGTAGGCCTCGCCACGCAATGGGGGACAACCGACGGAGCCGCAAACCAGCGTCGTGTGCAGACGCGGGTCGCCATATTGCTTGCGCAGAATTTCGTGCTCGATGTGATCGAGTGTCATGTCGCGCCCGAGCACGCGCGTGGTCAGCCGATCCCACACGCCCTCGATCTGGCGAATGCTGTTGGCGGGATACTGCGGATTCGTGACCTTAATTGGATAGTGATCGACGATGCGCTGCAGCGTGATGGCGTTGTATGCGTTGATGTAAAACGCGATTTGATCCGGCGCGGGCCAGGTTTCAAAAACGGCCGGATCCAGATCGCCGAGCGTTTTGATGAACGCGTCCAGCGCCCCGCGGTTTTCCTTCAGGCGCGCATAGTCAACGAGTCCGGCGGCGTTTACATATTCCTTGAGAATGACATCCAGCGCGGCGGGATCGTAGGAGGACGGCGATTTATCCTCGGCATGCACCAAGGCGCCGCAGAGCACTAGCGGAATCGCGCGCAGCCAAGCGTTCATCACTCGTCCTCAACAAAACAGGAGCCGCCAGTATGCGAACTGGCGGCCCCTGGAGCAAACGCGCGAAGTATTACTCTTTTTCTTCGTCGGACAGCGGACCGTAGCTCTCGAACATGCCGAGCGGCTCGTTGAAGACCGGTGCCTCGTAGAGGATGTTCATATTTTCGAGCAGCGTGCCTTCGGCTACCTGTAGATCGATGAGTGAGCGCTCGAAATCCACCTGCGCGCGCACTTCACGCGCCTGCGCGGCGGTCAAATCTTCCTGAATATCGAGCACGTTCTGCGCCGTGGTGACACCGATACGCAGCCGCTTTTCTTCCGCGGTCACGTTGGCTTCTTCGAGAATGCGCGCCTGTTTCGTGCTTTCCACGAGAACGCGGTTGGACGCGAGCGCATGCACGGCGAGGCGCACGTTGAGCATGGCGCTCTGTTTCACCGCGAGCAGGCGCTGTTCCTGTTGACGCTTGAAGAGCTTGTTCCGCTGGAAGTTTCCGCGCGCCGTCCGGTTCCCGATGGGAATGGATGCAACAGCGCCGAAGGTCCACGAACGGCCGTCCGGCCGGTTCAGGCCGTCGAAGATTTCGTTACCGTCGAGCTGCACCGTGTTGCGGCCGTAGGACGCGGACACGTCAAGCTGCGGGAAGAGGTCGTTGCGGCTCGCTTTGAGATCGACGTCGGCATTGGCGATGGCGAACTCGGCCGAGCGCACATCGGGACGGCGTTCGATCGCCGTACGCATGCTTCCTTCGAGATCGATGTTCGGGTCGTGAATCACCGGACGTTCCATCGGAATGATGTTCGCGCCGGAAATGAGTTCACCGGAGGAGTCGTACATACCCATGCGGGTCTTAAGCACGTCTTCTGCGTCGAGCACCCGTGCGCGTGCGCTGATGAGGTCGCTCTGGCGCTGCGCGACACCGGCCTTGGCGTTCAGCACTTCGAGCGCGGACGCCGTGCCGAGGTCATAACGCTGCTGGTTGATGTTGAGCACGCGCGTGGCGTTGTCGAGCGACTGCTGCTGCACGCGCAACTGTTCGATCGCGCCAACGAGGTCCCAGTACGCCTTGACCACATCGCCCACGGTGTTCAGCAACACCAGTTCCGCCTGCGAGTCGGAGATCCCCTGATTGTTTTTCGCGCGCTTGATGCGGACCATGTTCGCGTTGGTGCCCATGCCGCGCAGCAAGGGTTGCGTGAGCCCCAACACCCAGTTCGAGGTGTAGATGCTCTCGGTGTCGAGCGGGTCACCGGTCACCGGATCGCGCGGCGTGGTGAAGGTGCCGCGTTCGCGGTTTACAAGCCAGCCGAAATCATACCGTGTGCCGACGGGCGTCAAGCCATTGAGGCCGAGCTGATAGTTCTGCTGGCGGGATTCGATGTTTTCATTGATGCCCGCGAACGCGATGACCTGCGAGCTGGCCGGCGTGGAGGAATAGGAGTAGTCCGCCGTGAGTGCGAGGTTCGGATCGAAGAGGCCTTTCGCCGCCAACAGATCGGCATCGGCCATGCCAACGTCGAAGCTCTGCACCAAAATTTCCTGGTTGTAAAGGATCGCCATGCGGACGCATTGATCGAGCGTCATCTGGATCGGCTCGCCGACCAGTTTCGCGCCGATCTCTTCGCGCAGCACATTCAGATCGAGCAGCTCGATCTGCAAGCTGCGGAAGATGTCCTGATCGCTGCCCGGCTGCACATCGCCGGCCGGCTGTTGCTCGGTGGATTGGATTGTGGTGGGTTCCTGGGCCATCACCCCGGAAATGCCCAGCGCCACCACGGCGATCAGACTGAAAAATAGTGCGAGACCTCGCATGACCCTCTCCCTTCGGTGCGCCCAGCCCGGAATAACGGTTAATTAGACACTAAAACTACTTAGAAAGTTTCCTTCTTGAACCGCGTTCGCGGGGGATATTAGCTGAAAGGGTCGCGCCGAACGAGGGTCTGGTCCCGGTCGGGGCCGACGCTGACCACGCTGATCGAGGCGCCCAGCATGGTTTCGATACGCCGGACATAGGCCTGAGCCGCGGCAGGGAGGTCATCCCACGTGCGGCAGGCGCCCAAATCGTCCTTCCATCCCGGTACATTTTCGTACAACGGCTTAACCCGTTCCAACTGGGAAATCCGGCTCGGGAAACTCGAAATCGTCTTGCCGTCCAATTCATAGCCGATGCAGACGGGAACCGGGTCGAAGCCGGTAAGTACATCGAGCTTGGTCATTACGATGTGCGACACGCCGCAGATTTGGATCACACGGCGCAGGGGCACCACGTCGAGCCAGCCGCAGCGCCGGGGACGGCCGGTGGTCGCGCCGTACTCCTTGCCGATTTCGCGCAGGCGTTCGCCGGTGGCGTCGGTGAGTTCGCTCGGCATCGGGCCTTCGCCCACGCGGGTCATGTACGCCTTCAGGATGCCGATCACACCGTGCACGTGGCCCGGGCCAACGCCCGCGCCGCCGAACACGCCGCCGGCCATCGTGTTGGAACTCGTGACATAAGGATATGTGCCGTGATCGAGATCGAGCAGCGCGCCTTGCGCGCCTTCGTAAATCACGCGCTTACCGGCGCTGAGCGCCGTGTGCACCATCTCGACCGTATCAGAGACATGCGCGCGCAGGCGATCGGCATAGCCAAGGTATTCGTCGCGCACGGCGGCGAAGTCGATCGGCTGCTCGCCATAAACCTTCACGAGCAGCGAATTCACATGCCCCGCGGCGAAGTTTAGCTTTTCTTCAAACGACGCGCGATCCATCAGATCGCCGAACCGAATCCCGGTGCGCGAAGCCTTGTCGGCATACACCGGACCAATGCCACGGCCCGTGGTGCCCACTTTGTTCTTGCCGCGGAGGCGATCCTGCGCGGCATCGATCACGCGGTGGTAGGGCATGATCACGTGTGCCGCTTCGGAGATGTGCAGCCGGCCTTCGACGCTGCATCCCGCGTCGGCCAGGCGGGCGATTTCCTGCAACAGTACGCCCGGATCGATCACGGTGCCGTTGCCGATGATGCACGAGGTGCCCGCGTGCAGGATTCCGCACGGGATCAGGTGCAGCACGGTTTTTTTGCCATTCACAACGACGGTGTGGCCAGCGTTGTTGCCGCCGGCATACCGCACGACGACATCGGCACGTTCGGTGAGGTAGTCGACGGTCTTGCCTTTACCTTCGTCGCCCCACTGCATTCCTATGATGACATGGCCCGGCATGGGCGATTCCGCCTATTTATTGCCCAAAAAGGGTGGATTGGTGTCCATCGGCGGACGCTTCAATTGCGCCTCGCGCACTTGCGTCGCGCGCACCGCGAACACGCGCTGCAGTTCGCTGATCGCCTCGTTCAGATTTGCATCTTCATCGGCCGTGAGATTGCCCTTGGTCTTTTCGCGCAGCATCATCAGCGAATCGATCAGGTGGCGCGCGCCGCCGAGGTCGACCATCACCTGCGTCTGGCCTTCTTCGGCCACGAGCCCAAGCGCCATCATGGTCTGCGCCGCGAGGGTGGACACGAGATAATCAAACAGCGTCATCCCGGCCTGTTGTATGTCTTCTTCGCCTTCGGGCGCGGCCTCGCCGTCCTTGGTCGATTCTTTCGGCACGCGTGCTTCTTCGCGCTCGCGCTCGACCTGGGACTTCCAGTCCTCGTCGATAAAGATTTTCTTTTCGTCTT
The DNA here is from genome assembly GCA_964620045.1 of uncultured Nitrospirales bacterium. Taxonomy (GTDB): domain Bacteria; phylum Hydrogenedentota; class Hydrogenedentia; order Hydrogenedentales; genus VFKU01. The sequence goes on from CAZUJL010000006.1 coordinate 115,593, forward strand.
TGTTATCGGCCATGGAAGTGTCCCGATGAGTGAGATGCCGTGAAAGGGGACGCAAAACAACTAAAGATCAGCACGCCTGGTCTCGCCGCGCGACTCGCCCTGGCGCAAGCATTTGGCCTGCGCCAGGGCGTCAATCGCGATAGAAGTGCCTTACTTATTCTTGTGACGATTGGCCCGACGCTTCTTTTTGCGTTTGTGCTTTGCAATCTTTGCGCGTCGAATTTTTCTGCCGCCAGCCAAGACCCGATCCTCCTCGTTGCCCGTTTAGCCGAGACCCTAACCCTAGTCTACGCCAACCAATGCTCATCCGGCATCGGATGAGCGTGAATTTCTTTGTCGGTAAAATACAGTGCGATTTCGCGCTTCGCCGTGTCCACGGAGTCGGACGCGTGGACCACGTTGTTCTGCAGGCTCAGGCCGAAGTCGCCGCGGATCGTGCCGGGGTTGGCCTTCAGCGAGTTCGTCGCGCCATTCATCGCGCGCACGACTTCAACAGCGTTGTTGCCTTCCCACACCATCTGCACGGTGGGGCCGGAGGTGATGAACTTCACGAGATCGGGGAAAAAGGGTCTCTCGGCGTGCTCGGCGTAGTGCTGGCCGGCCAAATCGCGCGAGATAACCTGCAACTTGAGCGCCACCAACTTCAGGCCCTTGGCCTCGTAGCGCGAGACAATCTTGCCAATCAACCGACGGCCGACGCCGTCCGGCTTCACCATCACAAAGGTCCGTTCCGCCACCACTCACTCCTCGTCCGTGCTTGTCGTTTCCACATAAGCGGGGCCGATGCGCACCGTGTCGCCCCAAGAGGTGGGCGCACCTGGGGATTCATTGCAGCCCGGAAAATCGCGCGCCCAAAACGGGCCAAACTATAGCAGAGGCCCAAAATAGGTTCAACCGCTGCGGTGCTGCCGACTTACCCGCGGGAAGGCACTCCGGTGCCCAACGCGGCGGCCGCCCGCGCGATGACCGCGTCGAGTGCCTCGGATCCGACATCGACCGGAACAAGTTCGCCGGAACCAAGGTAATACAGCAATGCTACGGTCGGCGCGCGGCCCGTCGCGGCGCGAATCGCCGCCGCGTAAAGCTGCAACTGGGTTTGATATCGCGCCACACGCGCGGGCGTAGGCGCGCCCAGCTTGTAATCGATTAACGCCGTGTTGTTGATTACGGCATCAATCGTGCCGCTCAGCAGAATCCCAGCGACATCGAGGAGAAACGGAAGTTCTCGTCGCAGCGATTTCGCGCGGGCAAGCATTGGCCACAGTGCGGACTTCTGAATTTTTTCGGAAATGTCTGTCAATTCCTGAGCACAGTCCGCGTATGCGCCGGGTGCCGGAAAATACTCGCGCGCGGCCTGCGCGATCGGCGGGGGAGTGGTGAAGCTCCAACGCTCTAGCAGGGCGTGTGCGGCGGTGCCGAGCAGGCGGCGATCGAGTGTACTTTTTGCGCGAGTCGCGCCGTGGTCGTCGCCGCTATGCGGATGCAGGCGATCGAGCAGCGCACGCACGGGAATCGTCTGACCCGGCGCGGGTTCGGCGCGCAACGGTGCCGCTTGGTTCAGTAGCCGCTCAACATCAAGCGGTAGTTTCGTCTGCGGTTCCCGAATCGTCGGGGCGGCGCCGGTCGCCTTGCGGGTCACGCGGGCTTGCCATGTGTCGCCGCTGATCGTGTCGCCGTGCGCGCGGCCGGAAAGCTCGAACATCTCGCTCACGGTACGCATCCACGTATTTTTCTTTGGATTTGAAGGCCCCGCAATCAGCAGCTGATCGCGCGCGCGTGTCATGGCGACGTACAGCACGCGCGCGTTTTCCGCGGCTTCGTTTTCTTTCTCCAGGCGGTGGAGGTGCTCGCCAAAGACCGGCCATTTCGTTTCGCCGCGTGGATCGTGCGTCGACACCGCAAGGCCGCGCCGCGGATCGGCGATGCAGATGGGACCTTTGTTGTTGCGCGACACCCGGCCGGTTTCCACGAGGACCACGATCGGGAATTCGAGCCCCTTCGCCTTGTGCACCGTCATAAGCGTCACTGCGCCGCTCTCGGCGGCGAGCAGTTCCGCGTCGCCGGATCGCAGGCCGTTGCGCGCGAGCGAGGCGAGGTAATCCGTGAACGCGCTCAGGCCTTGGCGCCCCGCGCCACCGAAACTTCGCGCGAGATCGGTGAGCTTATGGACGTTCTCGGCTTTTTGGACGCCGTGGTAGAGCGACAGTAACACAGCTTCGTAACCCGTTTTCGCGAGCACCTCGCGCAGTACGGCGGCCACGGGCATTTCGCGGTGCGCCTGAATGAATGCAATGAGTGCGCGCGCCCGATCGAGGATCGCGTCTTCCAGCGGGTGGCCCGTGTTCGCGCGATTCCAAAACGCGGCGGCCAGTCCGCCGGTGCGCGTGAGGCGAAAGAGCGTGTCGTCGCTTACGCCGGCCAGCGGGCTGCGCAAAAACGCGGCCAATGCCGGTTCGTTCCACGGATCGAGCGCGGTGCTGAAGAGATTGTGCAGGTCGAGAATTTCCTGGCGCGTATAGAAACCCGAACCCGCGATGATGTTTGCCGGAATGCCGTGCCTCCGGAGCGCGGCCTCGTATTCGCCCGCGTGGGTTGCGGCGTGGTAGAGAATGGCGACGTCGCCAAAGCGCGCGGGTCGCCACTCGCCGCGGCCCTTGTCGTAAACCTGCGCGCCCGATGGGCCGCAAAGCTCCGCAATGCGCGCGGCGACGAGATCCGTCTCGGCTTCACGACCGGTTTCGTCGTTGTCGTCGTCATTCTCTTCCTGGTCCGCGAGTTCGTCGTTCGATTCCGGCACAAGAAACTCAACGCTTGGTTCGTGGGAACCCGTGCGACTGGCGGTGAGCTTCTGAAACAACGGTTCCACGCGCGCGAGCAATGCGCTCGACTCGAAGAAGGTGTTGATGAACGCGATTAATGATTGAATCGATCGGAAGTTTTCATCCAGCGGCAGCCTCTTCTGCGCTCGTTCCCGGGCCTGTGCGAAGACTTCGACTTCCGCGCCCCGGAAGCGGTACACGGACTGCTTCGCATCGCCCACGACAAAAAGTTGGGCGCCATCCGCCCCGGCCAGCGCTTCCGCAAGCGCCAACTGCATGCTGTTGGTGTCCTGGAACTCGTCGATGAGCAGGTGGTCAATGCCGGCGGCGATGCGCGCGCACAGTTCGGGATTCTTGTGGAGCATCTCCGCCGTGAGCGTCAGCAAATCACCAAAGTCGAGCGCCGTGCGCGCACGTTTCGCGGCCCGATACGCGGCGGCGGTTTCGGAGAAGACAATAATAAGGTCGAGCGTAAGCTGTGCGGCAGAGGCTTCAATCGACGGATCGTAGGGTGGTTCCTCGAATTTCTCCACAAGTTTTCGCACGTGCTTCACGGCAGCCGTGACTTCGTCCATCGATTCCTTGCGTGTCCATGCCGCCGATCGCCCGCCCTGCAAATTCAGCTTGCCAAGTCCGGCAACAGCTTCACGCAAAGAATCGTTGTCGCGTTGTTCGAGGAGTGCAGTCAAAAACCGGACGGCGTTTTGGCGTACGACTTCGCGCTTGTCGGATGCATCTGTGCAGTGGCCTGCAAGCTCTTCGAGGCGCGCGCAGATATCTGAAATCTCCGGCAACGCGGCCAGCGCTCGATACCGTTCGCGCTGAAGTTCTTCGGCCTGCGCGCGCCAGAGTGCCGCGACGCCTGCGGCATTCAGCCCGGCATACCGGCGCGCGGCATCGGAAAAGCGGGCCTCCAATCCCAAGGCCGTGCACAAAAATTCGCTGAGACGCTCAAGCCCATGCTCAACAACCAATCGCTGTGCTGGACCGCCGTCCTGCTCTAACAACTCCGCTAAAGTGGCTTCGGCGATTTCACGTTGAAGGAGAGGTGCTTCTTCGTCACCCAGCGTCGCAAAGTCGGGATCGAGTCCGATGCGCAGGGCGTGTTCATGGAGGAGTGCCGCGCAAAAACCGTCGATGGTCGTAATGCGTGCGGAGTCGACCTCAAGTTCGATGCTGCGCCATTTGTCCATGCTGCGCGGATCGTTTTCGGGCCGTTGGTGGATCGCCTTGCGCAGGCGCTCCTTCATCTCGGCGGCGGCCTTGCGCGTAAACGTGATGGCCACGATGCGGTGCAGCGAGACTCCTTGATCGAGCAGATACATGATTCGTTCGACGAGCACCGTTGTCTTGCCAGAGCCCGCGCCCGCGTCCACGCACAGGTCGATCCCGATGGTATGCGCGGCCACTTTCTGTTGAGTAGTTAGGCTGGTCTTCATGCCGTGTGCTTTCGGCGCAGACGCTCGCGTTCGAAGCGGCACACCTTCTGGCTCATGCACCCGGCGCACGGCTTGTCATCCTGCGTAGGATGGAATTTCCCCGCGCGAATGCCGGCCACGGCCGCGGCGACGGCGGTACGCGCCGCATCGATGCGTTCCTCGTACGGGATTTTGCCGGAGCGGCTTAACGCGATCGCAGGATTTTTGTCATGCCCAACCGGCAAATAGAACGCGTCCGCGCAACGTTCGCCGGGAAAAAGCATCGATTCCGCGGCGAGCGCGTACAGCGCAAGCTGAAAGGTTTTTCCTTCGTTGATCTTTTTGGGCTGAACTGGAGAGCTTTTGTAGTCCACCAGCCGAAACTCACCGTTGTTGCGGTCCACGCGATCGATACGTCCCGCGAGTTGGATCTCCTCGGAGCCGAGCGTCAGCGCGAACGGCGGAAAGGCGGAGTCTCCGCCCGCACGGCCGAAGGCAACTTCGGTCTCCGTCGTGGGCCAGGATTCCGGTGCCTTTTTCTTTGGCGTTTGTTGCAGTCGGACATGGCGTTGCAGCGTCGCGATGGTACGGGTTCGCTCTGCTGTCAGCAACCCCTGCGTCAAGTTGCGAAACCGCACGGCCACCTTGTCGAAGGCTGTGCCCGCGCACTCCGACATGGATGCAAGTGCTTCGTCCGCTGGAATGTCTAATATTGCTTTACCGAGATAGCGTCCGTGAAAGGCCTCCAGCGCATCGTGCAGCACTTTGCCGCGCGCGAGGTGATCGAAGGCTTGTTCCGGTGTTTCGATCTCGAGAAGATTCAGCACGCGTTCTTGAAAAAAACGGAACGGACACTCGGCATATGCCTCGAGTTGCGACGCGCTGTATACATGCGCCGGGCCGTAGTGCTCTGTAAGCCACGCCGCGCTGTCCTTTTCGGCGAGCAGGCCGTCGTGTCGATCGCACGGCTGAAAGCCATACCTGCGCGTCTCGATGCCGGCCGTGCCCGCGATTTCAGCAAAATCGACAGAACCTGCTTTGTTCGGCACTGCGAGGTTTTGCGCGTCGCGCGTGCACGCCGCGAGGTCCGGTGCCGGCACCATGGCGTCTTCTGGCGACGTGGATTTGTATTCGGCCAGTCCGCCGAGCCGATCCGCGACTTCGCTGATGTACAGGCTGCGTTGGACTGATGTGCCGCCGGGCGCAAGGCGGTGCCAGCTGACGGCGAGATGTTTCAGCGCCGTCGTGAACATGCGCTGAAACAGCAACACTTCGCGTTGATTGTGGATCTCGCCGGGTTCCAGTGCGATTCCCGCGGCACCGAGTTCCGCGCGCTCATCCTCTGTGTAAATGGCGCTCAGTTTCCGGCCCGCGGGCACATGCACGTCGGTCATGCCGGCAAGGAACACATAATCAAAGTGGAGGTAGCGGGCGGGTTCCATGCCGAGGCACGCCACCGCGCCTTCGGGACTGGGCGTGCTGAGCGCGGAAACCACGAAGGCGCGGCGCAGCATTTGTGCAAAGCGGCCGACGTCCACGCGCGCCGAGTCGGTCGCGTGAAAGGAATGAAGCAGGCCCAGCGTGTGGGTCAACGTGCTTAGGGCTGCTTCTTCGAGCGCGCGGTCGTCATCGCCGGGCAAGGCGGCGATGGCTTCGACGATCGGCCAACGGTTCAGCAAGCCAAGCAAAGCTCCGACATGATGACCGACGGTTTTTGCGCGGAGTATTTCGTCGCATTGCGCGGTGAATTGCGCAAATGTGTCCAGCAACGCCACGGATGCCTCGCGCGAACCAGGCACGTGCTGCGCCAGCCGCTGCAGCTCAATCTGCAGGGGGTCGTCGAGGTAGCGCGTCAGCCGCTCGAGGCTGCCGCGCCAGCCATTGCGCGTCGGTCGCACGCGTGCCGCGCGTACGAGAATGGGGAAGACGTCCGCGTGCGCCGCGGAGGGCCCAATGAACCACGGCGACGTCAGCACATCGAGCACCGCTTCCGGTGTCCAGGTTTGCGCTGCGTTGAGGAAGCGCAGCACGAACCCGGCGATCGCGCTCTCGGTCAGCGTGCGGCTTTCGAGTCCGGCAAGCGGAATGCCAAACTCTGCGAAGATTTCGCGCATTGGCGCGGCCACACTGGCCGTGTTTCGCCAGACGACCGCGATGCGGGGGAGTGGCACGTCCTCCGTGCGCGCGAGGTATTTGATGCGCCGCGCGATGGTTTCGATTTCATGCTCGACGGTGTGACATTCCACAAACGACACGTCTTGGCTCAAGCCTGCGGGCGTGGGCGTGTCCTTGCGCACCAGCAACGATGCCGCGACAAACTCCGACTGCTTGGTGATCTCAGATTCGTCACACGCGATTGCCCGCACATCGTCAAAAGACCCGTGCACGACATCGCGCGTGCTCAGCGGCAGCGTGTAAAGACTTCTCCGTTCCGGGTCGTCGCTCAGGTTCAGGCCAAAGGCCATTTCCTCGACGTGGTTCGACAGCGCACGGATCACGCGAAATTCAGACGGCGTGAAATCGTCGAAGTCGTCGAACAGCAATCGGCGCGCGTGACCTATACCCACGGGCAGCGCCGGACCTTCGCACGCGATGCGCGCCAGCCAGTACATGCCCTGCAGGTCCACCGAGCCGGACTGCTTGAGTTCATCCTGATACGCGCTGTACACCTCGGAGACGACGGTATCCATCGCGTGATTTCGCTTGCGCACGCGCCGCCTGAACTCGGCCGGTTCGATCGCGGCCTGTTTAAGTTGGCCGATGATCGCGAGCAGATGATCGAGGAAACCTTCCGAGTCGGCCGCGGCATCGAGCGATTCCAGCGCACCCGTGGCGCGCACGCGAGCGACGGCACGCTGCAACACGATGCGCTGCTCCAAAGGCCCGATCGGCGTGGTGTCGAAGCCTGATCCGCGCAGAATGCGTTTTGCCAACTCAGCGAAGGTGATGACCGGCGGATCGAGGATTGCCGCGCGGCCAAGCTGTTTCAGCAGTCCGCTGGTCCGGCGCCGCGCATAGGTGGTCGTTGGCACAACGAGCAGCGATTCCGTCAGGCGCTCAAGCAGCAGTCGATCAATATAGGCGGCGCGGCCGGATCGCGAGGTGCCCGTGATCATCCGGACGGGCGGCATCGTGCGTGCTCCCGATTAGAGCTGGTCGGACAGCATAATGTTGTAACGGTAGCCCTGCTCCGTGAGGAAGAGCTGCCGCTTCACGCTGTAGTCCTGGTCGCAGGTGTCGCGCGAGACCATCGAATAGAAATGCGCGACGGTCTCTTCGCTCTTGGGCCGCAGGATGCGTCCGAGCCGCTGCGCTTCTTCCTGGCGCGAACCGAAGGTGCCGGAGACCTGAATCGCGATGTTCGCATCGGGCAGATCGATCGCGAAGTTGGCGACTTTTGACACGATGAGAAGTTTCTCGTCGCCGCGACGGAAGGCCTGATACAGCCGTTCGCGCTCGCGCGTGCCGGTGCGGCCGGTGATGATCGGCGCCTTGAACTTGTCCGCGATTTCTTCAAGCTGGTCGAGATACTGCCCGATGATCAGTACGTTGTCTTCACGGTGTTTCTCGATCAGTTGCGCGCACACATCCTGCTTTTTCGGATTCGTCGACGCAATCTTGAACTTCATGCGCTTGTCGGAGATCGCGTAGCGGTAGCGTTCTTCGGCCGGCAGCGGCACGCGGATTTCGTGACACACCGCCTGCGCGATCCAGCCCTGCTTCTCGAGTACCTTCCATGGCACGTCGTATTTCTTCGGGCCGATCAGCGAGAACACATCGTCTTCGCGCGCGTCCTCGCGCACGAGCGTGGCCGTGAGACCAATGCGGCGCCGCGCTTGCAGGCTCGCCGTCGCGCGGAATACGGGCGCCGGCAGCAGGTGCACTTCGTCGTACACGATTAGGCCCCAGTTGCCCTTATCAAATAGGTCAAAGTGCACGAAGGGGCTGTCCTTCGCCTTGCGGTACGTCAGCACCTGATAGGTCGCCAGCGTCACCGGGCGTATTTCTTTCGAATCGCCGCTGTACTCGCCGATCTGGTCTTCGGTCAGCGTCGTTTTGTCGAGCAGTTCGTTCTTCCATTGCCGCAGCGCGATGGTGTTGGTGGTCAATACCAGCGACTGCGTCTGCATCGCGTGGATCGCGCCGATGCCCACGCAGGTCTTGCCCGCGCCGCAGGGCAACACGACCACACCGCTGCCGCCGTGATTCGCGCCACCAGCCCAGAACGCGGAGACAGCCTCACGCTGGTACTTGCGCAGGCCAAACTCTCGGCCGCACAGCGCCATCTCGCGCAGCGTGAAGGGGAGCGGCGCACCAGCGACATAGCCCGCCAAGTCTTCGACGGGAAAGCCGATCTTGATGAGCACGCTTTTGATGTTGCCGCGATCGCCCGGCGCGATGATCATCTTGTTCGGGCCGAGTTGCCCGGTCACATACGGCTTCACCTGGTTGTGGTTCAGCAACTCGGTGATCAGCATGCTGTCGGTGGATTCGATCGCCAGGCGACCGTCTTCGAGTTTGTACAGTTTCAGCCGGCCGTAGCGCGAGACGTACTCGCGGATTTCCGTCGTGATGTTGTCAGGAATGTCGTACTTGCTGAATTTGGCGAGGTGGCCGATGATTTCATCGGCCGTCATGCCCGCGGCTGCGGCATTCCACAGGGAGAGCGCCGTGATGCGGTAGGTGTGGATGTGCTCCGGCGACTTGATCAGCTCGGCAAACGAGGCGATCGCGTCGCGCGCATCGTCAAACAGCGGCCCGTCGGTTTCCAGCAAAATGGAACGGTCCGACTGCACAATGACTGGATTGGAATTCGCAGCCCCCATAAGCGCGAAGTTTAGCACAAAAAAGTTTCGCGCGGCACGCCATCGCCGCGCAAAATTCCGCAGAGGATTACTCTTTACACTCGCTGGAGGTTTTGTCTGCGCGAACTAGACGCGATCGTCCATCTCGCGCAGCGCGCGCGGCGGGTTGAGCACCTCGGACAAAATGATCGCGCGGCGCAGATCTCCGTGACCGCGAAACAATCCGCCGCCGGAGCGCACCATGTGTGGGCGCTGCCGTGGCAATTCTTTCGGACGTTGCGCGGCTTCCTGTGCCGCCTGCACTTTCTTGCGCCGTTCCATTTCCTGGCGCCACTGCTGCTCGCGCGCGCGCTGCTCCATTTCCTCTGGAGTGATCTCTTCCGTCACGCGGCGACGTTGCTGCTGCTGGCCCATGAGTTCCGCCGGCGTGCGCGCGGGACGTTGCCGTTCCGGGCGCGCGCTCTGCGGCGGAAGCTGCTGCTGCGGACGTCGCGGCTGTTGCAATGGTTGGCGCTGCGGCTGATGCATCTGCCGCGGGAACGCGGGCGGATTCCGGTGCGCCTGTGGCTGGCTCGGCCGCGGTGCGTGCACCTGTTGCTGTTGACGCGGCACATCGCGACGCGTCGGCGGCGGCACGGGCTGCCAGTCGCGCTCATCGTCGACATTTTCCGCCGCAGGTGAGCCGTCGGTCTCCATGCCCATCAGCCGCCGGATCGTGTCCTCGACCTCGTGCGCCTGCGGGACGCGCTGCGTCGGACGCAGCACAGCCCCTTTGCGCCGCGCCGTGGGAATGTGCTCGCCCATGGTTTCCTGGGCGGTATGGGCGCGGCGTTCGGCGCGTTCCTGTGCCTTCTTCTTCTCCGCGGCGCGGTTGACGATAGACAACAGCGCCGAGACGGCGAGGAACAGGATGATGCCAACGAATTCCATCGGAATTCCCTACGTTACTTCTTCTTGTTCGAGTCGTCTTCCATTTTCGCGATGGATTCGCGCATGCCGGTGTCGGCCATGACGTTTTTCATCTTGTAATAATCCATCACGCCGAGGTTGCCGCTGCGGAACGCGTCCGCGATGGCTTTCGGCACCTGCGCTTCCGCCTCGACCAGTCGCGATTCCATTTCAACCACCGCCGCGCGCATTTCCTGTTCGCGCGCGGTCGCCATCGCGCGGCGTTCTTCGGCGCGGGCCTGTGCGATATTTTTATCCGCTTCGGCTTGCTTCATCTGGAGCTGTGCGCCGATGTTGTCGCCCACGTCCACGTCCGCGATGTCGATCGACAGGATTTCATATGCGGTGCCGGAGTCGAGGCCGCGCGCGAGCACGACCTTCGAAATCGAGTCAGGATTCTCAAGCACCTTCTTGTGCGACGGCGCGCTGCCGATCGTGGTCACGATGCCTTCGCCCACGCGCGCGATGATGGTCTCCTCCGTCGCGCCGCCCACCAGCGTTTCCAGGTTCGTGCGCACGGTCACGCGCGCCTTGGCCTTGATCTGGATACCGTCCATTGCGACCGCGGCGACCGTCGCCGGGCCTTGGCGCGGATCCGGGCAATCGATGACCTTCGGTTTCACAGACGTCTGCACGGCGTCGAACACGTCACGGCCGGCCAGATCAATCGCCGTGGCCTTTTTGAACGACAGGCTGATGTTCGCCTTCGACGCGGCAATCAGCGCGCGCACGACACTGACGACATTGCCGCCCGCGAGGTAATGGGCTTCGAGTTCGTCCGTCGTGAGCACGATGCCGGCCTTCACCGCCATGACGCGGGTATCGACGATGACGGCGGGATTCACGCGCCGCAGCCGCATGCCAAGCAGCTTCAGGAACCCGACCGGCGCCTCGGCCAGGCGCGCGCGCAGCCAGATGCCGAAGAACGTAATGATGACCGTCGCCATGATGAGCAAAACGATGACACCAACAACGACCATGACCAGCAGAACCAGTTGCATCGGATCCATTCGCAGCCCCTTAAGCGTTCAATTACGCAGCGTTATACCGTGTATACATTACTCTCGTAGCCACCGGAAAATTCGCCGGGATTCAGCGAATTTTACCCAGCCACGACTATTCGCCCTGAATTTTCCGCACAATGCCGTCCATGGCAGCCAAATCATTGCGTTTCTTGGATTCGACCAGCATGCGCGTCGTAGCGAGCACATCCCGATCCCGACGCGCGTACGCCTCCAGCGAGTCGAGGGACACGTTGGTCACGCCCGCCTGTCGCAGATCGAGATACCCCGCCACGACGTTGTACGCGTTCAGGCCGGAGAACGTCATCCGCACCATGCGCTGCAACTCCACCGGCGCGCCGACCACGCGCGAGCGCATGATCGTGCGGCCGTAGTAAATGTACAGCGACACACCGAACGCCGTCGCCAGCAGCACCAATATCAAACACAAGAACGCAAAAGAATTCCCGCTCATTACGCCGGCTGCCTGTCCGCGGCTTCTTCACACACCACGCGGTTGCCTTCGACCTGAATGATCTTCACTGTTTTGCCCGCGTCAATAAAGGTGCCGTTCGAGACCGCATCAATTCGTCGGTTGCCGATCATGATCGAGCCCGCCGGCCGCAGCGTCGTGTGCACCTGCGCGAACTGGCCCACGAGCGACGCGTCCTGCGCATATGCGCTGTAGCCTTCGCTCGTGTCCTGATTCGTTTTGTTAACCATTGCCGTGCCGAGCGGCGTCTTGAACATCACATACAAGCCGAGGAGCACCGCGACGAGCACGCCGGCCAACTCTCCCGCGGTGATGAAAATGCCGTACTCCGGATGCTGATACCACCCGAGCGCGATGCTGCCGATCACAAGCAAGCCGCCCAGCACGCCGAGCGCGCCGCCGGGCAGGAAGAACTCTGAAAAAATCAGCGCGACACCGGCGACAAAAAGAATGATCACCGGCGTCATGCGGCGCTGGCTCCGGCATTCCCCGGCTCGCCGAGGGTTTCCAACAACGACATCAATTGTCCCGCCTCCACACGAATCGCCTGCATCACTTTCATTTTATCGGCCGGGTCGTTTGGGTCCGCGTCGCGCTGCGGTTCGAAGGTGCCGATGAGTCCATCACCCGCCGGGAATAGACCGCGCGCCTGCGCGAGCAGTTTGTTGTAGCGGTGGATGATCGGCAGGCACGAATAATAACCGGCGCCCTGCTGGTGCAACACGACCGAGTCTTCCAGCAGTTGGCGCAGCATTCGGATGATTGCCGTGCGCGTGTCCATCAAGCCTGCGCTCCCGTCTGTTCAACCACAATCCGCGCGCCGTCCACTTCAATAATCTCGACGTCCGTGCCCGCGGGAATGAACGCGCCGCGCGTGACGACTTGCAGCGTGGCCTCGCCAAAGCGCGCGCGCCCCGCCGGCCGCAGCGTGCTCGTGGCCGTGCCGCGCAAGCCGATCCGCGGTTCGGCCGCCGCCTGCACCGGCGCAGTGTAGCCTTCGGTGGTGGTTTGCGTGGCTTCGAGCGTCATCGCGCGGTAGAACGGCGAGCGCGGGAAAAATCGCCATGTCGCGACTACAAAAATGGTGAACGTCACCATCGCGACGGTGAGTGAATACAGCACTTCGGAAAAACGGTCGTACTCCCAACTGTAGCGCGGCAGCGTGAAATTCACGAGGGAGAGGTAGGTGCCGATCAGCACAAACACAATCCCCGCGACACCCGCGATGCCGAATCCGGGCAGGATGAAAGCCTCGACGGCGATCAGCAGGAAGCCCGCGATAATCAGCACGATGTCGATGGTGTCCGCCAAGCCGAGCACGAAGTGCGCGCCGAACAGCAGCATCAGCGCGATCGCGCCCACGATGCCCGCGAGGCCCAGGCCGGCGGTTTTGATTTCGTAGTACAGCGCGCCGAGGCCGATCATCAGCAGAAGACCGGCCACTGTGGGGCTGGTTAGAAAGCGGAAGGTTTCCTCCGCCCAGTTCGGCTCAATCGTGTGGATCTGCGGCGCCGCGAACCCGTAGTACGCCAGCGCCAACTGGAAGCTGTTCACGACCATCGGAATCAGGCCGTACTTCGCCGCTTCGGACGGCGTGAGCGTTAGCAATTTGCCGGCCGGCGAGATAAGTTCGCTGCCGTCGGGATAGACCACGGTGCCGGCGGCGTGCTCGCCGACGATCTCGGTTTCAGTTTCGGTCGCCGGCGCTGCGTCGGTGGTTTCGGCGGGCTTGGGTTCTTCAACCGGCAAGGCGTCGCCCGCGATGTCCCGCAAAATTTCCTTGACCGGTGCTAGTGGCGAATCATCTTCGGCTTCGTACGACGGGACTTCGCCCACGGAAAACATCGTGTATTTGCCGTCTTCGCCGACAATGCCGCGCAGCTCGATATCTTTATCGACCATCGCCTGCGCGAGGTCGGGGCTGTGGCCGTTGCTTTCGGCGAGGGCGCGCATCTTCGCGCGCATGAACGAGACTTCCTTCTCGCCCGTCGGCATCATGCCTTCGGCCGTCGCGATCACAGGGGTCGCCGCGCCGATCGCGCTGCCCGGCGACATGATGATGTCGTCGCACGCAAAGCTAATCAGCGCGCCGGCGGAAATGGCGCCCATGCCTTCGATGTAGGCAATTGTGCGCACTGTGGAATTCGTGAGCGCAGTCGCGATCTCCACCGCGGAATCCACCCGCCCGCCCGGAGTGTCGATGCGCAGCACGACGGCCGCAGCCTTGCTTTTCTCGGCTTCGGCCAGCGCGCGCTTGATCACGACCGCGATGCCTGGGTCGATCATGCCCGTCACGCGGCAGACGACAACAACCTCGCCGGTCGGCACGGAATCGGAGGCAGGGGCAGTTTCCTGCGCATGCGCGGCCACGGCGAGAAACAGTGCCGCCAGCATGGGCGCAACGCGGCGCAGGCTATGCGTTTCACGGCTCAACATGAGTCGTTCCCCGGCGTCCTCGGATCGGCCTCCACGCGGGCAGACTCCGGGCGCACTCTACATACATTTCGCAGCCGGTTTTATTCTACGTGTATGCGAAAGGGCCGTCAATTACACGCAAACGCATGCGCACTCACACGAGCGCGAGGCCAATCTCGTTGTTGAGCTCGTAGCCGCGCTGCGTGGGGGAGAGGCGCGCGCCGTCGTCGATGATCAAGCCGCCCGACGCGAGCGTGCGCAGCGTATCACCGAAGTCCGCATCGATCTCGACGCCGAACCGCGCGCGATATTCCGCGTGTGTGATGCCGGCGCGCGTACGGAAATGCTGGATCAGCGTTTCGACTTTCACTTCGCGCGGAGCGAGTCGAAGCGATTCTTCCTTCGCGCCGGGATCGGCTAGGTACGCGGCTATGTTCGACACGTTCCGTGCACGCACGCCGCCGAGATACGACACCGCTCCCGGACCAAAGGCGGCGTACTCTTCGTTGTGCCAGTAGATCAGATTGTGCGCGGACTCAAAGCCCGGCTTCGCGAAGTTGGAGACCTCGTAGTGGCCATAGCCCGCCGTACCGAGGGTATTCATCGCCTCGCGATACTGCTCCAGCGCGATGTCCTCGCTAATCGCCGTGTGCCGCTGGCTCCAGAAGGGCGTGCGTTCCTCGTAGGTGAGGCCGTAGGTGGAGACGTGCGGCGAGCCGAACCGGATGCACTCCGCCAGCGAATTCGTCCACGGCGCCGCCGGCTTCGCGCCGAAGATAAGGTCAATGCCCCAATTCTGAAAGTTCTCGCCGACAAGGTCGCACGCCCGTCGCGCGACATCGGCGTCGTGGCAACGGCCCAGGAACTTCAGCACTTCATTGTCGAAGCTTTGTACGCCGAGGCTGAGCCGATTGACGCCAATGTCACGCCAGGCTTTGATGCGCTCCGGCGTAACATCATCCGGATTTACTTCAATAGTGATTTCGTTTGGGAGGGCGAGTGTCCTCACGAGCTGGGATTCGCCGGTGGTTCCGGCTCGTGAGGACACTCGCCCTCCCAAACCGATCTCGAATTTTTTGTGCAAGGCTTCGAAGATCCGCAGAAACGCCTTCGTGCTCAGCAATGACGGCGTGCCGCCCCCAAAAAAGATCGATCGCGCGACGCGCGGCCCGTCATACGCCGCGATTTCGCGCACGAGCGCATCCGCGAATTCCTCAGGCGCATCGCCCGAGGTCGGCCGCTTCACAAAATCGCAATACGGACACGCCACGCGGCAGTAGGGGACGTGAATGTAAATGCCAACGCTCGATGTCATGTGAGTATTTTATCGATAAAAGAGAAACGCGGGCATTCCGCCCGCGTTTCGATCAAAAGACCTTTGGCCGAGACTATATATACCCGCCGCCCTTGTATTCGGTGTCGCGGCGAAGAACCACGTTTACCAGTGCCGGCTTCTTCGATTTGAACGCGCGCTCGAGCGCCGGCTTGATGTCCGCCGGCTTTTCGACGTACTCACCGTGGCCGCCCATCGCCTCGACGACCTTATCGTAGCGCGTGTAGTTGAGATACGTCGCTACGTGCTCGCCGTAGAACGCGCCCTGCGGCCGCATCATCTGGCCCCACGCGGCGTCGTTGCCCACGATGCCCACGATCGGCAGATTGAAGCGCACGGCGGTATCAAACTCAAAGCCGTTCAGGCCGAATGAACCGTCGCCATAAATGATAAGCACCTTGCGATCAGGGAAGGTGTGCTGCGCCGCGAGGGCGAACGGCGCACCCACGCCCAGCGTACCCAAGGGGCCCGGATCCATCCACAGGCCGCGCTTCGGAATCGGCACCACCTTCGCCGACTCGGCCACCACATCGCCGCCGTCGCCGATGACGATCATGTCGTCGTCCTGTGCGACGAAATCCGCAACGTCCTTGCAGAAGCGTGAAGTCTCGATGGGCACCGTATCCGCCGCCTGCTTGCCGGCGATCTTGGCTTCCAGCGCCACTTCCTGCGCGCGCAGTTCCTTCGCATAGGCCGAGTGGTCGATCTTGATGCCTTCCTCGGTCGCCACGCGTACCATTTCGTCGAAGCTGCACGCAAGGTTGCCGACCAGCGCGACGTCCGCATCGCGGTTCTGGCCCACGAGCAGGTTGTCCATTTCGAGCTGAATGACCTTCGCGCCTTCCGGAATGTCCTTGCCGAATTTCATGCGGAAGTCGAGGATGCAGCCCGCGAGCACGATCACGTCGCAATTCTTGATCGCATCGCGCCGTGTGCGGTTGAAGAGCAGGGGAGAGTCATTCGGGATCGTGCCGCGGCCCATGCCGTTCGCATACGCCGGAATCTTCGTTGCATTCAGGAAGCGCTGCATCGGCGCTTGCGCGTTCGACCACTTCACGCTTGTGCCGGCCATGACCATCGGCCGCTTCGCCGTCGCCAGAATATCGAGCGCCTTGCGCACTTCGCCGGATTGCGGCGTCACGAGCGGCGGCGCCGTGCGGATGGCCGGATAGCGGACGTTAATTTCGTTCACGTCGTTCATCAGGATGTCCATCGGAATTTCGAGGAACACCGGACCGGGGATGCCGGTCACCGCATGGCGCACGGCGAGTTCGATGTATTCGGGGATGCGCTCGGTGTCATAACACGCGCCGGCCCATTTCGTGATCGGGCGCATCAGCGCGACGTGATCCATTTCCTGCAGCGAGCCACGCCCGAGATTCGCGAAGGGGCCCTGGCCGCCGATGACGAGGATGGGCGAGTTCGCGCGCCACGCATTCGCGACGCCGGTCACGCAGTCCGTCACGCCCGGGCCCGCCGTCACCACCGCGATGCCCACCTTGCCGGGGTTCAGGCGGCTCCACGCGTCGGCCGCGTGCGTCGTCGCCTGCTCATGCCGCACGTCGATGATCCGGATGCCTTGCTCCTGGCAACCGACGTAGATCGGCATGATGTGGCCGCCGCTGAGGGTGAAGATGCAGTCCGTGCCCATTTTCTTGAAGGCGCGGCCCGCGAGTATTCCGCCGTGTGGCATGGTGGTCTCCTGAAGGGTGGTTGGTGCGCGAACGGCACATGGTACTCGCCGCGCGAAGCCTGAGTAAAGGCCGAAAACCAACGCGGCATTCCGCCCGATTTTCGGAACGGAACGCCGCGTGAAAGGTGAGGGGATTAGGGCTGCGTCGAGGCGGTGGTCGCCGAACCCGCCTGCGCGTTCACGAAGTCGGCGATCATCTGCGTTTCCGTAATGTCGATGCCGCCGTCCTGGTTCGTGTCCACCATGGTGAAGAACTGCTTGAGTTCCTCGGGGGACTCGTCCATGTCAATCTTGCCGTCTTCATTCACGTCGAGGATGGTCTGCAGGAGTTCCGGCGTCACGCCTTCCGCGCCGCCGCCCGCCGCCATCTGTGCATTCATCGCGCGCGCGACGACCACGGCTTCGGTCTCGTCGATGCCGCCGTCCTTGTTGCGGTCGACAAACTGGAACATGCCCTTCATGTCCGCCGGGGTTTCGTCGACGGTAATTTTTCCGTCCTTGTTCACATCACCCATCGCCATGATGGTCTTCGCATCGATTCCGCCGGCCGGGGCCGAGGCCTTCGCTTGCGGAGCCGCCGCCGGAGCCGCGCCACCACCGCCCTGCGAGTTCATGAAGTCGGCAATGGTCTGTGCTTCGGTTTCGTCGATGCCGCCGCTGGAGTCCGCGTCCACCACGCCGAAGAACTGCTTCAACTGTTCCGGCGCTTCTTCCTGCGTAATCTTGCCGTCTTTGTTTGTGTCGAGCATGCCCATGATCATCTTCGGCGTCATGCCGCCACCCTGAGGCGCGGCCGCCGCCGCCGGGGCCGCCGCATCGCCACCGGAAACTTTCTTGCCGGTCACAACGATGTCGCCGTTCGAATAAATTTCTTCGCCTTCGAAGGTGTCGCCGTCGACGATGAATTCGAACACGAGTTCATTCTGGCTCAGATCCGGGATCATCGTGTGCACGCGCAGCATGCTCATCGCGTCGCCGACTTTTTCGAATTCCACCGCCGTCGATTCAAAAGTGCCCGCGGCTGATTCGATCGTCGCGTGCAACCGGCCTTCTTTGTCCACCAGCGTCATCGTGGCCGCGTTCGCCTGGCCGCCGATCGTGGCTTCGAGGTCCCATTTGCCAATCATGACCGCATGGTCGTCATACGCGGCCTGCACAAGCTTGGTTGTATCGACATACTTGCCCGTCAGCGCAATCTCGCCGAGCGATGACCGCACCTTGCCCTCGAAGGTCATCTTTTCGCGGTCGATGTTCACGCTGACCATGCCGCCGTCTTCAGTGACATACGGCATCGGAATGCGCCACATCATGCGGTCGCCGTTCACGCGAATGGGCACGAGGCCTTCGGTGCGAATGCCCGATGAACCGCTCGCGTCGGCGCCCATCAGGCGGCCTTCGACGAGTTCGACGCGCCATTTGCCTTCGATGCGTTTGCCCTGGAAGTCAGCGTAGGTTTCCCAGTCGCCCACCAGCGGCATCAGCGCTTCGCGCTGTTTCGCCAATTCTTCTTCAGAGACTTTTTTGCCCTTGATGTCGATCGGGCCGAAGGGGGATTCTGCGTTGCCGGCGAAGGAATCGCCCGTCACGGTGACGGCGATGTCGAGGTTGGCCGGGCCGAACTTCAGTGTGAAGCTCAGCACGTTGCCTTCGAACTTCACATTCTCCGCCGGCTGTTCGCCCTGCGGGGTCGCGATCATCAGCGTGAGCACATCGCCGGGATTCGACACGACGAGCTGTGCCTTAATTTCCTGTCCGGCGGCGTTGATCGTGCCTTCCCATGGACCGAGGATGTCTTTCACGGTTTGTGCCGACGCGGACGCCGCCACCGCGGCAACGATCGCCGCAAACACCAGTGCCTTCTTCATGCGAATGATTCCTTTTTTCCGTGTGAGTGGGCGTGCGCGCCCGAACCCGGTCGGCGCCGCACGTTCCAAACGAAGGAGTGAACGCCGATCCTACTATGTGCCGCGGCAATGCCGCCACAGCCACGCCGGCCTCGCCCGGATCGGAAACCCCGGCGCGACACGGGAGTTCCGCTTCACACTGGACGGGAGGGGGCACATACTCACAACTTATCCACACGCCGGGAACCGCCTGAAATAACGCTTTTCTAACGAAAAACACGTCCATAATTGAGTTTCTGTGTATATTTTCGTATTATGCTCACAATTCCGGAATGGCCGAAGAGGGTATACCGGGGACTGTCCACGAATTTTCCACAGGCGTATTGGCGTCGAGAAAACGCTATCCACCGCTCCACTATTTGGCATTGTGCGTTTTGCCAATTCGACTTGCGCGAAGTGGTTGTGGCCTGTAGCGCGGCGTTTTTACAGGACTTGTAAATTTCGGGCCGTAAATCCGCAGACGGGTTTTGGTATTCTAGGGCCGGGGGATATCGGTTGACGACGCGCCAGCGCCGGGCGACCGTCTTTTCTCGAGGGGGACAATGAAGCCAGTCACCACGATGAATGGATCGGTGTTGCTGATCGACAACGATCCGGGCCTGCACGTCGTCGTTGGCGATTTCGTTCGCGCACGCGGCTATTCGCTGCTCGAAGCCGAGGACGCCGTGCAAGGTCTGCAGCATCTGCGCACGTCGCGGCCGACGGTGGTCTTCCTTGATGCCGCGCTCCCGCCAGACGATGCCTCCGAACTCCTCGTTGCGCTCAGCAAAGAAGCGCCAGACACGCCGGTCGTTGTATTAGCGCAAGATGCCGACACGCCGTCGCGCCTTGGCCGCATGGATCTGGATGCCTTCGAAGTATTGCCGCGCCCGGTCACGCGCGCGTCGATCGATCACGTGCTGCGCCACGCGGAATTTTACAACCGCCTCACCGATGCGACCCGCGCACACCTGCGCTACCTCGAACGGCGTAACGTGCAACTGGACGTGCGCCTGCACGAACTCGAAAAACTCGGGCTCGATCTGCAGCGCGAGAACCGTCAGCGCGCACGTACCGAGGAAGTGATCCTGCGCCAGATGCGCGGACAGGAAGAAACCGAGAGGCGCCTAAAGACGATTGAGGCGGCGTTCGACGGCGCCGGCGACGCCATTCTGATCACCGATCCGGAGGGCGGCGTGATTTACGTTAACGCCGCATTCGAGAATGTTTTCGGCGCGATTGGCACCGACAAGGCGTATAACCTCGGCAAGCTTTTCGTGAAGCCCACCGTCGCCACGACGATGAAGGAAAATGTCGCCGCGCTGGGCAACTTCAGTTGCGAAGTCGAGATGATTTCGGACAAGAAAGACGCGTTTCCAGCGCTGGTGCGCGCGAGCACGATCGCGGACGCCTCCGGCCAGGGCGGGCGCCTGTTCATCTTTACCGACATTACCGAGCAAGAACAATTGCGCCGTCAGGCCTACCACGATGCGCTCACCGGCCTGTACAGCCGCCGTTATTTGATGGATCAACTCCGCCAGAGCATGAGCTTGGCGCGGCGTCACCGCCATCCGCTCAGCGTGTGCCTGTGCGACCTCGATAAATTCAAGCAGATCAACGACACGCACGGGCACATCATGGGCGACCAGGTGCTTGAGGCGTTCGCGCGGATTGTGCGCGAAGAGATCCGCACAGAAGATATCGCGGGGCGCTTGGGCGGCGACGAGTTCTGTCTCATCTTTCCGCACGCCGGCGCTGATTTCGCCGCGCTCTGTTTGGAACGCATCCGTCGGAAGTTCAACTCGGTCCCGTTCACAACGGAAGCCGGTGAAAAATTCCACGCCTCGGCCACCTTCGGCATCGCCGACATGGCACCGCCCGACATCACGCAGGAAGGTCTCGTCGAGCTGGCCGACCAGTCGCTGTATTCCGCGAAGGAATCCGGCCGCAACTGCGTGGCTGCAAACGGCAAGAAATGGACCGGCTGACGGTATTGTTCGTGATTGCAACGGAATTGTAATACGCTGTTGTCCGCCGCATGGACGCCGAACCCACACCAGATCAGCCTGTATCCCGCGACGCGCTTCGCGCCGAACTGCAGCTTTCGCCGATGTGGGCCGTGCGCTGGTTTTTCATCACCTGCGGCTGGATCTCTCTCGTGCTCGGCTTCATCGGGCTGTTTCTGCCCATCGTGCCGACGACACCGTTTCTGTTGTTGACCGCATTCTGTTTCGCGCGCGGCTCGGAACGCTTCTACATCTGGCTGCTCACCAACAAATATTTCGGCAGCTACATCCGCGCCTGGCGTGACAACCAGGGCATTCCAGTCAAGGTGAAGATGTATGTCCTGGCGCTCTTGTGGTACGTCCTCATTATGTCCGCCATCTTTGTCGTACCGCTCTGGCAGGTGCGCCTCGTGTTCCTGTTGGTCGGCATAGGCGTCACGATCTATATTGTCCGACTGCCCACGCGCCGATCCTAAGGGCTGAGGATTCGTCGATGCTGCTCCGCGTTCTTGCTGTCTTTTTGTGTCTCGCCGGTGGCGCATTTGCCGCGAAACCCGTCGAAGTTGTCGTGCACCGCGGCGACAACGGCTACGCCCCCGAGAACACCATCGCCGCGGCGAAACGTTGTGTCGACATGGGCATTCAGTATCTGGAATTCGACGTCCGCCGCAGCAAGGACGGCGTGCACTACATCCTGCATGACCCCACGGTCGATCGCACGACCGACGGCACGGGCGGCATCCGCACGCTTGCGTCGGCGCAGGTCGACGCGCTCGATGCGGGTAGTTGGTTCTCTGCAGATTTCAAGGGCGAACGGATTCCGCGCCTGGAAGAGCTGCTTGATTTCTGCAAGGACAAGATCAAGCTGTACTTCGACGTGAAAGACGCGGATATCGCATATCTCATCAAGCTTGTTCACGATCGCGGGCTCGAAGGCCAGTGTTTCTTCTGGTTTGGGAACAAGACACAAGCGCTGCAGTTTCGGGAGCTATCGAACGACCTCGAACTGAAAGTGAACGCGGGTACGCCGGAAGACGTGAAGCGCGCAAAAGAAGAACTCGGCGCGACGCTGATCGAATGCGGTGTCGATGCACTAACACCCGAATTCATCCAGACGTGTCGCGATTTGAACTTGCGCATCATGACGCGCGTCGAAAAGCCCGACGAGGCCGCGTTTCGCCGGACCGTCGAAGCCGAAGCGGATTTGATCAACCTCGACCACCCCGAGATCTTTCTGCGCGTGCAGCGCGAAGTGCTCGGGCAACCGAAGTGAACCGGGAGATACACTGAGATGGCCGGCAACATTCTGATTTACGGCGCCAACGGGTACACCGCCGAACTCATCATCGAACTCGCGAAGCAAGAGGGCGCGAAGCCGATTCTTGCGGGGCGTTCGCCGGAGAAGATAAAGCCGATCGCGGAAAAAGCGGGCCTGGAATCCCGCGCGTTTTCGCTCGACGATAAGGCGGCCGTCGACAAGGGCCTCGCGGGGATCGGCGTGGTGCTTCATTGTGCCGGGCCGTTCTCGCGCACGGCAAAACAGATGGCCGAAGGCTGCATTCGAAACAAGGCGCACTATCTCGACATCACCGGCGAGATCGAAGTCTTTGAGCTCATGGCGTCGATGACAAAGCGCGCGGCCGAGGCCGGCGTGATGCTGATGCCGGGCACGGGTTTCGACGTCGTGCCGAGCGATTGTCTCGCGGCGCACCTCAAACGCCGCCTGCCCGACGCGACGGAACTTACACTTGCGTTTCAGGGCGTCGGCCGGCCCTCCCGCGGCACGGCGACGACAATGGTGGAGAACATCCATCGCGGCGGCATGATTCGGCGCGACGGAAAACTCACGGGGGTACCCGCCGCGTGGCAGACGCGCAAGATCGATTTCGGAAATGGCCCGGTCGACACGATGACGATCCCGTGGGGCGACGTTTCGACCGCGTACCACTCGACCGGCATTCCGAACATCCAGGTGTTCATGGCCGCGCCACCGGATATGGCGCGCATGGCGAAGATGAGCCGCTATGTTGGCTGGTTGATCGGCTCCGGTCCCGTGCAATCGCTGCTTAAGAGACAGATTCAGTCCGGGCCTGCCGGACCCAACGCCGAGGAGCGGCGCACGGGCAAGTCGTACCTATGGGGCGAGGCGAAGAACGCCGCCGGCCGCGCGGTGCATTCGCAGCTACACGCCGGCGAAGGGTATCAATTGACCGCCAACACCGCGTGGGCCATCGCGAAGCACGCGGCGAACGGTGGCGCGCAGTCGGGCTTCCGCACGCCGTCCATGGTGTTCGGCCCGGATTTCATCCTGCAATTCGGCGCACAGCGGACGGATCTCGATTGAATGGGATTTCCAAAACCGCGTCAGTAGTGGCGGAATTTTTCGTATGACTTATCCAAAAATCAGCATCTCAATCCTGCTTTCTGTATTCGCGTTGTGCGCTGCCGCGCATTCGGATGAAATCCATCTCCGCGACGGCTCGAAAATTCTCGGCACCGTCACCTTGGTGAAAGAAGGAAAGCTTACGGTAAAAACCGATTTCGCCGGCGATCTCAACATTCCGCTCGATAAGATCGGCGGCATTTCGACCGACGCCGAACAGACGATCGTTCTCAAGGGCGGCGGCACGTTTACTGGCCGCATGCAGTACGTGGACGGTAAGCAGCAGGTGCTTCAAAACAATCAGCCTCAGGATTTGGACGTCGCCACACTCGGCGAAGTCGCGCCGGTGCCGCCCCCGGGAGCGCCGCCCGTGCCCGCCAACTGGTCCGGTCGCGTGGAAATCCTCCTCAACGGGTCTGAAGGCAACTCCGATCGCATCGCCGCCTCCGCAGGGGTGTCCGCGCTGCGCACGGGCCTCGTTGATCGGCTCAGTTTATACCTCCGCGGGCAGTATGAAGAGTCCAACGGCGAGCGCTCGAAGAACGAAGTCATCGGCGGCGTGCGCTACGAACGCGATCTCACGCCACGGCTCTTCGCGTATACGCGGCTCGAACTCGAATACGACGAATTCGAAAATCTGGACCTGCGCTCGACGGTCGCCGGCGGTCTCGGATATTTCCTCATTCGGAATCCGCGACAGGATCTGAAAATCCGCGGCGGTCTGGCATATCAACACGAAGAATTCGGCGACGGCTCGTCCGACGATAAGCCGCTCGCCGAAGCCGGGTACGACTATCGTCTCGACATCAAACAGTGGTTGCGCTTTAACAGCACGGCGACCTATTTCGTCGATCCCACCAACGTCGACGACTGGCGTGCCACGGCCGAGAACGCCGCCGAAGTGCCGATTACGGCCGTCAAGGGTTGGAAACTCCGCTTCGGCGTGCGCAACGAGCTCGACTCCGATCCGTTGCCCGATATCGAGAGCCTCGACACGACGTATTACCTGGCGCTGGTCTATTCGTGGAACTAAACGCGGCGGATTTTTCCGCCCGCCATCGCCACCAGCTTCGGCAAATTCCGCACCGCGTCGCGATCGTAGTCTTTGATTTCGTCCGTGAGTTCGTTGTAATCGACCAGATACGGCGTCATCCTGCGCGCAGTATCTTTCGGACCTGACTGCCAACCCGCGAGAACACGCTCCGCCACCCACCGCCGGTGCTCCATGCGCGCGAGCAACTCGATCTCGTCGGATGTGAAGGCAAATTCCGGTCCCTTGCCGCGCTCCATAACGCAATTGGTCGCACGCAGTTTCACGGCGATATGGTCTGCCTGCTGCCGACAGGAACTTTGCAGCTCTGGATCGAGCAGGTGCCACGGCGGCGCGGTCGCATGGCCTTCGCTTTGCCGCTTGGCGGAGTACAACCGGTGCACTTCCATCGCCAATGCATCGGCCTCGTGCATGTCGAGTGCATTCCAATTGCACACATCGTCCAGCGTCCCGAACGGCGCCAGTTGCTGAGCGCCGGTGCCGCTCAGTAACGTCGCCAGGCCGTCGTTGGTCGCCATGCGGACAAGGATCGGCACCTGGGTGCCGCGTAATGCCTGTTGCAGCGCGAGTGCATATGCCAGGCTTTGGGAATCCGAACTGATGCAAAGCGCGATGGTCGTCAGTGCATCGGTACGTTGCGCGAGCTTCTGAATGTCATCAATCGCCTGAGCGTCGTCGAACGTGGCCTCGCGAAACCGCAGGCTGCAGATGGTTTTCACGCCAGGATGCCGCGCGTGAAAGGACTTCTCGCGCGCAGCCGCCGCTTTGTCGAATACGGTGATTTCCAGCGGCCTGGCATTCGCGAAGTGCGAGACTTTGGCGTACTGCAAGGCGAGCGCCATGCCCATCCGGCCGAAGCCGAGCACGATAAGCTGCGGAGTGCGAGGATCATCAGGACCCATTCGCTCGCGATCGAGCGGATGAGTTTGCGCCGCGATGCGCGCGGCCGTGTCGTACGCGTTCATCACGTGCAGATCGATGGAGCCGCTCGCGTCGCGAAATACCGTGCTCGCGCGAAACAACACGCTCAGATCGTAGTCCAGAATTTGTAAATGGCAGGCCAGCGGAGTATTTCGCTTTACGCCGTCCAGCGCCTTGCGCGCCGCCAGCAGCACCTTCACGTTTGTACCGTCGTCGTCGCACGCGGCCACGAGCGCGCGCGCCCGCCCTAGCGCCGCCGCGCGCAAGGGCTCTGGCTCGGTGACATCACCCGCCACATGGAACCCACGGCGCGCGAGCCATTTCCCGAGCAGCGGTCCCGCCCCAGCACGCTCCACCATCACCACTCGCCGCCCGGCTGCGTTCGCGCTCGCGGCGACATTGAACCCGACATCGCCGGCTCCACATACAACGATGTGGTTTTGCAGCCGACGGATTCGCCACGCCGCAATCCGGCTGTCGAGGAAGAGGTAGCCGACGCGGATCATGGTGATGGCGGCAATCGCCGGCGCGGCGATGCGCGCGATGTTCAGCGGCAGCGGCACGCGGCCCGATACGTCTCCGGCCGAGAGCTTGTAGAGCTGCAGGTCGAGGTAGGCGATATCCACGAACGATTTGGCTTTGCCGATTTCGTGGAAGTAGATCGTGAATCCCCAATGGCCGAGCATCAGGGTGATAACCCACGCGGCCACAAGCCACGGCCAATACTTGGTTCCGGAGAAGGTTTGGTGCAGCTTGCTCATATGGCCTCGCCTCGTGTCGAGGGCACGAGCTTGGCGCAGTGCCGAAACGGTTGTCAATCCGCGTGCGGTTGCGTAAAATCAGCACCTCGTATCGGGACCGGCGGCGATGGCCAAAACGATTTTCATCAGCTACTCCACCAAAGACGCAGAAGGCGCGCAGGAAGTCTGCCGTCTGCTCGAGGCGCGCGGCATCTCGTGCTGGATTGCGCCGCGCGATGTGCCGCCGGGCGCGGACTGGGCCGAGTCCATCATGGACGGCATCAAGGACGCGATCGGCTTCGTGCTGGTGTTATCCGAGCACGCGAACACCTCGCGGCATTGCAAAAGCGAGGTGGAAGTCGCGTTCAGCGCGGGCAAGGCCGTGTTCCCGATTCGTCTGCGCCAGATCCAGCCGAGTTCGTCGCTGCATCTGTTCCTCTCGTCGAGCCAATGGATCGACGCGTGGGAGCCGCCGCTCGAAAACCACATCGAGCGTCTCGCCGGCGCAATCAAGCGGCTGCAGGGGGAGGACGTCCCCGATGCACCCGCCGCGCCGATGCCTGCACGCACAGCCGGGCCGTCCGCGAAATCCGTCGCGGCGGACAAGGCCAAGGCCGCGGCATCCGCCGGTGCGAAGTCGGCGTTCTCCTGGGCGAGCGCGAAGAAGAACCGCAAGTTCGTC
The DNA here is from genome assembly GCA_964620045.1 of uncultured Nitrospirales bacterium. Taxonomy (GTDB): domain Bacteria; phylum Hydrogenedentota; class Hydrogenedentia; order Hydrogenedentales; genus VFKU01. Next base: position 142,184 of record CAZUJL010000006.1, read on the forward strand.
ATCGCGGCCGCTCTGATCTTATTCGCGTTTGTTGCATTCTCGATGATGGGTGGCGGCGGTGGCAATGCGCCCAAGAAACCCGTGGAACGCAAAGCGGGTGATGTGGCTACGTTTGACGGCATCGAGTTCGTGTGGTGTCCGGCGGGGAAGTTCCAGATGGGTTCGCCGCCCGCTGAATATGGTCGCGGGCGCGACGAGCAGCAGCACGAAGTCATCCTCTCCAAAGGGTTCTGGATCGCGAAGTATGAATTGAAGAAGGAACAGTGGTCGGCCGTGATGGGCACGAAGCCATGGCAGGGCAAGGACGGCATTCCCTATGCCGACAACGGTCCCGCATCGCTGATGAACTGGGTGGAAGCCAATCAGTTCGTGCGCAAACTGAACAAGGAACAGGACACGCCCTACCGTTTGCCGACCGAGGCGGAGTGGGAGTACGCCTGCCGCGCCGGCACGACGACGCCCTACAGCTTCGGCGTGCACGAAGGCTTCCAGCTCCAGGAGTACGCCTGGTACAACGTGACCGCGGGCGGCGCGAAGGAACATTACGCGCACGCCGTCGGCGCAAAGAAGCCGAACCCGTGGGGCCTCTACGACATGCACGGCAACGTGTGGGAGTTCTGCAGCGACTGGCTCGGCGCGTATCCGTTTCCCGACGACGGCCCCGTCACCGATCCCAAAGGCCCCGAGACCGGGACCGGGCGCATAATCCGCGGCGGCGCCTACGACTCGCGCGACTACCAGAGCCGCTCCGCCCAGCGCTTCCCGCAATACACCAACCGCGCCTACCCCACCGTCGGCATCCGCCTCGTGCGTGAGGATGTGCCGCCCGCGACGGCGGAAAAATAAATGACGGAGCGAGAAGCGGGGAGCGTGTAGCGCACCAATCGGCTCGTGAGGACACTCGCCCTCCCAAACCTCACCCGTCCACCGTTCCACTCGCCGATGTCCCTTATACCTATGCGTGTCTGTTGCAGTCCTGCCTATGGAGCGCCTGCGGCGCAAGGGCATGTAGGTGCGGAACAAGGGTGCGGCATCTGGTGAAGATGCGTAGGTGCGAGACAAGGGTGCTCACGCGGCGAGACGCCGCTTCCACATTAAGGGCTAGGTGCGAAACAAGGGTCCGGCAAAATTTTCCGTGCGGTGGAAGGGCAAAACGATTTTTTTACCACAGAAGAGACGATAGGCGAAGTAAGGAAATGTGGGCGTTTTGCGATAGGATGGACTAGTTTAATTTAGTTACTTGAAAATTAGTCCACATGATGTTAGTATAATTTTGGCATTTAATGGATGGGTTTTTGAAATATGGACTATATAGAGCAATTAAGTGATGATTTAGTCATAATGTCTCGCCTTGCATTGGCGGGGCGCCCTCAAGATGTACAGCGCTTTGTTCAACGGCTAGCTCGGCGCTATCGGACTTCTATTCCAGCTATGGCAGAACCGCTTCGTGCGTTGTTGCAGGAAATGCCAACTCGGCAGTCGCCAGTACGGCGCGACGTACAAGCGCCCTTGCCGGTCGATACTGAATCTCGTCTCCAACTTTTACGTGTGGAACAACACCCGACTTTGGATGTTGAGCCGATATGGGACGCGGCGGTGGAAACATCGTTGCGGCAGGTACTTTCAGAGCGACGAAGGATTAATGAGTTAATTGCGCAAGGATTGGCGCCAACCCGCTCCATGATATTTACCGGTCCTCCTGGCGTTGGAAAGTCGCTGGCGGCGCGCTGGGTCGCTCGTGAGCTTGACCGGCCTCTCTTAACGCTCGATTTGTCTGCTGTGATGAGTAGTTTTCTTGGTCGTACTGGCGCTAACGTCCGTTATGTGCTCGACTACGCCAAGGAAGTGCACTGCGTTCTGCTATTGGACGAGCTGGATGCCATTGCAAAACGACGTGACGATGCGACGGATGTCGGTGAACTAAAACGTCTTGTTACGGTCCTGTTGCAGGAGATTGATGATTGGCCATCCACAGGTCTTCTTGTAGCTGCAACAAATCACTCAGATTTGCTTGACCCTGCAGTGTGGCGGCGATTCGAGTTAAAGGTCGCCTTTCCTATGCCCACAGAAGACGCAATTCGAGAGGCTGTATGTACTTTTCTTAGTTCAACTGAAACGCCGCCGCGATGGTGTGACATCCTTGCATTACTATTTCGCGATTCATCGTTTAGCGACATCGAACGCGTAGTTTCCCTAACGCGACGTTCCGCAGTAGTGAATGGTCATACAATCGAGCATGCGATTACATTGCTCGTACGAGATCACATTAAACACCTCAGTCGGAAAGATCGCGGTCAACTCGCGTTGTGGTTAACAGAAACTGGACTGTCTCAACGTCAAGTGCATGAATTGACGGGAGTAAGCCGCGACACAATTCGTAAAAAGGCAAAAGGCGCAAACAAGTAAGGCGGGCTGATATCTATGTCAAAAGAACGCAAGAATTTCTTAATTGGATATGGGGAACGTCTTACCACTGATATACCGAATCCTCCAGGCGGTCGTCCCAAAAAGCATGCATACAGTTTCCGGGAAGCTCGAACTCGATTGTCGCCAATGATTAAAGCGGCAGCCAAGGAAATAGATTCATTCCCCGAAAGCATCTGCCCCGGCGGCCAAACAGTCGCCCTTGTTACTCTTCACCCGTCCTATCTTGCTAAATCGTACTACCCTGCCGCTCTTCTCAAGGCATACGGGCTTGATGCGGTCGGAAGTCGTACGCAGGAAGTGACTCCAGAAAAATGGGCAAGAAAGAATGCACCAGAGTCCGCTATTACTTCAGAGCTCTTCGTAGCAGGACCGCGCAAGCAATTCGACAGATTTGCCGATGAGATTGGCGACTTAAAAGAGACCAGCTTTGTTGCAGATGATTTGATCAAGATTGAAGGTGTTCGTGTTCAACCATTTGCCGAAAGATTGAAACCGTTTTCATCCGACGACAAAGAGCTATTGCTTGAAATCGTTCTGCATGCGCAGCCGACCGACGAGGATGCGTTCATTCTTGAAGGATTCGAATCGTATCTCAAGACGATGGATCTTTCGCTTAACTTGGACAGGCGCAAATTTTTCGCAGAAGGACTATGTTTTCTTCCTCTTCGTGCACCACGAGATTTAGTGCCTGAAATCGCAAAGTTTTCATTCCTGCGGCTTGCACGCGAGATGCCGCGTCTCCGGCAGTTCCGGCCTGTCATTCGTACAACACCTGGTTTTTCGTCATTTGCTTGCAATCTTCCTAACGAAGGGCCAATTGATAAAGACATCAGAGTCGCCATATTTGATGGCGGTTTGAAACCGGGTTGCAAACTTGATGCATGGGTGTCGGCGAAAAAGACGAAAAATTTGGGCGCACCAGTGCCCGATTTCCAGAACCATGGTACGGCAGTTACATCGGCACTCCTGTTTGGACCACTTGTTGACGGCGAGGTGGCGGATCAACCCTACACAAAGGTCGACCATTATCGAGTTTTAGATGTCGATACTCAGAACGATGACCAGTCTGAACTATATACAGTGCTTGAGCGCATCGAAGATGTTCTGGTATCACGACCAAAGTACGATTTTATAAACCTTAGTTTAGGTCCCGATCTGCCAATCGAGGACAATGATGTACATGCATGGACGGCCGTCTTGGACCAATTGTTTTCCGACGGACAAACGTTACCCACAATTGCTGCGGGAAACAGTGGAGAGCGAGATTGGAAATCGGGTAACGCCCGCATTCAAACACCGGCAGATTGCGTTAATGCTCTAGCGATTGGTGGATGCGATCGTACTGGATCAGTGTGGAAACGCGCGCCATATAGTTCAATCGGGCCTGGACGGAGCCCAGGAGTAGTCAAACCCGACGGGGTTGCTTTTGCAGGGTCCACTCGAGAACCGTACTGGGTTCTAGATGGTGACAATCCAACTTCGGCAATTCCTATCACTGGGACTAGTTTTGCGGCTCCCACTGCGTTACGTGCAGCAGTAGGTATTAGTGCCCATTTTGGAAAGACTCTTTCTCCGCTTGCTATTAAAGCACTGCTTGTTCATGGCTGCGAAAATCGCGGACATAGTCGCGCTGAGGTAGGGTGGGGTCGCATCCCTACAGATATTCAAGCGATCACGATGACTGATGAGCATACGGCTAGTGTCGTTTATCAAGGCGAACTTCGGCCTGCAAGTTGGGTGCGTATGCAAATTCCGATACCTGCGGTGACGTTGACTGGGATGATAAATGTTTCCGCTACATTTTGTTTTGCTAGCCCAACAGATCCGCACGATCCTCTCAATTACACGCGCAGTGGCTTGGAAGTTCGCTTTCGTCCTCACGATCAACGTCGAACAGATCCCGGTCAGATGAACGCCGATACAAGTCATTTCTTTCAAGCGAAAGATATATATATCGACGAGAGTGACCTTCGTGCGGACGCGCATAAATGGGAAACGACGATGCACAAGCGTCGCGGGATGAGGGGCGCAAGTCTGCGAAATCCCGTGTTTGATGTGCATTACAACGCTCGCATAGGTGGACGTAACCACAAGCAAGCGGACAAAATCCCCTATGCGCTTGTAATTACGGTGCATTCGCCTAAAACCAAGGATTTATATAACAAGATAGTTCAGCGATATCGCACGTACTTGGAGCCTTTAACGCCTGTTGTGAACATCCCTGTCCGTATCTAACGTGCTTTCTTGACGTCCTGTGCATTATTTGCTAGGATTTCGCCTTCAAGTAGAAGCCCCGGCTTCTCACCCGACGGCCGCGTTTGCGTGCCATAGGCGGGTCGTGGACAGTAGCTATGGTTGTATTCTGTCTCGCGCGGCTGGGGAATGCCCCGTCGCGCGATTTTTGTTTTTGGTGCCACGGGGTCCGCTGAGGGTCGTGCGAATTGGGTGCGCGGCCGGCGGACAACAGGGAGGATGCGCGCATCACCACCAAGCCAGTGAAAGCCGATAAGACACGAATCAACGAACAGATTCGGTGTCCGCAGGTCCGAGTGATCGATGAAAAAGGCGAGCAGCTCGGGATCATGCGCCCTGAGGAAGCGGTCCGCGAGGCCGAGGCGAAGGGGTTGGATTTGGTCGAGGTTGCGCCGATGGCGCAACCGCCCGTGTGCCGGATGATTGATTACGGCAAGTACCGGTATCAGCAGAGCAAGCGTGCGAAGGAAGCGCGCAAGCACCAGCACACGATCGTAATCAAAGAGATTAAGTATCGTCCGAAGATATCGGACCATGACTTTGATTTCAAGACGAATCACGTGAAGGAGTTCCTCGAAGAGGGGAACAAGGTGAAGTTGACGATCATGTTCCGTGGGCGCGAAATGGCGCATCCGGAATTCGGCGTTGAGTTGCTCGAGCGCATCGTCGTCGCGATGAAGGACCACATTGTGGATCCTCCGGACGTGAAGCGTACGCGCATGGAAGGCCGAAACATGAGCATCGTGCTTTCGCCGTCGAAGACACACGCGTAATAACGAGACTGCCGTCGCGCCCTGCGCGGCGCGACGAAAAGGGAAGAGACATGCCGAAGCTGAAGACGAACAAAGCGGTCGCCAAGCGCGTCCGCGCGACGAAGTCGGGCAAGTTCAAGTTCAAGCGTGCCGGTGCGCGCCACAAGATGGCGAGCAAATCGGCCAAGCGCGCGCGCAACCTGCGCAAGCGCGTGGTGTGCGCCGATGGCGACCAGAAGCGCATCGAGTCCTGCCTGCCGTACGGCCGCCAGTAAACCACGCTTAGATTGAGACAGGGCCCGCCCGCGGGCCGAACACACGAGGGTACACGTCATGCCACGCGCCACTAACGCCCCAGCGTCACGCGATCGCCGCCGCAAGGTAATGAAGCTTGCGAAGGGTTACCGCGGCAGCCGCCATCGCCTGTTCCGCACGGCCAAGCCGGCGGTTGACCACGCCGGGCAGTACGCCTATCGCGACCGCCGCGCGAAGAAGCGCGATTTCCGCAAGCTGTGGATCACGCGCATCAACGCGGCCGCGCGCGCGCATGGCCTCACGTACAGCCGCTTCATGCAAGGGCTGCGCCTCGCGAAGATCGACATCAACCGCAAGATGCTCGCCGATATCGCCGTGCACGACGCTGACGGTTTCACCCGCATCGTCGAAGCCGCCAAAGCGCAACTCGCGACGGCCTAATGCGCATTCTGCCCGCCGTAGATATTCGCGGAGGGCGCTGCGTCAATCTCGTCCAGGGCGATTACGCCCAGGAGACGGTATTCGCCGAAGACCCGGTCGCGCAGGCAATTTCCTGGCGCGATCAGGGTGCCGAGATCGTGCACATTGTCGATCTCGACGGCGCGAAAGCCGGACGCTGCTGCATCGAAGCTGAACTACGCGCCATGATTGGCGCGGGCGTTCGTGTTGAAGTCGGCGGCGGCATCCGCGATCTGAAAGCCGTCGAAAAACTCGCCGGCATGGGCGTCGAGCGCATCATCCTCGGCACCGCCGCGCACAATGATCGTAAATTCCTCGAGCGCGCCGCGTCGAAATTCGGCAAGAAGCTCGTCGTGGGCATCGATGCCAAAGACGGCAAGGTCGCGCTGTCCGGCTGGACGGACGTGACGAAGACAGATCTCATCAGCTTTGCGCAGCGCATGGACAATTCCGGCATCTCGCGCATCATCTACACCGATATTTTGAAAGACGGCATGATGCAGGGGCCGAACGTCGAATCGACCCGGAACGTCGCGCGCCACGTGGAAGTGCCGGTGACGGCCTCCGGCGGCATGAGCACCATCGACGACGTGCACGCCATCCGCGCGATTCAGCCGGACGGCGTCGATGAAGTCATCATCGGCCGCGCGCTGTACCTGAAAGCCTTTACGCTGGCCGAGGCCATGGAAATCGGTAACGCGCCCATCGCGGCGCCGGCGAGCTAAGTCGCCGTGGGCGCGCGCTTCGACACCGTCACCATCGTCGGCGTCGGCCTGCTGGGCGGCTCGTTGGGGCTCGCGCTGAAGGAGCGCGGCCTTACCAAGCGCGTGCTCGGCGTCGGACACCGGCCGGAGACGCTCGAGAAAGCACTTCAATGCCGCGCGATTGATCAGGGTTTTGCCAACGCAGTCGACGCCGTTCCTGAATCCGATTTAATTGTCCTCTGCACACCGGCGGCGAAGGTCCCCGCGTATCTCGATACGATTCGTCCGCTGTGCCGCAAGGGTGCGGTGGTGACCGACGTCGCCAGCACGAAGCGAGACATCTGCGCGCATGTGCGCACGGCGTGGTCGGAGCCCTACCGCTTCATCGGCAGTCATCCCATGGCGGGCTCCGAAAAATTCGGGCCTGAACATGCGACCGCGAAGCTCTACGAAAACAGCGTGTGCTTTGTGGAAACCATGAACAACCACGCGCCCGATGCGCACGCGGCGGTGGTGGAATTGTGGAAGGGCGTCGGCGCGCAGGTGTTGCCGATCGATCCCGCCGCGCACGACATCCTCGCCGCGCGCACGAGCCATGTGCCGCACATCGTCGCCGCGGCGCTTGCGCGGCTTACGGCGCAGGACGACGGTGCACTGCGCGCCTTTGTCGGCGGCGGTTTCCGCGACACGACGCGCATCGCCGAAGGCCGTCCGGAATTGTGGCGCGATATCTCGCTCACGAATGCCGGCGCGATTCTCGGCGTATTACGCGAAATTCAGGCAGACCTCGCAATGTTTTCCGGCGCGTTGAGCCGTCAAGACGCCGCGATCCTCGAAAAATATTTCACCGAAGGCCGCGACGCGCGCCGCCGGATGCTCGACACATGAACGGCGTGCTGATCACCTTCGAAGGCATTGAGGGTTCCGGCAAGAGTACACAGGCGCGCCTCCTTGCGGAATCGCTCAAGGCACAAGGGCACGAAGTCCTTGCGCTGCGCGAACCGGGTGGTTCGGCGATCGCGGAGAAAATCCGTGCGCTGCTGCTCGATCCGGCGAACAAGGCGATGTCGCCCATCGCGGAGCTTCTGCTCTATGAAGCGGCCCGCGCGCAGCTCGTCACCGAAATTCTGCGGCCTGCGCTTGATCGCGGCGTGATCGTGATCTGTGATCGATTCTATGACTCCACCACGGCATATCAAGGCGCCGGGCGCCAGCTGCGCAGTGTGGACTTCTCGACGTTGAACCGCCTCGCGACGGGGGGTCTCATTCCAGACGCGACCTTTCTGCTTGACGTGCCGGTCGAACTCGGTCTGCGTCGCGCAAAGGGCGATTCCGCCGGCGATCGCATCGAGCAGGAGCCGATCGATTTCCACAACCGCGTGCGCCAGGCGTTTATCGCCATTGCCGCCGCGGAAAGTGCCCGCATTTCTCAGTTTGACGGCCAGCGCCCGCAGACGGAGCTTGCCGCCGAGATCCTGAAGCTCGCGCTCGAGGCCATTGAAATGCGCCGCCGTCCCGGCGCAAGATAACCGGCATGCTGCTGGGGGATATTCGCGATCAGGATGTGCCGGTGCGTTTTCTGCGCCGGATCATTGAGTCCAAGCGTGTGCCGAATGCGCTGCTCCTGTGGGGGCCGGGCGGCGTGGGCAAGGAACTCGCCGCGCGCGCCTTCGCAAAGGAACTGCTCTGCCCCGGCTATACCGATCCGAAGAGTCCTAATGCCGCCGCCGCGCGCAAGGTCGATCACGGCAATCATCCGGATCTGCGCATTCTGGGCCCGGTAAAAAAATCGCGCATCATCGACGTTGAGGCGATTGACACCATCATCGAGATGGCGTCGCTGCGGCCCACCGAAGCGGACTGGCGCGTATTCATCCTGCGCGAGGCCGACCGCATGCGTGGGCCAGCGCAGAACCACATGCTGAAAACACTCGAAGAGCCCCTGGGCCGATCGGTGTTCATCTTGGTGACCGAGCACCCGCACTTCCTGCTACCGACCATCCGCTCGCGCTGTCAGCGCGTACGCTTCGGCCGGTTGCGGCCCGATACCGTCGCGGAGATTCTCGCGCGCGATCGCAGTACCCCGCGCGATCAGGCCGAGGCCATCGCGGGTGTCGCGCAGGGGCAAATGACGCGCGCGTTCGATCTCGTCGATTCCGATAAGCGCGAGATTGTGCTCGATCTGGTCGATCGTCTCGCGCAGGGCGAAGAACCCGTCGCACTGGCCGAAGAATTCGCAGCCTACGTCGAGCATCAGCGCAAGACGATCGAAGATGGGCTGAAATCCTCGCCGGCTGATCCTGAAGGCGAACTCAGCCGCGAAGCGCGCGAGGGCCTCAAAGAGGAACAGGCCGCGGCTGCGGATGCGCAGGCCCGGCGTGATATACTCGAATTGCTGTATTTGATTGAATCCTGGTACCGCGACGTGCTGGTGTTTGGCGCGACCGGCGATGCGGCGCTTGTGCTCAACCGTGATCGGTTGGAGCGCGTGCGCGCGGCCCGCACCGAGGGCCTCGCCGAGAAGCTCGCCGCGGTGGAAAAGGCCCGGCTCTACCTCGAGCGGTTTATCACCGAGGATCGCGTATTCCGCGATTTGTTCTTCGCGCTCGCGGGCTGAGGCCGTTGGGAGTATAGATAGCATGACCCATACCGTCCGCGTGCGGCTGCGCAAGCCGCTCCGCGTGTTCACGTTTATCGCGCGCGACATCACCCTCAAGCGCAACGAATCCTGCGTCGTCCGCACGGACCGCGGCCTCGAATACGGCGTCTGCGTGACGCCGGGCGAGGACGCCACGCCCGAGGACGAACAACGCCACACGATGAGTATCGTGCGTCGCGCGTCGGAACACGACGACATCACCTTCCGCCAGATTAAGTCCGACGAAGAGCGCGCGAAGGACATGTGCAAGCGCAAAGTCCGGGAGCGCAAGCTCGCGATGAAGGTTGTGGAGTGTGAGTATTCCTTCGACCGCAAAAAGGTGATTTTCTACTTCACGGCCGACGACCGCGTGGATTTTCGTGACCTCGTGCGCGATTTGGCGCGCGACTTTAAGGCGCGCATTGAACTGCGGCACATTCAGGTGCGCGACGAGGCGAAAATCGTCGGCGGTATCGGTTCCTGCGGCCGCGAGCTTTGCTGCACCACCTGGATGCGCGAGTTCCTGCCCATCTCGATGAAGATGGCCAAGAAGCAAAACCTGTCGCTGAATCCATCCAAAATCAGTGGCCAGTGCGGACGTTTGCTCTGCTGCCTGGCGTACGAAAACGACATTTACCAGAAGGAACGCCGGTCCAGCGGGGCGCCGGGCGGCAGTCTGGGCGCGTTGCGCGATGACATGGAAGAACACCAGGGCGCCGCTGTGGAATCGCTCAAGGATTCCACGCTTGCCGACGTGTTCGAGAAAGAACCTGCGCCGGTCGTTGAAGAACGCGCGCGGCCCGGTGAATTCGCCGCGCCGGAAGTTCCGCGGCGCGACGATGATGAAGACGATGACGAGCCGCAGCAGGGCCAGCACCAGGGCGATCGCCAGGGTGGTGGCGGACAGCGCCGTCGACGTCGCCGTCGCGGACGCCGTGGCGGTGGCGGTAGTGGGGGAGGCGGCAATTCAGGCGGGGGCGGCGCACCGCAGGGCGCGTCCTGATCTCCCGGCATGCCGCTGGTCGATTCGCACTGCCACCTCTACGACGCCAAGTTCGATGCAGATCGTGACGCTGTAACGGCGCGCGCACTCGAAACACTCGATTGGCTCGTCGTCATCGGCGACGACATTCCCACGAGCGAACAGGCCGTCGCGCTGGTTCGCGAGCGAATCTATGCCACGGTCGGTATTCACCCGTACTACGCGGCCACGGCCGATGTCGCCGGAATCGCGCAGCTTCGGAAACTCGCGCAGCGCCCCGGAGTCGTCGCAATTGGCGAGATTGGTCTCGACTACTTCAAACACAATGACACACCGCGCGATGTGCAACGCGACGGCTTTCTTCGCCAAATCGATCTCGCGGCAGAGCTCAAGCTGCCGATCGTGATTCACAACCGCGACTCAGACGACGACCTTGCCGCGATCCTGGATGAACACGCGAAGCGCCTGCCCGGTGGGGTGCTGCACTGTTTCTCGAGTGGACCGGAGTTGGTCGAGCGATCTGCCGCGTGGAACTTTCACATTTCCTTCGCGGGAAACCTGACCTATCCCAAGGCGCAGAACCTGCGCGACGCGGCTAAAGTTACCCCGCTCGATCGGTTGTTGGTCGAAACCGACGCGCCGTACCTCGCCCCGCAGGCCGTGCGAGGGCGGCGGTGCGAACCGGCGTTCGTATCGCACACAGCCGCCTGTCTGGCGGAGGTAAAAGGTTTGTCCGTCGAAGAAATAAGCCAAATCACGGCCCGCAACGCCGCGCGCTTATTCCTGCGCGCAACCAATTAGGCACGCCGCGAGTCAAAACAGCAATGCCGGTTGACGCGCACGCACACCCGGCCTACAATCGTTTTTCTCATCGACATGCTCTAACCCAGGGAGGAATCATTATGAAAATCCGTACATCGTTGTTGGCGGTGGCACTGCTCGCGTTTGCGGGAGCATCATTTTCCGAAGATCTGCCGAAGCCGGCGGATCTTGTGGCCAAATACTTCAAGGCCGTCGGCGGGAAAGACGCGATGTTGAAAGTGAAGTCGCGCGTCGATCACGGCAAGCTCGTGCTGCCCGATATGGGCATGGAGGCCGTCTATACGGCAACTACCCAGCCGCCCAATTCGCTGAACACTTCCGACTTCAGCGGCATGGGTGTGGTGAAGAACGGGCAGACCGACGGATTCGCGTGGACGATCAATCCCTTCCAGGGAAATTCCAAGCAAAAGGCCGAAAGCGCCGCGGAGATTTTTCCGTACGCCAACCTCGATAAGATCGCGGCCGGCGCGAAGACATTGGGTGAAGAAGACGTGAACGGAAAGCCGGCCTACAAAGCCGAGTTCTCGCTTCCGAACGGCAAGCCGCTTACGGTGCTCTTCGATAAGGAATCGGGATTCATCGTCGCGAACGAGACGACGAACGGCGACGGCACGGTCGGCAAGGTGCTGTTCAGCGACTACAAAAAAGTTGGCGACCTGATGATTCCGCATCTAACGCGCATTGAAGGCGGGATGACCCTCGAGATTACCGCCGAGACAATTGAGCTCGACGCCGACGTTCCCGCGGGCACGTTCGATATGCCCGAAGAGATTAAGGCGCTTCCGTAAGTCATAGCTCCAAGTAATCGCTTTCGGTAGAATGGCCGGGTCCTTTGGAACCGGCCATTCATGCCTTTTCCCGAAAACCCAGAACGCGCTACGGCGCCGTTTATCCGCCGCGTGACGCATCAGGGCGCGCAGACCTTTGGTGCGCCCCTGCGCGTGTTGTGTGCGCGGCACATGGACGAAGTCGCCGGTGTTCTGGAGGAAATCGAGCGCGAGGCCGCGGCCGGCCGGGTGGCGGTTGGATTCGTCAGCTATGACGCGGCACCTGCGTTCGATTCCGCGCTGGTGGCGCATCGCGATGAATCTCTGCCGTTGGCGTGGTTTTCCATTCATTCCGGCATCGCAGCCACGGAACCGATCGCGGCCGATACAGCGTCGCCCGCGCTCGATTGGCGTCCCGATCTTGCTGCGTCGGCGTATCGTGACGCGCTCGATCGCATTCGCGCCTGGATCGCGGCCGGGGATACCTACCAGGTCAACTTTACCTTCCCGATGCGCGCGCGTTTCGACGGCGACGTTCATGCCTTGTTCGACACACTGATTGCCGCGCAACGCACGGACTTCGGCTGGTGCATCGATGCAGGCGACTTCGCGGTGCTGTCGGTGTCGCCAGAGTTGTTCTTTCGTCTCGATGGGAATGAGATTGTCTGTAAGCCGATGAAGGGCACCGCGCCGCGCGGGCTTTCCTGCAACGATGATGACGATAAGGCCAAAACGCTGGGTGAATCTCAGAAAGAACGCGCCGAGAACGTAATGATCGTCGATATGGTGCGCAACGATCTCGGACGCATCGCGGACACGGGAACGGTGCGGGTTGCATCGCTCTTCGATGCCGAGCGGCTCGACACCTGTTGGCAAATGACGTCTACGGTTGAAGCGCAAACGCAGGCGACGTTGGCCGATATCTTTCGCGCACTGTTTCCATCGGCCTCGGTCACCGGCGCACCCAAAGTACGCACGATGCAGATCATTCGCGAGCTCGAGTCCGCGCCGCGCGGCGTGTACTGCGGCGCGATGGGTATCGTCGGCCCGGGCCGCAGCGCCGAGTTCAGCGTCGGTATTCGCACGGTTACCGTCGATCGCCGCGTGCGCGAAGCCACCTACCATGTTGGCAGCGGCGTAACGTGGGACTCCGCGCCCCATGCCGAATTCGAGGAGTGTAAATTAAAGGCCGCCGTGCTCACGCACCGCAGGCCTGCGTTCGATCTGCTCGAGTCTCTGCGCTGGGACAACGGCTATTGGCTGCTGGATCGCCATCTGCAGCGGATGGCGCGCAGCGCGGCCTATTTCGGGTTTTCATTTGATGAAATGCGGATTCGCCATGCGCTGGCCCGTTTTGCAGGAAACTTATCCACGCCATCCAAGGTTCGGCTGACCGTGTCGCGCGATGGAAAAATACTGATCGACGCCGCGCCCTTGGGCGAGACAGTTCCCTGGCAAGTCGCGCTGACATCGGAACCCGTGGACGCTGCAGACGTGTTCCTCTACCACAAAACAACATATCGCACTGTGTACGATCGCGCGCACGCGTTGCGTCCAGAAGCCGATGATGTGCTCCTCTGGAATGATCGGCGCGAACTGACCGAGTCTACGCGCGCCAACATTGCGCTGCGGATAGGAGACGAATGGTTTACGCCGCCGGTTGCCTCAGGATTGTTGGGCGGCGTGTTTCGCGGGCAGTTGCTGGAAGAGGGAGCGCTCCGCGAGCGCGTGCTCACCGTGAGCGATCTCGATACCGCCGAGGAAATTCGTCTCTTTAATTCCGTGCGTGGGTGGATCACGGTGCACCGGCTGTATGCGCCGATTGCGGAGCGAACGTAGCGCCATGCATCCCGTGCTCGAACGACTGAAACGTGAACGCCGCTGGGCGCTGGCGCTGTTTGTCGTCGCTGCCGCCGTGATTGTGCTGATCCAGCGGTTTGTAGTGCCGCATGCCGCGGAACCCGTGACGGCGAGCCCCCCGTCCGAGAACGCCGGCTGATGGCGGCGGCGCAACTGCGGGCGACCGATTACCTGCTGTGGACGGCGGCGCTCGCATGGCCGTTTGGCGTGTTTCTGCAAACGCCGGTCGCCGGGGTCGACTTGCTGATGGTTATCGCAATGCTGCTGCTGTGCCTGCTCGTGCCCGACGCGATGGCCGCGCGCAGACTGCGCGTGCCGTTTGAAATATGGGCCCCTGCATTGCTGCTCGCAATATTCGCGATCGCACAAAAGCAGTTAGAGCCCGCGCCAAGGAGTTCAGACATACTGGGCGGCCTGTTGCTGCTGGTGCTCGTTGTCCAGGCGAATCCCACGCGCCAGCGGATTCATCATTACATGTTCGCCGGCGCAATTTCAGCGGGAGTCGCCGCGTTAATCTCGTGGGCGACACCGTGGCTTGGCCTGCTGCCGACGGCGTTCTCGTTGCAGAGCGATGCCAACTTTACCTTCGCGTATACACTCGCGGATGGCACATACACGCTGCTGCTCGGCGCGGTGTTCGCGCTGCACGCGGCAATTTGTGCGGATGCGGTGAAATGGCAACGCGCCGTTGCGACGATTTCGTTTCTAGTAATTTCAGCGCTTCTTGCTGATCGTTTGTTGGAGTGGTGGCGCGATACGCACTCGTTGCCGGCCTTCGCCTATCCGCCAATGCACTGGAGCGTGTGGGTTTCGCTCGCGCTGGCGCTTTGGCTCGTGGTTCGCGTGGTCGCGAAGGTTGCGATCGATCGCCGCAATGCCGGCGATTCCTTGCACTGGATGTGGGGCGTGGCCGCCACGATCACCCTCGCCGTGGTCGCGCTTACTCCGCTCGATCCGCATCCATACCACGGCTTTTTGCTGGGCCTGGCCTGTGCCACCGCGCTGCCGCAGCGGGTTACGGTTCAGTCAACGCGCTGGCCGCTTGTGGGTGCCCTGGTTGTGGCGGCGTTCGTCGTGATCAATCTGTTCGTGGTGTTTCCGGTCAATGTTCGCGATCCGCGACAGTACGACGCCGCCGCCGAACGGGAGATGCCGCGCATTTTCGATCATATGGACTGGGTCGATCGCTACGCGCGAAACGAACGCCGTACGTATCTGTGGCGTGCGCGCGCCGCCCTCGAATTGGGGATGCCCAACTTTTCTTCGTTCGCGTACGAGCGCGCCGCGCGTCCGCTGTCCGGAACCAGCGTGCTCGCGGGACCGACGGAATCCGAGCGCCAGCAATTTCTGGTGCAGATGCGTGACCTCGCCGCGGCGCTGCCGGAGGATCGCGCCGTGTGCGCGTATGAGCGCGTGTTGCTGGCGAACGGCGAGCGCGATGGCGCGCTGTATTCGCTGCGCCTGCGCACCGGCGTGCCGCTGATTCATGTCGAAGATTCGGACGCGGCGCCGTATACGCGTGTGGCTGCGCTCGTGATTGGCGATCCGGGATTGGCGGAAGAACTGCGCACGTGGACCGCGGATGAAGTGCTCACCTTGCTCAGTCTTTGGGGCACCGATGTGGCGTTTGCGGCGAATCCGAACGAAGCGCCGAACGGGTTGTTTATTCTCGGCGCGCAGCGAACCTGGGACACGTTCCATGTACACGTTCGCGTCGGCGAACAGGTGTCGGATTTTTCCGCACCGCTTGCGCCCATCACGCAACGCGACGTCGAATCGCTTATGAACACCAGCGTCATGGTATGGGCGGGCCCGGGTGATGGTGCCTCCGGGAATACTCGTTACACGCTCAATGTCCTTACCACAGACGCGGTGCTGCCCGCGGCCTACGTTGACGTTCATGCCGACGGCGCCGCGGAATTTTCGTGGGCGGAAAATCCTCCCGCGATCGCGTTTACGCCCGCCGTGCGCGTGCGCATCGCCAAGTAGCGGGTTTGCGGCCCGTGCGCCGCGCGTGGCAAAATAGGCTCATATTCAGCCGGATTCTCGGCAGTTCCAACACAGATTCGGAGCGGGGGCCATGCACATTTTCGGCAAAGACGACGAGAAGAACGAAAAAGAGAAGAAGGACGACTTCGGTTCGCTGATGCTTAAAGCGCGCACCGTGCTCGTGAACGGTGAAGTCGACCAAGAACTTGCGCAGAAGGTGATTTCGCACCTGATCGCGCTCGACGCCGAATCTCACGACCCCATTCGCGTCATCATCACCTCGCCCGGCGGCCATGTGGACTCCGGTTACGCCATCCACGATGTCATGCGCTTTATCGAATCGCCCGTGATCACGATTGGCGCAGGCTGGGTGGCCAGCATCGCGGTGCCGATCTTCTTTGGCGCGCCCAAGGGCAAGCGCTTCTCGCTGCCCGGCACGCGCTTTCTCATTCACCAGCCGAGCGGCGGCGCGGGCGGCCAGGCGGCCGATATTCGCATCGAGGCGCAGGAGATCATCAAGATCCGCAAGCGCATCAACGAGATGATCTCGAAAGAAACCGGCCAGCCGGTGGACAAAGTCGCCAAAGACAGCGAACGCAACTTCTGGATGGCGGCCGACGAAGCCGTGGCCTATGGGCTCGTCGATAAGATTGTGACGAAGTCGAGCGAAGCGAAGTAACGAACAATTATCAGGCGGCACGGGCGAGCGCCCGTGCCGTTTTCTTTTTTACAGCGCCCAGGCACGGTCTTCGGGCTCGACCGTTTTTTCCTGCTCGCGGATATAGACCAGCGGGTCGTGCGTCACTGGGATATCGGTGATGGGTCGCGCCTCGTCTTCGCCGAACAAGTGCGCGTAATCGCGGTGGAAGCCGTCGCACACGTGCCGCGCATGGCAGCTTGAACAGGCCACGTACTGCTTGTAGCCCGCGTCCTTGTCCGCGCGCACGGCGCCTTCGACGTGATAGAGGCGCTCCTTGCCCGTGACCCAGCTCAGCTTCGCCAGCGCCCGCTGAATGCCAAGCCCTAGCTTGCCGCGCAACGGCTGCTCGTGGAAGCGCCGCGTGATGCCGGGGTAGCGGTACGTGATCCAGCGCGCGAAGGGGCCGATGTAAAACGCCGGCACCAGGTCGCCGCCCTTCATGCGCTGCGGCTGCAGGCCGGTCCAGTTCCAACTGTTGTAGTCCCACTCGTGGTGGTCATACGAGAGCTGTTGGAAGTTGTAGAAATTTTTGCGGTGCCGCGGCTCGGCCATGCACAGCGGGAGGTAGCGCACGTTGCACTCGATGCCCGCCTCTTCGAGGATGTCCATCGCCTCGGTCAGCACCGGCTTGATGTCCGAATACTTGGCGACGTTGTCGTGCGTGCGGATGCCGGTTTCCTGGTCCTCGAACGGATTGAACGCGAGGAAGTTCACCGCGTTTGCGCCGTAATGCACAGCCTTGCGTGCAATCTCCGGCAGAATCGGCACCACCGGCTTGCTCATGGTGCAGTTGAAGCGGAACGGCACGCCGATCTCGCGCATGTTCTCGATCGCGGCGATAATCTTCTCGTACGCACCCTTGCGGCACACGACTTCGTCGTGGATGTCGCCGATGCCGTGCAGGCTCACGAGGAAATCGCGGACGCCGGCGTCCTTGAACTGCTGCAGTTTTTCTTTCTTAGCCAGTACGAGGCCGTTCGTGATCAGCGTGGGGTAGAGGCCGATCTCGTGGCAGTAGCGGATGAGTTCGAGGATGTCCGGATGAATCGTCGGTTCGCCGCCCTGGATGTCGATCGCGGTGTTGCCGTAGTTGTAGCGCAGGGTGTGGCAGATTTCCTTGGCCTTCTCGAGCGTCATGAATGGATGCTCGGGATGGTCGTTGTCCTCGATACGGTTCAGGAAATAGCAGAAGTAGCAGCGCAGGTTGCACGTCTGCCCCAGCCACATTACGCCGCGGCGCGACAGCGTGCGCTTGCGGGTCTTGTCCAGCGGGGGGCGTTCGGCGGCCGGGCGCGCCTCGGTAACCACTGCCATGCGTTATGACCTTCCCTGCGCGGGCCTGCGAACTACAGCGCCCAGGCCTTGTCTTCTTCTTCGACCACTTTGTCCTGCTGCCGGATGTAGTAGAGCGGATCGTCCACCACCGGGATATTCGTCACCGGCACGGCTTCGTCCGTGCCGTAGAAATTCGCATAGTCGCCGTGGAATCCGTCGCAGATATTGCGCAGCGAACACTGCTCGCATTTGTCATGGTGCTGGTAGTGCAGGTCCATCGCGGGGCGCACGCGGCCTTCCCGGCGGTACCAGTAGTCCTTGCCGAACACAGCCACGCCGAGGTTCGCGATCGCGTGCTGCGCGGTGTAGAACGCGTTTGTCTTGAAGGGGCTCTGCGATTCGCGCTTCATGCGTTCGTGCGGCTCGCTGATGTAAATGCGGCGCGCGAGGCGGCCAATCTTGAACGGCTTGTTCAGCTCGCTGTCTTTCATGCGCTGCGGCTGCATGCCGGGCCACATCCAGCTCGCGTAGTCCCACTCGTGGTTGTCATACGACAACTGCTGGAAGTTGTAGAAATTCTTGCGGTGCTTTTCTTCCGCCATGCACATCGGCAGATAGCGCACGTTGCACTCGATCTTCGCTTCTTCGAGGATGTCCATCGCTTCGCCAAGCGACTTCTTGATGTCGGCGTAGCTCGCGACGGTGTCGTGCGTGCGGATACCGGTTTCCTGGTCTTCGAAGGGGTTGAACGCGATGAAGTTCACCGCCAGCGCGCCGTACTGCACCGCCTTCTTTGCGATCTCCGGAAGAATCGGCACGACGGGTTTGCTCATCGTGCAGTTGAACCGGAACGGAACGTCCAGCTCGACCATGTTCTCGATCGCCTGGATGATTTTTTCGTACGCGCCCTTGCGCACCACGACCTTGTCGTGAATCTCGCCAATGCCGTGCAGGCTGACCAAGAAGTCACGCACGCCGGCGTCTTTAAACTCTTGCAGCTTTTCTTTCTTGGCGAGCACGAGACCATTCGTGATCAGCGTGGGGTAGAGGCCGATTTCCTTGCAATACCGGATTAACTCGAGGATATCCGGCAGAATCGTCGGCTCGCCGCCCTGGATGTCGATCGACGTATTGCCATAAAAATAGCGAAGGGTGTGGCAGATTTTCTTGGCCTTCTCGAGCGTCATGAACGGATGCTCGGGGTGATCGGCGTCGTTGATGCGGTTCAGGAAGTAGCAGAAGTAGCACCGCAGGTTGCACGTCTGGCCGAGCCACATGACCCCGCGCTTGGTGAGCACGCGCTTGCGCGTTTTCGTTACCTCGCGGTGATGATGGCCGTTGCCGTTGTGCCCGTTCGTGTGCGCCGGGGCCGAAACCACTTCACTGGACATATAAACCGCTCTCCTTTTTGGCCGGGA
The DNA here is from genome assembly GCA_964620045.1 of uncultured Nitrospirales bacterium. Classification (GTDB taxonomy): domain Bacteria; phylum Hydrogenedentota; class Hydrogenedentia; order Hydrogenedentales; genus VFKU01. Next base: position 161,485 of record CAZUJL010000006.1, read on the forward strand.
AAAAGACCCAGCCAGAAGCGGTTTAGGATACCAGAATGGGGGAATACGGGCAACCGGATCGGCCTAAAATGCCGTGAAAAGCGCCGCGTTTGGGCGTTATTTACCGCGCCTCGGCCGCCGCCCCACGCCGTATAGCGAGCCGATGACCGTGCCGTGGGGGTTGGTGTACCGATTCGGGATAATTTCGCCGACTTCAAAATAGATTTCCAGAAGGCGTTTGAGCGAGTCGTCGATGAAGAATTGGACGTGATCCGGGTTCGTGTACTCTTCCGGCCCCGTCGGCACTTCGATGAGCACCGAGCCGTCCGGCTTCAGAATGCTCGCAATTTTTCCAAAAACCTTGTGCAGATCGGGCAGATGCTCGACCGTGTGAAACGACATCACGAGGTCGTAGTACGCCGGTTTTAATTTCAGGTCTTCGAAGAGGTCGGTCTCAATCTTCACGCCGAGCGCTTCCATGCCCGCCTCGGCCGTCGGCTTGTTCATCTCGCAGCCGAGCGCTTCGTGACCGCGATCCTGCAGTTCGCGCAGCAAGATGCCCTCGGAACAGCCGATCTCGAACACTTTTTTGTGCGCGCCGTTCAACACGCCCGCGCGCTCGGCAATGCCCATGCGCGCATCGATAAAGCCCTGCCACTGCGGGCCGTATTCGATTTTCGTGATGCCCTGGTGCTGTTTGTCGCGCACCCAGTACGCGATATCGCTGTACATGAGGTGCAAGATGCGCTTCTTCGGCGTTTTGCGGCTGTACACATGCTCGCACTCGGGGCAGTGGTCCAGTGGCGTAAACCGCGTCTGGAATTCGACCTTGTCCGGCTTGCTGCCACAGACGGGGCAACGCCGCGCGTGCCGCGTGAAGCCGGGCACCATGTACAGGAAGCGGATATTGCGCAGGGTCAGGCAGGAAACAACCTTCTCCAGGAACGTGCGCGGTTTGGGCTGGTAGAGCGTATTCATCCGCTGAGAAATCCTGCGATTGATGTGCCGTTACGACCGCAAAGGGTATCACACGTGCGGAAACCCGGCCAACCTGCTACGACTCCGCCGCGGTGATCCGGCCCGTGAACAGGCGATGCATGCCCGGCGCGAACCGGATCGCGCCGTGTTCCGCGACGCGCAGCGCCTGTAGCACGCGCGCCGCCTGGCGGAATTCCGAATTGAGCACAGTCATGCGCGAGGTATTCGCCGCGTCGTCGTCTTGCAGCGTGATCGTCGGCAGGCCGGTGCCGGTCGCGCGCGCGAATCCCCGTGCGGAGTAGTCCTGATTCAGATGCACCCAGTCGCCGCTGTCCAGCCCGATGGTGGGGAAGGTGCCTTGCTCGGCGGACGTCGCCCACGCGGTGTAGTCTTCCGACAGCATCAGCGAAGTCTGGTATTCGTCGACCGTCACTTCCTCAAGAGCCTCGAGATCGGAGGTCCAGAGCAATACGCCGTCCTGCGCGGGTTTGATCGACCAGTGCAGCCGGAATGGAAACCGTCGCGATGCGCCGCTCACGCGTAGTTCATCGCCGACACGCTCCATGTGATCCCAGCGCAGAAAGCGGCTGTCGTTCCATAAGTGATCGATGAGTAACGACTCGTATGCATGCATCGCCGCCGTCAGCGCGCGGCCGTTGTAACTAAGCTGAAGCTGCCCACGGTTTACGCGTGCCGTCAATGGGCCTGCGGCGACGATATGCCGGACTGCCTGAGCTTCCATGCGCCGGAGGATTTCTTCGCGGCCCGCGTCGAGATCAAACCGAATTGTCCAGGACGGCCGTGTTCCTGCAGGGATTTCTTCGCCGTGCGCCATGTGTTCGGCAATGCGAAACACGCGGCTCTTCGACAGGTACTCGGTGTTCGCCCATAGACCGTGCGTGTGCGGAGGATGGCCGTCCATCGTGATCAGCACCGGCACGCGCGGCGATTCATCGGGTGCGAGAATCCCCGCGATCGCGCCAAGCGGTTTCGAGATGGTCATCTCGGCCCACGCGACGTCGTCCACGGAAATGTCCTGGAACTTTCCGGATTCGTCGTCGTACACCCAGCGGTTGTAGTCGACGGGGAAGAACATCGTCGTCTCGACGACTTCCGCATCGAGCGGCCGTTCGAGTTCATGGTGCCCGGTCCACACCAGCGTGTTGCCTTCCAGCCGGAGTTCCCACACGATGGTAAGTCCGAGTTTTTCGTCATAACCCCGCGCGACGCACCGGGTGTCCGTCGCTTCGTGGATGGTCCATTCGGCATCCAGCGAGCTACGCCAGCCGTTCAGGCGGAAGATCTGCGACCGGAAACCTTGCGGCGTCGTGAGTTCTTCCTGTTTATGGAACAACGAAATGCGGCCGTTGGAGATCATGGCTTCGGTGTCGCCGCTGCGCAGCGTGTGCACACCTTTTGGGGCGCCGATTTGGCGCAAGTAGTAGTCGATGGCCTTCGAGGCGGAATCGCGTGCGATCATGTTGCCCTGTCGCAACAGTACCGCGCGGCGGCACAGCACGTTTACGATGCTGAGATCGTGCGAAACGAATAGAATCGTTTTGCCCGATTCCATCAGCTCGCCGATTTTCAGGCGGCATTTGCGCTGAAATTCCTCGTCGCCGACCGCAAGCACTTCGTCGATGAGGAAAATATCGGGATTCGTATGCGCGGCGACGGCGAACCCGAGGCGCACGTACATGCCGCTCGAATAGGTCGCCACGGGGAAATCGATGAACTTGCCGATGCCTGAAAACTCGACGATGCGATCGAAGATCGCGTCCACCTGTGCGTGGCGCACGCCGTGGATGCCGGCGTTGAGATAGACATTCTCGCGGCCGCTGAGCAGCGGATGAAAGCCCGCGCCGAGTTCGAGCAAGCTCGCCACGCGGCCGTGCACGCGCACGCTGCCTTCGGTGGGCGTGGTGACACCGGCGATGATTTTTAGCAGCGTGCTTTTGCCGGAACCGTTTGCCCCGATGATGCCCACGGATTCGCCGGCTTCCACGTTGAACGTGATGCCTTCCAGGGCTGTGACTTCGTCGGGCCGTTTCCCGCGCACGAGATCGGGAAGCCCGCCGCGTCCCAGGAGTGCGCGCACGCCGCGCGCCGCGCGGAACCGCTTGGTGACGTTATCGACTTCAATGATCGCCATGCGCTACACCTGATCCGCGAGCGTGCCCGCGCGCCGGCGAAACACAATCAATCCCGCAAAGACCATCGCCACCGCGCACAGTGCCGGCCATGCGATCAGTCCAGGTTCCGGAGTCTGTCCATAAAACAGGGCCTGCCGCAGCGCGGTGATGAGCCCCGCCATGGGATTCGCAAAGTACACGGGATACAGCCACGCCAAATCGCGGGCGTCCAGCGCTGTCTTCACAAATTCCGGC
>CAZUJL010000007.1:0-147768 GCA_964620045.1 uncultured Nitrospirales bacterium
GGCGTTCTACGGGATCGAAGGCAGCAAGGGCGCGTACGGCTACCATCTCATCAGCGACGGCAATACGATGTCCTACCGCACGCGCATTCGCACGCCATCATTCCCGCATATGCAAATGCTGCCGGTGTTGAGTCACGGCGTCACGGTGTCCGATCTGCTCGCGATTCTGGGCAGCATGGACTACGTGCTCGCGGACGTGGATCGGTGATGCGATGCTGACCGAAGACATGAAAAAAGAAATCGAAACCCACATCCACGAGCCGCAGCACCGTGCCGCCGCGTGCACCGAGGCGCTGCGCATTGTGCAGCGGCACAAGGGCTGGATCGACGACGAGAGCATCCGCGACATCGCGGAGTATCTCGGCATGACGTCGCACGAGCTGGACAGTGTCGCGACCTTCTTCAATCTGATTCATCGCCGTCCGGTCGGCCGGCACGTGATCCGGATGTGCGCAAGCGTGAGCTGCTGGATCATGGGCTACGACCCGCTGCGCGACGCGCTGCTGAAGCATCTGGGCGTGAAGATGGGCGAGACTACCGCCGACGGACGCTTTACTGTGGTACCGAACCAGTGCCTTGGCTGCTGCGACCATGCGCCGGCGCTGATGATCGGGCGCGATCTGCACCGCGACGTCACCGTGGAAAGCCTTCCGCGCGTGCTGGAGTCGTACCGATGAGCGCGCCGACCGATAAACTCCCACTGACAGGCGCGCTCAAGAACGACGGCACCGCGCTGTCGCTCAAAGAATATGAAGCGGTTGGAGGATACTCCGCGCTCAAGATTGCGCTGGGCAAGATGTCGCCCGGCGGTGTCACGGAGTTGGTGAAGACCGCCAACCTCCGCGGTCGCGGCGGCGCGGGTTTCCCGACGGGCGTGAAGTGGGCGCTGGTGCCGATGGGTCCGGACGCCGCGCGGCCGAAATATCTCGTGGTGAATGCCGACGAGATGGAGCCGGGCACGTTTAAGGACCGCCTGCTGCTCGAAGGTAACCCGCACCAGTTGATCGAGGGCGTGATCCTTGCCGCCTATGCGATTCAGGCCGAGATCTCGTACGTATTCCTGCGCGGTGAGTACACCGTCGCCGAAGAACGGATGCTGCACGCGATTGAAGAGGCGTATGCGGCCGGGTATCTCGGCGAGAATATTCTCGGCAGCGGCTTCACGGTGAATTTGTACCTGCACATGAGCATCGGCCGCTATATCTGCGGCGAAGAGACCGCACTCATCAACGCGCTCGAAGGCAAACGCGCCACGCCACGCACGAAGCCGCCCTTCCCGCAGATCAGCGGGTTGTGGGGCAAGCCGACGATCGTGAACAACGTCGAGACGCTGTTTAATATCCCGCCGATCATCGCGCGCGGCGCCGAATGGTTTAAGAGCCTGAGCAAAACACCAAACGGCGGCACGAAGATGTTTGGCGTGAGCGGCAAAGTGAAGCGCCCCGGCCTGTGGGAGCTGCCGCTCGGCACGACCATCCGCGAGATCCTCGATCTCGCCGGCGGCATGCGTGAAGGGCTCACGCTGCGCGGGATCATTCCCGGCGGTGCGTCGACGGACTTCCTCGGGCCCGAGCACCTTGACGTGCAGATGGATTTCGACACCGTCGGCAAGGTTGGCAGCCGCATGGGCACGGGCACGATGATCATTCTCGACGACAAGACCTGTCCCGTCGGCATGGTGCTGAACATGATGACGTTCTTCGCGCAGGAATCCTGTGGCTGGTGCACGCCGTGCCGCGACGGCCTGCCGTGGGTGGAAAAAGTGATGCACGCGATCGAGCACGGCCAGGGGCGCCCGGAAGATCTCGATATTCTGCGCAGCCACACAAAGCTGCTTGGCATGGGCATGACGTTCTGTGCGCTCGCGCCGGGCGCGACGGCCCCGCTCGGCAGTGCGCTGAACCGGTTCAAGGATGAATTCGACCGCCACATTCGCGAAAAGCAGTGTGCGTGGAGATAAACGAATGCCGACGATTTACATAGACGGCAAGCCGTTCGAGATTCAGGGCAACGAGAACCTGCTCGAAGCCTTAATCGAACTTGGCCTGAACGTGCCGTATTTTTGCTGGCATCCGGCGCTCGGTTCCGTCGGCGCGTGCCGCCAGTGCGCGGTGAAGCAATACAAGGACGAAAACGACAAGCAGGGCCGCCTCGTGATGTCGTGCATGACGCCGACGGCCGACGGCATGCGGATCGCCGTGGACGACGACGAGTCGAAGGCCTTCCGCGCGACCGTGATCGAGTGGATGATGACGAACCATCCGCACGATTGCCCGGTGTGCGACGAAGGCGGCGAGTGTCATTTGCAGGACATGACGCTGATGACCGGCCACAACTACCGCCGGTATCGCTTCGAGAAAAAGACCTACACGAACCAGAATCTCGGCCCGCTCATCAACCACGAGATGAACCGCTGCATCGAGTGCTACCGGTGTGTGCGGTACTACAAGGACTACGCCGGCGGCGACGACCTCGACGTGTTTTCGAGCCACAACCACGTGTACTTCGGCCGCCACGAAGACGGCACGCTGGAGAGCGAATTCAGCGGGAACCTCGTCGAGGTGTGCCCGACCGGCGTGTTCACCGACAAGACGCTGAAAAAACATTTCGCGCGCCGGTGGGACTACACCACTGCGCCGTCCGTCTGCGTGCATTGCGGCCTCGGCTGCAACATCACGCCGGGCGAGCGCTACGGCGAACTGCGCCGCATCCGCAACCGGTACAACCGCGACGTGAACGGCTACTTCCTGTGCGACCGCGGGCGCTATGGCTACGAATTTGTGAACGCGCCGCGCCGGCCGAAAAACCCGATGCGCCGCGTGGCGAATACCGACGGAAAAAATGAATTCCGCGAAGTGACGCGCGACGAAGCGATGCGCCTGCTCGGCACGCTCATTCGCGACAACGGACCCGCGGTCGGCATCGGCTCGCCGCGCGCGTCGCTCGAAGCGAACTTCGCGCTGCGCATGCTCGTCGGCGCCGAGAATTTTTACCAGGGCGTCTCGAAAGACGAATGCACGCTGCTGTCCGCGATCCTGGAGGCCGTGTTGCTCGGCCCGGCGCGCCAGCCGGCGTTGGGCTCGATCAAGGAACACGACGCAGTCTTTGTGCTGGGCGAGGATCTGACCAACGTCGCGCCGATCGCGGCGCTGAACGTCCGCCAGACGGTGAACAACCGTCCGCGCGCGATTGCGCGCAAGATGGGCATCCCCGACTGGAACGTGCTGCCCGTGGGCCGCGCTATCGGCGATCAGCTCGGGCCGGTGTACATCGCCACGCCCTACGGCGGCAAGCTTGACGATATCGCGACCGACACCTTCCGCGCCGCGCCGGATATGCTGGCGAAGCTCGGATTCGCCGTGGCCGCCGCGATCGCGCCGGACTCGCCGGACCCCGGCGTGCTGCCGGACGAGATGCGCGCACTGGCCAAACGCATCGCAGCGGATTTGATGGCGGCGGAAAAGCCGCTGGTGATTTCCGGACCGTCGTGCGACAGCGCCGCCGTCGTGCGTGCGGCCGCGAACATCGCGTGGGCGCTGTGCCGCCGCGGCAAGACCTCGGCCGGTCTGTTCTACACCGCGCACGAATCCAATTCGATCGGTCTCGGTATGATGGGCGGCGGCCACCTTGAGCACGCCGCCAAGACGATTCTCGACGGTAAGGCGCGCACGCTGATCGTGCTTGAAAACGACCTCTACCGCCGCGCGGACGCCGCGTTGGTGGATGCGATGATCGAAAAAGCCGAGCACGTCATCGTCGTCGATCATACGATGACGCCGACGGCGATGAAGGCGGACACCGTGTTGCCGGCGGCCACGTTTGCCGAAGGCGCGGGCACGCTGGTGAACAACATCGGCAGCGCGCAGCGTTTCAACGAAGTCGTGCGTCCCGACGCCGAAATTACGGAAAGCTGGCGTTGGTTGCGTCGCATTAATACTGCGGCCGGCTACAGTGACGTTTCGCAGTGGCTCGATTTGGATTCATTCCTGCGTGAATTGGTGAGAGAAATTCCGGTGTTCGCGCGCATTGTGAACATCGCGCCGCCCGCCTCGTTCCGCGTCGGCGGCCTGAAAATTCCGCGCCAGTCGCACCGCTACAGCGGCCGCACGGCCATGAAGGCGAACATCGCGGTCAGCGAGACCGGCGTGGCGACGGACCTCGATTCTCCGCTGTCGTTCTCCATGGAAGGGTTCTCGCGCCTGACGCCGGCGAAACTGATGGCCTCGTTCTGGACGCCGGGCTGGAACTCCGCGCAGTCGATCACGCGTTTCCAGGAAGAAGTGAACGGTCCGCTCGAAGGCGGCGACCCCGGCATTCGTCTGATTGAGCCCGATCCGGACTCGCGCATTCCCTACTACCGCGCGCCGCAGGAGGCGACGAAGCCGAAAGGTCTGGTTGCCATCGAACGCCTGCATATTTTTGGCACCGAAGAACTAAGCTCGAAATCGCCGGCGATTGTCGAGCTGACGCCGACGCCGTATGTGCTGATGCATCCGCTCGACGCGACGCCGCTGGGCTTGAAAACCGGCGACACGGCCGAAGTGACCGTGACCGGTAGCAAGCCGCTGCGGTTGCGCGTGCTGTTTGGTCCGGCCATCGCGCGCGGCGTGGTTGCGCTGCCGCGCGGGTTGAACGCGATGCCGTTTGTGTCCCTGCCGGCCGAGGCCGCTATCCGTAAAGTGGAGGCCGCTTCCTGATGGACGTCGTCCGGCCGCTGCTGATCATCGTGGGTGTGCTCGCGTCGTTGATTCTGACGGCGAGCCTGCTCATTTGGTTGGAGCGCCGGCTGCTCGCGCTCTGGCAGGATCGATATGGTCCGAACCGCGTCGGCCCCTTCGGCCTCGGCCACGTCGTCGCGGACGTCATCAAGATTTTGTTCAAGGAAGACTGGATTCCACCGTTTGCGGACAAGCCGGTCTTCGTGATCGCGCCGGCGATCATCATGACTACGGCAATGATGTCCTTCGCGGTGATTCCGTTCACGCCGTCAATCAGCGTCGTGGATCTTGACGTCGGCATTCTGTTTTTCCTGGCGATGTCGTCGATCGGCGTGTACAGCGTTGCGCTCGCGGGTTGGTCGTCGAACAACAAATACGCGCTGCTCGGCGGCCTGCGCGCCTCGGCGCAGATGCTGGCTTACGAAGTGTTCATGGGCCTGTCGCTGATGGGCGTGGTCGCGCTTTCGGGCTCGTTCAGCCTGCGCGCGATTGTGGATGCGCAGCAGGGACTGTGGTTCATCGTGCCGCAGTTCCTCGGGTTCGTCGTGTTCCTCATCGCGGGCGTCGCCGAGACGCACCGCGTGCCGTTCGACTTGCCGGAGGCAGAGAGCGAACTCGTGGCGGGTTTCCACAGCGAATACTCAGGCATGAAGTTCGGCATGTTCTTCGTCGGCGAATACATCGCGATTACGCTGATCTCTGCGCTGATTGTGACCCTGTTCTTTGGTGGGTGGCACGGTCCGTTGCTGCCGCCGGTGGTGTGGTTTATTTTGAAGACCTTTGTCTTCATTTCCGGATTCGTTCTGCTGCGCGCCTCGTTGCCGCGCATGCGCTATGACCAGCTTATGGCTTTCGGCTGGAAACTGATGCTGCCCTTATCGCTCGCCAATTTGATGATCACCGGCGCGCTTATACTTGTGAGGAATTGAGGTATGTTTAGCAACCTGCGCAGCATGTGGATCGTCTTCAAGCACGCCTGGGCGAAGCGCGTGACGGTGCAATACCCCGAGGAAAAACCGAAGCTCGCGCCGCGCTGGCGCGGACGCATCGTGCTCACGCGCGATCCCGACGGTCAGGAACGCTGCGTGGGGTGTTATCTCTGCGCCGTGGCCTGCCCGGTGGCGTGCATCGCCTTGCAGGCAACGGAAGACGAGAGCGGCCGGCGGTACCCGGATTTCTTCCGCATCAATTTCTCGCGTTGCATTTTCTGCGGCTACTGTGAAGAAGCCTGCCCGACGTATGCGATTCAGCTCACACCGGACTTCGAGATGTGCGAGTACAAGCGCCAGAACCTGGTGTACGAAAAGGAAGACCTGCTGGTAAACGGGCAGGGGAAGTACCCCGGCTACAACTTCTATCGCGTCGCGGGCTTGGCGATCGCGAACAAGGACAAGGGCGAGGCGGAGAACGAAGCGCCGCCGGTCGATGTGCGCAGTTTGCTGCCGTAAGGCACGAATGAGGTTATGAACGTACTTTTTTACATAGCGGCCGTGGTCACCGTGGTGTCCACGCTGCTCGCCATTACACGGCTGAATGCGGTGCATTCGCTGCTGTATATGGTGACGTCGCTGCTCGCCGGCGCGCTGATTTTCTTCGTGCTCGGCGCGCCGTACATCGCTGCGTTGCAGGCGATCGTGTATGCCGGCGCGATCATGGTGCTCTTCGTCTTCGTGATCATGATGCTGAACCAGGGACCGCAGGCGACGCAGACCGAAAAGCTGTGGCTCTCCCCGCGCACGTGGGTCGGGCCGTCTTTGCTGGCCGGCGTGTTGCTGGTGGAGATGGCGCTGATTCTTCGCGGCGATCCGCACTGGTTGCCGGGCGATCGCGTCGTCGAGCCGCGCGAGGTCAGTCTGGCTCTGTTCGGCGAGTATGTGTTTGTGATTGAGCTCGCGTCACTGTTGTTGCTCGCGGGGCTGGTGGGTGCATACCACATTGGCCGGCGCGAGCCCGACCATACGAACGAGAGGGGCTGAGCATGGCCATTATCCCTCTCGAAAATGGATTGCTGTTGGCTGCGACACTCTTTGCGATCGGATTCGCGGGCCTCGTCGTGCGTCGCAACATCGTGTACGCGCTGATGAGCGTCGAAATCATGTTGAACGCTGCCGGACTCGCGTTCATCGTCGCCGGATCGCGTTGGGGCCAGCCCGATGGCCAGATCATGTTCATTGTGATTCTCACCATGGCCGCCGCCGAGGTCGCCGTGGGTCTCGCGCTCGTGCTGCGGTTCTATCGCCAGTTCCAGACGCTCGATGTGGATGCGGCCGACAGTATGCGGGAGAAGGCGTAGCCTATGTTCGACCTTCTCTGGCTCGTCCCGGCGCTTCCGCTCGCGGGCTTCGTCATTCTCGCGCTGATGGGTGCGCGTTTGCCGCGCGCCGTGGCCTCGCTGGTCGGCGTTGGCAGCGTCACGGGCAGCGCCGTGGTGGCCGTGACGATTGCCTCGCGGTTCCTGTCCGCGCCGCCGGATGGTCACGTGGTCATCCAGCAGCTCTGGAACTTTTTCAATCTGCCGGGACTTGGTGTAAACGCCGCACTCCGGGTCGACGCACTCTCGCTGGTCATGATGCTCGTGGTCACCGTGGTCGGCGCGCTGATTCACCTCTACTCCACGGCCTACATGCGCGACGACGCGGGCTATTCGCGCTTCTTCGCGTACATGAATCTGTTTGTCGCCTCGATGCTCACGCTCGTGCTCGCGGACGATCTCTTCTTCGTGTTCCTCGGCTGGGAAGGTGTGGGTCTGTGCAGCTACCTCTTGATTGGATTCTGGTACGACGATCCGAAGAACGGCGCAGCCGCGCAGAAGGCCTTCCTGGTCACGCGCGTGGGCGATGCGTTCATGGCCGTCGGTATGTTCCTGCTGGTCGCCGAGTTCGGCACGCTGCACATTGCCACCATCCTTGAGAGCGCGCCGGAGACGTGGACCGTGGGTTCCGGGGTCGCCACGGCGGCGGCGCTGTTGTTGTTGGGTGGCGCCCTTGGTAAATCCGGCCAGCTACCCCTGCAGGTGTGGCTGCCCGATGCGATGGCCGGCCCAACGCCGGTCAGCGCGTTGATCCATGCGGCCACGATGGTGACGGCAGGCGTGTATCTCATCGCGCGCATGAATGTGCTGTTTATGCTGGCGCCGGCCGTGCAGACGACCGTCGCCGTCATCGGCGCGCTTACGCTGCTGATCGCTGGCTCTTGCGCGCTTGTGCAGCGCGACATCAAGCGTGTGCTCGCGTATTCCACCATCAGCCAGATCGGATATATGTTCCTCGCGCTCGGCGTGGGCGCGTGGTCCGCGGCGATGTTCCACTTCTTCACGCACGCAATCTTCAAGGCCCTGCTCTTCATGGCGGCCGGCGCGATCATCGTCGCGCTGCACCACGAGCAGGACATGTTCAAGATGGGCGGACTGCGCAAGCAGCTTCCCGTGGTGTTCTGGACTTTCCTCATCGGCGCGATTTCGCTCAGCGCGATTCCGCTGATCGGCGCGGGCTTCTACAGCAAGGACATGATCCTGTTCGAAGCGGGCACCTCCGAATTAGGCGGGATGCTTTTCTGGGCGGCGGGATTTGTCGGCGCGTTGATTACGTCCATCTACACCTTCCGCATGGTCATCGTCACCTTCTTCGGTGACGCGAAGCATCACGTCGAGCACGGCACTCCGCCGGCCATGGCCTTGCCGCTGATGGTGCTCGCGGTGGCAGCGACCTTCGCGGGATTGCTGGAACTGCCGCGCACGCTGGGCCATCACCCGACCTTCTCGCATTTCATGGAGCACACACTGCCGCACGCGCCCTTGCGCGAAACGTCCGTGGGCACCGAGCTCATGCTGCAGGTGGCTTCGGGCGGAATCGTGCTGCTCGGCCTGTTCACGGCCTGCGCGCTGTGGCTGCGGCCGTCGCCGGTGGTGGCGGGTCTCGCGGCGTCGCCCTTGTCGCGCGTATTGGGCGCGGGCTGGGGATTCGATGCCTTGTATGACCGCGTGATTGTGCAGCCGTTCAGGACCTTCGCGCGTGTGAACGCGGACGATGCGCTCGATTGGTTGGCCCGCGGCATCGCGTACCTGAACGAAGGCGTCGCCGCGATTCTGCGCCGTCTGCAGAATGGCCGCTTGCGCTGGTATGCCGCCGCGGCGGGCGCGGGCGCGGCCCTCGCCATTTATCTGGTGGTGTACGCATGATCGCGCTCTGGATTCTCATCATTCCCATCGCGGGCGCCTTCGCCGCGCTGTTCGCCGGGGTTGTCTCGGGGCACATGGCCCGCTGGGTCGCCGCGGGCGCACTGCTGCTCGATGCGGTGCTCCTGTTCACACTGTGGGGCGCGCCAAACGACGGCGGATGGCTGGCCGAATGGTCGGTCGATTGGGTCGTGCCGCTCGGGATTCGGTTCGCGCTGGGGATTGACGGCCTCGCGCTTGTGCTCTCGCTCATGGCGTGTATTTCGGGCTTTGCCGCGCTGATCGCGATTCCGTCCGATCGCAAGGATGAAGGCATGCACAGCGCCCTGTATCTGGCCGCTGTCAGCGGAGTCTTAGGCGTATTTCTCGCCAAGGACCTGATGTTGTTCTTCATGTTCTACGAAGTGATGCTGATTCCCACCGTTGCGCTGATGCTCCGGTGGGGTTCGGGCGATCGTTTCCGCGCCGCGATGCGCTTCTTCGTCTTCACGCAGGCCGGCGGTCTCCTGATGTTCGTCGCCATTCTCGGCCTGCACGCCGCGCACTTCGTCGAAACCGGAATCCACACCTTCGATTACGCCGTCTTGAGCAGCACGACGATGAGCGCGTCCCTCGCGATGCTGTTCCTTGTGTGCTTTGCGCTCGCGTTTGCCGTGAAGCTGCCCGTGGTGCCATTCCACACGTGGCAGCCGCAGGCCTACGCCGCCGCACCCGCCGAGGGCGCCATCCTGCTCTCCGCGCTCATGGCGAAGACCGCCGGATACGGATTGCTGCGGTTCGCGATTCCGATGTTCCCCGACGCGGCGGAGCGCCTCGCGCCGTGGGCGATGGGGCTGGGCGTGTTCACCGTGTTGTACGCGGCATGGCTCGCATATGGCCAGCGCGACCTTCGCCGGTTGATCGCGTACTCCAGCGCCGGCCACTTGGGCTACGTCGTGCTCGGTGTATTCGCGATGAACGACCTCGCGCGCAACGGCGCGATTCTCCAGATGTTCTGCCACGGCCTCAGCGTGGCCGGTTTGTTCCTCGTGGCGGACCACATCGAGCGCCGCACCGGCACGCGCAATCTCGACGAACTCGGCGGGCTCTGGCATTCCGCGCCGCGCCTCGGCGGAATTGGTCTGGTGTTCGTGTTGGCGACGCTCGGCTTGCCGGGTCTCGGCAATTTTATTGGCGAGTTCCTCGTGCTCGCCGGCGTGTTTCAGGCGGACCCCGTTATCGGTGCGATTGCCGCGCTTGGCGCGGTGTTCAGCGCCGCCTATTCGCTGCGCCTGATGCAGCGCGTGTTCTTCGGCCCGCGCACTTCAGCGGTTAGCCTCCCGGAACTTTCCCCACGCGCGCTGGTGGTGTGCGCGGCGTTGATTGCCCTGTTGCTGTGGGTGGGTTTCCGGCCCGGCGTGCTGCTTAAGGCTGCCGGCGCGCCAGAAACTCCCCAGACCCTGGTCGCGGAGGATGTCCCGTGACTACGGACGATTTCATTGCGCTTTCACCGCTAATTGTATTGGGCCTAACGCCCATCGTCGTCATGCTGTCCATCGCCGTGCGCCGGCGCCACAGCGTCAGTCTCGCCATTTCGCTGACGGGTTTAAGCGCCGCGCTGGGGTGCGTGTTCCTCGCCAATTCGGTCGCGCCGCTCGATATCACCAAGCTGTTCCATGTGCATGCCCAGGGTCTGTTCTTCGTTGGGCTGACGATCAGCATCGCGCTCATGATTCTCGCCATGGGCTACTCGTATCTGGCGCACCGCGAGTCGCATCCCGAGGAGTACTACGTCCTCGTGCTGATCGCCACCGCCGGCGCATGCGTGATGTCGCTCAGCTCGCACTTCGTCTCGTTCTACCTCGGCCTCGAAATTCTCAGCGTCGCGCAGTACGGCCTCGTCGCCTATGTGCGCCGCGATCCGCGCGGCACCGAAGCAGGCCTGAAGTACCTCGTGCTGGCCGCGGCCTCGGCGGCGTTCCTGCTGTTCGGCATGGCCCTGGTCTATGCCGAGCTCGGCACCATGCGCTTCGAAAGCTTCGTCAACGCCTCCCCCGAGCAGTTGCAGAACCGGGTCGTGCTGCTCGGCGTAGCCATGATGTTCGCCAGCATCGGCTTCAAGCTCTCCATCGTCCCCTTCCACTACTGGACCCCGGACGTCTACGAAGGCGCGCCCGCATCGGTTGCCGCCTTCGCGTCCACGGCCGGCAAGATTGGCGTGCTTGCGATTCTCGTGCGCTATTTCGCGCTGGAAGACTCCGCCATATCGAGCGCCTTGGCGATGTTCATCGCCGTCACTGGCGCCGCGTCCATGATTGTCGGCAACCTGCTCGCCCTGGTGCAGAAAAATCTCAAGCGCATTCTCGCGTATTCCTCGATCGCGCACATGGGCTACCTGTCGCTGGGCTTCCTCGGCTCGCGCGACACCGCCACCGCCACCGTCGCGTTTTACATGGTCGCCTATTCCGCCGCCACCCTCTCCGCCTTCGGCGTGATCATGGCGCTCTCCACCGGGTTCCGCCACAACCGCGACATCGAACACCTCGACGACTACAAGGGCCTCTACCGCACCAACCCCATACTCGCGACCGTGCTGGGCATTAGCCTGCTGTCCATGGCCGGCATCCCCATGACCGCCGGCTTCTTCGGCAAGCTGTACGTCGTGTTCGCCGGCGCCGAATCGACCCAGTGGGCGCTGCTGATCATTCTCGCCCTAGGCAGCGCCGTCGGCGCCTACTACTACCTGCGCGTCGCCATGATGCTCTTCGCCAACGTCGATACCATCCAGCCCGACGTCACGCCCCCGCTCGCCATGCAGGTGCTGCTCATCCTGCTCACCATCGTCACGGTCTCCCTCGGCCTGTTCCCCGGCATCCTGCTCTCCGTGCTGAGCAACCTAAGCCCCGGTTTCTAGTCCCTTTCCCGATCTCCAGACAAAAAGAAAAACGGCGCAGCCAAGCTGCGCCGTTTTGTCATTTAAGTGGTAGCGGGGGTAGGATTTGAACCTACGACCTTTGGGTTATGAGGAAGCTATCACCCAAATCCGCAACTGATTGATCCACTGATACTTACAGATTTCGCTTGTACCTACGCCCTTCAACTGCCGGTGAACATGTTGCACATGAACCACATGTTCACCATTTTTTACTGTACACAGCACTGTACACAAAATCTCCTGTCAATCTAAAGCCGCATCATGCGTCAAATTATATTTCTTGGCAATTTAATGCGAGATCATGTTGCGTCAGTGGTGCTTCTGGCACAGCTCGGAGAGCACTTGGACCGTTGAAGGCGGAGCTGAGAAGCTTACAAATCGCCACGAGATTCGCCGACGTAGTCGGTTTCAGGGATCTCGTAAGTCATTGCCGCGCAACAAGTACGAATATTCGGGACGGACAAACGAAGTTTTCACCGATTTTTCTCATTAATGAACCCTACGTAGCGGATGTCATAAGTTCAATCATGTCAATGAGTACGAGTATTTGCGAAGGACAAATATTCTTCTTTGCGCCTGGTTAAGTCTTACGCGATGTGGTCAATTTTTGGGCTCCTCGTTTCTTCCAGATGGCAAAAACCGCCGGGTAAACCGTCAACTCCAGCAAGAATGATGTTGCCAAACCACCTACCATCGGAGCAGCGATACGCTTCATTACGTCTGCACCTGTTCCTGTACTTAGCATGATTGGCACTAGCGCAATGAACGTAGTCAAAACCGTCATTAACTTGGGACGGATGCGCTGGGCCGCACCTTCCGCAATTGCCTGGCGCAGATCATCAAAAGTGTTCATTCGTCCTTCGGCCGTGCGCCGACCATGCGCAAGGGTCAGATACAACAACATGATTACGCCAGTTTCCGCGTCCAACCCTGCCAGGGCGATTAGTCCGACCCACACGGCCACGCTCATGTTGTATTCGAGTAGATAAAGCAACCAGATCGCGCCTATGAGCGAAAAAGGCACTGCCAGCAATACGATGCACGTTTCCACCAGAGACTTGGTATTCAGGTAAAGCAACAAGAACACGATCGCCAGAGTCGCAGGTACGACGATCTTCAGGCGTTCCTTCGCCCGTTCAAAGTAGCGGAATTGCCCAGCCCATTCCACGCCGGTACTTGCCGGCAATGTCACACGCTCGCTCACAACCTTTCGAGCGTCCTCAACGTAATCTGCGATGCCCCGTCGTGTCACGTCAACGAACACATAGCCGACCAACTGACCATCCTCACTCCGTACGATAGGAGGGCCCAAATTGAACTCAATATTTGCGACGTTGTCGATCGGAATCCGTGTACCTGTAGGCGTGTCTACCAAAATCTGCGCAAGCGATTTGGAATCTTCACGAAAATCCCTTGCATAGCGCACATTCACTGAGTATCGCTCGCGCCCTTCAACCGTCTGCGTCACATTCATTCCGCCGACGGCTATCTCTATCGCATCTGTCACGTCCTGTACCGTTAATCCATAGCGCGCCGCGCGCTCTCGATCGACTACGTAGTCAAAAAAATAGCCACCCGCCTCACGCTCTGCGAATGCACTTCGCGTGTACGGGGCGGTACGCGGATCTTCCTTAATGGCTCGTTCAATCGCTATGGCGGTCTGTTCGATCTCGTGCAGCGTTTTACCGAACACCTTTATTCCGAGTGCACTTCGGATGCCGGTGGACAACATTTCTGTCCGGGTCTGAACAGGCATCCACCAGATGTTGGGCATACCAGGATACCGCAATTTCTCGTCCATCTCGTCGATTAGGGCGTCAAACGTGAGACCGGTGCGCCATTCGTCTTCGGGCTTCAGCACGACAACAGTCTCGACCATCGACATGGGAGCCGGGTCGGTGGCGGTCTCCGAACGGCCTGCTTTGCCAAACACAGATTCGACCTCGGGGAACTGCTTGAGTTGTCGATCCATGGACTGGAGAATGGTTGTGGCTTCCGTGATCGACATGCCCGGAAGGGCCGTCGGCATATATAAGATTGCACCCTCGTTGAGTGGCGGCATAAACTCGTTGCCCAACTTAAAAAATACCGGGACGGTGAAACCCATGGCCGCAATTGCGCCAGCCACAACCAGCCAACGCGCCCAAACGACAAAATGCACGACCGGTGTATACGCGGCGATCAGTAAACGGTTAATCGGGTTCTTTTCCTCGCGGAGCACTCGCCCCCGAACAAACAGGACGGCGAGCACCGGCGTAAGCGTAACCGCCAGGAGTGCCGCAAAACCCATCGAGTACGTTTTCGTGTAGGCCAACGGACGAAACAATCGCCCCTCCGTGGCCTGTAATGTAAACACCGGGAGGAACGATACTGTGATGACCACGAGCGAAAAGAAAATACTCGGACCGACCTCCTGCATTGCCTGAATCACCACCGCCTTCCGGGCATTTGGCCGACCTGCAGATTCCCACGTTTCCAACCGTTTATGAATATTCTCAATAATAATGATCGAGGCGTCTACCATGGCGCCTATAGCCACCGCAATGCCGCCCAGCGACATGATGTTCGCAGTCAGGTTCTGCTGTGCCATCGGAATAAATGCGAGCAATGCAGCGACCGGCAGGCAAATAATTGGCACTAAAGCGGATCGTGCGTGCAGCAGAAATACCGCGATGACCACACTTACAATGATCATCTCTTCCATTAGCGTATGTCGAAGCGTATCGATCGCCCGTAGGATTAGGTCAGATCGGTCGTATGCCACGACTATCTCTACTCCCGGCGGCAGCGATGATTTCGTTTCTTCAATTCTCTCCTTCACGCGCCGAATCACATTGAGAGCGTTCTCGCCATATCTCATGACGACGATTCCACCGGCGACTTCTCCTTCGCCGTTTAATTCCGCAAGACCTCGCCGCATATCGGGCCCAAGCTGCACCTCAGCAACGTCTTTGACATACACGGGAACGCCGCCTTCGCTGAGCTTCAAGGGAATCAGCTTGATGTCGTCGATGGATCGGATGTATCCACGTCCGCGGACAAATTGTTCGTGACCGGCTACTTCGATAACCCCCGCCCCAACATCGATATTCGAACGCTCGACTGCCTCGGTGACGTCCTTGAGTGCGATGTTGTACGCGCGCAGCTTGGTGGGGTCGAGCGTGATCTGATACTGCTTGACGAATCCGCCCACTGAAGCCACTTCAGCCACGCCTTCGACGCCTTCTAGCCAATACCGCAGGCTCCAATCCTGGAGCGATCGCAAGTCAGCGAGACTGTGCGCCCCGGTCTTGTCGACAAGCGCGTACTGAAAAACCCACCCCACTCCCGTAGCGTCGGGACCAATGGTCGGATTCACGCCTGCTGGCAGTTCTGTCCGCATCGAGTTGAGGTACTCGAGCACGCGGCTACGCGCCCAGTAGATGTCGGTCCCGTCCTCGAAAATCACATAAACGAAAGACAGACCAAGAAACGACTGCCCACGCACGAATTCGACATTCGGCGCCGCAAGCAAAGATGTGGAGAGTGGATACGTAATCTGGTTCTCGACCAAATCCGGACTGCGCCCCGGCCATTCAGTGAGAATGATCACCTGTGTGTCGGATAGGTCCGGGATCGCATCAAGTGGCACGTTTCTAAGTGAATAGTACCCCCAGCCTGCCAAGGCGCTTATCGTGAGAATCGTCAGCAATGGGTTGTTCGCGCAATAGGCGATCAACCGCGCGACCAACCCGTTATTGTTCGAATCCGATTCGCCTACCATTTCTCAATTCCTGACTTGAGCTTGCTCTCAGCGGCGATCAGGAAATTGGCTGAGGTGACGACGGTTTCACCTTCGTTCAATCCCTCCACGATCTCGATGTAGTCGTCCGTGCGCGCACCCACCTTCACCCGGCGCGGTTCGAGGCGGCCTTCACCAAGGTCAACGAATACCACGTGAGAAGCGCCCGCGTGAATTACTGCGCCCTCCGGCACGGCCGTGCGTTCGCCCAGTGGAAGTTCAATCCGCAGATCGGCGTACATATCCAGCTTCAGAAAACCGTTCGGATTAGGCACCTCGAAACGCACTCGTCCGGTACGGGTTTCGGCGTTTAAGTAGGGATACACATACGAAACCGTGCCTTCGAAATTTCCATTGGGTACTCCTTGCAGCGAGATGTTGGCCTTCTGCCCTTTGGTGATGCGTGGAATATCCTGTTCGTATATCTCCGCTTCAATCCATACCGTCGATAGATCGGCGATGCGATACAAAGGCACGCCTGCTTCCACCGCGCTTCCCGCAACCACATGCTTTTCAAGCACCGTACCAGAGGTTGGGGCGTTCATCGCCAGGTATTCGATCGCCGATCCCCGTTGACGGAGCGATTCAATTTGGGCGTCGTCGATTTCCCACAGGCGCAGGCGCATCTCGGCCGCTTTGGCTAACTCGCTGCTGTTTGATCGTTCTCCCTGCCCTCGACGAAGCGCCTCAAGGTATTCTTCCTGGAGTGACCACAATTGCGGACTGTAGAAGGTAAACATCGGATCGCCTTTGCGGACTTCCTTCCCGGTGGTATCGGCAAGAACCTTTCCGATCCACGCCTCAAAGCGAAGCGTCACTTCGGTTAACCGGGATTCATCTACCGACACCCGGCCGACGGTCCGAATCTCATCCACGAGATCCCGGCGGGCGACGAAGGCCGTAGTAACACCTATCAACTGACGGCGCTGTGCATCGACAAGAATCACTCCCGTTTCGACTTCCCGGCGAGTGACAGAAACGAGATCCATGGAGCAGATGGGGCATTTCCCGGGGGTGCTGGACTTAACCGACGGATGCATGGAGCACGTCCAATACGCGATCTCCGAAGGGTCGTGCGCGTCACCATGGGTGTGATCCACCAGCATTGCCGCTTGGTCTGAGACGACGACCTTGCCGTGATACATGTCCATGGGACAGGTAAACGAAATTGTTTCGCCGGGCTTAGCCGAAATTGGCACACGCACTGGTGCACCAACCGGTAATTCATGACGCGCGCCCGTGGATGGAAATACCACGGCCGAAATACAGGTGTTATCAACCTTGCGTATAAATTCCAGAATTCGGTTGTCGCCGGGAGCAATGACGACCGATTCGGGAGAAAAACCCTCCGCTCCAATTTCAATCTTGGTTACGGATTCCGATGGCTCTGAGACTTCCGATACTGCAACCGTGCCTCGGTACATATCCATTGGACATGCGAACGACATCGTCTCGCCCGGCTTGAGCGAGATAGGCACACGCACCGGTGTGTTGAGCGGCAAATCAAAACGCTGCCCGGTTTTTGCAAAGACAACTGCCGTGGCACAGGTTTTGTCGGCAGTACGGACAAACTCCAACACCTGCCCTTCGCCCGGCGAGACAGTTACCGCGTCCGGCGTGAATCCTGAGGCATTCACCTCAATCCGCGTCGCACCGTCCGGAGTGCTACTTGCCGGGGTTCCGACGAGCGTTTCCGCGCCACTACCTCCGGGCACCAGATTCCTGTCTTTGGCCCATTGGCGCAAGTCAGCGCGATACATCCACGCACCAGCACCAAGGCCAACCATGATGACCGTCAATAGCAGCATGATGGAACGAGAGTTCGATTTCATGGGAATTACTCCAGTGTAGGCGTCGAATCGGAGAACGAAATTCCGATCGCGCGGTCGAGTTTGGCTACTCCGTTGTGATAGGCCGCACTAAATTCCGTTGCGTTTAATGTGGTGTCCATCAATAGTTTTTGTGCAGAAACCAATGCCAGGAAATCGACCTCGCCAGACGAATAGCCCGAGCGGGCCGCTTCCAGGTTTTCTTCGGCTACAGGCAAGAGATGCGATTCGTACAAGGTGATGCCATCGAGGCTTTCCTGTATCTCCTCAAACGCCTCGTGCACTTCGAGCAGAATATCCCGGTGCATTCTTCGCGCTTCGGATTCTGCGCTGGCGAGATTCGCTTTGGCCTCGCTTACGGCTGCGCGGCGTCGGCTACGCTGAAGCGGTACATTGACGCTAAATCCAATTGACGGCCTCAGTTCTTTTTCATCCCAAAAACTGTCGTATGCAGCCATTACTGAAAAGTCCGGGTAGGAATCCTTCCGGGCCAGCGCTGTATAAGCTTCCATCGATTGGACCTTGGCGCCCAATGCGCGCAATTCGGGCCTATTCTGCTCTGCCGCTGCCCGCAGCTCCGGAAGTGACCGCGGCGGTACCGGCGCCGACAGCGATTGGGGAAGACTTGGAATTGTCGTTTCAGTGCCTTGATTCAGAAGGGCATTGATTTTCGCAATCGAACGATTTCGAACGCGTGTAAGCACAGTGCCATCATGAATCAGCATCTCGCGCTCGACACTCACTTGCAGCACGTCCTGTTTCGGGACGATTCCTGCGCCGTATTTGCGTTGTGCGATCCCTTCAATTTCGCCGAGCAATGCCTGATTTCTTGAATTGATGTCCAAAGCCCGGTCTAGAAACCAGAGATTTACGTATGCGGCACGGGTTTCATACACCAATTGTTGCCGGACGGATTCCAAATCGCCGCGCACTTCCTCAGCCTCATGCTTTGCAGCTTCCCCGCGAAGCCTTCGCTTGCCGGGCCACGGAAAGGATTGCGACACTTCAAACTTCTGCCCAGCGTCGAACTCATTGGAACCCAATGTCCCCGGACCCAACATGTATGTGAACATGGGATCGTCAAGAGCCGTTACTTGGTCGAATCGCTCGGAAGCTGCTCTTAACGCATGAGCAGCTTGCTCGAATGATGGATTTCGAGCGATGACCTGCCGGATCAGCGAATCTAGTGAAAGAGTGCCCTCTGGAGAAACCAATTCGGCGTTGCTCGATGCTTTCTCGCCTCCAGGGGCTTGTGCCTGAAGTAAAATCGTACTCGCAGAACTTCGAGTATCGTTGTCTATTGA
Source organism: uncultured Nitrospirales bacterium (assembly GCA_964620045.1). Taxonomy (GTDB): domain Bacteria; phylum Hydrogenedentota; class Hydrogenedentia; order Hydrogenedentales; genus VFKU01. Next base: position 18,721 of record CAZUJL010000007.1, read on the forward strand.
AGTTTTGGGCTGAGCGAAGCTCCGAGCTTGAATAAAAACCACGAACAGGCCGGCGAAAAAATATGAGCCGACGCGCAGTATTCCAAAATGCACTGATGATGGATTCATGATGCCTTCCTCATGACAGAATTCAGCCGAGTTGCGCCAGGAAGACACGGCTATCCTGGCGCGATCAGTGAGGGAGGACGAGAATCAGCAGAGAATCGCGGAATTCAAAATGTACAGAGGCGGGTGTGTCGGAAACGAATGTTCAATAGCACTCGCACGACTCGACTCTCTAGCGGCCGGAACGGTGTAGGCGATAGCAACCGCCACAACAGGGAGCGAATGGGCCACGGGAATCGGCGCCGCCGCGGATGGTGACGCCACAGTAGACTGAGTAATCGTTACATCGCAGCACGAACAAGATCGTGTTATATGCGAACAGCCCTCATCGGAACTCGGCAAACAGCAGCAATTGCTCGATACTTCCCCGCTCATCGCACATGCAAAGGAAATCGCAGCTCCGGCCGGCATAACAGCGGCAGCCGAAACCAGACTCGCAATGATGATTGATCGCAACAAACGGCTCATCCCGACCTTTTCTCGGCATAATTATAACGCATTTCTGCGGATTTCCATTCCATGAGCGGTTCCATATGCCGATTATACGCTTGATCAGGATTCTCCGGGCTGTTATTCTTGCCCGATGGGACTTTTCACAATGACGCCCCGTTTTATTCGTACGGTATCTTGTCTGATTGCTGCGGTTGCAGCAATGCAGGGCGCGCTTGTGTGCCAGGTGGCGTGCCGCCAGGCTGAAACGAGCACCCACGGTACGATTGGCTTCGCGGAGAGCAGTTCCACACCGGCATGTCACAATCAGCAGGATAGTCATCGGCGCGACCCGGCTTCACAGCCAGATTCGTCAATATGCCTAGGGGCCTCTCCTGCGCCCGATTGCTGTTGCCAGATCAGCCAGTCAGCAGAGTTTCCGGACGATCCGACGCTATCGTTTACCGCACGGCCGAGCACTGGAACACAGACAGTTGCCTTCGTCCTAGCGAAAGCCCCGGCAAATCCAACTCCTGAACTTCAGCTCGCTACACGGCTCCATGGCGATCTTTCGCCTCCGCGAACCCCGCTCTTCATTTCCTTCCATTCGCTCCTGATTTGACACGGCCTCCTATCGGGCCGGGCGACGCGTAAGACTTTCCAGTAACACCCGCAAAGTCTCCCTCTAGGCCCCTCATCACGGCACTGCTCTGTCCGCTCATTAGGGAGGCACTCTCGTGTCTGAGACCATGGAAATCTGCGACTTTGGAGTCGCTACGCCAGCGACATGCTCAACTTTGGCGGATTTGCACGCGGAATTGTTACCGACCAGCCCTTTGGCTCTCATCGGAAAGCGATTCATGCGCGACTTCTATTATGCCTTACTCCCTGCGCACGACATCATCAGAGTCTCGGCCGCGTTTATTCATGGCGAACCTGCGGGTTTCGTCGCGTATACAGCCTCTCCGAATGAGTTCATGGGTGTTGCACTAAGACGGTGGTGGCCTCGCCTCGCTTGGACCTTATGTAGTTCGATACTTGCTCAGCCTTCACGAATTCGAGCGATGTGGGAAGCACGGCAAATCATGTCTGCCAGATCAGCGACACCGTCCCCCAAGTTCGGCGCAGGTGAAATCCTTTCTCTCGGAGTCCTGCCCCGATTTCGCGATCCTGGATTTGTGCAACGAACCAACTTGCGACTTGGACGTGAGCTCACGGCCAGAGCCGTCGACGGACTTTTCGAAGCAGGAGTAAGTTCCGTTTTCGCGATCGTGGATTCCGATAACTTTGCCGCACGACTGATGTATCAGGGACTCGGGTGGCGATTGACGCGCAATTCAGTTCCTGGCTGGCGCGTACCCAGCGTTGAATACTCCCATACATTGAGTCGGGATTCGCCATAGCGAGAAACATTCAAACAAGTTTTCGACAAATATGCCTCGGGATTCAGATCAAACAAATTGGAGGAAACGAGATGAGAAGATGGAGAAGACGCGAATCGGGAGAGAAATCGCGATTGCGATTAAAGGTTGGCGCAACCGGGCTCATTGCTCTATTGCTCACGGGGTGCGCACATATACCTGAGGATCTCGGTATCAATGAAGTCAAGGTTCTCTCTCAATCCCGAAGCAGCACGTCGATTGAATGGCCGAACCAAGAAGACAATGCATCCCAAGTAGCAGCCATCTTGGAGCAACCACTTACGGCCGAGTCTGCCGTTCGAATCACAATGTTGCGGAGTCCTGAAGTTGCGAAAGTATTCGCTGAGTTGGGCATTAGCCGGGCCGATCTCATTGAAGCGAGTACGTTGCCAAATCCAAGCCTTGGTGCACTCGCGCGCTTTGGTTTGGGAGATGTATCGGGAACGATGCTCGACCTCGACGGAAGCTTTCCTTTGCTCGATGCGGTAATGCTTCCCCTTCGGCGGTCCATCGAACAACAACACTTTGAGGGTGCCAAACTTCACGCAGCCGATTCTTTATTGAGGCATATCGCAGAAGTGCGAATTGCGTGGTATGAGACCGTCGCTGCTCAATTGGATCAGGTTATTCTCGCTCATTCGCGCGAGGCGGCACTTGCCGCGGCCGATCTCGCGCAGGCGCAATATGACGCCGGAAACGTGAGCCGCCTTGAGCTATTGGGTCATCAGTCATTTTCGGTCCAGACACGTGTCGAAGTTCGAATGGCTGATGCGGAGGCGCTCTCGAAACAGCAGTCATTACGCAGGGCGATTGCCTTGCGAACGGAAGATCCAGAGTGGATGCTCATGCCCGCGTTCCCAAAACCCACCGATTTCACGATTGATCCTGCCACGATAGTGCAAACTGCACTGACGAATCGTCTTGACCTCGCAGCAGCCACCTATACCGTTGATGCGATGGAACACGCGCTCCGATTGACCAAGCGCTTTCGATTCACCGGAATGCTCGATGTCGGCGTCAGTGCGGAGCGCGAGTTTGATGGGGAATGGTCGCTTGGCCCTTCGCTGGATCTCGAATTGCCGATCTTTGACCGCAAACGCGGTGCCGTTATGCGGTTCCAGTCCTTGGTTGCACTTGCACAGGCCGAACGTGAGGCGCTCGAGGCCGAAATCCGCGCGGAAGTGGACACCCTGGCCGCACGGCTCAGTGCTGCGAGTGAAGGCGTCCGTGCTTATCAGGACGAACTGCTTCCGTTACATAAGGATCTCGTCGCACAAGCGCAGCTTCATTACAACAGCATGCTGATTGGCGTGTATGAACTCCTCAACATCAAGCACGCTGAGCTAGGGGCTCAGCGTGGCGCAGTGCACGCCCAACTCGACTACTGGCGCACACGTGCCGAACTTGAGCGTGCCATAGCAGGAGCATTGCCAGACGGAGGTTCCCCCGAAACGACGGATACCGATGCGGCTGCCGCATCGGCGACGCCCATCGAAAACGACCACAACAACCACACAAAGGAGTAGGTTCATGATTACTCGACGCAAATTACTAACCGGCGCATTGGCGCTGCCGGGTGCGGCTGCGCTGTTTGGAGCCGCAAAAGCCGCGGCTGCCGAATCTAACCCCTCCACCCTCGGATATACGCCTGTACGCACCCTGAACGGATCGACGCTACCGTACAAGTTGGTAAATGGCGCCAAAGTCTTCCATCTGATCGCCGAAGAGATTGAACACGAGTTCGCGCCTGGAATGAAGACGGTCTGCTGGGGATACAACGGCCAAACACCCGGCCCGACCATCGAAGCCGTGGAAGGCGATCACGTGCGAATTCTGGTGACGAACAAGCTTCCTGAACATACAACCATTCATTGGCACGGTATTATCCTGCCAAGCGGAATGGATGGTGTGGGCGGGCTGAGTCACCCCCAGATTAAGCCGGGCGAGACCTATGAGTACGAATTCACGCTCAAACAACACGGCACGCAGATGTATCACCCGCATGCCGACGAAATGGTGCAACTGGCAGCCGGCATGATGGGGTTGTTCATCATTCATCCGAAGAACCCCACAACTCCACCACCGGATCGCGACTACGCGTTTCTGTTGCATACCTGGGCGTTTCATCCAGGCACCCGGCGAGCGGATCCTTCGGTTATGCTCGATTTCAATATTTTTAGTTTCAACAGCAAGGTGTTTCCTGCCATCGAGCAACCCGTTGCGCGATTGGGCGAACGGGTACGCTTTCGGATTGGCAACCTGAGTATGGATGAACACCCGATCCATCTTCATGGGTACACATTCAAAATTACAGGGACAGATGGTGGTCCAATCGCGCCATCAGCACAATGGCCGGAGACAACCGTTCAGATGCCGGTCGGCGCGACACGCGACTTCGAGTTTGTGGCTGACAATCCTGGCGACTGGGCCTTCCACTGTCACAAGTCGCATCACACCATGGGGCCGATGGGGCACGACGTGCCAAACATGCTGGGCGTCAAACAAAAAGAAGTCGAGGCGCGCATTCGCAAACTGTTGCCGGGATTCATGGCGATGGGTGAAGACGGAATGGCCGAGCATGCGAAGCACACAGCGATGGGCCACATGCCGGGTCCCGAAAACACGTTGCCGATGATGACCGGCGAAGGGCCGCACGGCCCAATAGAAATGGGCGGAATGTTCACGGTGGTCAAGGTTCGAGAGGAACAAAGACCCGGCGACTATTCGGATCCGGGTTGGTACAAGGCCCCGAAAGGCACTACTGCACGCCTTGTAAGTTCCGATGCTCTCATGCAAATCCAGGATAGCCGCTCAACCCAACCCGCAGTAACAGGAGAAGCCCACCATGAGCATCACTAAAGTGCTCGCCGGGGTTGGAATCACGGTCACGGTTGCCGCGGTCGCCGGCGTTTATGGAGGCGTATACAACATTGGAGCCGACGCACCCCATTGGGCGGTAACGCGCAGCATGATTGACCTATTTCGCGAACGATCCATTGCTGTGCGATCTGTACGCATAATAGTCCCGCCGCTTGATGATCCGGCCATGATCGCGGAGGGGGCGGCCCACTATCGAGCGATGTGCGCTGACTGCCACCTTGCTCCCGGAATGTCGAACACGGAGATACGAGAGGGGTTGTATCCGTTACCCCCAAACCTGGCCGAACTTGGCCACGAAGAACACGAGGTCAATAATTCCAAGCGTGAGGCCGCAAGGCAGTTCTGGATCATCAAACATGGGATCAAAATGACTTCGATGCCGGCTGCAGGTAAGACACACGACGACGAAGCAATCTGGGGCTTGGTGGCCTTCGTTCGGAAACTGCCAACAATGACTGCGGAAGAGTATCAGGGGATGAATGAGAAGAGCGGCATGGAGCCGCATCCACATGCCGGAAGCGAATCTGAACACGGTGAGCACGATCATCACGGCGGCGTTGAGGAATTGAAGGATTCGGCGCATGAACCAATTGTTTCTGAGACCCCTGCACATCATCACGAGTCGATAGAGCCGACCCCACAATGATTTTTGAGGTGCTAATACCATGGAGAGCACGACTCGCCAACTCGAAACGAAAGGAGGTACTAACACGGGATTATGGCGCCGAATGAAACCAGAGGAACTTTTGAACGAATGCCTTTAGCATGGCCGCACGCGCGAATGGTTCGCGCGCTTATGCGGCCCAGACTGAAATACCAAGGAGACGCAACATGCGCAAAATGAAACTGTGGTTCGCAGCAATCGCTCTGGTCGTCGGATTTCCCGTGTATTCTGAAAACGCGGAACACAAAGGGGACCCGTACACATTGGGCGTGTGTCCGGTGTCTGGCGATGCCCTGGATTCCATGGGCGATCCTGTGATCGAAGTGAAAGATGGTCGTGAACTGCGCTTTTGCTGCGGCGCTTGCCCGCCAAAATTCGACAAGGATTCGGCGACATATCTCAGCAAAATCGATTCGATGATGATCGCCGACCAGAAGCCTCATTACCCACTCAAGACCGATCTCGTCACCGGGAACCCCCTTCCGGTGGATGATGAGACTGTCGATATCGTGCACTTTAATCGTCTGGTTCGACTCGGTTCTGACGAAAGTGTTCAGGCGTTCCTAAAGTCACCGGATGAATTTATCAAGAAACTGGATGAGGCTGTGATTGCTGCCCAGAAAGACTCTTATCCGACAGACAAATGCATCATCAGCGGAAAGGGCCTTAAAGAAATGGGTGAGCCTGTGCAGAAAGTCTACGCGAATCGCCTCGTTCAGTTCTGCTGCAATAGCTGCCCGGCTCAATTTGAAGCGGCGCCTGCAAAACACCTGGCAACGCTTGGCGGGGGGCATGCGTCAGCGATTCACTGCGATCACAAGTAAAAAACGAGAGTAGTGCACAACCTTCGGCTCTGTACAAATCCCGTACAGAGCCGAACCTTTTTGATATCTGGCGGTAGAATAGTCTCACCGGAAGCCGCGCGAAAAAAATATTTCGTCCGTATGCCTTCCCTTGTCAAGTCAGCCTTGGATGCGATTCATGTCGGCTGCATTGAGCCGACTAAATAGAAGCAGCGCACCGACGATTATGATCAAAAAACTGAGCAACTGACCCATCGTTATCCAATCAAATGCGATGAATCCGATCTGTTCATCCGGTTGACGGAAAAACTCTGCGACGAGACGAAGCGTTCCATACAAACAAAGAAACAACGATGCGATCGCGCCTTCACGGCCGATCAGAAACGGCTTTAGGCCCCAGAGGGTTAACAATAGTATCGGGCCTTCCAAAATTGCCTCATACAACTGAGAAGGGTGTCGTGCAATCGTATCCCCCGGAAATATGATTGCCCAAGGTACAGTAGTCGAGCGTCCCACAAGCTCGGCGTTGATGAAGTTGGCCAGGCGCCCGAAGAACAATCCGGGTGGCGCCACTAAGGCGACACAGTCGGCAAGGTTCCAAAAAGGCGAACCATGCCTGTGCGACCAGAGTGCCAACACGAATGCGACACCAACGAGCCCGCCATGAAAGCTCATTCCGCCGTGCCAAACCGCGAACGGCTCATACCAAGATTCCCCGGTGCCAATTTCACGATCGTATATAAGCCACCAACCCAGCCGACCTCCAACGAGCACCCCAATCACGACCCAAAAGAGAATATCTCCCAGCGAACGCGTGCTCAAACGCAGTACGCCGCGCCGGCTTAGTTGACGCAATCCGAAATAACCCAAGCCAAACCCAATCAGATATGCGACGCCGTACCAACGAATGGCGATGGGTCCAAGCCGGATTGCAATCGGATCAATAGGAGGAACCTGAAGCGGTGGCGCCATTCGTTGTTCTCCCCATCATCCTGCAATCGAAATCAAGACTTATTTCGTGCCCATAGGCTGAGCATCAAGGTCGAATGATCCACCGACGGCCCAGCCAAATGCTCAATGGAGGCAGGAGAACCATCTGAAGCAACGGCAAAAGACCCACCCCAAGCAGAGGAACAAGGGGCATCGCATCCGCGTATGACCATCGCCCTTCCGCCAGCGCTAGGCGCTCAAGGAGTGTCGCATAAACCAATCCAAGAACAGACGACGCAACATACACGTTCCTCTTTCCGGTCAAACTCCAAGCCGGATCGCCAGACGCCAATGCCCCGATAGCGCCGATGCCAAGAATAATCACGACATCACCTGCTGCTGCGCGTGTACAGCGAGCAAATTCGCTTATCCAGCTAGCTCCGGTGGGCCGGATGTAAGCAAACATCTGTGCGACTTCCCATACTTCATTCACCAAAAAGGCGCTGAGTGCAACAGCTACAACGAAGTTAAATAGACGCCGCGAGTGCGGGCGAAGATCTGCTTCCACCATCACCCTTTCATGAGCCTCAGGAGTTGTACCTGGTGCCAGTTGGGACCGCGTACTAGCGCTTGCTCTAAACATAGAGTCATCCACAGGTGCCTTGTAGTCCACATTGCTGAACCGGAATTAAGTGACATGCTCAGTTCTCTCGTTTCGAGCCGTAGCCCGCAATACAGTCCATATTCCGTCAATCTGCTTGATCTCATCCGTAAAAATGGTGCGAATTGCGGTTCCCGTCGCATCCCGAATTGCTATAAGCTCCTGCAAAACTTCATTTTGTCGCGGCTGCGGCAACTACCATTTTAGGATAGCTTCCTAGAGGCTACCGTAAGATTAAGATTGGGAATAATGGCGACGTAAAGGGGGTTCCGCTAGTGTCTGGTATACTTGGATCTCGGAGCACGTAATCGTGCGTAAAGACCACGTGTTTATTCTCTTGATTGCTCTCGCTGCGATCGCCGCAAGCGGTAACGCGGTGGCATCAGGGCTTTTCGATTGTAAAGTGAGCGGTACCGTTTCCAGGATGTGCTGTTGCCTGCCGTCCGCTGCGAATGAATGTGCATCTGTCGATCCTGAGTGCCACTGTTGTGACATTGTAATGGTTCAACAAGTGGCGGACCCAGCGCCTGCGCCCATCCACGCCGGACAGGTGCAAATCCCAGCCGCGCACTGCGCCTTTGTCCTGATGCTTGGGAAATCAGCCAACGATGAGTACTTGCGGCTGAGATTTCCGAGTCTCACGTGTCCAACGCCTCTCTATATCCTGAATCATTCCTTCCTTCGCTGATCAGAACCTCGTTCCCGAGCGTCTGGGCGTGAAGTGTATTCACGCCTGGACAACGGAACGTGTCCGTAATTACACGCTATGCCTGAGAACGTGAAGCCACGTTACCAGCCTACTTACATTGCAGCGAAGAATGGCAAGCTAACCGATAAAAGGATATCCCAATGAAAACCTTGCTTACTTTTGTTATACCGATTGCGTTTGTTGCCGGTTCGTCGGCCCTCGCCCAGCCCAATACAGGTCATGAATATTCCCGTACTGGGAATTACAAGGAGTCAGTCGAACGCAAGGCCACCGGAGAACAAAGCCGGCAGCACGAGAGCGCTTCGACTCGGCCAAGCCTTGAGGCTAGCCACCAGTACTCGCGCACAGGTGACTATCGCGAACCCAAGGTTGGCCAACGAAACGAGCAATACGACGAGCGAACCTTCGTTGAATTCCGCGACGAACAGATGAAGGTTGTTGCGCCCGCCAGCGCGCCGAACCGTTTCGGGACAACCATGCCGTAAATCCAAACGGCGTCAATGCAACATGTCGGCTCCGCACGGTGCATGTGCGGAGCCGATTCTCGTTCTTTGGCGGTGCACCTGCTTAAGGGTTTCGGGAGAATCTAGCGTTAGTCAGTGGGCGCCAGACAAGCAGAGCTCCGCCAATGAGAGCGAGTAAGAGGCTAAGGATCTGACCCATCCGCAGCCGAAGGCCACGTAGCCGATCTGGTCATCGGGCTGGCGAAGAACTCGACAGCCAGTCGGAATACGCGGTCAAATACAGAGGAACGTCGACGCCAGTTTGCGGCCGCAATCTCTAGCCGAACTTTTTTCTGTCCGGATGATTAATAACAGAACCGGTCCTTCAAGAACCACCGGAATCAGGTTGGCCTGCTTGAACAGAAACGAGCAAAAAACCAAGTCCTATGGGCGGCAAAGCAACTCAGTCTTGACTACTCTTTCGTCTTCGTGCCGCGCCGAATCTCCAATTCCCGTACCCGGTTTTCAAGCGCCGCAAGGTGGTCTGCCATTCCTTCATCCAGCGCACCACCTTCAATCTTTACCGGAATCGGACGGTGCTCGATCATGGCCCAAATGAAAACGAGCGGCCAAATGGCGTGCAGTGTGAACATACTGAGCCACGCCGCGACGTGTATGGCGTGGGCCTGGGGGTGATTTTTCTTTTTCGCGATCCGGCAGGGGATATCGTGAATATAAATCATAGTATAAAAGACGAGCGTCAATCCCACCAGGAGAATCGCCAACGCGAAATAATTCAAAAATGTATCCATAGCGTCCAACCGCCAAAATTAGAAGATAACTTTTCGAAAAGCCCTTTGAGACTACATCGTCCTCGTCTTTCCGGTCAAGGGCTTGGGGCGCTTGTCGTAAACTTCAATGCCAATTGGGTCCCCGCGCCAGCGCCTCTTCAGTAAACATCCTCTCGTCGACAGGAGCTTCGTAGTCGACGTCCCGGAACTTAAATTCCGTTGTGTGTCCAGTACGCTCGTTTCGCGCCACAATTCGCTGCGCAGTCCAAATACCGTCGATCTTTTCTATTTCGCTTGTGAGAATCGTCCGAAGCAAAATCCCCGTCGCGTCATAGAATTCGGACTTATGGGCCATTAAGGATTCCGCGTCGAACCAGTGGAGCACTCGCGCATATCCGAGTTCTTTCGTAACCGTGTCGTTGATAGGTGTGGCTTCAATCTTAAAGCAGAGGTGAGCATCCAGGATTTCGCTGCCAAGTAGCTTGAAGTCAAAATCTTCTGTGCTTACTTTTGTTTCCTTCTTGATGTCTTCGTAGGTGAAGTCTGTCCCAACAAAAAAGTCGCCTCGGTCGCTTTCCGAAATCCTTCGTGACTTTCGCGCCTTTGGAAGGTACAACCACTGGTCATCCGCCTTGGATGCGTCGCCGTAGTCGTAGGTAAGGAATGCCGTGCCGCGTACATTCGCTGGACTCAGAAAAAAGAATACTGTACGTTTGTCCTTGCCGTAGTATTTACGACAACTTAATGCTTCCCGGACACGCTCTCGTCCACGCCTGTCCCGCACCGTCATCGTGATGATCCGCCGAACATGTGCACCTTCATCACGGGCATTGTATTTCGCCACCAATGCCACAGCATCGGGTAACACCTCGTTATCCGCGTATGCACCAGTACCGCTGGCGATGCACGCGACGAGCAATACGCCCCCGCATCTAATGTAGGCAGCCCATCCATTACTTCTCATGGATCACTTTCGTTCGCTCGTCGAGTTTGAGAAAGGCGAGCACTGGGTCTTTGAACTGCGCATGTTGAAACACTTCCCAGTGCAGCCGTAAGTAGGACCGGATGAACTCCAAAATATGACCAAGATATATGGTCTGGAACCGGCTGTCCGTCGTTTCGCCCGGCACGCCGCCAAACACGACGAGCCGGATGCGATGTCCCGGCGACGTGGTTGCGTGCCCACTCCGATGCAACTCCCGGACAACCTCCCGGACATCCTGGTGCCCGCAACATCCAAACCGCGTCAACGCCGCCGCCAGCACGTCCGGATCGCGCGCTGCCCGATTGAGTTCTGCACGCCCCTCCTTAACCTCCCCAATGATCATGTCAATGTCGCCGTTGAAAGGTCCCAACGCCGGGTCGGGCGAGAAGGAAGGCCCGGCCGGACGCCCGCCTGAATGTTCATGAGATATCCTGTGCCCCGCCCGCGGAAATCGGACCGCGAGGATGTCCACGTCAGTGACGCTGCGGTACGCGCCTGACTCCGTCCGTTCTACAATCGGATACTCCGCCACCGTCAAGTACCCGTTGATTCGCAGATATGTCTGAACAATCCCGACTGCGTTGTCCATTGGCGCGGTTAATCTCGCGTGGCCGGCGAGCGCCGGCCGTCCAGACGCCCGCTGATATTGTATAAGCACGCTAGGATCGCGCCGAACAGCCAGCCGAGCACAAACACTTCGATGACTCCCGTGATGACACCCCCGAACGTCATCTTCAATGTCAGGATCGGTGACACGTCCAATCGTGCAGAATCCGGTTAAAAAACCGGATCGTGGCCTCTCTCGATACATAGGACATCACGCATGCGCACGCCAAATAAGTCAGGGCGCACGCGCTTCCCAACGCAAGTCCGAACCTGCGGATGCTCAATGTATTCATAGATCCTCCATCCTCACGTTGTGCAAGCGCACTCCCATTTCAATGCCGGTGCTTGCTTACTTCCTGCTCGTCGCGATCGTCCTGACGCCCATGCCCGCTGTGACCTCCGTGCCCGTGTCCGCCCATCATCATCAGATGGCACCCCAGCATCAACACAAAGAACACCAGTGTCGTCGCTCCTCCTGAAATACCTAGCACCGGAAATAGAAAAATCAACAGAAACGGCAGCACGCAGCCCACGATCATCCACAGCGTATGTTTCATCGAATGACCCTCTCCGGACGTAGACATAGCACCTCCTCACAGATACGGACAGTTAATCCCTAAATTCTCGAAGAGCGCGTGCGGTACGGGCGTCAGAATGAGTAACAGTAGCACGAAGCTAAGCCACCCGATCGCCCTCCTGCCGCCGTCCAGCGGCGTCAAGTCGTTCAGCGGCGGGATACCCTTACGCCCCGCTATGAAATAGATGATTACCGCCCACATCAGCAGCCCGCTCCACACGAAGAACGCGAGCGCAAAGAGGACGACAATTCCGGCCGTGCTGATCGCCGCACCGGCCCGAGGGCCGAACATCGCGTCTGCAATGTGTCCGCCGTCCAATTGACCGATCGGCAATAGATTCAACGCGGTGACCAGCAGCCCCAGCCACCCGGCAAACGCCAGCGGATGAAGGGCGAGCCGGTGTCCTTCGGCAAGTTGCGCGCCGAGCGATAGTTTCGCCAACGCCGCGAACAACACGGAAGTGCCGATTTCTGCGCCGTGGTGCACTGCCGCCACTCCCTGGGCTTGGTCCGGCAGCACTTCGGAATATTTGAGTCCGATCATTAACGCGATGAGCGTCGCCACTAGTCCGGCCAGTGGTCCTGCCACTCCAACGTCAAACAAGGCCCGTCGATCTGAAGACGGCTCCCGCAGTTGTATAAATGCGCCGAAGGTGCCCAGACCGAACGGTGACGGTATGAAATACGGCAACGATACGTTCATCTTGTGTACACGCCCCGCGACATAATGCCCCATTTCGTGAATACCCAAGATCAACATAAGCGCCAGCGCATACGGTAGTCCGGAAAATATCCGAGATGGCTCGTCTAATACGTTGATACCTTGATGCACTGCACCCGCCCAGGTCGTAGTGCCAAAGGTCGCTACTAAGAGCAAGATGTTCAACCAAGGCTTGTCTTTGCCGACCCTTCCGGCGAAGGCCGCACGAGGAAACAGCATGATCGAAGGTTTGCCGAACTCATTGCTCTGCAGGGTGGGCAAAAGTTTAGAGTCGGCGAATCGGGATTGGAGGGTGAGGTACGCGTCGTCCGGGTTCTTCAGCAGCTCGCCTTCGATTAAAACCACCGCTCCAATCGTTCGTCGGCCGGTGGCCCGAATCACATCGCCCACATCGCGCTCTTGATCAGTCGGCGGTGCTGACTCCGGGACTCGTTCTATGACCGCCCGATGACCGTGTCTGTGACCGCGCCCACAGGTCGCCATCATCAGAAACAACAGCAGAGTCCAGAAAAGAAGCATCACGATTGGAGTCATCGATCCCTCCATGCGCTCGTTCGAGCCATCATCGCTGCGCTCCAAGCATGCTCCGTGCCAACTCGGCTAGCAACCCCTCTGGTCTGGCATCTGAAAATTGGGCCGATAAACCTGGAATCGATTTTTGCGTATGCGCTGCGTAGAGCCCGCATAGGACACCATTGCTCCGGTCAAGTGTGCTCAAGCGCATCCACCGGCGTGTCCTGATGATATAGTGACGGTGACTGACCAACGAAGTAACTGGTGTCTGCATCGTCCGCGGCCTTGAACATTGTTTGGGCACGGTTTTTGCCTCAACGTTGAACGAGCCAGACTCAACAAGGGAGGCGCTAATCGACCTCATGGACCACTCGACTTCACACATCACACCTCCGGGGCATTCTGGAGCGCACGCACATCACGACGGGCACGCAACGCATAAGCCGGCGTCTCCGGCCCCCGGTCAACCACCCGCACCCATGCACGGTTCCGGCCACTCCGCGCACGGTGCCCATAATCACCATGCGATGATGGTGGCCGATTTCCGCCGCCGCTTCTGGGTCTCCATCGTTCTCACCGTCCCCGCCCTCGTGCTGGCCGAGATGATCCAGCATTGGCTCGGTCTCCGCGAGACCTTGCACTTCTCCGGTTACAACTATGTCGAATGGGCGGTGGCAAGCGTCATCTTCTTTTATGGCGGCTGGCCTTTCTTGAAGGGTCTCAAGAACGAATTGTCCGACCTCAAACCCGGAATGATGACGCTGATTGCGCTCGCTATCACCGTCGCCTATGTCTACAGTTCGGCCGTGGTTTTCGGCCTGCCCGGAAACGTCTTCTTCTGGGAACTCGCGACGCTGATCGACGTGATGCTGCTCGGTCACTGGATTGAGATGCGCTCCGTCATGGGCGCGTCGGCGGCCCTTGAATCGCTCGTTCGACTCATGCCCTCGGAGGCCCACCGGGTCCGCCCCGATGGCAGCGCGGAGGAAGTCCCCGTCGTTGACCTTCGCCCTGGCGACCGCGTCCTGGTCAAACCCGGCGAAAAAATTCCAATCGACGGCGTCATCGTCGAAGGCCGGACCTCGGTAAATCAAGCCATGCTCACCGGCGAGAGTAAACCCGTCGAAAGACAGGTGAGCGACGAAGTCATCGGAGGTTCCGTGAACGGCGAATCCGCCGTCGTCCTTGAGGTGCGGAAGACCGGAGATCAGACGTACCTTTCTCAAGTCATCGAAATGGTTCGCAAGGCCCAAGAATCACGCTCGCGCACACAGGATCTCGCCAATCGCGCCGCGCTCTGGCTCACGATCATCGCTATCACGGTCGGCGCGGGTACGCTCGCCGTGTGGCTTGTCCTCGGCAAGGACTTCGCCTTCGGAATCGAACGCGCCGTGACCGTCATGGTCATTGCCTGTCCCCACGCCCTCGGGTTGGCCGTTCCGCTCGTCGTCGCCGTGTCTACTGCGATTTCGGCCAAAAATGGTTTGCTCATTCGCGATCGGTCCGCCTTCGAGCGCTCGCGAAACGTGAACGCGATCCTCTTCGACAAAACCGGCACGCTCACCGAGGGACGTTTCGGCGTGACCGACGTAATCACGCTCGGACAGTCCACGGCCGATCAGGTCTTGTCAGCGGCGGCTTCGCTCGAAAGCCAGTCCGAGCACCCCATCGCGCAAGGAATCGTGAACAGCGCTCGCGAGAAAGAGCTGTCGGTTTCCGCGCCGAAGGATTTCACTGCGATTCCAGGCCGCGGGGCCTCCGCCAATGTCACTGGTCAAAACGTCAAGGTCGTCAGCCCCGGCTATCTCAAAGAACACGGCTTCACCGTCGAGAATGCCCACGTGATAGAGATCGCCGCACAGGGGAAGACCGTCGTATATGTCTTGATTGACGAAAAGCTCCAAGGCGCGATTGCGCTCGCCGACATCATCCGAAAGGAATCGCGCGAAGCCTTACGCCGCCTCAAAGAAATGGGCATTCAAGTGATGATGATCACCGGCGACGCCAAACCGGTCGCCGCATGGGTCGCGCGTGAACTCGAACTGGACGATTATTTCGCCGAAGTCTTGCCCGACCAGAAAGCGGACAAAATCAAAGAGGTGCAGAAGCGCGGCCTGATCGTAGCGATGACCGGCGATGGCGTTAACGACGCCCCCGCGTTGACACAAGCCGATATTGGCATCGCCATCGGCGCCGGCACAGACGTGGCCATCGAGTCCGCCGACATCGTACTGGTACGCTCGGATCCCCGAGACGTGATGGCTATCATGTTTCTCGCGCGTGCCACCTACCGAAAAATGGTGCAGAATCTCATTTGGGCCACCGGTTACAACGTCGTCGCGATTCCGCTTGCCGCCGGAGTCCTCTACAAATTTGGCATCTTACTTTCGCCCGCCGCGGGCGCGGCCCTCATGGCTGTTTCGACGGTGGTCGTTGCGATTAATGCGCGTCTGCTAAGGGTGCCTGAGCTCACGGGTCACGATGCAGAAAGTCCTTCCAGGCATGGAAGATGATCCTCCCCGCCACCGGCGAGACAATGTCATCCACTTCTTCAAGGGTTCGGTGACTCCTGTGACACGAATTGTCAGTGTTCTTAGGTGACCCGTGGCACGACGTTTTGTAGTCCATTCGGAATTCGCTTTCATCAACGAAAAGCACGGAGATCTGGGTGAAGACCGTTTGTCGTTGCGTGCCCACCCCAAAGGTCGGGCACGAAAATGCAGTCGTATAAGTAACTGATGTTCACGCTGTTACGACTAGGATTCGCGACCAGCTATTCGGCCGAACGCGGAATGAAAGGGCGCAAAGTGAGCGCCTAAGAGTCCGTCGTTCAATGGCTTACGTCAGTCTGGTCGTACTGTACAAAGCACTGTACACGACGATTCCAGAGTTATCGCTTTCCACGGCCAGGTCAATAGATCGGGCGCCATCAGTCCTCCGAGGAGTATTTACTCCCAGTTTCCGGGAACCGAGCGCAATGCGACGTCACAAGCTGTCCTTATCAGAGTTCTGTCTCTAGGACGTCGCCGTGATCCTTAAGCCACTGTCGAGCTTTTTCGGAGTGGGGGAGCTGTGTACGAACGATATTCCAGAATGCAGGACCGTGATTCGGTTCGATTAGGTGCGCCAACTCATGCACCACCACATAGTTGACCACCATCATTGGAGCTTTGACAAGTCGCCAGTTGAAAGAGACGTTTCCGCTTTTTGTGCAGGAGCCCCATCTATAGCGATTGTCGGAAATCGTAGCCCTACCGTAATCGACGCCGAGTTCATTCCCATAGTGTTTTGCGCGTGGCAAGATAATTTCGGCGGCACGCGTCTCATACCAGCGACGAAGTGCCCGGCGTCGATCCGTCGGGGTTTCCCCGGGAACCGTGAATCTTTGCGCGAATTTCACTTCGACGCTGGGTTGACCGGACAATTGAATACGATAATTGCGCCCCAAGTATAGGGCGGACTCGCCGTTTACAAGTTCTTTGCCAGGAGGGTGAGGTAATGAGGCGTACTTCTGTGGATGGCGAGTCTTGTCTAGTATCCAGCGCTTCTTCGACTCCACAAGACGGCGGATTTGCTGTTCCGAAGCATTCTCGGGAACGTGAACCACCACGCTGCGATCTCGCTCGACGGAGATCGTCGCTTTGCGTCGGCTGCTAGATCTGACAACTGTGTATTCCAGACTCGTCATACTTACTCAGCGTACAAGATTGCGTCGTTGTTCTTTTCGGCGATCTCCATCAGTCTGGAGATGAGATGCTTCCGCTTCTCCACAAGCTTCTGTAACCCGGCGAAATCGGAGCCTACTAAAACGTTCTGTAATTCAGCCTTGAGTTTGTTCCTCGCCGGTATGCTCTCCCAGAAGTCCGTCAGCATTAGTTCCCGTTCGATCGCCTCAAATACCTGCTGGGTCAGGTTCACTACGAGTGATACCTGATTTTCGTCCAGTTCCGCATCGTTGAACAGCTCGCGCCGGAACATACGGAAGAAGGGCATCTGTTTCTTCCGGTGGAGACCATAGGTTGGTTCCTTGCTCGCGTCTCGGATGCGTTGTCGAAGTCTCTCCAGTTCCTCGTAGATTCGCTGCCAGTTATCTCGAAACTCGTCGAATATCCTTGCGAGTGCCTCGGCAAACGATGCCTGGAGTTCCGGATCATCGTCTAAATCCACGTCCAAGTGATGCCGAATCGCGTGTTCAATCTCTGCCGCCTTCGTTTTCGCACGCGTATGTGTGTTGACGTGACTTTGAAAATCGTCGTCAAGTATTGAGATTGGGGCTACCTTCACACTAATCCCCTTGCTCTCCAGAAACTGGTCGGTGAGACCGCGAAGTTTTTGAGGGATACCCTTCATGCTCATGCGAGCATCACGAAAGTGCTTGCCGGCTAACACGTTGATTTCCGTCAGCCTTTGATAGTCGCTCATAAACGGGAGCGCTTCCTTGGCCGGGAAGACTGAGTTCAGGATCTTGGTGAACTCTCTGAACAGTCTTATGAACTCGAATCGCTGGTCCTCGTCATAGAAGAGATCGAAAATTGCATCGTGATCGGCGAGATCTATGAGTCCACTACGCTGAAATAACTTCTTTATGTCATCGTAATTCGAGCGTAGTTGCCGAAGCTCTTCCTCCGGAAAACTGAGAGAATCGATAATCTCTTTTTGTTCCCGCTCATCGTAGTTGTCGATGGCTTTTTTGAGATGATGGCCAATTCCGACATAGTCGACAACAAACCCTTTGTCCTTGCCCTCGCCTCCGATGCGATTCACACGCGCGATGGCCTGAAGGAGGCTATGGGCTACAATTACCTTATCCAGATACATGACCTGTTCGATAGGCGCGTCAAATCCGGTGATGAGCATGTTGTTCACGATTACAATGCCGAGATTTCCGTTGACACCCTCATCTTCCTGCCCAAACCCGAGCTTGAAGCGCTTGATGCTGAGTCGGTGTTTATCGCCATCGGAATACACTTTCAAGTGTGGAAGATCATTGTGCGAACCCGAAATGATCACGTCTGACTCAAGCCGAGCCAAGCAATCCAGATCCAACTTTCGGGGATTGTTCTTTCTCAGCGCTTCCAGCTCGTTTACGATAGCCGCGTCAATATGCTTCTTGTACCGAACGGCCGCTTCGCGTGAGGTCGCGACAATCTGCGCCTTGAACCCATTGGGAAACACGTGTTCCAGGTAGTGCTTCACCATGTCCTTCGCTTTGGCCTCGATTGTCGGCTCTGCCTCAAGATAAGCTTCGCGTGATCCGTATCCGAGAATCTCCAACCTCTCTCGAAGGTTGTGATCACTGAATACGTCGGCAAATGCCTGGTCCATACCTAGCTGGTCAGTCACTGCTGCGTTGTGGGTACGTCCCTCGTAAACAATTTGAAGCGTGACTCCATCCTCGATGGACTGCCGCATCGTATATTTGTCTATATACTCGCCAAAGACCTTTTCGGTTTTATCAATAGGCGTACCCGTGTATCCAATGCGTGCCGCGTTCGGAATACCTCTGTCCAGATTGGCTCCAAGCATCGCATACTGAGAACGATGAGCCTCGTCAGTCATGACCAGAATCTCGGGACTCGTATTTAGTTCCGGAAAGGTCTCAGTGAGGTCAACCTCCCTGAATTTGTGAATCATGGCCATAACCAAGTCAGACGAGTCCGAACGCAAAAGCTCCTTCAGTTTTCGGATGCTGTCTGCGATCTTTACCGTAAACCCTAAGCTCGCGCTGGTTTCCGAGAGTTGTTGTTCGAGCTGCGTTCGGTCAGTGACAAATACGATTTTCCAACGTTGCAGCTTGGAGTGCCGATACATCGCGCGAACCATGAACATCATGGTTAACGACTTTCCTGAACCCTGCGTGTGCCAAATGATGCCGCCGCGTTCTCTAGGAGTCATTCCCGTCAAAAGCCTCCGGACGGCCAGTTGCACCGCGCGAAACTGCTGATAACGCCCAACAATCTTAATGGTTTCCCCCTTATCAGTTGTCGAGAAAAGAGTGAAGTTGCGAACTATTTCGAGAAGATTTACGGGATCCATCATTCCGGCTACTAGTCGCTGTTGATCATTGGGACTCGTTCCACCGTGCGATAGCTCGTCTACGGTACGGGGATATGGGTCGGCCCAGCGGAAGAAGTACTTTTCGGAATGTGTAGTTATCGTGCCAAACTTCGCCTGCTGACGGCATGTCGCCACTATGAATTGGTTGTAGAAGAAGAACGGAGCGCTACCTTCACCCTTGGCACCGCGTTGTTCGCTATAGCGAAGCAATTGGTCGATGGCTTCGGGGATGGCGTCCTTTACCTTGGGAGATTTGCACTCGATCACGACGACCGGGAGGCCGTTCAGAAACAGTGTGATGTCCGGGATGATGTGGTGCTCAGTTCCGAGGATGCGGATCTTGAATTGGCAGACGGCGGTGAAGTTGTTATTGGTCGCGATCTTGAAATCGACGAAGTGAACGGTCGGGCTGTTTTCGCCAGTCTGTCGGTTCTTGCCGATGCTGGTGTTCTCCAGCAACAGGTGCAACAGGTACTTGTTGTTATCGATCAGGCTGCTGGCGGGGAAACTGGCCGTAAGCTGCTTGACAACTTCTTCAACCTGATCGTCTTCCAGCCACGGATTGATCACCTTGAGCTGCGAGCGCAGCACCTGCGGCAGGATGACATTCGTGAAGTTGTCGCGGCCCGTGTCGGAGGGCAGTTGCTTTCTGTCGGTCAGGTCGATAACGTTCCAGCCGAGCCCGGCAAGCTGTTCGAGTAGCGGCAACTCTACGTGATTGCGCTCGTCAAGTTCGTATTTGTCTATAGTGTTCAATCGTTATTATGCCGGAAGCTGATCGCCAACGATCTCTACAATTTCGTCGTCTTCAAACCACGCCAATTCGCTCAAGCGATTGGCAATCTTGCGCTTCTCGGCAGTATAAACCACCACAGCCAAGCTCCTTTTGGCCCGACTACACGTCACATACAAGAGACGCCGAGTTCTTTCTATAGCTGTCTCTTTCCCCTCTCTCATGTTCCTCTTGTCTGTTTCCGTCGGGAGTTTCGCGCCCAGCAATTTGTCATAGCTGAACATGAACCCGCGGGCTTCGTTGTCGTCCAGAATCACCATCACACGAGGGAATTCCAAGCCTTTGATTCCCTGGTGCGTGCCAAAAGGTGAACGGTCCGATCTATACTCAACATAGGATCTCAGGTGGCTGAATCGTGCCGAGAGCGCTTGCTCCCAGGCATCAATCTCCGGGTTAGTATCAGGAGGTCGTTCAGGGCTTTCCGGATCCTCCACTTGCCCTTGTACGTCATCGCGCTTCAGGATCGGGGCGAACACATCCGGTACGGCAAAAAGGTTGCTATCCGCGATGACTTTCAAAACGTCTATGAGGAAAGGATCGGCATCGTTCTTCCACAGGTGAAAAAGCAATTGAACGGCGTCCTGGGCCGATCGAATGTCTTTCAACGATGATTGGCTGTCCTTCAGCTTGTCGGCCGATAGAATCGGCGAGAAATTTCTCACTATCCGCGCAACGGCAAATTTGTCTTGGGCTTGCAGCGCATCCACCAGAGGCAGGACTTGACGCGCTAAGAAGGCAATGCCGCTAAGCGACCCATCAAGTAGCCCCGTTCTAAAATTGGATATCCCGTAGAGCGGTTCAAAGAAAGCGCTGAACCCGCCGCGCCGCGCCGCCATATGGTGTTCAAGAGTAAGCGTTTTTACTTCTGGGCGCTCTGCCCACTTATCATCGGATGTGACTTCAGCCATCGTCTTGCGTATTTCTTCTTCGACGGCAGTCTTATTGATGTCAGCATTGTCTTGGACGAGAAATAGGCGGACGAATCCTTCCGGCGCATCCACTCGCGGCTCCTGCTGATGACCATCAGCATCCGACCTAATCCTGTTGATCAACCTTACGATGCGCTTCGGGCATCTAAAATTGATGGTGATGACAGGCTTCTCCCAGTCTTTGGGGACGGCCTGCTCCAAGCCGATCTTCCCATCTGCATAAATGCGCTGCATTGTATCCCCGAACAGGGACAGGCTAAATTTGTTTGGATTCTGCTGTTGAAGCTGAAAGAATCCATCGATCAAATCTTTCTGCGTGTCCTGGCTTTCATCTATAAGCAGGACGGGATACTTCCTGACCAGCACATCCCGCATGAGTGGCTTGTCAGTCAAGAACGCGGCTGAAATTGCGATTACCTCAGCATGGTTGAGCGAATTCTTGTCAATGTTTTCGCCATTGGGGTTGTACGTGAAGCGCTTGATGCCATCCAGATGCTGTAGACGTTTTTGTTTCGATTCGATTTCCACTTCACGTTGAGCGTACGCCTTACTACCGGGATCGCTAGAAGCTTGCTTTTCGTGAAGAGTAGAGACGTCAGCTTCCAGCTTGGATCGAAGCCATACGGAAATGTCCTTGTTGTACGTGCGGATTAACTCCCAGGCGAAGCTGTGAATCGTGGACACGGCGAAAATGGGGTCGAAGTCGATTCTTCGACTTATCTCATCACACGCAGCATTGGTGTAAGTTATGATGGCTGCGTTCCGGCCGGAAAGTCGCAATAGCTCACCATAGCGCTCCCGAAAAATCTTCATCGCTTCGACGACGGCCCTAGTTTTACCGGAGCCGGCTCCCGCATAGAGGAAGAAGCTCCTAGGATTCTCGAGGTCGAGACAAGCTGCGATTGTTTTTCTCAGTTTATCTTCGTGAGTGATCGCGTTAGGCATCCGTCACCTCTGCCGTCTGTCCGGCCAGAACGTCCGGTCTCTTCGCATCAAGAGCTTCTTCAAGCCATTTTAGACCGTCGGAAATGTAGGTGGGGGGGCACAGCTGGCTCGGCTCGCTCAGATAGAGTAACTCCAGGGCCATCTCAGCCTTGCTGCCTTTCTCCAGGTTTTCGAACATCTCCTTCCTAGCATCTTCAAGTGTGTCCTTTCCAAGTGCATCTTTGAGCTTCTTCAAGAGGCCTATCGGCTTGTCAAGCGCTCTAAATAGGTTCAGATTGGTCAGAGCCAAGGAATCCTCAAACGTATACGGTATGGCTTCCTCTTCGGCCCCGTCGTCCGCGTATCTGAGGGATATCGGGCATTGATAGGCCACTCGGATCTGCTTGTTTGTTGTCTCTTTGGCGTGGTTCACGAGATCCAGCAGGTCATCGAGCCGCTCCTTCTTCGGCAACCAATCCTTTAGTGTTGTGTTGCCCGTTCTGTGTTTCTTCCCGCGGTCGGGGAATGCTTTGGCCGTACCAGACTCTCCAACGGAGTCTAAGTCCGTGACTATCAGCGCAAGAAGTCCAAGCGTTTCAAGCAGCGGCTTAAGGCGATGCGCATGGGCGCCGCCGATTTCAAGCAGTGAAATATGGCTCTGATCAAGTCTTGGAAACCGTGTGCGTATGAAGTGAGGGACGAGCATCCTTTCGGCTGATCCTTCTACGAGAATAGCCGCATCAGCAAAGAAGAGATCGCAGTGCGTTGATTGCAAATAGCGAGTCGCGAACCTGGATGTCTCGTCGTGATCGCCGAACGTATTTGACAAATTCACGACTGTTGCAAATGGTGACTCCTCTTGCTTCCTGGCAGGTTCACGTCGAAAGTAGCGAAGGCAAGTGAAGTCCAGCTCGTGGGCAATATGCGACGAATGGGTACTGACGATCATCTGAGTGGTGAATGAATCATCCTTAAGCCCGTCATTGCCGCGGAGCACCTTGTACGCCTTCTTGATGAACACTTGTTGCACCTGCGCGTGAAGGTGAGCCTCCGGCTCTTCGATGAGCACTACATGCAATGGCTCAATGGCCGCATTCTCCACATCATGAGTCTTAGCCGCTTTACCGACGCGCATCCATTCATCCCTAAACCGGATGAGGCTGAACACGATGGAAATAAGATTCTGATAGCCCAGCCCATTGTAGGTCTCGGGCAATGACAAAGAATTCGATCCAGGCAGTATGAACTGGACCGCCGTCTTGTGATCCAGGCTGTCGACGGGGCTAATCTTACTCGTTATGGTTATACGTGGGTCACTGAAGCCAGGATAATTAAGTCCTTCAAGCTCTCCCAAGGCTGGCGTAAAGCTTGTCTTTAGTTTTTCGTCAAATACTGTCTTGGCCGCTTCGATCGCCTCCAGAGCCTCGATATCACTGGCATCCGGAGCCTCCGATGGATCTAAGTGTTTCGAGAAATATCGCCTTAGCTGCGTCGACAAACTGGCGAAGCCACTGTACGAGTCATCTTCAGTTTTCGGATCAGAGAAGCCTCTCTGGGCACTTATTACATCTATCTTAAGAAGGCCATCAAACGGTTCTTGGTCCAAAGGCTCACTATCGGCGGGAAGTAATTGGGGCTGCGCTAAACCGTTTTGCGGTTCTTCGCGCCGTGCCGGATCCAAGATGTACGACTTTACTTCGAATTCCTTATGAAGCATTTTGTCGAGGAAGTCCCTCATTGTTCTTGGCCAGAGAGACAGCGGAGACGTCCCTTTCGAAGGGGCCGATTGTTCTGCACTTCGCGCGGCTAGATAAGATTCCCGGAAATTCTTGTAGAGCTGCTCGATATTCTTCGGAACCAATATCAGTCGCACACCCAGCAAATCATCTGGCGTCCATTCGAGTGTTGGAAGAATATGGATGACACGGTGTATATCCGTCTCCTCCACCTTGAGCCAGACATCGACGGCAGGCAGATGGGGCAACCAAGTTTCGAGCCTGAGGTCCGGCTCGCTTTTATCGTCAGTAGCGGCCCATTGCGCGCCGAGCCTGTCGATCTGCAACCAGTTTGAAAGAGTAAAGTCTGTTGTTGCGAGGTCCTTACGCCGATTTTTCTTGAGAAACAGGATCAGGGCGTCCATGGCGGACGTTTTGCCGCTATTGTTCGCGCCAACGAAAATCGTTTCTTGCTCAGAAATTTCGACGCGGATAGCCTTCAGCTTGCGCAAATTTTGGATCTCAACGAGGGCTATCCTCATTAGTCGACTCCTTCGCGCTTGTGAAAGGAAGATATGAAGTGAGGCAAGTTGCACAAGAGGGCAACGTCTCCTCGACCGGGACACACTATTCGTTCAAAGCGCCAAGTATTGATGTACTTACTCCCACCGCGTTCGTGACTATCCCTGCTCATGATTCGGGTTCATCCTCGCCTAGTTGGCGTTCGAGCGCTTGACGTACCAGACCAATGACGTAGGGCAGGTCTTCCTCCTGCTCTAGTGCGAGCTCAACGCAACCGTTGCCCCAACGGCCCATCGCCGTCACGTCGCGGCACTTCCCGCGCGGGTCGTCGATTTCTGGGAACTCCATGTTGAGCGTCAATCGGAGCCGTTTGGTTTGGGGAATGACATCGACAAAGTTGGTCTCCGCCTTATAAGCAACGTAAAGTTTTAGGAATTCCTCTCGAACGCACTCGTCGAGCGCCAAGACCTCTTTCCGAAAGAGCTCGAACAGCTCGCGACTGTGCCCGGCAGCCAGATTCGGATGGTCGTCGATGGTGTATTCCGAAGTGGTTTCGGCCTTTTTCTCTCGGTAAGCCTCAAGCACATCGTCCGATAGCGCGGGTACGGTCCAGATATCGACCGCGCGTTTGGCCAGCCGAGTCGCACGTTTCTTGATCTGTTCTTCGTTCCACTCCGTGCAGTTGCCGAGGCCCTCGTTCAACTTAAGAGGACTCTGCGCGAA
This sequence comes from uncultured Nitrospirales bacterium, assembly GCA_964620045.1. Lineage (GTDB taxonomy): Bacteria > Hydrogenedentota > Hydrogenedentia > Hydrogenedentales > VFKU01. The sequence goes on from CAZUJL010000007.1 coordinate 43,622, forward strand.
TCCGCCTTCCATGTCCCGCTTCTCGGCGAATGGGTGGTCGCTGTACTCGGAGTTGTAGCCCGTCAGCGTAAGGTTGCCCAACGTATGTAGATACTGCTCGTGCACCCGTTCCCAATCGTCGCCCAGCTCTTCCTTCCATGCCGCGCTCAATTCGTCGTTCTGCGGCATGATGTGCTCAATCGTGTAGTCCTGCACCATAACCCGCTCTTTACGGCCGAAGTTTTCGAATCGCCTGAGCCAATATGTTCGCCGATTGAATTTGTAGAGATTGCGAGTCTGTAATTGGCGCTTAAATTCATCATCACCCGGGAATCTCCGGTAGGATGGCAACAGCAAGAACACGGCCTTGACACTTTCGAGATATCGGTCCTTCTTCAGTCGTCGGCTAAACGTCGCGAAGGTCTGCCGTAGCGAATTCGTCGGGATGTCGCACACCGCCCGGCGAAATACGTAGCTCTCAACCAGCAACAGGATCTCGAGGAACTCATCTTGAGTCACTCGGCCCAACTCATAGTCCTGATAAATTTCCATGAGCATCGGATAACAAACATCTGCCCGCAATTCGCGGATGTCGTGAAACACAGGCGCCAGGTGCGGGTCTTTCTCGCTGCCCAGAGCTATGAAGCAGTAGTACCGAGCGAATTCCAGCAGAGTTGAGAGAAGTGGCTCTTCGTCCTGGGTGCGAGAATAGACCTTGAACTCGGCGTAAACCTCATCTTTCCGAATGCGATAGTTCCCGGTGTGGATCACAAGGAAGAAACGCATGAAATCGTCAAAGTTCTTATTGTAATTGTCCGCTCCAAAGAGAACTTCCATAGGTCGCCAATAATCGTTATAGAGGCGCGTCTGCTCTTCATGAGGTAGTCCCATCAAAACGAAATTGCGAATCAGGTCGGCCTGGGTCAGCGCCTTGCCCGTCGAGTTCATGCTCTCAAATATCATCTGTGGATTATCGATGCCCTGCTGCAGCCGCACATCGACAATCATCAACTTCTGAATGCCCGTGTAGACTACATCCAAATCCGCCGTGGCAACCTTGTTGGTGAAGAATTCGAAATTCTCTACGATTCTCTGCGATGCGTCTTCCGGTACGGGTTTGCCTTCGAGTAGCGCAATCAGCGTGTCCTTATCGGTCTTCGTGAGCAGCATTTTATAGCTCTGCTCACCTTTGCCGTAGCGGTTCCGGAGATAGTAATCCTCAACTTCGGCAGCGGACACCGGCGCGTCCAATTTTTCGGCTTTTAGCCGGCGCATAAGCGCAAGCAACAACAGTGAAATCGTGGTGATGCGTTGCTGTCCGTCGATTACCAGCCACCGGGGAATAGCGGCGCCGATATCTTGTTCGGGAATATAGACCGCGGAACCGATGAAGTGACTGTCCAGATCCGCGTTGCTGCCTACGCGAACGATGTCATTCCACAGTTGTTCGCAATGGCTCTCTTCCCAACTGTACGTACGCTGGAAGATCGGAATGATGAACTGCTTCGCCCCCTGGATGAGTTGCGTAAACTGTAGGTCTTGCGCCTTCATACAACCGCCTCCTCGACTTCGTCCAGTAGCGCGGTGACGCGGCGCTTACCGCTGAGGAGGTCTTGCATAAGTGCTGTCTTAAGCAAACGGAGTTTGTCGTGATGATCCATAGATATTCGCGACGCGTCGTCAGCCGTTCGAAATGCGTCCAGCAGACGCTCTTGTTCGTCGTATTTAGGCAATGACATAGGAACCTTTTCTAACTTCTCTTTAGTCAGGTGCGCGATGCTTGTTTGGCTCGTATAGTCCGCAAACACACCTTTGCGTATTCCCCATTGCATGAACTTTGGAAAGAGCTCCGGCCAGTAGTCTTCAGCCTTAGGGCGTAATCGATGTATGGCCTTTTGGTAGTAACAATCGTCGATCTCTCCGCGCCAAATGCTTGTGCGGCCAACTTCTCCTCCTTCGCAGACGAGGATGTCGAATTCGCGCAGTTCGAACTTCCTGCGTTCCGCTTCGCTAAAGTCCATCATCTGTAAGTCATTCAGCGACACCCGTTCCCACTGAACGTTTTTGTTTCCCAAATAATAGAAGGGTGTCTTACCGTTTTTGGCTTTCTTGCTCAACATCTTGCCAAGTTGGACATCAAATACGTCACCGATTAACTTGACATCCCACTCCACAGGAATGCGGCCGAGGGGGGAGTCTTTGAATCGGTGAGTTTGCTCGGAGCGGAGGTTGCCGTGTTCGTCGATGCCGCGTGTGAGGAGGTCTTGCATCAGGCCGGTCTTGATCCGATGCTGCTTGGCAATCAACGCTTCCGTTTGCTCGATCGCCCGGTCCACCGTCGAAAGCACTTCGGCAATCTTGGTTTGCTCCCTAGTTTTTCTAGGTATCTCGATTCTCAGCGACGGGACGGCTCGAGTCTGAAGGTGTAGGACAGTCGACCCACTGGCATGATCCTTCATAAATCGGCGTGAGTGATCCGTCATCAGCAAGTAGTAGAGAAACCTGCGGTCGATCTTCTCCCGATTCTCAACCACCTTCGATAAATCCATTGACATAGTAACTTGTCTGCCATCAAAAGATGGCACAACCACTGGCGCGCCGACGATGTCTCCAGCTCTCGTCAAATCCGTATTGGCAATCAGTAAATCGTCCTGTTCAAGCAATTGCGACTCTGAGTGTTTGCCCTTGAAGTGCTTAATCCCTTCTAGTTTGAAACCACCCGCCTTTGATACGCACTTGATTGTCAGGAATATCAGGCCTTCACCGGGGCCGCAGTAATCTTCACTCTTGTACGTCACACCCTTAAGGAGTTCTGCCACGTCGCCGAATCGTGTTGACACCCAGCCGTGTTTCATGCCGTGTACCCCAGTCCACTGAGAAAAGCGTCAAGTGATTGAAGGGTCTCTGCACGTGTGTGCTCCAGTTGTTGATTCGACACCGCATACTTGTCCCAGAAGTTGTCTAACGCCTGAATCAACACACGTTTCTCCGCGTTCAGGTAACGATTGAGCTCTTCGTTCGCGAGATCGTAAATCTTCCTCAGAATCAGGCGCTTCGCTTCGTCATCGGAAAGCTTTCCTCCGATCTCCTCCATGAGCCCGTCGGTCTTCTCCAGCCGCTCTTCAAGCGCTTTTCTGTCCTTGTTCAGCGCGGTGATTCTCTTTTTATCGGCTTTGTCTTTCGGGTCCAGTTCCTTGAGTCGAGCGTCAACTTGGGCGATGAGCGCTTTACTCTCCGCCTTGAAGTCTTCGCTACCGACACGCTTGAGTTGCAGCTTGACCTCCAACTCATCTCTCTTGCCCTTGAGTTCGGCCTTGGCGTCCTTGATGCGCTTATCGATGCCCTTGATGGCCTTGTCCTGCACCCTCAGATTCTTCAATTCTCTCTTTGCCGATTCGCCTGGTGTATCCTTCAAATCGTCAATCAGGGCCTTGAGGGCCTTCTTCATCACGGCGGCCGTGACTTTTTCATCTTCATCCGGTTCGTAGGCGGCCACTTCCTGGGCGGCCTCAACTGATTCCGCCAGTTCGCTCTGGGCCTCGCCGATGGCGGCTTCCAGCGTCTCGATTTCGTCGGCCTCGGCCTGGAAGAACTCGGGAAGGAGGTATTCGTCGGGTATCAGGCCGTGGTGCCAGCCCGTAGCGGCGATGGTCTTGAGGTCGAAGCGAATGTTCTGCCACCAATTGACGAAAACCCCGGCGCTCTGAAATTCGTCCAGCACACGTAGCGGAACCAGCTTCTTTTTGAGCGTAGTCAGGAGTTCGTGCCGCACCTCGGGCATCGTCTTCCCATCGCGCAACCGCGCGAAATCACCCCGCGCTACCGACCACCAGCTTTCGAGGGCATCGTGGTGCGTGGCTAGCGTCTTCGCGAGTGCCGGGTCCGCCTCCAGTGTGGTTTTGATGGCGGCCTTGCCGTCAAACTCCGGGCGGAAAGCCAGATAGCCCGGACGATCTGGCTGAAAGAACGCATCGGGTTTCACGCCGAACTGCGCGAACTCGGCCGATTTCGCCTCAACTTCCGATTCCGGAATACCGCCGATGAGGTGGGCCTGGACGTCCTCCGGTTCGGGCTCGGGTGTATTGTCCACGTAACGGCGGATGTTTAGGTTGTAATCGTGGTCCTCGGCAATTTCCTTCTTATTGACCAGGCGGCTGTACTTGGGCACTTCAGCCTTGTGCGTGAAGACGTGGTCTATCTTCTCGATATCTTCGGGCCGAAGTTTGTTCTGGTTCTTGCCCTCCGCGAATTCCCGGTCCGCGTTTATGAAAGCGATCTTGTCGCGTAGCGCGTCCGGTTTGTTCTTGTTACAAACTAAAACGCAGGCCGGAATGCCCGTGCCGTAGAAGAGTCCAGGCGGCAGGCTGATGATGGCTTCGATGACGTCGTCGTTGATGAATATCTCGCGGATGAGCTTCTCCTTCCCGCCGCGAAACAGCACACCGTGCGGCATGATGGTCGCCATGTGACCGTCGCCCTTAAGGCTGGCCAGCATGTGCTGCACGAACATGAGATCGGCCTTCTTTCCTGTCTCTGGGCACCACTCGCGAAATCGATTGGTGAACTTCATATTCGCGCGGCTGTAGTTCTGCGAGAACGGCGGATTCGCCAATACGCGGTCGAATTTTCGTACTTGGCCATTCTCGAGAATCTGCGGGTCCTCAAGCGTGTCGCCGTTCTCAATGGTGAACCGCGTGATGTTGTGGAGAATCATGTTCATGTTGCAGATGGACCAGACCGTACCATTCGAGTCCTGGCCGTAGAGGGCTAGGTCGTCCTTGTTTTGTCCCTGTTCCTCAACGTATTGGTGGGACTGAATCAGGAAGCCGCCGGAACCGCAGGTCGGGTCATATACGGTGTGTCCGGCCTGCGGCTTTGTCAGTTGCACGAGAAGGCGTACGACTTCTGCCGGCGTGTAGAACTCGCCGCCCTTCTTCCCGGCACTATCCGCGAAATACTTGATGAGGTACTCGTACGCGGCGCCGAGTAGGTCCGGGAACTCGAAATTGTCATTGACCAGTACGAACTGCGGCTGGTTGAAGTGGTCGAGCAGGTCCTTCCATTTCTGGTCGGGAATCTTCGTCTTACCCTTGATGGCATTGAAATCGATGTTGTTCTTGAGGACACCAGCGAGGGAATCGTTTTCGTCTTCAATCGCGGCAATGGCCTTGTTGAGCATGTTTCCGATGTCATGCTTCAGATGTTTCAGCGGCGGTACCTCGTCGCCGTTTTCGTCTACCCACGATTCGTGCCAGCGGGCACGTGGCGGGACATAGAAGGTCTCGCCGTAGGACGTCTTGTCATCGAGCAATTCCTTCAACAACTTGGAGTCTTTGATGTGCGCAAAGGTTTTCCTGCGCAGCTGCTCGCGCTTCAGATCGAACTCGTCGGAGAGCCGCTTGAGAAAGAGCATCCCGAAGATGAATTCCTTGAACTCCGAGGCATCCATCTTGCCGCGCAGGATGTCAGCAGACTTGAAGAGGAAACTCTCGAGCTGCCCCAATGTGATTTTTTCGTGTTTCAACTCGGCCGTGTCCTAAAGTTTCAGCGAACCACGCTTCGTCATTTTCGTGCAGAATTCGTCGAACTGTGCTTTCGCCAGTTTCGACGGTTTTACTTTGCCATTCTCCCAGCGATTAACCGTTGCGAAGCTGACGCCGAGTGCGCGCGCCAGGTCCTCTTGGCTCAAAGACAGCTGTGTTCGAACGGCCTTAACTAGACCCCGGAACTCAGAATTCTTAGCACTCATTCGACAGGGGTGCTCCCACGCAGCCTACATGAATGTTCGAATCGTATAACATCTGTTAGAACACCTGCAATGCGAGACAATCGAGGGGAACTCACAAAGAGAAATAGCCCGCGCAGCGACGGGCAGAGACTCCACAAGTCTCATCTATGCTATTTCGACGCACCACCTCGTTGGGGTATGAATCCAACAACAAGTTGGTCCCCTGTAAGACCCGGAGAGCAACACGAGCGTGCGCTGCGGAATTCGCTCGAACGAAAACGCTCAGTGTGCTCTTCCAAAAAACAGCCTATCTAGAAGTCGTATCCATTTTCGACATCGAATAGATCACGAGGATCCATGCCGTTCTCGGTCGACAGATTGTCCAGCGTCTCGCGAAGAAGATCGTAGAGGTCTTCCAGTCGATTGGCGATATCGCCTACCTCGCCGAGAAGTATCTGAATCTTCTCATCAATGCTTCTTGCCGCGTCAAACGGCAGTTCGGAATGTCCATTTGTTTTGTTTGTCATTGTATGAGGACGACGCGCCGTTACTATTTAAGAATTGTGGCGATGAACTGATCTATTTCAAAGAGCGCCTGCATTCTTGAGAGTCCAATTTGTCAGTGAACAATGGCGAGAATACCTGCCTTCCGAAAAGTGAGAGTTGCTGATCGGGAGTCTCTGCCGGCGAAAGATTTAAATACCTGCGAGCCTTAGCAGGAGAAGCGTCGAAGCGACGACGGAAAACAACTTGGGTCTCTACGTATAACACTAAACGCACGAGACAGTCGGGTCTGTTGTCCGAAGCACCTCAGCGCTAGCGGTTATTCCGCCCGTTCCGCCCGGAACAAGGGATATTCCGCTGTACAGGATCGTTCGACTCACTTTTCTCTGTAGCGATAGCTCGCTTTCTCAGAAGTTCACTCTAGGTTCATTCTCTATCGCCCCCATATTCTCAATGTGCTGCGCGGCTCGTTGGCAGCATGCTCCGCGCCGACGGCAAATCCACTTTTGACTGTTTGGCTCACTGGAGGCCCTGCGAACGGACACGCGCTACTCGCCTCAAAGGCGTTGTTCGCCGTTCTTCAGGCCCCCGTGGCAACTCAGCCAAAGGGTTTATATATACGTGTCTCTTTGTCGATCGTAACGGATAGGTACATCCAATCGATAGGAGGAATAAGTGGAATATGTCTAGTAAACCAGATGCAGTATTCAAGGTAGGTGCGGTGCGCGCGTCCGTGTTCATCAACACGTTTATGCGCGACGGCAAGGAAGTGCCACTTCCCAAAGTCGTTCTCGAAGTTCGGTACAAAGACAAAACCGGCGAATGGAGGGGTACGAACAGTCTTAGTATCAATGAGCTACCCAAGGCGGTCCTCGCGCTTGAGAAGGCCTTCGAGTATCTCACCGCCCGAAAGCCAGCCGAAAAGTCTTTGGACCTAGCAGAGCCACAAGATCATTTCGATGTTCGTGTGGAAAAGATTTAAGTAGTCCCGTGTCCTTGATTCCAGAAAGGAGGTGATAGCAATGACACGAGGAAGACCGCCCAAATGCCCGTATTGCGCGAGCCTGGCCACGCGGCCCAAGGGCTTTCGGCAAACGGTGAGGTTGGGCAAGCGTCGCTTGCGCGTATGCACGCAGTGCAAGCGGCGATTTACGCAAGGCAAGCAACACACGCAGCAGCTGTAGTTCCCGCCCGTAAGTCTCGTTTTTTGTTTCCTTTCTTTCACTTTTTCTAACCACAAATGCCCGGACAGGCGAAGTGTGTCTGCCTGGGCTACTAGGAGGATCGACCATGAATTTCTTCGGCAAACACGCTCACGAAGTCGCAGAGCGAATCCTGGAAGCATTCCGGTGCCCGGAACAACTTCCGAAGGCGCTGGCTCCCGTGTTCATTCGGCGCGAAGACGGAACGCCGTGCCGTAACTGGAGTTGGCACAACCAATTGTTGGTGGCGCTCTGTGGTACATGCGACGCACGCGGATTTCGTCAGTGGATCCAGGCGGGCCGACACGTGCGCAAGGGAAGCCGGGCAATCTGGATTCTGGCTCCGTGCCTGAAGACATTGAAGGACACAGGCGATGCTGGCTCGAAGACGGAGAGGCAAGTTCTCATCGGATTCAGGACCGTGCCGGTCTTTGCGGTGGAGGACACCGATGGCGAGCCTTTGCCCGACGACTCAAGACGGTACCGTTCCTGGATGGAGGCGCTTCCGCTTGCAGAGGTTGCTCGTACTTGGGGCATCCACGTGGATGTGTTCGGCCACGCGCCAGGCGACCCGCTGGGGTACTACCGGTATTCCGCATCGGGGAACCAAGCCATCATGCTGGGCGTGGAGAACCTCAGCACTTGGGCGCATGAACTCGTACACGCGGCGGACCACCGTCTCACAGGCCTGCAAGGAGAGAGTTGGTGCAAAGAGATAGTGGCCGAACTCGGGAGCGCCATTCTGCTGGAGTGTGTCGGCCAGGAACAACAGGCGGACCTAGGCGGTGCCTACGACTACATCGCGCGGCACGCGAACGAGGTCAGGTCACCGGTTGTAAAAGCTTGCATAGAGGTGCTCGATCGTAGCTGTGCCTGCGTCGCGATGATTCTTGAAACCGCCCAGCAAGCCATTGCCGCGCACTAGGCGAATTGAGTTCTCGTCGATTCGCATCCCTTTCAGACGACGCGTTAGCGCGCGATTCCCGCCGGATGCGGTGTAACTGCGACAAACCAACAAACAGGAGGAACAAAGGTATGAGTACGCAAGAGAAGAACCACATCACGGTCCTTACACGTCACGTGGCGCAATCGCTTTTGCCGGACCAAGTCTGCCGGGCCCTTCAGCACTTTCATTCGGCGATGCGCGTCCAGGATCCGGAGAACCCCAATCTCTGGACGACCCAGATCGATGGCTGGACGCTGTGGGCCGTGCTGGACGAGGGTGCCGGACCGAACGGCGAGGACGTCGTAACCATCCTCTTTCCCGAGGACTACTGAGGAGAAACATCAATGAAAACCCGAGTGCTAACCATCAAGCAACGTATCTACCAGAGTGAATTACTTCCCGCCGTGGAAACGTCCGACCCAAGACTCCGCGAAGTCATCGCGTGGGCGGATAACAACCCTGCCGTCTGGAGAATAGTAAGTGGAGGTCGCAGCAAGGCCTTTGGCCCGAACTCGAGTGTGTACATCGGTTGGGCACAACGAAGTATGGCGCCGGAAGCGATGCTTGAGCGGGCCCGGCATTTCCGATCGCTCGTCGTGGAAACGGAACAGCACGTCGTGGGTCCCTCGATCTTCGCCTGGTGTGCCAAGTTTACTTTCGCGCACGTAGGCGACCGAGGGTTCACAGGGGGGTTTTTCCAGCAACACGATGAGCACTACGCCCGGAATTGCCTCGTACTCGACTACACCCCAGATCTCTTCTCTGAGGTGCTAGCGATGTTCAAGGCATGGATGGACCCCTATTACCAAACGCAGAGAATCACCGTGGATGGCCGCGTGGTCTGGGTCGTAGAGAAAGGGGCTTGAGCCATGGGCGACGCATCGGACGAAGCCGACCTGGATCGGTTCATGAGGTCCGTGGCCGGCCGTGCGTATCTGGACGAGATAGTAAGAATGCTGAAGGACCGGAAAATCATCGAGATAAGCTTCAGAAATCAGGTCCACGCAATTGTGACGCGGCTGCATCTTGATGATGGAGGCGCCTTCGACCTTTGGCAACCGAGTTTGAGTTTTGAGGCGGTGCAGGAGGCCTATGAAGAGTCGATAGAGGAAGAATACTACAAGGACTATCCGGACCGACGTCCCGCATAGTTCAAGAAGAAAAGAAGCGAAAGTAGTTGGAACTGGGCCATGTGACTCCCGCCGGGATCCGCGTGGCCTTTCGTGTTTTACAACGCGCCGGCGCCCAAGCGTGCCCGCGCAAGGAGACAGGAACATGAAAATTACATTGGAGACTGTTCGGGACACGCTGCGTCGTGCGTTCGGACGGGAAAGTCACATCGCGTCGATCATCCGGGCGGTGGAACCCGACGAGACCTGTTCGACCGCGTGCATCTGCGCAGCCGGAACCATGAAATACAACCCACGGTTCGTGAACAGCTACGTGGGGCTTGCCGAGGACCAGTTTTGCCTCATCGCCCATGAGTTGATGCACCCGTTATTCGGGCACTTCACCTTTGGTGGCGGCAGGATTGAGAACCTGGCGGCGGACATTGTTATCAACGCAACGCTGAGCCAACTCTTCGCGAAAGCCTCTGGAGACGGCAGTCTGTTCAAGCGGTACTACAAGCCGATGGGCTGGGAGGGACTCTTGCGGCCGGAAAGCCGCATGAGCGAGAGCCGGTTCAGTCGGTTGTACGACGCTTTCTACCGCGACGCGTGCCACCGACAAGCGCTCAGCACCGGCGAAGTCATCCACACGTTGAAAATCCTGTGTCCTGAGCAAGAGCCAGACCTGCCACAACTCATCGGAAGTCACGGCGAGTCGGCTGAAAAGGGTACCACTCTATGGCCGGCGGATGTGGTCGAGATGATCGTCCAGGACTTCAGGAAGGCGGTAGAGAGCGACGCGGCGAAGCGCGCTGGCTCGAATACTGGGCTGTATCTGCAATTCCTCGACGTATTGAGGTCGAACCAGACCCTCAATCGCAAGACGCTTGGGCAGTACGTCACCCGCCGCAGGCGGGACCGGTTCAAGACCGTGGGGGCCATGGAACGGCGCAACGCCTGTTCTGCGGTCCCGGTACGGCCTAGCCGCCGTGATCTTGTATTACTTGGCGCGGGAATTCTCCCGCTTCATTTCCGCATGGAGAGGCGGCGGCCGCAAGAGAAGAACGAGGGTCTCGCGATCTATCTCGACGTGAGCGGAAGCGTGAATGAACACTTGCCGCAGGTCGTGGGGGCGTTGCGGGGTCTTCGCCGGGAACTGACGTCGGTGTATCTATTCAGCAATCGTGTTGTGGAGACGCCGTTCGCGAAGTTGCTGGGGGGCCAGATTGAGACGACCTTCGGAACGGATTTCGATTGCATCGCGGAATCGATTCTCGAACAGCGGCTGGAGACCGCCATCGTCCTCACGGACGGCTACGCGAGTTTGGGTCGCGATCGGGCCGCAGAACTGAAGAATCTGGGAACTAGGATTCTCGTTGTGCTTTTCGGAGGCAAGCGAGACTGTCCTGAGTTTGCACCTTTCGGCGAGACGCTGCAGCTTGCGGACGTATGTTGCTGAATAGCCGCGTGCCCGGGCCAAATCCCATCGGTTCGGTACAGGATGTTACGTTCCATTCAAGAGTAGGAGGAGAGAGCATGAACCTTTTCGTCGGAATCGAGAAATGCGAGGGCCTGATTTCCCAGGTTAGGGTATTTGCGAGTAGGCAATCGGCCAAGGAGGCGGAAGCGTTGTGGCTCTGTTCGCAGGAGATTCACGACCGAGAGACTCGCGAGAGCAAGGCAATTGGCGGAACCGAGTTCCTCATTCGTGAGGGACCGCTTCTTCCTTGATAGTCACTAACGCGCAGCACCGAGGGGCGTCTTCACGTGAAGGCGCCTCTCGTTTTTTTCATTCAACCAAGGAGACAGAACATGATACTGGAGAATCTGGGTGTGTACGGATGGAAGGAAGCGGACGAGAACCTGGCACTGGCCAGCCTTGTCACGGGCGATCCCTTGTTGCTCATTGGCAGCCACGGCTGCGCAAAGACGCATCTAGCGTCGCGGGTCTCGCAGGCCCTTCAAAGGCGGTTTGTCGCTTACGACGCGTCCAAAGCGATGTTCGAAGATGTATTGGGGTATCCCAACGTAGAGAAACTAAAGCAAGGAGTAGTGGAATACGTGCCGAGTCCCGTGACGGTCTGGGACAAGGAAATGATTATGATCGACGAGCTCAACCGGGCGGTGCCGGAACTGCAGAACAAGTGGCTGGAGGTCATCCGTAGCCGGAAGATCATGGGTCTGGCCACTCAAGTCAAATGGGTGTGGAGTGCCATGAATCCCTCGGCGTACTCAGCCACAAACGTACTAGACGAGGCGTTGATCGGCCGGTTCGCGTTCTTTCTGTACCCGCCGGAATTATTGGCAATGGACGAGAGGGACGGAGCACGAGTGGCGCAACACGCGACGCTGGACGACGCGCCGGCGCTGTGCCTTTGGACGACGCAGGAAGCTACAACATCACCGGAGGTTTCGGGAACACATGGAGGGGACGACGTGCTGGGCACCCTGCTGGCACGCGCGGGCACGCGATTCATCTCGCTGAAGAAGGACATGGCGAAACTGCCCGCGCTTTTGGTGCGCTTGGCGCACCTTGTAGCCCAGGAGTCCAAGCGCAAAGTTGTCCTCGACGGCCGCCGACTGGGGTTCATTTACAGAAACCTGCTGTCTAACCGGGCGGTGGAACTCGCCAAGGCGGATCTATGGGGTACCCCGCTGCCGGACTTTGGTCATTCGGCCCGATACGTCGTGCGGCGAAGCGTCCCCCTGGGTCTTGCGGAGGACGGCTCAAGTTTCGAAGCGTCCGTGCATCAGCTCGAGACATGTCTCGATCTGTTGGGTCCGGCGTTTGAGGAGGACGGATATTCGGCTTCGGCCGACCTAGTTTATGAACTGTTCACGACGACCGATCCTGTACGCCGGGTTGAACTACTGCTAACCGAAGACTTGGGAGAACTTGCCCGCTCGAAAGCGTGGAGCGATCTCGTGAACAGGGAGGAGGATCTTACACCGCTCGCTTATGCCGCGCTACAGATCGAGTCACGCAGATCTGGCGCAATACCTCAAGAGTTGCTTGTGCCGCTCTCCAGCCGGATTCGTCCGGAAAGCTTGGGTGCAGGAGGGCTGCGGGCGCTCGAAGGAGACGCGGTCGAATATATCGAGGAGTTGGAAGATATCCTCGCGCAGTCATCGGAATTGGCCTCCCTGGTCGCCCACCAGCATGTCAATGCGCTCGTAAATTCGGGAGAGGTCAATTTGGATAACGTCCAACGGACCCGCGAGATCGTACGCGCGGACGTCGAACGGTTGAAGGCCTTGCTCGCTCGTGAGCCGGGAGGGACTGCGAAATGAATGCAATCAGGCTCTCGCTCGAGCGTGACGATCGATTCGATCGGTTCTATAAGTTGAAATGGGAGATAGTGAATACCAGCATTGATGACGTCCTGCGGCATGGCGTTCATCCATGGTCGGATGCCTCCACCCACGGCGCATTCGCTGAAGGATTACTTCGTGGACTCAACGTACCGGAGACAAAGTTCACGGACCTCGTTTCAATGGGTTATGGCCACGACGTGGTTCCTCCCAGCGCCTATTTCGCCGGAAATGGATCGCTAGCGGAACGGGCGCTCAGGGCAGCACACGATCAACTGTATTTCGCAGCGTCACTCAAGTACCTCGATCTCGTTGAGATTTCCAGAGGCTGGCTCACGAAACACTGGGACTCCGCGTTGGCACTGACTTTAGCCCAGCGAGCATATCCGGCCTTTATGGACTTGAGACGATTCCTTAAGAGCCGGGACGGCCGACTCAGGATTCGTAGCAGAGACGACGTCCAGAGGTTGAATTTAGGCAGGATTCTCAAAGTGGATGACTTTGGCGATCATGAGCAGTTGCTCTTGGACACCGCACTCGCGTCGCGGAGTTTCCGCGCTCAATCTGCTCTGGAACAAGTGGCTGACCGTGAAGGCAGAGTCCGGTTTGTCCCTGAATTCCGGCAGGTCACGCTGACGCTTCGGACGGACGCGCGTGAGCAACCCAAGGTCCTCTGGCACGCCAGAAAAGTGGGTGAGTACTGGCGACTCCGTCCGGATTTAGGGCCGAGCCTGGATGCTCGTACTGTCGCTGCGCGTTTTGCAAAGCGCTGGCGGGAAGACGCTGGCCGATTGTGTTTCAATGTATCTACTGAGCGGATCGTGCAGATGGTCGAGGAAGGATTCGTGCTCCCATCGTTTCCCTCGCTTAGCTATCTCCATGCGTCCAGCGGGACCGAGGCTACTGTCCACCTGCGGGCCCCCGATGTGGCGCATTACACTATCGGCGAAGTAGCGACGGGCGACTACACTTGCTATCAATTGCGGAGCATATTGCGGGCGCATGGCGCATCCGGGACGGGAAAAAAGGAGGAACTATTCGCCAAAGCGGCCCAACTCGCCGCTATGTTGTATACAGGATGCCTTGATGAACTTCACGAGCACTTTGTGACACAGAAATTTGTGCTGGTGCCGGGACTGACAAAGAAGGGAGCTGAATGGCCGGTGCTTCGAGGGGTGTCTAACTTTCGCAGTCTCTTACTGACAATGTACGCTTTGCGTCATTTGCGTGGAGGGGCGATACTCGACGCCAGCCATGAGAACGACACGTACTCTCCTGCCGAGCTCGCACAGGCCCTCCTGTGCGGAAAGCTTACCCTTCAAGGTGGGTTCGTTCCGGTTGGTTAGAACGCGACCCTTGGGCGGGCCCATCGATGGGCCCGCCCATCATTAAATCATCCTTCTCCTTACCGAAAACCTTAAATACCCTTCTCCACTCATTGTTGTCATCGAAAAATGACAACCAATTCATACAGACTCCTCGGGGCTCAAGACGTCCAATCGGGTAGCGAAGCCTATACGAAACTCGAGGCACAATACGGTAGGGTTTCTGAGCACGGCGTTCCTTTCATGATGCGCGACTTGAGCACGCTTGCCACGCTTTTGGCTCCCGTGTCCCTGTCTTCTTATCAGACAATCGCCGATCAGCTCTTCGGGGCGGAGTCGAGGCACAGGGGTTTGGAGGTGCAACACGGCCTCAATCTTCTGGCTGAGCGAAAACTTCTTCATGACAGACACATGGAAGACATTGCCCATCGTGACTGGCAGCTTCAGGAACAATTATTCGGCGCGCAACTACATGCGCACGTAGACGATCACCGCCGCGAACTCCGGGTTCGGCAGATGATCCTCCAGTTGGACGAAACCCGCCGCAAGGAGGAGCGAGATTTCTGGAAGGACACCATGGAAATCCGTAAGGAACTCTTCGAGGCGGGCAAAGAATACGGCGGATTGCGGACTCGTAGCGATCTCTTCAAGGACATAGAAACGGTGGGGGACTTGCATGGTTGAGTTCCGCTCGTCATCTACCGAACGCATTCGGGAACTCTGCCGTCGGTTGAAGCCCATCTTGGGCGCCCGCGCGGATCAGTTGTTCTTTGCCTACTTGGCAGACAGTGCCGATGGGAAGAAACAAATCGAACAATACCTGGAGGTTCTCGCCGCAAAGCATTTTTCAGTAGGTGCCGAAGCCGGAGTCAATCAACTCGTCCCCCCAACGCAAGACAAGCTGCATGGGTCCTACGCGCTTGGTACGGCCTTGTTCGCCGGCAAAAGCTACGGGACCTTCGGCTTGCGTGAGTCCGAATGGATACAACATGTTGGAATTTTTGGTCGCAGTGGGGCTGGAAAGACGAACTTGGGGTTCCAAGTATTTCGGCAATTGCTCCAGCATGGCAAACCGGTCCTCGTATTCGATTGGAAACGAAATTATCGCGACCTCTTGCAACTCCCCGAATTCAAGAACGTCCAGATCTACACGGCCGGGAGAAAGGTCGCGCCGTTCCGGTTCAATCCCCTGATCCCGCCACCCAACACGGATTCCCAGACTTGGTTAAAGCAGATCATCGAGGTCGTCGCGCATGCTTATTGCCTGGGAAACGGAGTTTTATTTCTCCTTCAGGAGAGTGTGGATGCGGTCTACCGGGACGCTGGCGTCTACGAGGGCCGCGTCCCTCGCTGGCCGACTTTCCGAGACGTGCTGGAGAAGGCCCGGGACCGTAACGCCCGAGGACGCGAGTCTGCCTGGCTGTCGTCGACGCTGAGGGCGCTCTCCTCGCTTACTTTCGGGGAGATGGACACGCTGCTCAATACGACTGAGGAGCAGTCCCAACGCTTGAAAGACCTTCTGCGCGAGGCCGTCGTCATAGAAATGGATGCGCTTGGTCAGGCCGACAAGACGTTTCTGATCAGTTCGCTACTCCTTTACATTCATCATCTTCGTATGGCCGAAGGCGAACGCGAAGTGTTTAAGCATGCCATCCTCATTGAGGAGGCCCACCACGTGTTAACCAACGAGCGACAGAGCCTATTGGGCGGCCAGTCGGTGATGGAAATCACGTTCCGAGAGATACGAGAATTCGGTGAAGCGGTAATCATTCTTGATCAGCATCCGAGCAAGATTACGCTCAGCGCCCTCGGGAACACCTACTGCACCATCTGTTTTAATCTAAAGCACCAGAAGGACGTCAGCGCCATGGCTCAGAGCATGCTTCTTGAAGGTAGCGATAAGGATATCTTGGGAAGTCTGGGGGTCGGCGACGCCGTGGTCAAGCTGCAGGGTCGCGCGCCCCAACCCTTTCTAATAAGCGTCCCTGAGTTTGAAGTGAGTAAAGGCAGCATCTCCGACGCTGACGTGCGAATGAGGATGTCGAGTAAAATTGGAAAGATCGTCAACGCAATCCCAGTGCGCGACTTGCCAAGTTTAGGCCTCACTGACACGCCCACGAGTATTTCGAGCCGGGACGATGCTGCCAGAATTCGCTTCTTGCGAGATATTGTTGAGAACCCTGAGAGCGGAGTAGCCGCTCGATACAAGCGCATTGGGCTGAGTGTGCGGCAGGGACAACGACTGAAAGGAAAACTTGTGCTTCTGGGCATGCTCGAGGAACGCGAGGAACGAACCGCTACCGGCCGGCTCCACATTATTCGGTTAACCGAGAAAGGGCGGGTTGAACTTGAGAGCGGTGCCTAAGGCTAGGGGCGCATACAAAGAACACGATCTGAACGAAACTGTTCGCGCCGCGAGTAGAGAGTGGAGTTAACGCGTGAATATGCTGCGCTCTTTTGACAGGATTTGACTCCAATCGCACATCAGAAACAATGAATGAAGATTTTCTAGAAATTGTAATCACTCACACTCCCTACTACGAAAACCCTTCCTTGGGTAAACATGTCGTTTCCAGGCAGTACGCGTTTATAAATCTTTCCGTCTGAAGCTAACACTATGGACCTGAACTCGTTGCGTCTTCCCACGCATAAACTGCACTCTCTCTTTCCGGCTGCCCAGCGTTGCGGTCCTTTGCGTGGGCCTATTTAGCCGAATCGGTGCCTGCACACTTGGTCCAGTACGTCCGTAGTGAACGTGCATTGCACGGTCTTGGCATAGGTGCGCAGAAGCTTTGTCGAGGCTAGCAACACGAGCCCAAGGCTCTGCAGGTAAGCCAGCGCGCTAAAGAAATACACATAGCTGAAAGGCTCCTCACGGTGCAGGACGCATAAGCGCCGATAGGTTGAGTACGCCTCTTTAACTGGTTTCTCCCCGTCGGATACGGCTCGTAGTATGAGAAGATTCTTGTCACTCAAGTGCCGGACGACATCCAGAACGACATCCAGAACGACATCCCTAAGGGCACGCTCGAAGTTAGCGTCGACGCCCGCGTCCGGTTCGGTGGCCCCGTAGTACAAGCATTTGATGGCCACCCGTACGTCGGACTGCGCATACTTCGCGCTGAGTGCCGCAATCTTGAGCACCTCTGGTTTGTGCACATGCCCGAGACCCAGTTTTGCACGATCGGTGAGAATACGGTCGAGTTCCGCGGGTGTATATGACCTGAAATGGATGATCTCTGGCTGCAATGTGCTTTGCACGCTCTCGTCGAGTGCGGCCGACCAGCGCGGGCTGTTACTGAGAAGAATCGTCATGTATCCATTCGGCGCTCGGCTCAGAAAGTACAGGATGTTTTTCTGTACATCCTTCTCCGATAGAAGATCGACTTCGTCGAGGACTATCACTGTCTTTTGCGGATACTTCTGGGTGAAACGCTCAGCAAGTTCCTCAAAAGAAACCCCGCGTGCCCTCGCGCCCGTGAGACCCGCGAGAAGCTTGTAGCTTGTATTCTGCATCCGGCAGTTGGCGTACAGGATTGCAAGACCCCGGGCCCGAAAAAGCGATTCCAGAAAGCGAACACCCAAGGTCTTTCCGGAGCCCCGGCTGCCAATGATGAGCAGATGGTTGGCGATTCCAGTTTGCTGATACCTTAGTAGCGCATCAATAACTGGTTTCATTTCTTCGCGGAGAAGGGGCTCGGGGGGCACGAAGTTGAAGTCGAATACGCGCGCATCGCGCAAGCCTTGAGTCCGTCTGGCCAGACGTTTTTCCTTGTCTTCAATGTAATCATGAACCTCCATTGCGTCACGCGTTAACGACACTCCTCGTATACAGTAATGAGCTGGCGCGAGTTTATAAATGTTGCGCTGCGAGCAAGCCATCGGCCTCTCGCTTTAGAATCAGAGCCTCCCTGCGGAGCGCGTCCCTCTCCGAGGTGGAGAGGCGTCCCATGAGGCGTTCGTGTGTCAGACATTTGAGAAATTCGTCTAACTGAAAGTATAGACGCGCAGCCTCCATGCGGATGTCCTGTTCTGCGGCCTCAAGCAAGTTCCAGAAGGGTAAGGAAGTGCCTCGACGTTGTCGGATGCATTGATCCTTCCATGCGATGTGCGTCTTTAGTGATTTTAATCTCTGGGTCAGATTCGCACGTTGATACTGAATTATTTTACATTCCACCTTCTACGCACGAACTCTTTACTTAAATACTTTTCTTTTCGCGGGCAGTCCAAAGCTACGATGCCTGCCACAGAATTTAGCCGGGTGAAACATATCCGCTTCGCCTCCGATTGCGGAATGCCGATCGGCTAGAGCGGGAAGGGAAACGCTGACCACTCTCAAGTCGATCGATATGTCGTTTGTGTGGAAATGCTTTGAGTACTTCGAACCACGACGCCGGACTCACGATTGTCGAATTGTGTTGCCGCGAAGATGTGTGTCGGTTGAAGTGTTGAAAACTGAAATAAAGGCCGCCGCACGGATTAATCTTGTTGCCGCGCGGAGGTTTTAAGAGAAGTTACATCGCACAGAGCCGTTGGGCTGCATCGACGTCGGTGATAAGGTTATTTACCATTCGAGTCTTGAGTGCCACATGAATCGCCTTCGCCTTGCGCATTCCTCCTGCAATCGCTATTACTCTGCGGCCACTGGTCGCGAGGGATTGAAGACGATCGATTTCCAATCCGTCGACAAATTCGTTTAGACGAGGAACCTGATCCGACACGTCACGCCCTTGGGCGTCGAATACCCGATTGCAGATTTCGCCTATGACTCCGAGCGATAGGAAGTTCTTCAGCTTAATGCCTCGTCGAACCATCATGCGAAAATAGGTGCCACTCTCAGACTTATCTTCGAGATGTCCGACGCCCAGTAGGGCGACATCCAATGATGCTGCGCGCCTGAGTATTATTTCTCGACATGTCTTGTAGGAGGCCGACCAGTCGGCGAGGGTTCGGAGGGTTCCTGGCATTGGTTGCACCGCGTACGCGGGTGGTTCTTCCTTAGAGTGACCTTCCGGATCGGGAGCACGATCAAGCACCCATTTACCGCACGCCATGCCTACCAGCGTAAACGGTGCACAGTCCAAATGCCACGAGGATTCCGTCTCGACCGTCAGTTGCGTTAGGCGCATCTTGTCGTACTTGTGAGGAGTGAGTGATTCAATTAGCTCCTTGAGAGTAGAACCACAGCTTATACCAACGTGTTGACCCGAAGAGAGTAATTCCGACTCGTTTTCGAGATAGCGTGCTGCCGACTGGGCCAAAGCACTTCGATACGCTGGATAAATGTCTTTCGTCGGTGGAAGAACGGGAAACACGGCCGCATTCTGCAGGCCATACTTGCGTAAGAGTTCCAGCTCCAATGCTTTGTCGCGCGGTAGTCTAAAACTTATCTCTACAAGCCCTTTGTCTCGGGCGTGCTTGAGCAACCGGCTGACGGTTGCTTTGTCCACCTTCAGTTCCCGCGCGATTTTCTGCTGCGTCGGGCGATCATGGGCGTAATACATTTGCGCGGCAAGCGCGGCGAGATGATCACGATCACTGGTGCGAGCATCTATCATTTATGCACCTTTGGGACGTTTACACTCGAGAATACGTTAGCAATAAATTGCGGGTCGTGCAACAGGAATCGATTCTCGTTTTGTTCGGTATCTCAAGCATTTCCAAGTCACTACGCAATTTATGGGCCGATTCGAAGTGAGGAAGAAAATCCGAAACGCAATACGTGTGCCGTTACCGCATCAGCGGATGATTGACGTTCTGGGCATCATGGAGTAACATGACCGATGGTCTGCGGCTTCGATCCGATCAGGAGGATTTGGATGCGATTCCGGCAATGAATCATGTGCGGGATAGATTCCACGGTTTGTAACTTTCGCGCATGACAAAAAAAGCCCCCGCAACGGCGCGGCACGCCGTGCGAGGGAAGTGCACCAAGAACAGTTTACGGATTTGCTCAGCGTTGTCGACGAAGAGCCCGTTTCCGCTCTTGGATCGCTCAGTATAAGTGCTAAGGGCGAAAATCGCAAGAGCGGCACGGGGTGCATTTGTGAGGATGCGCTCCTGTGTACGACGATCTCGAAAATGGTCTGTATGTCCCTGCCGACTGGGCGCTTGGCCCTGTTTACGACCCCCCTTTTTACGAATGTCTGTGTCCCGTGCGAGCAGCAGACGCTAATGTGGACTCACGTTTCCTAACCACGCACATCGAGATGGATTGCGGGGCTCAACTAGGGCGATACGTCCAGTTCAACGTGATCGCGGGGTATCTGCGGAACCCAATTTACTTGGAAGATTCCATTTCTCTGTTCGCTGCCGCCACATGGACTCAATTGACAATTTCGTCGTGCTACCTCCGCTCTGCCTTGCCGGCGACCGCTCATGCTGTCGCTTTTGAAATAAGGCACGGGACTGTGACGCCATCGGCCTGGTGCGTCACTGCTCACTTCCAAAAACTGGGGCCCTTGGAGGATCGGACGTCATGAGCAACGAGAACCGGAAAGGTGCCATCTCGCTCACGGAACAGTACGACGATTGCCGAGCCGACATTCTCAAGTACATCAAGCCGCGCATTCGTAAGCATCAGTTCGCTTGTCTATTCTGGAGTAGCGATGGTGAGCGCATCTTGAATTCTTTCGACAAGCGTTGTCGAGACGGCTGGGTCCGAATCTTCCGGGCTCCCGATCACTACGCAAAATTGCGCGGCGCATTGAATCGAATTGTCCGTGACCTCGTTAAGCCGCGGGCTTATTCGATGTACGTCATGTTCAGGCGGAATACACGACTCGCCCAGCTCTTCGAGGAATTGAGGCTCAACAATGTGCAGGTCGTGTGGAAAACGGTGAATCGGCACGGGAAGACCGAAGTCATCGTGAGTGCCAATGGCCATCGCATCATCAGATTGATTCGTGATTCACGCGTGGAGCGACGACTCATTCTGGCCGCTGAAGACGGCCCGACCGATGGAGACGGTGGTAGATCGTCTCCGACCCGCCATCAAGCCGTTGATGAGACCTCCGAGATTCGTTGGCAGCGTTTGCTGGCTGATCGGTGCCAATGGAACATTCTTTTAGACACTCACCAGCCGAGAATAAAGGTGGATAAGCCAGTCGAGCGTGAAGAGTCAGCCGTTCGAGCGGGTCATCCGGGAAATGAGCGAGCCGCTAGATTGGCAAACGTCTCGGAAGAATTTTGGAACGAGCTGTCCGCTGAATTGAATGCTTTTGCCAGGAAAGTGCGAGGGGATGGTGATGATATTGCCAATCAGGCAGCTGAGAAAATTATCCGATACGGAATGCCCTATTTTGAACATCCCGCTGTTCGACGCCAGTTCATATCGACCACGTTCTGGCGCGAGTGGATCAATTTTCGCAAACGAACCAAGGGGCAGTCCGTGATTCGCCCTTCGGAGGAAGGCAAAGAATCTCAAGTGTTGGAACGTCTGGCGCGAAATTTAATTGAGGATCAGAATTCGGTCCCAGATTACCGACCGCTCTCCCAAGCACTCGCGGCGTATGCACGCGAAGACACCTTGGGAATATTGCTAATTATAGCAAATAAGGTAATGGGTATTTCCCAACGGAGATTGCATCGGCACTCTGGTATCAGGCGACACCAATTGGCGCAGCACCTTGACTGCGTCTTGGAATCGTTCCGAACTCGACATCCGGAACTCCGCGCACTGCTCGCCTGAGACAAGTCTGTTCCGTGGGGCGGCGAATGCCGGCCGGCCTTTTTTTGAAAGTAGACGATCACACGTACAAGGCAAAAATCGGGACGCCTTTAGCGATCCCGTTCTTCCGTCCTTTTTCAAATTATTGAAGCCGGTTATTTCGGCCCACGCTAAGCGCGCAACGCATTTGCGCGAGCCATATCGAATCGCTAGTAGGTCTAATTGTCGGTACGACCTCGCGTGAATGGGAGCGACCATTGTGTCTGTGCCACGGCATTGAGGAGTTAGGAAGATGTCATGGAGAGCGAGCATCGTCAATTCTTTAGCTGACTTATTGCGCTTTCTAGTTCGTGGGGCACTGATTGTCGACGCGATTCTGTTGGCCTCCGGCTCAGTCTATGTGACCGCAAAGTTGTGTTGGTTCACCGTGCAGTGGCTCGATCGAGTTCTTTTCTCGACTCCTTGGTAACTCTGGAGATTCTTTAAATGGACTTCTTCGATGCCATGTTTGGTGCTTCCAAGTCCGTGCGCCGTGACGTATTGCTACGTACAAGGCAGGACGCACAGGGTAATCGGGTACTGGAACCCGTAGAGGGCGAGAGCATTTCTCTTTCGGCGGAACATTCAGTGGATCGCTTGCGGATCAAGCCCGATCGTTTTTACGAATGTGGATGTAATGCCGAGGCGCCAATGGGTGGACAGTGCGCGGCTCCAAGGTGCCGAAAAGTCGCATGTGCCAGTTGTTTCGGCCGATGTAGCAGGTGTTCGAAGCCCCTCTGTCTTGAACATTCGCGATTCTCATCGGACGAATTCGGAACTCGTCAGCGCTTGTGCGTCGACTGTCACGGTCAGGAGTTTAGGCGCCGCATATTGCTGAAGATCGTTCGTCCTTTTGTTGCGTTCGACCAGGACAACAAGCGATGAGGGGCGCACGCGAGCCGTCAGGACTGCTTCGTGACGTCGTGTTCGGTGTGGAGCATGATGCCTTCACCGATGATGTCGGTGCAGCACTCCTGCGCGCTTGGTCGCTCGGCGTCTGCAACGAGGGGGATTGGACTGCCAATCTTATCCACGGGCGCGTCGACCGGCTTCGCGTTAGCGAGGCGTTCGGCGAATTGTCGCCTTTCCGCGTTCCCCATTTGTCCTCCGGCGAAGTCAATGTAGGATCGGGCTCTGGCGGCGAGCTTGTCTGGTTGCTCGTGCAGTTGTTCAACGCAGGATTGCTGCTCGTAGGGAATACCGGTTCGGGAAAGTCCAATCTTCTTAAACAGTTACTCCTTCAGTTAGGGCCTCGGCTGGATGGCTTTTGGTGCACGGACATGTACAAGACCGAGATGCGTCATCTCGGACCCCTACTACGTGGCGTGGGTGTTGACCTTGTGGTACTTCCCGCGTCCAAGCAGAAGGTAAACCTTCTTCAACCGGACGGCGGAAGTCCGCTGGAGCACGTTCCCGTCGTTAGGGACATCTTGCGCAGGCACCTCGGAATTCCTCCCCGTGCGCTTGCCATCGTCGACGTCTTGCTCATTTCGCTATATGCCGAGTTTGGGAATATCGAGGGAAAGACGAATGCGTGGCCGACGCTCTTTGATTTATATGAACGTGCGCGGTCCACTAAGAGCCTCAATTCGGCCGCACGTGAAGCCATACTGGATCGGATCGGTGCATTCCTCGTTTCGCTGACGCCCTCGGTGGGCGCATGGCGGCTCGGGTGGCGCCCGTCGGATCTAAAGCATCATGCAATCATCTTCGAATTCTCGACCGCGGGCGAAAGGGTAAAGTCGGCGATTGCGGATTTCTATCTTTCGTCATTGCTCCGTAGCGGGGTTCGGGAAAACAGGCCCAATAGTGGTATGAAATTTCTGTGCGTATTCGAGGACGCTCAGCGCTTCGCCTCGGCTGGAACCGAGGCCGGCGGGGACATTACGCCGATGGAAGAGTTGGCCGGACTCATTCGCGGCACCGGCGTGGGCCTCGTATTTCTCGTCCAATCCCTTAGTGGGCTACCAAAGGGTCTGCTCGCGAACCTGGCGACCAAATGTATGTGCCGCCTCGGTCATCACGAGGACTACCGTGCACTGGGCGCGGACATGGGGATGAACGCGGACCAAATCCGCTGGGCCCAACTTAACTTGCGCCCTGGTGTGTCCCTCTGGAGCCTCGCTGAGGGGAGCCATCGACTGCCTTTTGTCCTGCACACGCCTCGCGTCGATATGCCTGCCAGAGTCGACGATTCGGAAGTGACATCTAGTCAACGCCCCCTGGATCGACTCCCCACCGTGTTTGCAAACGAGTTCGCCCGATGGAGCCCGGTCCCTCTGGTAGAGATTTCAAACACGCCTACCACAAGCGTCGCGCGATTGACGGAAGTCGAATCCCGGTTCCTACAGTCAGTCATGGCGAATCCGGGCCAACCCTGCAGCGCCTGCGCCAAGGCGGCGGGACTGAGCGGGCGCCGAGCCGCAGAGGTACGCCAACGGCTCGTCCAAGCCGGATACGTACGCGAGCACTCTGTAGCTACAGGAAAACGAGGTCGCACCGCGATCGTACTCGAGGTTTTAGAACCCGCGTTAGAACTCTTGCCCGCGACCGGCGAACCGGGAAGGTAGCGGTATGAGAGGTGGCTACCTGCACAACAAAGTCCTGGTCGAACCGGTGGCCCGTGTCCTGCGGGAGTTGGGCATGAGCGTTCACACCGAGTATCCAATAAAGATAGGACCTCACGTTTCGTACGTAGACATATTTGCGTCCTGCGATGGTCTGCGCCTGGTTTGCGAGGCTGAGCGGTCTCCACACCGAGTCGCGAATGATGTCCGAAAAGCAATGGCGCTGGGCGCGCAGTTGCTCTTAATTGTTGTACCGAACAAGAACGTCGCGGGAAGCGTCTTCCGACGTCTTAAGCGAATCGACCAGCCCCTTGTGGGCAGGCAACCGCTTGAAATTCGAGTACTGGCGTTAGGCCCTGCAGTCCGGATGATCCGCGATTTCGGTCTATTTAGGACAGTGACGAATGTCCGGTAGCCATTAATCCGAAAATCCCTGGTTGGCGTGATCGGACTTCATACAGGGGAGGGAGGGCGCCCGATGCAGATTCTGTGGCACAACGTACTCGCGGCCTTGCTTACCGTGGCGGCAACCGTGGTTCTAGTCCGCTATAGCCGGCCCATCGTGCAGTTCATCGCTGCGATTCAATACATCGGACCAAGTCACGATCCGGATGAACAGGTACGCGGTCTCGTGGCCTTCGGCGTTGTCCTCGTTGCAGTTGTGGCAATCACGAAGCTCGTCCTGGAAAACAACCGGCGTAACCGCGGGCCATAGTTCCAGCGACGACGGTCTATAAGGGTGATGGCGCACAACGCGCTGGAGTGGAGGAGGAGCGATGCAGAGACATCAGGAAAATGGAAGCAAGCATGCTTCAACAACCGGCACGCACGAACCGAAACCAAGAAGCCCGGGTGACGAAGTAGCGGTGTTTGGAGATCTCGCTCGCGATTACCAAGTCCGGGCTGTCCTCGCGCTGCGCTTGCCGCAGGAATTGATCGACCGGCAGAACGCGTTCGGCGATTTGCTCAATGACTTGGCTGCGGAAGCTCGCGTGATCGCCGACCGAATCGCGCGTATTGAACAAGGACTGGCCGATTTGCAAACCCTCGAGCGTGCGCTGGCGGACTTGCAAGAAAAGAACCGCTCACTCAGCGAGTCGTTCTACGAGCGGGAGGTGCTGGGGCCCGCTCTTCGGACGCTGGTGTCCATGGTGGACCGCAGGCGCCGGGCGTTGGCGGGAATGGAAGTCGATGATTGCTCGGGGGAAATTGTACGTGCGGACCTTGTGGAACTCGAAAATGAACTGGCCCGGTTTGGAGTCGAACCGTACGAGTGTGTCGGGGATTGCTTCGATCCGTCGTCGCAGAGTTGTCTCAAGCGCGTCCCCATCGAGGCCAGTGACATGCATGGACGCATTGCCGAACGTCTACTGCCGGGATTTCGGCGGGGGCCAAAATTGCTCCGGCCGGAAGGTGTTGCCGCGTACGTGTACGCGGTGAGCAGCGAGAAACCCAAGGGGCCGGAGGGTACGCCATGTTTGGTATAGACGAGGGTACGACTAGGACCAAGACTGCGACCATTGATGCCGCGGGCAAGCCGACGATTATCGGCAACGACAGAGGCCAGGACGAGACCCCAAGCGCCGTATACGTATCGGCGTCCGGGCCGGTACTCGTGGGTACCGATGCCGTTGAGCAAGGCTACCTCGACCCCGAGCGTTGCTTACGCAATTTTAAGCTCCGGTTGGGCTCGAACGAGTCGCTCCTGCCGGACCGGCACTTTACCGCCACCGACGCGTTGGCAGCGCTTATCGCCCACATCAAAACCGATGCGGAAAAGTCCACCGGAAAGTCGATGCATGAATGTGTCGCGACGTGTCCCGCGAACTTCCGCGACGATGCCAAGCAAGCGCTTTTGGAGGCGTTCAGCCGGAACGGCATCAGCGTGTTGCGTGTAGTCCCCGAGCCGACTGCGGCGGGCTATGCGTATGCGATCGAAAAGTCGAGACACGAAGATCGCTTTGTCGTCTATGACTTTGGAGGTGGTACCTTCGACGCCTCGGTCGTGGAAGTGAACGGCGGGCAGATGACGGTACGCGCAACCGAAGGGGTTCCGCAGCTTGGTGGAAATGATCTAAATGAACCCATCCGCCGGCGGCTGGTCCACGACCTCGAGAAAAAGTTTGGAGCGCTTCCCGACCGTAGCGAAGATCCGTTGCTCCACTATGAACTCGATAACAAGGCGGAAGAGGTCAAACTCTCGTTGGCTCACCGCCCCAAGGTGTCGTGCGCACTGGGGCACAAGGGTAAACAGATCGTCGTCGAGATTTCCCAGCCGGACTACCACAAGGAAATCGAGCCGCTCATCCAGAAGTCCATCGTGACCACCGAAGCAGCCATCAAGGCGGCAGGATTCTCTACTGGCGATCTGCGTCACATCCTGATGGTGGGAGGGACGTCACGGTTTCCCTACGTCCAGGAAATCGTGGCGAAGGCCACGGGTCTCACCCCCAGGCAGGACATCGATCCCAAGAAGGCCATTGCATACGGGGCGGCGCTTGCGTGTATTTCCGCACTCGCCGAAGAAGGCCGTTCCGCCACGATCCGGGGGCAAGTCATTCCGGTGCCCGAAATGTTCGTTCGTGACGTGACGGCGCATGGTGTCGGCTGCTGCGTCGTCGAGGGAGGGGGAAACCGGACGCAGATGGTTAACGCGGTCATCATCGAGCAGAACTCGCCCATTCCCTGCCAGAAGTCCGACCTCTTTGCGCTGGAAGATGTCGATCAGACGGAAGCGGTCATCGAAATCCTCCAGGGTGAGTCCGGAGCCAGCCGAGACGACTGTCTGCTCATCGGTGAGCTGCGTCTGGAAAATCTTCCCAAAGAGATGCACTGTTCGCAGCGCATTAAGGTGGAGTATCGGATTGACTCCAACGGAATGGTCACTGCCACGGCGACAGATCTCATTTCGAAGAAGCACGCGACCATAGCCGTCGATTACAAGAAGGGGATCAAGCCCAGGGGGAAACCGGCGCTGGTCTAGCTTGGTTGCGACTTTCCAAAATCGGAGGAAGAAACAATGAACCTGGTAGAACGAATCAGGCGTTTTGCGGATAACACCGCTCCGGTTGCCTACGAACAGCCACCGCACGGTGCTGGTGTGCGTCTTTCGTGCCTCGTGCTGGACTGTTCCGGCTCCATGACGTGCACAGATTGGTCGCCGAGCCGCCTGGACGGAGCCAAGGAAGCGGCCGAAAAGTTCTGTGAACGGCTCGCGGCGGAGGATGCCCAGGCACTCGTGTCGATTATTGGTTTTGGCGATCTGGCTTTGGCGTATTGTGCGCCGACCCCATCGTATGAACTTCAAATCCTCCGAAGTGCCATCAACAGGATTGACACGTTCGGAGAGACCAATATGCGAGCAGGACTGCAGGCTGGGCTGGACATGATCCGCGGCCACAGCGGTGAAACGCAGGTCGTTCTTCTTAGCGATGGCCATAACACCGGGCGCAGTCCTCGATCGGTCGCGTCTGCGATCAAGGGCCGCGCAGTTCTCGAATGTGTCGGCATCGGAGGCAATTCTGCCGACGTGGATGAAGATCTGCTTAAAGATATCGCGTCCGAGTATCCCGACGGAACGAAGCGGTACCGGTGGATCGGAGACAAAGAGCGCTTGGTCCGTGAATTCCATCGTATGGCAGGAAGGATTCGCCGTTTATGATTGTCGTACCGCTGCAGGTTACAACCGTTCCTGTCCTCGTCGCCCTGTGGGCGCTGGATGGCTGTTTGTTGCTCATCATCGCCGGCTTCTTGCTGGGAACGTCCGCACGTGGACGTAGGACGGAGATTTACGCGGCAATCGATGCCTCTACTCGACCTGCATTGGCTCTGGTTCGTCGCTGGACCCATCGTCTAATCAAACGACCTGTTTCCGAGAGGGTCCTCCTATGTGTATTGGGTGCCGGGTTGACGGTGCTCAGGCAGATTCTGGTCCTCGTGCTTTCGAGGATGTCGTAGGCCGCGGGATCGGCGATCCTCACGCACCCTGTCCCAAACCGGAGTGATACTCCATGAACGCCGTCAGAGAAGGCGTAAAAGGCGTCGCGGCGCCCGTCCACGCCGGGGTGCTCCTGTCCCCGCGAGACGTGGCCCTGCGCTGGGCGTGTTCCCGGACGACGGCACAACGCATCCTGGATCGCGCCGGTGTCTCGCGCGTTAACCTGGGATCCGGCAGAAATGGGCTTGTCCGATATCCCCTGGATGAAGTGGTCGCCTATGAGCGCAGCCGAACTCATTCGCGGGAGGGGTAGGGTTCTTACGTCATCTTCTTAGGTGCGTTTCCCTTCCATTCGCCTGACTCTTTCGGCTTCAAATGCAACGACATTGGACGGCGCATCGCTCACCTCTGGAGTCGCCATGAATTCCACGGTGTCCACCAGAGACTCGGGCGAAAGCGCAGCATAGTGACGCCGGCAGATCTCAGGCGAATTACCCATGAGCGTGGCAATCTTGTACAGGCTCTCTCCTTTGATCGCCAGCTGGCTTCCGAAGGTGTGGCGGTAGATCATGTTGTTCCACCGCAGATTCATTTTTTCGTTGACGCAACGCAAGTGCGCGGAGAAATTGTCTGGGTCCCAACGCATCCCTTGAGGGCTTGGGAAATACCACCCCGCTGAGGACTCCGGTGGCGTATATCGGCTCAGAAATGATCGCAACGCAGCACTGATAGGCACGCCCCGGTTCGTCTTGGTCTTGGGTTCCCAGAAGGCGCCCGCCACGGTCTTGGCATGGATCCGGATCAGCCCGCCGGCAGTGCTATCCAGGGCGACATCTTCCTTGAGCAACCACAGCGCTTCTTCCCGCCGCAGCCCTGCGTAGATATAGACGGCGACCATAGCCTGAAGCTGCGGATGTTCCTTGAGCGCATCCAGCTGCGCCTCGATCTCGGATATCGACATAAACTCAATTTTGGGCGCAGGCACGCGATAGCGTTCGACCTTGGACACGGGATTGCGCTCGTCCGGCATCCGGACGCCGCGTTGAGACACCGCCCAGTTGATCATGCGCATGAGCACTTCCCGGTAGCGATTGGAGGTCTTGGGCGAGTGCCCGCGTACGCGCGCGATCTGCGTGATGAATTCCGAGACCATCCCCGTTGTGAGTTCTTCGAGATAGTTGGCCTCAAGGCGGGGTGCGCGCCGGCGCTCCCGCGTGACGCCAGGTTTCTCCTGCCGGCCGGTGCCCTTCAATTCAGGACAGAGCGGGCCGAAGGTCCATCGCAGGTAAGACAGGTTGGCACGGGTGGAGGCGCGCGTCTTGGTCGTCTGTAGAAATTGACAGTACGCTTGGACGATCTCGTGGAGCGGGGTCTTGGTCGGCAGTCCGCCGTCGCCCCCGCGGGCGAGGGATGTCTCGATTTTGCGCAAGCGGGCCCGCGCCACCTGGTAGGAATCCGTTTCCAGGGACTTGCGCCGTTCCCGGCCGCCGGCCCGGTAGATTGCGTAGTAAATCCTGCCTCGTTTCTGTAGTCCAGCCATTGCTGCGCTCCCATCGGTATAGACCGGTTGAGCAGTTGCAATGGGCGCAGGCGACGTCTTTCTTTAGAGCTCCTCTCCCGGTGCCGTACTGTACAAAGTACTGTACAGTTGGGGGCAAAAACGGGGGTTTGGGCAAAAAAAGAGAGACTTACGAAAGTCGTAAGTCTCAGAGAATCAAGTTGGTAGCGGGGGTAGGATTTGAACCTACGACCTTTGGGTTATGAGCCCAACGAGCTACCAGGCTGCTCCACCCCGCGACAGTCGTGCGTGTGGTCTTTCAACCACGGCCCGCGAGCATAACAAACGCAGGGGGCGGTTTCAAGGTTTGTACCATGACGGGTTTGGGCGCGGGAACGTTGCCACTCGCACGCCGTGTTTCCTCGCGCGTTAATGCCGGCGGTCGAGGTGGATGCCGCCGGTTTCCTGTGGGACGCTGCGCCGAATGCGCGAGAGCGTATCTAGCAGATCCTGTGCAGAACTCGTTGCGCCTTCCGGCTTCGTTGTAGAGCAAATCACCAGGTCAAGAAATTCGCTGGCGATGTCCACGCCGCTGTCCGCCGGCGGATAGCCGAGCGTCTCACGTAGCGAACTCTGATGCTTGCGCCAGCTTTTGAGCAATTTCGGTCCGTATTCGGCGACTTCGTCCGGCTGCATCAGGCACAGGAAGAATCCGCCGCCCATGTGGCCCGCGAAAAACGTTTCTTCCTTGAATCCTTCACTGGTCAGGCTGAGCGCGCGGCCCAGGTGGCGCAGGGCCTTGTCGCGCGCCTGCGTGCCTTTTTCCTGGGTTAGTTTGCGCACGCCAAGCAGCTCCACATACAGCAACGCAAAGGTATCGCCGCGCGTGATGCGCAATTGCAGCCGGCGCCGCGTCTCGTCGTTGTCGGGCAAGCCGGTGACGGGGTCCACATACGCATCGGACTGCGCGGAGGCCAGCAGATTGTTGACGCGAAGCACAATCTGGCCGATGTCGGACGGTTTCGGAATGAAGTCGTCGGCGCCCTGCGCGAGCGCATGCTCGATTTCTTCCGGGTTGCTCATGGTCGAGAAGAACACGATCGGCAGATGGAACAACTCGGACGCGCGGCGGACGCGCCGGCAAAGTTCAAAGCCGGAGAGATCGGCCAGCATCGGGTCGACGAGCACGAGGTCGAGGGCTTCGTTTTCGATGATGGTGAGCGCTTCACGGCCGCGCTGGCGCACGGCGCAGTTGTGCCCGGCCTGGGTCAGCCCCTGCGCCACGCGCGTGGCCATGTCTTTGTCTTTGTCGACGATCAGTATCTTCGCCATAATCCGCCGTGTGTAAGTCTACTGCATGGGGGAGGGAGTGCCGGTGCGGTGGGTGGGCGAGGAGGGATTTGAACCCTCAAGCCCTTGCGAGCAACGGATTTTAAGTCCGTCGTGTATGCCATTCCACCACTCGCCCGTTCAGCGGCGGTGTGAGAGGTAAATTGGAGGCGGCACCCGGACTTGAACCGGGAATACACAGCTTTGCAGGCTGCTGCCTTACCATTTGGCTATGCCGCCGCCTGACGAATTCCCGATCTTAGCGCACGCCGCCGGATCCGTTCAATGCCTCTTCGCGCCCGCCTAGCGTCACTCCGGCCTTCGCGCGCCCATGTGCGGCACTCAAAGACCTTTCCCGCGTCCATTCTACATGTTTCCGTAAAAGACGCAACGTACTCGCAGCACCGACCGGAAATCACATAGAATAGACGGCCCTTTTACGGCGATATTCAGTCACTCGAAAGAACCCTCATGCGATCGGAATACGACATCATCGTGGTGGGCGCGGGCCATGCCGGCGTCGAGGCGGCGCTCGCGTCGGCGCGCATGGGCAAGCGCACCTTACTCGCCACAATGGCGCTGGACGCGCTCGCCAAGATGCCGTGCAACCCCGCGATCGGCGGCATCGCAAAAGGCCAATTGGTGCGCGAGATCGACGCCCTCGGCGGCGAGATGGGCCGCTGCACGGACCGCACCGGCATCCAGTTCAAAATGCTGAACCGCTCCAAAGGCCCCGCCGTGCATTCGCCGCGCGCGCAGGCCGATCGCCACGCGTATGCGCAGGACATGAAATTCGTCTGCGACATGCAGCCGAACCTCGACCTGAAGCAGGTGATGGTGGATGACCTCATCGTGCGCGACGGTGTCGTGCAGGGCATTCGCACAGCCATCGGGCAGGAGATTCAGGCGCGCGCGGTCATCGTATGCTCCGGCACCTTCCTGGGCGGCAAGCTGCATTTCGGTATGACACAGATCGAGGGTGGACGCGGCGGCGAGATGAACGCGAAGATTTTGTCGAACACCTACCGCTCGCTGGGTTTCCAGATCGGCCGCATGAAGACAGGCACCGTCCCGCGCATTCACCGGCGAAGCATCAATGTAGATGTGATGACGCCGCAGCCGGGAGACGACGAGCCGCGGCCGTTTTCGTTCGCGACTCCCATCGAGACCTTCAAGCCAAAGAACGAGCTCTGCTGGCTCGTGTATACGAACGATCGCACACACGAGGTAATTCGCAAGAATCTGGACAAGTCGCCGCTTTATGCCGGCGTGATCACGGGGATTGGTCCGCGCTATTGCCCGAGCATCGAAGACAAAGTGATGCGGTTCCCGGATCGCATGGAGCACCGCGTGTTTCTCGAGCCGGAAGGCCTCACCACGGCCGAAGTCTATGTGAACGGTCTCTCCACCAGCCTGCCGGAGGAAGTGCAGCTCGCGTATCTGCGCACAATTCCCGGTCTGGAAGAGGCCGAAATCGTGCGGCCCGGATACGCCGTGGAGTACGACTTCATCCCGCCCACGCAGCTCAAGCCAACGCTCGAAACCAAGCGCGTGCGTGGGCTGTACCACGCCGGACAGGTGAACGGCACCTCGGGCTACGAGGAGGCCGCCGCGCAGGGCTTGTATGCCGCGCTGAACGCCGTGCGGCAACTGAACGACGAGGCGCCGCTGTTTATCTCGCGCAGCGAGGGCTATCTCGGTGTGCTGGTGGACGACTTGGTCACGCGCGGCGTCATCGAGCCGTACCGCCTGTTTACCTCGCGCGCGGAGTATCGGTTGTTGTTGCGTAACGACAATGCCGACCTCCGGCTCGCGCATTACGGGATCGCGGACGAAGCCTTCAAGCAGCGCGTGCGCGAGAAAGATATCGTGGCGACAACAGAACTGCAGCGGCTCGGCAGTGTGACGCTGATGCCGTCCGCCGAAGTGAATCAAGTGTTGGCTGCGCGCGGTTGCGAAGCGCTTGCCGAGCCTCAGCCGGCGTCACGGTTGCTGCGCCGGCCGGATGTCACCCTGCGCGACGTCTGGGCGCTTACGCCCCCGCCCGCGCCACTCGGATTTGAAGCCGCCGAGCAGGTGGAAATCCAGGCGAAGTACCAGGGCTACATCGAGCGGCAGCAGCGCGATCAGGAAAAATTCGAACGCGCCGAACGTCTGCCCTTGCCGGAAGACTTCGACTATGCCAGCGTACCCGGTCTTCCGGCCGAGAGCCGCCAGCGCCTGAGCGAGATCCGTCCAGTCAATTTTGGCCAGGCCGCGCGCGTGCCCGGCGTGCGCGCGTCGGACATTTCCATTCTGCACATTTACATCGAGAAACTGCGCCGCCAGCGCGGTGGGGAAGAACGCGCGGCGTCCTGAACTGTGCATTACGGTGGGGTTTGACAAGCCTTTTAGCCCTTTGTTGGAATGAACGTCTGCCTGCGGCTCCGCGCCGCGCCGAACAAGCCTTGGAGAAGTTGCGTGGGTGAAGATCGCCGTGATGTTTGGGATCTGCTGACCCTCGCATTCTGGTTCGCGTTCTTTACGATCGGCTTGGCCCCCGAACTTTTCTTTTCTCTGTTTCGCCAGGCGGGTGGCGTTTCGCCATACAACGCGCTGGTCAACTCCTCCGCCATCATCACGGTCACGTTCTCGCTGTACATCGCGCTGTTCGCCTACCGGCGTTGCCGGTTCGCCGGACTCACCCCGTACCTATCGCAGGGGAAGGCGCTCGAAGTCGCATTGCTGGCCCTGGTGGCTTTTCTGGAGTTGCCGGCCTTGCGTTCGAGTCTGCAGGGCCGCCGGACCCTACTGGCGCTCGTGCTCGACCTCGGCGCGGTGGAAGATCGGTATCTGCAGGGCGTGATCCTCTTCGTTACAGCGAGCAAGCTGCTCGCGTGGGTCTACCTGTTCTCGCTCGTGTTGCGGTATCACGCCTTTGGCAACCGCACCGTGTTCACGCAGGTACCCTCAATGTTCCCCAGCATGCACCGGCACGAACACGCGGCCGGTGACGCCACATCCGACTCCATGCCGGGCGCCCTCGCGCCGCCGAATGCGCATGAACCTGAGCCGCCCATAGAACCCGCACCGCGTATCGTGGAGAAGTAGCCCGCATGAAAGCGGAAATCATGATGATCGGCACCGAGCTCTTGCTCGGGCAAATTGAAGACACCAACGCGACCTTCATGGGCCGCGTGCTCGCGGACAACGGCATCGACCTCTACCAGAAGACAACGGTGGGGGACAACACGGAGCGCATCGTGAACGCGCTGCGCGATGCGCTGAAACGCTCCGACGTCGTGCTGTGCTCGGGCGGCCTCGGGCCGACGGAAGACGACATCACGCGCGAGTGCGTGTCGGAAGTGTTGCAGCGCCCGCTGGAATACCACGAGGACATCTTCACGCACATCGAGTCCTTGTTTGTGCGATATCGCCTCAAGATCACCGAGAACAACAAGCGCCAGGCCATGGTGCCGCGCGGCGCGATCGTGGTCGACAACCCAAACGGCACCGCGCCAGGGCTGATCGTCGACGATGCGCAAGGGGTTGTCGTGTGCATGCCCGGCGTGCCGCGCGAACTTGAGCCGATGCTGAAAGACAGCGTGATTCCGTGGCTCAAAAAGAAATATCAATTGGATGGGTTGATTCACTACCGCGTGCTTAAGGTCTGCGGACTCGGTGAGTCGCAAGTGGATCAGATCATCGGCGATCTAATCCTGAACGGGAAAAACCCGACTGTCGGTGTCCTCGCGAATCCGGCCTTCGTGCGCATTCGCATTGCGGCCAAGGCGCGCACGCGCGAAGAGGCCGACGCGCTGATCGACCCCGTGGACGCCGAAGTCCGCAAGCGATTGCCGAACCTCATCATGGGCGTGGACGATGACACGGTGGAGAGTGTCGTGAACCGGCATCTCGCCGAGCGCGATTGGACCATGGCCGTTGCGGAGACCGCCTCGGGCGGCATGATTGGCGCGCGTTTAACGGCCGCCAATGCGACGCAATTCTCCGGCGACCGTGTGTATCGCATCGAGTCGCTAGACGTGAGCTCCATCGAGCGCGCGGCGCGCAAACTGGCGGAGTCCGTCCGCGAAGAATTTCAGGCCACCTGCGGGCTGAGCGTCGTGTCCGACCCGCGGCAAGGCGTGACCATCGTCTCTTTCGTTCACCCCAACGGCGCCGAAGAATGGGCCGTCGGTCGTGCCGGCACCAACGAAATCATGCAAGGCCGCCTGGCGACCGTCTCCCTCGAATACGTCCGCCGGTTTCTCGTCGGCGCGCCGGTGCAGATGGGGCGGATGTAGTCTGGTAGTTAGTGCTGGTGTTCTTCCGTCGTCGGCTCCGCGGGCACGGCGCCTTCCGGCATCTGGCCGACTTCTTCCGCCGCCTGCCGAATCATCCACGCCTTCACGTTGCGCTCCAGCACCACATACTGCACGTTGACCTCGGTCGCGAGTTCGCGGGTCCAGTAGTTCGCGCCGTGCGCGCCGGGCGTTTGCGCGTAGGCGAAGGGGACTTTGTTCGCCATCAGCAGCGCCGCGAATTCGAGGTTCGTGTTCAGCAGACCATCGTCCAGACCGCAGTCCATATAGATATGCGGCAGATACTTCACCGGCACCTGCTTCACCAGCTCAAACGGATCGTACTTCATCGCATCTTCGACGGTCTTGAACGCGAAGCCATGCGGATAACGCTCGTGCTGCATCGTGAATCCGGGAATCTTGATGAGATCGGGGACGTTGGAGTCGCGATCATCGTCACGCGGCGCTGGGATTTCGTTTTTTATCGGTGGCTCACCGCCCTCAAGGCGGGTCCGCGCGGCGCGCGCATAGTCCAGCGCGCCACTTTCCGAACCGATCGAGCAGAACAAGTTCGGGTGCCGCAGCCCGATCGTCAGTGCGCCGTAGCCGCCCATCGACAAGCCGGCAATCGCGCGCCCTTCGCGCGCAGGCACCGTGCGAAAGGTTTGGTCCACGCTGTGGATAAGATCGTAGATGACGAAGTCTTCCCAGTTGTTCAGTTCTTCGCCTTCGCTCTCGGCCCAGTTGATGTACCACGAGTTGCCGCCGTCCGGCATGACGACAATGAGGTCCTTGTTGCCCACGTGCGAGCCGATGCCCATAATCGGCCACACGGTGTAGTTCTGCGAGAAGCCATGCAGCAGATAAAGCACGGGATAGACTTTTCCGGAAGTCTCATAGTCCGCCGGCAGCAACACCATGTACTTCGTTACACGCCCAATCGCGGGCGCTTCGAACTCCACCAGCTTCAGCGGCCGATCCAGGTGCTGCGTGTGCACGTCGTAAATTTTTACTTCGACGTCGACGCCTTCCGGCTCATCCATCGGAATGCCCGTGGGCCCGATTTGCACGGTGCGCGTGGGCTTCGGCGGTTCCGAGGGATCGCCGTGTTGGTGCTCGCTGTGGTCGTGTTCCTGCGCCAGCGCAACGCGCGCGGCCATGAACACGAAAGCAAACAGGAAGGACAACGAACCGGGCCGGGCAGACACGCGCATGAGCTTACTCCGGGATGGGACTCGCCTGGGCGCGCGGCGCGCCCAACCGGCTGAATCGTACCCCTTCGAGCGTGTAGATGAAAAGCGAGGCCCAGATGAACATAAAGGCGACCATCTTCACCTGGTCGAAGTGCTCGTCGTACACCAGCACGGCCAGCAGGAAGGTGAACGACGGCGACAGGTATTGGAGCAGGCCGAGCGTCGCCAGACGCACGCGGCGGGCTGCGGCCGCGAATAACGTCAACGGCAGCAGCGTAATGGGGCCGACGGAAATAAGAAAGGCCGTGTCGCCCGCACCGGTCGTTCCAAAGTGACTCGAGTCGCGAACTGTTAGCCAGACTATATATCCGAGCGCAATCGGAAGCATGAAGCTGGTCTCGGCTGTCAACCCGCTGATGGAGTCCACCGGCGTGTGCTTGCGGATGAAGCCATACATGCCGAAGGTAAACGGCAGCAGGATCGCGAGCCACGGCACGTAGCCATAACTGATCACGATATAGGCGACACCGATCGCCGCGAGCGCGATCGCCACCACCTGGCCCTTGCGCAGGCGCTCGCCCAGCAGCACCACACCGAGCATCACGCTGAACAGCGGGTTGATGAAGTAGCCCATTGAGGCTTCGACCATGCGGTTGTTCGCGACTGACCATAGGAACATCAGCCAGTTGGACGAAATGCAGATGCCGCTGAGGAAGAGCAGACCTAGCAGTTTCGGCTGGCGATAAATCTTCAGGAAGTCCGGCATCCGGCCGAGCGCCATCAACATGCCGAAGCCGAGAACCGCGCTCCACAGTGCGCGGTGCGCCGTCATTTCATTCGCGGAGATGTGCTGGAAGAACTTGTAGTAGGCGGGAATCAGGCCCCAGAAGGAATAGGCGAAGAGTGCATAGAACACTCCTCGCTTCGTTTGTTCTTCCGGCGACACGTAACCCTTTCACGGCCCTGCGGCCGGAGGCGTTTAGCTCTTATTCTCGATAAGACACCCGATACCCTGACCGCCGCCTATGCACATCGCGGCGACGCCGTACCGCACGTTGCGCCGTTTCATCTCGTGGATCAGCGTCACAATGATGCGCGCGCCGCTGCAGCCGATGGGGTGGCCGAGCGCAATCGCGCCGCCGTTCACGTTCACGAGCGACGGGTCGATGCCCAACTCGCGCACGACGGCGAGAGACTGCGACGCGAAGGCCTCGTTCAGCTCCCACAGGCCGATGTCCGACACCTTCAGGTTAGCGTGTTTCAGCAGTTTGCGCGTCGCGCCGATCGGGCCGAGGCCCATCGTGGCCGGGTCGCAGCCGCTGGAGCGCACATCGCGCAGGTACACCGCGTTCGACGCGTTGATGCCCGCCGGCACATTATCTTCCGGCATCAGCAGCACGCTCGCCGCGCCGTCGTTGATGCCCGAGGCGTTCGCCGCCGTCACGGTGCCGTCTGGCTTGAAGGCCGCGCGCAGCGCGCCCATTTTTTCCTGGGTCGTGTCCGGGCGCGGATGCTCGTCGGTATCGACTTTCGTATCGCCTTTTTTGGATTTGATCACGATGGTCGTGATTTCGTCCTTGAACGTGCCCGCCGCGATCGCCTTGCCGGCTTTTTGTTGGCTTTGGTACGCGAAGGCGTCCTGGTCCGCGCGGCTGATGTTGTATTGCTGCGCGACATTCTCCGCCGTGATGCCCATGTGATACCGGTTGAAGATATCCGTCAGGCCGTCGAACACCATGCTGTCGACCGCCGGCACATCGCCCATGCGCGCACCGGCGCGCAGCGACGGCAGGAGATACGGCGCCTGCGTCATGTTTTCCGTGCCGCCCGCGAGAACGACGCCGTTGCGCTCAAGTTGGATACTCTGCCAGCCGAGCTCGATCGCCTTCATGCCGGAGCCGCAGACTTTGTTTACAGTGAACGACGGCACTTCCTTCGGAATGCCGGTCTTCATCGAAATCTGCCGCGCGGGATTCTGTCCCTGCCCCGCCTGCAGCACGTTGCCGAAGATCACCTCGTCGATCTGATCCGGTTTCGCGCCGGTTCGCCCGAGCGTGCCCGTGGCGACCGCGGTGCCGAGTTCAACCGCGCTGACGTTCGTGAACGCGCCGGACATCGCGCCGATGGGCGTGCGGCAGGCGCCGAGAATGAGGATATTTCGCATCGAAGGGTCCTTCACTAAGCAGGAGGGCGGCCACCGGGGCCGCCCCTAGAATCGATACTATTGTAGTGAAATTTACCGCAACAGGTCTATTGCGCGGGCGATTTCGGCGTCCGTGTTGTAGAAATGCGGCGAGAACCGCACCAGCGCGCGGCCGTCCGGCCCGTGGCGATGCGACGCCATCACACGATGCGCTAAGAGGTGCTCGTACACGGTTTTCATATCGCGATCGGGATGCCACACGGCAACAACGCCCGAGGGTGAAGTCCCACCCGCATCGGCATCGTCTACATACGATCGGAACCCGAGCGGACGCAGGCCATCGAGCAATCGCTGTCGAATCGCGAGCAGGCGCGCGGCGATGGCGTCGGGTCCGGCTTCGTGAATGAGTTTCAGCGCGCCCCAATAACCGTGGATGCCGATCCAGTTCAACGCACCCGATTCATAGCGCTTTGCATCGGAAACAAATTCCATCGCCGGCTGCGTGAGGTGGTCCGGCGAGACCACATTCGCGCCGCCGAACAGCACGGGTGGCAATTGGTCGCGCACCGCGCGGCGCACGTAAAATATGCCGATGCCACCCGGCCCCAATTGCCACTTGTGCGCTGCGGCGGCCATGAAATCGACGTACTCGACCGGCGTCGGGAAAGCGCCCACCGTCTGTATGCCGTCGAGACAGAACAGGATTCCGCGTTCGCGCAGCCGTTTCCCGATACCGGAGATGTCAATGCGGCGGCCGGTGACGAAGTGGGACGACGCCAGCGAGACGAGCCGCGTGCGCGGCGTCAACGCACGCTCCACGGCGTCCCACGTAATGACTCCGGGAACCGCGGGATTCACGGGGACATATTTCACACCACGCGATTCCAGCGCGCGCCAGGGGTACACGTTCGTTGGGTAGTCATGGAAATAGGCGACCACTTCGTCGCCGGGTTTCCAACTGAGGCCGTGCGCCACCATGCCGAGACCAAGCGCCGTCGGGCCGAGCAGCGCGATCTCATCCGCGTGCGCGCCAATCAGCCTGGCCGCGAGCACGCGGGTCTCGTTCACGCGCGCCACGGACCATGCCGATTCCTGGTGCTCGTGCGCTTGGCGGTCGCAGAACTCCCGCATCGCGTCGGTCACCATTTTGGGCAGCGCCGACACGCTGGCGTGCGACATGAAGATGGAATTCGCCGAGATCGGGAATTGCTCGCGGCGGAACACTTCGTCTCGTTGGAGGCGCTCGATGAAGCTCACTGCCCTTGTGAATCCTTCACCTGCTGCTGCATGGGCCAGAAATGGTTCAGTGGCCCCGCGCCCTGGCCCAGCGCGAATCCGCGCCGGATGCACTCCGTAACATACTGCTTGGCAATACGCACCGCCTCGGGCAGCAGTTGTTGGTGTCCCAGAAAGGCTGCGATCGCCGCGGCATAGGTGCAGCCGGTGCCGTGGGTGTTGCGCGTGTCGATGCGTGGCGCGGAGAACTCAACGAAGTAGCCACCGCCGTAGAGCAGGTCCGTGGACTGCGGTCCGCTCATGTGGCCGCCCTTGATCAGTACGGTATCCGCTCCGAGATCGGCAATCGCGCGGCACGCGTCCTTTTGAGACTCTTCATCTTTTACTTCAATACCGGTGAGTGCCTGCGCTTCGGCGATGTTTGGCGTGATCAGGATCGAGAGCGGTATTAGGAGCTGTTTCAGCGACTGGATCGCGTCTTCGAGCAGCAGACGATGACCGGTTTCCGAAATCATCACAGGATCCAGCACGTACTTTTTGATCCCGTTCCGCTGAATAGCGTCCGCCACGGCTTCGATGATCGCCGCGCTCGAAAGCATGCCGCTTTTCGCGGCATCCACGCCGATGTCCTGCGCGACGACGTCGATCTGCTGCGCCACCGTCGCGGCTGGAATATCGTGCACGCCGTGCACGCCCATCGTGTTTTGCGCGGTAATGGACGTGACCGCCGCCATGCCGAAGACCTGCAGCGTCGTAAAGGTCTTCAGGTCCGCTTCAATGCCCGCGCCACCGCCGCTGTCGCTGCCGGCGATCGTGAGCAAGCGCGGAGGAATCGATTCAGCCATTAGCCGAGTATCCCGGCGATGCACGCCGTCATGAACGTTGCGATGGTCCCGCCGACAAGCGACTTCACGCCGAGTGTCGCGAGGTCGCCGCGGCGCTCGGGGATGAGGCCGGACAATCCGGCCAGCAAAATGCCCAAACTGCCGGGGTTCGCGAAGCCGCAGAGGGCGTAAGTCGCGATGGTCACGCTGCGCGGCTGGAGCGCACCCTGGTCGATGAGGGCTTTCATGTCGGAATACGCAATGAACTCGTTGAGAATCGATTTGGTGCCCAGCAGATTGCCCACGGCGGCCACATCTTCACGCGGCACGCCCATCAAAAACGCGAAAGGGCGAAACACGTAGCCGGCGAGTTCGGTGAACGTGCGGCCCGTTACCGCGTCGAAGCCCCAGTTTATCAAATAGACGACGCTCACAAACGCGATCAGCAGGCCGCCGACGTTCAGCGCGAGGGATACGCCGTCCGACGCGCCGCGCGCGGCCGCATCGACGACGTTGTGCGTATCCACCGGCACGGCAATTTTCCCGGAGCCCAGCGTCAGCGGCGTCTCGCGTTCCGGCACCATGATCTTCGCGATCAGGATCGCGGCCGGCGCGCTCATCACGGACGCCGCCATCAGATGTCCCGGCTCCGCGCCGAAGGTCGCGTAGATCAGCAATACGTTCGTCGCCACGCTCGCCATGAACGCCATCATCACCGTGTACAGCTCGGACCGCGTCATGGTCTGCAGATAGCCTTTGAGCGCCGGCATGGACTCGATGCCCGTGAAGATTTGCAGCGCCGCGCCAAAGGTTTCGGCACCGGAGGTTTTCAGCGTGCGCTGCATCAGCCACGCCATCGCACGCACGATGGCCTGAATCACGCGCAGGTGATACAGGATGCCCGCGAGACACGAGACCACGATGATGGTCGGCAACACGGAAAATGCCAGCGCGGCGTTGATGAACATCGGGCGTACCGCGCCTTCGACCGCGTCCTGCTTGAGCGTAAACGGCTGCGTCAGGTTGCCGAACACAAACCGCGCGCCTTCGTTCGACGCGGACGTAAGCACGTTAAACCCGCGCTGCATCACGTCGAAGAACCATTCGCCGAAGGAAGTGCGCAAGAAGAGAAGGGCTAGCGCAACCTGCAAGGTGAGCGCGATACCGACGAGCCGCCACGGCACGCGCTTGCGGTCCTCGGAAAGCGCGTACGCGATGGCAATGAGCGAGATGAGGCCCAATCCACTTAGGAGCCGTTCGGGAATCAAGTGGTTCTCCGTTA
Source organism: uncultured Nitrospirales bacterium (assembly GCA_964620045.1). GTDB lineage: Bacteria > Hydrogenedentota > Hydrogenedentia > Hydrogenedentales > VFKU01. The sequence continues at coordinate 85,724 of CAZUJL010000007.1, forward strand.
AATTCCGCGTGTACTATACAGTCAACGGGTCGCCGACCATCCAAAGGGCGCTATCATGCCGGACTTGCCCTCCGTTGCTCCATTGAATGCAGGACCGCGCACGGCGCATTGGCTTGTCCGCACTGGCCGCACTTTCGCAATCGTTGCGACCTACCTCTGGCTGGCCTGGTGCTTGAGCCTGGCGCTGCGCGCCAAGAGCGTTTGGGTCATTCTTCTGCTCTGCGTTCTGGTGGCCGCGATCGCGGTGCACCTGAGCGACCGGTTGCCGCTGACTCTTGCGCCAAGGCCGCAAAAGTTCGTCGACGTAGTTGGCCGATGGAAAGGATGGATCTTTTCGTCAATTTTTGTCTGTTTGTGGGCCGTGTACTTGGGTCCAGCCACGACACATCGGTACTGGATCCACCCGACAAAATGTTTGATAACCGAACAAGGCGGTGCGTCGGTAGCGTACTTCGCATATATCGACCACCCCCGATTCCAAGCAAACAGCAGTGGAGAACCTCGGCGCATAGGTCTTTCGAGCGGCGGTGAGGGAATCGCTATTTACACCCAACCATTCATTCAAGCCCATCCGGAACTCGAGGGTGCCACTGTTCCGGTGGTCTTGAAGCAACAATTGCGGTTTGGGTGGCCGGATCCAAAGGAGTGGCAACTGTTTGCGATAGGCCCATACCTCGGATCGGAGCATCAGTTTGCGTGGGGTGACAACACCACACGCGAATCGCTCAAGGAATGGTCGCCGGTGCCGCTTGCCGCAGGTGTCACGAAGACCCAAGTGGAGGAAACCTTGGGAATCCGATTGCCCTAGAACTCAGTCCCTAAACCCCAGCCGCCGCAGCAGACCCTGAAAGCCCGGCCCGTGTTCTTCGCGGCGGATGAGCGCCAGGACTTCGTCCGGGTCGTTCTCGGCGATCAGTTTGTCGCGGAAGGACTTGTCCTCGAGCAGGTGCGCGATGCCGGCGAGGTTGCGGACGTAGGTGTGGAACTCGTTGCGCGGGATGACGAGCAGCACGACGATGTGCGCGGGCTGGCCGTCCGGCGCGTGGAAGTCTAGGCCTTTGTGCGAGATGCCCAGGGCGCCCACGATGTTCTTGATGCGGTCGGTGGTGCCGTGCGGCAGCGCGACGCCGTCGCCCATGGCGGTGCCGCCGGAGGATTCGCGGGCCAGCACGGCCTGGCGCACGGGATCGCGCTGGTGCGGGGCCAAATCGCCCGCGCGCACGAGCATCGAAATCAGTTCGTCGATCGCGGCGGTGGTGGAGACGGCGGCGAGGTTCGGCTGGATGACGCTGCGGTGCAGGATTTCGCCGAGGAGCATCACCGGGCGCGTTACGCCCGTTTCTTGGCTTCGGCTTCCGCCTCGGCGGCCTTTTGCGCGGACTTCTTCTGCTTAATCTTCTTCAGGCGGAACGTGTCTTCGCGTTCGCGCTCTTCGAGCACGCGCTTGATCAGGCCGACTTCGCCGCGCAGCTTCGGCAGCAGGTATTCGTTCAGCGCGTTGATGCGCCGGTTCGTCTTCTTCACTTCCTCGCCGAGGATCTGCAGGTTGCGCTCCAGCGGCGCGCACTGCACGAGCTGCTCGACCATGCGTTCGGCCGATTCGGCCGCTTCCATCGCCTGCGACGGCATGTCCAAAAGGCCCACGCCGCGTTCCACCGGCGCGCGCACGATATTCGTCGCATCAATCTTGCCGAGGTCCATGCCCCACACGCGCTCGGTCTCAACGCGCAGGTTCAGGTCGCGCTGGCCGGCCACGGCGAGCGAACGGACGGCGGGAGTGCCCGTCGTCGCGCGCGCGAGCGCCAGCGCCATCGTGGCGCGGCGGCCGCGGGTGTGGAGTTCGTTGCGCAGGCTGCGGAGTTGCTTGGCGCGGTCGATGAGTTCCTTGAGCAGCGCTTCGCGCTTGCCCTCGAGCAGCGACACGCCGTCGCTCGCGAGCTTGATCTGACCCTTCTTGGACATCAAGGTCATGCGCGTTGCGGCTTCGCCGGTCATCGTCCTCTCCTGGCCTTCGGTCTACTGCACGTTTCTGATGAGCGAGAGCATTCGCTCTCGCTCGGAATCATTCTTCGATTACGAGAAATCCGCCGGGGTCGTCGGCTTCCAGTACTGCTCGACGATCTCGCGCTTCACGCGGGTCAATTCGCCCTTCGGCAGCAGGCCCATCAACTTCCAGCCGAGCGCGAAGGTTTCTTCGATTTTGAACCGGTTGAAGCCCTGACCCACCATGAAGCGTTCAAACGCCACGGTGAAGTTCAGGTAGTTCTTGTCCATCGGCGTCAACGCGTCTTCACCGACGATGGCCATCAGCTTGCGCACATCGCGCCCGCGGGCGTACGACGCGTACAACTGGTTTGACCATTCGCGGTGCCACGCCTCGGTTTTGCCTTTGCCGATACCGTTGTTCATCAGGCGCGACAAGCACGGCAGGATGTCCACCGGCGGGAAGATGCCCTGGCGGTGCAGCGCACGGCCAAGCACGATCTGACCCTCGGTGATATATCCGGTAAGGTCCGGAATCGGGTGCGTAATATCGTCGTCCGGCATCGTCAGGATGGGGATCTGCGTGACCGATCCCTTTTTCCCGCGAATACGGCCGGCGCGCTCATAAATCGTCGACAAGTCGGTATACATATAGCCGGGGTAACCGCGGCGGCCGGGAATTTCTTCGCGGGCCGAGGCAATCTGGCGGAGCGCTTCGCAGTAGGCCGTCATGTCCGTGAGGATCACGAGCACCTGATAGCCCTTGTCGAACGCGAGGTATTCCGCGATCGTCAGCGCGCAACGCGGCGCGAAGATACGCTCAATCGCCGGGTCGTCGGCCTTGTTCATGAAGGTCACCACGCGCGAACCCTGGCCGCCTTCTTCGAAGGAGCGGCGGAAGTATTCAACTTCGCGCGCCGTAAGACCCATCGCGCCGAACACCACCACGAAGTCTTCCGATTCGCCGCGCACCTGCGACTGCTGCACGATCATGTTGGCGAGTTCGTTCGCCGGCAGACCGGAACCCGAGAACACCGGCAGCTTCTGGCCGCGCACGAGGGTGTTGAAACCGTCGATCGTGGTCACGCCGGTTTCGATGAAGTCGTTCGGTTTGTCGCGCGACACGGGATTGATGGCCGAGCCGCCGATTTCGCGTTCAAACTCCGGCACGATTGGCGCCAAGCCGTCGATGGGTTCACCGACGCCGTTGAAGAAACGGCCGATGACTTCCGTCGAGCAGCCGATGCGCGCGCCTTCGTTTTTCAGCGAGACGGCGGTGCCCTTCACGTCAACCCCCACGGTGCCCTGCAGCATCTGGACGACCGCGTGCTTGGTCGTCGCTTCAAGCACCTGGCCCTGACGGACTTCGCCGTTCGCCATTTTCAGGTCGAGGATCGCGCCCGTCGGGAAGCGGTCGCCATTGCGTAGGAACACGAGCGGACCCGTGATGTAGGTAAGGTCCCAGTATTCCTTCTGGAGCAGTTCAGCAGACATTCTCAGTCACTCCTTGGTTCAGGCGGCAGCCGCTTGCTTGAGGCCTTCGATGGCGGCTTTCATGTCTTCCACCACCTTCTTCTTCTTGTCGGCAAATCCGTTCGAGTTCAACTCGCGCAGACGCGCAATTTGTTCGCGCGAGGGATGCCCGAGCAAGTTATTCAGCAACACACCGGACTTCAAAGCCGCGCTACACGCTTCGTAGAACGAGAGCAATGCATCGAGCAGGTGACCGGTCTTTTCCAGCGAGGAGTACGCGTCGTCGTCCGAGTACGCGTTCTGCTGCAGGAAGGATTCCTTCAGCATGCGCGCGAATTCGAGCAGCAGACGTTCCTGGTCCTGCAACGCATCGGGACCGACGAGCTGCACGATTTCCTGCAATTCCGTGTCGCGCTGCAGAAGGTCGACGGCTTGCTGGCGGCGTTCGCCCCAGCCGGCCGGCGCGTTCTGACGGAACCACGGCTCAAGTTCCTTGAAGTACAGCGAGTAGCTCAGGTTCCAGTTACAGCTCGGATAGTGGCGCGAGTACGCCAGCTTCGCGTCCAGCGCCCAGAGGCCGCCCGACACGCGCATCGAGTTCTGCGTCACCGGCTCCGAGAAGTCACCACCGGCGGGCGATACCGCGCCGACGAGCGTCAGCGAACCCGTGCGGGCGTCTTCGCCCTGCTTCACGGTGCCCAGGCACTTCACGCGGCCCGTGCGCTCGTAGAACTCTGCCGTACGCGCCGAGAGGTAGGTCGGATAGCCTTCTTCACCCGGCATTTCTTCCAGGCGCGACGAAATTTCGCGGAGCGCTTCGGCCCAGCGGGACGTCGAGTCGGCCATCATGGCCACCGAGTAACCCTGGTCGCGGAAGTATTCGCCCAGCGTAATGCCCGTGTACACCGACGCTTCGCGCGCGGCCACCGGCATGTTCGACGTATTCACCACGAGGATCGTGCGGTTCATCAGCGGGCCACCCGTCTTCGGGTCGCTCAGGTGCGGAAACTCGTCCAGCACGTCCGCCATTTCGTTGCCGCGCTCACCGCAACCGACATACACGATGATGTCGGCGTTGCAGAACTTCGAGATCTGCTGTTCCACGACGGTCTTGCCCGTGCCGAAGCCGCCGGGCACGATGGCCGAGCCGCCGAGCGGAATCGGGAAGAGCATGTCGAGCACGCGCTGACCGGTCACGAACGGAACCGCGGACGCAAGCTTTTGCGTGAATGGACGCGCCCGCTTCACCGGCCACAAATGCGTCATCGTCAGCTCTTTGCCGTTGTCGAGCTTCGCGACGACATCGTGCACGGTATATTCGCCCGCCGGCTTAATCTCGGTGATCTTGCCCGAGATCCGCGGCGGGACCATGATGAAATGCTTCAAGTGCGCCGTTTCCGGCACGGAACCGAGGATGTCGCCACCCTTCACTTCCTGGCCAACCTGCGCGGTCGGCGTCCACGCCCACTTCTTCTTATAGTCGAGCGGGTCGGAGGTAAGACCGCGCGCGATGAAGTCGCCGGCCTGGCGCTGCAAGTCGATCAGCGGACGCTGGATGCCGTCGTAGGTCTGGCCGAGAAGTCCCGGTCCCAGCTCGATCGAGAGCGGGGCGCCAAGCGCCTTCACCGGCTCGCCGAGGTACATACCCGCGGTGTCCTCGTACACCTGCGCGAACGCGACGTCTCCGTCAATACGGATGACTTCGCCGAGCAGGCCGAGTTTACCCACGCGCACCATTTCGCCCATGCCGACGCCCGTCATGCCGTCGGCCGCGATCATCGGGCCCGAAATGCGCACCAGCTTTCCTACAATGTCAGCCATCTTTATTCACCTCTGCCGTTGCTTGTCGCCGTTCCGTTCAGACCAGGCGGATTTCGAAACCCACCGCCGGCTTGATCACCGACGACAGATACGCGTCCACGTCGGTCTCTTCATCGTCAAACGAGGGGCAATTCACCAGGAGCGGAGCGCCCTTGTGGCGCTTCAGCTTGTCCTGGGCCCGCTCGGAAAATCCCTGCCGCAGCTTTTCCTCGATGATGATCACATCGAGCTTGTCCTGCATCAGTGTCTCGAGCGCGTTCTCGGCCTCTTTCGAGTCCGCCACTTCGCGCACGCGAATGCCCGTCAGCGCGAGTTTCATCGACGCGTTGCCGCTGGCCACCGCGCAAATCTTAGACATGCAGAATCTCCTGCTCGAGGCGTGCCTTCGGCACGCGCGCCGCAATACCGTGCGCAACGATTCGCAGGTTCATGACTTCGTTGTACTTCAGCCACGCGTAGCGCAGCAGCGACGCCAAGCCAATCGCCTGACGCTGCGACGCACGGCGCAGTTTTTCGATGAACTTGAGTTCGAACTGGCGTTCCAGCGCCGAGAAGCGCCCGGTCTGCGCGAACGAGGCCAGCGCTTCGGCCATATCGCCATAACCGGTGCGCGAAACGACTTCCGCCGCGCGCTCGAGGCTCGGCGCCGACGCGATTTCGCGCAGGGTCTGATCGGACAATGTGCCGCGCGGCAACAGTTCGCGCACGATGTCTTCGGCGTTCACGCCCGCGGGGCGCGGTTCGAAGAGGCGGCGCAGATTAATGCGATCGATTTCGGCGCGCAGCAATTCCTGGATAAATTTGGCGTCGTCGGATTTCTGGCTGCCCAGGCGCACGAGGTTATTTACGAAGTAGCCGCGATCGAGCGCGTCTTCGAGTGTGCGGAGGTTTTTGGTTTCCTGGTACGCCGGCAACGCGTCGAGCAGCGGACGGCACAGGCGCGGATTCCACGCCGCCAGACCGCGCACGAGCGTTTCCATCGTGTCCTGCGCCGCGAGCTCTTTCTGCACCGCCTGCGGCATGGATGCACTGGGGATGAGCGAGTTCGTGCCCGCGTCGCCGGAAATGCCATGGTGGCGGTTGCGCAACAGCGCCTTCACCGCCGAAAGGTCCCAACGGCTGAGAAAAATTTCGGCGAGGACCGCGGTTTCTTCGCGGCCCATCGCCTTGAGTTGTGTAAAGGTGTTGACGAGGTTGCGGGTGACCGCGTCCTCGATCGCGTCCGCGCCCTGATACCGCGCGAGCGCTTCGGCGAGTTCGGCTTCGTACGGCGATTTCATCAGCATGTCGCCGACCTGATCCAGGCGGCCGCTGTTGAGCATCGTGTCGATGTCGTTGCGGGAAAGCAGCGAGCTCTTCATGCCGCGCACGCGCGCGTTGATGAAGGCCGCGAAGGAGTTCGCCATGATTACGCCGCGCCTCCCGCGCCGAACAGCGCCGTCATGCAATGCTTGCGCACCGCCTGGTCCACACGCGCGAACCGGCCGCTCAGCGTGTTGCTGATGCGCCACGTCCGCGCCGGGTTCTGCACCGCGACGCCGTCCCAGAACTCCGCGGAACCGTCGACCTTGATGCCGGCGTGGCCGTGACCGGCCAGCCAGTTTTTAACCAGATCGACATGCGCCGTTGGCCCAAGCACCTCGATGTCCTTGGTGGTGCCCACCGCGGACATGAGCTCCGACAGCAGGCTTTCCAGCACACCGGGGAACTGCGGGCTCCCCACCGTGCGCTGAATGCCCGCCGCCACTTCGGCGAGCACCGCTTCCACGGCGTCGTTCTTCATGGCCAGTTCCAGCCGCACCGATTCCGCCTCGGCCTTCTGTTTCCAGAGGGTGTCGAGGCGATCGCGCTCGGCCTTGGCGGACGCAAGCGCCGCCTCGCCCGATGCGCGCGCTTTCGCGTGCGCATCGGCCAGGATGCGGTCAGACTCGGCCTTGGCCTTGGCGGTGTGCTGTGCGCACTCCGCCTCAACCTGCCGCGCCATCGTCTCGAATAGGGCAGGGCTCGCCATGATTTAGATTCGGTATCGCGTTAGATGCTGGTGAACAGCAGGATGCCGATAACGAAACCGAACAGCACGATCGTTTCCGGGATCGCGAACAGGATCAGCACGTTACCGAACAGTTCCGGCTTTTCCGCCAGCGCGCCCGTACCGCCCGCGCCCACGCCCGACTGCGCCAGGCCCGTGCCGAGACCGGCCAAGCCCACCGCGAGGCCGGCGCCGATGCCGAGACCCAGCGCGCCAACGCCGCCGCCACTGCCGGCCGCTGCCGCGTCACCGTGCTCTTCCTGAGCGGACGCAAACGGGGCAATCATGAGGGTGGCGAGCACCATCACGAAACCGACGAACAGCATTCTTACGAGAGCCTTCTTAGTCACGACATCGTCTCCTTCTTGAACGGGTTGAACACCCTTCCAGCGGGTGTATAGAACTTGGGTAGGAACTCCACGAAATTCAAGCGCAGCGCGTGAATCGTGGGACTTGCCATACTGATACCGATATTGATCAAGTGCACCAGAATCGCCGCCGGGATGCCGATAACGGGCCCGAAGGCGTCCGGCAAACCGTTGGCGATGTCCGCGATGGCAATGGCGGCCAGGCCCAGCGCCATAAGACGCGCGTAGGACACGATGTTGCCGCCGAGCGAGAGCACTTCGAGCACGCCAACCGGTCCCATCATCGGGCCGAGGGCCTTGATGATCAGGATGGCGCCGACGGCAAACATCACGCCGGCCGCGATGGTAAACGCGCGCGCATTGAACGGCTCAACGCCGAAGAAGCCGAAGGAGATGATGATCAGCGCCAGCACGCCGAGCAACATGCCAAACTTTTCGATGGCGTGGCTCATGTGGCGGTGCTTGTAGTTCTCGTACACGCCGAGGCACAGCGCCATCAGGATATGCAGGATGCCGAAGTACAGCGCGTAGATGAGCAACTTGATCTGCTCATGACCGCGGTGGAACCAAATCACCGGAAGGCCGAGCGCCTGCGGGATCGCTTCGCCGGCGTATTCGCCAAACAGCACACCGAAGATGATCGACGAGATGCCCATGTACACGCCGATCTTGCTGGCGTCCTGAATCGCGGGCACGCTTTTGAATTTGCGGCCCAGCCACAGCGCCGCCGCGATGATCACCGCGCCGTACACCACATCGCCGACGATGAAGCCGTAGAAGATGATGAACGAGATCGCGATCATGATCGTCGGATCGACGGTGCCGTACGTGGGCGGCGCGAAAAGTTTCAGGATGACTTCGAAAGGCTTGAAGAGGGAGGGATTCGAAAGGAGCGTCGGCGGGAGGGAGTTCTCGGGGGCGTTGATGCGATTTACTTCTACTTGGCCCGGGAACTTCGCGTGCGCCGTCTTTACGAGATCATCGAAGCGATCTTCCGGAAGCCAGCCCTCGACCACCGTGATCATTTGGCTCTCGGCGAATTGGCCTTGCACGCGCAAGCGCGCAAGGCGATCGCCGACGACGGCCTTGGCGCCGAGCACGTCCGCGCCGACTTGCCGCGAGATCCGGTTCGCCACGCCTTCGTTTTTCTGCACGATCTGTTCGTTGTGCGCGATCGTCTGATCGATCCGCGTCATCACTTCGCTGATCGTCGACTCGCCAAATCCCTGATCGCGCATGTCGACCGGCGTAACGCCTTCCTGGCCGAGGATGCGCGAAACGAGATCTTCCTTGTCCGCGGGGAAGCTCAGCAGGCCGACGACCTGTCGGCGCGAGACCTGGTTGCGGTGGAAGTTCGCGCCCGGCACTTCATCGCGCAGGCGTTCGTCCAGCCGCGCGACAATCTTCTTCACGTTGCCGGTCAGCACCAGCGCGCGCGTGCCCTTGCCGAGCTTCACGTTCGAGCCGCCCAGCGCGGGCGAAACCTGCTCGAGGATGCCGCGATAGTTCTTCAAAACATCAATCTGGTCCTGGGCCTGCGCGCGTTCACGCGTCACCGCGCGAAGCTGTTCCGCCCAGCTCATCGTCTTCGTGTGGATATCGGCTTCCGGCGCGGCCGTGAAGGCCTTGGTGGACGCTTGCACATCGAGCGCGCTCGGCTGCAGCGTGAGCAACGGCGCGATTTCGTTCAGCGCGCGCTCGCACTCTTCCAGCTTCACATACGCGGTGTGTTCTTCGCCTTCGAGCTGCACGCGATCGAGGAAGCCCGGCGCCGACTCGTTCGCCGTCGCAACTTCTTCGAGATGCAGCAGGCCTTTTTCGTGCAGTGCATTCACCACCGCGCCGCGCGCGGCGTTGAGGCAAACGATTTCAACGCGCGTCATCGGGACGATCATGCGCGGCCCCCCTTCGGCAAGAAGTACGACGCCACCTGGCCCGCCATCTCCTGCACGCGCGCCATCGCGGCGTCGCGCCGGCCGCGCAGCTTGTCCTGCGCCGTGGCCACGGAAGCATCGAAGGATTGCGTGCGCGCATTTTCCGCGCGCGTGCGCGCCGCGGAGATTTCGCTCTGCACGCGCGCCGCCTCGTCGGAGATGTGCTTGGCGGCTTCGGAGCGCGCGCGCTCTAGAATCTTACGCGCGTCGTCCTGCGCGCCGTCGAGCTTGGCGAGCAATTCTTTTTCGTGCCGGGCAACATCGCCCAGAATCGATTTATGATTTGAATTGTGATTGGCGTGCGGTGCGCTCACGGGATTACCTGTTTATCTGAAGATCACTAGGATTGCAGCACAGACGAAAACAGCAGCCTCAATTTCATTGCGTTGATTCTGGCTCGGGTGACTCGTTCGCAGGAGACGCGCGCGAGTGCGGGGACAATCAGCGCAGAAATTTTCGCGCCCAAGGCCGCGCGAATGTTGCCATAGCAACGGAGCACATGTCAAGCAAGTGGCTACATCAAAAAATTCCCTCAAGAAACTTCAACAGGATCGCCACGCACGTCGCGCGCAAAACTCGCCGTTGACCGCGCGAGTGGATCGAATCAGCGAACTCGCCACGAAGTTTTCACACTCGTTCCAAACTTTACTTTCGCCACGCTAACGATCAGGTAGCGCGTGGATTGTGGTCAGAGGTGTGCAGTGGAAGTCGGGTTGGCCGGGGTCTGTAAGGCCTACTTTCCAAAAATCCAGAAAACCCGGAGCTAGATATTGTGGGTGTCCAATTCCGTGCCTGAGTCTTGGGGATACCTTACGCAGCAGCGACCTGCGAAAATATTTTTTTGGATCAGGCTCCTGTCCCGGATTGGGTGCCTTTTGGCGGGGGAAAATGGGCCTTTTTGCTCATCAATTTCTAATCGAAAATGCAGGAGTTTTTTATAGACAATCCATACCGGGTTGTATACAATATGTTTTGTAGTTTTAAAAACATAACCACAATATATTGTGTTTTTATGACCATCTCAGGGCAAAAAATTCCGACGAAAAACGGGCGTTCCGGGGGGCTTTACAAAGCACTCCCCTCTGCCTATAATGCCGCACCTTTCTCAGAGGGGCTGAGGGGGAGGAAAGGGCCCGGCGACGGTGAACACGCCCGCCGCAGGGATCTTCGCGCGGTAATCCTGGTTGTAGACCCGGCTGCGGGTCGATTGCCGTCTAGCCACGTCGATTTTAGAAGATTTATCGGATTTCTCGTATGTGTTTCGCGCCGTCTGGCTTGTTATATGGGGAGTGGCCTGCAACTGGGGACCCTCGCTGCGCCTTGATCGGCCGAGCGCGGTGCAGTTGAATCGAAGTCTGGACCGGACGAAAGGAGCCGGTGTGCGTGGAGTTTGTTGAACCAAAAGTTTTCCTGGTCGGTGAGACGCGTGTAATCGAGGAGGGCCTGCAAGCCTACCTCAAACACGTCGGCGCGCCGGAATGGAAGACGGACGCACCAAGCGACGCCGAGAAGCTGAGCGAAGTGATGGGCCGCCTGTGCTATCGCTCGTTCAAGCCGGGGCTGAACCCGAACGTGACGCGTGTGCGCGAAGGCAACGACACCTATCTCTCGCACATCTTCGAAGTCGGCCACGGCAGCGTAATCGAACACGCCGTGATCAACTTCATCTTCGCCGACGTCAGCCGTGTGTTCACGCACGAGCTTGTGCGGCACCGCGCGGGTTCGGCCTTCTCGCAGGAGTCGCTGCGCTTCGTGCGGCTTGATCGTCTGTCGGCGTATGCGCCGATGCACATCCGCGAGAACGAAGAAGGCATGGCAATCTTCGCGCGCACGATCGAGCATCTCGAACAGGTGCAGCGCGAGCTCGCCAAGGTCTACGCGATCGAGGACGAGAAGAAGTTCGACGTGAAAAAGAAACTCACGTCCGCCTTCCGTCGCATCGCGCCCGACGGCGTGGCGACGACGATCGGCTGGTCCTGTAACTTTCGCACGCTGCGCCATGTAATAGAGATGCGCACCGAGCCGAATGCCGAGGAGGAAATTCGCCTCGTGTTCGGCAAGGTGTTCGAAGTGGTGAAAGAGCGTTACCCGAATCTACTGGGTGACTACGAAGTGGAAATGGTCGATGGTTTGCCGTGGGTGAAGACGCCGCACGGGAAGGTCTAGTGATTTATTCGGGGGAACCCGATGCAAGTGGATTCATAAAATCGGAACGCGAAGGCAGAAACGGAAGCGGGGAGGAACGCGATGTTTGAGGTAAAAGAACGGTTCAAGTTGTCGGAGAAGTTCCTTGAGGAATTCAAGGGCAAGCAGCCGAAGTGGGGCCCGCTGGGGTATGTGACCTTCAAGCGGACCTATGCACGGCCGATCCGCGAAGACGGCCAGCCCGAGCGGACGGAGGAATACTGGGAGTCGCTGCGCCGCGTGATTGAAGGCTGCTACACGATCCAACTGAACCATTGTAAGAACCTCAAGCTGCCCTGGATTCCGTTCAAGGCGCAGACCTCCGCGCAGGAAATGTACCGGCTCATGTGGAACTTCAAGTTCCTGCCGCCGGGCCGCGGCCTGTGGATGATGGGCACGGACTATATATATACGCGCGGTTCGGGCGCGCTGAACAACTGCGCGTTCGTCTCCACGTCCGAAATCGACGTCTCGTTCTCCGAGCCGTTCTGCTTCCTGATGGACATGTCCATGCTCGGCGTCGGCGTCGCCTTCGACACGGACGGTCAAGGCAAAATCTTCATCAAGCAGCCGGAGATCGGCGGCTACACGCACGTCGTTGAAGATTCGAAGGAAGGCTGGGTGGATCTCGTGCGCGCCGTGCTCGAGGCCTACATCGGCCAGGGCAAGCGCCCCGCGAAGATCGACTTCTCCAAAATCCGCCCGATGGGCGCGGCCATCAAGACCTTCGGCGGCATCGCGCCAGGTCCTGGACCGCTCATCGAGTGCATCAAGAACATCGACACGATCCTCGAGCCGCGCATCGGCGAGACGATTTCCTCGACCGACATCACGGACCTGATGAACGTGATCGGCAAGTGCGTGGTCTCCGGCGGCGTGCGCCGCACGGCCGAGCTCGCCCTCGGCGCGCCGGACGACGACGAGTACCTGAAGCTGAAAGACCCCAAGCTGCACGAGCAGAAACTGCGCGAATGGCGCTGGGCGTCGAACAACAGCGTGCTCGCCGAGGTCGGTATCTCGTACGACAAAGTCGGCACGCAGACTGCGACGAACGGCGAGCCGGGCTACTTCTGGCGCACGAACGCGCGCGCGTTTGGTCGCGTGAAAGATGGCGCGACCTGGCGCGACGCGAAGGTCGCCGGCACGAACCCCTGCGCCGAGCAGAGCCTGGAATCCTTCGAAATCTGCAACCTCGTCGAAACCTTCCCGTCGCTGCACGAGAACTTCGAAGAGTACAAGCGCACGCTGAAGTTCGCGTATCTCTACGCCAAGACGGTCACGCTCATCCCGACGCACAACGAACGCACGAACGCGATCATGCTGCGCAACCGCCGCATCGGCCTGTCGCAGTCGGGCATCGTGGAGTCGTTCGAGCGTCACGGCCGCCGCGAACATTTCGAGTGGTGCGACAAGGGCTACCAGTACATCACCGAACTCGACAAAATTTACTCGGGTTGGCTCTGCATCCCGGAGAGCATCAAGAAGACCTCCGTGAAGCCAAGCGGCACGGTGTCGCTGATGCCGGGCGTCACGCCGGGCATCCACTACGCCCACTCGAAGTACTACCACCGCACGATTCGCGTCGACAAGACCAGCCCGCTCATCGGGCCGATCCGCGCGGCCGGCCATCGCATCGAAGAATCGGTGTATGGCGACAACACGTGGGTCGTGTACTTCCCGGTGAAGGAAGAGCACTTCGACCGCGCGAAAGACGAAGTCTCCGTGTGGGAACAGGTCGAGAACGTCGCGCAGATGCAGTACTACTGGGCGGACAACCAGGTCAGCGCGACGATCACCTTCCGCCCTGAAGAAGCGAAGGACATCCCGCGAATTCTCGAGCTGTACGAGACGCGCCTGAAGTCCATCAGCTTCCTGCCGCTCACCGAACATAACTATCCGCAGGCGCCGTACCAGACGATCACGAAGGAAGCCTTCGACGCCGCGTCCGCCAAGCTGAAGGCCGTCGACTTCGGCACGATGAACACCGGCGAAGTGCAGGACATGTACTGCGACGGCGACAAGTGCACGATCTCGCCGCCACACCAGGAGCCGAAGGAAGAGGCCATGCCGCTGCCGCTCGAAGAAGTCGAAGCGGAAGCCCCGGCCACCAACGGTAAGTCCGCGCACAAGAACAACCCAGTACCCGCGAAGTAACGTTCGATAAGAACGTCCCGACCGCAGTTCACCGGCCGGAGCGGAAACGCTCCGGCCGGTCCCTTTTTTTCAGGGAACTGACTGCGTACGTAGGGGACTGACTGCGAATCGCCGTGCATCCACCTCCAACATCCGAGCGGCCGCGGCCAACCAACCACCGAAGACCTAAACCTCCGCCAAACGATTCGTAGTCTGTCCCCGGTCGTCCGCGAGAAAACCGGGGACAGACTACGGACTTCCAAACCCCGGAAGTCCGCAGTCAGTCCCTGTGTGTTGGTGTATCTTGTTCACGGGAGGGATGCCTTGTGAAAAAGTATGCGTTGTTCGCCGTTGCGATTTTTGTGTTGATTGGATCGTCGGTTATTCACGGCGTGCGCGCGGCCGAAGAAAACGCCGACGTCGCCGCGGCGATGAACTCGCTCGACGACTACATGACGGCGTTCAACGCGCGCGACGAGAAGGCCTGGGCAGCGACGCTGAATTATCCGCACGTGCGGATGGCGGGCGGTGAAGTGAAGGTGTGGCAGACGCCGGAAGAGTATTGTGACGACTTCGATTTCGCGGACTTCGCCAAGCGTTTCAACTGGCACCACAGCGCCTGGGACAAGCGCGAAGTCGTGCAACAAGGGCCAGACAAAGTCCACGTCGCGGTGACCTTCTCGCGCTACAACGAAGCCGGCGAAAAACTCGCCACCTACGACTCGCTCTACATCGTCACCAACGACAACGGACACTGGGGCACCCTCGCGCGCTCCAGCTACGCACCGTGATAACTCGTAGCGCCGGCCTCCGGCCGGCAAAAGACAGCCTCCGGTAGAGCCACGCCGCTATTGCAGACCAGCGGCCATGCCTTGCCGCCGGGACGGCAGCGCTACGGTATGCTGTTGATCACTATCGAATGCTAGGAGATGTCTCATGTCTGGACGTTTCGAAAATAAAACAGTCTTCATCACCGGCGGTTCCTCCGGCATAGGGGCGGCCTGCGGCGTGCAGTTTGCGCGTGAAGGCGCGCGAGTTGTGCTCGCCGCGCGCGACGAAGCCCGACTCGCGGATGTCGTGAAGTCCGTCGAAGCCGTTGGTGGACAAGCACTGGCCGTAGCGTGCGACGTCACCAATCGCGCAAGCATCGATGCCGCCGTCGCGCGCGCCGTGGATAAATTCGGCGGACTCGATGTCGTGCTCGCAAACGCCGGCTTCGGCGTGAATGGTCCGCTGGTGAAACTCACCACCGACGACTACCGCCGGCAGTTCGACACAAATGTCTTCGGCGTGATCGACACCGTCTACGCCACCTTGCCGCATCTGCTCGCGTCGAAGGGCCGCCTCGGCATCGTATCGAGCGTGCTCGGAAAGTTGTCGCGGCCGAAAATGTCGGCCTACGTCGCGAGCAAGTTCGCGCTCTGCGGGTTTGCCGAGGCCATCGCCTATGAACTGGCTGGGCAGGGGGTTTCCGTCACTTCGCTGAACCCCGGACGCGTCGCCAGCAACTTCATCAAAGTGGACAATCAGAACCGCCTGCGTCCGGAGTGGAAGGACGGCAACTCTGGGTTCATGGTCGTGCCCGCCGAACGCGCCGCCCGGGAAATCACCAACGCCCTCTATCGCCGCAAGCTGGACGCCACCATCACCGGCCATGGCCGGTTCGGTGTGTTCATGTACCGCCACTTCCCGGCCTTCGTCCGGTTCGGCATCCGCCGAGGGGTTGCCAACTAAACCGGAGGGTCGGTTTAGTTCAGCTTAGGTGAGAAGTTCCGGCAGCGCCTGCACGAAATCCCGGATCTCGTCCCGCACCCGCGCGTAGACGCCCATGGCGTCCTCATCCGACTTCGCCGCGGCGGCCAGTTTCGGGGGGTCGTCGAAGTTCCGGTGAATCTTCTTGGCATTGCCGGGGAACACGGGGCAGGTCTCGCTGGCATGGTCACAGACCGTAATTACATAGTCGAAATCGATGTTTTGCAGACGCTGGATAGTCTTGGACTGCTGGCCGGAGATATCAATCCCCGCCTCCAGCATGACCTGCACGGCCACCCGATTCAGGCCGTGCGCCTTGATTCCAGCGGAATAGGCCTCGACGGTATCCGGCAGGAGACGCCGGGCCCAACCCTCCGCCATCTGGCTGCGACAGGAGTTTCCGGTGCACAGGAATAGGACTTTTATCCGGTTTTGGCCAGAAAAAAGCTCATCGAATCGACTCATAGGCCCCGTTTCTCGGTAAAATTCTGAGGAAATACATACTATTTAGCAGAATATTGGTTTTTATACTTTGACGGTCGTAGCGGGTGCTGATATAGTTGCGTAAGGGTCGCCGAGGTGTTAGTCTAACACGCGAGGCGGGTTACATCTTCGAAGGTCTTCGCGGAAGGAGACCATCGCGGAAAGGGTCGGGCGCCTAGCGCACTCTGCACTGCGGGCAGAGGCGAATTCTTCGGGCGAACCGGGCTATGTGCTGGGTAGTGCTATTGAGGGGAGCGCCCGAACCGCATGCGGCGATGGACCGTTATTCTAATTCCGCACGATCGTGGGTCACGACGATCGTTTAATCTGCATGGCTGGCACCTTTGGGCCGGCTCAGGCTTGGTCGCGCTGATGGCCGTGTTCAGCGCGATTTTCTATTTTCAGGGCCAAAAATACCGGTCCGAAATGGACTTCCTGAGCGATCAGTACAAAGAACTGGAAAAATCCATCGAAGTCACCGGTCTCCCGGCCAGCCTGGAAGAGCGCCTGGCCGAGCGGGAATCCGAAATTCGGGCCGAATACGAGACCCGCGACCGGGCCATGGCCGAAGAACTCAGCAAGCTGTATGACCTCGAGCGCGAGGTACGCAATGTCACCGGTCTGCCGGCCAAGGAAGCGGTTGAAGAAGCTGCCGCGGTACCAACCGGCGCCAAGAGCGGCAAGGGCGGTCCGCCGGAACCGGGCGCGGGACGCTTGGTGGATGATTCCGGCATTGCTCCGCCGGAGCTGATCCAAGGGTTGAGTCGACCCTCGGCCGACCTCATGCTCGAAGAAATGCGCCTGCGCATGGGCAGCCTGGGCGACCTCCTCGAAGATGCCCAGATCCAGCGCCATAAGTTGTCCCATACCCCCTCGGTCTGGCCGACCAAAGAAGTTAAACGCCGCATCAACTCCAAATTCGGCATGCGCCGCGACCCAATCACGAACAAGTGGCGCGAACATTCCGGCGTCGACATTACCGGTGACTACGGTTCCAATGTACTCTCGACAGCGGACGGCGTGGTTTCCTTCTCCGGGTACCACGAATACCTCGGCAACCTGATCAAGGTCGATCACGGATACGGCTTCGAGACGTGGTACGGACATTTGAGCAAGCGCATCCTGAAAAAGGGTGATGTGGTGAAGCGTGGGGACGCGGTGGGTAAATTGGGGTCGACCGGCCGGAGCACCGGGCCGCACATTCACTATGAGGTGCATGTGAACGGCAAGCAGGTCGACCCGCGAACGTACATGGGGCGATGACACATGCTGGATAAACGCAAAGCACTGGACGAGCACAATGTGGCCACGATCATCGGGCCGGGCACGAAGGTGAAAGGCGAAATCCATTCCAAAGGCACGATTCGCATCGAAGGCGAGGTCGAAGGCCGCGTCGAGTGCGAAGATACGGTCGTGGTGCACGAATCGGGCATGGTGCGGGCCGACGTCATCGGCGGCCAGGTGATCATCAGCGGCACGGTCGAAGGCAACACCTACGCGCACGAGCGGCTCGAGATCACCAACCAGGCGAAGGTCGTCGGCAACATCACGGCCCCGCGCATCAGCATCGCGGAAGGCGTGATCTTCGAGGGCCAGTGCACCATGAAGGCCCCCGGCCAAGTCGGGATGCCCAAGCCCGGCCTGCAGGTCGTCGGCGGACAGCAGGCCCAGCAAAAAGCGGGCTGAGCGCGTCTCTTACAAATTCCGAACTACCGGCGGGATCACGTTTTAGCCTTCGTGATTCCGCCTTCTTCTTCGCGCAGCACGCGTTTCAGGATCTTGCCGGTCGGATTTTTCGGGAGGCTTTCGCGGACGCTGATGAACTTCGGGACCTTGAACGCAGCGAGGTGCTCGCGGCAGTAGCCCTGGAGTTCGTCGGCCGTCATGGATTCGCCCTGCTTGAGCACTACGCAGGCCTTTACCGATTCGCCCTGGTATTCATTCGGCACGCCAATCACGGCGCAATCCACAATCTTCGGATGCCGCATGATCACGTTCTCAAGTTCGATCGGGTACACGTTGTATCCACTGACGACGACCATGTCTTTTTTGCGATCGACGATATATAGATAACCGTCCTCGTCGAAGCGGCCCATGTCGCCCGTGTGGAACCAGCCGCCCTTGAACGCCTCTGCCGTCGCTTCGGGGCGGTTCCAGTAGCCAAGGAAAATATTGGGACCGCGCGCGATCACTTCGCCCACCTCGCCCTTGCCGACGTCAACATCGTTGTCGTCCACCAGCCGGATCTCGACGTTTTTGATCGCAGGACCGACCGCGCCGGGTTTCGTGACCGGGCCGGCCATGTTCGTGGTCAGCGTCGGCGCGGTTTCCGAGAGACCGTAGCCCTCGTTGATCTGCACGCCGGTCATTTTCTTGAAGCGTTCCATCACCACGACGGGCAACGGCGCCGCGCCCGAGAACGCGCCGCGCAGCGATTTCGCGTTGTATTTCTCCAGCCCCGGCGTGTTCACAAACGCGTGGTACATCGGCGGCGCGCCATAGAACATCGTGATCTTGTACTTCTCGATATCGCGGAAAACTTTCTCGGCGTCAAAGCGCGCATGCAGCACCATCGACTGCACGGAGAGGAAGGAGCGATTGATCACGAGATCGAGCGCGTAGGCGTGGAAGAGCGGGAGCACCAGGATGGTAGAGTCGTCCTGCATGCCCTGCAGGCTGCCCGGAAGGTCGCTCGTCGCGTCCAGCACGGCAAAGATGTTGTTGTCGGACACCATCGCGCCCTTGGGCTTGCCGGTCGTGCCCGAGGTGTACTGAATAATCGCGACCTTCGACGGGTCGCGCTTCACGGCCGGGCGCGTCGTCGCGGATTTTGCCATGAAGTCCGCCAGCGTCGTGTGGCCCTGGGTCTTCTCGTTCAACTCGATAATCGTCTCGAGCGCGGGCGCCTTAATCTTCTTAATTTTTTCGGTAAGCGGCGACAATACGAAGATCGCCTTTGCGCCGCTATCGTTCAGGATGTGGTCCATTTCCTCGGCCGTGTACATCACGTTCGTCGGCACGAGCACACCCCCCGCGCGCATGATGCCGAGGTAAATCAGGATGAAATCCGGCCGGTTGTCGATATGCGCCGCCACGCGGTCGCCCGGCTTAATGCCGATGCCAATGAGGCCGTTCGCGATGCGGTTCGCCGCGGCATCAATCTGGCGGAAAGTAAGCCCCTGGTCCTCGAAATAGATCGCCACTTTATCCGGCGCGATCGCGAGCCCCGGCGCGAGCACGTCGGCCAGCGTTTCCCCTTGTTGCACGCGCTCGTTCTGGCATTTCTGGGACCACTCGGACAGCATGAAATCGCTCCTAAATATAGGGATGCTTGTTACAGCAGCGACGAAGTATATCTATCGGTAGGGGCGGTGCCAAGCGTCTCGCAGCACTCTTTACAGCACCGGGGGTCGGGCGTATATTGGCGGCATCGCCGGAGGAGACTCCCATGACACTGACGCCGTGGAGAATGCGCGGACCATCGGTTATGAACTGCAACTGCGACTACGGTTGCCCCTGCCAGTTCAACGCACCGCCGACGCACCGGCAGTGCGAGGCCGTCGGCGCGATGCACATTGACTCCGGTCATTTTGGAGACGTGCGGCTCGACGGTCTCAATTGGGTCGCGGTGTTCCACTGGCCGGGCGCGGTGCACGAAGGAAACGGCACGTGCCAGGCGATCGTGGATGAACGCGCGAACCCCGCGCAGCGTGACGCGCTGCTCAAAATTCTATCGGGTCAGGCGTCGGAGCCGGGCTCGACGTTCATCCAGGTATTCGCATCGACGATGACCAAGGCCCACGAGCCGCTGTTCAAAAAGATCGATATCGAGATCGACGTTCCACGGCGCAAAGCCACGATTGTGGTTCCAAATCTGATCGACACTCGGGTGGAACCGATCAAGAACGCGGTCACGGGTGCGGAATCGCGCGCGCAGATTTGCATGCCCGACGGATTCGAGTTCACCATCGCCGAGGTCGGCAGTGGAACCACGAAGTCGACCGCAGCGGTAAAGCTCGATCTGAAGGCCACCCATTCCCACCTCGCACCGCTCGATCTGACCGAGACGGGTGTAGTCCGGTAAACCGGATCGCTCGTGGGCGACGCGAACGTTGATACGGCCGCGGGCGAAGACGCCCGCTCCACTAAGCCTGTAGCCGGATTCAGCGCGGCGTTCGCCGGACTGCTCAAGCGCGATCGCGCGATCATCATGGCCGCGCTCATCGGCGTCACGGCGCTGTCATGGATCTATCTCGTGGACATGGCGCGCGACATGGCGGCCGGGGTCTGCGATATGCCCGGCATGGAAGGCATGTACATGGGCGCCGTGCCTGTGTGGAATGCGCCGTATTTCACAATGATGGTCGTGATGTGGACCATCATGATGGTCGGCATGATGGTGCCCAGCGCCGCGCCCACGATCCTGCTCTACGCCACCATGCACCGCAACGCCGGCCGTACGCCGTATATGTCCACGGCAAGCTTCGTCGCCGGGTACCTCGCGGTGTGGACGGCGTTCAGCGTCGCCGCAACCCTCGCGCAATGGGGGCTCGATTCCGCGGCGCTACTTTCGCCGATGATGGTCAGCACGAGCCCAATCCTCGGCGCCGGGTTATTGATCGCCGCAGGAATCTACCAAATGACGCCGTGGAAGAACGCATGCCTTGCGCATTGTCGCAGTCCCTTTTCGTTTTTTCAGCAGCACTGGCGCACGGGACGCCTCGGCGCGTTTCGCATGGGCGCGCGGCACGGCACGTATTGCCTGGCGTGCTGTTGGGCGTTGATGCTGCTGCTGTTTTTCGGCGGCGTGATGAATCTGATGTGGATCGCGGCGATCACGGTGTTTGTGTTACTCGAAAAGGCCGCGCCGTTTGGACGCTACGCCGCGAAGTTCACGGGGATCGTGATGATGGCCGTGGCCGCAGGTATGCTGATCGCGCGCCAGAGCCCGTTTTAGTCTGTCCGTCACCGATAGGGAGCGTGCACATGAAACGCGTGCTGCTTGCCGTCATTCTTAGCCTTTGCGTCGTGCGGGTCGATGCGGATGCACCACTCGAATTGGTGCAGACAATCGCGTTACCCGGCGTGGAAGGGCGCATTGATCATCTTGCCATTGACGTGGAGTTGCAACGGTTATATGTGGCCGCGCTCGGAAACGGCACGATCGAAGTCATCGATCTCGCCGCCGACAAACGGGTCGGCGCAATTGAAGGGTTGCACGAACCGCAAGGCATCGCCGTCATTCCTAAAACCCACACCATTGTCGTAGGCTCAGGCGGCGACGGCGCGTGTCTGTTCTACAACTCGGACTTGAAACAAATCGGCGCGGTGAAAGAATTGGACGACGCCGACAACGTGCGGTATGACGCATCGGCGGATCGAATTTACGTCGGGTACGGCGACGGATTTCTCGCCACGATTGATCCTGCTGGCCCGAGGCTTGTCGGCAGGGTTAAGTTGGCGGGGCATCCAGAGTCGTTCCAGCTCGCGTCGGCCGACCGCCGCGTGTTTGTCAACATCCCGTCGGCACATCGGGTCGCCATCGTCGATCGCGGACGAGGAGTCGTGGGTAGCTGGAGGGTTTTCCAAGCACACGCAAATTTTCCGATGGCGCTGGACGAAAAGCATCAGCGTCTGTTCATCGCATGCCGCGAACCCGCGCAATTGCTGGTGTTCAACACAGAGACTGGCGCCGTAACCGTAATCATCGATTGCGTAGGCGATGCGGACGACGTCTTCTACGACGCGGCTCGGTCGCGGATATATATCGCCGGCGGTGAAGGGCTGGTATCGGTGTTTAGTCAGGTCGACGCCGATCACTACAGCCGTATCGGCGCTGTTTCGACCGCGCCCGGCGCGCGAACGGCGCTCTATTCGCCCGACACCGATAAGCTATACGTCGCTGTGCCGCACCGCGGCGCCCAATCCGCCGAAATTCGGGTATTTCAGGCGCGATAGTGGAGGCGAAGTTTTCAATTACTGATTGCGTGTTCGGTCGTTATAATGCCGGAGTATCCGGTTCAACGAAGGAGTAACGCCATGGCCACCGTTGCTGCGAAAGCCTCCCGTATCCAAGTCAACCCCATTTCCGGCGCGCTCGGCGCGGAGATCCACGGTGTGGATCTGTCGCAGCCGCTCGACGAAGCGACCTTCGCCGATATCCGCAAGGCCTTTCTGGACAACGGCGTGATTTTCTTCCGCGATCAAAAACTGACGCCGGATCAGCACAAGGATTTCGCGCGCCGCTTTGGCCGGTTGAATGTGCATCCGTTTGTCGGCCACGTCGCGGGGCATCCGGAGATCATCCCGATCATCAAAGAGAAGGACGAGAAGGTGAACTTCGGCGGCGGCTGGCACTCGGACATGAGTTTCCTGCCGGAGCCGTCGCTGGGCTCCGTGTTGTACGCGCTCGAGACGCCGACCTTCGGCGGCGACACGCTGTGGGCGAATCAGTACCTTGCGTATGAACAACTGTCGAGCGGCATGCGGCAGATGCTCGAAGGCCTCACTGCGGTGCACACCGCCGGCATGCAATACGGCACGAACTCCGAGGCTTCGCGCAACAGCGCCGGTCGCAAGAGTATGGAGACGAAGGTGACGTCCGAGGCCGAGACGATCGTCGAGCACCCGGTCGTGCGCACGCATCCGGAGACCGGCCGCAAGGCGCTCTTCGTGAACGAGGCCTTCACGCTGAAGTTCAAAGGCTGGACCAAGCGCGAAAGCCAGCCACTCCTGCGCTTCCTCTTCGACCACGCCACGCAGGAGCCCTATTCCTGCCGCTTCCGGTGGGAACCTGGCTCGATTGCGTTCTGGGACAACCGCTGCACGCAGCACTATGCCCTGAACGACTACCACGGCCAGCGCCGCGAGATGCACCGCGTCACCATCGACGGCGACAAGCCGTTTTAGGCTTCCCAACCATCGGTTTTCGGCCAGCGTCTCAGATTCAGGCGACACTCGCTCGAAGGAGACACCATGTCTGGACAACGAGCATTATCAGGCCTTTTTGCGTCGATAGTGATGCTGTTGCCAACCGCAGTGTTGGCGCAGGATCCGACTTACGACATGACCGTCAAGATTTCCAGGCGCGACGGCACGCCCGCGGCGGGTCTGCACGTGAAGACGTATTTCTACAACGTCGCCAATAAACTGATACCGGTGTACGAAGGCGACTTGCCGGCGGACGGCACGTTTCGGCTCGAAGGATTGAAAGGCGGAAAGGGACGTCCCGTATATCGCATTTATGCCGGGCCAAACGAAGAGCAGATCGACACGTTTCGCTACGAAGGCCCCGGCGAGCAACCCCTGCACGAAGTGAAACTGCCACTGATGGCGGGCGAGACCGCTCCCGACGTGTCCTTTATCAACATCCTCACCGGCGAGCGCAGCAAGCTTTCAGACTATCGCGGGCAGTTAGTGTACCTGGATTTTTGGGCGACATGGTGCGTTCCCTGCCGGCGGCCGATGCTTCACAGCCAGGATGTAATGAAGCGGCGCAGCGCGGAATGGAAAGGCAAGGCCGCCATCATCGCGCTCAGCGGCGATGAAACGCAGGATGTCGCGAAAAAATACGTGATCGAACGCGGCTGGACGGACATCATCCACATGTGGAATATCGACAGCGCGGGCACGGGCGGCCAGATGCAGGCCATTCTCGACTTCGGCATAGACGACATTCCACGCGCGGTGTTTATTGACGCCAATGGCACGATTCTGTGGCGCGGCGATCCGAATTTGGTGGACCCCGAAAAGATGATCGATGAGCGCTTGCGGTAGTGGTTACTTTTCGACCGGCGCCGCCTTCATCAACCGTTTCCAAAATTCTTCATTGAACCCAGCACCCGGTTCATCGCCCAGGCGCGTTACGACAAGCCCAAGACTCCGCGCGACATAACACTTGCGGCCGAGCACGCCCTGCGC
This sequence comes from uncultured Nitrospirales bacterium, assembly GCA_964620045.1. Lineage (GTDB taxonomy): Bacteria > Hydrogenedentota > Hydrogenedentia > Hydrogenedentales > VFKU01. The sequence continues at coordinate 109,804 of CAZUJL010000007.1, forward strand.
CGCGACGAGATCGGGCGGCGCCGTCGGGATCATGTTGTCGGCGCGCGCAGGCGCGAGCGGACTTTCCCCGACGCCCGCATATCCATTGAGCCACCAGAGAAAACCATAAGCCCTGGTCGTATCCTGCGACGGCGAGATCATCGCGTTGAAATAATTGGGATTCCGCAAGAGGTCCACGCCGTTCCACATTCCTCTCGACTGAATCAGCAAGCCGAAACGCGCGAGATCGCGCGCGGTGGTTTGAAACGCCAGCGGATTGGCGACGTCCGGTCCGCCGCCGCGCCGGGCAACCCATTGGCTGTCCGTCATGCCGGTCGGCCCGGTCAGCCACTCCCGTGTGAGGGTGTCCATGTCGGCCGAGGCCGCCTTTGTGAGGACGCCGATGAGCTGGCTATATGCGCGCGTGTTGTAGCGCCAATGATCGCCGGCGGGCGCTTCGAATTCGAGAGTATCGGCGAGCCCGCTGTTCATCGACAACAGATGACGCACCGTGATTTTCGATTCATGTTCGGCGGTAATTTTGGACCAACCCGCGCCGAGGTATTTCGATACTGGCGCGTCGAGCGCTACCAACTTCTTGCCTTCCGCAACACCGATCAGAAACGCGACGATGCTCTTTTGCACCGAAGCCACATCTTCAATGGCATGGCCGTCGGCCGTGGTGCCGTTCCTGCGCCGCGCATACTGCGGCGAGCCGGTAACCGGCCAATCGCGCTCCGCGAGAATTTTGCCGTTCAGCAAAATGACCACGCTGCTCGACTGATGCACGCCGGCAAACTCCATCGCGGCATCGAGCGCCGCCGCATTCCACCCCGCATGTGCCGGGGAAACATGCTCCCAGTCAGTATCGGCATTTGGGAAATAAAGGCCGTCGGCCGCGGCGATCCCCGTGTAATAGCACAAAACAAAAACAAGCGCGTTTCGGAACCATACGAACACCACAGGGGTTAGCTCCTTCGCACTGTATTGTACGCGCGCATTCTGCTTTTTAATGCGACGAAATCGTCGGTTTTGATCGAAAGAATGCGGTGAAAAAAACATCGGTTAAGGTTATCATGGAAGCCTTATTGGGAACGGGAGATACACACATGTTTCGTGCATGGCAAGCAGGGTTTGCGTCGCTGGTGGTGATTGGCGGATTTTCGGCGAGCGCCGATGTCACGTTCTCCAAGGACGTGCTGCCAATCCTCCAGGAAAAATGTCAGGAATGCCACCGTCCGGGTCAGATGGCGCCGATGTCGCTCATGACCTACGACGAAGTGCGTCCGTGGGCGAAGTCGATCCGCGAGAAAGTCGGCGCAGGCAAAATGCCGCCGTATTTCGCGGACAAAGCCTCGCTGCCGATGAAGCATGATCAAAGCCTCACGCAGGAACAGAAAGACACAATCCTCGCGTGGTGCGACAGCGGGACGGCAAAGGGCAACCCGAAGGACATGCCGGAGCCGCGCGCGTTCCCTGAAACGGAATGGCGCTTGGGCAATCCCGATGTCGTGCTGCAGCCGGTCGAGCCGTTCACGGTGCCGGCGGGCGACGGCGACTTGTACCAGTGCTTCGCGGTGCCGTTCGCGTCGACGAACGATCTGTGGCTGAAGGGCGTTGAGTTCAAGCCGGACAACCTTGCGGCTGTGCACCATTTCATTCTGTTCGAAGACAAGGCCGGCAAGTTCAAGGAATACGACGCGGCGACGCCGGAACCCGGCTGCGAATGTGAAGACATGGACAAGGTGCTGCAAGGCACGACCATGGTGCAGATGTGGGCGCCGGGCAACGTGCAGCCGCTCGCGAAGGTCGGTGACGGCAAGAGGCTGAACGCGAAGAGCAATTTCATTCTGCAGGTGCACTACCACAACACGACCGGCGAAACGCAGATGGACCAGTCGCAGTTCGCGCTGTACCTCGCGAAGCCGGAGGAAACGATTCAGAAGGAAGTGCGCGGGCAATTGGTGGTGCAGCCGATGTTGTACATCAAGGCCGGCGACCCTGCGTCGAAGTTCCAGGCGACGTATACGACGAAGGAAGACATCACGCTGTATTCGTCGGGCGTGCACATGCACTACCGCGGCAAAGACATGGGCCTGTGGGCGAAGCGTCCGGGCGAAACCGAAGAAACCACGATCGTGTGGGTGCCGAACTACGACTTCAACTGGCAGCTTACCTATGAGTTCGCCGAAGCATGGAAGGCGCCGGCCGGCACGTCGTTCACGATGCGCTGCACCTTCGACAACTCAACGGCCAATCCGTTTAATCCGGACCCGACGAAGGACGTTCGCTGGGGCCTGGCGAGCACGGACGAGATGGCGTTCTCGGGCTACAGCTACACCATTGACAATGAAGCGATGGGCCTTACGCCGGAACTGCCGAAGGGCCTGGTGAAAGGTCCGGGGCTGGTGAAGGTCTCGCACGAGAGCTTCCTGGGCACCGACTGAACTACATTACGGTCCGATTGTTTCTTCCGATGGCGCGCCGCGAGAGCGGCGCGCCATCTCGTGTATCAGCTCGGGTGCGTCGGCGTGCACCAGCCCAACCAGGCGTCCGCGGAACGGCACCACGATTTCGGTTTCACCCGTGTATCGACTTTCCTTCGCGGACCAGTACTTGATCACATAGCCTTCCGGGTTCTGCGTGCACCAGTCCGCAAGTTCCTTGTCCGAATGCGCGACAGGGATCGGTTGCTGAAGGCGTCCGGCAAATGTGAATTGGCCGTGGTAGTGCCCCATGTGAATCACGGGCTTACCGGCCGCCTGCAGCGCGGCCAGTTCACGGCCCATGCGCGTGGTGTCCTGAACCGAGTGCAGGCCCTTGGCCGCGAACAGATGGCTTGCGGTAAGCACCAGCACACTGGCTGCCGCGGCCGCCCACACCACGGCCCCCGCGCGGCGCGGGCGATCAATGAAGGTCACGCCACCGGCGACGAGCACCGCAATGCCCAGATACGCGGCGATAGAGGGCGTGATATCAATCCGCGCAATCTTGATTGGGATCATGGCCGCAAGCAACGCGGAAATGCCGAGCAACGCATACACGGAGGCGACGAGCACAGGCCGCTGCACGGGTGTTGGCTGCAGGCTCAGTGTGCGCGCCGCGACGAGCGCCACACTCGGTACCAGCGGCAGCAGATAGTGCACCTGCTTTCCGCTGATGAGGCATAGCAACACAAACGCACCGGCCGACCATGTCGCGCAAAAACGCAGGCCCTCGTCGCGCCACGTCGCGCCCCGGAATAGTTCGCGCATCGGCCGCCAATAGGCCCACGGGAACACCATCAGCGGAATGAAGGTGAAGTAGAACGTAATCGGCCGCTCGTGCGCGAAGGATTGCGTGACGCGACCGGCCGTCTGCGTCCACAGGATCGCCTCGCGGTACTCCGGCCCGCCGAGCATTGCCGCCGGAATGGCCCACGCGAGGCCGATGCAAATGCCGGCAACGAGACCCACCGCCGTGCGCGCCGCGAACGGTCCCCACTCGCTGCGAACCTGCGCGGACCACCAAGGCGCGAACGCGATCAGAGGGAGGAGGTACAACAGCACGATCGGCCCCTTGGACAGCAGTCCGCCACCGATACCGATCGCGATCCATGCCGCCGCACGCCATTTTGGTTCATTGCGCGCTGCGTGAACCAGACCGGTGAACGCGAGGAGCACGAAGAAGGTCAGCATGGTGTCGAACATCACCACGGTGGAGTACAACGCGAAGAAAGGGATGGCGAGCAGCATTGCGCCCGCGCGGGTCTGTGTCGCAGCGTCATCGGGCCACAGCGCGCGGGCGAGCACGGTCACCAGTACAAGGTCGAAGAGGCCGAACAGCGGCCCAATCAGACGGGCGGCCCATTCGTGCACGCCAAACATGCCCCACGCGACGTTGATCAACCAGAACAGGAGAGGCGGCTTTTGCGAATAGATCTCGCCGTTAAGGTGCGGCACGAGATAGTCGCCGGTACGCCACATGTCCCACGCGACCGCGACATACCGCGTCTCGTCGATCGGCATCAGCGGGCGTGCATAAAACACAACGCCGACAAGCAGCGCCCACAACGGGACCAGGAACCACAATCTTCGGGGAAACCCCTTCATGCAGCGAACCCTTCGACACACTTTCGCTAAAAATTCTCGCACATTGATCGGCATTTTAACAATGCAGTAGTACTGTTGGATGGATCGGTATGTTGATCGTCCGTATCGCGATCGCAACAGTCGTTGCGGCAATGTTTTCTCAGTTTGCGCTGTTTGTTAGACTCGCCTCTCCACGCCTAAGAAAGGAATAGTGAATGAATCGTACTCTCTCGATAATTACCAAATGGTTATGGATCGCGCTTGCTATTATTCCCGGCGTTGCGTTCGCCGCCGATAAACCCAACATCATCATCATGATCAGCGACGACGTCGGCTACGGCGACATCGGCGCGTTCATGGGCGGCGGCGTGCGCGGCGCGCCCACGCCGAACCTGGATCGCATGGCGGCGGAGGGCCTGAAACTAACCTCGTTCTACGCGCAACCAACGTGCACGCCGACGCGCGCGTCGCTGATCACGGGGCGGCTGCCGGTGCGCGCGGGATTCACCTTCCCCTTGTTTCCGAGTCTGCCAATGGGCCTGGTGCCCGACGAAATCACGATCGCGGAATTGTTGGAACCCGCGGGATACACATCGGCCGCGCTGGGCAAATGGCATTTGGGCGATCAGGAAGTTCACCTGCCGCACAAGCAAGGCTTCGACGAGTTCTGGGGGTTCCTCTATCACGCCGATGCTTATCTGTACCCCACCGATCGCGATTGGCGGCCCGATACGCAGGTCGGTCGCATGATGAAATTCCGCGGCATCGTGGAAGGGAAGAAAGGCGAGATGAGCAAGGACGTGGCGCCGATGGACGCCGCGCGACTCGAGACGATTGATCGCGAACTCACCGAGCGCGCGGTGGACTACATTAATGCGCACGCCAAAGGCGAGCAACCATTCCTGCTCTACCTCGGCTTCGCGAAGGCACACTACAAAAACTTCCCGCTGCCGGAGTTTAAGGGAAAGTCGCAGAGCGGTGACTACGGCGACGCGCTGATGGAGCTGGATCACCACAGCGGCCTGGTGCTCGATGCCGTGCGCAACGCGGGCATCGCCGAGAACACGCTCATCTTCTGGTTCAGCGACAACGGCCCGTCGTACGACACCTTCCCCGATTGCGGCTACACGCCGTTCCGCGGCGCGAAAGGGCAGACGTATGAAGGGGGCGTCCGCATGCCGTGCATCGCGTGGTGGCCGGGCACGATCAAGCCGGGCACCTCGGCCGACGGTATCATGACGACGATGGACATCTATGCGACGGCCGCGAAACTCGGCGGCGTGGACGTGCCGAAGGATCGCCCGATCGACGGCCACGACCAGACGGCATTCCTGAAGGGCGAGGCGAAGTCGGCGACAGACACCGTCTATTACTACCTCGGCGATCGCCTGATGGCGATCCGTAACGGCAAGTGGAAGGCGCATTTCGTTACGGCGGACAACTGGCCGGACGGCCCGATGGAGGAGTATTCGGTGCCGCAGCTTTTCGACCTGATGACCGACCCACGCGAAGAGAAAAACCTCGTGTACATCAAAACCTGGGAAGTGGTGCAGGCAAATCTGCTGATGCGTAACCATCTGTCCGAGATGAAACGGTTTCCAAATCGCGTGCTGCAGCCGCCGATTCAGTGATTTAACGCAATATCCATCGGTAATTCTGGATGGGTTAGACTGTTGGCAGGCGGCTGGGTCGCCGGGCGAGGTGTTCCATGGCACTGTGGCGTGAGTTGGTCGATCAGCGTTTGAACGAATTGCACGACGAAGGCGTGGACAAGCGCCTGCCGATGGCGGACGCCGTCCGGAAGTTCGTGCGACCCGGCATGAAGCTGAACATGGTCGCGTTGCAGTCACGGCCGAGCGCGCTGACCTTCGAGCTGTGCCGTGCCTTCGCCGGAAAAAAACCGGGCTTCGAATACATCTCCAGTTCTATCGGCGCGACCGCGCTCGCCACGCTGCACTGCGGCCTCTTCAAGAAAGTCATCGTGTCCTACGCGGGCGAGTCATACCCGACGCCGGGCCCGAGCAAGGTCGTGCAGCGCGCGATCGCCGATGGACTCGATATCGAAAATTGGACGATGCTGACCATCTCGCAGCGCCTGCTCGGTGGCGCGATGGGCGTGCCCTGGTTCCCGACGCGTTCGCTGGCCGGCAGCAGCATCGCCGACGAACAGAAGGCGCGTGGCAACTACATCGAAGTGGACGACCCCGCGCGGCCGGGCGAGACCTTCGGCCTGATGAAGTCATACCGGCCGGACATCAGCTTCGTGCACGCGTGGGCGGCGGACAAGGCCGGCAACGCGATCTGCTATCCGCCATACGGCGAGAACGTGTACGGCCCACTTGCGGCGCGCGAAGGCGTGATTCTCACCGCGGACCACATCGTCGACACCGACTTCATTCGCGATCACGCGCCACTCGTGCGCATTCCAGCCGCCATCGTAAAAAGCGTGAGCCATGCGCCGTACGGTTGCCATCCCTCCGGTAACTTCGCGCAGGCGATCGGCGAGTTCAAGGCCTATGGCAACGACTATGCCTTCATGCGCGGCAGCCGGCAGACGCAGGGCACGCGCGACAGCTACGACATGTGGGTGCGCGAGTGGGTGCTTGGCGTGAAGGACCACGATGAATACCTGCGCAAGCTCGGCAGGGAGCGCATCGACTATCTGCACAAGATCGGCTCGGCGGAAGGCTGGAAGGCGGAACTCGAAAAATTCGCGAAGGACCTCGACACCGACCGTCCCGCGAGCCCGATTGAAAACATGATCGTGCACGCCTCGCGCGTGGTCGCGTCGCGTATGCAGGCGAAAGGCCTGAAAACGGTGCTCTCCGGCGTGGGCCAGGCAACATTGATGGCGTGGCTCGCGGCGCACGCGCTCCGCAAGAAGGGCATCGACATCACGATGATGGCCGAGACCGGCATCTATGGCCACGACCCGCGCCCGGCGGATCCTTTCGTGTTCAATTTCTTCAACCTGTACACAACGACCGTGCTGACCGATATTTTCGAGACGCTCGGCCTGCACACCGGTGGCGCGTCGAACCAGTGCGTCGGCACTTTTGGCGCCGGCGAAATCGATCGCTTCGGCAACGTGAACTCAACCAAAAGTGCGGACGGCAGCTTCATCGTGGGATCCGGCGGCGCGAACGACATCGCGACGGCGGCCGTGGAGTCGGTCGTCGTCGCGCAGCAGCGCCTGCAGACCTTCGTCGACAAGTGCGAATACATCACCAGCCCCGGCAAGCGGATCACGTGCTGCGTGTCCACGATGGGCCGATTCGAAAAGCGCGGCGGCGATGAATTCGTGCTGACGGGCTACTTCGGCATGGAAGGCCTGGGCCGCGAGGACGCCGTACGCGAGATCAAAGAGCGCTGCGGTTGGGAATTGCAGGTCGCAGACGACGTCGAAGCCCTGCCACCGGCCACCGCCGAAGAACTCGCCCTGCTCCGCATGTTCGACCCCGAGCGCTTCTTCCTCGGCAAACCCGCGGATACCGTGCAGGCTGCCGTGCCGGCGAAGTAGAGCGCTACGAAATGATCGCCACCACGCGCGCAGGCGCCGCGCTCGCGCCTTTGATCTTCAGCGGAAAACACGCGACCTGAAAGCCGGTCGGGGGAAGCGCGTCGAGATTAACGAGGCGTTCAATCTGGGAGTACGCCAGATCGCACTGGTGCGCTTCCCAGAAGATGCCGGATTTCTGTTTGGCGATCGCGTCTGCCGCTTGCAAGTGTAGCGGCCGATCCCAGCCCCAGGCGTCGATGCCCATTACGCGCACGCCCTGATCGTAGAGCCAGCGCGTCGCTTCGGCGGTAACGCCGCACCCGTGCGCCATGTAGTCCGGCTGACCATAGAATCGATCGCAGCCGGTGTGAATCAGCACGATGTCGCCCGGTTTCAGCGCATGACCGATCTTCGACAACGCGGCCTGCGTATCCGCGGTCGTCATCGCGTCGCCGTCGGCCTTGTGCCGGATGTCGAGTTTCACGCCGCGCCCGAAAAACCACTCTAGCGGCAATTGGTCGATGGTCTGCGCCGGCTTACCCTGAATGCGGCTGTTGTAGTGATACGGCGCGTCGACGTGCGTGGCGCCGTGTGTGCTGAGCTGGCGAATGGTCTCAACCGCCCAGCCTTCGCCGTCGCGCAGCAACGCACGCGGCACGCCCATCATGCCTTCGATTGCAGCCGCGCCGGCCGTGTGGTCGGAGTATTCCACCACAGTCTGATCGACCGGCGACACGGCGACGTTTTCGATCGTGGCGGAGAGATCGACGATGCGCATGAGTCGGGGCTACGAGATCTTCGGGCCGATCAGATAGCCGCCGTCCACGACGACAACCTGACCGGTGATCTGTTCAGAGCCCGTGATGAAACTCATGATCGCCGCGGCGATGTCCTCGGGCTGGCTGACGCGACCCGTGACCGAGCGCGCTTCGTTCGCGGCTTTCACGCCCGCATAGCGATCGCCGAAGCCCTGCTTGAGCCATTCGCCTTCGATAAAACCGGGTGCCACGGCATTCACGCGAATCTTCGGTCCGAGCGCCCGCGCCAGCGAAACAGTGAGGTTGTTCAGCGCCGCCTTGGACGCGCAGTAGGGGATCGAGCTGCCGATCGCGGCCACGCCGGCCACGCTGGTCACGTTCACCACCGCGCCGCCGCCGCTCTTTTCCATGTGCGGACGCGCCGCGCGCACGCAGTAGAACGAGCCGCGCAAGTTTACGCCGAGAATGCGGTCCCACACTTCATCGGTCACCGCCTCGAGGTTGCTGTGCGCGATGAACTGCGTGGTGCCGGCATTGTTCACCAGCACATCCAGCCGGCCAAAGGTCTTCGCCGCAAAATCCATCATCGCCCGGCACTCGGCGTCGACATGCACGTCGCACTTGAACGGCTCAGCCTTTACGCCGAGTTTGGTCGCTTCCTGCGCGACCTCTTCCGCCTGCTGCTTCGACACGCTGTAGTTCACAAGCACATGGCAGCCGGCCTGCGCCAGCATCAGCGCCGTCGAGCGCCCAACGCCGCGCGTCGCCCCGGTCACCACCGCCGCTTTTCCGCGAATATCCATGGTCGAACCTCCGAATGATCGCGGCAGCATACCAAAGGGAAGGGTCGCGCTCCCGCGCGGCCGGGGCCGGCGGTTGCCCGCGCGCGCAGCTATATATATAGTGAGAATTCGTATCGAACGGGAGGGGTTTCCATGGTTTCGCGCGTGTTGGGTGTAGTGGCGTTCGTGTTGATGGCCTCGCTGGCGCAGGCCGCGGACAAAACCGTCGGGCCGATTACCGAAGAGGGCGATCTCGGCGGCGCGGCCTTCCGCATCGACATTCCGAAGAACTGGAACGGCGGCCTCGTGATGTATGCCCACGGCTATTCTGTGCGCGCAATGAAGCCGCAGTTCAACCTCGACATGGTGAAGGCCGCGGAGCCGTTCGGTATGGCGGTCGCGCAATCGCAGTATTCCCGGCAGGGTTGGGCGGCAGAGGAGGGCATCCTCGAAACCGAAGCGCTGCGCAAATATTTCATTGAGAAATACGGCCCAACCAAGCCGACCATCATCGCCGGGCACAGCCAAGGCGGCCACATTACCTACGGCACGATCGAGAAATATCCCGATGCCTACGATGGCGCCCTGCCAATGTGCGGCGTGGCGACCTCGGCCATTCAATTCATTAAAGAGCGCGTCTTCGATATGCGCTTGTTGTTCGACTATACCTTCCCCGGAATGGCGGGCAGCGTGGTGGAATTTCCTGACGGCACCTATACCTTCGCGAAAGTTTCCGCCAAGGTGCGCGAAGTGATCGCGGCCGAGCCGGAGAAGGCCGAGGCCTTCGCGAAAATGGTGAATGTATCGTCGGCGAAGGAACTCCCGACCGTCATTGGGTTCTGGAGCGAAATCCTGCGCGAAATGATCGATCGCGCCGGCGGTAACTGCTTCGACAACACGGACACGATTTACACCGGCAGCCCCGACGACGCGAAGCTGAACAAGGAAATTAAGCGCTATACGGCCGATCCGAAGGCGGCGGCCTACCTGCGCCAGTGGGCGACATTGACCGGGCAGATCAGCGATCCCGTTCTCGCGATGCACACGCTGGTGGACGATTTGATCCCGCCAACAATCGCGAACATGTACAGTGAGAAAACGATCATCGCGGGCACGAGCGAGCTTTACGCGCAAAGCTGGATCGACCGCATGGGGCATTGCGCATTCAACGTCGAAGAGACGCAAGAAGCACTGGGCCAGTTGCTCGAGTGGATCAAAACCGGCAAGCGCCCCACGCCCGGCGACTGGACGAAGAACTAACAAGATGATAATCCCTGTAGGAAGGAGATCAAGTTTGCTTGAAGCCTTGAAAAAGCTTCACTCCATTAATGCAGGGATACCTCAAGAAAAAAACCGTAACCTTGTGGCGTTTGAATTGCCTCAAGAAGTTGATGTGTTTTTAAATAATTCAGTATCGAGAACGAAACTTAAACTTGACGATCCGCGATATCCCTATACGGATCGAGTTCTACCACGCCGGATTAAGGAGCGACATCGTGGAGGGCCAAGACTTTACACCCCTGAATTCTACGCGCGTAAGAAGGATTTGTGGGGTTTTGATGACAAGCTAGAGGATTGGCAAATCGAGACGTTAGAGACAATGAGTTATTGCCCTCCGGACTGCGCAACAGTTTGGAAAGGGAGAGAATTGGTTGCAATTGTGGATAACTACAATATATTTAATCCCAATCGCACGTATTCCGATGAGCATAGAGTCGGTCGTATGCTGGATGAAGTTATTGGATTGGTAAATAGTGAGTACCGTCGTCTGGGGAGTTCGGAGGGTTCGGAAATCAACCCGAAGGGTTGACAGAAATTAGCCGGGGGTCGTAGCGAAGCGGAGACCCCCGGTTCAGGTAATCTCCAATACATGCACCCCGGTAGGGGTGCCAGAACCGCCGCCTACAGTAAATATTTCGGGTCGTACTCCACGCCGTTTCGTTTTAGCAGCCGCTTAAGTTCCTGAACAAAATCCAATTTTTTGTGATGCTCTTCCTGACCCACAATGTATTTCTTCAATGCATCCCGATGCGTCCAACTCGCCGTAAACGCGGCATATCCTTCCTGCCAAGCGAACCGTTCACCGGATTCTTTCGCAGCCCAAGGCGAGGTCGCTTTTTTCAATTCGCGCATAAAATCTGCGAGTTTATGCGTTGCGTTGAGCCCTACGAGCAGATGAACGTGATCCTCAATACCACCAACGCATTGCGGAATGCCGCCGAGTCCACGGATCGTGCCGCCGACGTATTCGTGCAGCTGCGATTGCCACGCAGGCTGGATAAGCGGGCGCCGATCCTTTGTGCTGAATACGATGTGATAGTGAAGGCTAAGATAGGTCGAACTCATCGATGCCTCCTGCGGTTCTGCCACCCCTCTGGGGTGGAATGTTAGTTTAGCTGTACCGGGGGTCTTCGCTTTGCTGCGACCCCCGGCTAATTTTTATGACCCCTTCGGGGTCTGATCCCGACTCAACCTCGGATCCGTAAAGATTTAAACGTTTTGCGGGCGTTTCCGTGCGTTTAGTAGACTAGCGCCTCAATTTTTTGTGTCTTCCGCGCATCCACGGTTTATCCAAAGGGTTTCATGTCCGAACAAAAACAACTGGTCGAGCCCCGCACCCTAAAAGGCTTCGCGGATTATTTGCCGGGGGACACGATTGTCCGGCGGCGTGTCGTGCGCGCGATTGAAGACGTGTTCGAGCGCTACGGGTTTGTGCCGCTCGATACGCCGGCGTTGGAATACCTCGACGTGCTGCTCGGCACCGGCGGCGAGGAAGTGAACAAGGAATTGTTCCGCCTGGAAAGTCCCGAAGGCGAAGCGATTGCCCTCCGCTTCGATCTCACCGTGCCCTTCGCGCGCTTGCTCGCGCAGTATCCGGAGCAACTGAAGACGCCGTTCCGCCGATATGCGATCGGCCCCGTGTGGCGCGCGGACAAACCCGGCCCCGGACGTTTCCGGCAATTCACGCAGTTCGACATCGACGCCGCCGGTGCGGATTCCGTCGCCGTGGACGGCGAGATCATCTCCGTAATGTGCGAAGTGATGCGCACACTCGGCGCGCCGAGTTACCGCGTGCTGATCAATAATCGAAAACTGATCGACGCCCTGCTCGGCAGTTGCGGGATTCACGAGACTGCGCGGCAGAAACATGTGTTGCGCGTGATCGACAAGATGGCCAAGGTCGGCATGCAGAACGTGCGGCTTGAGCTCGGCCCCGGCCGCATCGACGATTCCGGCGATCCGATCCCTGGAGTGAAACTCGATCCGGCGACGATCGACCAAATTCTCGCGTTCGTCGATATCAAAGGCACAACCCGCATGGACGTGGTCGATCATCTGACGAAGTTGCTGGCCGAATCACCCGAATCCGCCGCCGCGCTGACCGAAATGCGCGAGCTGGCCGAAGTGCTCACCGCGCTCGGCGTCGACGAAGACCACGCGAAGTTCGATCCGAGTCTCGCGCGCGGGCTCGATTACTACACCGGCCCCGTGTTCGAGTGCATGATTCCCGATGCGCCGCAGTTCGGCTCCGTGATGGGCGGCGGGCGCTACAACGGTTTGGTCGGCCGTTTCCTCGATCGCGAAATTCCAGCGACGGGCATGTCCGTCGGCCTCGATCGCCTGATGGCGGCGCTCATGCACATGAAGGTCATCGCGCCGAGCGCGACGACGGTGCAGGCACTGATCGTCTCGTTGGGCAATATCCCCGCGCGCGAAACGCTCGCGATTGCGAATGAGCTGCGCGGCGCGGGCATTCGCACCGAGGCCTTCTTCGGGCAGAAGAAGCGTATGAAAGACCAACTTTCGCACGCGGACCACAATCAGATTCCGGTCGCCGTGATTGTGGGCGAAGACGAACTCGCGCGCGGCGAGGTCTCGGTGAAGAATCTGTTGGCCGGCAAGGCGCAGCGCGAAGGCGTAAGCGATCACGACGCGTACCGCAAGGCCGGTACTGCCGCGCAGGTGACTGTTCCGCGGGCGCAGATGGTGGACGCCGTGCGCGCCGCATTGGGGGAGAACGCCTGATGCGACGTCCTGTGTCCCAGCCTGGCGGTCTGCGCCGCATGGTGCTCATGGCGCTGCGCGAAGACATCGGCGGCGACGATATCACCACACGGCTGACGGTCGAGCCCGACGCGCAATGCCGTGCGGAAGTGCACGCGAAGGCCGACGGCGTGCTCAGCGGCGTGGCGCCATTCTGGATGGTGTTCAATCTGCTCGATGCCGAGATCGAAGTCACGCAGCGCATGAGCGACGGCCAACGTTTTACGAAGGGTGAGATATTGGCGTCATTCGTCGGTCGCGCGCAGCCAGTGCTCACGGGAGAGCGCACGGCGCTGAATTTTCTGCAGCATCTGTCAGGTGTGGCTACACTGACGGATCAATTTGTGAAGACAGTGGAAGGCTTGCCGGTTCACATCACCGACACGCGCAAGACGACACCGCTGTATCGCCGGCTGGAAAAAGAAGCCGTGCGCCACGGCGGCGGGCACAACCACCGCACCGCGCTATACGACGGCATTTTGATCAAGGACAACCACATTCGCGCCGCCGGCGGCATTACGAATGCCATCGAACGCGCCCGCGCCGGCGCGCACCACCTGATGAAGATCGAAGTCGAAGTCACTTCGTTGGATGAATGCGACGAAGCGCTCGCGGCGCGTGCCGATGTGATCCTGCTCGACAATATGGACTCCACCGCCATGCGCGAGGCCGTCGCCCGTGGGCGGGGGAGAGGCGTGCTGTTCGAAGCCAGTGGCAATATCACCCTGGACACCGTGCGCGCGGCCGCCGAGACCGGCGTGGACCTCATTTCGACAGGATCGATTACCCACTCCGCGCCCGCGGCGGATCTGTCGCTCGAGATCGAGTTGCTGGACTGAGCCGATGTCCGGCGCAGCCGCCTACGATTCCCTGCTGACACGTCCGCTCGACACACACGTCGTCGGCCGTAAAATTCTCCCCTTCGACGAGATCGACTCCACGAATACCTACGCGCTCGAGCACGGCGAAGACGGCATGGTCATCGTCGCCGATCGGCAGACGGCCGGCCGAGGCCGATTGGGCCGTAGCTGGCACAGCGCGCCGGGCCTGGGCCTTTGGTTTACCGTCGCGTTGACGGGCGCGCCCGAGGGCCTGTCGTTTGCCGCCGCACTCGCCGTACGCGACGCGCTCGCGCAGCGGGCCACGCTCAAAATTAAATGGCCGAATGATCTGCTCTGCCACGGCAAAAAAATCTGCGGCATTCTGGTGGAACATCGCGCCGGCCGCACCGCGCTGGGTATCGGACTGAACGTGCACCACAAGACAGAAGATTTTCCGGTCGAATTGCACGCAAAAGCAGGCTCGCTGGAATCCGAACTCGGCGGGGCGTGGGATCGCGCCGAGGTGTTGCGCGCGGTTTTGAAGGAATTGGACCGAACGATTATGCTGATCCGTGGGGGCGGACTGGCCACGATACACCGCGCCTGGGCCCAAGCCTGCGCGCTGGAAGGCCGCCGGATCCGGTGCAACAACATCGAGGGCCGCGTGCGCGAAATCGATTCTCGCGGCGCCCTGATCGTGGACACGGCAGACGAGACGCAGACTATTTACAGCGGCGATCTCGAATACCTGGACGGACCATAAGATGCTAATCGTAATCGATGCGGGCAACTCCAACGTCGTCATCGGCCTGTACAAAGGCGACGAACTCCTCGCGCACTGGCGCATGATGACGGCGGGCTATCGCACCGCCGACGAAATCCGCATATTCTTCGACACCCTGATGCGGGCCGATGGGTACGACCCCAAAAAAGTCACCGGCTGCTGCATCAGCAGCGTGGTGCCGCAGATCAACAGTGCGCTGGTCCAGGTTGCGCGCGACGGCTTCAAGTGCGAGCCGATCATGGTCGAGCCCGGCGTGCGCACGGGCGTAAAGTTGCACAATGAGAACCCGAAGGAACTCGGCGCGGACCGCCTGGTAAACGCCGTCGGTGCAACCGAGGAATATCCGGGCGACAAGATCATCCTCGATTTCGGCACCGCGACCACGCTCGACTATGTGACGGCCGATGCTGAATACAAGGGGGGAATCATTCTTCCGGGCATCCAGCTCGCTGCGAATGCGTTGTTTGAGAATTGTGCAAAGCTGCCGCGTGTCGATGTGACGGTGCCGGAAAAAGTGATCGGCCGCAACACGGTCAACGCGATCGCGTCCGGTCTCACCTATGGCTATGCCGACATGATCGACGGTCTCGTGCGCCGCATGAGTGCCGAGATGGACGGCAAGCCGCGCATCATCGCGACCGGCGGCCTCGCCAGCACCATCGCCGACATTTCCAGCACGATCGAGATTGTCGATCCGCTGCTGACGCTTAAAGGGCTCAAGGCGATCTACTACAAAAATGCCAAGGTGGCCGTATGACGCGTGGTTTTCTTCTTGTGGTCGTCACGACCTCCGTCGCGCTGCTCGCGCACGCGGCCGATTCGCAGGCGAAGCCTTCCGACGCTGCAACCATGAAGATGGAAGGCGAAGGCATCAACTTGTGGATGTCGTCGTCGCACCCGACCTTTGGGCAGCCTGAAGACCCGACCTTTTGGGTGCACGCCGAACGCGGGCAATTGCTCGATGAACCACGCATTTGGTCGCTGGAACAGACCCGCGCCGTGATTTACCGCGACCCCCCTGAAGAGGACCTGGTCCTCGTGGCCCGCACGGGCACCTTTGACGAACAGAATAAATCCGCGAAGCTCGACGGCGACGTCCGCGTCACGTCCGGTCGCATGGTGGCTGACTTGGAGAACATCCGGTGGGACAACGCCGCCGGTGTCGCCTACTCGGAAGGTCTTGCCACACTCGACGACGGCGTGAATCGCCTGGTCGGACGCGCAGTCGCGATGTATGCAAAGGAAGGCCGTTTCGAACTCGGCGATGGCACCGCGCACATTCAACTGGCACAGTCCACGGACGACGCGCAACAAACGAAGAAAAAACCTCAGGCCTTCGAAAGCATTTCGATTCCCAAGCCCACCAAAATCGTCGGCAAATTGAGCGGCGGCGTGCAAGAGCTTGCCGGGCCGGTGGAATTAAATCTAATCGGCGTTGATCCCGCGGACACATTGAACATCAAGGCCAATCGCGTGAATTTTGAATACGCGGCGGACGACGAAAAAATGCCGACCAAAGTCTTTCTCAAAGGCAACGTCTCTTTGAAGCAAACCGATGCAACGTTTTCCGCGGATGAGGGCACCATCGATCTCAACAGCCGAAAGGCACGCTTCCAAGGCCACGTGACAATGAGCGGCGAACAATTCCAGGGTGCCAGCGGTGAATACTTCGAGCTCGATCTCGACACGGGCGACTTCGAGTTTTTCGGGGCGATTGAGCAATTCAAGCTGATTCCCTCGGAAAAGGCCGAAAAACCGGCCGATCCAAAGCCCTAAGGCGGCGAGGCACCGGTGAGCAAGAAATCCGCGCGCACGGCGAAATCTCCCGCGAAAGAATCCTCCGCGCCCGCCAATTCCGTGTCTCGCGATCCCGTACTGCATGCCGAAGGACTCGTGAAGCGATTCGGCCGGCGCACGGTTGTCGATCACGTCGCGCTCGAAGTGGTCCCGGGCGAAGTCGTTGGTTTACTCGGCGCAAACGGCGCCGGCAAGACGACAACCTTCGGTATGCTCGTGGGCCTGGTGCAGCCAACCGAAGGCAAGATCATTTTCGACGGTGCCGACGTGACCCGCGCGCCGATGCACAAACGCGCCCGCGCCGGCCTGGCCTATCTCGCGCAGGAGCCGTCCGTGTTTCGCGATCTCACCGCGCGCGAAAACATTCTGGCGGTCCTTGAGTTTCAAAAGCTCGACAAAAAAGCCCGCAACGCCCGCGCGGATCAGTTGCTCGAAGAACTGGACATTGCGCGTATCGCAAACTCGCGTGCGGAAGTGCTCTCCGGTGGTGAACGCCGCCGCGTGGAGATTGCGCGCGCGCTGGCGACCAACCCCAAGGTCTTCCTGCTCGACGAACCCTTCGCCGGCATCGACCCGATCGCGCTGGCGGATTTGCAGCGTGGCGTAATCGCGCTGAAGCAGCGGGGAATCGGTGTACTAATAACCGATCACAACGTGCGCGAGACCCTGCTCATCACCGACCGCGCCTACATCCTCAGCGAAGGCAAAGTGCTCATCTCTGGCACACCGGCCGAGATCGCCGCCAGCCGCGCCGCGCGCGAGGCCTATCTCGGCGAAGGTTTCCGGATGGACTTTAGCGACGCGAGTATTTGATCGTTGACACACGCGAACTCTTGACGACCTCCCCTCAAAAGTAAGCAATCAATTTCTTCGGTGATCAAGCCTGCGACAAGGCCAAGCAATGGTGCCAACCAGACTCGAAAGCCCCATCCGTTGCGACGACAAATACTTAGCATCAATATATGGTTGCGTTTCACCTTGCTTTCTGCTACAGTGGCCCGGCCTGATACACCGAATGCACGGGTAAGCAATTACCCTTCATCCACGGCCGGGGGGCCGGGGGCTTCACGCCCAGGGCGGGGGATTCGCAATAGTCATGGGGGTCATGCCCAGAGTCACGTCTGAGCGTCGCTGCGAAATTGGCGGCGTCGCCTTGCTCGCCCTCACGGTTTTCCTGTTTGTCGCACTCGCGATGGACGGCTACCAGGGCCAGAGCGCGCGCTCGATCACCAATTTGGGCGACGGCGGCACCGTCCTGGCCGGCGCCCTATATCTCCTGCTCGGCCACGCCGCCCATGTCCTATATATCGTCACCGGCACTTGGGGTGCCATGTTGCTCCGCCACCAGCCGCTGGATCGGATTTGGAGCCGCATGCTGGGCTTGTTCCTGCTGGCAGCCTCGACGGCCGGGTTCTTCGGCAACCTTTCCGCGGACGGCTCCGAACCCGGCGGCATGGTCGGCGGATTCGTGATTTACCTCGTGCGCGATCTGTTCGGCGCCGGCGGCACCGTCGTCATCACGATCACATTCGCGCTCATCGGCATGTTGCTCGCCACGGAATTCCTGTTTGTCCGCATGCTGCAGGGCGCATGGTCCACGCTGCACCTGATGATTCGCTCCATCGAAAACCTGCGCGATGAATTTCTCGCCGGCCGCGAAGATAAAAAATCCACCAAGACGAAACGCGGAAAAGTAATCAACGTCAAGGCCCAGCCCGAAGACGAGGGCGACGAAGAAGACCACGTTTCAATGTTCCAGTCCCTGTCGTCGCTCTTCGCGAAGCGCGGAGCCAAGGCGCGCCCGGTGCCGGCGAAGAAACGTCGTGCCAGCGCTGAAGAAGCGACCGACGAAGAAGAAGATGTGAAACCGGTGCGCCGCGCTCCGGCGATTGCGATCGCCGATGCATCGGCCGCGGCGGAGGAAGACTCCGGCGACGACGAGTCTGCGGAACAACTTGAGCTAGAGCCCAAGGGCCCCGCGATCTACATTTCGACCCGCGTCGAGGGCGAAAGCGGCCGTGCGCCAGAGAAGCGCGCCTTGCGACGCAAGGCCTTCGAGGAAGAGCTCCCGGCCGACTATAAATACCCCAAAAAGTACGAAAAACCGCCCATTTCGATGTTTGACGAGCCCATCCGCGAGCCGGGTCCAGACGTGTCTGCCCAGCTTCGCGAGACAGCCTTGCAGCTCGAAGAAACACTAAAGACCTTCGGCATCGAGGCCGACGTGACCGACATCGTGCGCGGCCCAACGATCACGCGTTACGAACTCGAACCGGCCTCCGGTGTAAAGGTGAGCCGCTTCACGGCACTCGCCGACGATATCGCGCTCGCGTTGAAGGCGCACGGCGTGCGCGTCGAAGCGCCGATTCCCGGCAAGGGCCGCGTGGGCATTGAGCTCCCGAATGATCGATTCGAAGCGGTTACGATTCGCGAGATTCTGGAATCGGAAACGTATGCGAGCGACAAGAGCCGTCTCGCACTCGCGATGGGCAAAGACATCGCCGGCGACGTGCTCATATCCGATTTGGCGTCCATGCCGCACTTGCTCGTGGCCGGCGCGACCGGTAGCGGTAAGACCGTTTTCGTGAAGACGATCCTCGCAAGTCTGCTCGCAACGAAGACGCCGGACGAATTGCAGATGATCCTGATCGACCCGAAGATGGTCGAGCTTTCGATTTTTAACAACATTCCGCATTTGACGACGCCGGTCGTGATCGATCCCAAGAAAGCCGCGACGGCGCTGGGTTGGCTTATCCACGAGATGGAGCAACGCTACGAATTGTTCACGCAGCTTCGCGTGCGCAATATCGAGGTCTACAACGAAAGCGTCGAGAACGGCGAGATCGAAGTAGAGTCTTCCGGCGGCGAAGAGGGCGAAGGCGAGAATGTCGCCGCCATTCGCAAGCTGCCGTACATCGTCTGCGTGATCGACGAGTTGGCCGACCTGATGATGCTGGCGCGCGCCGAAGTGGAAGACGCGATCTTCCGTCTGGCACAGCTCGCGCGCGCGGTCGGCATTCACCTGATCATCGCCACTCAGCGCCCGTCCGTGGACGTGTTGACGGGCGTAATCAAGGCGAACCTGCCGGCGCGCGTGTCATTCCAGGTCTCCTCGCGCGTCGACTCGCGCTGCATCCTCGAAGTCACCGGCGCGGAGCGCCTGCTTGGTAAGGGCGATATGTTGTATCTGCCGCCGGGCCGCGGCAAGCCGATGCGCTTGCAGAGCGCGTTCGTGAGCGACCAGGAAATGAACGACCTGATCGCCTATCTCAAGACCCAGGCGCCGCCGCAGTACCGCGACGAAATCGCGAACTACGGCAAGGCGAAGGGCGAAGCAGTCCTTGACCTCGCGGACGACAACGACGAACTGTTCGACGACGCCGTGCGCGTCGTGACCGAAACGGGTCAGGCCTCGATTTCGATGATTCAGCGCCGCCTGCGCGTGGGTTACACCCGCGCCGCGCGCCTGATCGACATGATGGAATTGCGCGGCATTGTGGGCCCGCACCTGGGCAGTAAGGCGCGCGAGATTCTCATTGCAACGGCCGCCAACCGCGAGGACGAGGTGGCGTGAGTATTTTGAAGGAATATGGCGACGATCTTCGCGCGCAGCGCGCCGCGCTCGGCCTGAGCCGCGAAGAAGCCTACAAAAAATTCCGCGTACCGCTTACGTTCATCGCGGCTATCGAAGACGGCCGCATCGACGATCTGCCCGCCCCGATTTTCACGCGCGGGTTCCTGAAAACCTATTGCGAAGCCCTCGGTATTTCGCCCGATATGGTGCTGAACGCCTACGAAGACCACGTGCACCGCCCGCCCGTGCGGGGTTTCTCCCGCCTGCGGGCAAAGAATCGTGCCGACCGGCCCAAATGGTTGGATGACGCCATCACCTGGGCCGCGATTGTGGGTGTTGTGTTGTTCGGCTGGGTGGCCTACAGCCTGTTGGTGCGCCCTGGCGCGCCGGAAAACAACGCGCACGTCCAGGCCGAGACGGTCGAGCTTCCCATCAACGATCCCTTCGCCGCCCCCTAAGCCGCGCCGCACGCCGCGCCCCGCACGGTGACTCGCGCAGGGTCATTTGTTATGATCCCCTCGTGAGGAGCGGATTGCCGCTCCGCAACCGCGCCACTGGTTTATTTGCGGTCCGATGAACCTGCCGAATCGCCTCACTGTCGTCCGCCTTATTCTCGTCCCGGTATTTGTCGTCCTGCTTTCCATCGAAAGCATCCCCACCTACATCCTCGGCTACATCGTGTTCACCGTCGCCTCGATCACGGACTACTGGGACGGCCGCATCGCGCGCGAGCGAAACCTCATCACGAACTTCGGCAAGCTCATGGATCCCGTCGCCGACAAAGTCCTGATGGCCGGCGCGTTCGTGATGCTGATGAAAGTCCCTTCGCTGAACGTGCCCGCGTGGACCATCGTGGCGATCCTCGCGCGCGAGTTTCTGGTCACCGGCGCGCGGTCGATGGCCGCCAGCGCACCCGAGGGCAAGGTGATCGCCGCGAACATCTGGGGCAAATACAAGACCGTGATCCAAATGGTCTACATCTACGTGTTCCTGT
This sequence comes from uncultured Nitrospirales bacterium, assembly GCA_964620045.1. Taxonomy (GTDB): domain Bacteria; phylum Hydrogenedentota; class Hydrogenedentia; order Hydrogenedentales; genus VFKU01. Next base: position 130,906 of record CAZUJL010000007.1, read on the forward strand.
TCTTCGCCATCGTCGCGCTCGGCCTGGAGCGCTGGGCGCCGGACTATGCCGAACAGTATGTGAACATCCTGCAATACGTTTCGCTCGGCGGCATCATTTTCGTCGCCGCGTTCACGCTCTACACCGGCATTCAATTCGCGCAGGCCAACTGGCAGTTGTTCCGGCTCGAAAGCGAGTCCTGAGCGTGCACACCACACCGCTCTCCAAGCTCACCGTTAATTTGGGGCATTACGCCGAAAATCTGCGCACGCTCCGCGCGCGGCTTCCGGAAAATTGCGGCATGATGCCCGTGGTGAAAGCCGACGCCTATGGCCTCGGCGCGATTCCAATCGCGAAGCGTGCCGTCGCCGAAGGCGCCACGATGTTGGCCGTGGGATCTGTAGCAGATGGCATCGCGCTGCGCGAAGCGGGCATCGAAGTGCCGATTCTCGTGCTGGTGCACACGCGCGACGACGATCTTGCCTTGGCCGTGCGGCACCACCTGCGCCTCTCCATTTCCGACTTCGCCACCGCCGAACGCCTCGGCGACATCGCGCGCCGCGCGCACACCGTCACGCACATTCACTGCGAAATCGATTCCGGTATGGGGCGGCAGGGGCTGTTGCTCGATGCCGCCGCCGCTGAACTGCGCAACATGACGCGCATTTCGCATGTGGACATCGAAGGCATCTACACACACTTCGCCACGGCCGATACTCCCGAGGATGGTTTCGCGGAAAACCAGTTGCGCGGGTTCAAGCAGTTGATCAAGACGCTGGACGCGGACGGCGTGCCCTACGAGATGATTCACGCGGCGAACAGCGCCGGTGCATTGTTTTTCCCCGCGAGCCATCTTGACCTCGTGCGGCCCGGTCTCATCACGTACGGCGTGTGGCCCGGCAAGGAGCGCCCGGCCGATTGTGCGTTTCGCCCGGTCGCATCGTGGACCACGCACGTCGTCCTTGTGCGCCAGATGCCGGGTGGCGTCAGTCTGAGCTATGGGCGTACGTACTCCACGCCAAGCCCCTCGCGCATCGCCGCAATTCCCATCGGCTATTCCGACGGATACCCGGTTGCGCTTTCGAATAAAGGCGAAGTGCTCATTCGCGGAAAGCGCTGCCCGGTTCGCGGGCGCGTCACGATGAACGAAATTCTCGTCGACGTCTCGCATGTGCCCGACGCCGCACCGGGAGACAAGGTTACGCTGATCGGTGCGGAGGCGGGTGAGACAATTACGGTGGAAGAACTCGCCACCAAGGCGGAGCTTGTGCCGCACAACATTCTCACGAACATCGGTCCGCGCGTGACGCGCGACTACATTCCCTAAGGCATCGTGTCCGAGATTTACTACATCGACGGATACAATCTGCTGCACACGCACCCCGTCTGGACCGCGCTCGCGAACGAAGACCTCGAAGCCGCGCGTGAAACCGTGGTTGAAGCCGTCAGCGCGTGGACGCTCAACCGGGGTTGTCGTGCCGTGGTGTTTTTCGATGGACAGGGGCGCCGGGCCGAGCGTGTTTCACACGACGCCGGCCGGCCAAATATCGAGGTGATGTACACCTCGAGCAAATTGAGCGCCGATGCCTTGATTGAGCGGGGTGTCTACACGGCGGAGCGGCGGCACGCCGTCATCGTCGTGACAGCCGATCGCGGCATCCGCGATTTTTGCCTCGGCCTTGGCGCGATTACGATGACACCCGAGAATTTTCTCATCAGCATGGACTCGCCCATGCCATCCCGCCCCTCGGTAAAGCCGGGTAAGGCTGTGGGGCGCGTGGAAGATATGCTCGACGACGAGACCCAGCGCCGCTTGCGCGAGATGCGGGCGAAGCTAGACAAGAACGGCTGACGCGGGTTACGCGAGGTCCCAGCCCAAGACGCGATCGGTGGGCCGTTCAACGATGCACGCGGCGGACAAATCGTCGCCCGCGCTCACGGGGATGACGACCCAGCGCTTGCACTCTTCCGGGCCCTCTTTTGCGCGCAACAGCGCGGGCGCTTCGTTTTCCAGAAATGAAACTTCGAAGCCCTGCAATCCGCCCGCAATGCCATCGCCGATGGCCTTCAAATACGCTTCTTTGCGCGTCCAGCATTCGTAGAACGCGGCACGCCGCTGGGGAGCCGTCAGCGACATCAGGCGCGCCTGCTCGCCCGGCGCGAATTGACGCCGCGCGATCAATTCCATGTCCGTGTCGCTGCGGTGCTGCTCAACGTCGATGCCCAGCGGGCGCCCAAGCGCGACACCGACGAGACCGACATTCGCCGTATGCGAAAAATTGAAATGGATATTGCCGGCATTCTGTGCGGCGACGATGAATGGCTTGCCGCGGGGATGGCGGCCGAACTCGATCGTTTCCGCCGTGCGATCCAGATAACGCGCCAGCACCTGGCGCAGGCGTCCATGGCCGATCTTGTAGCGCTTGCGGACGGAACTGAGCCGCATCCCCGCCGCGCGCTCGTGTTCTTTCAAGCTCAGCAACAGCGCAAGATTTTTTTCATCGCCCGGAGTCGCTTCCAGCGAGAAACGCCACAGATGAACTTCACCCGCGCACAGGGCGGGCAGCGTGGACGGCGGCGGCGCCCAGTCGTGGAGTTGCAAATAGTCCGTCGTGTTCACAGTGCCCAAAGCGCGATCGCGTGCAAGGTTCAGTCCTGAATTTTGCAGCCCGGCAAGGCTGCGGATATTTTTTGAATCGTGCTCTGCGCAAGGCCGGTGCTGCCGATGCGCAGTTGTTCGAGCGATTTAAACTCCGCGATCACATCGCCGGAGGCCTGCGTCAGCGTCGTGCGCTGCAGGCTCAGCACCCGCAGATTCTTCAGGCCGCGCAGCTGCTTGAGCCCGTCGGGCGAAATTCGCGCCTGTTCAATCGACAGTTCCCGCAGGCCGGTGAGTCCGGCGACATTCGCGAGCTGGCGATCGGTGACGCTCGCGCCCTTCAAATCGAGCGCATACAGATCATCCGGGCCAAGCGTCGCCAGCAGCGACAAATCCTGCGCGCCGTCCGGCGGGACGACGAGCTTTACCACCTGTCCGCCGCCGAGCGACATCGGGCCGCGCGCTTCTCCGTGAATGCGCCACGGCGCTTCCGGGTCGTCCCACGGACGCAGGCTGAGACTCCCGAGCGCCTTGTCTAACGGGAACTGAATCATATGCGCCGCGGGCGCGCCGCCTTGGGCCGCCTTCGGTGCGGGTACGGAAGCCGTAGGTGGTGCCGACGTTTCCGCCGGCTCGACGACTTCCAAGCCGCCGCTGGTCGCGGGCGTTCCTGTATCCGGAGTCGAAGTCTCCGGCGCCGGAGCGGACGGACGCATTTTCACAGCGCCGCCGAAGTACCCGAGCCGGTAGAACTGCCAGCCGATGAGGCCGAGCGCGACCAACGACAGGAGGAACAAGATCATCGCACGCGGCGCACCAGGGCGCCGCGATCGTTCCGATGCATCCTTAATTCGATCTTCCACGCGGCGCAGGCGTTCCGAACGCCGCGCGATCGAGTCCCGCAGAACATCCGCTTCGCGTCGAGCCTCGCGCAGGGCCTGCTCCCCCGAGGCCTGCTCGGTGCGCAGCGTGCGGATTTCTTCAATGAGTTTATCCGCACCGCCTTCCGGCGTATTCGATTCATTCAGGTCTTCGAGCTGCTTCTGCAAGCGCCGCAGCGTTTCCTCGCGACGCACGCCCTGCTCGGCCGACTCGCGCATGGTGGCTTCTTTGGCTTCGAGTTCGCCACGCAGGCCGGTGAGTTCGGCGCGAATTTCGTCCTCGCTCGCGTTTTCATTTTCCGCCGCCGGGCGCCGCGTCGGCGTGACAGCGCTCGCCACCGCCGGTGCGCGGTGTGGCGCGAACGGGGCCTTGGCCGGCGCCGATTCAAGTGTGGTGAGGCTCTGCTGCAGCGATTTGAGGAGTTCCTCGCGATCCGCCGCAGGCTGCGACATGGTCTGCGCTTCATCCTGCACCTGCTGGCTGCGCTGCACCAATTCGTTCTGGAGCTGCGACACCAGCTCGCGCGCCTTGCGCAGCTCTTCTTCCTTGTCCGAGCGCACGCGATCGAGCTCCGCGGCGAGGCGGCGCTCCTTTTCCGCATGCTCGCTGGCCTCGGTTTTCAATGCGCCCAAGGTTTCCTGCATATGGCGCATTTCGGATTCGCGTTTGCGCGCTTCGTCCTCGGTTTTCTTTACCGCAGAGGCGCGCTGTTCGAGTTCGCGCTCCAGCTCTTCCACTTCCTGGCGCGCCTGATCCATCGCTTCGGCGCTGGCGCTCTTGAAGCGCTCCAGTTCCGCTTTCAGCGCCTGCTCAGACTTGGCCTTCTGCGCGGCATCGCTCTTCACACGCTCAAGGTCGGACTGCAACTTGTCGATCGCCGTTTCGCGCAGCGACGTACGCGCTTCTTCCGTTTCCACGACCCGCGCGCGTGCCGCCAACTGCCGGCGTAGTTCCGTCACTTCCTTGCGGGCTTCGTCCAGCGCTTCCGCGCTGATCGTGCGCATATGTTCAAGCTCTTTTTCCAGCGTGTCCTTCGCGCGGGCCTTCTCGGCGGTCTCGCGCTCGCGTTTCTCAAGGTCCGCCTGCAGCTTCGCGATCGCGCGGGTCTGATCGTCGTTGCCCGATTCCGCCGCGCGCATGAATTCTTCGCGCTCGGTAAGCTGGCTGCGCATGCTTTCGAGTTCTCGGCGCGCTTCGTCCAGCGCCTGGGCGCTGGCCTCGCGAATATGCGAAAGCTCGGTGGTTAGCGCCGCTTCCGAAGCGGCCTTTGCCTGCGCCTCCGCGTGCGCCTGGCTCAACTGTGTCTGCAGGCCCGCCATGGCGGACTCGCGATCGCCCTTGCGCGCTTCGACGGCGTCGATCGCGGCCTGGCGCTTCGCAAGCTCCTGCTGCAGATGCTCCATCTCGGTCTTCGCCTGCTGCAGGGCTTCGGCACTCGCGCTCTTGAAACGATCGAGTTCGCCCGCCAGCGACGCTTCGGAGAGCGACTTCTGCTCCGCGCGCGCTTCCATGTCTTCGAGTTTGCGCTGCAGCTCGTGGATGGCCTGCTCGCGGTTGCCGGTGTCGCGTTCCCCTTCGGTGATCAGTTTTTCACGATTGGACAGCTCGGATTTTAGACCGGCCATTTCCGCGCGTGCTTTTTCGAGCGCTTCGGCGCTGGCGCTCTTGAAGCGTGTCAATTCTTCGGCGAGGGCCGCTTCAGACGCGGCCTTCTGCTGCGCCTGTTCGCGCATTTCGGCGATCTGCTTCTGCAAGTCGGACATCGCGCGCTCGCGTTCGGCGCCGCTCGATTCCACTTCGCGGAACGCACGCTCGCGCGCGGCGAGGCGCTCGTTCAATTCGATCATTTCCGAGCGCGCTTTGGCCATCGCCGACGCACTCGCCGTGCGGAAGCGTTCGAGTTCGGCGGCCACAGATGCCTCGGACGCCGCGCGGCCTTCGGCTTCCGTGCGCAGCGTTTCCAGATCCTGCCGCATCTTGTCCATCGCGGCTTCGCGCGAGGCCGAGCTCGATTCCGCATCGCTGACCGCGCGTTCGCGCGCATCGAGGGTGGCCTGCAACGAATCCATGTCGCGCCGCGCCTCGACGAGGTGGCTCTCACCGGAATGCTGCGCCGCACGCAGTCCTTCGAGTTCGAGGCGCAGCGCCCGGCCTTCGGCGGAACTCTCTCTCGCCTCGGTGGAAATTTTGTCGAATTTCACCTGCAGCGACTGAATCTGGTGCGCGCGCTCCTGCACGCGCATCTCGGCTTCGCGGATGAGGCCTTCGCGCGCTTCAAGGTTGCGCTGCAAATCCTGAATCGAGCGCTTCGCCGCTTCGACTTCGAGCGATTTCTGCAAGTCGAGTTCGCGCAGGCGCTGCAACTCTTCGTTGAGAACCTGCTCGGAAGTCGCGGCCCGCTCGGCATCCGCGCGCACGCGCTCCATCTCTTCCTGCAACTGACGCACGGTGGATGCGCGCTGGGCGTCGCTCTGTTCCGACGCACGGATAATGCGTTCGCGCTCAACGAGAGCGCGCTGAAGATCTTCGATTTCCTTGCGCGACGCATCAAGCTCGCCGGCCTTCTCGCCTTCAAGCGCACGCAGGCGATCCAGTTCGGCGGCCAGCGCGCGTTCCGAAGCGGCGGAAGTTTCGCTGTTCCGGCGCAGCAGGTCCAGTTCGGCCTGCAGGCGTTCCGACATCGCGCGGCGTTCGGCTTCGCTTTTCTGCGCAACCGCGATCAGCTTCTCGCGATCCTGCACAGCGTTGCGCAGCGCATCCATTTCCGAGCGTGCCCGGCTCAGTTCAGCCGTGCGTTCGCTTTCAATGGAGCGCAAGCGATCCAGCTCGCCCGAGAGCTCGTGCTTGGATTTTGATGCTTCGAAGGCCTCGTGGCGCAGCGAATCCAGCTCCACCTGCAGGCGCGCAATGGTCCGCTGGCGGTCGGTTTCGCTCTTTTCCGAGGCCGCGATGACCTGCTCGCGGTCACGCAGCGCCTCGCGCAGGTCGCCGGCTTCCCGTTTCGCCTGATCGAGGGCCAGCTTGGTCTCATTTTCAATCGCGCGCAGGCGGCTCAGTTCGTCGGTAAACTTCTTTTCAGAGTCCGCCGCTTCGCGCGCTTCCGCCCGCAGACTGCCGAGTTCAGCGTGGAGCCGGCCGATGGTCTGCGCGCGCTCAACGTCGGTCTGTTGCGCGGCCGCGATCGCCTTCTCGCGCACTTCGAGTTCACGGCGCAGCGCGTCGGTTTCCTGGCGCGATTGTTCCATCGCCGCCATGCGCGCCGATTCCTCGATGCGCAGACGGCCCAATTCTTCAGCGAGTTTCTTTTCCGAAGCCGATGCGTCCGCCGCTTCCCGGCGTATCGTGTCGAGTTCGGATTGCATCTTGCCCAACTGCGCTTCGCGTTCGGCTTCGCTTTGTTCCGCGGCGGCGATGGTCTTCTCGCGCAGCGTGAGCTCGAACGCGAGGCGATCCATTTCGAGGCGCGCCTGGTTCAGCGCCGCAGCCTGCTCTTTCTCCACGGACTGCAGACGCTCGAGCTCGCCCGATAGTACGCGCTCGGATTCAGACGATGTCTCCGCTTCCTTGCGCAGACGTTCGAGTTCAGCGTTGAGCTGCTTGAGCGCCGCATCGCGTTCGACGTCGGACACAGCGGAGAGCGAGAGGGCTTCTTCGCGTGATTTCAGGTCGTCCGCGAGTCTGCGCATCTGGTCGCGCGCCAAGGAGAGCTCGCGGCTCTTTTCGTCTTCGATCGTGCGCAGTTTCTGGATTTCGACGGAAAGCTTTTTCTCGGTCTCGGTCGAGCTGTCCGCGTCCTTGCGCGCACGGGTCAGCTCGGCCAGCAAGCCAGTCATGGCTTCTTCGCGCGCTGTGCTGCTCTGCTGTTCGCGGCGAATGGCCTCTTCGCGTTCCGCCAGCGAGCGCTGCAGCGCGTCCACTTCCTGCCGCGCGCGTTCGAGTTCGGCGGCATTCGCCGCATCCGCCTCGCGCAGTCGCTGCAATTCCTGCAGCAGTGCGTGCGAAGTGTCAGAGCTGGATTTTTCGTCGCGCCGGATATTTTCCAGTGTCTGGCTCAGTTCGGAAATTTGATCGCCGCGCGAGCGCACCGGCGTCGCATTGCGGACGGCGGGCTCCATGATCGCATCGCGGATCGCCGCGTTGAAGGCCGAAGCAGGAAGGTCAGTGGTGTCCGCGCGTCCAACCGATTCGAGCAGCGCGCGAACCTTCGTCGCCTGCTCATCGAGATGCTTCTGCAGATCGCGGCGCTGCGCGTCGTTGAGCAGATCGTTCAACGCGTCGCTGTTGTGTCTGATGGCCGCGAGGCGATCGCGCGCGCGATCACAGGCTGCTGCCGCTTCGTCGCCGCGGCCGAGCATATAAAGGTTCAACGCCTCGAGCATCGCCACGCCGGCGCTTTCCGGCATGGATTGCTCAAGGTCGCGCGTTAATTCATACGACGCCCGGTATTGTTCCTGGCGCAGTAAGTCCCCAGCCCGCTTATACTTCTGTTCGGCGTCGGCCGTATACATGCTCCCCCGCAACACCGTCTTGACCGGCAGCCCTGGCATACCGCAGTCCCCCGGAAGAACTATACCCCATTTTTCCCCCGGATCGGGGCAGGTCGGACGCGCCCCTCGCGGTCCGTAACTGCTTGTCCCGCGTAATTCTACGACGTGCCGCGCTCCGCCGCAACTCCTTTCCGGGCATGGATTTGGTATACTTCCTTGGTATCCATCCTGGATACCCTTCCCGGGGGGACCGTGGAAGCGTCGAGGGGGAAACTCGTGGCCCAGGACAGCGCCATGCTCGTTGTCGCGTGCAGTTGCGGGCAAAAAATGAAAGTGCCCGCCGAAGCACTCGGCAAAACCGTCACCTGCGTCAAGTGCGGGGAGCGGCTCCGTATCGCGCTGGATACCGCCGATCCGGATCCCGTGCCCGCGCCGCGCGCCACCGCATCCAATGGGCCCGCCGCGCCGGATTCTCCCGTTCCCCTTTCGCCCGCCACCGAACCCGAGGCCCTGCGGTTACTGCGCCAGCACGGCCTGCTGAACGATCGCGCATTGGAAGAGTCCGCGGTGTTGCAGAAGGATTTTCCCCGCGCACAGTGGGATCTGCTGATTGACGTCGGCCACCTGAGCGCGGTTGATTTCCACACGGTGATGGCGAAGCAGAAGGGCATCGCCAGCATCGATTTGATGAACTACCACATTCCGCGCGAAGTGCTCGACATTGTGCCGCCCGAGATGGCGTACCGCGGCATGTTCATTCCCGTTGACCGGCTCGGCAAACTGCTGACGCTGGCGATGGCGTGCCCACTCGACACCGAGGTCATCGGTGAAGTCGAACGGCATACGAATCTCAAAGTGAAGCGCATGCTGAGCACCGTCGACGACGTGCGCCGCATGCTCGATGCGAGTTATCCGCAGCATTCGCGACTGATGTTTATGGAAGAGTCGGGCGTCAATACGGTGTACCGCGAGTTCGAGGCCGCACTCGCGTCGAACCCGGTCGCGCGGCGCATTACCGAGATCGATCATTTCCCGCCGTTTATCCAAACGGCAGAAGAAGTGCACACGGTTGCGGATTCCGGTGATGGTTCCGCGCTGCGTTCGATTGCCGACATGGTATCGCTGGATCCCGTGTCCACGGCGCTCATTCTGCGTGTGTCGAATTCCGATGCCTACGGATTTCCGCAGCGGGTCGATGGTCTGGGCCTTGCCTGTACATTGCTTGGCCCGGCCGGGATCGCGCGCGTGGTGCGACTCGAGGAAGCGAAGAATTACGGCATCGCGAAGGACGGTTTCGAATACGAAAACCTCTGGATCCGCGCGCGATTCTGCGCTGAAGCCGCGCAGGCCATCGCGATGCGCATCAATCCGCAGACCGCCATCACGGCCTACACGGCTGCATTGATTCATGACCTCGGCCGACTGGCCTTGCGCCACGCCGCGCCGAACAGCTATCCGCTGTTGACCAAAGGCCTGAGCGCCGGGTTCCGCGCCGAGGCGGAGCAGCGCCTGTTCCATCTGACCGCGCCGGAAGCGGGCTATATGCTCGCGCGCAAGTGGAATCTTCCGCTGAATGTGGCGGAGGCGATCCGCTACCACCGCACACCGGAGCGCTCGAAGAACGCGCGCGAACTCACGCACACCATCGCGCTCGCCGCGATGATGGCCGATGCGTTTGAGTCCGACACGAGCCTCAATCTCGATCGCGCCGAATTGTTTTACGCGCCGCTGAACTTGTCGCGCGCGGACACGGTCGAAGCTTTCCAGGAAGCACGCTCCGCGCTCGCGCCGGCCGCTACGGTGTAGTTCGCGTCAGGACTGGAACAGACCCGCGACATCCGGCGTGATCAGTTCCTTGTAGATCCGTCGCATGGTTTCGCGGTAGTCGAATTCCGATGACAACGGTCGCCAGCCGAGCGCGTCGAGATACGTCCGCCCAAAGGTTTTCGCCACTTCGCCCGGATCATCCACGCCGAGTCCTTGCAACGGCGCGCCAGAATTATTGATACACATCGCGCCGTAGATATTCGCCCAGTGCACATAGGTGAAGTCGGCGGGCGTCAGCCCCGGTGGCAACGTGAGATCGCCCGCATCGATTGCCTGTTGCACGATGCGCGCGCCTTTCTTGAACAGCTCGCCTTCCAGCGAGAACATGCGCGTGCAGAATTCGGGACGTACCTTGTCGCGGATGCCGTCCATGTAGATCAGCATCTCGCCGCGCGTGTACCGCGGCGACACGACGCGGATCACTTCGCCCGCCGCCACGAATCGCTCACGCGCGTTCCCCGACATCGCGAGCACCTGATCCATCAGCGAGACCCGAAGCTCCTGTGCGCGGATGCCGACCGCGAGGATCACTTCCTCCTTGCACAGGAAATGGAGATACATCGTCGCGCGCGAATACTCGAGCTCATCAGCAATGCGCCCCATCGACACCCCTTCGAAACCCTCGCGCTGCAAGATACGCCGGGCGACCTCGATGATCGCGGCCTCGCGCTGCGCGAACTCGCGTTCACGCCGGGCAGCGCCTTTCGCAAGTGGTGTCTTTTGCATGGGTTACGCCGATGTAGGGAGCCAGATTCGGCTCAGTCAGTATTCATTATGGCATAGTGTCAAAGTTTGACAAAATGTCAACACTTCGGCATCATTCGGCATCAAACGATTCGAATGCTCCGAGCGGGGGAGGGGGACGCCCCGCGATTTCCCAATCAGCCTTAAGAGGTGAACTGCACATATGCGACGCGCGCAAATTTCTGGCACGGGAAGTTACGTGCCCGAACGGATTCTGACCAACAACGACCTGACGGCGTTTTGCGACACCACCGACGAGTGGATTCGCAAGCGCACCGGTATCGAACAGCGCCGCATGGCGGTCGCGGGCCAGCAAGGCACCGCGGATCTTGCCTTGCCTGCGGCGCAAGCGGCGCTTGAAGACGCGAAGCTCGCGCCCGGCGATCTTGACGCGATCATTGTTTGCACGGTCACGCCGGACCAGTTATTACCCGCGAGCGCGAACCTCCTGCAAGGAAAACTCGGCGCGAATCATGCCGCGTCTTTCGATCTGAATGCCGCGTGTTCCGGCTTCGTGTACGGACTCGCCACTGCGAATGCGTACATCGCATCGGGACTCTTTAACAACGTCCTCGTCGTCGGTTCTGAAGTGACCACAAGCCTGCTGACCTGGAAATACCGCGACACCGCGGTGCTTTTCGGCGATGGTGCCGGCGCAGTCGTCTGCACGCCGTCCAACAACGGCAATGGCGTAATGTCCGCGTATCTGAAATCCGACGGCGCGAATGCCGAAGTGTTGCACGTCCCGACCGGCGGATCGAAAAACCGCATCACGCCCGAAAACGCCGCGAATGATCCGTACCGGATCTATATGGACGGCCAGGGTCTCTATAAGCACGCCGTGACACGCTTCATCGAAGCGACCAATGCCGCACTCGAACGCTCCAGCATGACGCTCGACGACGTCGACCTCTTCATCCCGCACCAGGCCAACGCCCGCATCATCGAGGCCGTAGGCGAACGCCTCGGGCTGCCCGACGAAAAACTGGTGCTCAACATCAACAAATACGGCAACACCGTCGCCGCCTCAATCCCGCTCGCGCTGCACGAAGCCAAGACCGAAGGCCGCCTGTTCGATGGCGCCAACGTCCTCCTGGTCTCTTTTGGCGCCGGGCTCACCTGGGCCTCCGCCATGCTGCGCTGGTAACCCCGCGTGACAGAATGTCCGCTTGAGTGTGCCCCTTAAAAAGGTTATGATCTTAACTAAGTAGCCCGCCATCTGTGCGGCATCCGAAAATTCCCGGCCTTTCTGGACGGGATTCATATGTCTAAACTGCATAGGGAAGAGGAATACGCCAATGAAAGTCGCAGTCCTGATGAAGCGCGTGCCGGATACGGCCTCGGTCTTCAAGATCGCGCCGGACAATAAGTCCGTCGACACGGCCGGCCTCAAGTACGTCATGAGCCCGTATGACGAGCACGCGGTGGAAGAAGCCATCCAGCTTAAAGAAGCCGGCAAGGCCACCGAAGTCATCGTCGTGAGCATGGGCCCCGAAGGCAGCCAGGAAACGATTCGCACTGCCCTCGCCATGGGCGCCGACCGCGCGATCCTCGTGAAGGATGCCACGCCCGGCGTGAATTGCCGTGGCACCGCGATGGTGCTCGCCGGCGCGCTCAAGAAGGAAGGCGTGCAGCTTATCTTCGCCGGCAAGCAAGCCGTCGACGACGACGCCTCGCAAGTCGCCGAGCGCGTCGCCGAACTGCTCGAAATCCCGCACGCGTCTGTCGTCACCGACTTCGAACTCAACGGCGACGTCGCCGTGGTCGATCGCGAAATCGAAGGCGGCAGCTACAAGCTTGAGATCAAGCTGCCCGCGCTGTTCACGATCCAGAAGGGCATCAACACCCCGCGCTACCCGACCCTGCCGAACATCATGAAGGCGAAGAAGAAGGAAATTAAGGAATTCTCGCTCGCCGACGTCGGCGTCTCCGCGGCCGACATCGCCTCGGGCATCACGATCGAAAGCCTCGCGTTGCCGCGCCAGGATCGCCTTGCCAAAGTGCTGCAGGGTACGAGCCAGGAACGCGTCACGCAGTTGCTCTCTATCCTCCGCGAGCAGGAAAAAGTCCTGTAAGCGGTTTCTTCATCGTTATCCCTATCGTCATCGTTATCGTAATCGGATTTACATCAACTGACCCGAACTTCCGATAGTTTAAGGAGCAATCCATGAGCGTATTGGTGTTACTCGAACAACGCGGCGCGCTGAAGGCGTGTGCGCTGGAAGCGGCCTGCAAAGCGGGCCAGATCGCGCAGAAAGCCGGTCTCGAACTGCACGGCGTGTTTATCGGCCGTGCACTGGACGACCAAGCCGCGCAGCTTGCCGGCTTCGGCATGAAGAAGGTCTACGCCTTCGAGAGCGACAAGCTTGAGCACTACTCCAGCGACGGATACGTGCCCATCGTGCGCGACCTCGCCAAAGAAATCGGCGCGAAGGTCATCGTCGGTTCGGCCTCGGCCACCGGTAAGGAATTCAACGCATCGGTCGCCGCGCGCCTGGGCGTGGAACTTGCCCAGGACTGCCTCGACGCCGACTGGAACAACGGCCTCGTCGCGAAGAAGCCGGTGTTCGCCGGCAAGATCGTGTCCGAAGCGCGCGTGAACACCATCCCCGCGATGGTCTCGCTGCGTCCGAACGTCGTCGCGCTGCAGCGCGACAGCAGCCCGGCACCGGAAGTCGTGAAGCGCCCGATGCCCGCGCTCGATCTGCGCACGGTAATCAAGAACGTCGCACAAGCCGCCGCCGGCACCGTGGAACTCACCGAAGCCAAGATCATCGTCTCCGGCGGCCGCGGTCTCGGCGGTCCGGAACCGTTCAAGATGCTCAAGGAACTCTGCGACGTGCTTGGCGCCGCGCTCGGCGCGAGCCGTGCGGCCGTCGACGCCGGCTGGATTCACCACACACACCAGGTCGGCCAGACCGGTAAGGTCGTCAGCCCGGACCTGTACATCGCCTGCGGCATCTCCGGCGCGATCCAGCACCAGGCCGGCATGCGCACCAGCCGCATCATCGTCGCCATCAACAAAGACCCCGAGGCCAACATCTTCAAGATTTGCGACTACGGCATCGTTGGCGATTTGTTCGAAGTCGTGCCTATACTGACTGCGGAAGCGAAGAAGGTACTGGGCAAGTAGTTGAGGTTAGCCCCGAAGGGGCGTTCTAAAGTAGCCCAGGGCAGAGCGAGCAAAGCGAGCGCCGCCCTGGGTTCGCCGGAAGACATGTATAAGCCCTGTAAGGGCGATCTAGGGTTCGCGTTCCGCGGAGGAAATCCGGAATGAGCATGGCAATTCTCTGGTTGCTCGTCATCGCGGCGCACGCAATCTTCCTGTGGCGGCTTAACCTCATCTACCGCCTCGTCAGTCTCGGCCAGGGCACACTCGGTCTCGACGAAATCCCCGGCCGCATCAAAGATCTCACCATCAAGGGCTTCGGCCAGAAGCTCGTCATTCGCGAACCATCCGGCTGGTGGCACTTCTTCATCTTCTGGGGTTTCTTCGTGCTCACCTTCGGCACGGTCGAAGGCCTCATCCGCGGCCTCATCGGGCACGACTTCACCTGGGCCTTCCTCGGACCGATCTACTGGTTCATGAATTCCATGGAGGACTTCTTCGGCACGATCGTGATGATCGCGATCGTGGCCGCGCTGTACCGCCGCTTCATCGTCCAGCCCAAGCGCCTCGAAGGGCCGATCTCGCACAAGGTCGACGCGATCATCATTCTCGGCCTCATCGCCGCGCTGATCATCTGCTTCTTTGGCATGTCCGTGTTGTTCCACCGCCCCGGCTTCATGCCGATGACGTGGCTGCTGCAGAACCTTTTCGCCGGCGGCGATCGCGGCGCGTCGACTATTGAAGAAGCCGGCACGGCCTTCTTCGTGTTCGAGTGGGTTCACAACATCGTCGTGCTCGGTTTCCTGGTCTACATCCCGTTCTCGAAGCACGTCCACGTGATCACGGCCCTGCCGAACCTGTTCTTCCGCGAAACGCGCAACAAGGGCCGCATCAACAAGCTGAACCTCGAAGACGAAAACGCGACCTCCTTCGGCGTGGTGAAATTCACCGACTTCACAGCCAAGGAATTGCTCGATGTGATGTCGTGCACCGAGTGTGGCCGTTGCCAGGAAAATTGTCCGGCCTACAACACCGGCAAGCCGCTCAGCCCGAAGAAAGTCGTGCTCGACATCAAGGAACACATCCTGCACGACGGCCCGGCCCTCCTGAAGAACAAGGATGCCGAACCCGCGCACAAGTTGTACGGCGACATTATCGAGCACGACGTGCTCTGGGCCTGCACCTCCTGCCGCGCGTGTGAAGAAGTCTGCCCCGTCGAAATCCAGCCAATGACGAAGCTGCTGAAAATCCGGCAGTCGCGCGTGCTCATGGAAGGCGATTTCCCCGAAGAGGCGCAGCTCGCGCTCCGCAACATCGAAGGCCAGTCAAACCCGTGGAACCTGCCGCAGTCCACGCGCGGCGATTGGGCGAAGGACAAGAACGTGCCGCTGATGGCCGAAAAGCCCGACGCGGAGTACCTGTGGTTCGTCGGTTGCGCAGGCTCGTATGACCAGCGCTACATCAAGGTCAGCGAGGCGCTCGCGAAGGTGCTGAACACCGCCGGCGTCAGCTACGCGATCCTCGGCGCCGAAGAATCCTGCACCGGCGACAGCGCCAAGCGCATCGGCAACGAAATGCTCGCGCAGACGCTCGCGCAGACCAACGTCGAAGTGTTCAATACCTACGGCGTGAAGAAAGTCATCACGTCCTGCCCGCATTGCTTCAACTCGATCAAGAACGAGTTCCCGGATTACGGCGGCAATTACGAAGTCGTCCACCACACCGACCTCATCCAGCAGCTCATCAAGGAAGGCAAGCTGAAGCCCGATGCGGCCAAGGTCGCAAACGGCAAAGTGACCTACCATGACTCTTGCTACCTCGGCCGGTACAACGACATCGTCGATTCGCCGCGCAACGTGCTCGCGGCGGCCATGGGCGAGCAGAACTACGTCGAGATGGACCGCGCGGGCTACAAGAGCTTCTGTTGCGGCGCGGGCGGCGGGCGCATGTGGATGGAAGAAAAAATCGGCACCAGCGTGAACGGCAACCGCACTGCGGAAGCGCTGGCGACCGGCGCGACGACCATCACCACGGCCTGCCCCTTCTGCATGACGATGATCACCGACGGCGTGAAAGCCGCCGGCAAAACCGAAGAGGTCGCCGTGCGCGACCTCGCGGAAATCGTCGCGGATAGCATCTAAAACAAAATCGAGGTAGCGCGCGTGCGATACCTGATATCGGCAGGCTTTGTCGTCGCCGCAATTATTCACCTGATCCCGTTGTCCGGAGTACGCGGTAGCGAAAAGCTCTCCGCGCTTTACGGGATCCCGATGGATGAGCCGAACCTCATCATTCTTATGCGGCACCGCGCCATTCTGTTTGGCCTGCTCGGAGTATTCTTGCTGGTCGCGGCATTCAAGCCCGCGTATCAAGTACCCGCCTTCGTCGCCGGATTCATCAGCGTCTTGTCATTTTTCTGGCTGACGTGGTCCGCCGGCACACACAACGACAAGATTGGCCGCATTTTTACCGGAGACATCATCGCCTTTATCGGCCTGGTCGTCAGTCTCGGCGCGTATCTCTACCAGCAATGGCACGCCAAGTAAGGCAGTGTTTGTTCCGCCGGCCCGCTGTTGCTCCGGCCTCCCGTCCGTGCTAGCCTCGCGTGAACTGCTGGAGGCACCCCCATGGCCATCGCGCAAACGCCGCACACTCACAAAAACTTCGCCACCACCACCCGCGGACTTCGCCGAGAAATCCCACCGATGGTCCTCTGGGAAAAGGCGAAACGCCTCGGCATCTGGAATCCGTCCGACATCGATTTCTCGCAGGACACGAAAGACTGGGAAAAACTCACCGACGATCAGCGTGACTACGTGCTGTATCTGGCTTCGCAGTTCCAGGCCGGCGAAGAAGCGGTCACGCTGGATCTCTTGCCGCTGATCAACGTCATCGCGCGCGAAGGCCGGATCGAGGAAGAACTTTTCCTAACCTCTTTCCTGTGGGAGGAAGCCAAGCACGTCGATTTCTTCAGCCGGTTTCTCACGGCTGTCGGCGCGCCCGCCGATCTCAGCAGTCACCACACGCCGTGCTACTCCAAAGTCTTCTACGAAATTCTTCCCGAACGCCTCATGGCCCTGCAGGACAACCCCAGCCGCGAAAACATGGTCCGCGCATCGACGACGTACAACCTCGCCGTCGAAGGCATCATGGCCGAGACGGGTTATTACATGTGGTACTCGATCATGGACCAGCAGAATATTTTCCCCGGCGCCCGCAAAGGCATCCGGAACATC
>CAZUJL010000008.1:0-135318 GCA_964620045.1 uncultured Nitrospirales bacterium
GCATTGGTAATGTAACCGACATCACGAAAGGCGAGATTCAAGGTCGATATCAGCAGCCCCAACCCCGCCGTAAGCAAGAGTTCAATTGCGATCAACGCCACCACCCACACGGCGGACGCCGGCGGCAGACCGATTACAACGGCGTACACGACGCTGAGCAGCACGCCGCCAATCACGAGATTCACGCAGGCCGAGCCAATCGCCGCGAGCGGCAGAACCTCTCGGGGGAAATTCACCTTGGTGACCAAGTTCTCACCATCGATCAGGCTGCGCGCGCTCGAGGTCAGCGCTGCGGCGAGAAACTGCCACATCAGCAGGCCGGACAGGATAAAGAGCGCGTCGAACCCGGCGCCCGCGCCTTCCGGACGCCGTCCCGGTTGCAGTTGGAACACAACCGAAATGACGAAGGTGAGCACGAGCATCATGAAGAGCGGCTCGAGCACCGCCCACAGCAGGCCCAGCGCCGCATAGCGATAGCGGATGCGCACGTCTTTCCAGATGAGGTCGAACAAGAGCTCGCGCGCGCGGACGAGGTCGGGAATCAACCGGCGGAGCTGCGTGGGATATTCGTTCGTGTAGAAGGGCCGGCTCATGTGCGTTAAGAATAACAATGCTGCGCGGCGCGATCCAAGGCGGTTCAGCCTGTGAACGCGCGTGCGACCTGCGCTCCCGCCTCCGTCAAATACCGCGCGGCGTGCGCCATGCTCTCGGCGCGACTCCCGGCCAGTGACTCCAGTGCGACCGCGCCGCGAATGCCCTCCGCCTCGAATGCCGCCGCGAGCCCCGCCTCGCATATTCCGGCGACTGCCCAGCACGCAACCCGTGCGGATTTCGCCAGGCGCCCGACACCAACCGGCACCTTGCCGTGCAAGCTTTGGCGATCCAGTTTGCCTTCGCCGGTGATCACGAGATCGGCCTTGGCGATGCGCTCTGCGAGTCCGCTGGCGTCCGCAACCACCTCAAGCCCCGGCCGCAACTGCGCCTTGCAGAACGTGACCAGCCCCGCGCCGAGTCCGCCCGCCGCGCCCGCGCCGGGTACCTCGCGCAGGTTCAGGCCGTCCTGCGCATGCACATAGTCCGCGAAGTGGGAGAGGGCGGCGTCCAGCATCTCGCAGGTTTTCGGCGCCGCGCCTTTTTGCGGGCCGTACACAAACGAGGCGCCGTTCGGCCCGCACAGCGGACTGTCCACGTCGTACGCGCCGATGATCTCCGCATACTTCACCGACTCGCGCACCTTCAGGCCGTCGATGAAATCCAGTTTCGCGAGCGCGAACCCGCCGAAGGGCAGCTCGCGATCATTCGCGTCGCGCAGGCTGTAGCCCAGCGCCTGCGCCATGCCCGCACCCGCGTCGTTTGTCGCGCTGCCGCCCAGGCCGACGATAATTCGCCGCACGCCGAGTTTTAATGCGGCGAGCATCAACTCGCCAGTACCGTAGGTGGTCGTGAAACCCGGATGCCGCTGCTCGGCGGGCACGAGGGCGAGCCCGCTCGCCGCGGCGACTTCCACCACGGCCGTGTTGCCGTTGCCCAGCAGGCCAAACCTCGCCTCGATGGGATTGCCGAGTGGATCATGTGTCCACTCAGTCACAAATCGCCCGCCGGTCGCATTCACGAGCGCATCGACGGTGCCTTCGCCGCCATCCGCCATCGGCGCGAGATCGATTTCCGCGTCGGGAAAAGCAGACAAGCAACCGTTTGCCAGCGCGCGCGCGACCTCCGCGGCGGACAAACACTCCTTGAACGAATCCGGCGCAATTAGAATTCGCATGAGTGTGCCATCGGGTGTTCGATTCCTGCGCGTCGCTTGTCTGGTGCCGGAATATTACGATATGATCATGGTGTCTTCGGAATTGAGGGGGAAATCTTTATGAAACGAATCATCATGGTGTTCGCGGTGTTCGCGATTGCGGCCAGTTTTGTCGGATGCAACACGGTGCGCGGCGTCGGCAAGGACGTGGAACGCGCCGGCGAAGGTATCCAGAACGCGACACACTAATCCTGTCCGCTATCGCCGCAGGGTAATCAGCTCGGGCGGCGACGGCAATCCATGATGCGTTGAGGCCGCGGTTCGGCCGTCGCGCAACTGCGCGAGCAGGTTGTCGGGCGGTATTCGCAGGATAATCTCGACCGTGCGCGTGCCCGCGCGCCAGGATTCCGTCAGATCAACGCTTGTATGCGGCGGCAACGCAAAGCCTCCGCGCGACCCGTCCACGCGCACTTCAGCAATCTCGCTCAGTCCGCGTAGGCGCAATTCCACGCGCCGGCCCTCGGTTTGAGGCGCGCCGTCCACACGCGCGGTGTAAACGATAGTGCCGAAGTAGTCCCGCAACCCCTGCGATTCGAGCGAACCTACCGCGATCGTGTCTCGCGCGGGTGCGATACGCGTGCATTCGTCCTTCAGCGTCACATCCGCAAACGGCCCGCGCAACCACGGCGCCTGAAAATCTCCGGGCGTCGCATACAGCCGCCACACTTCCAGCGTATGTTCGCCGGAATTCAGCGGCGGTAACGGCACCATCCGCATCGCGAGATCCAAGGCCCATTCGTCGCCGTCGGTCGGCAGCTCGTCGTTGTTGAGGCGCATCGAGGCGCCTTCACTCAGCTCCGCGAGCACGAAACAATCGTTGATGATCGGCGTTCCGGCCGCCACGCGAAACCGCCACTGCGTTCGCAGCGACACCGGCCCGCGCGCCTGGGCGATGCGTTCGGCGAGGCGCTGTCGCAGTTCATTCGGGCCGACCCAGTCCGATCCAACCCCGTCCGCGATGCGGCATTCCGCCAGCGCAGTGGCGTTTGGCGCCATGCGGCGCACCGACCACGGCGGAACGATGCGCGCTTCTTCCGTAAAGGCGGCGCCAGCAATTGGCTTGTCCAACTCCTCCGGCATCGACACCACCAGCGAGGCCGCGCCGGGTTCCAGCGTAATGGTGTGATGAATGGCCTCGCCGGCCGTGATGGCGCCCAGCGGCACAAGCGTGCCCGTCAGCGGGTCCCATTGCTCCGCGTGCCCGCTGAGGCGCGCCGGCTGCTCAAGCGTGACATGCACCGTGCGATCGCCGCCGTTATGCGCGGCGGTGAACCCAATCTCGTCCCACACGCGCGTGAGCGAGGTCACGCATTCGGGGGCGCGATGCTGATCGGCATCGATCAGCGTCGCCGAAATTTTAGCGCGGCGCAGCCGATCGATCAGCGCGTGATATCGTCCAAAGTCCGTCCCTTGCACAATCCGCTCGCCGTACTCTTCGAAAAACTTCGCAGCCTGATCTGAACGCCGTCCATCCACGAGTTCCGGCACGGACCCCACGGCGAGCACGATCCCACCACTGATCGCGAAATCGTGCAGCAGGTTGAGTGTTCCGGAGCGCAGATTCAGCAGCGGCGGCAACACCACCACGCGGTATTCCGCCTGGCCCACGCGGATCGCGCGGTGTCCGGCGTGGCCGTGCCGCGCGAGCACGGCCTCGTCGCCGTAGTCGAATGTGATGTCGGCTGTCGCGAGCGTACGCGTGATTGCTTCGAAGTGCCGCGCGATCGCGGCATGCACGCGGGACGATTCGGTCGTATTGTCGACACAGTACGCGGCCTGCAGGCTCGTGTATGGATGGAGCAGCAACACATCCGCGGGGGCGCGGCCCTGGCCGAGCATCCACGCGAGCCGCGCCTCGGCGTCGAACTGCGCGCGCAGGTGCGTGTCTTCGTCTTGCGAGCCGATCACCGTGGCGCCATCGTGTTTGCGATCGCCGCGCAGACTGGCCGGCACGGCGCGCTCGGCGATGAAGGTGACGCCGTGCACGGCACGCTCCATCGCACAACCGATCCGGCCGGCGCACCGATCGCGCGATGCAACCTCCAGCATGCCTTCCTGTCCCAATTGGCGCTTGATCGATCGCGCTTCGTGCAGCGCGACGTCGTTGGTATCGGATACGATCGCGGCAAAGGAATGCTCGGCATACCGCGCCATTGTCCGGCCCAGCCGCGGCGTCGCGTCAGGGAAGGAGGGCGCCGCGGGCAGCGCGCAGGCGTGCGGAATACCGCGTTCCGTCGACCACCGCACGAACGGCTGCGTGAATCCTTCCAGCAGCATGTCATCCAGCAGGCCCCAGAAATCGAAGCGCACCGCTTCGTGCCCCGGCAGATCGAAGAACAGTGCGGGCAGGCTCGAAATCAGCGAATACCCGTGGCTTTCCTGAAACAGCGCGGGCGCTTCGGCGTCCCACGGCACGGTGCCGGGAAT
This sequence comes from uncultured Nitrospirales bacterium, assembly GCA_964620045.1. Taxonomy (GTDB): domain Bacteria; phylum Hydrogenedentota; class Hydrogenedentia; order Hydrogenedentales; genus VFKU01. The sequence continues at coordinate 4,235 of CAZUJL010000008.1, forward strand.
GGACGAGGGACTCGCCCCGAGCATCAGGCATAGTCCAATCGTATTGCCGAAATATTTGCGCGCCTGCAGATGGTATCGCTGGTGGGTGCGCTCGATCAGCTGCTGCGTCGCATCCGCATCGAACAAGCTCAAGCGATCCGGCGAGGTCTTTAGTCGAAACAGCAACCGGCGCACCGGCGCGGCTTCGCTCAAGTCGGTTCCTGTCAGCGCACGCAGGCTTTGCGGCGCTCGTCGCCCGCCATCCGGCGCGGGCCGCGCCGATTCGCGTGTGACTTCAAACGCCGCGACAAATTCCGCCGCCGCATGCGCCGCAGGCACCGTGCCCGCCGGCACGTCATCCATCACGAGTACCTGCGCCGCGCGATCGGGCGCATCACGCAGGATTCCGCTCACGATGGATTGCGTGGCGGGATCGTTAAAATCCTCGGCGATCCAGATGGATGCCCGCTGTTTGCGCGCGCGTTTGGCTACGGCCGCGACTGCCTCAAACCATGTCTCGCCGAGATAGGCCCCCGGCGGCAGGCCCGCGCCGGGACGAATCAGCGCGCCACCAAAACCCGCAGCGAGCATGGCGTCCAGTTGTTCCGCCAGCCGGTCGGCATCGACGTGGTCGTTCCAAATCCACCGCGCCATCGGACGGAAGGTGGCGGGGGAGCGTGCGAATATTTTTCGGGCGCTGCGGAGGTTCATGGCAATACCGGCGCGCGCTCACAAAACGGATTGCAGTTCAGGCAGACCCGACGAACGCGCTCATTCATCCCGGCCGGGTTGCAGGTTTGAGTACTTCTGAATCTCACCGGACTGAATCATATCGATAAACACCTGCGAAATGCGCGGATCGAGTTTTTGGCCCGAGCATTTCTTTAGCTCATCGATGATGCGATCCGGAGACATCCCCTTGCGGTACGCGCGATCGCCCGACATCGCGTCGTAGGTGTCGGCCACCGCCAGCACGCGCACGCGGTCATCGATCGATGCGCCGCGCAGACCATCGGGGTAGCCGGAGCCGTCGAGCCGCTCGTGGTGCGAGCGCACGATGGAGAGGTGATCGCGTGTGATGAAGCCGACCGGTTGCAGCACGTCGAAGCCAATGACCGGATGCCGTTTGATCGCTTCCCATTCATCCTGAATGAGCGGGTCGACCTTATTGAGAATTGCGTCGCTCACGCCGATCTTGCCCACGTCGTGCAGCATCGCGCCCAGGCGAATCGTCTCGATGTCCGGCTTCGGCATGCCGATGCGCATCGCGGCCATCACGGCGTAGTTGCGCACGCGCTCGCTGTGGCCGTGCGTGTACGGATCCTTTGCTTCCAGAATGCGCGCCATCGACTGCAGCGTATCCAAGTGCGCGTGCTCAAGGTCTTTCAGCAGGTGCACATTTTCCAGCGCGACGGAGGCGTGTTTGCCGATGATGCTGAGCGCCTTCAGATCGCTGTCCGTGAAGGAGCGGCCGTCTTTCTTGCGGTTCACATTCAGCACGGCCAGCACGGGCGGACGGTGGTTTCCGTTGCCCCGCACGGGCGCGTCCGCATGGTGGATGCGCTCCAGCGGCACGGAGATAAACGACGCGTCTTCCAGGCCGCGGCTGAGCCGCGCCAAGTCGGGATTTTTTTGGATGTCTTGCACGCACAGCGGCAGGTTATTTTCCGCCACCCAGCCCGCGATGCTCTTGCCGTAGTCCACCGTCGCCGCCGCACCCTCGGGCACGCCGATGCTCGCCGCGCGCGTGAGTGCGCGGCCGTCTTCCGTCGTCAGCATGATCGAACCGCGCAATGCACCCACGCGCTCAAGCGCCGCCTTCAACACGAACTGAAACAGGCGGTTCTCGTCGTGGATGCTCGCAATTTCTTCGCTGATGCGGAAGAGCTCGGTCAAATCGCGCAGGCGCGCGTTGTCGTTCATCAACCGGTGGCGTTCAAGCGCGTTGTGAATCGCGAGTTTGATCTCGCTCAGGCTGAACGGTTTGAGGACGTAGTCATATGCGCCCTCGCGCACGGCCGCGCGCGCCGATTCCAGCGTCGCGTAACCCGTCATCACGATCGGAATGAGGTTGGGGGCGAGGCGTCGCGCTTCGCGAATGAGCTGGATGCCGTCCATTTCCGGCATCATGATGTCGGTGAACAGCAACAGGAAATCGCTGCGCGACGAAATGCGCGTGAGCGCTTCGTTCCCGCCCGACGCGGCGACCACATCGAACCCTTCGTCGACGAGAATCTCGCTCAGCAAATCGCGGATGACGGCTTCGTCATCAACGACGAGAATACTGCCCCCTTGCGTGTACATTGGCTCCCCCGCGACACCCCGCGCAGATGATAGCACAGCCCCCGCATTGGCCGAAGGCCCGCAAGGTCCGGAGGTGGCTTTCGGGGAGGGTGGTGACGGGGTGCGACTTACCCGAGCCGCTTACGCGCCCGGCGCAGTGCGGCCTTCACCTGCTTCGGCGCGGTTCCGCCCGGCACGTCGCGCCGCGCGGCCAGCTTCACCGGATCGAACAGGGCCGAAACATCCTTATCGAACAGGGACGAGGCCTTTTTCAGTTTATCCAACGTCAGTTCCGGCAGGCGGCGCTTGGTTTTGGTGCAGAGCAGCACCAGTTTGCCCACGACCTCGTGTGCCTCGCGGAACGGCATGCCCTTCGCCGCGAGGTAGTCGGCGAGGTCGGTGGCTTCGAGGAAGCCTTCGCGAGTCGCCGCCAGCATCGCGTCGCGCTTTACCTTGATCGACGGGATCATCTTCGCGGTCACGCCGAGGCAGATCTGTACGGTGTCTGCCGCGTCGAAGGCAGGCTCTTTGTCTTCCTGCATATCGCGGTTGTAGGTCATCGGCAGACCCTTCATCAGCGTCAGCAACGCCATGAGGTCGCCATACACTCGGCCGGTCTTCCCGCGCACCAACTCCGCCACGTCAGGATTCTTTTTCTGCGGCATGATGCTGGAGCCGGTCGTAAATGCGTCGCCGATCTCGATGTAGCCGAATTCCGGCGTGGACCACAGCACCAGTTCCTCGCTCAGGCGCGACAGGTGCATCATCGTTACCGCGGAATTCGAGCAGAACTCGATCAGGTAGTCGCGATCCGACACGGCATCCATACTGTTTTCGGAAATTCGGTCAAAGCCGAGTTCTTTCGCGACCTGTTCGCGGTTGATCGGATACGACGTGCCCGCCAGCGCGGCGGAGCCGAGCGGCAATACATTCACGCGTTTGCGCAACTCGAAAAAACGCTGCTCGTCACGCGCGAACATTTCGATATACGCGTGGATATGGTGCGCCAGCAGCACCGGCTGTGCGTGCTGCATGTGGGTCAGGCCCGGCAGCACAACGTCGATATGCTTTTCCGCGAAATCGATCAGTGCGCCCTGCAGGCTGCGCAGCAGCGCTACGACTTCATCCACCTGATCGCGCGCCCACAACCGCACGTCGGTCGAAATCTGATCGTTCCGGCTGCGCGCGGTGTGCAGCCGCTTGCCGGCTTCGCCGATCCGCTTCGTTAAGGCGGACTCGATGTTCATGTGGACGTCTTCGAGCGCGAGGTCCCACAGGAACTTTCCGGCTTCGATATCCTTGTCGATCGCCGTCAGGCCAGCGATGATTTTTTTCGCGTCGGCCTTGGCAATGATTCCGCAATCGCCCAGCATGCGCGCGTGCGCGATGCTCCCCCGAATGTCCCACGGCGCGAGCCGCGAATCGAAGGACACGGACTCGCCCAAGCGCTCGACGAGCGCGTCCGTCTCCGACTCAAACCGCCCGCCCCAGAGTTTCTTGCTCATTCGTTATTTGTCCAGCCCGGCATTTTTCCGCACGCGCAGCCGTAACGCGTTCAGGCGAATGAACGCGCCCGCGTCCGACTGTTTGTAGGCGCCTTCGTCTTCTTCGAAGGTCGCGATCTTTGCATCGAACAGCGACTTCGGCGCTTTGCGGCCGACGAGCGTGCAGGTGCCCTTGTAGAGCTTCACGCGCGCGGTGCCGGTCACGTCTTCCTGCGACGCATCGACAAAGGATTTCAGCACGCGCATTTCCGGCGCGTACCAGAAGCCGTTGTACATGAGCTGCGCGATTTTCGGCGACAACTGGTCGCGCTGCAGCATCACTTCGCGGTCCATCGTGATCGATTCCACGCCGCGGTGCGCGATGTACAGCACCGTGCCGCCCGGCGTTTCGTACACGCCGCGCGACTTCATGCCCACAAAGCGGTTCTCGACCAAATCCACGCGCCCGACGCCGTGCTTGCCCGCGATATGGTTCAGGGTTGCCAGCAGGTTGGCGGGGGAGAGGCGCTTGCCGTTCACCGCCACCGGCGTGCCTTGTTCGAACTCGATCTCGACGTACTCCGGCGCGTCTGGTGCCTTGGCCGGGTCCTGCGTGAGGATGAACATATCCGCAGGCGGCTCCGCCCACGGATCTTCCAGAATCCCGCCCTCAAACGACAAATGGAGCAGGTTGCGGTCCATCGAGTACGGCTTCTTCACCGTCGTCGGCACTTCGATGCCGTTCTTCTCGGCGTATTCCATCATTGCGGTGCGGCTGTTCAGATCCCACTCGCGCCACGGCGCGATGATCTTTACGTTCGGCTCGAGCGCGAAGTAGGTCAGCTCGAAGCGCACCTGGTCGTTGCCCTTGCCCGTCGCGCCGTGCGAGACCGCGTCGGCTTTTTCTTTGCGCAATACGTCGATCTGCGCCTTTGCGATCAGCGGCCGGGCAATGCTCGTGCCGAGCAGGTAGGTACCTTCGTAATACGCATTCGCGCGCATCGCGGGGAACACGAAATCGCGGACAAACTCTTCCTTCAGGTCTTCGACATACACCGCGCTCGCGCCTGTCTTCACGGCTTTCGCGCGCGCGGGCTCGGTTTCCTCGCCTTGGCCGAGGTCGGCGATGAACGCGACCACGTCGGCCTTATATTTCTCTTGCAACCACTTCAAAATGATCGACGTATCCAGCCCGCCCGAATACGCCAACACAATTTTCTTCACGTCCCCAGCCATTGCCGCTCCTTCGTACCCGTTATTGGTTCAGCGTTACCGCATCAACTTCAGCATTACGGCCTTCTGCGCGTGCAGCCGATTTTCCGCCTCGTCGAACACAATCGACGCCGCGCTCTCGATCACGTCGTCGGTCACTTCCTCGCCGCGGTGCGCGGGCAGGCAGTGCATGAACAGCGCGTCCGGCCCGGCCAACTCCATCACGCGCCGGTTCACCTGATACGGTCGAAATGCCTTCTGCCGCTTCGTGTTCTCGGCTTCCTGGCCCATGCTGGTCCACACATCCGTGTAGACCACGTCCGCGCCCTTCACGCCGCTCTCCAGGTCCTGCGTAACGCGGTAGCGGTCGCCTGCGAGTTTCTGCGCGAGTTCGTGTGCGGGTCCCGTGAGTTCGTAGCCCTTGGGACACACCAGCGTAAGCTTAATCGGAATACACGCCGCCAATTCCGCCCACGACGCGAACACGTTGTTCCCGTCGCCGACGAAGGCCACGTGCATGCCATCCAGTTTGCCGCGCTTCTCGCGCAACGTCATCGCGTCGGCCAAGATCTGGCACGGGTGCAATTGATCCGTCAGCGCGTTGATCACCGGCACAGCCGCGAAGGCCGCCAGTTCGAGCACGCTTTCGTGTGAGCGCGTGCGCGCGACGATGCCTTCGACCCAGCGCTCGAGATTGCGCGCGATGTCCGGCACGGTTTCGCGTTCGCCGAGCCGCATCTCCATGAACACGGCGTGCCCGCCGAGCTGGTAGATGCCGGTCTCGAAGGTCACGCGCGTGCGCAGGCTCGGCTTCTCGAACAGCATGCCGATCGTTTTGCCCCGCAGCGGATGATAAATCTCACCCGCATTGCGGCGTTTTTTCAGATCGTCCGCGAGGTCCAGTAGTTCTTCAATCTCCCCGCGCGTGAGGTCCGCGAAGGAGATAAGGTCTTCGTACATCAGGCCTCCTGCAGCGCCGCGTCCAGCGTCGCCACCACTTTATCCACTTGCGCCTTCGTGACCACGAGCGGCGGCACAAAGCGGATCACGTTCGGACCCGCCGGTCCGCAGATGATGCCCGCGGCGAGCATGCGGCCGATCGCTGGACCGGCCGGCGTATTGAGTTCAACGCCAATCATGAGACCGAGGCCGCGCACATCAATAATGGATTTGTGCTTCGCCTTCAGCGCGCGCAGTTTGGTCTGGAAGTATTCGCCGGTTTCGGCCGCCTGCTGCGGAATGTTGTTCTCGACCATCGTGGTGATCACGGCCAATGCCGCCGCGCTCGACAGCGGATTGCCGCCGAAGGTGCTCGCATGGGAGCCGACGCTGAAGCCGCTGGTGACTTTTTCCACGCAGCCCATCGCGCCGATCGGCACGCCGTTGCCCAAGGCCTTCGCCAGCGTGATGATGTCCGGCGTGATGCCCGCGTGTTCGTGCGCGAAAAGTTTTCCGGTGCGGCCGACGCCCGTCTGCACTTCATCAAGAATCAGCAGGATGCCCTTCGCGTCGCACAACCGCCGCGCTTCCCGCAGGTAGTTCGCCGCCGGCACGCGCACGCCGCCCTCGCCCTGCACCGGCTCCAAAAGAACAGCCCCCACATCGGGTGTGAGGGCCTGTTCGAGCGCCGGAATATTGTCGTAGGGTACGTGCTTAAAGCCTTCAATCATCGGTTCAAAGCCGGCTTGATACTTCGGCTGACCCGTCGCCTTGAGCGCCGCGAGCGTCCGGCCGTGGAAGGATTGTTCCGCGGATACGATCGTGGGCTTCGGCGTTTTCTGCTGCACCCAATACCGCCGCGCGAGTTTGATCGCCGCTTCGTTCGCTTCCGCGCCGCTGTTGCAGAAAAACCACTTGTCCGCGAACGAATTGTCGCAGAGCGCCTTGGCGAGCAGCGCCTGGGGTTCCGTGTAGTAGAGATTCGATACGTGCAGCAGCGTCGCGGCCTGCTCTTGCAGCGCCCGCGTCACCGCCGGATGACAGTGTCCGAGGCTAACGACCGCGATCCCCGCGAAAAAGTCGAGGTACTCGTGGCCGTCCGCGTCCCACAGGGTTGCGCCTTCGCCGCGCACGATGGCCAGGCTGCGCTCGCCATAAGTGTTGATGATGTGTCCCTGCGCCAACTGCTTAATCGCTGCCGAATCCATCGTGTCCGTCTCGTGTGCCATAAGCCCCTCGCTCCTCTGAAAAAAGAACGCCCCCGAAGGCGAAAACCAAAGGGGGACAACCGTTATATCAGGAAACGGGGCCTATGCGCACTATATATCCCGCCCGCCGGGAGGCGGGGCTCAGCGTTCGTCGGGGCGCTTGTCCGATCGTGACCGGGGCGGGCCAAACCGCTTGCGCATGTGCTCGAAATCGTCGTTCCATTTGGCCGCCTGCTCCGGCGTCAGCACGGCGGCGACATTTTCCTTGAGCGCATTGAATTCGGCGTCGATTTGGGGCCGGATTTCCTCGCGGAACAGCCGGTCCATGTTGTCCCGGTTCTGCTGCAAGATGGCCGTAACCTGCGTCCGCTGGTCCGTGCTCAGGTCGAGTTTGACGGACAAATCATCCACCATCCGCTCCACCATCTTCTCCGGATGCCGGAACCGCTGCGACATCATGCGGTCCATCCCGATAAACGTCCCCGCGGTGCCGACCAGTATGCCGCAGAAGAAGATGATCGCCCCCATCAAAACGGGCCTGCCGCGCTTGGGCTGCGCGGATGGGGGAGTGTCGGCCGCATTCAAACCCATGGAGGTTTCGTCGCTCACTGGAACGCCGCCTCCACGGAACTGAACAGCATGATCATGGGATCGAGCAACGCCGCCGCGGATTCGCTGGCCGGAATCGCCACACACACGACGACGAGCAATGCAAAGACGGCTTCCAGCGAATAGAGACGATTTGAGACGGGCGCCGCCTCTTGTGCGCGGATGCTCTTCATCGCGCGGCCAACCACATCCACGGCGGGCGCGGGGTTCTGTCGCGCGGAGGCAACCAACTGCTGCAGGCGCTTGTCGTCATGCGCCATGGCCGGATTCTCCCATCAGTGCATCCAGTTCCTTTTCCAGCCGATGCCGCGCACGGTGCGATCGCACGCGCACCACGGTTTCCGAGGTGCCCATGGTCTGCGCCGCTTCGCGGGTACTCATGCCTTCGATGTAGATCAGCACGAGCAACATGCGATCCTTCGGCCGGAGACGGGCCAGCGCGGCGTGTAGCAGTTCCGCGCGTTCGTCCATCGGGCGGATACCGGGATCGCCGACCAGCGTTTCGGCATACGGCGCGATATCGACTTCGCCGCGCGCCACCTGCCGGTGCTGCCTTTTCCAGTGGTGGTAGACCACGCGCGTCGCGATGGCGCGCAGCCAGAAAAAGAACGGCGCGTCGCCGCGGTACTTCGACAGACTAAAGTAGGCATCGACGAACGTGTCGTGCACCAATTGATCGCGCTCCGCGCGGATGCGCGAGAAGCGCCAGAGGTAATTTCCAAGGGCCGCCTGGTGCCGCGCGATGATCCGCGCAAATTGATCCTGCTCGCCGCCGAGCACGGCGCGGATATCGGCAAGGTCCTGCTGGTCCGCGGCGGATTTATCCATGCGGGTCGCAGGGAGCGCCGGAATCGCGTTCCAGTCGAGAGATTTATTGGCCAATGCGTGCACGCACCGTACTCCACGGCGGACCCAACCCGGTGGATCCTCATAAGAAATAGTGCGTGAGCGGCGGGGGATAGTTACATTTCGCCTCCCACAACCCCCTTGACGAATCTCCAAAATTGTATTACAGTTTCGATACGGTAAGATTGGAAATAGCCCAAAATGATGCTTTTACTCACGGTAAACCAGTCCGACGGCGTTCCCATCTATCTGCAGCTCGTGCACCAGATTAAGGCCCTGATCGCCTCTGGACGCCTCCGCCCCGACGACGAGCTCCCGCCCGTCCGGGTGCTCGCCCAGCAGCTCGTGCTGAACCCGAACACCATCGTGCGCGCCTACCGCGAACTCGAAGTCGCCGGGCTGGTCTACAAACGTCGCGGCGCCGGCACCTACATCTCCGGCGGCCCGACGCCCTACACCGACGACGAATGCCGCCGCCTGCTCGCGCAGCGTGCCGACGCCTTGCTGGTCGAAGGCCGCGCGCTGGGCTACGACGACCGTCAATTGATCGAATTGCTGCGCGAACGCAGCCGAATGTTCAAGCAACGCCCATCCGAAAAGAAGGAGAGCAACTAGTGGACGACGCGACCCCCCAAGCGGACCACATCGTATCGGTCAAACGAGTCACGCACTTCTACGGCAAGAAGGTCGCGCTGCAGGATGTGTCGCTGCACGCGCAACGCGGCCGTGTCTTCGGCCTCGTCGGCGAAAACGGCGCCGGCAAGACGACGCTGATGAAGCACCTGCTCGGCGCGCTCGCGCCGGATTCCGGCGAAGTCCGCGTGCTCGGCCACGACCCCACGCGCAATCCGCCCGCCGTGCTTTCGCGCATAGGGTTCCTGTCGGAAGATCGCGATTTGCCGCGCTGGATGCGTGTCGGCGAGTTGCTGCGCTATACGCAGGCCTTCTATCCCGATTGGGATCCGGCCTACGCCGAACAACTGCGGCAGCAGTTCGCGCTGCGCGCCGATGCGAAAATCCGGTCACTGTCGCGCGGCGAACTCGCCCGCGCAGGCATGCTCGTGGCGCTGGCGCACAAGCCCGAGTTGCTGCTCCTCGATGAACCATCTTCCGGCCTCGACGCCGTTGCGCGGCGCGATATTCTCGCCGTCGTGATCCGCTCGGTAGTCGAAGACGGCCGCACCGTGGTGTTCTCGTCGCATCTGTTGGACGAAATCGAGCGCGTCGCCGACGACGTCGCCATGATCCACGAAGGCAAAGTCGCCGTGTTCGCGTCGATGGACGAAATCCGCGCGACGCACCAGCGGTACGTCGTCGCCTTCGACGAAAAGCAGTCGCAATTTCCGAAACTTCCCTTCGTGCTCGACACGGAAGGGGAGGGCAACGACTGGGCCGTCGTATGCCACGGCGATCCGCGAACCACGCGGGACGCCCTCGAAGGCCGAGGCGCGCGCGTGCTCGAAGAAACCTCGCCCTCGCTCGATTCCATCTTCCTCGCCCGCGTCACCGGCAAACGCAAAGCGGAGGCCGTGGCATGAAGCCCCGCGCCAACACACAGACCCAGGTCCGCGCGTTGTTGTGGGAGGAGGCCCGCGTCGGCGGCGCCATCGCGGGCGTGTGCACGCTTGTCGGCCTTTTGTTGCTGAGTGTCAACTACCGCGTGGAGGGCGCATGGCAGCGTGACGAATTTACAACGTACTTCGGCGCGCTTGGCCTGCCAATTATCACTGCATTCCTGCTTATTCTGAATATCGATACCTCAGGGCATCTCGTCGGCGGGTTTTCAAAACGTATCCTGCGGCTACCGGTACAAACAACGATTGCCGTCGCAGTGAGTCTCATGATGCGGACAGCAATTATGTTTGCGACATCATCTGTCTTATTGCTATTCGCAGCTTTTTTTTACGACGACACGCCAGGCATCACCGCGGTTTGCCTGATCACACTGGGATATCTCGTCCTGCAAACGCTGGATTGGTTGCGCGGGCCGTTGCGAGGCCTATCGAGCTCTGTTGTGCTTTTGGCAATCGCCTCCACGTCCCTTTGGATTTGGCCCGACGCTCCAGTATTTGAACCGATCCGCGAACTCTTTGACGCCGTTACGCGGACGCCTGCCGTATTGCCGACGGTCCTCGTGTTTGCGCTTGTCGTTGGGCTCGCCGTCAACACTTTCGCCGTGAATGCCGATCGCATCGGCCGCCGTTATGGTCCGCCCGAGATATGGGAGTGGCCCGGCCTGCTTTCGCCCTCGCGCCGCCGTGTCATCAACAAACGACCATTTTCTTCGCCAATGGCCGCGCAGGTCTGGTTCGAATTGCGCAGAACAAAATTTCTAATGCCACTGATCGCGCTGTTTACCTTTGCGGTGCTCTATGTAGCAGTCTGGTTCGCTGATGCGAACACGTCCATTGCGGCGCAGCAGGTCATTAGATTTTATGGATTGTTTTTTTCCGTGCTGATGGCCGCGGCGGTACAGGGCATCCAGTCCCGAGTGATTGGATTCCGTCGCCATTCGAGCATGACCGGTTACGAATATCTACAGCCGCTCACCGACGCCCAGTTCGCCTCTGCGCGCGCCATCGCCGCCGGCATTCTGCTGATTCCCACCATTGTCGCTGCCCTCATTTTTCATTTCGGCGTCGCCGGCCAGATGTTCATCACCAAAATCATTCCGGAGGCACTGGAACGCGGAATGACCTCGCCGCGCGAAATCGTGTGGATATTGATTAGTCGCGGACTGTTTGTTGGCCTGTTTGCGTGGGCGGCATTCGCGATTGGAACCCGCCTGTTCCGAAGAATCCTCGCGGTCCTGATCGCGATTTATGTGGTGCTTGCGCTGATAGGCCTTACGTTGAAACGCTACTCTATGTTCTACCTTATCGATTTTAGTTGGCCCAATGAGCGGGACAAGGTTGCGTCCTTACTGGTGACGCTGTTGTTGGTCGCGGCGGTCAGCTCCGCAATTCGCTTGACGCGGCGCGGGCTGCTGCCCGCGCGCACGCTGGCGAAATGGACAATCGCGTGGCTGTTGCTCGCCTGGTTGTTCCGCAGCGTGCTGCTTTCGGTGTGGGTGCCCGGTCCTGCGCCTCTGAACCAGCAACTGCTCGCCATACTGACGGCGCTGGGGACCGCGTCGCTCTTGCCGCTGGTCTACTTCGCGATTTTGTTCGACGTCAACCGTCGCCGTTCCGCGCGCAGCGCTTCCGTGGATCCATCACAACACGCAGGTGCGCCTTTCCGGCTCAGCGCGGGATTGGTTGCGGGGGCGGTACTCGCTGCGTTTGTCGTATGGCTCGGCTGGCCCGAGGCACCGGCTTTTCTGAAGTATCGGCGTAGTCACGATTACCCGGCCACGCGCGAGGAACTGGACGCGTGGTATATCACGCCACCGGCGGACCAGAACGCCGCGCCGAAATACCTTGACGTGTCTTCCAAGCTCGAATTTCGACAGCAGGTCTACAACGATCGCTACAGCCAAGTAAAACGAACGATGCTCGTCCACGGCACGCGCCGCGAGAGGTCCATTTCCACTATCACATCGGATGACTACCTCTACGTGATTGGCACTTCTGCTCCTATGCGAACAGGACTGCTCGATCCGCGCAAGTGGAACTTGACCGAGTTTTACTGGGGCGAAGTCACTTCGAAGATTGCTCCTCAGTTGGAGGAAATCGCCAAGCAGGACACCAGCATCTCGCGATATCCCATGGACCTGACCAAGGGATACGACACGATGATGGAGCACCTCGACCCATTGCGCGCTCTGACGCGGCAGGCGCGTCTAGATGCGATGCATTGGACCCTCGCAGGCAAGCCGGACCGTGCCGTGAGTAGCATCGTTGCCGGTCTCGCCATTTCGCGATCGCTGCAGCAGGAACCCGTAATTATTTCGCAGCTCGTCGGGTTTGCAACGATTGGAGTGAACATGGAAGCAGTCGAATTTCTCCTAAACCGATCTGTGCCGGCGGAGGCGGATCTGGCTCGCCTACAGCGCGCGGTGGAGGGTGCGGTGCCGCCGTCGTCCGAACGCTTGCTTTTCGATCGCGCCATGATCGGCGAAGGTGGCATCCAAGCCTCTATTGTCTACCTGCCCATCGTGAACGACACCTATATGAGAGTCCCCAATGCAACTCCGAAAGTGCTGCTGCCGCTGCTGGCATTTCCCTTGGCGAGCACGCAAATGGTGTTAACCTTCGAAATGGACAACACGCTGCGCGATGCACGACTCCCTTGGGCCGAGTTTCAACGCTCTTCGGACGCCCGCCAAACGTCGGAGTATTGGTACGCGCTCTCGTTCGCGTCGCCGCTAGTGGGCATGATCATGCCGGCGATGACACGCGCTTACGAATCCGAATGGCGCAATCGCACGATGTTAGACAACGCGCGGGTGGCTATCGCGGTCGAGCGTTATCGCCTTGCGCACAAGAAACTCCCCGACACACTGGATGTGTTGGTTCCGGACTTCCTGACGGAAGTTCCCGATGATTATTTTGCGGGCCCCGGTGTTCCGCTGAAATACATCGTGCGCGACACCGGCGAGTACGCGGTCTACAGCATCGGCGCCGATCAGGAAGATGACTACGGCATATACAACAAGAAGGACGGCTATCGCGCAGGCGACATCATGTTGACCGTGGCCCCCATGTCCGCGCGCACAGGGAAGCAGGTGGGTACGTACTACGACGTCACGGAATCAGATCAGTAGAAGGCTGTACGGCTATTTGGAGCTTTTCTCGGAGGATTTCTTCGAGCCTTCGCTCTTGGGCTTCGATTCGCTCTTGGATTCCGACTTGGTCTCGGACTTCGTTTCCGACTTGCTCTCGGATTTCGATTCGCTCTTGCTCTCGGACGATTTTCCTTCGCCGCCGCCGCTCTTGCGCTTGTAGTCCGTCTCGTAAAATCCCGTGCCCTTGAAAATAATCCCCGCGCCCGTCCCCAGCTTGCGCTTGCACGGCCCCTTGCACTTGTTGCACTTGATCCGCGGGTTCGCCGTGATCGAATGAAACTCGTCCTGAATCTTCCCGCACTTCTGGCACTGATATGAATACGTTGGCATTGCCTGTCCTGCTCCTTACGGTCGGCGCGGAATTATTCCAGTAGTCCTGCGTTCGAGTCCAAACGCGAGCTTACCGCCACTGCGGAGTGGCGTCCTCGCTGCGCAGATCCAGAGCGAACCAGGGCTTCGCGCTGAGCACGGAAACCTTCACCAGCACGGTGTTGCGCCCCAGTTTCAGCACCACGCCGCCGGCGTGTTCGCCGCCGGTGTCCGCCAGCACCGAAGTGGGGGAGGACTCATAGCCTATGCGGCCGTTCACCCACACCTTCGCCGCGCCGGAATGGCGCACGGTCAGGTTCAGTTCGGTTCGCCCTTCGGCGGTGACCTCCGCGTACGCGTAGTACGTGCCCGCCAGCGGCGAGGCCGCGAAGGTGCCCGGCGCCAGCGCCTCCGCCAAGTTCACTTCGTCAACCGTGTCGCCGTCCTGGTGCCACGTGGTCCATGACACCGCCCGGAAACTTCCGGCATAGGTCGCCTCGGGCTCAAATCCGGCCTCGGGCGGATACGTCGCGGCGTGTCCGGTGCCGTCCGGATTCGGGAACGGCCCAATCACGCGCCACGCGCGCAACTTCCCGCGTTCGGCGCGCAGCCACTCGACCGCCTTCATCTCGGCGCGCGCGATTCCCGCGAACGGCAGCGCGCGGCGTTCCGAGTAGCGCAGCAAATTGGTAAACAGCCGCTCGGCGACGGGGTCATGACCCAACCGTTCCAGCAGCCGCATCGTCGTGAAAATCACGCGGCCGTTGCCGAAGCGGCGCACCATCACCATCGCGCCCGGATCGGCCGTGCCGTGCCATACCGACACCGGCGCAATATCATCTTCACTCTCGCCGAGCACATACCGCCGCGTCAGCGTGCCGCGGTAAGGTCGGCCCGCCGATCCGCCCGCAGGCAAGCCTTCGAACACCGGATGTAGCCGCGCCAACGCCGCCGCGCCGGCATGCTTGGCATGCAGCAGCGAGTCGGTCGCGGCTTCCAGCGGAGCCGACAACGTCGCCGCGAGCGCCTGCCAGTCCGCCGGCGGATCGAACACGATCGCGACCGCGCCCTCGCGCACGCGGCCCAGCACTTGCCCAAGGCCGCTATCGGGATAGGCCCGCACCGATCGCGCGAGCGGCGGCACCAGAATCACCGGGGCCGTCGGCTCCACGCGGGGGGCCAGTTTTTGAATGATGTCGAGCCAGCGGTTGCCGGGGCCATCGAGGACATCCACGACGGTCTTCGACACCTCAACCGGCGGACTCACATGGAATGCCGCCGACCCTTCGCCCACGAGTCCTTGGTCCGTCCAAATTTGTACGACGAATCGATGCAAGCCGGTCGATCCAGACGCCGCGACGGTGCCGGTCCACAATTCTTTTCCATGCTTCGGGAGCTTTACACCGCGCTTCTTCTTCCACAAGGTCTGGTTGGTCGGGCCGACCACTTGCAGGCTCATCTCCGCCCGGCCTTCCAGTTTGGCTTCGTTCAGCAGCAGCACCGACACGTCGATCTCTTCGCGCGGCACCAGATTCGACCGCGCCAGCGAAATCACCGGCCGCACGGCGGCCTGCGCCTCGCGCAATGCGGACAACTGAGGCGCGCACGTCTTCACATCGGCCGATACGGCATCTTCAAAGCAATATCCGGCGAGCCGCAGGTTCGCGCGCAGGTGTTCCGCGCACAGGCGAACCCCGTCGGCTTGGTGTGTATTGAGCTCCGGTACCGTGCTCGGCGCGAGTCCGCGAACCACAACGAGGTTCAGCGCGCTCGTGTGTCCAAGATGCGCGAAGAACGATTCTGTTTCGCGCGAAACAGGCGAGAACGTCTCCACATCCAGCGGCGCAAAGCCTTCTGGCTTGGTCTGAAACGGGCGGAACACCCAGCAGCGATCGGGACGCTCCGAGCACACGAGGATGGGCCGAAGTGGGTCCGCTTCGCGCAACGCGAGCGCCACTTCGTCCGAATCCGTCATTTCCCAGTTCAGCAACGACGGATGATGATGCAATCGATGAACGATCGGCGCGATCTCGGCAATGTTTCGTGATTGTTCCACAACCACTGAAATCAGCATGCCCGTGAAATCCGCGGCATCCAATAAATCGTCGAGGCCGTCATCACCCGCGACGCATTTCACCCAGGTCACGCCGGATTTTTTGAGGGTCTCGAGGTAGGTTCGAACGGCCGCCGGATCAGTGAGGCCTTGGGCAGCGTTCCGCACCCCGCGCAGCATGTAGGGCCGCTGGTTGACGGTGAAGCGCTGCTCCTGGACCGAGACCTCTCGCATGCCGAACTTCAGTTCGGTCGTCGCGTTATCGACGATCGCGCGGAGGGTGTAGAGCAGGGGGGTGGACGGCGTCCACGGGGTGAACTCGGGGAAGGTGAGGGAGTGAATGCCCGGAGGCCCCTCGGCGCGCAGGTTCGCCTCGGGCACTTCCAGCACAACGCGCTCCGCCCCCGGCCAAGTGACCGTGACTTGAACGCGCTTGCGGCGCGGGTCCGGCTGAACAACGATACGGTTCATCGGCAACATCCGCCTGGGCTTCTCCGGTTCAACTGACCCAACCGCGCACACACGCGCGATCTTCCTAAAGATTGCCTAAGTCGCTAGGCCACTTGCAAGGCCACCACAATTAGTAGGGGTGGTGGGCCGTGTCGGCGCGAGGGCCTCTAATAATTGAGAAACGCCACAAACAGCATGACAAATCCCACCAGCGTCTTGGCGAACATCCCGGCGATTTTGCCCAGCGCGGCGCCATATCCGGCCCGCGCGGCTTCTTCGAGTTTTTTGCGGGATACGGAGACTTCGTACAACGCGGCAAACGCAAACGCCCCGACGCAGGCGCCAATAATAGTGCCAATAATCAATAAAAAGGGGGAGCCGACAATCGCGCCGACAATGGTGCCTATGATCGCGGCGACCATGGCGCCCTTACCGCCGCCATAACGTGCGGTGCCCGCGCCGGCCGCGACCGTCTCGATTACTTCACCCGCGGCTGTGAGCACCAAGAGGATCGGCAGGGTCCAGCCGCCGAAGTGGTCGAAGCCGGTAACGGCCGCGAAAACGCCGATGGCCAGCAGAATGAGCCAGTTACCGAACAGGCCCAGCATATTGAGTGCAATGCCGGCCAACACGACCACAGCGAAGGCGATCCAGCCCAACACTTCGAGCGCGATCGTAAAAAACTCAGACATCCCCGCCTCCCCGCGCGCCGAGAATTACTCTGCCGAAGGTTTGTTGCGGCCAGCCTTGGCTTTGGTCGATATCTTCTTCGGCTTCGCGGATGTGTGCGTCACTCCGTTGCTTGCTGCGCTGTTCTTTGGACTCTTGGCTGCCGATGCGGGTTTTGCGGTCTTGGCCGCCGTGTTCGAGGCGGATTTCTTCGCCTTCGTGGATATTTTCTTCTTTGTGCTCGATTTTTTTGCCGCGGCAGCCTTGCTCACGCGCGACTTGGTCGATGGTTTTCGCGCCGACGGACGGTTTTTCGCCGGAGCCTCGTCCGCCCCATTATGTTTTACCTCCAGGCCGGAGAGAATATTCGCGGCATCCTTCAAGGCCTTGCCCCACAAGGTGCCGTCTTCCGAGGTTTCCTGCTCAGGGGCCGCAAGATGTGCTGCGGCGGGAGCCGGTACGGGTTCCAGTTTTTCCTCAATGATGGACGCCGGTACCGCCGAACCCTTGGGCGCGGCCTCGACCGTCCCCTGCTGCGCCGGATGCGCCCCGATCCATTCCAGGATCGGCGCGAAGACTTCCGCCGCGGCGTTCTTCGCGAACGGCGGGTCCACGTGGGAATGGTCCATTTCGCATCCGTGCTCGCGCGACAACATCAGGAAACGCTTGTCGTCGGACGGCAGCCGATCGTAAAACTCCTGCACGTTTCCCGGCGTTGCGATCGTGTCGAGTGGACACGCCATCACGAGTAGCGGCGTTTCCAGTCGGCTCAGTCCGCTCAGCACGTTTACCGTGTCGTTGTTCACGGCGAGATAACGGTGCTTCGCGCAATCTTCAAACGTATGCGTCACCGGCCCGGCGGTTTGTTCGGTCGCGTTAAAAAATTCCGCCACGCCGAAGCGCGGATTCAGGTTCTTCCAGTTCACCGGCACGAATTGGCTATTCGGTTTGCGCCATGCAAAGAGCGGCGTCGCCGTACGCTTGCCGATCTCAAACGGCCACGGCGCGGCGTCCATTAATTTCACCAGCCGGTCCTGCAGCTTCGTCCAGTTCGCCTCGAGCCACGGCGGCGACGCGATCGTGGTGCCACTCGCGACATGCTCGCGGCCATGCACGAGTTCGTAGGCGTATAGCAGCATTCCGCCCATCGAGTGCCCGACCCAGTGCACCTGGTCGTAGCCCGTGCTCTGCCGGATGAAGGCGATCGCCGCCGGCAAATCGCCCATCACATAGCCGTCGTAGGTCGCCTTGTGGTGCTTCGTTCCCGGCGGGGGAAGGCTCGTGCGGTTGCTGCGCAAATCGATCGCCCAGCAGTCGTAGCCCTGCTCGACGAGATAGTCCGCGAGCGACTCGCCCTGCGGCAGCGTGAGGTTCCAGTGGTTGGACGTGTACCCGTGCACGAGCAACACCGGCTCGCCCGAGGACCCGCCCTTGCGGTAGCGGAACAGGCGAATGCGCCAGCCGTCCGATGTTTGAATCGTGTGGATTTCGCGCGCGCGCAATTCGATGTGCAGCGCGCGCAGCATGAACTGGTAGTACGCCGCAAACGCCAGCGCCGCGACGGCCCCGATCACGAGCGCCCAGACGAGCAAGGTCATTCCGCCACTCCGGAGGGTTGCGATTTCGTGCGCGCGGCCAGTTGTTGCAAAATCTCGCCCGCCAGCTTCGCGCTCACGCCCGGCACCTCGGCCAATTCATCCGCAGACAAGGCGGATATTCTCGCAATCGACCCCAACTTGTTCAAGAGCCGTCGCGCGAGCACGGGGCCCACGCCGGGAATGTCGGTTAATGACGTGCGCAATGTCGCCTTTTGCCGACGTTCGCGGTGGTATGTAATCGCAAACCGGTGCGCTTCATCGCGGATTCGGGCCAGCAACAGCACCACAGCGGAACTCTGTGGCAGGATGATCGGGTTCGAGCGGCCCGGCCGGAAGAAGCGCTCCGGCGAGTGGCCGCCCTCGACCACGCGCGACTTCGCGATCGAGGCCGCGTCGAGGTCTTCGATCGCGAGGTCCTTCAACACTGTCATCGCCACGCCGAGTTGGCCCTTGCCGCCGTCGATGAGCACCAGATCAGGCAGGTCGCCTTCGGCGATCGCGCGCGTATAGCGGCGCATCAGCACCTCGCGCAGACTCGCGAAATCGTCCTGGCCCTCGAAACTCTTGATCGCGAAGCGCCGGTATCGGTTTTTGTTCGCCTCGCCGCCCTCGAACACCACCATCGACCCCACGGTCCGGTCGCCCTGGTGTGTCGAGATATCAAAACACTCGATCCGATTGGGGGTCTTGTCCAATTTGAGCTGAATCCGCACTTGATCGAGCAGGTCAGTCTGCGCGCGCTCGGCAAGGCGCTTTTCGTCGAAGCTGGTCTTGGCGTTTTTCGAGGCCAGTTCGATCAGCGCCAGCTTTTCGCCGCGTTGCGGATGCAACACCGCCACCTTGGCGCCGCGCTGCTCGGTCAGGATTTCGGCGAGCACATCGGCCTCTTCGATCGGCTCGGGCACGAGTACTTCCGACGGGATCACGGGGGCGTCCGCGTAGTACTGCAGCAGGAACGAACTCAGCACTTCCGCCACCGGCATTTCCTGTTGCTTGAAGGAATAGGATCGTCCGCCCAACATCTTGCCGCCACGATAAAAGATCAACTGGATCTCCGTGAACCGTCCTTGCGAGTAGTAGCCGATCACGTCGCGATCTTCGACGCCCGGCACGGCGACCGCACGCTGGCGTTCGATCATCTGGCGGAAACCCTGCAAGCGATCGCGCAGAATCGCGGCCTCTTCGAACTTCAATTCCTCCGCGCGCGCGCGGATTAATTTTTCGAGCAGCGGCTCGAGTTCGCTGCTGCGGCCCGAGAGCGCGAGCACGACCTGATCGACGATCTGGTGATATTCGTCGCGCGACACCAGCCCCACGCACGGCGCGCCGCATTGTTTCATCTGGTAATAGATGCACGGCCGCGTGCGGTTGTGCATCACATGGTCGGTGCAGGTGCGCAGCGGGAAAATCCGGTGCACCTGCCGCAGGGTCTCGCGCACGGTCCCCGCGCTGGCGTAGGGCCCGAAATAGGTCGCGCCGTCCTTGCGCACGCGCCGGGTCACGTCCAGCCGCGGGAAGTCCTCGTTGGTGTTGATGCGCAGGCTGACGTAAGTCTTGTCGTCCTTCAGTTGGACGTTGTAGCGCGGTTTGAACTGCTTGATGAGGCTGTTTTCGAGCAGCACGGCCTCTTTTTCGTTCGTCGTAACGAAGAAATCGATCGCCGAAACGCGTTTCATCAGGAACTTCACGCTATACCGGCTGTCCTGATCGTTGATGTAGGTCCGCACGCGGCTGCGCAGGTTCTTCGCCTTGCCGACGTAGATCACCTTACCTTGCTCGTCGTGCATCAGGTAGCAGCCGGGGGACGTCGGCACGCGCGAGGTTTCAAACGTCGCGATGAACTCTTCCGGCGTCTTGCGCTCCGACGGCGGAACGAGCGTCAGCCGTTCGTGCGGCGCGGGCGTGGGGGAGGCGTCGTCCATCCCCCAAGAATACCAAGTATCGGCAGATCGGCGTCAGCGTCCCCGCCCGCCCCAAGGGCCGCCGCGCGGGCCGCGACCGCCGCCGCTCAGCATGGGCTCCATCGTGAAGAACGGATTCTCCAGCGCTGCACGCGTTGCCTCGACGAATTTCTGTTGTGACGCCGCGTCGGATATTCCATTCGACGCCGCGACGTTTCGCAAAATGGAATCCTGCTGCGAATTCAGCAATTGCCGCGAGGCCTGCGTGGTCGCGCGGAGATCGTCCGCGATTCGTTCACGTTCCGCATCGGTCTTTGCATCGCGCATTTGCTCGCGCAGCGCCTGTTCGTCTTGGCGATAATCGAGCAGCGCCTGAAAATTTTGCGCGGCGTTCGGATCGCCCATGCGCGCGAGTTCTTCGTCCAGCCGCGCACGCCACTCTGCGCGTTGCGCTTCCTGCTGCTTGCGAAATTCTTCCATCTGCTCGGGCGTAGGCTGGCGCCGCTGATCGCGGTTGCCGTTCTCTTGCGCGGGCACTGCGGGGACTGCTTCAGCCGGTGCCGGCGAGTCCGCAACGGCATCCGCTTTTGTGCGTGCCGCGTCGTCCAGCACATCCTCCATCAGCAACTGTTCCCCGCGCAGCATTTCGTTTTCGGATTGTAGTGCCGCGAGCTGCTCCGCAAGCGCAGCGCGCTCGTCTGCCACCCGCCGCGTTTCCGCGCGCAGCGACACCAATTCTGCCGGCTCCGCCACTGGCTTGCTCTCTTCCACGGCCGCCGGTTGCATGGCCTGCGCCGCAAACCACCCCGCGCCCACACCGACCACCAGCACGATCGCCCCCAACAGCATTCGCATCGTCGCATCTCCTCACCATGTCTATTCATCAAAAAGCGGCCTGGATTCTCGAATCGAATCCAGGCCGCCGATAGCACTACGCCTTAGTTTTGCGGCGGGGGAGGCGGAGGCGGGGCGCCCGCACCCGGTCCGCCAGGACCACCACCCGGGCCTCCCGGACCTCCGCCGGGACCGCCCGGGCCACCGCCGCCACCACCACCGCGGCGTGCGGTGCCTTCGGTCCACTTTGCGAGCTGCTCGGCGCTCAGCACGTCTTTCAGCGCCGCATCGAGCTTCGCCTTGTGTTCTTCACCGGCCGCGCGCGCGCCTTCCATGTCCATCGCCTGCATGGCTTCCATGCGCGCCTTCGTCGCATCCACGTTGTACTTCGCGATCAGGCTCAGGCCCTTGAACTTTTTGTCGTCGCTCACGCCCAGGCTCGAGTAGGTATCGACGTACCGGTCCCACTCGCGCGCGTAGGTGGCCAGCACATCCGTCGCCGCGCCGGCCTTGTCGCCGATGATTCCTTCGAGTTCCTTCTTCAACGCCGCGCGCTGCGTGTCGTTGATGTCCTGCATCTGGAACAGCGTCTCCGGTCCGCGTTGACCGTTTTCCATCAGCACATCCATTTCCTTGCGGTGCGCGTCGCGGTTCGCCTGGTACGCGGCCACCATCTTGCCCACGGCGTCGCCCGTGACGCCGAGATCATGCGCCACGCCTTCGGCCTCGAGCTTTTGCGCCGCCGCCACCTTCGCCGGATCCAGGCGCGGACCGCCACGGCCACCGCCGCCGCCTCCGCCACCGCCGAATTGCGCTTGCGCCGAGCTGGCGCACCAGCCAATCGCGAGCGCCGCGCCAAGCGCGACGGCTCCTTTCATCCATGCCATCGTCATTGCATTTCTCCTGTGTAAAACGATATCCGCTGCCCGCCGCGGCGCTACGCCTGCGGCGTAAATCCCATCACTACATCGAAGCGCGCGGCCAACTCGCCCACGCGCGACTCCTTGATCGGCGCAAAATCGATCAGCACCGATTCCCGCGCCTTCGCATCGCGAATGCCGCGCAACACGCCATCCTTATCGTTCTTCGGGTGTCCCTTGATGTAGCACTGTGTCGTGAATTTTTCCTGACCCGGCGCGTTCAGCGCGAAATGGATATGCGGCGTGCGTTCGCCGCCGCCTGTCCCATAAGGGACAGGCTTGATCGTGCGGAAGTAGTACTCGCCGTTCGATCCGGTCAGGAAACGGCCGAAGCCCTGGAAATGGGAATCGTATTTCCCCGAACCCGAACTCGCGGTGTGCAGGTACACGCCGTTCGTGTCGCACTGCCAGATTTCCACGAGGCAATTCCGCACCGGCTCGCCGCGCGCATCGAGCACACGTCCGCTCAGGTGCGTCACTTCGCCCACCGCGGGCGTCAATTCTGTGTTCACGCGGATCAGATCGTTGTCCGTATCCAGCGGGAGCTTGTCGGGATAAAACGGCCCCTCGGTCTGCGCCGGCGTCAGTTGCAACGCCTCCGCAAACACCCCCGGCGTCGCCAGTAGCGCCGCCCCCAGCATCGCATCGCGCATAAACTTGCGCCGCGTTTGCACGTATATAGTTTTCATGTCCGGCCCTCCCGGTTGCCGCGCCTCCGGTGCCGTCACTGTAAATAGTGGCGGACACGCGGACAAAGGTTACCTAAACAACAGGAGCGACCCGCTGGGGCCGCTCCTGAATTCCCACACTATATGCTGTGGCGCAACACCGGTCGTCCTCAGTGGGCCATGGTTTCCTTCTTCGGCGGATGGAAGAACAGCGCCAGCGCGATGGCGGCGCCCACGGCGGAGAACAGCGGCACGAGGAACAGTCCGCGGAAATTCGTCACATGCGCGCCGGTTTCCGACGTCGTCGTGTACACGCTCTGAATCAGCCACGGGCAGATTGTGTTCGCCAACAGCGCGCCGATGCCGAGGATCATCAAATTAAAGAGACCCTGCGCACTTGCACGCGCGTCCTTCGGGAAATAGTCTTCGACGAAAATCGCGACCGTCGCGAAGAAGAACGCGTAGCAGATGCCGTGCAATACCTGTACAACAATGATGAGCGCTGTGACGTCAGGGAAGAAGGAGTACACGGCGAATCGCGCCGCGTGTCCCAGAATGCCGACCACCATCGTCGCGCGCCATCCGAGTTTTTGCAGCGTGCGCGCGAGGAACAACATTGTGACGATTTCCGCCACCTGGCCCACGCTCATGATCGGCATGATCCAGTTCCCCGGAACGCCGACGCCGCCGGCATCCGCGCTCGTGCCCAGGAACACGCCCGTCCAGTTGAAGTAGCAGTTGTGCACAAACGCATCGACCAGCGTCACCAGCCACAGCACCAGCACAAACGGATGCTTGAGCAGCTTCGCGGCTTCCAGCCACGCGAGCGACTCGGTCGATCCGCCCTGGGCCTTCTTGGGCGGCGTGTGCGGCAGGATCAGGCTGTACGCCGCGAGGATAAGCGACGCGACGCCGGCGACGATATAGGTCCACCGCGTGCCATCGAGCAGCGCTTGTCCAGTCAGGCCAGAGCCCAGCACGGTCTCAACCCATTTGATGAAGCCTTCGGGATTCGCCGCGCTTACTTTTTCCCAGTCCACCAGAATGAACGTGAACGGCCAAGCCGCCAGAATCCATCCGATCGTGCCGCCCGACCGCACGACGCCAAATTCCTTGGAGTCCTTGATGTTGGCGAACACGATCGAGTTCACGATCGACAGTGTCGGCACATACAGCAGGCAGTGGACGAGCATGAGCCCAAAGAACGGCCAGAAGTCCTTGGTGAACGCCAGGCCCAGCATCGCGAGCCCGCCCACGAAATGGCTAAACGCGAGGAAACGTTCCGCCGCGAAGTTGCGGTCCGCGAACTGGTTGCTGAAGAACATGCCCACGATCGCCGCGATGGGGAAGGCGTTGAGGATCCACGACTGCTGCCCCGGCGTGAAGCCGAGGCTCGGCAGATACCCGAAGATGAGCGGGAGCCACGCGCCCCAAATGAAAAACTCCAACACCATCATGATGAAAAGTTTCAGGCGATTGTTCATGCAGATAGACCCAGTTGTGGTTGACCCGACCCCGGCAAACGCGCGCCATCGTAGAGCAATCTAGGGAATCCGTCAACCAAAGTGGGGAGGGTCGTGCTCCCGCGCGACCGATGTGGGAGGGCGAGCGTACTCGCGCGACCTACATTCGTGTCCCAACTCGTCGTTAAGCCGATCGCCGGTCAGCCCTGAAAGGGCGGTCCTACAGTAGCCCAGGGCAAAGTGAGCGAAGCGAACGACGCCCTGGGTTAGATTCCGGAAAAAATATAAAGCCCTGAAGGGGCGATCTAGGGTGAATACTCAGGAGTCGCCAAACACCCGCGCAATCGCCGCGCGCAGATCCGCTTCGGTGGCCACCAAGGGCTCGATGCTTTCGCCGAACGCCGTTTCCAGCACGTTCAGCGCTTCCATGTCGAGCGGATCCACCATCGCCACCAACACGCCAAACCGCGTGCGCTTCATCGGCAACACGAGATGCTTTTCCGCCACGTCGCACGTCACGGTCTGTGCCGTCGCGGGATCGACTTCGCCCTGTGTCACGCGCGTCGTGCCGGTGCGCAACTGGCCGCTCAGTACTTCCGCCAGCGCAACATCGCTCAGGCGTCCTTGACGCACCAACACCGCACCGAGTTTCCCGCCCGATTGCCGTTGATCGATCAGCGCTTCCGCCAATTGTTCCTGCGTCAGCAATCCGCGTTCGATCAGCATGCGGCCCAGTCGCGTGCGCCGCGTCTCCACGCCGAAATCGCCAATCACGACCGTCGGCGCGTTTTCCGCCCACGTGTGCCGGGTCTGCAGATTCACGTGCAGCGGCCCGCCGGAACCCTGTACCGCTTGCCGCATGGCCTCGTAAAACGCGCGGCATGTCGGATGCCGCTTCGCCGGCGATTTGCTCAACGCGCGCAGCAGTTCGCGGTTCACGCTTTCCGGAAGTGTCGGCACCGGCGGCGCGGGTTTCACCTGAATCTGCGAAACGATCTCGCCTTCGTGAAACGGCGGCAGTCCATTCAACAGCAGATACGCGGACGCCGCGAGGCTATATAGATCGCTGCGCGGATCAAGTCCGTCGCTCGAGAGTTGCTCCGGGCTCATGAAGTAGATCGTGCCCTCGGTCGAGGACTTTGTTTCCGTGTTGTTGTTGTCGCGCGCGAGCCTCGCGATTCCGAAATCCGCGAGGCAAATACGTCCCTCGTTCGACAGCAGCACGTTCGCGGGTTTCACGTCACGATGTAGCACGCCCTGCCCGTGCGCGTAGTCGAGCGCCTCGGCAAGATCGCGGATCCACGGCAGCACTTCGGCGAGCGTGAACGGCGAGCGGCGATTCGTCAGCGCTTCCGCGAGACTCGTGCCTTCGACGTATTCCATCGTTACGAATTGCGCTTCGACCGATTCCCAGAAGGTGTAGAGCGAGAGAATATTCGGATGCCGCAGCTTGCGCGTGAGCAGCACTTCGCGTTTCAGGTCGGCCACCGTCTCGCGTTGCCCGCGCAGTTCGTCGCGCAGCACCTTGCACGCGAGCTGTTCATTGTCGAGTTGGGTGTCCTCGGCCAGCCACACCACGCCGATGCTGCCCGACCCCAGCGTCTTCACCAGCCGGAACCGACCCGCCAAAATATCGCCTGAATGGAGCGACAGGCAGAGGTGGTTATCGAGTGGGGCGGACATTGAGTTTTAGGCCTATCTCTTTGAAATAAAGCCAGTTACAGACATTATGTCAATAGTTTACCACCTTTTTCGCACCTCTGCTGCAGGTTATTCCGCCTAAATGGTGAATGGCCCCGTATAGTGTTCGTCTGTATATGTGTAGGCCGAGAAGCGCCAGTACGGCGCTGCCCCGGAAACGCATAAAGTTCGTCTTTGTGGAGACGGATCATGATACGCAAGACACGCATCACCTTATCGCTCGTTGCGGCCGCCGCCCTCGTTATTTTTGCTGGCCTGGCCGGCGCCGAAGACGTGATGCACGGTCGCGTGAGTTTCACCGACCAGAGCGCGCTCGTAAAAGGCACCGACGACGCCGACTGGAGTTACGCCGGCGTCAATAGCCTCATCATGCCCGGTGATACGGTGTGGGCCGATGAACAGAGCGCGCTCGAGATCGAATTCTCCGGCGGCACATTCCTCCGTCTCGCGGACGGCAGCAAGCTCGACGTCGTGGAGACACCGCCGAACGCGCTCTTCATCGGCGCGACGGGTTCGTTTTATGTTCAACGCGTTCGCCGCAGTCCGGGCGACGTAACCTTTGATACGCCGGTGGGCGCGATTGAAGTCGCGCCGGATTCGCAGGTGCGTGTCGATATTTTGGAAGAAGGCGCCACGACCGTGACGGTCCGCTGGGGCACCGCGACCATCAATGCCGAAGGCGGCGCCCCCGTGACGCTCGGCACGGGCGAACGCAGCTTCATCGATCCGGGTTTCTTGCCCTCGACGCCGGTCGTGTTTGATCGCGCGCAAGAGGACCAGTTCGATACCTGGAACCGCACACGTGCGCGTGACCTCGCCGAAGGCAGCACGGGCACGCCGATTCAGTCGCAGTATTCCAACGGCACCCCGCCGATGGGTGTCTCCGATCTGAATGGCTACGGAGACTGGGTCACCGTCGACAGCACGTCGTATTGGCGTCCGTCGACGCCGGACTACGTGCCGTATCGTTACGGTTCGTGGAGCTATGTGCCGGCGCAGGGCTACGTGTGGGTCGATTACTACCCGTGGGCGTACTGCACGTCGCACTACGGTTATTGGAACTACCTCCCGACCTACGGTTGGTGCTGGAGCTACGCCGGGTATTACCGCCCGGCCTACGCCTACACGTTGCACTACGGTGATCGTTTCGTCTGGGCTCCGCTCAACGTCTATGGCTATCCCGTGTGCTACGACTCATACGCCAGCTTTTACGTTGGCGGCATTGGCTTCAGCTACGGCTTCAGTTCGTATTGCTACGACTATTACGTCTGGGGCGGCGGCTATCACAACGTGTGGGGCGTCGACTACGACTGCATCTATGATCGCTACAACAACCACCATTTCAACGATTGTGACTACTGGCGCATCGACACCGACAAGCGTCCGTATAAAAACGGCGGGCAGCCGCACTGGCCCGGCGATCGCGAGGACACCTTCGCGCCGGACCGTATTTACCGCGGCACGCCGAGCAAGCCCGGCGGCACGATACGCGCCCGCGATCGCGCGCAGACTTTGGAAGCACGAGTCCCGTCGCGCACGAACCAGGCTGGTGGTCCCGCCATCCGTACCGCGAGCAACAAGCAGCCGCGCTCGGCCTCGCCCGCGTTGGCGAACGGCGGACGCACGCGTAACGTGAGCCTGACGGATCCCTCGGCCACGCGTCTCGCGCGCGGTTCGGATCTCGTGCGTCGTCCGATACAATCCGGCGCAGTCGATAACACGGGCCGCTCGTTTACCAATGAAGAAGCGCGTGGCGCGCGGCCGTTGAGCCACGGCTCTAATCCTGAAGGCCGCACGCCGTCGACCACCGCCTCGCGGCCGAGCGCTCCGGGTACTTCCGGTGCGACGTTGGATCGTGCCCGCGGTTCCGTGGGCTCGCAACCGACCCGACCGAACACCGACAGCGTCACACAGGAACGTCCGACGACGGCACTGCCCTCGCGCCCGAATTCGCAGAGCATGCCGTCGGAACGTCCGCGCGGCACAACGACCTCGCGTCCGTCGCAGCCGCGTACGCAGTCAAACGCGCCGGTGCTCGGTTCGGTGGACGATTACCCGGCCGAACGCCCGCGTCCGACACAAACACGGCCGTCGCAGCCGCGCCCGCAAGCGAACCAGCCGGTGTATGGCTCCGTTGACGATTCTCCCGCCGAGCGCCCGCGTCCGACACAGACGCGGCCTCTGGTCGCCGAGCGCGAACGCCCGGTGTACAACCAGCCGTCGGTAAACCGCCCGCAGGCCGAGATTGCGCCGGAAGCGGAGCGTTACCCGCAATACGAACGGCAGCAGCCGCAGGTTTCTCGCCCTCAACAGCAACAGTACACGCGGCCCGAGCCGCAGCAGCCTCAGTATCAGCAGCCGCAGGTAAGCCGCCCGGAACCGCAGCGTCAGCAACAGTATTCGCGGCCGGAGCCGCAATATTCGGCCCCGCCGCAGCGGTCTGAACCGTCGCACCAGTCTGCGCCCGCGCCGTCGTATTCCGATCGCGGCAGCTTTGGCGGCGGTGGGGGCAGTGGTGGCAGCTTCGGCGGCGGAGCCGGTGGTGGCGGGTCATCTCGTTCCATGGGCGGCGGGGGAGGTCCTAGCCGTTCGCGTGGGAACTAGCTAACAAATACGGTAAAGCAGGGACCGGTGGCCCGATGGCCGCCGGTCTTCTTTTGTTAGTATGATGGCGTCGTTGGGCGGTACGGGTTTCGAGCATGACGCACGAAAATGGAATAACCGGGAATAATCGCACGCGCGATACTTTCGGCCCGTTGTGTCTTGCCTCCGCGGATCATTGGCGCCGCCTTCGCCAGTTACACCCTCGAATTGATCGTTCCTTTACCGATCGCGCCCGTGCTGCATCCTTCTTTACGCCTCTCCTCACTCCGCTACACACGGCTGAGAAACTGCTCTACGGCCAGGCCATTGCCACCACAACGCTGACCCACCCACCCATTTTTGTTATCGGTCACTGGCGCTCCGGAACGACACTGCTGCACAACCTGCTCACGCAGGACCCGCAGTTCGGCTTCGTGTCGTTGTTCCAGACCTTGGCCCCCGGAATGTTTCTTTCCGGCCGGCGCACGTTGCAACCCATCCTCGCCCTGCGCGCACCCGACACACGCCCGATGGACAACGTCAAAATCCGGATGCACTTTCCGTCCGAGGAAGAATTCGTGATGTGCCATGTGTGTCCGCAGTCGCTCTACTTGGGCTGGTATTTCCCAAACGACTATCCGGAACTCTTCACCAAATACGCGATGATGGAAGGCATTTCGTCGGACGATAGACGTGAGTGGGCCGCCGCGTACCGTGAGATGATCATCAAGGCCACCATCGCGTTCGGCGGCCGCCCCATCGTGTTGAAGAACCCCACGAACACCGGCCGCATCCGTGCGTTGCTCAATGTGTTCCCGAACGCGAAGTTCATCCACATTCATCGCAATCCCTACGACGTATTTCGCCCCACGCTCCATCTGTTCCGCGAAGTGATCAAGACGCTCACCTTCCAGGAAATCTCCGACGCGCGCATTCAGGAGTACGTGCTCGATTTTTATCCACGTACGATGAAGGCCTACTGGGATCAGCGTGACGAAATCCCCGCCGGCAACCACGCCGAAGTCCGCTACGACGATCTCGTCGCCGATCCGCTCGCCGAACTCGAGCGCCTCTACGGCGAGCTGAGGTTGCCGGGCTGGTCGGACGCTGTCCCGCGCATCGAGCGGTTCGCGGGCAAGCGCGACAAGTTCCGGAAAAACGAATACACGCACGCGCCCGACTACGCCTCGCTCGTGGAAGAACACTGGGCGTGCGCGTTCGAGCGGCTGGGCTACGAGCGCACACGCAAGCACACGACCTTGGCCCCCGCCTGAGGCGTTGCCTCTCCCCGCGCGCTTTGCTAGAGTCGACGTGGGGGATACGCGCGTGGTTCTGACGCCATCCACAATGACCGGCCTCGGCACAAAGGCTCCGGCATTTTCGTTGCCCGGCACCGACGGCCGCGCACACTCCCTGCAGGAATTCGCCGGCAATAAAGCCCTGCTCGTGATGTTTATCTGCAACCACTGCCCGTATGTGAAGCACGTGGCCGACGAACTCGCGCGGCTCGGGCGCGACTACCAAGCCAAAGGCGCCGGCATCGTTGCGATCAGCTCCAACAGCGTAGAGTCGCACCCGGCGGACGGTCCCGAGAAGATGCGGGACGAAGCCCTGCTGCGCGGCTACAGCTTTCCGTATCTCTACGACGAGTCGCAGGCGGTCGCGAAGGCATACAACGCCGCATGCACGCCGGATTTCTTCCTTTTCGATGCGCAACAAAAGCTCGTGTACCGCGGCCAGCTTGATTCAAGCCGGCCCGGAAACAAGGAGCCCGTGACCGGCGCCGATCTGCGCGCGGCCCTCGACGCCACGCTCGCGGGCAAGCCTGTTTCCAGCACGCAACGCCCGTCCGTCGGCTGCAACATCAAGTGGAAGCCCGGCAACGAGCCGGACTACGCATGACGCCGCACCTGACCTGGCACGACTACGCCGTTCTCGCCGTCTACTTTGTTGTCCAGTTCGCCGTCGGTGCGTACTTCACGAAACGGGAGAAAGACACCGAAACTTTTTTTGTCGGTAACCGAAACGTCGTGTGGTGGGCCGCCGGGCTGAGTATTTTCGGCACGGCCATTAGCGCGATCACCTACATGTCGATACCGGCCACGGCATACGCCGGGAACTGGTCGAGCATGATTTTCAATCTCGGAACACTCTTCCTCGCGCCCTTTGTTGCGATGGTGTATTTGCCACGCCTGCGATTGGCTCATCTCACCACGGCTTACGAATACCTCGAACAACGATTCAATGTGCTCATTCGATTCTACGGCGCCGCCGTTTTCTTCACCTTTCAACTCGGCCGCATGGGCATCGTGCTCTATCTGCCGGCCATTGTGCTGCACACCGGCACGGGCATGAGCGTGTATTACTCCATCCTGACAATGGGTGTAATTACGACCATCTATACCGTAATGGGCGGTATCGAAGCCGTGATCTGGACCGATGTGCTTCAATCGATCATTTTCGTGGGCTGCGCCTTGCTCGCGTTGTGGTTGCTCTACACTGGCGTGGAAGGCGGCCCTGTTCAGGTCTTTCGTAGTGCGGCCGAACAAGACAAATTTCACATGTTTGATTGGTCGCCCGATCTGACAACGGCCACCATTTGGGTGGCTGTATTAGGCGGTCTCTTCGCCAACGCGTATCCAATGATGGCCGACCAAACGGTGGTACAGAAGTACTTGACCACAGCCAGTCCGCGGGACGCGGCCAAGGCAATGTGGACCAACGCCGCGCTTACACTGCCGATTCAGTTGATCTTTTTCGGGCTTGGCACGGGACTGTGGGCTTTCTATGCGCAGAACCCGGATCAACTGGACAAATCGCTTCCCAATGACGCGATCCTGCCGCAGTTTGTCATGCAGGAATTCCCGGTCGGGCTCAAAGGTGCATTGATCGCCGGGGTTTTCGCCGCGTCCATGTCCTCGCTGGCCAGTAGCATGAACAGCCTCGCGACGGTCACGGTGAATGATTTTTATCGGCGTTTCATCCCGAATGTTCCCGATGGCCGCGCGCTGTTCGCTGCTCGTGTGCTCACCGGTGTCTACGGCGCGTTTGCCACGGCTTCCGCGCTCTACGTTGCCCACAACGAGAACTCCAGCACCATGTTCGACATTTTCTTGCGGCTGCTCGGGCTTGTTGGCGGGGGATTGGCCGCGCTGTACGTCCTTGGCACGTGCACGAAAAGAGCCAACGGTATCGGGGCGATTGTCGGCGCGGCCGCCAGCGCCGCGGTGATGTACTTCGTCCGCACCAGCGAAATTCATTTCTTTTTACATGCGTTTGTCGGGTTCTCCGTTTGCTTTATCGTGGGTTATCTCGCGAGTCTGGCGATTCCGTCGCGTCATCAGCCGGCGCCGTCAGCCTGAGGCGTTCAGCGAATCCATCACCAACAATTCGTGCGCGGATGAATTCCCTGCACGCCACGCTACTCGTGATCCACCCACTGCTCGTATACCACGCTAAACGCTTCGCGCTACTCTTCGAAAGAAGGGGCAGCTACGCGAAGTGGGTATAGCCGCTGTTTTCGGGCCGTTCGCCGTCGATCAGCACGCCGTGGAAGTCGTCGCTGAACTGGCCCAGCACGGTCACCGGCATGGGGAATTCGCGGCGAAACGCGCTCAGCGCGGGCCCCGCAGCCTCCGGCGCAATCGCGAAGCCGAGCTCATAGGCCTCGCCGCCGAAGAATACATACTCCTGAATGCTGCGCCGCGATTTCAGGCAATGGTCGGCGATCAACGGATCGATCGCGACACTCGCCGACGTGAACGCCAGCCCGAGTCCGCTCTGCGCGCACAGGTGTCCGCCGTCTTGTATCGGGCCATCGCTAATGTCGATCATCGCGCGCACGGATTCCTGTCGCGCCAGCCACTGCCCCTCGCGCACGCGCGCCACGGGATGATAGTGCGCCGCGATCAGTTCCGGCGCGTCGATTTTTTTCTCCTGCGCCTCGAGTCCGGCCGCGGCGCGGCCCGGCCATCCAGTCACGGCAAAGTAATCGCCGCTGCGCGCGCCTTTGCGCAGCACATATTTGCCATCGATCGCCTCGCCGATCGCCATCACGTCGAGCACAACGCCGCCGGTCGATTGCGTAGTGTCGCCGCCGATCACGGCCGCGCCGCACGACTCCGCCGCCGCCGCCATGCCCGCGCACATCGCTTCGACCTCGTCCGCATCGGCATTCGCCGGTGCCGCAACGGAGACCACCACGAACAACGGCGCGCCGCCCATCGCGGCGATATCGCTTAAGGCGGCCGTCGCCGCCTTCCAGCCGACGTCGCGCGGCGGCACGATGCCCCGCCGGAAATGCACGTCTTCCATCGACAAATCGCAGGTCACCAGCAGCGTTTTGTCGCCCGCGCGCACAACGGCGCAGTCGTCGCCCGGCCCCACGATCACGTCCGGCCGCGAACCAAGATGCTTGCGCACGCGCTCGATAAACGCCAGCTCGCCAATGTCGCGCATGCGGCTCATGCTTCGAAAGCACCCTCAATGTATCGCCACGCCGCGGGCAGTTTTTCGATCACGTCGCCCGCAATCAGTCCGCGCTCTGTTCTCTCTGCCGCCGCCAGGTCGCCCGCCAAGCCGTGCGTGTATACACCCAGTCGCGCGGCATCGAGCTGCGGCAATCCTTGCGCCAGCAACGCACCGATGATTCCCGTCAACACATCGCCCGTACCGCCCGTGGCCATGCCGGAATTTCCGGTGGGATTCACAAACACATCGCCGTCCGGCGCGGCCACGATGGTCTTCTGTCCCTTTAACACCACGACACAGCCGTGTTCCTTCGCAAACTTCGCCGCGATATCCTCGCGATTCTTCTGCACCTTGTCGGTGCTCATGTCGCACAACCGCGCCATCTCGCCCGGATGCGGCGTCACAATGCAGGGCGAGGCCAAATTCTTAATCACGCGCGTATGGCCCGCAAGCGCATTCAATCCGTCCGCATCGATTACGGCCGGCGGCGCGCACTTTGCCACGAAAGCGCGCACGAAGGTCTGCGTGCTTACTTGCTGTGACAGTCCTGGCCCGATCGCGACGGCGCTCTTGTCCTGCGCGAACTTCAGTGCGGGCCGCAGCGCTTCGGACGAAATGCCTTCGGCACGCGTCGCCGGCAACGGCAGCGTCATCAGTTCCAGTGCACCCGTCGCCACGACGTTTGCGAGCGACTGCGGCGTACCCAGCGTCACGAGCCCGACCCCGCTGCGTGCGGCGGCCAACCCGGCCAATTGCGCGGCGCCCGTGAAGCCGCGCGAACCCGCGATTACGAAAAGGTGTCCGAACACGCCCTTGTGCGCGTCGCGTGGCCGGACAGGGAGGAGGGGCCGGACATTTTGTTTCGTCAGTTCAACAACGCGCATGCGTCATTCTCGCACGCAGGCCGCGCATTCGCCACTCAGGCCGGCGTCGCCGACACGCACACACGATCGCGCCCGCTTTCCTTGGCGTCGTAAAGCGCCTTGTCCACGCGCTCGAACAGGCTCTCCGCCGTGTCGCGCCCCGGCGCCACTTCGCCGACCCCGGCGCTCAGCGTCAGCCGGATCGGCTGCGTCTGGAACTGGAAATTCCGCGCGCGCACGCGGTCGCAGGTTTTTTGCGCGATCGACGACGCATTTTCGAGGGTCGTTTCCGGCAACAGCAACACAAACTCCTCGCCGCCGTACCGCGCAAGGAAATCGCTCGCGCGTTTGTTCTCGGCCAGTAGTTGCGCGATCGCGCGCAGCACGCGGTCGCCCGCCGTGTGTCCGTGCTCGTCGTTGATCGATTTGAAGTGGTCGATGTCCAGCACCACCAGCGAGAATTTCTGACCATACCGTTCCGCGCGGTTCATGTACTCGCGCATCTGCTCATCCAACCGCTGCCGGTTCGGCAGTTCCGTGAGGAAATCAACGCCCACGCGCCCGCGCAGCGACTCGAGATCTTTCTGCTGCTCAGCCACCTGCAAGTTCGCGGCGTCGAGCTCACGACGATACTTGTCGTTCGCCGCTTGCACTTCCTGCACCTGTTCGATCAGCCGCCGCTCGAGTTCGCGCAGGTCCTGCACCGTCGCCATGCGCTCCAGCGATTGCCGGTGCTGTTCCAGCGCGCGGCCGTATTTAGTGGATTCGCCCGTCATCGCGGTGACGCTGCTCGACACGCCCATCAGCAAATCGGTCACCGCGGTCTCGATGCGCGCGATCGCGGCGTCTTTCTCCGCGCGCGCCATGCCACCGCCCGAAGACGAAGGTGCTGCGCCATGATGGCGCTTGCGGCGGCTGAGCCAAATAGCGACGGCGCTGCTCGTGCCCACAATGACAATTAAGGCGATGACCGCCAACGCCGTATACATGGAATTCCCCCTTGAAGCCCCGCGATCAGACTAGCCCACGCACGCGATTCATTCCAAACCGCCTGTTTCTGCGTGCGCGTCATGCGTTAAGATGATCGTCTTGGGAGTGCCGCAGTGAAAATCATCTCGCTAACCGACATCCACGGCCGCGTGCAGGCCGCCGATCGCATTGCGGCCGAACTAAAAGCCGCCGATCTGGTCATCTTGCCTGGGGATCTTACGACGTTCGGCAAGCGTGAGGAGGCCATGCGTATTGTCGAAGCTGTCCGCGCGCACAATCCAAATGTCCTCGCCGTCATGGGCAATTGCGACTGCCCCGAGGTAGAGCAGTACCTGACGGAAGAAGGCCTCTGCCTCCATCGCACGCACAAGCGCGTGAACGGCGTGGTCTTCGCGGGACTCGGCGGCTCGCTGAAGTGCCCGATCCCCACGCTGAACGAATGGACCGAGGAGCAAGTCGCCGAGCACCTCGACGCCGCCGTGCAGGGCGCGCCGGCCGATGTGCCGCTCGTGCTCGTGTCGCACCAGCCCGCGCGCGACACCATCACCGATCTCGCCGGCAATGGCGCGCACGTCGGCAGCACGGCCGTCCGCGCGTTCATCGAGCGCCGCAAGCCGATGCTGTGTCTTTCGGGCCATATTCACGAGGCGCAGGGGGTCGACAACATCGGCCCGACGACGCTGGTGAATCCCGGGCCCTTCATGGAAGGCCGCTACGTCGCCGTGGAACTGACGAACGGCGCCTGCCGCGTCGACATCCGGCGCGCCGGCGAATCGTGACGCTGCCCGCCCAAACATCCGACCGTCTCTGTCCGCATTTTGGTGAGTGCGGCGGTTGCGAGTCGCAGAACGTCGCGTACCCCGATCAGGTTGCGGCGAAGAAACGGTATCTCGAGAATCTTTTCGCCGCGGAGTGGGGGAAGGACGTCCACGTCATCCCGTCGCCGATCGTGTGGCACTACCGCAACAAGGTTGACTTCAATTTCGGCCTGAGGCACTACCCCGAGCCGCCGCCGAAGGATTTCCCGCGCGAAACGCTGCTCGGCTTCACGCGTCCCGGTGCGTGGTACCACCCTATTGATATTGAGACCTGCCTGATTGCGCCCGAGGGTGTCGCGGCGCTGCTCGACGCCGTCCGCGCGTGGTACCGCCGCGAAGGCCTGCCTGCCGTCGGCAAGCGAGGCGAAGGTTTCCTGCGCGCACTGCTCGTCCGCGAAGGCAAACGCACCGGCGAGCGCATGGTGGCGCTCTTCACGAGCGAAGGCGCATGGAACCCCCAGGGTTTCCTCGACGCCGTGCGCCAATCGTATCTATCACATTCGATTTATCGCGGCACATTTTCACGCTCCGCGCGCGGAGCCTTCGCCGATCGCGTCGAACTCCTCGAAGGCGCCGAACACATCCACGAAGAAATGATCATCCGCGACGGCGCCGCCGAGCGCCGCATCCGTTTCCGCATTTCGCCCTTCAGTTTCTTCCAGACCAACACGCTCGCCGCCGAAATTCTGTACTCCGAAATCCGTCAGTGGGTGCGCGCGAGCAACGCACAGATTCTCTATGACCTGTATGGCGGTGCGGGCGGCATCGCGTTTTCCTGTTCCGATCTCGTCCAACTCGTGCGCTCGGTCGAAAGCGAACCCTCCGCCACCTCCGACGGCGAGCACAACGCGCGCACGAACAAGATCGACAACGTATTCTTCTTCACTGACCAGATGCGCAAGTATCTGCACGGCCTCGCCGAGACCGGCGGCATGGAGCCGAACGCGGTCGCCGTCGCCGATCCGCCGCGCAGCGGCATGACGCCGAAGCCCGTCCAGCGCCTGATCGAGTGCGCGCCGCAGCGCCTGCTCTACGTTTCCTGCAAGGCCTCGGTGTTAAAAGAGGAACTCCCTGCGTTTTTAAAGGCGTACACGCTCGAGCGCCTCTGGGCCGTCGACATGTTTCCGCACACGCCCCACGTCGAGGTGCTCGCGTCGCTGGTCCGGAAATAGTTTTGTGGTCCACCGCGGTTGAAAGCCGCGTGCGCCGTTTGGCATCGTGTACCGTTCCCAAAAACAGGCCAAGGAGCCCGTATTCATGCGCGTTTTTCGCCGTTCGCTTGCCCTTCTGCTGCTCGCCGCGCCCGGCCTCGCCTGCGCCGATGCCGCCGACAACCTCTCCAAAATTAAACTGCCCGCCGGATTTAAGATTTCGATTTACGCCGAAGTCCCCAACGCGCGCGCGATGACGCTCTCGCCGAACGGCACGCTCTTCGTCGGCTCGTACTCGGACGACGTCATTCATGCCGTCGTCGACGCGAACAAGGACTACAAAGCCGACAAGGTCATCAAGATCTTCGGGCCCGGCAATCTGCCGGATGGCTCCAAGTTAGATATGCCCGCCGGCGTCGCCTTCCGCGACGGTGCGCTCTACGTCTCCAGCATCAGCCGCATCATCCGTTTCGACGACGTCGAAGCGAAGCTTGAGAACCCGCCAGCGCCCGTCGTGTTGCCGGCGAGGTTCTCCGAAAAGGGCCACCACGGCTGGAAGTTCATTGCGTTTGGTCCCGACGGCAAGCTGTACGTGCCGCAGGGCGCGTGGTGCAACATCTGTGACGCGCCGGACGACATCTTCGCCAGCATCACGCGCATGAATCCAGACGGCACCAACGTTGAAGTCGTCGCGAAAGGCATTCGCAACACGGTCGGCTTCGACTGGAATCCGGAAAACGGCGAGCTATGGTTCACCGACAACGGCCGCGACATGCTCGGCGACGATCTGCCCGGCGACGAACTGAACCGCGTTAGCCAAGCTGGCGATCACTTCGGCTATCCGTACGTACACCAGGGCGACACGCTCGATCCGCAGTTCGGCAAAGGCAAAAAAGTGGAAGACTACGTCGCCCCGGCGCAGGTCCTCGGCCCGCACGTCGCCGCGCTCGGCATGCGCTTCTACACCGGCGCGATGTTCCCCGCCGAATACAAGAACCAGATTTTCATCGCCGAGCACGGCTCGTGGAACCGCCGCGACAAGGGCGGCTACCGCGTCATGCTCGTCCGCCACGACGGCAAGAAAGGCACGTCGTACGAACCCTTCGCCGAAGGCTGGCTGCAGGACGGCGACGACAACTGGGGCCGTCCGGCCGATGTGCTCGTCATGCCCGACGGTTCATTGCTCATTTCCGATGATCACGCCAACGTGATCTATCGCGTCACCTACGAAGGTTAAGTTTCGTTCCATTCACAGGAGTTAGATTAATGTCGTTTGCTATTCGCATTGCCTTGGCTGTTGCATTCGTATCGTCCGTGGCCTCCGCCGATCCGGCCACGGAGAATCTCTCCAAACTGAAAGTCCCCGACGGCTTCACGATTTCGGTTTACGCCACCGATGTCACCAACGCCCGCGGCCTCGCCCTCGGCGCAAAGGGCACGCTCTTCGTCGGTTCGCGCGACGCCGACACGGTCTATGCCGTCGTCGATTCCAATAACGATCACGTCGCGGACAAAGTCCACAAGATCATCGGACCGGGCGCGCAACTGCCGGACGAAGCCAAGTTCGACATGCCGCACGGCGTGGCGTTCCGCGACGGTTCGCTCTACGTCTCCAGCCTGAGCCGCATTATTCGCTTTGACGACATCGAATCGAAGCTCGAAAATCCGCCCGCGCCCGTGGTGTTACCCGCGAAGTTTTCCGACACCGCGCAGCACGGATGGAAGTTCATCGCATTCGGCCCCGATGGAAAGCTGTATGTGCCGCAGGGTGCGTGGTGCAACGCGTGCGACTACCCCGATGAACTCTTCGGCAGCATCACGCGCATGAACGCCGACGGTACCGGCCGCGAAGTCATCGCCAAGGGCGTGCGCAACACGCTCGGCTTCGATTTCCATCCCGAGACCGGCGAGCTGTGGTTCACCGACAACGAAGACGATCGTTTCGGTGACGACAAACCCGGCGACGAACTCAACCGCGTCTCCAAGGTGGGCGAGCACTTCGGCTTCCCGTACTTCCACCAGGGCGACATGGTCGACCCGTACTTCGGCGAAGGAAAGAATCCGGACAACTACGGCAAGCCCGTGCAGGTGCTCGCGCCGCGCTGCGCCGCCCTCGGCATGCGGTTCTACACCGGCAAGATGTTCCCGAAGGAGTACCGCAACCAAATCTTCATCGCCGAGCACGGTTCCGGCGTCGCCGACGCGCGCGTGATGCTCGTGCGTCTCGACGGCAACAAGGCCGTGTCCTACGAACCCTTCGTCACCGGCTGGAAGCAGGAAGGCCGCAATTGGGGCCGCCCGACCGATGTGCTCGTGATGCCAGACGGCGCGCTCCTCGTCGCGGACGATCGTGCGAACGCCATCTATCGCATCACGTATGGGAAATAACGCCTAAGTCCCTGCCGCGCAATCGTCTAACCGTGTAAACTTGATTTTCCGTGGAACGCTTTGTTACCTTCGCGGCTCTCAATTTGCTGGTCTAGCGGTGATCACTCCCGCCGGCCCGGGTACTCCCGTCCAGCCGTGGCCAGCCGGGGACACCAGAGCGCACTGCATTTTCAGGCCTCTGGAACAAGTTTCAGAGGGACGGCCGCGGTAAATGCCCAAGATATTAGCGCTCGACGGACTCAGCGAAGAGGGGTTGGACGTATTTCGCAAGACTCCGGGCTTTGAAGTAGACGTACGCCCCGCGCAGAAGCCGGCCGAACTCGCCGCGATCATCGGAAATTACGAAGGCCTCGTCGTCCGCAGCGGCACCAAAGTCACTCCCGAAGCCCTGAAGAATCCGGGCAAGCTCCGCGTCATCGGCCGCGCCGGCGCCGGCACCGACAACATCGACAAGGGCGCCGCCACCGCCAAGGGCATCGTGGTCATGAACACGCCCGGCGGCAACACGATCTCTACCTGCGAGCACGCCTTCGCGTTGATGTTCGCGCTGTGCCGCAACGTTCCCGCCGCGCACGCCTCGATGATGGCCGGCCGCTGGGACCGCAGCAAGTTCATGGGCACGGAACTCTTCGGCAAGACCCTCGGCATCCTCGGCGTTGGCCGCATCGGCGGCGCAATTGCCAAGCGCGCGCAGTCCTTCGGCATGAAAATCCTCGCCTTCGATCCGATGCTGAACCCGATGAAGGCTGAATCGCTCGGGGTCGAGCTCGTGTCGGTCGATGAACTCATCGAGCGCTCGGACTTCATCACGGTCCACGCGCCGAAAACCAAAGACACCGACAACATGATCCGTGCGGAACACTTCAAGCGGATGAAGCCGTCCTGCCGCATCATTAACTGCGCGCGCGGCGGCATTATCAATGAAAATGACCTCGCCGAGGCGCTGAAGAACAAAACCATCGCCGGCGCCGCGCTCGATGTGTACACCACCGAGCCGCTGGTCGACAATCCCTTCCTCGGCCTCGACAACATCATCACCACGCCGCACTTGGCCGCATCGACCGACGAGGCCCAGCTTACGGTCGCCGTCGATGTCGCGCACCAGATGGTCGATTACCTCACCACGGGCGCGATCGTGAACGCGGTGAACGTGCCCAGTCTCGACGCCGAAACGCGCGCGAAGCTGGGCCCGTATCTCTTCCTCGGCGAAAAGCTCGGCCGGTTCCATGCGCTGTACACGCAGGGCCGCCCCGCGGAAATCACGATTGCGTACCACGGCGACCCGGGCTTCACGGACACCTACCCGGTCACGGCTTCGATCATCTCCGGCTTCCTCACGCCGACCCGCGAGACGGTCAACATGGTTAACGCGCCGAGCATCCTGAACGAGGCCGGTATCGTGAGCAACGAACTCCGCAGTCCGGAACGTTCCGACTACGATTTCCACATCGCCGTCACGTTGAAGACCGACAAGGAAACCGTCACCGTCGGCGGCACGCTGTTCGGCGGCGATTCCGACCCGCGCATCTGCTTTATCGACAACGTGCGCATGGATGCCGTGCCGAACGGCTGGATTGTGATTTGTATGAACGAAGATAAGCCGCTCGTTTTAGGGCGCATTACGACCATCATCGGCGAGGCCAAGGTGAACATCGCGAACCTCACGCTCGGGCGCAACATGCCCGGCGGCGTGGCGTCCACGCTGATCAACCTCGATAGCCCGCTCGACGAGGCCACACTGGAGAAGATTCGACAATCGCCGCACGTCCGGCAAGTGCGTTTGATCAACCTGTAGAACACGAAGTGGCCGGGGGCCGGCCAGCACAACGCAGTCAGAGAAGGGGACATACGATGGCCAAGTACAAATTCGTTCAGGTACCCAAAGGCGACAAGATCGGCCGCAGTGCCGACGGTACCTTGCAGGTTGGCGCGCATCCCATCATCGCCTTCATCGAAGGCGACGGTACGGGTCCCGATATTTGGCGCGCATCGCAGCACGTGTTCGACGCGGCCGTGAAGCATTGCTACGGCGGCAAGCGAAAAATTTCCTGGATGGAAGTCTACGCCGGCGAAAAGGCGCAGAAGGTCACCGGCGAATTCCTGCCGGAAGAAACCATCGGCGCGATCGAAGACTTCAACGTCGCGATCAAGGGCCCGCTCACCACGCCGATCGGCGGCGGCTTCCGCAGCCTCAACGTTGCCATGCGCCAGCAGCTCAACCTCTTCGCCTGCGTACGCCCGGTACGACACTTCGACAACGTACCCAGTCCCGTAAAGCGCCCGCAGGACGTGGACATGGTCATCTTCCGCGAGAACATCGAAGATGTATACGCCGGCATGGAGTTGCAGGCCGGCCGCCCCGAGACCGCGCGCCTCATTTCCTTCCTCGGCAGCGAATACGGCTGGGAAATCCCGGCGGACTCCGGCGTCGGCATCAAGGGCATCAGCGAGACCCGCTCCAAGCGCCTCATCCGCTCCGCGTTGCGCTACGCGCTCGATCGCGGCCGCAAATCGGTCACGCTCGTGCACAAAGGCAACATCATGAAGTTCACCGAAGGGGCCTTCATGAAGTGGGGATATGATCTCGTCCGCGAAGAATTCTCCAACGTCGCCGTCGGCTGGGACGATTGCAATGGCGATCCCAAGGGCAAGCTGCTGGTGAAGGACGTCATCGCCGACATCTTCCTGCAGCAGACGCTCACGCGCCCGCGCGACTTCGACGTCGTCGCCACGATGAACCTGAACGGCGACTACGCCAGCGACGCGCTCGCGGCACAGGTCGGCGGCATCGGCATTGCCCCCGGCGCGAACATCAACTACGAAACCGGCCTTGCCGTGTTCGAAGCCACGCACGGTACCGCGCCGAAATACGCGAATCTGGACAAGGTCAATCCGTGCAGCGTGATCCTGTCCGGCGTGATGATGTTCGAGCACATGGGCTGGAAAGAAGTGGCCGACACGATTACCAACGCGCTCGTGGCCACGTTCCGCGCCAAAACGGTGACCTACGACTTCCACCGCTTGATGGAAGGCGCCACGTTGCTGAAGTGCAGCGAATTCGGCCAGGCGGTCGTCGACAAGTTCGGCAAGTAAGCCGCAACCCCCGCAAAAGCCAACAAACAAGGGTGGCCGATTCGCCAAGGGTCTTGCCGAATACCCGATCGCCTGCCATCATGGTTCGCATGTTTGTGCGATCACGCCTAACCGTCCAACATGCCTGACCAAAACAACAATCTTCCGCCAAACTGGACCCACGCCGGCCGCGTGATGCGCAGCGTGACGCATGACGTGAACAATCAGCTCGGCGCGATCCTCGCCTATGCCGAACTCATCGCGCTCGCACCAGAACGCCAGACTGAAAATGTGCAGATGGCGCGCGACATCGTCAGTGCGGTGCGCGACAGCACCAACATGCTCGACACCGTCGCCGCCATCGTCGCGCACGACGTGGTCAGCATCGAGACCATCAACCTGCCCGATCTGCTGACGCGCGTCGCGTATCTGTTCCGCTTCGAACTCGATCGCGGCGGCTCCGGCATCGAGGTCTCGTTCCCGCGCGAAACGTGCGCCTTTCCCGGTGTCCGCACGCGCATGGTGCGCGCCTTGGTGCACACGATACGCCACGCCGCCGAGCGTGCGCTTGCATCGCAGCCCAAGGGGAAAGTCTACGTGCACGTGTCGCATGACCCCACGACCTTGCGCGTGGAGATCGAAAAACGTGGGGGAGGCGCATCACCGCTCCCTGCGGGATTTCCCGACGAATTGCTGGAAGCGCGCGAGCATGTGCGCTACCACCACGGCGAATTAATCTGGAACGATTCGGGCGTCGCACTTCTGGAAATTCCGCGCGATACGCGACTGATCAAGCCCTTGGCCTAACGCGCCGGGGTGTACTGGTAGGAAATCCGCACGCGCGCGTGGCAGGTCACGGCCGGCGGAATCGTCAGCGCGCCATCCTTGGGCTCAAGCCCTTCCCAGCGAATTTCTTCCACGACGATTTTCTCAACGCCCGTCACGCGGCCTTCGATCAGTTCGCCCAGCGCCTCCGCCGGATACAGCGCATTTTCCGACGCGCGCGCGACCACGTCCTGTTCGGTCGGCGCCGGATCAGTCACGGCGAAGCCGCCGAACTCGGCCTGCGCCATCAGCGACACACTCGCCTTGCGTAGTTTCTCGGCCAGATCGGCCAGCGCCGGCGGTCCACCCGCGCCCGGTGTCTGCTTCGCCGTTGGAAGCGCGAAGCGCACGGAAATCTGGCCCAGGGCGCCCGGTTCCAATCCTGGCAAGGTCAATTGCGCCGGATCCTGGCCCAATGGCGTGATGTTCAGATCGTTCAGCGCCTTGGTCACCGCTTTTTCGAACGCCGCCGCTTGCTTGGCCACATCATCTAGCGTCGGGCCCGTGAACATTTTCTCAAGCCGAAACAGCACCTCGTCCGGATGCACCGCCACCGATGCCTTGCCTTCGCTCTCGATCACCGTCGCCTGCTGCGCCGGCGCGGTGACGCACACCAAGCCCGCAATCAACAGTGCCGCGATGGAGAGTGTCCGGTTCATGCGTTATCGCTTCGACTTCTTTTTAGCGCGCGCGAACGGGAAAATGGCGTCCAACTCTTCCGCCGTCGGCTGCCTTCCATATTCGGAAATCTCAAAGGCCTCGGCGTATCGAATCTTCGCCGCACGCTTGCCGTACGTTTTCTTTAACGTCTTCGCCGCGCGTTCGGTGTACCGCTCAAATGCCGGTCCCCAGGTCTTGCGCAG
Source organism: uncultured Nitrospirales bacterium (assembly GCA_964620045.1). Classification (GTDB taxonomy): domain Bacteria; phylum Hydrogenedentota; class Hydrogenedentia; order Hydrogenedentales; genus VFKU01. The sequence continues at coordinate 48,110 of CAZUJL010000008.1, forward strand.
CCACTTGCGGCGTTCCTTCTCGCCCTCGGGCACCGTCTCCAGCGTTCCCGCCAGCCACGGCATCCACTCGTAAAACTGGCACGCCATCTTGTCCAGCATCGCCCACTTCGTGTCCATCACGTCGTCGACGTCCACGGCCACGTCCACGCGCGACGGCGCCGGCCGCTCGAAATGGTCGTTGAAGTACATGAAAATCGGGTTCGTGCGCAGCGCGGGCACTTCCGGCACCACCTTAGGCACCGTCACCATATAGGCCGCGTCCTGCACGACCTGCGCCGTGTACCGGTGGTCCGGGTGATAATCGTTCGGCCGGTGCGTAATCACCACATCCGCCTTCGCCTCACGAATGATCGCAATTACCTTGCGCCGCACGTCCAGCGTCGGCTGCAGCGCGCCATCGTCATTATCCAGCACGATCGACTTCGCGCCCACCAGCGCCGCGGACGCCGCCGCTTCCTGCTTGCGCAGGGCGGCCAGTTCTTCGCGCGGGCGTGTCTGGTGCCCGGCGTTGCCGTTCGTCATGCACACGATCGTGATCGTGTGGCCTTCCTTCGCCCAGAGCGCGAAGGTGCCGCCGGCCTTGATCTCGCCGTCGTCCGGATGCGCCCCAATCGAAACAATATTCAGCGGCGCGCGCTTGTTTTTGCCCATCGTTCCCCGCTTATTCAAAGTTGATTCGCAGCGTGTTGCCGCGAATTTCCTGCGTCTGCCCCTTGGACAAGTCCGGATTTGCCGCGTCCACTGTCATCGGGCTCGTGTCTGGAAACCACACGAGCGTCAAATACGTTTGTATCAGTACCGACTTCGGCAACGGATTCAGCTTTTCCATCAAATTGATTTCGACCGTTTGCGGTTTGCCTTGAATCTCGTTGCCGCTCACCACATACGCGTTCACCGCCAGCGGCTCCGCAATGCCCTCCGCCTTCACTTCGGCCTTCAGATAAACAGTGTCTTCCTTGCGATAAGCCCCTCGGGATTCCACCGACGACTTAATCCAGAATTCCGCCGGATGCGGCGCCTTCACCATCGCATTCGCCACAGTCACTTTCTCGCGCAAGGTGCCAAGTTCCTGATACTCCACCGTCGGCGTCAGGCTTCTCTGCGATACCTGCACCACGGCACGCGTCATGTACTCCACATCGCCGATGTTGTAAGCCGGTATCGCCGATGCGGCGTCGACCGGATGCTCCGCGCCCGGCGCCGCCGCCGGCGTCGCGCCATCTTCTCCGGATTGCTTTTCTTTCGAACCGCAGGCTGCGACAACGCACACCAGAGCGAGCATTGCACCAATAGAACGGATTGTCATTCAGAAACTCCTTCGTACTACCCGCAAACGTTCCAAATCATACCAAGCATCCGCGCCGAATATCAGCCGCACAATATGAAGAGGCACGGACACGGTTTGTCATAGGTTTTCGATGAAGTCCGCTGATGGAATTCAAAGCAGTGAGCCCCGAAGGGGCGTCCTAAGGTAGCCCAGGGCAAGCGAGCAACCGCGAGCGCCGCCCTGAGTTTGCGCGAATAACACACTAAGCCCCGAAGGGGCGTTCTAATTCTTCGACTCCGGCCGCTTGGATCGTTTGAGCACAGACTCCGACAGATCATCGCCCAGGGCCTGCCGGAACAACGCATGGCGCTCAAGCGTGTAGTTCAGCCGGATGAACTGCACGTCCAGCACCGCCATATACAACGCGATCAGCAGCGCAAGCACGAACACCAGCCAGTAAATGGCGCACACATACGCCGGCGTCGACCACGTCACCGTCTCGGGAACCTCCCCGCCCGACATCCGCACCACGTGCACGACCGAGTCGTGCAAAACCTCCATTGGCACCGCCGCGACCGCCATTAAAGCCGCAATCGTGATGGCGCCGATTCCGATCCGGCGCCACCACGATTGTGAAAAAAGATCCGAGAGTTTCTTGTCCTTCGCCACGCCTCACCTCGGCGTCCGAGGTCAAGGCACCCAGACGCGTTCCTCATAATATTCGCCCGACGCGCCCTTCACCAACCGCACCTCCCAGTGGCCGGTTTCCACGCGATACGAACGCGAGAAATGCGTCGGTGCAGGCGCCGGAGCCGGAGCTGGCGCGGGACGATAGTAGCCCGGTGCTGGAGCCGGCGCAGGACGATAGTAAGTGCCCGGTGTGGGCGTCGGTGGCGGAGGCGACGCGTGGTTATAGTAATACTCACGCTCGCGATCCACCTCGCTGCCGATCAGCGCGCCGGTCGCCGCACCAACACCCGCGCCGATCAGCGCGCCTTCGATGCCATAGCCCGACGCATCACCAATCAGCGCGCCAATGCCGGCACCCACAATCCCACCGCCCGCCGCGCCGCGTTGCGCCGAGGTCACACACCCGGTCGCCACCACGGCCAGCGCGGAAACAATCAGCGCCTTCACTACATGTGTCATGGCTCTACTCCCTTCGAAACTACACCTGTCTCTACAGGAAATAGACGCACCGCGACGCTCGGCTATTCAGCCCGAAAAAGGGCCTATTCAAGCCGCGGAAACAGCGGATCTCCCCGTTCCATGGGCGCTCCAGCCCGGAACAGCCGCGCCAATTTGGCCGAGGTCTGCGGCAGGAAAGGCTCCAGCCAGTGGCCGACCACGCGCAGGGCCGCGATCATTTCATCGAGAAACGCCGACAATTCCGCGGTCTTGTTTTGCTTCTGCAATTCCCACGGCTTCACCGTTTCGATGCGCTGGTTCAGGTCCGTCGCAATCGCCCACAAGGTCGCCGCGGCATCCTGAAACCGGAACTCCGCCATTGCTTCGTGATAACCCGCCGGTGCTGGCGGCGGTGTCGCGGGCTGCGGCACGTGGGCCGCCTTCGCGCCGATCGTTTCGATGCGCCGCGCCAAGTTGCCCAGATTATTCGCCAGGTCCGCGTTGTACAACTCGCGGAACCGCGCATCGCCGTAGTCGCCGTCTTCCGTCGGCGAGATGCCGCGCAGCAGGAAATAGCGCACCGCCTCCGAGCCGTACTGCTCCACCTGGCTGCGCGGATCGATCACGTTGCCCAGCGACTTCGAAATCTTCTGGCCATTGATCGTCAGATAGCCGTGCACGAACACCGTCGTCGGCAACGGTAGGCCCGCCGACATCAGCATCGCGGGCCAGTAGATCGAGTGGAACCGGTTAATGCCCTTGCCGATGCAGTGAATGCGCTGCTCGGCGTTCTTCCAGAATTTGGTGTAGTGCGGGCTGTCGTCGCGCAGATCGAGCGCGGTCACGTAGTTCGCCAGCGCGTCGTACCACACGTACATCACCTGATCCGGGTCACCCGGCACATGAATGCCCCAGTCTCCCGCGCGGCGGCGGCTGCGCGAAATGCTGAAATCCATCAACCCGCCACGAATGAACGCGAGAATCTCGTTCCGTTTCGTCGCCGGAACAATCTTCAGTTCGTTCGACTCGATCAGCGCCAGCAACTTGTCCTGATAGCGCGACAGCCGGAAAAAGTAGTTCTCTTCTTCAATCCGCTCCAGCGGCGTCAGGTGATCGGGGCACTTCCCGTCCGGCGCGTCTTTCTCGGTATAGAAGTCCTCGCAGCCGACGCAGTACAACCCGGTATAGTGCTTCTTGTAGATGTCCTGCGCGCCCGTCCGCCGCCATATTTCCTGCGCGCCGCGCTTGTGCAGCTCGCCGCTCGTCCGGATAAAGGCGTCGTTCGAGATGCCCAGCAGCGGCAGCAAATCCTCGAAATATTGCGTATTCCTGTCGCACAAGGCCTGCGTGCTGATGCCTTCGTCCAGTGCCGCGCGCACGTTCTTCAACGAGTTTTCGTCTGCGCCAGTCAAAAAGAAAACATCGCGGCCCGCGAGGCGCAGGTAACGCGCCATCGCGTCGGTTTGCACGAACTCGAACGCATGGCCGATATGCGGCCGCGCGTTTACATAGGGAATCGCTGTCGAAATGAATGCAGACTGTGCCATGGGGTTCCGGAGGCCGCGCCGGCGTCTCCCGGCGGCAGTAGTGGGCAAAATATGCGCACACTATACCGGGCGGGAACGCTATAATTCATGCTGCTGCGTAAACGCTAAGAGGTACGCATGACTGACGCACACGATCTCATTAACCAGGCCCTCGACCTCGCCGCCGCCGGCAATATCGACGAGGCGTGCGAAAAACTATGGCCGCTGATGCGCGAACACGAAGGCCGCGAAGAGGCCTTGTTTACCATGGCCTGCTGCTTCGAGCGCGCCAACCAGTTGCCGCCCGCGGCCTATCTGTTCGGCTGGGTCACCGAGCGCTATCCGGATTTCGAACCCGCACACGAACGTCGCGATCGGTGCGTACGTCTTATGGCCGAGCGCGGGTTGAGGGAAGACTTCAACGATTTCGGTCATGTCTCCTGCGCCGCGTGCACGCTGCGTTATCGCGCGGAACTGCCCCTCTGTCCGTACTGCGGCGGCACGATGACGACCCCCGAAGCCTCGCGCGTGTTGCCCGAGGATTCCAAGTCGGAGGCGGAGTCAAAGGATGTGCTCGACGATATCGGGCGCAGCCTCGATCGCGCCTGGAAAAACGCACAAGAGCGCTTCGACGCGTTCACCAAGCGCGAGGACCTCTCCGGCACCGCGTTGCGCGTGCAGGAACTCGCCAAAGAGGCCAAGACCCGCGCGCAAACCTTCGCGGACTCCGATCGCGGCAAGCAGATGAAGCAATCGCTGAATGAATTTGGCGACGAAGCCGCCAAGCGTCTGCGTTCCATCGCCGAGAACGAAAAAGTGAAGAGTGCCGCCAGCAAAACGCGCGAGCTGGGGGAGGAGGCGATCAGCCGTGTAAAATCCGTGGCGTCGCGCGAGGAAGTGAAGGACGTGCAGAATCGCGCCGTCGATCTCGGCCGTGAAACCGCCGAGCGAGTACGCGTGTGGACCGAAGACAAAGAGAACCGGGCCGCGCCGAAAAAGATCTACGACTCACTTGATCGCTTTATCGGCGGAATCCAGAAATGGCTCGACCAAATAACCGGCCGCAAGGATTCCAGCCAGTCGCCACCCCGCAACGAGAGCGACCCGCCGCCCAGCAATAGCAATTGAGTTACGCAGCCTCGCTCGCGCCTTGCGCCATCACGTCGGCGACATCTTCGTAGACGGTGCGCCACAGCAATTCCGTCTCGAAGTTCCAGTGCTCGCCGCACGCGTTCTTCAGCGCGCGCAAAAAGCACTCGCCGAAGATCCCGTAATGCTCCGGGCGCACGCCGTACCGCACGTGTCGCCGCCCCATCTCACGCAGCATGCGCTCCAGCAGCGCGCGCCGCTCGTAATTCATCACAATGAATTGCAGCGTACCCAGGAACAACTCGCGCTGTTCTTCCAGATTGGTCCGCTTGAATAGATCCTGAATCTCGGGGCTCAGATTGGGTACCTCGCCGTACATATGCAGAGCGACGTCGCCGCCGTTCGCCAGAGCACACTCCCAGCTCTCGCGCAGCATCTCGGCCGTCGTTCTATCACCCCGAAGCAACACCAAATCCCCCGCAACCAGACTAGACCGTTCCTCCACGGAATAGTCTTGTTACTTACAAGGAATAGTGCCATACGCACGGCCCGAATTTCAAGAAAATACATGTATTCTTAGTTAGTCATTAATTCAATAAAAACAATTAATTCAAGTGCGAGAGCTCATATTTGGAATATTTAGAGAGTTTCAGAGCCTAGTCGGCGAGGTCGAGGACTTCGCCCAGCAGGTCAGTCTGGGCCTTCAGCGCGGAGAGGTTCGCCTCAAACTGATGCTTGTTGAGCAGCAGATTGACCTGCTCAACCGTCGGATCCACGTTCGAACCCTCAATGGTTGGCGCCCCACCTGCGTCCAGCATAGGCACGCCGGATTGAGAATTGCGTGTAACGGGGCCAAGGGCAACACCACCGGATTCCAGCGCAACATTCTCCGCCCGCAACGCCTGATACCCCGGCGTCTGCTGGTTGGCAATATTGTTCGCCGTCAGGCCCAGCCGCTGCAGTGCGGTAGCCATCCCGGAAAGTGAAGCTGAAATCCCGTTAATCACAATGGTTCTCCTGGCTGAATTGTGCCACGCATTCGCGCAATCGACCAATCCCAATAAATCTATAAATTCAAGAAATTACCCTTGATTCGCAACCCGAGAACTCGCCAAACACAACACGGCTGCAACACGAGTGCATATATATAGGAAGGCGACGTGATGGACGTAGTCCGTGCGCGAATCATCCGCGCGAAATAGCCCCGGAGGGGCGAAAGAATTTAGCCCACCACTTCAGTGGTGGGTATTCGATGCCCTTTTCATATCGAGTCCCGTAGGGACGGCAGAAAAGGCCGGTCAGATCGCCGCACGGCGCACCGCGCGAGACGCAATCAGCAGCGCGCTCGAAAAAATGATCAACATGAGCGCCGCCTCGATCCCGACACTCGCGACCGTAATCTCCGGCGGCACACCCGCTTCCTGGTGCATCATCCAGCCCTGCACGGCGTGCGGCACACCGGTCGCCATCGGCGTGATCGGAATGAAACTCACGATGGACAGCGCGCACTTCGACGCCGCCGTGAGCACGAAGCTGACCTTTACGCCCAGCGCCGCGAAGATCAACACCACCGCGTACAAGTCCGCGATCTTCGCAATAAACGTCATGCCCAGCAGACCCGGCGTCACGCGCCACAGCGCGCGAATCTCGATGCTGGTCTGCGTCAGCGCATCCGCCACATACCGCAGCTTCGATCCTTCCGGAAACCGCCGCGCGATGGCGTCCATCCAGTCGTGTCGCGCGAGCAACAATATGCCCGCAACAGCGCCGAGCGTCGTGGCAACAGCGATGCATATATATACGGGCATCGTGACAAGTTGGGTAAATCCGAGACCCACGATGCCGAGCGCGAGCGACGCGACGATCTCGAGCACGCGATCAAGCAGAATCCACCCGCCCACCCGCGCGTTGCGGTGCCGTTTCCACAGCAGCGGCAAGAACTCGCCGATGCGTCCTGGCGACCACACGCCCGTCGCGCGCGACAGGAAGAATAGGCCCACGGCATGGTTTTCGCGCCCGAGCGCCACACGCCATTTCACGATGCGCGCCAGCGTCGCGCCCACGGAAATCGCGGCTGCAGCGGCAACGAGTTTTAAGTCCGCGCCCAGCAGCGCGTCGCGCACTTTCTCCCAGCCGAAGTACCACGCGACGCCGAGATACACCGCGACACCGAGCGGAAACAGCAGCCTCGGCCACTTCCCAGTCGCGGGCCGCGCGACGATGGGTTCAACGGTCGCCATCGTCTACATCGCCCCACGCATACACGGTCACGTCCCCGCGCGACGCCAGATCAACCTTGTGCATGTGCGCCTGCACCCACGCAATGTCTTCGCCGAAGTCCGCCCACGGCGCGCCGGCATAGTTACGCTCGAAGCGCCACCATTCCGCGACGAAGTATCCGCGCGGATGCTCCGCGACGAAGGCTTGCAAGGCCTGCACATCCGCGAGTCCCGGCAGCCCCGATTCCACGCCTTCCCACGGCACGGCGCGCGACGGATACCACTCGTCCACATGACCGATGTAGTACCGCACCGGCAGATACGACGTGGTCAGGATTGCCGCACCGTCCGCATGCGCCTTTACCCACGCGCACGGTTCGCGCCAGTCGGGATGCTGCGTTGCCAATGTCGTGTGCCCGCCGCGCGCGGCCTCGACCGAATCACCCGTGAGCCGCACCGCCGACCAACCGAGCCGTAGCAGCAGCACGACCACGCCGGCCGCCGCGACCTTCCACATCCACGTGCGGCGTTCGCGGCGCTGCAACAACCATGCACCTAAGATATAGAGGCCGCTCGCCCACGCGGCGATGTAGAAGGGGTACGCGAAAAACATGAAACGCGGCCAGCGATATCCAATCAAGAATGTGAGCACCATCATCGGCGCCCAGAAGGCCAGCGCCGCATACGCGCCCGGCCGGCGCCAGCGCCACACCATCGCCACGGTTCCCGCCAACACCATCGCAAAAAATCCGGAACTGAGGTTTAGCCGCAGCCAATCGAAGTAGTACCAGCGATGCTCTCGATTCGGAAAGGCCAGCGAGCCGCCCAGCCCGCCGTTTTCAATCACGGCCTGCCGATCAACCGTGTTCATCAGCCATTGCATCACGCCGATGCCCGCGATGCCGGTCAGCCCGATGCCGAGAATCGTCCACGTCCACCGCGAGTTCCAGCGCCGCGACGCGGCGGCATTCGCCACGGCATAGATCCCCGGCGCGGCGAGGAAGATGATCGCGTGATACGACGTGAGCACGCCGAGCAGCAGCGTGACGACGGCGCCGATCGCGGGCAGTATTCCCGCACGCATCGTTTTCGCTTCGGTGAATCGCCAGAACGCCGCGACGTGCAGCAGGTACAAGGTTTGATGCAGCGTATAGAACCGCGCTTGCCGCGCCCACGCCACGTTCCACGGCGACAAGGCCATGCCAATCGCGGCCACGATCGCGGGTCCGCGTCCGACGAGCGGCCGCAGCACCCAATAGGTCAGCACGACGTTGATCGCCGAGAACAGGACGCTCGGCGCGCGCACGACTTCCTCGCCCATGCCGAAGAGGCGAATCGCGACGGCCAGCACCAGATGGAAGATCGTACCGTTGAAGTACGGCTCGCCGCTGGGCAGCGCCGCGCGCCCCGTTTCCGCGATGCTCTGCGCGACGAAGACATGCACAAGCTCGTCGTGCCACAGGCTCGGCCCGGCGAGGTTCGCCGCGCCCAGCACCAACGCCACGATTGCGGCCGCGCCCACGCACGCCGCGTCGATCCACGCCATGCGCACGCCCGGCGCGGAATCCGCGCGCGCGGCAGGCGCCGGACGCGCAAGAATGTGCAGCCCGTCCCCCAATTGCCGACCCCCTCGTGCGGCGCTATAATCGCACGCCATGGGGGCTGCCGCAACCACATCACTCCGCCGCGCCGCGCTGCTCGTGCTCTGCGTATGCGCCGTGTCCGCTTGCACCGTGTCGCCGGGCATCGGCCGCATCGGCGGCTGGGAACATCGCATCGACGACAAGACCGAACTCTGGGGCGAGTACCACCCGCAAGGCGTGTACGAACTGCAACGCGATGTCTTCTTAATAGACGACTATGAGTACACGAATGGCCCGGCACTGGTCGCCGGCATGGAGACCCCGGTTTCGCCCGGCACGTTCCGCGGACCCACCGGCATTTCGGACTATCAGGCCGATCCGAAACGCTACCGTACGGTGACCGATGTCGTGCCGATGGGCACGCGCCTGCGCGTGGAGACGTTGCGCGGCAAGGGCAACCTGCGCGATCAGGAGGCGACCATCCATTACGTGAAAGGCCGCCTGCTCGACGGCAAGTACCGCGGATGGCTGGTCGATCTGCAGCCGCTCTCGCGCTATGTGCTGCTTGATCCTGAATCGCGCAAGGAGACGCTCGTCGGGCCGAACGAAGACTTCCTGGTCTTTGCGCCCTGATGGCCGATCGTCCGAAGATCGCGCTCGTCTCCTCGCACGGCGGTCACCTGACCGAACTCCTCGAACTCGCACCCGCCTTCGCCGACTGCAACATTTTCTACTATTGTTATGACGCCGACACGACGCGCCGCTTGCCGAATGCGTATCTGACACCGAACCGGCCGTATAGTCCGTGGCATGTGCTCGTGAATTTAGTGCGGTTATGGCGCATCTTCGGCAAAGAGCGGCCGGATATGTTGGTGTCCACCGGCGCGGAGATTGCCATTCCCGCGTTTATTGTCGCGAAGTTGCGCGGCGTGCGCTCGCTATACATCGAGTGCGGCGCGCAGGTCACGCACCCCTCGCTCACGGGCCGTATCGTGGTGCATCTCGCCGATCAGTTCCTCGTGCAGTGGCCGGAGCTGCTCCCGGCGTACCGTGGCCGCGCGCAGTACCGCGGCAGCCTCGTGGACGAGACCGCGCCGTGATCTTCGTCACCGTCGGCACGATGCACCTCGACTTCGCGCGGCTCATCCGCACGATGGACGAGATCGCCGCACGCACGGGGGAGAGGGTCGTGATGCAGATTGGCCTCGCGGCCACCAGGCCCGCGCACGCGGAGCATTTCGACTTCAAACCCCGCGAGGAAATCGCCGCGCTGATCGCCGAAGCGCGCGTGGTGGTCACGCACGCGGGCATCGGTTCCGTGATCGACGTGCTGAAGGCCGAACGCCCGCTGATCGTGGTTCCACGCCTGAAGCGGTACAACGAACACAACACCGACCACCAACTCGACCTCGCGGAAGCAGTGGAACGCCGTCATTGGGGCCGCATGGTGCTCGATGTGGCCGAACTCGACGCGCTCTGTGCGATGCAACCTGCAGCGCACAAAGGTTACGCGCCAGCCAAGGCGCCAATCATCGCCGCCGTGCAAGCCGCTATCCCGCGGAATAGGCCATAATGTGCATTCATGTCACGTGACGCAGGAGGCACCATGAGCACAGTACTCGTTACCGGTGGCTCGGGCTTCGTCGCGAGCCACATCATTGTCCAACTGCTGAATGCCGGGCATCAGGTGCGCACGACTGTGCGCTCGCTGTCGCGCGAGCCCATGGTGCGGGCAATGGTGAAGGAGGCCGGCGTCGAACCCGGCGATCGCCTGTCGTTCTACGTCGCCGATCTCGAAAGCGACAAAGGTTGGGCCGAGGCGGTTACGGGATGCGACTACGTGCAGCATGTCGCCTCGCCGATGCCGCCAAAAGAGCCAAAATCCGAGGATGAATTGATCATTCCCGCGCGCGACGGAGCGCTCCGCGTGGTAAAGGCCGCCCGCGATGCGAAAGTGAAGCGCGTCGTGTTCACGTCCACCTGCGGCGCGATTTACTACGGCCATCCGCTGCAGACGGCGTCGTTCGATGAGACAAGCTGGACGAATACCAACGGCGATATGAGCGCCTACGTGAAGTCGAAGGCGATCGCCGAGCGCGCAGTGTGGGACTTTATGGCGGCGGAAGGCGGCAGTCTCGAACTGAGCGTCGTCAATCCCGCCGGTATCTTCGGGCCGGTGCTTGGCGCAGACCTGTCGTCGTCCATCGAGTTGATTAAGCGCCTGCTGAATGGCATGCCGGGCTGCCCGCAGATCTATTTCGCCGTGGTGGACGTGCGCGACGTGGCGGATCTGCATCTGCGCGCGATGACGTCACCCGCAGCGAAGGGCGAACGTTTCATCGCGGTGTCCGGCGCGTCGGTATCGATGCTGGATATCGCCAAAATCCTGAAGGCGCATCTGGGCGACGCCGCCGCGAAAGTGCCGGCGCGCAACCTGCCCAATTGGCTGGTGCGTGTGGTGGCGATTTTCGATCCGGGTTTGCGGGCGCTGCTGCCCTTGCTCGGCAACATTCGCAATGTCACCAGCGCCAAGGCCGAGCGCGTGCTCGGCTGGAAGCCGCGCCCGATGGAGGAGGCGATTGTCGCATCGGCCGAAACCCTGATAAAGTTTGGCGTCGTGAAACCGACGAACACTTAAGTTTGTCCATTCATGGAAAATTATAGAAACGTTTTCTGGAGATTAACGGAATGAACACCGAAGCACTGATTAATTCCGCGCGCCTCACTCGGACGTACATGGCCAAGCGTGTGGAAGGACTTACCAAGGACCAACTGCTCGCGGTGCCCGCCGGCGCCGAGAACAACATTCTCTGGAACGTCGGCCACATCGTGTTGAGCAACTACCGGCTTTTGTACCGGCCCGCCGGCGCGACGGTGCCCGTGCCGAGCACGTGGGACGGCTGGTTCCTGCCCGGCACCTCGCCCGCGGGTTGGGGCGCGACGCCGCCTTTGGCCGACGATGTGCTGAAGGAATTCCACGCCCAAAACGATCGTATTCAAGCCGACTTTGGCGCGGGCCTGCTCAACACCTACAAGCCGTTCACGCTGAAGTCCGGCGCGTCGCTGAATTCGCTGGAGGAAGGGTTTGTCTTCAATCAGATGCACGAGGGCATCCATATCGGCGCCATCATCGCCCTGCGTCGCCAGCTCGGGTATGTCGACGCCGAATAGGCATGTAGCGCCGCCGTCCCGGCGGCAAAAGCCAGGCTCCGCTTTTTGTAAGACAGATTTTGCCGACCCGTGGAGATATGTCCCGGTTTGCCGCCGGGACGGCGGCGCTACGAGACCCGCTTTGCCTGCAACAGCGCGCCTGTTAGTATAGAAGTCGTGGAACGGTCGGGGGCTGCGGCCGGGGGGTCGAGGCGCCGTTCCGCTTTGGGGGCCGCTGCGGGCCTTGCGCGCGTCTATCATCATTCCGGCGTACAACGCCGCCGCCACGCTCGAGGAGTGCCTCGACGCCTGTGCGCGGCAATCGCATCCCGCAGTCGAGATCATCGTTGTGGACGACGGCTCGACCGACGCCACGGCCGCGATCGCAGAACGCGCCGGCGTGCGATATCTGCGCCAACAAAATCGCGGACCCGCCGCCGCACGCAATGCCGGTGCGCACGCCGCCACCGGCGACGTGTTGGTCTTCACTGATTCCGACTGCGTACCCGAGTCCGATTGGCTGGAGCGCCTGCTCGCCGGATTCACGGACGACACCATCGTCGGTGTGGGTGGCAGTTACGGCATTCGCAATAATTCTTCGTTGCTCGCGCGGATCATTCACGAAGAAATTGTGTTACGCCATCAACGGTTTCGCGACCGCGTGGATTTTCTCGGCTCGTTCAATGTCGCTTATCGTCGCGCCGCGTTCGAAGCCGCCGGCGGCTTCGACGAATCCTTTGCGCGCGCATCCGGCGAAGACAATGACCTCGCGTATCGCCTGCACGATAACGGCGGCACACTGCGCTTCGTCGCGGACGCGCGCGTCGCGCATTACCACCCGACACGCCTGATGCCGTACCTGCGCACGCAAATGCGCCACGGCTTCTGGCGCATGCGGCTCTACGCGAAGCATCCGAAGCGATCCGGCGGCGATGACTATGCGGGCCTGGGTGAACTGCTCGGCCCACCGGCAGTGTTGCTGCTCGCAGCGGGCCTCGTCGCGCTGCCCGTCATCGGCCAGCCGGCCTACGCCGTCGCACTGGCGCTGTTCGCATTCGCATATTTGCTTGCCACGGCCGGGCTCACGCGCGCGATCGCGCGACGGCTTGGCATTGGCACGGGCCTGGCCTATCGCGGCATGACGATCCTGCGCGATGCCGCGCGCGGCTTGGGGCTCATCGGGGGAATCTGGACCTTTGTGGTCCGCAGACGGGGGATGGCGTGATGGCGAAAGTGCTCGTGATCATTCCGGCGTACAACGAAGAGGCGTCGATCGGCGGCGTGCTGCACGCGCTGCGCACGCATGTGCCGGACTATGACATCGTCGTCATCAACGACGGCTCGACCGACACTACTGCCGAGGTCGTGCGTTCGTTTCACGCGGTTGAGCTCATTACGCTGCCGTTCAACATGGGCATCGGCAGCGCAATGCAGACCGGATATCGCTATGCCGTGGAGCAAGGCTACGACATTACGGTTCAGTGTGACGCCGATGGACAGCATCCGCCGCAGGAAATGGCCAAATTGGTCGAGGCCGTCGAACGCGGGCGTGCCGATCTTGTCGTGGGTTCACGGTATGTGGCGGACACCGGCTACACGCCGTCGTTTTACCGTCGCGTGGGCAAGTCGCTGCTCTCGCGCATCATCGACACGATGATCGGCGGCGGGATCACGGACACGACCAGCGGATTTCGCGCGATGAACCGCTCCGCGTTCGATACCTTTGCGCATACCTATCCGGACGACTACCCCGAAGCCGAAGCGCTCGTGATCCTGCACAAGCACGGACTGCGCGCGATCGAGGTACCGGTGGAAATGCGCGCGCGACAGGGGGGAGTCAGTTCGATCGGCGCGATGCGCGCGGGCTATTACATCGTGAAAGTCAGCCTCGCGATCTTTATTGGGCTGTTCAAGAAGATTACGTTTACGCCGCCGCGCCGCGACGAGGGCATCAGCCACACGGAAATGGCGACTTTGCTGAAAGGACTCGAATAATCCATGGGCGACGCCGCGCAGATGGCGATTCAGGATCCGCACCGGATTGCGATCACGGCGCTCAGCGTGGTGCTGTTCGCGCTGGTCGTCGAACTCGTGCGTCGCGAGTATTTGAAGGAGCGCTACGCGCTGCTGTGGCTCGGGACGGCCGGTGTGGGGCTCGTGATTGGTGTTTTCCCGACGCTGATCGCGCGCGCGGCAGACGCGGTGCATTTCCAGTTGGTGACGACACTGTTCGTCGTCTCGTTTGTCTATGTGCTCGGCATCATCCTCAGCTTTACGGTGATCATTTCGAAGCTGGCCGAGCGCAATCGGCGCCTCGCGCAGGATGTCGCACTGCTCGCGCACCGCATCTCGCGGATCGAGGAGAACCGCAGTGGTATTTGATGCCGCGCGGGCGCGTACGTGGCTCGCGGCCGCGTGGATTTTCGGGTGCGCGTTTTACGCGTATTTTCATTTGTCACAGGCCTTCCTGCACGAAAATGAATCCGCGCTGCGCCAAGCATTTCCCGGAATGGCATCAATTCTCTTCCAAGATCGCTGAAGATTCCTCGTAAATTCTCCGGGATGTCAACGAAAGCAAACACGCGCGCGTTACTGTTCCCGGTTCGCGTGTTACGATGGACGACTTTGTTGTGTTGAAGATGAGCGAGACCGGTTCCCGATGAAAAAACAGCCGAGGCCACCCCGTCGCGTGCTGCGCTATGCGCTCGTCGGCATTCTCGTGGCCGTCATCGCGGTGATCGGGTTCATCGATGTGCGTTACGGCGTGCTGCTGCCGACGCTGCGTGCCAAGCCGAACGTCGCGATAAACAAGGCGGCTGTGCAGGTTGTTGTCGATCCGGCCGCGATCGACCCGCTGCTGTCGAGCACGGCCCGGCCGGTTTTACCAGTGCCCGGTTGGCTGCTGCATTTCTTTATTCCCTACGAAGCCGGCGGCATCGGGATTGTGGATTTCGACAGCGAGACAATCGCGCTTACCGGGTATTTGAATGCGCGCCGATTGGCACCGTTCATCGCGCGCGAAGCGGCCAACGTGGATTTGAGGCGCCAGGCGCCGCGCATTCGCTGGAACGGGCCGGCGTACGAAGCGCGGCCGGGCTTGCTGATTTTCGACGGCGCAATTCCACTTGACCGGGATGCGGAAGAGTCCTTCGGCTACATGTGGGACCAGAGCATGACGCCGCCACCCCTCGCTCCGGAAGGTGGCCATTTCGTCGAAGCCATTTTCGACAACCGCCGCGGCCATGCGTACCTTGCGTTCGCATCGTTTGTGCGGGCGTACGATATAGATCTTTCGGAAAACCAGCACGAAATCGAACTCGCCAGCCTGCAATTCGTGCGCGATGCGCGTTTCACGATGGATTTCCTGCCGCCCGATTCCTTCGAGATGCGCTTGGTGCTGAATATCACACCCGGCGACATCGAAAAACTCGGGGTTGTGAACCTCAAAGTGGCCATCGAGGAAGCCTTTGAGAAGCTCGGCCGCGAGTGGGATAAGAACCACGATCTCTCGCTGACCGGTGAGTCGCGCTGGGAAGAAAGTTCGGTCGTTTACGAGTACGAACTCGAAAGTGCGCGGAAGTTTCTGGGGCTCATTCGCGACGGCGAGCTGAAGTCGAAGTAACGCTCAGGAAATCTGCTTGCGGCCGTCGAGGGCGTGGGCGAGTGTGCCTTCGTCGGTGTATTCGAGTCCGCCGCCCATCGGCACGCCGTGTGCGATGCGCGTCACTTTCACATTTGATCCCGCTTGGCGCGCGAGGTAAAGCGCCGTGGCTTCGCCTTCGGCGGTGGCGTTCGTCGCGGCGATGATTTCTTTTACTTCACCGCTTCTCAACCGCCGGAACAACGTGCCCATTTCCAGTTCGTCGGGCCCGATGCCTTCGAGGGGATTCAGCGCGCCGTGCAAGACGTGGTACACGCCGCGGAAACTGCCGCCGCGCTCGATTGCCATCGCGCCGGACGGTTGTTCGACCACGCACACCACGCTGTGATCGCGCCTGGCATCGGCACACACCGCGCAGGGATCGTTCTCGGTGAGGTTTCGGCAAATGGAGCACTTGCGAATCGCTTCGCGAGCCCGCCGCACGGCATCGGCGAGCGCCGTGGCATCTTCGACGGGGCCGCTGAGCAGTTGCAGCGCGTAGCGCTCGGCCGTGCGTTTTCCAACGCCCGGGAGCCGCCGGAATGCGTCGATGAGGCGTTCGACCGCGGGACTATTGAGGAGCATTTTCGGCGGCGGCCTGCTCGGCGAGTTTTTGCTCGCGCTGGCGCGCCCATTCCTCGAGTTTGTCCTGTCGCGAGAGGAGATCGAGCCGCTCGGGGAAAAGGATGCCGTTCAGGTGGTCGGTTTCGTGCTGGATGATCCGCGCGAGGAAATCCTCGGCTTCCATCTCGAAAAGCTCGCCCGTCGGTTCCTGCGCGCGCACGAGGATGTGGGTGGCGCGCGGCACTTTCGCATATACGCCCGGCATGCTGAGGCAGCCTTCCTCGCCCTCGGCCGAGCCATTCATCTCGAGGATTTCCGGATTCACGAAGCACATGGGTTCGCCATCCGGTTCCTGAAGTACAAAAACGCGTTTCGCGATGCCCACCTGCGGCGCGGCGAGGCCGACGCCCTCGAAGGCGTGCATGGTTTTGTAAAGGTCTTTGACGAAGAGACGCAGCTTGTCGCCGAAAATCTCGATGGGGCGCGATTTTAGCGTCAGCGGGTCATCGGGAAAATATACGATTTTGCGCACGCCCATGGAGTCGATCCTCGATCGAATCCTAGCATACGCCCGACCGCCTCGCCAAGACGGAATCGTTATCCGCGAATGTCCTTCTCGATCTTCGCAACCATCTGCTTCAGCGTGTCGTCTCGTTCAACTTCCTCGCTGATTTTTTGGCAGGCGTAAAGCACCGTAGTGTGGTCCTTGCCGCCGAACACCTCGCCGATTTCGCTCAGCGTCATGCCGGGGATCAAGTCCTTGCACAGGTACATTGCGATCTGGCGCGGGTACGCGATCTGCCGCTGCCGGCTGCGGCCGCGCATATCGAGAATGCGGACGTCGAAGTGCTCGGCGACGGCTTTTTGAATGCGTTCGAAGGTGATCGTCCTCAGTTTGGAACGGCCAATCAGGTCCTTCAACACTTGCTCGACCAGCGGTATGTTGACCTGCTGTCCGGTGAGTTTGCTGTAGGCCAGCACGGTCACCAGCGCGCCCTCGAGCTCGCGGATATTGCTGGTCACCATCGTGGCGATGAAGCGCACGACTTCCTGATCGAGCGTGACGGATTCTTCGGCGGCCTTGTTCTGCAGGATCGCCATGCGCGTCTCGAAATCGGGCGGCTGAATGTCGGAGACGAGACCCCATTCGAAGCGCGAGACAAGGCGATCTTCCATGCCCTGAATTTCCTTCGGGCCGCGATCGCTCGAGAGCACAATCTGCTTGTGCATGTCGTAGAGTTCATTGAAGGTGTGGAAGAACTCTTCCTGCGTGGCTTCCTTGCCGGCGATGAAGTGAATGTCGTCGATGAGCAGCACGTCGGCCTGGCGATATTTCGCGCGGAATTTCGGCGCGGCCTTTTTCTGGATGCTTTCGATGAGCTGGTTCGTGAACAGCTCCGAGGTGATCATCACAATGTTGAGTTCCGGATTGCGCCGGAGCATTTCCTGGCCGATCGCGTGCATGAGGTGCGTCTTGCCGAGGCCCGTCTGTCCGTAGAGGAAGAGCGGGTTATAGGCGCGTGCGGGAGTTTCAACGACGGCTTTCGCCGCCGCGTGCGCGAAGCGATTGCCCGCGCCGATGACGAAACGGTCGAAGGTGTAGCGTTCTTTGAAGCCGAGGGCGCGGCTCGCGCGCGCAGCGCTGAAATCGCGCGAGGGGCCGTGTGGGTGTACGGGCGCGGGAGCGGTGCGCTGGGCCGGGCGCACGCCGGCGGTTTTGTTGGGAAGAGGTGTGTTCCGCGTGCTGGCGTCCGCCGCCACCACGAGATACTTGATGTCCTTGAAGCCGGGGAGAAGCTCGGTCAGGACTTTTGCGATCGCTTCGCCGTAGTGTTCGCGCAACCAGTTGGCGAAGAACTGGTTGGGAACGCGGACGTTCAGGATGCCGTCGCGATACGAATCGAAACGGGTGGGGGCGAGCCAATTTTCAAAGCTGTGTTCGTCGAGCACCGGCCGCAAGCGTTCCTGCGCCAGGGCCCATGGGTTGTCTACAAACTGAAGGTCTTTCGTCGTGCGTACTTCGCCTGTCGATTCCAACACGTTTTCACCCGACCCCATGTTCAGCGCCCCTATACCTTCTGCGTGCTGCCGCCGGCCCCGACTGCCGGACAACCTCGCCCGCTGCCCCTACTTTTTAATGACATTCCAAACCGAATCGAGTTCCTCCAGGCTACAGTCTTCAAGTCGCCGTCCGCGCCGCGAGAATTCCTCGCGCAGGCGCGTGAACCGGCTATCGAATTTCGAATTCGCCGAGTGCAGAGCGTCACTTGCGTCGATCGCGATGAAACGGGACACGTTCACCACTGAGAACAAAAGGTCCCCCAGTTCCTCGCGCATCTCGTTCGTATTCCCCCGCGCGATGGCTTCGTCGAGTTCGCCGACTTCTTCCCGCAGCTTGCCGAGCGCGCCGCGCACATCGGGCCAATCGAATCCAACCCGTGCCGCGGCCAATTGCAACTTGCGCGCCTCCGACAACGCGTCGTTCAATGTCGTGCACTCCGCCGTTTCGGCACGAGACAGAGTGAACACGCGGTGTCGAAAAGACACACCGCTCCCCCGTACAAAATGCCACTACCTGAGAGGAGTTCTCGACGATCGAACGCCCAGCCCGTCGCCGTATTTTTACACGAAGCAAACAGCCGCTTCGCAAAAGAAAAAGCAATTCGCGAATCTTAGCACACGATTAGGTCATGCGCAAGCAGAAATTTTCGCACGCAGTGCGCATTGTTTCGGAAAATGTCACTACACACTTGACATTTTGGATGCGCGGTGATTTGTGGCGTATTCTTGAGTCCGCGGCGCAGCACTCAGGGGGAATGCGCACGGAAACATTCGCCGCGATTTTCGATTCCGTTTTCGTGCGCGGAAAAAATTCTGCGCATGACGACACCAATCGCAATTACGATGGGCGACGTGAACGGCGTCGGACCGGAGATCATTGCCCGGGCGTTTGCGCAGCCGGCCTTCCTTCGCGAAGTTCATCCGATCATTCTGGGATCCGTGGACGCGTATGCGCGTGCCGCGGAACACGTGCGCGGCGCGCCGAAGCCGGTGGCTATTTCATCGGCACGCCAGGCAGCCCCCGTCGACGGACAGTTGCCGTTTCTGGAAGTGGCCGTCACAGCGCCGGCCTATCGGCCGGGTCAACTCGATGCCGCCGCGGGCCGGGCGGCCATGCTGTGGCTGGAACAGGCCGTGGATCTGGCAATGGCGGGGGAGGTTGCGGCCGTGGTGACCTGCCCGATCAATAAAGAAGGCATCCACCGCGCGGGGTACACCTGCCGCGGGCACACGGATTTCATCGCCCAGCGCACCGGCGCGCCGGACTACCGCATGTCGCTCGTCGTGCGCGATCTGCTGGTGATTCACATCAGCGACCACGTGTCGTTGCGCGCGGCGCTCGATGAAGTGCGCCGGGATCGCATTGAGGACAGTATCCGCATTGCCGATACCGCGCTTAAACAGCTCGGCCGTCCGCAGCGGCGCATCGCGGTGGCCGGGCTCAATCCTCACGCCGGAGAATCGGGCGCGTTTGGCAATGAGGAGGCCCGCGAAATCGCTCCGGCCATACAGGCCTGCCGCGCGGCGGGGATCGATTGCTCCGGGCCGCATTCGCCCGATGCCGTGTTTCGCCATGCCATTGAAGGCCGTTACGACGCCGTGATTGCGATGTACCACGACCAAGGACATATTCCAATGAAGCTGCAGGGCATCGACGATGGCATCAACATTACCCTGGGCATTCCCATCGTGCGCACGTCCGTCGATCACGGCACCGCGTACGACATTGCGGGCAAGGGCATCGCGCGCGAGGACAGTCTTGTCGCCGCGTGTCGCCTTGCCGCGCGGCTTGGCCGTTCCGTGGACTCGAAGGTGGCCCAATGATTCATTCGTTGATCCTTGCCGGCGTGATCGCGGCCGCAGCGCAGAACTCGCAGACCTTTGAGGTGCAAGCCAAACGATATCGTGTCGGCCCGAACCCGACGTCTGTTGTGCTTGCCGATATGAACGAAGACGGCCGGCTGGATTTGCTGACGACGAACCGAGGCCGCTTGATGGATCCGCGCGATGTGCGCCCGGCCGAAGAAAATGTTTCCTATCTCATTGGCAAACCGGACGGTAGTTTCGATGCGCAGCCGCCGTTGCCGTGCGGCTACGGCCCCTATCAGGTGGTCGTGGCGAACATCGATGCGCTGCGCGCGCCAGACCTCGTCGTGGCGAACTTTCATGCCGTGCGTAACCGCGACATTACGCTGCTGCGCAATCTCGACGAGGAAGTCTTCGAGCCGCGCCACTTCGCTGTGCCCGATGACGTGTTGCGCTACACGCAGATGCGCGACAGCGAAGGCCAGCCGCTGTTCACCACGCCGGGGCTTACGGCCGTGGCCGTGGCCGATCTTGACGCTGACGGGTATCGCGACGCGATCGCGACCGGCTGGAGTAGCGACGTGCTCGTTCTGTTCCCCGGCGATCCGCAGTCGTATTTCGCCGATGCCGTGGTGACGGCGCTGTCCGGCGGCCCGCGCGATCTGGTGGTGGAGGACTTCGATGGCGACAACATCGACGATCTCGCTGTGACGCTCTACAACGCCGACGAGGTGGCGTTGCTCAAGGGGACCGGCAAAGGTGAATTCGAACTCGTGGATAAATTCTCCGCGCGGGGCAAGATGCCGCACAAGATTCGCGTCGCGGACGTTAACGGCGACCGCAAACGCGATCTGGTCGTCACGCATGCGCAGAGCGACGACTCGGTGGTGATTTTTTTTGGTGATGGAGGCTTCAGTTTCGAAGTCGCGCAGGAATTTCGGTTGGGGGAGAACCGCTTCCAGCGCGAATTCGGCATTGAAGACATCGTCGTGCGCGACTTTAACGGAGACAACAAGCCGGATGTCGCGCTGGCCTGCGCAGCAGCCGGCTCGGTGGTTCTGATGCGCAATGAGTCAACGGGCTCCGACGTGCCGTTGCGTTTCGCGCAGGAGACCTATCCGATCGCGGACGCCCAGCCCTACGCGTTGGCGGCGGGTGACGTAAATCAGGATGGACAAACGGATCTGGCGGTCGCGCTGTGGGGAGCGGATTCGGTCGCGCTATTGTTCAACCGGCCCTGAGCGGCTGCGATACACCAAGTTTGGCGATACGTCCACTGAGCTGCGTCAACTCCTGACCCGAGAACGGCCGCTGACCAAAGCGCGCAGCATTGTAGACCGCCAGCGTTTCGACGACCGCGTCCGCGTCGCCGGCGGTAAGCGTGACAGCGGCATCGCTGAGTTCCTCGGCGGTGCACCCTTCGACCGCGATGCCGAGTTTTTGCAATCGCCGCACCATGCGCGCGCGAAGCTGCACGGCACGGCGCTGATCGGCTGTGAGTCTGATCTTTACCGTGCGCCTGCGCACAGCCCATCCGCGCACGGCGAACAAGGCCCACGCAAGCACCACGAGTCCGGAACCAAGGAACAGCACCTGTACGACGCCCTGCATGCCCGCGCCAATGGCGACTTGACGGTCCCGGGACTGCAGGCCTTCCCATGTGTTCAGGCTGGAACGGATGAAGCCTTTGGCGGAGTTCTGCAGATTCCGGCCCTGCCGATCGCGGTCGAATGACACCACGTTGCGCAGCCACAACATGCGCGCGCGCATGACGTACTGATTGTAGATGCGCGTCAGCGCGTCGACCGAGAATCCATCGGGCTGCGCGTCCATCGGCGAAGGATCGAACGTAATCCAGCCGAGGCCTGCGAAATAGACCTCGACCCAGACATGCGCCATGTCTTCAGTCACCGTGTACGAGTTGTCGCTGTCGCTCCACGTCCCGCCGCGGTAGCCCGACACCAGGCGGGCCGGATAACCCAGGCTGCGCGTCATCAGTGCAAGCGCGCTCGCGAACAACTGGCAGTGGCCCTCGCGCACTTGCAGGATGAAACTATCCACCGGATTCTTTTTGGGAAGCGGCGGAATCAGGCGCGTGTATTCGAACTGGTTGCTTTGCAGATGTTGCTGCAAGGCCATGATTTTTTCGTAGGCGCTCGGTTCGTTGCGCGTGAGCCGATCGACCAGGGCCTTTGTTGCCGGTAAAAGATCGTGTTCTACGAGAATGTCGTAGTCTTCCGGCCGCATGGACCGCGAATAGTCCTGCGGCGCGGTGCGGAGTTGTTCTGGCGTAGGCGAAATCAGTTCCGAGGACGCCTCAAGGTAGATCGCATTCTCGCCGCGTGTAGTCAGCACCACGCTGAAGTCGTTTGCGATGTCCCAACGGAAGAGCGCGCGCGGGCTTTCGTCGCTTGCCTTGACCATGATCGGCATCTGCAACAGCGGCACCGCGATCTGGGGCGGGCGATCCAAAAAGATCTCATAATTGATAATTGGCCAGGTGGAGGTTGGGCGATCAATGCCGTCGTTCGACGCGCGCCGCGACTCGCTCTTGAAGCGGCGGAGTTCTTCGGTGCCGTATCCGGTCGTGAGCACGCCGTTGTGTTGCCAGCCGCCACCGGTGTAGGTGTCGAGCGCAGTCACGCGCCACAACATGGGTCCATTGAACTGGCCGCCGTTGATTTCCGGAAACACCACGCGCATGACGGGCGTCTGGCTGGAGGCCAGTGCGCCGGCCTGGGAGAAATCCACCTCGGAGCTTAGCCCGGTGGTTTGTTGCTGAGGCATGCGCGCCGCGCCGAACACACCGGCTTCCGTGCGCGGACCACCCACAAACAACACCGTCGCGAACGCGAAGAGACCCAGCAACGTGGCCAGGACGAGGGCGGAGAAGCGGAAATCGAACACGCGCACCTTGCGCGCCGCGAGAATTTCGCCGGAAGACGAGCGCCACTGTGGGCCCGAGGCCGTGCTGCCGGCCGTGCTGAACATTTCCAGCAGCGTGAGGCCCAGCAGCGTCGAGACGATGAACAAGAAGAACACCGCGGCAATGTCCGGTCGCGGACTCATGACGGCGGCGGCCAGCACGAGGAAGAACGACATCAAGAACAAGTGAATGTAGTTCTTCGGTTCCTTGACGTGAACGAGTGAATACACCTGAATGAACATGACCAGCGCGATGACAGCGTCCAGCAACGAAAACCGCCGCAGGATCATGAAGAAGATCGCGATGAAGAAGAGGATCAACGCCGTCGTGATCTGGCGATAAGATTTGAAACGCCGGTCCATGCGTTCGCCCAGCGGCATGAGGGCGATGGCGGCGAGCGGCACGAGCAGGATATCCGTGCCGTAGTTGAACGTCGTCGTCAACGCGAGATAGCCCGACAGCATCGCGAGGATCGCGGTCACTTTCAGGCGGCGCTCCACATTACGATGCATGGAGCACCTCCTCCGGATCGAGAATGTGCACGCTTCCGGAAAGTCCCATGCTGCCCCATTGCGCCGCATCGGTGGCGACGCAGATTTTCGTCGCGCCCGCGAGATCGCCCGAGGCGCGATACCAATCGTCGCCCAGCGTCTCATAGGGGACAGCCGTCACACGCGCGAGCATGTCGAGCACGCGGGACACGTGGCCCTCGCCGGTGCCCAGCGGTGCACTGCCTTGGGGTGTCACCAGCGCGACGGAGTATTGCTGGTCCAAAAACGCAACCGCCAGCGAGGCGGCCATTTCGACGGCCAACTCGAAACGCTCGTCTGCTTCGAAGGAGGCCGGCACGCCGCGCGTATCGACGACGAGCACCACGGAACGCACGGAGCCCGGTTCGAGCTCGCGCACAATTAGTTCGCCCAAGCGCGCGCTTACGCGCCATGAGATAAAACGGATGTCGTCACCCGGCACGTACTCGCGCAGCGAATAGAATTCATCCCCCGTAGCCAGTGTTGGGCGCGGGCGATTTCCTGAATCGTCGAGGCGCTCGAGCGCGGAGCGATCGATGCGGTGCACGCGCGGGTACACGACCACTTCGCCGGGGCTGTCCTGAATCCGCGCACGCTCGACCAGTCCCATCGGGAATCCGCTCGACAGGCGCACAGCGGGGAGGGCGTGCACGCCGCGCCGGAGCAATACATGCGGGAGCCGCAGTTCCGCCGTCAGGCCCGGCGCCAGCATCGGCACATACGCATAGTTGGACCGATTGCTGACGAACGCGACGCTCATGGAGATGATGGGCGACCATTGCTTGAGGTTTTGCAGGCGCACGATCACCGAAAAGGGTTCGTTGCGGTGCACGACATCGGGCGCTTGAACGACGACACCCAAGCCGCGAAAGGTGAGGACGGAGAGCAGTCCCGCGAACACCGGAAAGCCGAGCGCGAACGCCGCGAGCAAATAGAGCAGGTTTTCACCCGTATTGAACGCGGCGAGTTCGAGCAGCAGAAAAATAAGGGCGAAGGCGAATGCGGCCGTCCGGAAATGCAGCCGGTTACGATTTTTCTGAACGCGTCCGCGCATGTACCTCACCCGGATCCGGCGCCGCCGGCGTCACTTGGGCACTGCGATTTCAGCCACCAGATCTTGCACGAGCGCCGCGCGATCGCGCGACGAAGTCAACCGATGGCCACCTTGCGCCTTCACGAGGATGCGGTGCGAGAGCACCGGCACCGACAGAATTTTCACATCGCCCGGCGTCACATAGTCCCGGCCATGCACCATCGCATAGGCCTGGCAGGATTCGAACAAGGCCAGTGCGCCGCGCGGGCTGCCGCCCAGGCGCACGGCGGGATGCTCGCGCGTGGCCTGAATGATCGCGCGGATGTAGCGCGCGACGGCGTCATCCACGTGCACGCGCACCGCCTGCGCCTGCAGCGCGATGACGTCCTGCGCGCTCAGCACCGGCCGCATGGCGTTCAGCGCGCCGATGGTGTCGTGGCGGCGCATGATGCGCAGTTCATCTTCTTCCCCGGGATAGCCGATCTCTACGCGCAACAGGAAACGGTCGAGCTGGGCTTCCGGCAGGGTGTAGGTGCCTTCGTATTCGATGGGGTTTTGCGTTGCGAGCACGAGGAACGGCTTTGGTAATTGCCGCGGCTTGCCTTCCACGGAGATATGGAACTCGCTCATTGCTTCAAGCAGCGCGCTCTGCGTCTTCGGCGGCGTGCGGTTTACTTCGTCCGCCAGCACGACGTTCGCGAAAATCGGCCCTTCGCGGAATTCGAAATCGCTGGTCCGCGCATTGAGCACCGACACGCCGAGAATATCGGACGGCAGCATGTCGCTCGTGAACTGGATTCGGTTGAAGCTGCAATCAATCGAGCGCGCGAGCGCCTGCGCGAGGGTCGTCTTGCCGATGCCGGGGATGTCTTCGATCAGCACGTGCCCACGCGCGAGCAGGCCTACTACGCAAAGTTTTACGGCGTCGTGTTTGCCGAAAAAGATAGTTTCAATATTCTTGATGAGCGCGTTGACCCGCGAGGTCGCGAATTCCATGTCCACGGGTTTGGCCGGGATTGTACCGTCGTGCAAGTCGCCCATCCTCCGCATTGCGCCAGCAGCCCGGGCGCACCAAGTACGACATTAACAAGCACCGCCGCCCATTCTATTCAACGGCGCGTCGCGTTCACAGCCAGCGGTCGAACCACCCATCGGCGGCCTCGAGGGTATCGAGGGTCATGCGGTTGCCATCTTTGTGGGAGACGTGCTCAAGGGCGTCGGTGGCGCCCAGCAAGCGGTAAATTCTGCGAGCATGGTCAAAAGTCTCATTCACTTTGGATGCGTCCGCGAAGGCTTCGTCCGCCGAAGAGGTGGCCAGAAGCACCGGATTGGGCGCAATCAGGGCCAGCAAGTGGTCCCATTCAAAAGGGAACTCTCGCGACTCAATGCTCGGCTGGAGCTTTGGCAGCAGGTTCAGGTTTTCATCGCGATTCCAGCGCGCCGGGTCGGCGTCGGCGCAGAAGGGGATGAATCCGCCGCTCGCCACAATCGCGCGCACGCGATCGTCAAAGGCGCCCAGCATCAGCGCGTTGGTGCCGCCGAGGCCGTGTCCGATCGCGCCGATGCGGCCGGGATCGACTTCCTTCACTTCATTGAGCACATCAAGACAGCGCATATGGTCCCACAGCATCTTGCCCAGGGCGGACCATTTCGGATAGTCCTTGTAAAACGATTTCGTGTCGAAGGGCTTGGCGCGGCTCGCGGAACGTTCGCCGCACGCGAGCGAATCCGGCGCCATTGTGATGTAGCCCCGATCGGCGTAGTGCGTGGCGAAGGCGAGAAGCCGGTCGTCGGTATCGATACCCGCCGGTTCGTCCTTACCCGCGGCGGTGAGGCTGTGCAGGCAAAGAATCGCGGGGCAATCCATCTGATCTTCGGGGATGAACATCCACGCCGACACGCGCGTCCATTCGTCGACAAAATAATTCACGCGGCGGCGAACGCAATTCGCCATGCCTTTTTCATCGACGATTTTGACCTGGGGATCGATCGGTTCCTTGGGCATCTTGCCCAGGATTTCGTGGACCGAGGCCTCGATGGTTTGGCGTACTTCGGGCCAATCGGCGCGTTTCTTCACTTCCCCCAACGCAGGCGACATTCCTTCCCCCTCAATCGATAGTGCAAATTCGATCCGCGCGGCGCTTGGCGGAACCCTCTGCGCGTTATGGTAGAGTCGCGTGCGGGCCACGTCAAATTACGATAAACCGGGGAGAGGGGTGCCGTGCCGGTTCGTGAGTTCGACCGCGACTTTGCCGACGAGATTATTCAGCGCTTGAAAGCGTTGCCGCCGGATCGTGCACCGTTGTGGGGCAAAATGCCCGCCACCGAATTGGTGCCGCACCTGACACACTGGGTGCTGTACTCGATGGGCCGGCGCGGGACGCGCGATTTCGTCGGCAACTGGTTCACGCGCAATCTTCTGGCTCCGCTGCTCATCAATGGGTGGGTGCCTATCATTAAAAACGCGCAATCGGGGCCCGCGGCCCCGCCCGATGCGCTGCACTTCACGATTGAAGACCTGCAGGCAGCGCTCTCTGATTATCTGGCCGCCGTCGAGACCGGCGCGATGAATCCCGAGCCGCATCCTTTCTTCGGCGACATCGGCGTTGACGGCTGGGCGAAGATGCACGCGCAGCATTTCGAGCATCATTTCAAGCAGTTTGGCCTCTAAGCCGTTCCCTCACGTCGCAGCGTTGACGAACACGCTCGGGCGCACGTATGATCCCGCGATCGTTGCGGCCGTTTCGCGTGTGTTTCGGCCGCGCTCGGGGGAAGCAGTCAATCCACCGGACAACGGAACGCGGGCCGTGTCACTCGCGGGGGGCGCGCATCGCCGATGGGCCGTGTGATAGTTGTTGCGAATCAGAAGGGCGGCGTGGGGAAGACCACGACGGCGGTGAACCTTGCCGCGTGTCTGGCCACCGAAGGCAAGCGCACACTCCTGATCGATCTCGATCCGCAGGGCAACGCGACGAGCGGCGTAGGCCTCGACAAATCCAAGATCAAGAAAACGCTTTACAATATTCTGATCGACGGTCTGCCCGCTGCAGAAGCAATTTTGGAACCGGCGGGACTCGATGGCCTTCACGTGATCCCGTCCGACAAGCACCTGGCGGGCGCGGAAGTGGAATTGGTGGCCTTGCCGAAGCGGGAATACCGGCTGCGTGAAACAATCGAAACGCTTCGCGGTAAATACGACTATATTCTTGTCGATTCGCCGCCGTCGCTGAGTTTGTTGACAGTGAACGGGCTGACGGCCGCCGACACGGTATTGATTCCGCTCCAGTGCGAGTATTATGCGCTGGAAGGCTTGAGCGAACTACTGCAAACCGTTATTTTGGTTCGCGACAATCTGAATCCGTCGTTGAAGTTGCAGGGGGTGTTGCTGACGATGTACCAGCGTACAAATTTGTCGAAGCAGGTGATCGACGACGTGCGCGCGCATCTGGGCGACAAGGTATACAAGACGGTGATTCCGCGGAACATCACCCTGGGCGAGGCGCCGAGTTTCGGCAAGCCGATCATCCATTTCGATCGCGGATGCGCCGGGGCGCGCGCATACGAGATGCTGGCCGAAGAATTACTAACGCGCGGGTAGGAGAGGCGAGTGTCGAGCACAAAAAAAAGCGGACTCGGCCGGGGACTCGGCGCGCTGATTGGCGGCGGCACGGCGGCGTTTGAGCCGGCCCCTACGCCGGCACCCGTGGCGATTCCCGCACCCGTTATCGCTGCGACTCCGCAGGCGCTCGAAGACGGCACGACCCTTGTGCTGATCGATCCGCGGACCGTAAAGCCGAATCCGCAACAGCCGCGCCACTTCTTCAACGAAGAAGCCCTCGCGGAACTGGCTGAATCCATCAAGCGCGACGGCGTGCAAGAACCCGTCATCGTGCGCATGAAGAACGGCATATACGAGCTGGTGAGCGGCGAGCGCCGCGTGCGCGCGAGCGTGCTGGCCGGGCTGGACAAGGTGCCGGCCGTATGCCGCGATGTGTCCGACGAGGACATGCTGAAGCTGGGGCTCATCGAGAACATCCAGCGCGAAGATTTGAATCCGATTGAGACCGCGCGCGCGTACAAGGGCCTGGCGCTGGCCTTCGGCTGGACACAGGAACAGCTCGCCGAGCAGGTCGGCAAGAAGCGCGTGACGGTCACGAATATTCTGCGCTTGCTGAATCTGCCCGACGAAGTGCAGCAACTCGTGATCGAGGGCGCGCTGAGCATGGGCCACGCTCGCGCACTGCTCGCGCTCGAATTGCCCGCCCGACAGACGGCGCTCGCGCGCCGCGCAGTCGAGGAAGGCCTCTCGGTGCGTGACGTGGAACGCGCGGTTGCGCCCGCGCCACGTGCGCCCGCCACTGAGACCAAAGCGCCGGCGAAGAAAGATCCACACGTCGCGCAGGTGGAGGACGAACTTCGCCGCCGGCTGGGCACGAAAGTGCGCTTGACGACCGACGCGAGTTGGAAAGGCAGCATCGAGATCGACTTCTTCAATCTCGACGAACTTGAGCGCATTCTCGATATTCTCCGCGGCAGTTGACGCGCGCCGTGGTTCCCTTCATTCTTTTCGCCAGTGAACCTGCACCCATTGAACGGATGTTGATGGCATGATCGATTTGAAAGTGATTCGCGAGACTCCCGACGCGGTAAAGCAGTGCCTCACCGCGCGGCGCAACAACTCGGTCGACATCGACGCGATCCTCGCGGCCGACGAGACGCGCCGGAAGCTGCAGCACGAGATGGATCAACTTCGTGCGGAGCAGAACAAGGCCTCGCAGGAAATCGGTAAGCTCAAGAAGGCTGGGCAGGACGCCTCGTCGCTGCTGGCCGCCATGCAGGGTGTCGCCGATCGCATCAAGGACATCGAACAGCGTTCCACGGCCGTCGAGGCGCAGGTGAACGACGCGCTGTTGGGCATACCGAATCTGTTGCACACCTCCGTGCCCATCGGCGCGGATGAATCGGCGAACCGCGTCGAGCGCACCGTGGGCACGCCGAAGACGTTTAACTTCGAGCCGAAAGATCACGTCGACCTTGGTCAGGCACTCGGCTTGTTCGACTTCGAAGCCGGCGCGAAGATCGCGCGGGCGCGGTTCAACGTGTCCAAAGGGCTTGGCGCGCGACTTGAACGCGCACTGATCAATTTCATGCTCGACATCCACACCGGCGAGCATGGATACACCGAAATTGTGCCGCCGTTCATGGTCAATTCGGACGCGCTGCGCGGCACCGGGCAGTTGCCGAAGTTCGCGGAGGATTCGTTCCGGATCGCGGGCGATTACGACTTGTGGATGATCCCGACTTCCGAAGTGCCGCTGACGAATATCCACGCCGGCGAGATCCTCGACGAGAAACAGTTGCCGATGTACTACACCGCTTATTCGCCGTGTTTCCGCAGCGAGGCGGGTTCGTATGGCAAAGACACGCGCGGCATGCTGCGCCAGCACCAGTTCAACAAGGTCGAGATGGTGAAGCTGTGCACGCCGGAGACTTCGTTCGACGAACTCGACAAGCTCGCCGCGAACGCGGAAGTGATCCTGCAACGGCTTGAGATTCCGTACCGCGTCGTCACGCTGTGCACGGGCGACACGGGCTTCTCAGCCGCGAAGACGTACGACATCGAGGTATGGTTGCCGGGGCAGAACAAATACCGCGAGATCAGCTCCTGCTCAAATTGCACCGATTTCCAGGCGCGCCGCGCAAACCTGCGCTTCCGCCGCGGCGGCTCGAAGAAGCCGGAGTATGTGCACACACTGAACGGTTCCGGAGTCGCCGTCGGCCGCGCCGTCATCGCGGTCCTCGAGAACTATCAACAGGGCGATGGCTCCGTGCTGATCCCGAAGGCCCTGCAAAAGTACGTCGGCGCGGATCGCATCGCGAAGGCCTGAGTCCTCGCGCATGAACGCCGCCGACGTCGCACGCGCTGCCGAGGCGATCGCGGCGTCGAAAAACGCCATCGCGTCCACGGGCGCAGGCATCAGCGTCGAGAGCGGCATCCCGGATTTCCGCAGCGAAGGCGGAATCTGGAGCAAGTATCCGCCGGAGGAATACGCCACCATCCACGCTTTCCTTGCGAACCCGCGCAAGGTGTGGGGGCTCTGGCGCGATCTGCATGAGCAAGTGAGCGCGTGTCGCCCGAATCCCGCGCATGCGGCGCTGGCGCGACTCGAAGCGGCGGGCCGACTCAAGGCCGTCATCACGCAGAACGTCGACAATCTTCATCAGGAAGCCGGCAGCCGCACGGTGATCGAGTACCACGGCAACGCGCAGCACGTGGTCTGTCTGAGTTGCCGGCGCACGCAGCCGATCGCGCACGCCCTCGCCGCGGAAGGGACACCGTTTTGTCTCTGCGGCGGTCTGCTCAAGCCGGACGTCGTCATGTTCGGCGAGATGATTCCGCCGCACGCGATGCTGTCCGCGCAGGGCCTCGCGCAGACGGCCGACGTGATCGTCGTTATTGGGACGTCGGCGTCGGTTTACCCGGCGGCGGAGTTGCCGCATACCGCCAAACGCAACGGAGCGCTCGTGATTGAGTGCAACATCGAGCCGACAGACTTCACCGATTCGATTACTGACATTTTTCTGCAAGGACCCGCCGGCGCGACACTTTCGGCACTGGCCGATGCGGTACTCGCCAAAACCGACCGGTAGTACATTTCCTAGCTCATGTCTTTGTTGGAGTGATGGGCGACGCCGCGCTCTCAATTTATAGAATTGCGCAGTTCCGGAACGGCACAAAAAGTCGTGATAATTCAGCTCAAATGCTAGTATTTATATAGCAATTCACCCCTGAAGATGCCGCACGTTGGCCGGTGCCATACGCGGGCAGTTGGGGTTTTAGTTAGAGTGTCTAAACCGCGCAAGGCCCGTTGCGGTCTAGGTAGTGGTCAGTCTTCTTGGGAGAACTCCGGGTGTACGTATCGCGGCGAGTGATCTGTCCGGCGGCGGGCGCGCTGTTTTGCGCGCTGGCGCTGGTGTCGTGCGGCATGCAGACGGGCGCAAAAGGTGGTGGAGGCGG
Source organism: uncultured Nitrospirales bacterium (assembly GCA_964620045.1). Classification (GTDB taxonomy): domain Bacteria; phylum Hydrogenedentota; class Hydrogenedentia; order Hydrogenedentales; genus VFKU01. The sequence goes on from CAZUJL010000008.1 coordinate 79,650, forward strand.
TACGGCAACGGCCGCGTTGGTGCCGCCCGAGGTTGTCGTTCCCGTCGAAGCGGCCAAGCCGACACGCGGCAACATTGCGACGTATTTTGAAACGACCTCGCGCGTCGAAGCGGAGCGTCTCGTCGACGTTGCGGCCAAGGCCTCGGCGCGTTGCGCCAAGGTGCTCGCGGAAGTGGGCGATACGGTAAAAGCGGGGCAGGTGATCGCCGAACTCGAGCGCGACGAAGCGCAGGCGTTGTACCAGCAATCCGACGTGCAAGTTCGCCAGAACAAGACGACCTACGAACTCACGCAAAAGCAATTTGAAGAAGGCCTGGGACCGAAGGTCGAGATGGACAACGCGCGTTACGCGTATGAACAGTCCCTCGCCACTCTCGAAACGCAAAAACTCCAGATCGAAAATCTGACCATTCGCGCGCCGATCGACGGCGTGGTCACCTCGCGCACGATCCAGCAGGGCATGCTCGTGAGCCAGGGTATGCAGGTGTATCGCATCGTCGATCCCGAGTCTTTCATCCTAACGATCTCCCCGCCGGAGCGCGAGTTGCCGCGCCTGGAAGTGGGGCAGAAGGCGAAAGTCACGATCGACTCGGTGCGCGGCAAGGAATTCGAAGCCTCGATCCGCCGCATCAATCCAAGTGTCGATCCGATCAGCGGCACCGTGAAGGTCGTGCTCGACTTCGACGAAACCGTCCGCGAGAACTTGCGCGAGTCGGCGTTTGCGCGCGTGAAGCTCGTGATGGCGACGCTGCAGAACGTATTGCTCGCGCCGAAGGAGGCGCTGCTCGAAGAAGAAGGCCGGCAGTATGTGTTTGTCGTGCGTCCCGCGCCGGCCAAGGCCGATGCTCCGGCGCCGGCTGCCGCGCCCGCGCCGAATGTTCCGCCCGTGGACGGCGCCGTAACGCCTGAAGCCGAATCGGCGGGCGAGATTTTCGTCGCCGAGCGCATCGAAGTGCGCGTCGGCCTCGAAGACTCGAACCGCGTGCAGGTGTTGTCCGGCGTCACGGAAGACGATCAGCTCATCACGAACGGCCAGTACACGCTTAAGCCCGGCACAAAGATTCGCGTGACCAATCAGCACGACGCCGTGTGGCAGAACGCCGAGGTTTCGGCCGACGAAGCCCTCGCCCGTGCCGAAGCCAAGCGCGCGGCCGGCGGCGGCGCGACGGGCGGCGCACCCCGGCAAGACTGACGCGGCCTGTTGACATGAACGAACCCGCCGCGCCCGAGTCTGTCAAGACGCTACGCCCCATGGACGAATACCGGTTCGCCATTCGGCGGCCGGTGACCATCCTGATGTTCTTCGTCACGCTGATGGTCTTTGGGTGGCGTTCGTATCAGGAATTGCCGCTCAACCTGATGCCGGATATTTCCTACCCGACGCTCACCGTCCGCACGGAATTTGAAGGCGCCGCGCCGGAAGACGTCGAGAAGCTCGTGACGCGACCGGTCGAAGAACGCCTCAGCATCGTGAACGGCGTGGTCGAGCTGAGCAGCGTCTCATCCGCCGGATTGTCCGAAGTCGTGCTCGAGTTCAAATGGGGCACGAACATGGACATCGCGATGCAGGACGTGCGCGAGAGTCTCGACTTGTTCGACCCGCCCGACGGCGTCACGAAGAAGCCGATCATCCTTCGCTATGACCCGACCCTCGACCCCGTGATGCGCGTGGCGCTCATGGGCCGCGATATGTCCTCGGTCGCGGATCCAGACGAGCGCGCGAGTCAGACACTGGCGGACCTCACCGAAATCCGCCACGCGGCGGAGCGTTACCTGAAAGCCGACCTCGAAGCGGAGACCGGCATCGCGCAGGTGCGCGTGACGGGCGGCCGCGAGGAAGAGATCCAGATCCTGCTCGATTCCGAGCGCTTGAAAGCGCTTGGTCTCTCGCCGGAAATGGTCGTGTCCGCGTTGCAGCGGCAAAACGTGAACCTCTCCGGCGGGCGGCTGAAAGAGGGCCGCAGTGAATACCTCGTGCGCACGCTCAACGAGTTCGGCAACATCGATCAGATCCGCGCCGTGATTGTGGGTACACAAACGGGCGGCCAGTTCCGTCTCGACGAACTTGCGCGCGTGGAGATGGGCACGCGCGAGCGCGAGGCGATCGTGCGTGTGAACGGCCAGGAAGTGGTCGAGCTGGCGTTCTTCAAGGAAGGCAACGCGAACGTCGTCAAAGTAAGCGAGACGCTGCAGCGCTTCTTCGGCTTCTCGAAAGGCAGCGATCCGCGCGAGAAGTTCCTGCAGTTCATGCTGAAGATCGCGCCGAACCCGAAGACGCAGGCGGCGCTGGATCAGCTCGAAAGCCAGAAGCTCATGGCCGACCGGCTGCGCACGCGTCTGCCGGACTACGTCAAGCCGGTGATGATCACCGACCAGGCGCGCTTCATCAAGGCCTCGATCCGCGAAGTGCAAAAGAGCGCGCGCGACGGCGGCCTGCTCTCGCTGCTGGTGCTCTTCATTTTCCTGCGCGAAGTGCGCACGACGTTGATCATCGGCGCCGCGATCCCGATTTCCGTCGTGGCGACCTTCGTGCCAATGTTCATGGGCGGCGTCTCGATTAACATCATGTCGCTCGGCGGTCTCGCGCTCGGCATCGGCATGCTCGTGGACAACTCGATCGTCGTGCTCGAAAGTATTTTCCGATGTAGGGAAGAAGGCGACAGCATCATCGATGCAGCCGAACGCGGCACCAAGGAAGTCGCCGCGCCCGTGTTCGCGTCCACGCTCACCACGATTGCCGTGTTCTTTCCGATTGCGTTCGTGGAAGGAATCGGCGGCCAGATTTTCCGCGACCTCGCGCTGACCGTTACCTTCTCGCTGCTCGCCTCGCTCGCCGTGTCGCTGCTGCTGAATCCCATGATTGCCAGCCGCGAAGGCATGCACATGGCCTCGTCCAAAGGCCGGTGGCGGCCGGGGCTCACGTACAAACCCGGCGACGCGCTCCGCGAAGGTTGGCGCAACACCGTCGGCTGGGCGCTGTCGAATATCGCGCGCGGATCGATCTTCCGGCGCTTGGGCGGCCTGCTCGCGCTGCCGTTCACACTCGTTACCTTTGTCATTTGGTTGATTTTTCAAATCCTGCTGACAGTCGCGATTATGGTGATGACCCTGTTCGTCGTCGTCTTCGGCGGGATTTTCTGGCTGGTCGGCCGCACTTTCCACTACGTGACGCTGTATCCGCTGAAAGTGGTGGGTGTTCTGGTGGACGGCATGCGCGACGTCTACGAAAAACTGCTGCGCGGAAGTCTGAAAGTGGGACCGATCGTGCTGCTGGTGATGGTGGCCTTGGCCGTGCACGCGGCCACGATGTTGCCGAAGCTCGGGCGCGAACTGATCCCGCCCATGAAGCAGGGCGAATTCAGCATTCGCCTCGAAGCGCCGCCGGGCACGCGTCTGGAAGACACGGAACGCCGCGCGGAATTCATCGAAAAAGTACTCGAAACGTTCGACGTGGTGGACACCGTGACCGTCCAGGCGGGTACGGACGACGCGAATGCCGGCGCGGACGAAGGCGAGAACATCGCGAACCTCACGGTGAAACTGAAAAATCCGGACGAGACCGCGCAATATCAGGACAAAATCATTGAAGAGATGCGCCAGAAAGTGATGGCGGTGTCTCCGGATCCGGTTACCTTCACGTTGCCGTCCCTGTTCAGCTTTAAGATGGCGCTGGAGGTCCAGATTTACGGCGAAGACCTCGACACGCTGAAAGACCTGGGACAGGCCGCCCTCGCCGAGATGGGCGATATCCAGGGACTGCACGACACGGACTTGAGCCTCAAGCGCGGATATCCGGAAGTGCACGTGGTGCTCGATCGTGAATTGTTGTCCACGAAAAACCTCGATCCTTTCCAAGTGGCCCAGCTCCTGCGCACGGAAGTGCGCGGCGACATCGCCACGCGCTTTAATCGCGCGGGCGACAAAGTGGACATTCGCGTGCGCGCCGACCAGGAACGCATGACGAGTCTCGACGATCTGCGCAACCTGTCGGTGGTGGACGGCAACCCGCCGACGCCGCTGATTTCCGTGGCGAAGGTGCAAGTGGAGGAAGGCCCGAGCGAAATCCGGCGCATCGACCAGCGGCAAGTGGTGCTGGTGACCGGCAACGTGGAAGGCCGCGACCTCGGCGGCGTGGCGCGTGAAGTCGAAGCGAAACTGAATCAGCTCAACTGGCCGACGGGTTACAGCTTCGCGCTCGGCGGACAGAACCGCGAGCTGGAGACTTCGTACAACGGCCTCCTGTTCGCACTCGCGCTGGCGATGTTCCTCGTGTACGTCGTGATGGCGTGCCAGTTCGAATCGCTGTGGCATCCGTTCCTGATCATGTGTACCGTGCCGCTTGCGCTGATCGGCGTGGTGTACACGCTGGCGATCATGAAAATTAACGTCAGCGTCGTGGTGTTCATCGGCGGCATCGTGCTGGCGGGCATCGTGGTGAACGCCGCGATCATCATGGTGGACTACATCAACCAGTTGCGCCACCGCGGCATGAAGAAGACCGAAGCGATCGTGCATGCGTGCACCGTGCGCTTCCGCCCGATCGTGATGACACGACTTACCTCGACGTTGGGCCTGATCCCGATGGCGATCTCCACCGGCGAAGGCGCGGAAATTCGCGCGCCCCTGGCGATCACCGTCATGGGCGGGCTGGTGTCCGATACGATCCTGATTTTGTTTATGATGCCGATCGTGTACCACCTGTTCGCGGGGCGCGACAAGGCATGAAAAAACGCCGAATCTCACTGCCCGAATACGCGATGAAGCACCCGGTCACGATTTCGATGATCGTGGTGAGCGTAGTGAGTTTCGGCCTGATTTCCTTGCAGCGCACACCGGCGGAGTTCATGCCGCCGATGGCGCTGCCCTTCCTCGGCGCGTTCATTCCGTATTTCGGCGCGACGCCGGCGCAGGTGGAGCAGGAAATCGCGATTCCGGCCGAGGGCGAGTTCCAGACGCTGCCCGGCCTGAAACACATGTCGACGAATTCATCGAGCGACGGCTGCTTTGTGGGCCTGGAGTTCGACGGCGGCATCGACATGACACAGGCGCTGGCCGACGTGCGCGATCGCATCGAGCGATTGCGACTCGTGTTGCCGGAAAACGCCGACCGCATTTTTGTGCGCCACTTCAAGCTCGAAAGTTTCCCGGTGCTCATGGTGGGCCTGTCGAGCCACGGGGACTACGACCGCTTCGTCGATCTGGTGGACCGCGACCTGTTGCCGAAGCTGCAACGCGTCGAGGGCGTGGCCGAAGTCGAGCTGATGGGCTACGACCAGAAGTCGATCATGGTGGATATTGACCAGCAGGCCATGCTGGCGCACGGCGTCTCGCTGTACGAATTCATCATGACGCTGACGGTGGCCAACGTCGATGTGGGCATCGGGCAGTTGTACGACGCCGGCAGAAAGCACTACGTCCGCGCGGAAGGCAAGATGGAGGGCATCGAGGACTACGCCGGCCTGCGCCTCAGCAACGGACTGCACGTAAGCGACGTCGCCTCTGGCGGCTATCGCGCGCGCGAAGAAGAAGAGTTCCAGAGCATCGACGGCAACCGTCAGGTGTTCATGATGATCACCAAGGACTCCGAGGCGAATACCGCGGAGACCTGCAAGGAAGTGCTCGCGCAGCTCAACAGCGTGCTGGCCACGCCGAAATTCACCGGCACCGAGCAGCATATTTTCTTTAACCAGGGAAAAATCATCGATAGTTCGCTGCACGGGCTGAAAGAAGCGGCGCTGGTGGGCGCGGGGCTGTGCATCCTTGTTGTGTTCCTATTCCTGTGGCGCATCCGCCCGACGCTGATCGTGGCGTTGTCGATTCCGGGTTCGATGGTCGTCGCATTCCTGTATATGTACGCCACGGGCATGAGCCTGAACCTGATCACGATGATGTCGCTGATCATCGCGGTTGGCATGGTGGTGGACGACTCAATCGTCGTCATTGAGAATATTTATCGGCACCAGGACCTCGGCGAGGACCGCTGGGAAAGCGCGCGCAAAGGCGCGACCGAAGTGGCGCTCGCGGTCGTCGCGTCGACAGCGACGAGCATCGCGGTGTTCACGCCGGTGTTCTTCATGAAACAGGGCCAGATGTCGATCATCATGAAGGCCTTTGCAACGCCCGTCGCCGTCTCACTGACAGCGAGCCTCTTCATTTCGCTCACCGTGATTCCGCTCGCGGTCTCGCGGCTCAAATACCACCCGCGCTCGCCGATGGAGAGGTATCGCGCGTGGCGCGAGGGCGGCCAGGAAAAATCCCGCTGGTGGATCGGCCGCGCCTTCAAGCGTATCCAGCCGATTCACTGGATTGATTCGATTTACACCGTCGGCCTGCGCTGGTCGATTGAGCACCGCCTCGCGGCGATGCTGGTGCTCGCGGGCATCGTCGCGGTCACGATCGCCGTGCCCGTGCGGAACTTGCAGTTGAAAGCCGTGCCCACGGTCGATCGGCGCGTGGTGAATGTGCAGATCGAACTCGATCCGAACTTCGACATGCCCAAGGCCGGCGCAATGTTCAACGAAGTCGAAAAAATGCTCGACGCGCGGCGCGCGGAACTCGGCATCAAGCATTTATTCAAGGAATACAGCGTCCGCGGCGGCAGCGTGCAGGCCTTCCTGGTGCAGGCGGAGGATCTGAAGCCCGGCGAGGACTATCCCTACACGACAGAGCAGGTGCGCAACATCGTGTGGGACCTGTTGCCGGAGCGGATTCCCGGCGCGCGTGTCACGGTGGCCGAAGGCGGTGGCGGCTTCAATATGGACGATGACGGCGGCGGACGCGGCGGAATCTCGCTGCGCCTGCGCGGCGACGATGCCGAGCAGCTTGAGCGCTATTCCGAAACGCTCGTGGCCGAACTCGAACAATTACCCGGTTTGACCGACGTACGCAAGAACACCGAGCGCGCGGAGCAGGAAATCCAATTGAAAGTGGATAACGTGCTCGCGGAGCGCGCCGGCATCGACGCAATGCAGGTGGCGCAGACGGTTGGTTTCGCGCTCATGGGCACCGAGCTGTCGCGCATCAAACAGGGCTCGCGCGAGATTCAGGTGTGGGCGCAGTTCCAGGAAAAGGACCGGCGCGGCCGGTCGAACCTCGACAACGTCATGCTCACCGGTTCGAAGGGATCGCTGGTGACGCTGAACCAGCTTGTGACCACGCGCAAAGGCACGACGCCGCAGACCATCAATCGCCGCGACGGCAAAAACTTTGTGTTCATTTCGGCGCAGGCGGCGCAGGGCGACTTAAAGAGCGCGATGCAGCAAATGAGCAAAGTCGTCGCCGAGTTCGATCTGCCCGTCGGCTACAGCTTGGACTACGGCGACGAGATCATGAACCTGCAGGAAGACCAGACCAATTTCGGGTCGACCCTGCTCATGGCGGTGCTGCTGATTTATATCGTCATGGCGGCGCTGTTCGAGTCGCTCGTGCTCCCGTTGTCGATTTTGACCTCCGTGCCGCTGGCTTTCCTGGGGGTGGCGTGGATGGTGTTCCTCGCGCACCTGCGCTCGTCCACGGTGGCGATGGACACAATCGGGTTCATCGGCTGCGTGCTCATGGTCGGCGTCGTGGTGAAAAACGGCATCGTGATCGTCGACCACGTGAACCAGTTGCGCAAAGAGGGCATGGCGCGATTCGAAGCCGTGATGCTCGGCGGCTCGCACCGTTTACGGCCCGTGCTCATGACCGCCTTGGCGACGATTCTCGGCGCTGCGCCCTTGATGGCGCCCTTGATTTCGCCGCGCTGGGGCAGCCCCGCGACGATCAGCCTAGGCTGCGCGATGATCGGCGGCCTGATCACCGGCACCGTGTTGACCCTGTTCGTTGTGCCGCTGTTCTACACCCTCGTCGACGACGTGCAGATGTGGTTCGGACGCTACTTCTCCGGCATGAAGGCGTTGGTCAGCCGGAGGAAGCAGAACGTGACGGGCGGCGCTCAAGAGTAGTGTGTGCGTAGTTGTCGGGTGCTGCTGGTTGACAGCTACAGCTATCCCTTATATTCTGCGGCTCAGGGTGAAGGAGTCGGCATGTATTTTGGGCTGCGGCGCAGAAATATCCGGACGTGGAATTATTGTTTGTGGTCGGTGCCGCAACAGTGCTTCGCGGTGCTGATGGTTCTCTTAATATCTGCTGTTCATCCCGGCTCTGTTTATGCGACAGACATTGACCTTGCCGATATCGCCGCTGCACGCGGTGGATTCCTTATCTCCGGTGTGGACATGGGCGACCGCGCGGGCCTAAGTGTATCTGCGGCGGGGGACGTTAATGGTGATGGTCTCGACGATGTAATTGTGGGCGCGTATCAGGCAAGTCCGACGATTGAGCGAGAAGGCGCCGCATACGTTGTCTTCGGCAAGATCGGTACTGCACCTGTGTCGCTGGCAGCGGTTGAGTCAGGAACCGGCGGTTTCGCCATTCTCGGCGTCGACCGGGACGATTGGGCCGGTTTTTCTGTGTCTGCGGCTGGCGATGTAAATGGCGACGGATTAGATGATGTCATTGTGGGCGCTTATTTTGGGAGTCGAAGTTACGTTGTATTCGGCAAGACTGGCACGGCGACAGTGAATTTGAGCGACATTATTTCGGGTACCGGTGGTTTTGTGATTTCTGGACAGCACGGCCAAGGATTTGGGACGGTTTCTGTCGCGGGCGATATTAACGGAGACAACCGGGACGATCTTGTTGTGGGAGCTACGTCGGCAGGAGGTGCATCTGTCATTTTTGGAAAGGCGACTACTGCGCCAGTGTACTTGGCTGATATCGCTATTGGCATTGGTGGCTTTGAGATCGTAGGTGATTACGACACCCAGCCAGAACCTGATGTGCCATTTAATAGCGGCGCGGTCTCTCGCGCGGGCGACGTGAACGGTGATGGCATTGACGATGTGATTATCGGCGTTTTTCACAATCAGCCCGGTGGCTTCGTGAATAGCGGCCGTGCCTATGTGGTTTATGGCAAACGAGGCGACACGAATCCAGTATCGCTCACGCAGATTAGCGATAGCACCGTGGACGATCCGCCTCTTGGATTTTTGATCACGGGGATTCATCCGCTGGACGAAACAGGGTTTAGCGTATCGGGCGGTGGGGACTTTAATGGGGACGGGTTGGACGACGTGATCGTCGGCGCGCCGTACACGCACGACAGTATTACCGAAACGGGGAATGCGTTTATCGTGTTTGGCAAGGCCGACACTACGCCGGTGGCGCTGGCGGACATGATGAGTGGTGTGGGTGGTGTTCCGCTTATGGGTGTGAAAGCGTGGGATTACACAGGATTTAGTGTGTCCAATGCGGGTGACGTGAACGGCGACGCTCTGGATGACGTCATCGTCGGTGCTCTTGGTGCGGATACGCAGAATCTGTCCCGCACGGGGCGGAGTTATATTGTGTACGGCAAGCAGAATACGATTCCGCCGGATCTCGGCAATCTGCTGGTCGATGGTGTTGCGCTGCACGGCATCGACGCTGACGACCAATCCGGCGTCAGTGTGAGCGGCGCAGGCGACGTGAACGGCGACGGGTTTGACGACGTGATTATCGGCGCTGATAGTGCGGGCCCGAACAATAAGCCGCAGGCAGGTGAAGCATATGTCGTATTTGGCGGCTCGTTCGATCCAATGATCTGGGTCGATTTCAATTCCAATGGCGTCGAGCTAGGTTCATTTCGGCGGCCGTACAACCTCTTTGGTGATGCCGTCGCGGTTGCGCCGGCGGGTGTTACAATCGCCGTCAAAGGCGATAGTATCGACACAAAGTCTTCCGAAATTCTCCGCATTAATAAGCCTATGGTGATTCAGGCCGTCGGCGGACCGGTAATGATCGGAGTCCGGCCCTAAGGCTGTGGGTTCAACACCGCGTGTTGTTCCATCAAATCTGAGGAGATCCTCTGTGTCTCAAATGGACGAATTCGGGCGGCACGAAGTGCTGCACATGAGCATGTTTCTGCAGCGCGCCGTCGAGGAAGAACTCATCGATCACGCACAGGTGCAGGCCAACCCCGAGTGGAAGGCGTTGGCCGAGACCGCGTTCGACGCGCTGTATAAGCTGTATCAGGCCGTGGGCAGCGCCCATCTGAGCGGAGAAGGCTAGGCCATCTGCATGCCGTATGTTGTAGGCAGCACTGGATTTATGCTACTGTTTGGCGCCTTTTGCGGGTGAATTGCCCTGCCCCAATCGTGATTTTTTCCCCGGAAACCTGGGATGGATTTGGAGTATTTAGCGTGCGCGTGCCGTTGATTGCCGCCAATTGGAAGATGAACAAGACGATTGGCGAGGCGTCGGCGTTCATGCGTGGGTTGGTGTCCAAGGTGGCGTCGGCCGACGGCGTCGAAGTCGTCGTTTGCCCGCCGTACACGTCGATTGCGGCCGTGGTTGAGGGCGCCAAGGGTTCGGATATCGCGGTCGGCGGGCAGGATTGCTACGCGAAGGCCAGCGGCGCGTTCACCGGCGAGGTGGCGCCGCAGATGTTGAAAGACGCCGGCTGCGCGTGGGTCATCATTGGCCACAGCGAGCGCCGGCAGTTGTTCGGCGAGACCGACGACGTGGCGAACGCGAAGTTGCGCGCGGCGCTCGCGGCGGGTTTGAAAGTGATCTTCTGCATCGGCGAGACGCTGGACGAGCGCAACAGTGGCGAGATGGATTCCGTGCTGCGCCGCCAGGTGCTCGGCGGCCTGAAAGATGTGCCGAAGGCTGATCTTGCGAAGATGGCGCTGGCGTATGAACCGGTGTGGGCGATTGGCACCGGCGTGACGGCGTCGCCGGAACAGGCCGAGGAAGCGCATGCCTTCGTGCGGGCGCTCGTGCGCGCGCAGTATGACGGCGCCGCGGCTGAGGCGATGCGGATTCAGTACGGCGGTTCAGTGAAAGCGGATAATGCGGCGGACTTGCTCTCGCGGCCGGATGTAGACGGCGCGCTGGTGGGCGGGGCGTCGTTGGAAGCGGACAGTTTTGCAGCAATCGTAGCGGCGGGCGCGGCGGAAACCGCGCGCGCACGATAAAGGAAAATTACGTCGATGGATATTTTCTCCTGGAACACCCTGTGGATCGTGTTGGTCATTCTCTACGTGCCGGCGTGTCTCGGCCTCATCACGATCGTGTTGCTGCAGAAGGGCAAGGGCACGGGCTTCGCCGGCGCGTTTGGCGCGGGCGCGGGTCCGGGTTCTGAAGCCGTGTTCGGTCCGCGCGCGGGCCAGACGCTGCCCGTGAAGCTGACCTATGTCGCCGCGATCATCTTTGTGTTGATCTCGATGAGCATGTCGCTGATCGCGGGCCGCGTAGGCCGGGGCCGTTCGCCCGAACTGGCAGGCGGTGCCGGTGCCGGCACGACTGCGCCGACGACGCGCGAAACTGGCCTCGAAGAGTTGGGCCTGGGCCAGCACGAGCAGGGCGCCGCGGCGGGCGTATCCGTTCCGTCGGTAACCGTAGCGCCTGCCGAAAATGCTGCTCCGGCGGAAGCGGCGCCTGCGGAAGCCGCGCCGGCCGAGCAAGCTCCGGCGGAAACGCCGCCGGCGACGCCGCAACAATAGTCTGAACAACGGGCACGCGCGGAATGATGCGGGTGCCCGTTTAGCACGCTAGGGGGCGCGGGACGTGGACCAGATACTCGTTCGAGGGGGCACGCCGCTGCGGGGGCGCGTGGTGGTGCGCGGCGCGAAAAACTCTGCACTGCCGCTGATGGCGGCCGCAATCGCGTCGCAAGAACCGTGCACACTACACAACGTCCCCTGTCTGCATGACGTTTTCGCCATGGACAAAATACTCACCTCCATGGGCATGGGCATCGACTTCACCGGCCAGAGCATGACGCTCGATCCGACGGCGCTGAATTCCAGCGAAGCCTCCTACGAACTCGTGCGCAAAATGCGCGCGTCGTTTTTCGTACTCGGGCCGCTGCTCGCGCGCTTCGGCAAGGCGAAGGTCTCGCTGCCGGGCGGTTGCGCCATCGGTGAACGGCCCGTCGACATCCACCTCAAAGGCCTCACGTCTCTCGGCGCGCAGATACGCATAGAGGACGGGTACGTGGTGGCGCAGGGCAAACTACGCGGCGCGAACGTCGGGCTTGATTTCCCCAGCGTCGGCGCCACGGAAAACCTGATGATGGCGGCCTCCATGGCCGACGGCGTCACGCGGCTGAACAACGTTGCGCGCGAGCCGGAGATTGTCGATCTTGCTGAATTCCTGAACAAGATGGGCGCGCAGATTTCCGGCGCCGGCACGGACCTGATCACGATCGTGGGCGTGAAAGAATTGAAGGGCGCCGTGCACGAAGTGATCGCGGACCGCATCGAGGCCGGCACCTTCTTGATCGCGGGCCTGGCCACGCGCGGCGACGTGACGGTGGAGAAAGCGAACGCCAGCCACCTGGATTCGTTTCTGGATAAATTGAGGGAAATGGGTGCGAAAATCGAGGCCAAAGGCACCGAAATCCGCGCGACCGCGCCGGACGGCTTGATGGCCAAGGACATCTCCACCCAGCCCTATCCCGGCTTCCCGACCGACCTGCAGGCGCAGACGATGACCCTGATGTGCATATCGCAGGGCACTAGCGTGATTCGCGAGTCCGTGTTCGAAAACCGCTTCATGCAGGTGGCCGAATTGCGCCGCATGGGCGCGGACATCGACACCAAGGGCAGCACGGCCGTCGTGCGCGGCGTGTCGGGCCTGTCCGGCGCGCCCGTGATGGCGAGCGACCTGCGCGCGAGCGCGGCGCTGGTGATTGCCGGGCTCATCGCGAGCAAGGGCGAGACGCGAATCGCACGTGTGTACCACATCGATCGCGGCTATGAGCGGATCGAAGAGCGCTTGCAATCGCTCGGCGCGGACATCAAGCGCCGGCGCGAGTAAGTCTACATTTTTAGTTCCGAGAGAGCCTTTGTGAAGACCATTCGTATCGACAACGCAGCCGATTTTGATCGTGCCCTCGTGACGGTATCCCGCGCGGGTACGGGCGACGTCGATCGCGGTATCGCGGAGAAGATCGAAGCGACCCGCGCGATTGTCGGCGCCGTGCGCACGCGGGGCGACGCGGCCGTTGCGGAATTCACCAAGAAGTTCGACGGCGCGGATCTGACGCCGGAGCAATTTGAGGTTTCGGCGGCGGAGATTGATGCGGCCACGGCCTCGGTCGATCCGGAACTGATCGCCGCTCTCACGCGCGCCCACGCCAACATCAAACGCTTCCATGAAAAATTCCTGCGGCAATCCTGGGAAGAAAAACTCGAAGACGGCACCATTCTCGGCCAGCGCATCCTGCCGATCGCGAGCGCGGGCGTATACGTGCCTGGCGGGAAGGCCTTTTATCCGTCCTCGGTACTCATGAATATCGCGCCGGCGCGAGTCGCGGGTGTCGAGAACATCGTCATGGTGTCCCCGCCGTCGTACAAGGGCGGCATTCATCCGGTGGTATTGGCCGCGGCCAAGATCGCAGGCGCCACGCGCGTGTTCCGCGTCGGCGGCGCGCAGGCGGTCGCGGCGCTGGCCTACGGCACGAAGACCATCCCGCAGGTGCTGAAGATTACCGGGCCGGGCAACACCTTCGTGACAGCCGCGAAGAGTCTCGTGCGCAGCATTGTGGACATCGACACCGAAGCCGGGCCGTCCGAAGTGACCGTGATCGCGGACGACTCCGCGAACCCGCGGCTGGTCGCCGGCGAGTTGCTGGCGCAATCCGAGCACGACGAAGAGGCGCAGGGCGTGCTGATTACGACCTCGGCGGCGTTGTGCGATCGCGTGGCCGCGGCGATCGAGGCCGAACTGGCGACCTTGTCGCGCCGCGAGATCATCAAAAAGTCGCTCGCGGCGAACGGTGCGATGGTGATCGTGAAAGATTTGGCCGAAGCGATCCGGTTTTCGAATCAGCTCGGCCCGGAACACCTCGCGGTATACACACAAAACCCGCGTGCCGTGTTCGAAAAAATCACCGCGGCGGGCAGCATCATGCTCGGCGAATCGACCACTGTGGTGCTCGGCGACTACTACGCGGGCCCGAATCACATTCTGCCGACCGGCCGGCGCGCGCGCTTTGCAAGCCCGCTGACGGCGGAAAATTTCCGGAAGGTATCCAGCGTGATCGAGTTCACGCCGGAACGTGTGAAACAAGCGGCGCCGGACGTGCTGCGTCTCGCGCGCGCCGAGGAACTGACTGCGCACGCCCGCGCGATTGAGATGCGCCAATGAAGTATCAGCGCGAAATTCTGAAACCGGTCTCGGGGTACGTGCCGGGCGAGCAACCCAAGCCGGGCGAGCGCATCATCAAGCTCAACACGAACGAAAACCCGTATCCGCCCTCGCCGCGCGTGCTCGAAGCCGTGGCCGGTGTGGGTGCGGAAGGCCTGCGCCGTTATCCTGACCCGAACTCGGTCGAGCTGCGGAAGACGGCCGCCGAGTTGTATGGCTTCGCGGGTCCGGAGTGGGCGATCGCGGGCAACGGTTCAGACGAACTGCTCGCCATGATCATCCGTACCTTTTCCGATCCCGGCGACACGATTTGGTCGGCGTACCCGACTTACTCGCTCTACGACACGCTGGTGAAGCTGCACGGCGCGAAGTATGCCAGCGTGGATCTCGACACAAATTTCCAGATGACGCCGGAGTTCTTCACGCGCAAGGGCCGCATCTTTTTTCTCGCGCGTCCGAATGCGCCAAGCGGCGTATCGTCGCCGCGCGCGGAAGTCGAGAAGTTGTGCGAGAGTTTCGACGGCATTGTGGTGATCGACGAGGCCTACGCCGATTTCGATCAGGACGATTGCATGGATTTCCCGCGCCGCTTCGAAAACGCGATCGTGACGCGGACGTTTTCCAAGTCCTACGGCCTGTGCGGCCTGCGCGCGGGCCTCGCGTTTGCGCGCCCGGAACTCATCAACGAATTGATGAAAACGAAGGACTCGTACAACCTCAATGCGATGAGCCAGGCCGGCGCGACCGCCGCCTTGCGCGATCAGGCGCACATGAAGGCGAACCGCGACAAGATCATCGCCACGCGCAACCGCATGACGCAGGAACTCCAAAAGCTGGGATTCACCGTGCCCGAGTCGCGTGGCAACTACGTGCTGGCGCGGTGGAACGGGCAACCCGGCGCCAAGGAAATCTTCACCGGCCTGCGCGCGCAGAAAATCGTGGTCCGCTACTTCGAGGCGCGCGGGCTAACCGACGCCCTGCGCATCTCCGTCGGCACCGACGCCGAAACGGATACGCTGCTGACCGCGATTCGCGCGATTCTGAAGTAAGTCCTTCCTTTGGACTGCGGCAGCGATAGCTGTCACTTTACCAAGCCCAGCAAAGCTGGGCGGCTTCACTCCGAAATCCACGGTTCTGGTGTGCGCCTTTCCGGAGCTTGGCTCCGGCAACGAAAGCGGCAGCGTTGCTGCCGTAGTCCAAAGAAGCGCGACTCCAGCCCTCGATTTTGTGTTTAATGGGCGCGGGAGGGTCTGCGCATGGCATCCAAGGGTGCGATTTTCATCACGGGCGCGTCCACGGGCATGGGCGAGTACTGTGCGGTGGGCTTGGCGAAGCGCGGCTACCGCGTATTCGCCGGCGTGCGCAAGCCGGCGGACGGCGAGGCGCTGAAGGCGCAAGCCGGCAACATCGAACCCGTCATCGTCGACGTGGTGAACGAAGCACAGGTGAAAGAGGCCGCGCGCACGATCGAACAGGCATTGGCCGGCGCGCCGCTGCTCGCCCTGTGGAACAACGCCGGCATCTCCGTAAACGGCCCGCTCGAATTTCTGCCGCTCGCCGATCTGCGGCGCCAGTTGGACGTCAACGTCATCGGCCAGGTCGCGGCAACCCAGGCCTTCCTGCCAATGCTGCGCAAATCCAAGGGCCGCATCCTCATCACGGGTTCGATTGGTGGATTTTTCACGACGCCGATGCTGACGCCGTACTGCATGTCGAAATACGCGATGGAAGCCTTTGCGGATGGGCTGCGCCGCGAAGTGCGCCCCTTCGACATCAAGGTCGTGTTGCTGGAGCCGGGTGGCATCAAGAGCAAAATTTTCGAGAAGGGCATCAGCGAGAGCGAAGTCTTCATCAAGAACTCGCCGCCCGAGATGATGCAGCATTACGGCTGGTTGGTCAGCGCGCTGCGCAAGGTGGGGCCGCAGATGGAACAGCGCGCGATGTCCGCGGAGGAAGTGCTCAAATGCGTCGTCCACGCGCTGGAATCGCCGACGCCGAAGACCCGCTACCGCATGGGCGCAAACTCCACGGTGCAGAAGATCATCTCCAAACTCCCCGATCGCGTGCAGGACCGGCTGGTCGCCAAAATGATGGGCGGCTGAGCGGATTCGCCGCGCGAGGGATGTGTTCGGTACGATAGGCGTCTGCTTAAGCTCCGCGAGGATTCCGTGAAACGTCTTGTTGTTCTCAGTCTGCTGGCCTTGGCCGGATGCGCGCCCGCGCGCGACGTGATCGTGGTCTACAGTCCACACGGCCACGACGTCGCCAAGGATTACGAAGCGCTGTTCGAGGCCGCGCACCCCGACATCGACTTGCAGTGGCTCGACATGGGCTCGCAAGAGGTCTACAACAAGATCAGCATGGAGAAGAACCGTCCCGCCTGCGACGTGTGGTGGGGCGCGCCAAGCACGATGTTCATCCAGGCCGCCAAGAACGGTTTGCTCGATGCCTACAAGCCGACCTGGGCCGACAGCGTCGCCGTGGCCGACCGCGATCCGGCGGATCTGTGGTACGGGATTTACCAGACGCCGATGTCGATGTTTTTCAATTCGCGCAAGTACACGCGTCCCGAAGTGCCGCAGACCTGGGACGAACTGCTCGATCCGAAATGGACCGGCAAGATCACGATTCGCAAACCGCCCGCATCCGGCACGATGCGCACCTTCATCGGCGCGATGATCCTGCGCGCGGAAAACGAAGACGCCGGCATTGCGTGGCTCAAGAAGCTGCACGCGCAGACGAAGAGCTATCCCGAATCGCCGCAGTTGCTGTTCGACAACATCAAGCGCAGCGAAGAATTGATCACCGTATGGATCATGCCGGACGCCGTGCTCGAGCGCGAGCGCAACGGCAGCCCCTTCGATTTTCATGTGCCCAAGCCCACACCCGTGCTCACCGAGGCGATTGCGATCGTAAAAGGCGCGCCACACCGCAAGAACGCCGAATTGTTCTATGAATTCGTGACCAGTGCGGACGCGCTAGTGCATCAGGCGCAGGCGTACTCAAAGATTCCCGTGCGCAAGGACATCGAGCCGGCGCGCCTGCCCGCGTGGATGGCACAGGAAACCATTGAGCCGATGGCCATAGACTGGGCGTCGTTCGCCGAAAAAGAGACGAAGTGGATGGAGCGCTGGGAAAAAGAGGTCTACAGCGCGAAATGAGTTCCGTTCGGCTCGAGCACGTGTCGAAGGTTTACGGCGCCGGCGGCGGCGTGCGCGATTTCTCGGTCGAAATTGCCGACGGCGAGTTCTTCGCGTTTCTCGGACAGAGTGGCTGCGGCAAAACGACCACACTGCGCGTGGTGGCCGGGCTCGAGCAACCCGACAGCGGCCGCGTGTATTTCGACGGCCGCGATGTGACGGATCTCCCGCCGGAAAAGCGTGATGCCGCGATGGTGTTTCAGAACTACGCGCTGTTCTCGCACCTGAGCGTGGGGGAGAACGTGGCCTTCGGTCTGAAGGCGCGCAAGGTTGGCCGCGAAGAAACCGCGTTCCGCGTCGGCGAGGCGCTGGAGATGGTGCAGCTCGGCGGCTATGCCAAGCGCGCGGTCACCGAGCTTAGCGGCGGACAGCAACAGCGCGTCGCGCTTGCCCGCGCGATCGCCGTCCAGCCGAAAATTCTGCTGCTTGATGAACCGCTGAGCAATCTCGATGCGGAGCTGCGCTATGCGACACGGCGCCAACTCGCCGAGTTGCAGCAGCGTCTCAAAATTACTGCGATTTACGTCACGCATGATCAGGAAGAGGCGCTGGAACTCGCGCACCGCATCGCGATCATGCGCAGCGGCGTCGTGGAGCAAATTGGCACGCCCGACGACGTGCTGGACCGGCCCGCCACGCCCTTTATCGAAAGCTTCCTGGAGCGGCAACGGCGCCTGATGCGTAAATAGCGCCTCCGCAATTCCGCAGAATTCGCCAAAATCCCGCCGATCTGGTAATATTTATTGGTCTTTTGCGCCTCAAACGTTCGGGGGAACGGGGTGGCTACCAGCATCGCACAACAATTCGTCGCGGCCGTCCAGGCCAAGCACGAATACATTCCAATTCACATTTCGTCGCTCCGCGTCGATTCGGTGACTGGCTTCGATCTGTACCTGCAGGTCCGCCCCGACGAACCCGTGGTGCTCTACGCCGAACGCAACACACCCTTTGGCGAAAAAAGCCGCCGGCGCCTGCTCGACAACCGCGTCGAATACCTGTTCATCAGCAGCACGCAACAGGCGCCCTATCGCCGGTATCTGGAAAGCCACCTGCCCGCGATCCTGCTCGATCCATCCATTGAGACAGAAGCGAAGAGTGAAATCCTGTACGCCTCCGCGCACGGACTCATGCACGAGTTGTACGAGAACCCGGAACTGGAGAACAGCCTCGGGCGCAGCCGCGATCTGGTGCGCAACACCGTGCAGTTCATGTTCGGCCAGCGCCGCGCGCTGCGACATCTGATCGAGACCGCGTCGTCGGATTACCAGTTGTACACGCACGCGGTAAACGGGTTTGTGCTTGGCACAGGGCTCGCCCTGCGCGCGGGCATCGGCACGCCCAAAGAGCTCGGCGCCTTCGGCACGGGCGCGCTGCTGCGCGACATTGGAATGTCGCAAGTCCCGATTTCGATTCGCGAGAACGCATCCAAGCTGACCGTGAGCCAGTTCGATCTGCTCAAGCGGCACACGGAGATCGGCGAGGAGATGGTGGTCGCGCTCGGCGAGACGAACCGGTTAACGCTCGATCTCGTTCGGCATCATCACGAGAAACTCGACGGTACCGGCTACCCCGATCGCCTTGAGGGTAACGCGATCCAGCCGTTGGTGCGCGCGCTGACCATTGCGGATACGTTTGACGCACTCACCACGAGGCGCTTTCACCAGAAGCCCATGTCCACATATGACGCTCTGCGCATGATGCGTTCGCGGATGATGAGCGAATTGGACGCGCACCTGCTCGAAATTTTTGTGCGAATGATGGGCAACCCGGACAACCCGAAACCCTGAGCGCGCGCGTTACTCCGCGCAGCCGGCGAGAATGTCGACAGCGGAACTTGTGCCCAGGCGTGACGCACCCGCATCGATCATCGCGCGCGCATCGCGGAACGAACGAATGCCGCCCGCCGCTTTCACGCCGAGCCGATCGCCGACCGCGTCACGCATGAGGCGCACATCGCCGAGCGTGGCACCCGTGGGTGCAAAGCCAGTGGATGTTTTTACAAACGCCGCGCCATTCTCCTCGGCCAGACGACAGACGATCAGTTTCTCGTCCTGCGAGAGGTACGCGGTTTCCAGAATCACTTTGACCGGCACTTCGCCGGCGGCACGTGTGATGGCGCGAATCTCCTTGGCGATATAGTCGTGCGCGCCGGACTTCAGCGCCCCGATGTTGATCACCATGTCGATCTCGCGCGCGCCGTTTCGAATCGCTTCTTCCGTTTCAGCGACCTTGATGACGGCCGTGTTCGCGCCCAACGGGAATCCGATCGTCGCATTCACGAAGACTTCGCTCTCCGCGAGGCGCTTGACGCAATACGCCACCCAGACGGAATTCACGGTGACCGCCAGCAACCCCAGCCGGACGGCTTCGTCGCACAGTTCGGCGATGTCCACTTGCGTGGCATAAGCCTTGACCTGGGTATGGTCGATCATGGCGGCTAAGGAAGCGCGGGTGAGTGTGGGCGGAATGGTTGTTTGCACAGTTCTGGTTTTTCGACCTTTTGTGACGAAACTATTCCCTGTCAACAGTGCATCCGTCAAGTTTTTTTCGTGAAGGCTCCTCAATTTGAGATCGAGATGCCGATTAAACGGGGAATGCAGGCAAAAAAGGATTGACAGAAGCCAAAGCCTGCGCTAGTTTCTGCCTATGTCGTTTTAGTCGCATTTGGAGTGCGGCGCGGCGTCCTCATTATTGACCGACCTTGGGAAGGGAGAACGTGAGATGCAACGTGGAACAACGCGACAAAGAGTGGCTGGGGTGGCAGCCGGCGCGCTGCTGGCCTGCGGCACGATGGCCGCGGCCGACCAGATCACGTACTACGAACCGCACACCGGGTATACCGAGACCTTTGATTCGAGCTCCCCGGGCCGGTTTGCGAATGCGAGCGCCGTAACGTCTGTGGTGAAATCCAAGAAACGCGGCGGCGGCATCACGTGGAACGTGACCTACGCCGATGTGACGGGCAATAACAATATCGGGTTCGACGATCCCACGGAAGGCGCGGATCGCCAGGCTACGTTTGAAGCGGTGTTGGTCTATGTCGATTCCATCTTGAACGAATCCCCGGCGACCGCGATCGATGTTCAGGTGAATGCCTCGCAGACGGATGCCTCTGGGTTCCTTGCATCCTGCGGCACTTTCTTCAGCAACACGCCGGGTTTCACCAACGGTGCCGCGTTTCAGCACATCACCACCGGCGTCGATCCCTTCGGCGGCACGCCGGACATCTCGGCCACCTTCGACTTCGGGTATCCGTGGAACAGCGAACTCGATGCGGTGGGCGGCGGTGAATTCGACCTTGCGACGGTTACGCTGCACGAAATGACACACGGCCTCGGCTTCCTGTCGCTGTGTTCTGCGAGCGGCACCAGCCAGATTTCGGGCGGCGATCCCGGCACCTTCGGCACCATGGCGCAGTCCATGGAGACCGATGACGGCGGCCCCATCAATACCGGCACCACGACGCCGTTGTTTGCCACCGGCGGTAATTTCATCGGCAATGCCTCCGATCTGATTGGCAACGCGGTGGTGTTCACGGGAGCGGAAACGGTTGCGATCTACGGCGGCCATCCGACCATTTATTCGGAAAGCCCCTTCGCTTCTGGAACAAGCATGGCGCACTGGGGCGACGATCTGTTCGGCCTTGCGGTGATGCCGGGCTCGGTGTCGAACGGTGTGGAATTCCGCGAATACGCCGACTTCGAATTCGGCGCACTGCGCGACATTGGGTATGCGAACGCCGTTGAGCCCGGACCGCCGACGCCGCCGGATTCGGACAGCGACTTGCTTGATGACAGTGTCGAAACCGACACCGGTACCTACGTGAGCCCGACCGATACCGGCACGGACCCGAACGACGCCGACTCGGACGACGATGGGTATATCGACGGTTTGGAAGTTGATCTCGGCACGGATCCGAACGATCCCTTTGACTTCCCGATCGGTCTGCCGATGCACATCACGATGTGGCTGACGGCCGCCCTGGGCGCCGCTGGCGCGACGCTGTTCGTGGTGCGCAAGCGGAAACTCGCGCGCGTGCAGCAGTAACTCAAAAACGTTCCTGATAAACTATACGGGCGGGGCCCCTCAGCAGGGGCTCCGCCCGATGTGTTTGTATCCCGCAAAGGTGCGTTGTGCGACAAATTACAGTGGTCATGATCGCGTGGTGGGTGGCGCTGTGCGCGTGGGCTGAACCGTCCGCGCCGCTGGTCCGCACGCACCCGGCCATGGCCACCACCTTTGAGATCAGGGTCTATCCGCGCGAGGGTGAAGACCCCGCACGCCTGATCGGCCTCATCGACGAAATTTTCGCCGACATCGACGCGCTGGAGGCCGTGATCAGCGAGTGGAAGCCCGACAGCCAGACAAGCTACGTGAACAACCATGCCGCCGAGGGGCCGGTGAAGGTCCCGGTGGATCTGATGGAGCTGCTCGTCGTCTCGCGCACGTGCTACGAGCGTACCGGCGGAGTTTTCGACGTGACCGTCGGGCCGCTGTCGCAACTCTATGGTTTCTACAAAAAGCAGGGGCACCAACCCACGCCGGAAGAACTCCACGAAGCCCTAGGCCGCGTCGGTATGGATAAAGTGACGCTCGATCCGCAGGCGCACACGGTGCAGTTCCAAAAGGCCGGAATGCGCTTCGATTTCGGTGGAATCGGCAAAGGATTCGCCATTGACCGCGCAGCCGCAAAACTCCGTGCGCGGGGTGTGAAAAATGCACTGCTAAGTGCTGGAACCAGCAGCATTTACGCGCTGGGCACCCCGCCCGACGAACCCGGTTGGAAAGTCCATATTCGGCACCCCTATAATGAGGGGGAGAAATTGGTTACCGTGACGCTCCGGGATGAGTCGATGTCGACCTCCGGATGCTACGGCAACCTGCCTGTCGTCGATGGCGTGCGGATCTGCAACCTGTTCGACCCGCGGACTGGGCAGGCGCAACACGGAATCGTCAGCGCATCGGCCATTGCCCCAACGGCGACGGAAACCGAAGCGCTGGGTAAGGCATTCTTGATACTGGGCGTGGAGGGCGCGCGCGCGTTTTGCGCGCGCAACCCCGGGGTGCGCGGAATTCTCGTGCCCGAATCGCCCGGACCGGCAATGCAAGTAGAGCTAATTGGGCCGCAGGATGACCCGCGAGCCGAGGAGTAGATCATGAACCGTAGGCAATTTCTGAAAACGGCAGGCATCGGCGCGGGCGTGGCGCTGGCGGCGAACAAGGTGCGTTCCGTGCACGCGGCCACCGATAAGATCCGCGTGGGCTGCATCGGCACCGGCGGCCAGGGCGGATTCCACCTGCGCACGGGTCTCGCGGGTGCTAAGAACATCGACGTCGTCGCCGTGTGCGACGTGTACGGCCTGCACCAGGAAGCCGGCTGGAAGTTGGCCGGTGGCGAAACGCGCACCGTCAATAAATATTTCGATTACCGCGAGATGCTCGACAAGGAGCAACTCGACGCGGTGGTCATCGCGACGCCGCTGGCGACGCACTATCAGATCACGATGGACTCGCTCGATGCGGGCAAGTATGTGTTCTGCCAGAAGACGCTGACCTACACCATCGACGACTCGCGCAAGATCGTGGAGAAGTGCCACGAGACCGGCAAGTTCTGTCAGGTCGGTCACCAGCGCCGCTACAACCCGAAGTACAACAAAGCCATGTGGCTCCAGCGCGAGAAGGGCCTCATGGGCCGCATCAACCACGTGACCATGCAGTGGCACCGCAACAACCCGTGGCGCCGCTTCGTGGATACCAGCCAAATTCTTTCGCCGGAAGAACAGAAGTACATCACCGACATCGAGAAGCACCTGAACTGGCGCCTGTACACGGCGACGTCGGGCGGCATCATGACCGAACTGACGACGCACCAGGTGGACGTGGCCAACTGGTTCATGGGCACGCCGCCGTCCCGCGTGTACGGCTCGGGAGGCCTCGACTACTGGCGCGACGGCCGCGAGATCGAAGACAACATCGCGCTCGTGTACGAGTACGACATTAAGCCGGACAATCCAATGTTCGGCATGATCGTGCCGCGTCATCCGTTCATGAACAAGCGCCAGATGAACCAGGCGTACACCGTGCGCGCGACGTTCACCAGCACGACGGCGACCGGAAAGCGCGGCGCGTCGGAGCTGTACCAGGGCGATAAGGCGGCCGTGGAGTTGACCGAAGAAGACGGTTGCTTCATCTTCGGCGAGCCGGCCTACAACGCCGACATTGATCAGATGGCAAAGTTTACCGCGCAGACGGCGGGCGAAGCAGCCGCGGCCGTCACCGCGGGCAAGTCGCGCGAGCTGCCGGTCGATGCCTTCAAGAACGGCTACCCGATCGAGTTGTTCAACGACAAGCCGACGGACGTGATTCAGTTCGAGAATTTCGGCAAGGACGTCATGAACAACACCCCGCCGAAGGCGAACCAGATGGTCGGTCTGATGACGGCGATCGCGGGCCTCGCGGCGATGGAATCGGTGCGCGGCGGTGGCAAGGTCGTCGACATCGATCCGAAGTGGTATGCCTTCGACTTCGAAACGCCGGATCCATACCGCTACGAGAACTGGGAAGGTCCGGATACGCCGGGCGCCGCGGCCCCGAAGAAACCGGAGCCGCAGCAGCAATCGGCTGCGCCCGCGCCGACCGAGTCGGGCGTTTAATCAATTCTTTGCATACGTGAAGTTTCTCGCGAAGCACGGGCTTCGCGTACCTAGAGGGAGTGTCTTGTGAATACGATTCGTTTGGGGCGCATTGCGCCGGTGATGTTGGTGGCGTTGGTGATGGTGGCGGGGGGCTGCAAGGACCCGACTTCGGGGAAGACGGCGGCCAAGGTGAGCGAGGCCATCGATCCCGCTCCGGCTCCGGCCGCGCCTGCACCGGCCGAAGGCGAACCCGCGGCCACGGCGCCTGCCTCCGGCGCGAAGACCTACAAATTCGGCAGCGACGGCAGCACGCTTGGCTTTGAAGGCTCGAAAGTCACCGGCACACATGTCGGCGGGTTCACCAAGTTCGACGGCACGGCGAGCGTGACCGGCGGCGATCCGATGACGACGCAGATCAGCATTACGATCGACATGAAGTCGACGAAGTCCGACGATCCGGATCTCACGAAGAAACTGATCAGCGCCGATTTCTTCGATGCGGAGAAATTTCCGACCGCGACGTTCACGTCGACCTCGATTGCGGCCTCGCCGGCCGGCGGCATCTTTGATGTGACCGGCAACCTGGCGCTGCATGGCGTGACGAAGGGGATTACGTTCCCGGCGGAAATCAAGGTTGACGGCGACACGCTGACGGCGACAGCGGAATTCTCGATCGATCGCAACGACTGGGGTATCAGCTATCCCGGCGCGGCGGACGACCTGATCCGCCCGAACGTGCTGCTCTATTTCGAAGTAAACGGTTCGGCTGCGCAGTAAATCCGCGCGCCCAATTGATTGCCAGTGCGCATGTTTGTTAGCGTAGTGCGCTTCCGGGCGGTTAGCTCAGCTGGTTAGAGTGCCTGCTTGACATGCAGGAGGTCACAGGTTCGAGCCCTGTACCGCCCACCAGTTTTTCCCTCCATCACCCCGCCCTTCGCTATAATTGCCCGGACCACGGAGTTCGCGGCAGTGCTGAAATTCTCCCTCAAGATTGGCCTCGTTCTGACGGGCCTTGTGCTTTCGACCGGCGCAAACGCCGTCGATTTCAATCGCGACGTGCGGCCCATCCTCGCGGACCATTGCTTCAAATGCCACGGGCCGGACAAGCAGCGATCGGGCCTGCGTTTCGACGACCCCGCCGTGCCGCTGGAGAAGAAAGCCATCGTGCCGGGCGATCTCGCCGCGAGCATCATGATCCAGCGCACGACCTCGGACGATCCCGAATTCCAGATGCCGCCGCCGGACGCGAACCTGCCGCTGAAGCCGGCCGAAATCGAAATCCTGAAACAGTGGGTCGCCGAGGGTGGCAAGTTCGCGCGGCACTGGGCCTTTGAACCTGTGCCGCCGCGCGAAGAGCCGAAGGTGGACGATTCCGCCGGCTGGGCGCGCAACGCGATCGACGCCTTCGTGCTGCAGGGTCTGCAGACCGCGAACCTCACGCCCAGCCCAGAGGCGTCGCGCGAACACCTGCTCCGTCGCATTTCGCTGGACATCACTGGCCTGCCGCCCACCCCGAAAGAGATCAACGCGTTCTTGCGCGATCGCTCAAAAGATGCCTTTGAGACTAAGATCGATCGGCTGCTCGCGTCGCCCGCGTACGGCGAAAACATGGCGGTGGAGTGGCTCGACCTCGCGCGGTATGCGGACACCTTCGGATATCAGGACGACAAGCCGAACAACGTGTGGCCGTGGCGCGACTGGGTCGTGCGCGCGTACAACGAAAACCTCCCGTACTCGGAGTTCGTAAAGTGGCAGATGGCGGGTGACCTGTTGCCCGCGCCGACGCAAGACCAACTGATCGCCACCGCGTTCAATCGCCTGCACCGGCAGACGAACGAGGGCGGCAGCATCAACGAAGAGTTCCTCGTGGAGTACGCCGCCGACCGCGTGCAGACGTTTGGCACGACGGTGCTTGGCCTCACGCTCGACTGCGCGCGCTGCCACGATCACAAGTATGATCCCGTCACGCAGCGCGACTATTACTCGTTCTTCGCCTTCTTCAACAACATCGACGAGTCGGGCATGTACTCGTTTTTCACCGACGCAACCCCGACGCCGGGAGCCTATATTTACGCCGACGGCCAGCGCGCGGAGCATGAACGCCTGCAGCAAGCCGTGCGCGACGCCGAAATGAAGCTGTCCGAAGCGCACGCGGCTGCAGTTGCTCGGGTGCAGCAGGAAAAACCGGCGCTGGGCGACGTGACGCTGCCCGATCCCGTGGTACGCCTTAGTTTTGAATCCGCCACGGACGGAAAAATCCTGAACGACGTGACCAAGGTGCCCGTAAATGCCGGAGACGTCAAGCTAATTTCTGAAAAGATGGGTATGGCTGCGCATTTTTCTGGAGAGAATTCCATCTCCGTTTCAGAGGCTGCCGAGTTCGAACGTACCGATCCGTTTTCCATTTCGCTGTGGCTCAAGCCCGGTGCGGGCGGCATGGAAAAGATGGTCGTGTTGCATCGATCCGCGGCCTCGATGGACGCCGCCAGCCGCGGCTATGAACTGCTACTGGATCAAGGTCATGTCGTATTCAGCCTCATCCACTTCTGGCCCGGCAACGCGATTCGCGTGCGCACGGAACAGACGGTGCCGACGGGGGAGTGGACGCAAGTCGCGGTGACCTACGACGGCTCGAGTCGCGCCGCCGGCGCGACCGTGTATATCAACGGCGTAGCGGCGCCCGTGGAAGTGGTTCGCGATGGGCTGTCGCAGACGATTCGGTACGAACGCGGGGCCTACTCGCTGACGCTCGGCGCACGCTTCCGCGATCCGGGATTTAAAGACGGCACGCTTGACGATCTGCGTGTCTACACCGAATGCCTATCGGCGGCCGAGATCGCGCAGGTCGCGCGTGACGCCGAGCCGGCGCTGAATCTTACGCCCGATGCGACGGAATATTTTGTACGTCGCGGAGACGATTACCGTCAGGCCCTCGCGGCTGCACACGACGCGCGCGCGGCCGAGGCAAAATTCGCCGACGCCCTGCAGGAAATCATGGTGATGAAGGACATGGCCAAGGCTCCCGCGGCCCATGTACTCGTGCGCGGGGCTTACGATGCGCCCCGCGACGAAGTCACGCCGACCACGCCGGCCAGCTTGCTCGCGTTTCCGGATGAATACCCGCGCAACCGGCTGGGTCTCGCCGAGTGGGCGCTTCGCCGCGACAATCCTCTGACCGCGCGTGTGGAAGTGAACCGCGTGTGGAAGCATTTCTTCGGGCGCGGACTTGTGACGACGCTGGAGGACTTCGGTCTGCAAGGCCGTCCGCCCTCAAACCAACCGCTGCTGGATTACCTTGCGGCGTGGTTCATGGACAACGGCTGGGATGTGAAAGCGCTGTGCAAGCTGATCGTCACCTCCGCCACGTACCGGCAGGATTCGACACCCGAGCCTGGTCGCGTAGCCGGCGATCCCGAGAATGTACTGCTCGCGCGTGGTCCACGCGGCCGCCTCAGTGCCGAGGAAGTGCGCGACGCCTCGTTGGCCGCGAGCGGCTTACTGGTGAAGACCGTCGGCGGGCCGGGCGTGAAGCCGTACCAGCCGGGTGACCTCTGGGCCGACGCGAGCAACGTGACCTTCGAGCAAGACCACGGCGACGCGCTGTACCGCCGGAGTTTGTACACCTACATCAAGCGCACCGTGCCGCCGCCGATGATGACGACCTTCGACCTCGCGAACCGCGAGACCTGCATCGCGCGCCGTGAAGCCACCGCCACACCGCTACAGGCGCTGGTGCTGCTGAACGACATTCAGTATGTCGAAGCCGCCCGCGTACTCGCCGAGGATGTCCTGGTTGAGCACCGGCGCAAGTCAGAAAAGGCGATCGAGGATGCCTTCCTGCGGCTCATCAGTCGTGAGCCGTCCAATGCAGAGCGTGCCGTACTCATGGCGACGCTGGAAGAACAGCGCGCGCTGTTTGCGAACGCACCCGAAGGTGCGGCCGCCTACGTGAAAGCGGGAGAACGCCCCCTGCGCGAAGGGATTGACCCGGTCGATCTGGCGGCGATGACGGCCGTGGTACAGTTGTTGATGAATTACGATGAATTTCAGGTGAAATCATGACGCACCAAAACTGCCTCTGCACCGGTGACGCACCCATCTCCGATCTCAGCCGCCGCGATTTCCTCGCGCGCTTCGGTCTGGGCCTCGGCGCCGTGGCGCTTGGTGAATTGGTGCATGCGGATGCGCCGGACGTTTTTGTGCCGGGGCCGCACTTCGCGCCAAAAGCGAAACGAATCATTTACCTTTTTCAAAGCGGCGGCCCGTCGCAACTCGACCTCTTCGACTACAAGCCCCTGCTGAACGAGCGCAACGGCGAGGAGTTGCCTGATTCCGTGCGCAAGCGCCAGCGGCTCACCGGCATGTCGGCCAATCAATCGACGCTGCCGCTGGCGGGCAGCCAGTTTAAGTTCGCGCAGCACGGCGCGAGCGGCGCGTGGGTGAGCGATGCGCTGCCATACACGTCCAAGATTGCCGACGACCTCTGTTTCGTGAAGTCGCTCTACACCGAGGCGATCAACCACGACCCCGCAATTACGTTTTTCCAGACCGGCTCGCAGATCGCGGGCCGTCCGTCCGTCGGCGCATGGCTGAGCTACGGCCTCGGCAGCGAGAACGCGGACTTGCCGGCCTTTGTCGTGATGCTGACCAAAGGCGAAGGCGGCCAGCCGCTGTACTCGCGCCTGTGGGGCAGCGGTTTCCTCCCGGCGAGTCACCAAGGCGTGCATTTCCGCTCAGGCACGGACCCGGTGTTGTATCTCGGCAATCCCGAAGGCGTAACGGGCGAGAGCCGCCGCGCGTTGTTGGCGCGGCTGAATGAGTTGCACGAACTAAACCGCGCCTCGCTGGGCGATGCCGCCGTGGAAAGCCGCATTGCGCAGTACGAGATGGCCTTCCGCATGCAGACTTCCGTGCCCGAAGTGACTGATCTCTCCGGCGAGCCCGATTCCATTTTCGAGGAGTACGGCCCGGATTCGCGCACGCCCGGCACCTACGCGGCGAACTGCATCCTCGCGCGGCGCCTGGCCGAGCGTGGTGTGCGTTTCATCCAGTTGTTCCATCGCGGCTGGGATCAGCACGGCAGCCTGCCGACGGAACTGCGGCAGCAGTGTAAGGAAACCGACCAGGCGACGGCTGCACTCGTAACCGATCTAAAACGGCGTGGGCTGCTCGACGAAACCTTGGTGATCTGGGGCGGCGAGTTCGGGCGCACGAGTTATTCGCAGGGCGCGCTCACGCCCACCGACTATGGCCGCGATCACCATCCGCGCTGTTTCACATCATGGATGGCGGGCGGCGGCGTGAAGGCGGGACTCAGCTATGGCGCGACCGACGACTTTGGCTACAACATCGTCGAGAACGGCGTGCACGTCCACGATTTCCACGCGACCATGCTGCACCTGATGGGGATTGACCACGAGCGCCTGACGTATAAGTATCAGGGCCGCCGGTTCCGGCTGACAGACGTGCACGGCCGTGTCGTAAAGGAAATGCTGGCCTGATTCGGCGGGCTAGATGCCGTCGCGCTCGAGGTCCGAGAGTTTTCCCCAAATGCTGCGATGGCCGCGGCGGTCCGTGGGTGTTTCACTGTTCGTCTTCGGCGGATTGGGCGCGCTGTCTGCGATACCTAGGCGTGCTTTGAGCGACACGTTCTGTGCCTCGAGCAGCGTGATCATCGCGTCGCGTTTTTCCAGTTCCAGTGACAACTCAGCGATTTTGGTTCGCGACTGCGCGACTACGGTGAAAAACTCATCGATCGTGGCATTGAGCTCGGTCCAGAATGCCGGATCGGGCCCGCTTTGCGCTTCGGTTGGCGTGAATGCGTTGGGGCGGATTTCGATCCCGACACGCATCGCGCGATCGGCGGGACGAAGTTCGGTGATGTTCGATTCGGGCTCAGCAGGACTACGCTGCTGCTCGACCCGGCGCTCCGGCAAGTTCACAGGCGACTGGACCCCCCACGCATTCAAGTAAACGGCGTCACAACCGTAGTGTGCGTACTATCCACTGCCTGCGGGCGACCATAACAGAGGTGTTCCATCCTTGCAACAGGAATAGTTTACCGCGCGCCGAGAAATGCTCGACGCGCGGTTACATTGTTGACGCCCTGACTAAATTCTGGACAGTTGCGGGGAAATCGGTACGATTTCAGCAAGTGTTTTGTATTGAATTTTCGGTTTAGCTCGCGGACTTTATGTGCGCGCTGCCGTTTACCGTGCGCAACTCGATAAGCGGGCCGCCCGCGCCGACAGTACCTTCGAGGCGCTTGCGTTTCTCCTCCTGCGTGCTCGCCAGCGGAAGCGAGCACGATGCGGACCCGTTTACGGTCCGCAGTTCGACATTGAACGACGCATTTTCCGGCACCGTGACGTTGACGCTGCCGTTGACGCTCTCCAGCGAGATCGGGCCGCTGATCGGCGCGTCCTTGCGCGTAACGACGGAGACCGAGCCGTTGGTCGTGTCGCCCTGAATTTCACCGGAAATATCATCGAGGTTGAGTTTGCCGTTGGTGCTGTGGGCGCGCACGGTGCCCGTGATGCTGGACAGGCGAACGCTTCCGTTTGTCGTTTCGACCGATGTGTTGCCTTCCACATCACTCATCTCCACGGTGCTGTTCACCGTGTCGATCGTCGGCGCCACGCGTCGCGGCGCCGTGATGCGATAGGTCACGTCGAATTCAACGCCCTGCACGTTCGGATAGTGGGTCGTGATTGTGCGGCTGGACGCATCGCCGCCAATTTCCACCTTCAACTCGTCAAATACTTTCTGCGCCTGTTCGTCGGTGGCCGCTTCGTTCGCCTTCAGTCCCAAAAGGCGCAGCAGCCACGAGGCCCCACCGTTGTCCGTCCGCATGCGTTTCTCGGCCACGATATGAATCTCGTCCTTGTCCCACGTCTCGACGGTGATGCGGCCGTTGCGGTTGTCGAGTGTAAATTTCCCGCCCGCCGACAGGGGCAGGGTCTGGTCGATAGTCGCGGTGTATTCGTCCTTGGCGGGCGCGGCGAAGGCGGCGCCGGCGAAGACGACGGCGCCAAGGCACAGGGCAATGCTCACTCGTCGGGCGTACATGGGTGTGTCCTCCTAGTCGGTCACGGCCATGGGCGTTGTGTATTCCCGATGGCGCACAGTTAATCCGGCGAGCGCGAGGCACACGCCGGAGAACAGCAGCAGTACAAGCATTGCCATGGCGGGTTCCACGGTCACTTTGGAGACGAAAATTTCGTCCTTGGCCTGGTTGAAGAGTTGTTCCCACACATTGCCGCTCGGCGGCAACAGCGCGGTCACGTATTTTTCGATCGTCAGCAGGTCGGTAACGCCCGGCGCCAGAATCGCGATGCGCTGCCATCCGAAGAACAACAACGCGCCGATGATCACCGGGTGCCGCAACAGCGCGCCCAGCAGGGTGCACAGGGCGCCATAGCCCAGCAGCGACATGATCGCCACGCCTTCGTAGCGCAGCAGGGTCACCGTGGTGATTGTGGCGGTCTCAGGAAGGCCATAGGGGATTACGGTCAGCCGCAGGGTGACGATGGCAACCGCGATGAGCGTCGCGCAGACGACCAGATAGGCGAGGAACTTGCCCATGATCCACGCCGTGCGCGGGATGGGGCGCGTGAGCAAATAGGAGACGGTCTGCGATTCGACATCCTCGCCCACGAGCATCGCGGCAAAGAACAGCGCCAGCAGCGGTGTCACGCCAGAGACGTAGAAGGTCTCGATCATCAGCTCCATTACCATGTCGCGTGTAGGCAAATCGTCACCGTGCGCATGCGGCACGAGCAGAATCAGCAAGGGGATGAGCGCCGGCAGGAGGATGAGTGCGAAGGCCGCGTGCGTCCGCCGCCGGCGCAGCGCGGCGGACAATCCGTGCGCCAGTGCGGTCTGAACAGCGAGCAGATATGCGGCCATCGTCGGTCCTCTACTTCACCAGGTAATCGAACACGGACTGCAGGTTGTCGTCGGGGCAATGGATCGAATCGATCGCGATACCGCGCTCGACCACGAGCGCATTCAGCGCGGGATAGAACCGGCCCGGATCGCGTGTGCGGATGCAGAGCGTCGTGCCGGTGATGTCGACGCCCAGTGTGGCGGCGTCCTGCGCGAAATGCTGCGCGATATCGCGCGCGCCGCTGCTTACGATTTCGACGGCGTGCGGGTGCTCGTCGATGAGTTCGCGGATGTGGCGGATGGGCCCCTGCGCGAGGATGCTGCCGCCGTGCATCAGGATGACGGTGTCGGTCACGCGTTCGATTTCGTAGAGCACGTGGCTGGACACAATCACGGTGCGACCGGACGCGCCCAGGCGCTGAATCAGGCGGAACACGTCCTCGCGGCCCTCGGGATCGAGGCCCGACATCGGTTCGTCCAGGATCAGCAGCTCGGGATCGTGCGCGATGGCCTGCGCAATTCGGATGCGCTGGCGCATACCCTGGCTATAGCTGGAGAGCGGATCGTTTATGCGCTTCGTCATGCCGACCTGCTCGCACGCGACCCGCGCGGCTGCGTCCGCCGCTCGCGGCGTCAATCCGCTGTATCGGCAAAGCCAACGCACAAAGGCGAGTCCGCTCATGTTGTCGAAGAAGCGATCGAGTTCTGGGCAATACCCGACGCGTTTCAATACGCGCAGGTTGTTGCGCGGATCCTCGCCGAACACGCGCACGCGGCCGCGGCTTGGGTTATACAGGCCGAGCACGAGGCGCAGCAGGGTGGTTTTGCCCGCGCCGTTTGGCCCGAGCAGTCCGGTGACGCCACGGCCAATCTGCACATCAAGCCGATTCACGGCGACCACTTCGCCGAACCATTTCGACGTTTCGTTCATCTCGATCACGAGGCTGCCGTTCAGGCTCATCGGCCGGTCTCCGCGTGCCGGGCCTTCTGGCAGACGATGGCGAGCGCGATGCCGCAGACGGTGGCGATATACGCGGCAGACCATTTCCAATCCACGTCCACGGGATTGGGGAACCGGGTATCGGCGAAGAGCTTTTCGCCGATGTTGTTCAGCGTGACCGGATAGGCCAGCGCGAGGTAATTGGCTCTCTCCAGCAACTGCGCGACAAGGAGCGACGTGAAGATATTGACGAGCGTCAGCATGAACACGGCCACACCCGCGAACTTTCCGCTGTCGATCATCGACGAGCTGGCGAGAATGACGAGCGCGAAGGAACCCACCATCAGCACGGAGTAGAGGATCACGGGGATGGTGGTGTAGAGCGAGGTTTGGAGGGTGTCGATGGTCGGGTTGAACAGCGTATGCACGAGGATCATCAAGAGCGCGGGGGCCGCCGTCAGCGACAGGCCGATCGTCATCAACGCCATGATTTTGCCCATCACATAGTCGCGCCAGTTGATCGGCTTTGAGAAGTAGACGTCGACCAGATTGTTCCGGAAATCGTTGCAGATAAGGCCGGACCCGGCGTAGACGAGTGTGAGGAAGATGAGCGGACTCTGGAAGCGAAGGAAGTCGAAGTAGACCCACGCGCCGAATTGCTCGAAAGCCAGCTCCGTGACCGCCGTTGAGAACGGCGCGCCAGGGTATTTCGAGGCAACGTCGATGATGTAGATTTGGAGAATTCGCATCAGCAGATGGAAATTGCCGAACAGCACCAGGACGATGAACATACGCCGCGCGAGCAGCACGCGCAGTTCCTGCGACACGATGACGGCCCAACGCCCGCGCCGCCGCAGCGTGCCCGCGTAGGTCCGGTATGACTGATCGTAGACGGGCATGGTCAGTCGCGACCTCCACTGAGTACAGCGGGGACAGGCGGCGGCGTGCTGGCGGCCGGTTTGCGGCCTATGGCTTCGAGGAAGGTGTCTTCGAGCGTGTGACGCACGGGTTTCAGGTGGCGCACGTGCGTGCCCTGGCCGAGCGCGAGCCGGAAGATTTCCGCGGCTGTGACATGGGCAGGCGCGGAGACCTTGAGCGTGCCGTCGAACGCCGGCTGAACCGTGCAGCCTGCGCTGGTAAGGGCCTCGGCGACTTGTGTGGCGTGATCATGCACGCGCACTTCGAGCCAGCCTTCGCGTTTTTCCGTGAGCGACGCGATCGGGCCTTCGCGCACGACTTTTCCGTTGTTGACGATCACCAAATGATCGCAGACGCGTTGCACATCGGGCAGCAGGTGCGTGGAGAGCACGACGGCGATATCGC
Organism: uncultured Nitrospirales bacterium; assembly: GCA_964620045.1. Lineage (GTDB taxonomy): Bacteria > Hydrogenedentota > Hydrogenedentia > Hydrogenedentales > VFKU01. The sequence continues at coordinate 113,810 of CAZUJL010000008.1, forward strand.
GTTTCCGCGCGAGCTCGGAAATGAGGTCGAGCATCTCGACGCGCCCGGCCGGGTCGAGGCCGTTCGTGGGTTCATCGAGCAGCAGCAGCTTGGGATCGTGGATGATCGCCTGCGCGAACTTCACGCGCTGGCACATCCCCTTGGAGTAGGTCTCCATCTTGCGGTAGCGCGCCTCGCCGACGCCGACGTAGTTCAGCACGGCGTGTGCGCGCTCCATCGCGTCGGGCCGCGTCATGCCGTGTAGGCGGCCGCAGTACACGAGGAAGGAGACGGCGCTGACTTTCGGGCTCATCAGGTCGCGCTCGGGCATGTAGCCGAGGTGTTGGCGGATTTCGAGGGCGCGCTTGGGCATGTCCATCCCGAGGACGCGCACGTGGCCGGCGGCAGGGCGGAGGTAGCCCAGCAGCGTCTTCATCAGCGTGCTTTTGCCGGCGCCGTTGGGCCCGAGCAGGCCGATCGAGCGGCTGGGGAGCGACATGGAGATGTGATCGAGCGCGGGACGCTTGCCGTAGCGCACCGTGAGCCCGCCGACCTCGATAACGTTCATGGACACCTCAACCTCGTTCTTTGACGGACGACGCGGCCGAATGGTTGCGGTGAATTATAAGCAGTTTAGGGATAAGGGGTTGTGCGATCACTTGCCTTCCAAGTGCTTGCGGAAAAACGCCACGGTCAGCGGCCAGGCCTCTTTTGTGGCGTCGAGGTTGGCCGGGTTGGCCTGTGCGCGGAGGAAGCCGTGGCCGGCGCCTTTGAAGAAGTGCGGATCGAGGCTGAGGCCGAGGCGATCCATTTCCTGTTTGGCCGGATCGACGGTGACATTCACGCGGGCGTCGTTCTCGGCGAAGAGGCCGAGGACGGGTGCTTTGATCTGCGCGAGCGCGGCGTTGTCGGGCGCGCTGCCGTAGTAGACGACGGCGGCGTCGAGCGCGGGCTGCGCGGTGGCGTAGAGCCAGCTTGAACTACCGCCCCAGCAGAAGCCGACCGAGCCGATCTTGCCGGTGGCGGCCGGGATGGTGAGGGCGTAGTCGCGCACGACGTTGAGGCGCTCGACGATCTGTTCTTTCGTGAGCGCGCGCACGGTGCTCATCGCGTTGCCTTCCATGCCGGTGATCATGTCCGGCGCGAGCGCGATGAAACCTTCCTTGGCGAACTGATCGGCGACGGACTGCACCCACGGCGTCGCGCCGAAGATCTCATGGATGACGATGATCACGGGCGCCTTGTCGGGCCGCTCCGGGAACACGACGAAGGTGTTCACCTCCCCGCCCGAGGGCAGCTTCAGTTTTACGAACTCCTGGTGGCGAGAGGACGCCTTCAGCGCGTCCGGCGCATCCTCCTCGCCCGGCGGCAAAGCGGCGTCCTGAGCGAAAGCGAAGCTGGCAACAAACACGAGTGCAACGACGGCGATAGCGCGCATGGTGGAATCCTCCCGGAGCAATGAACAGGCAGCCCGGGGGCCAGTCTTCCACAGTGCGGGGCGCGAACTCCATCGCCTATATATCTGCGCGGATTGTTGCATTGCCGGCTGGAAGCCGGCGCTACGGCGTGGGTGCGGAACAAGGGTTATTTATTGATTTGATGGAATATATGGTTTTAGTCTCGAAGTACACAATCAGTGAGGATGGAGCGTTGTGTGTAAGAAAGCCGATGGGGAAAAGTCTATGAATCGTCGGAACCTAAAATTGTTAGTTGGTGCGTTTATTCTAGTCGTGATTGGGAGTTCAATCCTTGTCTATCTTACGTGCATGGTTCCGGTGAGGCCGGTGGTACCCTGCTTCGTTATGATCGATGATCTGTCTCGTTTCCTAGGCGGCGGTGACCGCACGAAGCAAATTCGGCTTGTGCCATTCGACATTGCGCGCCAGCATGTTTCCAGCGACTACATTGTTTTCGAAGAGGAGTTGTATCTGAAGGTTCAAGAAACCCAGGGTGCTCTTATATTGACGACATTTGTTAAGAGATTCGAGTGGCCGAAGGAACGATTGAACCAATTAATCGTTGAACACCCAGAATTGAAGGTTTACACGGAATGAACGCAAGCTTGTTATGAAATCGAGAGTTCCCTGGATATCGGCGATTGTCATCGGATTTGCCGCCGGCTTCTGGAACTACGGCGGCGTGAGAACGATGCAAGAAACCGTGGGCTTCGATAGCGCGGCGTTCGGCTTTGGTTTGCTGTTGGGAGTGGTCTTTTTTCCGTCGATGGCTGTTCTTCCTCTCCTCCTCGCGAGGACGATTTGGCCCAACCTGAAATCGTGGACGCCGCCGTCGGCGTTTGTCGCCCTTGGTGTTGCGTTGCTCGTGGGCAGTGTGTTTTCCGAGTGGTGGATACTCCGCGATGAAAGCAAGTTTTCAGATGAAGTCTCGCAAGTTTCGTTGAGCAGCCCTTATGGCCGCGCGAGGGCTTGGCCGAACGAGGGTTGTAGGTTGGTTTTCATCCCGGGCCAAGGAATCCACGCGACCGATTGATGTCCAAAACACATCACCCTGTCTGGCGTGAACCAGACAGGGTGTAGGTGACGCGGTTGTTTCGTTGCTCAGCCGGCGACGAACTTTTTGTTCGGGTCGACGAGCGGTTCTTGTGTGTCCAGGCTGAGCGGCGAGCCTACGCCGGCTTTCTGGGCGGACCAGAGCTGTTCCCAGGCCGCAGGATCCGATTTCTCGGGGACGTCGATGTCGCTCCAGATTTGTTTCAGGCTCTGGTGCACAGCGCCCTGCACGACCTGCGGATTATTTTCGAGCGACGCGATGAGCGCCGGCGTGGCGCGTTTCGAACCAAGTACGCCGAGCGCGGCGGCGGCCGCGAGGCGAACTTCCTGCGCGGGGTCGACGAGACCGCGGACGAGATAGTCCGCCGCTTCCGGCTGACCCGCGCCACCCATCAGGCGGAGCGCCTGCGCGCGCACTTCCACCGCGAGGTGCGTGGCGGCTTCGGCGAGCGCCATCTGCGCGGTGCCCTTGGGGGCGAGCGTGCAGAAGGCTTCCAGCGCCGCCGGATAGGTATCCGGCGTCAGCGACGGCAGGGTGGAGAGGAGATACTTCAGGATATTGTGCTTCTGGCCGTAGGCGACGATAGCCGCAATTCCTTTGCGCTGCTCGCCGCGGTCCGACGTGTTTACCGCCTGGATCAGTTTATCGACGGCATTGCGCTCGTCCGCGCTGATGCCGGTGCTTTCGTCGAGTTCACGGTCGGCTTTTTCCGCCGCGTCGCGCGATTCCTGTTTGTACTCCTGGCCATTGAGCGCATTTTTTTCGTGCGTGACGATTTCGTCCGCACGGTAGATGCTGCTGTTGCCCTCCACGGTCAACGTAAAGGTGCCGTCGGCGTTCTTGCTGACCTCGCCTGTCAGGCTGATGCCGTTGGCGAGGTGCAGCGTGTCGCCGAACACAGGCGCCGCGGCCAAAGCCGCGGCGGCGAGTGCAGTGAGCGTTCTGCGCATGTGATTAATCCCCTTCCACCTGGTCGCCGCCCTGCGCCGCGGCCACTTCGACCGGGTTCACATAGCGGAAGATCCGGCGTGTGAGGCGAATGTCCTGCGTGTCCTCGATGTTCAGCAGGTCCTTCACGCGCGCGTCGTAAAACAGGTCCAAGCCGCCGGCGACCAGCATGCCGAGGTCGGGGGCGACGATACCGCCCTTGAGCTCCATCTGGCCATACGTGTTCGACTTGTGACGGTCGTTGCTCTTCGTCTGCGCGAAGATGGCGTTGTTGCTGTAGAGGAGGCCGTCGAATTTCCACGGCTTCTTCGAGGTACGCGCCATTTCGTCGTCGTACCAGCCTTTGCGCAGCGTGTTCTCGCTAATCCAGTTCGATTTCGGGTTCATGTAGAGCGTCTTCGACTTCGACATGATGTCTTTCATCATGGTGATCTGGGCGCTCGTGTATTTGCTGTTGGACGGCGTCAACGCGTTGACCCAGTCCGTGAGTTTCTTCACGCGCTTGCCGACGCCGTTTTCGTCGTAGCGCACGGTGTGTTCGTCGGTGTAGTCGTACATGTACACGTTGCCCGGCTGCGATTCGCGCAGGCCGTAGAAGCGCGCGGTGTAGTCTTCGCCCGCCATGCGTTTCTCGAGCGTTTTCTGGAGCTCAAGCTTGTTGAAGAGCATGAGCTCGGCCGACGTGAAGCTGACCTGCTGGCCATCGCGGTTGACCTGCGTGCCGTTGGCCAGCGTCATCTTCGCCTGGTATTCGCCCGCATCGATCACGCCCGGATCGAAATAGCCGTAGTACATCGTCTGGCTGTTCATCGTGCCCGTCTTGGTCGACGAGCGGACGTCGATGCTGAACGCGGTGTCAGGGTATTTGTCGGTGTTGCTCGTGCTGTTCTTGCCGCGCACGGTGAGGTAGTCACCCATCAGGATGTTACCGCCGGACACGACACCCAACAGGTTTTCGGTCTTGGTGCCGTCGCTGTTGTTGTGCACGCCGAACGGTTTACCGGCGGCGGTCAGCGTTGCGTTATCGTCGTAGGTCACGTCGCCCATGATGTAGACGTTGCGGCGCGTCATTAACTGGCCGCGGCCGCGCACGACACCCTTGAGCACCAGGTCGCCGTTGATGGCGACGGGGCCGTCAATGATGATCGGGTTGGCCGTGGTGCCGATCAGGATCATGTTGCCGTTGTACTTACCGCTAATCGTCGCGGTATTGCCGCTCGTCGGCAGCGCGGAACCGGAGTAGGTGCTGCCGTTGGCCACGCCATACTTGATGCCGCCGGTGATCGTACCGTCCGTCGATTCCATGGTGACGGCGAACTCGCTGTCGTCGACCAGTCGGTTGTTGACTTCCGACGCGGTAGCGCTCGATGAGCCGCCGCCGTCGTCCTGATAGGGTGCCGGGAACTTATCCGGCACGAGGCCTTTGATTTGGTCGCCCATGTACAGGTTCGCCCACTGATCGAGTTCGCCGTCGGTTTCCTTGGCGGCGGTCAGGTTCGTGGTGGTCATGGCGCCGGTGGAGGCGTTCTGCGTGATCAGACCGTTGTCGCTCGGATCGGTCTGGCCGTGCGAGAAGCCCCAGCCTTTGAAGGTGGTGCTGTCGAGGCTGGAGAGGGCCTTGCCAGTCTGGTCGTACAGCGAGCCACCGGTGAACATCGTGCCCGCGACATACGAGTCGGCTTCGCTCGGGCGAATCATCATCGATTCAAGGCTGGCGATCTTGATGCGCTCGAAGGTGCCGAGGTTGTCGATCCAGTCCTGCTTGCCGTTGCCATTCACGTCGCTCGTCGGACGTGTGGCGGTGTTGGTGTTCCATTCGAGCAGTGCGTTGCGGAAATCCGCATGGCACAGGATGCAGTTGATATTGTTCGCGAGCACCGCGAATTCGAAACCCTGGAAGAGATTACCGCCGACGCGGACTGTCTGCGCGGCGGCGCGCTGTGCGCCGCCGACCGAAGCCAGCGCGCGGAAGGTGAGCGTGGTGCCGGTCGGATCGTCAACGCGATCCACGGTTACGCGCTGCACGGCGGCCGCGCCGCGTTGCATCGTGATCGGAGTGTTGAGGCCGGGCACATCGATGGGCACATTCACGCCGTTCGGGTTATCGGCAATGAACGTGTTCAGGTAGCTGCGGTAGTTGAGCAGCGATGGTGCATCGCTTGCGTCCAACTGCGCAAAGAACCCTCCCCAAAACTGGGCGATGCCCGCATCCAGGCCCGCCTTCGCCGCCTCGTCGAGGGCAACCTGATCGACAGAACGATCGCTGCCGTTCTTGGCGCCGTTGACGTGCGTGATGACGAGCGTGGCCGCGCCGAGGACAACGAGCGCGGCAAACAAGGCAAACAACAGCCCGATGCCGTCTTCGTTGCGAAGCGCTGCAAGTTTCTTACGTGACAACATATACGTACCTCCTGACCTTGGCTACAACACAAAATTAATTAAGGATATAAACCTGCGTGGACACTTCCGCCGCGAGCGCATGGGCTTCCAGACGATCCGCATTCGTTCCCAGCACGCGCACAAGGCGACCTCTATCGCCCATCACCTGGCGCGAACGAAGCGCGACGGTGAGAATGTCCCCGGTGAGGTTGAGCGTGAAGGTGACGTCGTCCAGTTCGTTCGCCGCGCCCATGATGCGGCGTTCACCGACGCCTTCGAAGTCGCCGTTGTTGTCGATGTCCTGCTCGCGCACGATGCAACGCGTCAGCATGCCGTCGCCGTTGCCATCGGCCGTCGGGTCGTCTTCGTCGACGGTGTCTTCGCCGGCATCAAGAAAGCCGTTGTTGTTCGTGTCTTCGTTGACGAAGCGGTACTGGATGGGCTCGCTCCAGGTGTTGCCGGCGTCATCGAGCGGAATCTGGAAGACGACCATGTCGCCGCCGATACCCCAGTCCATGGCTACGCCATCGCGGAAGGCCGTGATTCCGGTGACATTGTTGATGCCGGCGGCCGTCGTGGCGCGGGCGGCCAGCTCGATTTCACGGACCATCTCAGGCATGGTCTCGCGGATGTTGCTTTGAACGCGTGTTTCGGCGTTGGCGACGCGGGTCGACGTGATCGACGCTTGCACTGCGGTAAACATCAACAGCGAGAGGACCGAAAGCAGGCCTGTCGCGATCATAGTTTCGATCAGCGTGAAGCCGCGATTGTGATGTGAAGTCATGGTCTGCTTCCTTTACCGGTTATTGCCCGTGAGAATCGTGCTCACGGACGTTGCCGCGGGGCGGCCCTGCATGTCGGTCCATGACGCGGTGACTGTGACCTGCAGCGGATCGGCGTTGGCGTCCGCGTAGTCGACGGTGACGACCTCGTTGTCGAGCGTTACGATGGTCGGGTCGGTGATTTCGCGGCCGTCATTCCAAATCGCCGTGATCTGCTGCGGGAACGCGAGCACTGAAGTGTCGCGGTCCTGGCGGATCTGCGTGAGGACCGCGCGGCAGTGTTGAACGGCTTCCTGCCGCTGCTCCTGGATTTCCATCGCGCCGGAGAAACCGAGCAGTACCTGCGCCGAGACCGACATCACGACGGCGAAGATGGCCATCGCGAGCGAGACCTCGAGCAAGGTCATGCCCTTTTCGCCGCGGAGGCGAGACAGATGTTTCGCGAGAACCGTTTTCATTTCCCTCTCCTCATTACCCTTGGTGCATCCGCGCGGACCCAATCGCGCGACTGCATTGCCCGAATACTGAACCCGGTTGGCGGCGCCCGGATGGGTGCGGCACACCGTGAGCCGGGGAATGCCTAGATTCGGCTCTGTAAGGATTTGTACCACAGAAAAATCGAACGTGCGGGAGGGAGCTAATACGCGACAACATGTTCATTTATAAGGACTTATGACTCGACAAAATTTGTCACTGCTGGACAGGCCTGAACCGGAAAACCCCGCAAAATCGCAATAATTTACACTACTAGCAAACCGTAATTTGTCGGGGGTCGTGGACGAAATTCGGCGCGGCGTTCGGAGATGGACAATGCGAATTAGGACAAATTGCAGGCGGCGCGCCAGGATGCGAATCGGGACTCGCGTTCGTCGGAATTGAGGCGGGGTTCGAAGGCGCGATCGATCGTGCGCACGCGATCGATGTCGCTCCGTTTCAGAGCGCCGATGCCTTCGCCCGCGAGCAACGCCGCGCCGTAGGCGGAGGCGTCGAGCGGATTCATGCGCTCCACCGGAAGGCCCAGCACATTGGCTTGTGTCTGCATGAGCATGTTGCTTGCCGAAGCCCCGCCATCCACACGCAGCATGCCGGGCCGCGGGCAGGAGCCGGCGCTGTAAATCGTATCGAGGACTTCGCGCACGCGGAAAGCGAGACCATCCAGCGTGGCGCGCACGATGTGCGCCGGTTGCGTCGCGCGCGAGAGGCCCGTGATCAGCGCGCGGCGGATGGTGTCCCCGCGCGGCGAACCGAGACCCTGAAACGCGGGCAGCACGGAAACGCCGGCGGCATCGGGAACACTGGCGGCGACGGCATCGAGTTCGCGCAGCGACGGGAGAATGCCGAGGCCGTTGCAGAGCCAATCAAGCGCGGCGCCGGCCGTGATCACCATGCCTTCGACGCAGTATTCGGTGAGTCCGGCGCGGCGTGCGAGGAACAGGGGATAGGTGCCCTGGATGATGCTGATCGCCGCCCCGGTGTGGACGTTTGCGGTGGCCGACGTGCCGTAGGTGACCTTGCCGTCGCCGTGCGCGCGGATGCCTTGCGCGATGGCGGCACTCTGCTGATCGCCCACGATCGCGCCGATGGGAATGCGGCTGCCCAGGAGCGCGCTGTCGGATTCGCCCAGATATCCGCTGGTATCGACCAGATCGGGAAATAGCGACATCGGAAGTTCCTGGTGATAGATCAGCCCCGTGTTCCAGGCGCCGTTGGGTTGCACGTATGCGGTGGCGCAGGCCTGCGAGAGATCGGTCGCGTGCAATTTTCCGCCCGTAAGCCGGTGCACGAGGTAGGCGTCGATATTGCCCCAGGCGAGTTCGCCGGCGGTGGCGCGGGCGCGGCCGTTGGGGATGGCGTGGAGCACGGATTCGAGTTTCGCGGCGGCGGATTGCGGCAGCACGAAGTGGCCGGCCTCGCGAAGCTGGGCGGACCGTGCCGCGCCGCGCAGATCCTGCCAGCTTACGAGGGGCGTGAGCGCGCGGCCCGTGGCACGCTCCCAGATCATGCAGCTTGCGCGTTGAGTCGTGACGCCGATCGCGGCGATATCCGGCGCGGAGAGTTTCGCTTCGTGCAGGGCGGCTCGGCACAGATTCAGTGCGGCGTTCCAGATGTGCTCGGGATTTTGTTCGACATGTCCTGGCGCGGGATAGGCGATGGGGAGGGTCTCGCGGACGCGTGCGTGCACCGTGCCGTCGAGGCCGACGATGAGCACGCGGATGCTTGTGGTGCCGGCGTCGATCGCGAGCAGGTGCTCAGGCATCGGGGATGAGGACGCCGGGGTTCATGATGCCGGCGGAGTCGAGCGCCTGTTTCAGCGTGCGCAGCAGCGCGACGCCGCCGGGGCCGAGATCGTGGTGGAGATAGTCGCGGCGGACGCGGCCGATGCCGTGGTGGTGCGCGATGCCGCCGCCGTGCGCGGCCGTATTTTCGACGACGCGACGCCAGGCTTCGTCATAAGTGGCGGCCATGTCTTCGGCGCGCTCGGGCCGGGCGGCGAAGGTGAAGTAGAGGTTCACGCCGCTGCGATAGACGTGCGAGCTGTGTGCGCTGGCGTTGAGCATGCCGGGGATCTGGCGCAGGCTGGCGGTGACGGCGTCGTAAATGCCGCCGATCTTGTCCCAGGTGGAGGAAATTTCGATCGTGTCGAGGATGATGCCGTTCTTGAGGAAGCTTTCCCACGTGGGGACGTGGTTGCGGTCGTGCAGCCACTTGCGGGTGGCTTCGGCGGGCGCGGGATCGAGACCGGTCTTGCGCGCGATCGCGTCCACGCCGCGGAGTTCGGCTTCTACGCGATCAGCGGGACCTTCGTGCACCATGAGCACGATCGAGTCGTCGCCGCGCGCCCATTCGGTGAAGTTGCGCTTCGATTCGGTCGCGTCGTATTGCCGCATGACGGGCGGTTGCCAGCCGGCCTGCACGATGCGGCGCTGCGCGTCGAGACCTTGCGCGAGGTCCTTGGCGTAGTAGGCGGACTGCGCGGAACGTTCCGGCGCGCGGCGCAGGGAGAAGGTGACGCCGGTGACGACGCCGAGCGTGCCTTCGGAGCCGAGCAGGATATGGCGCAGATCGGGGCCGGCGGCCGCGCGCGGGGCCTTGCCGAGGTGCACGATCTGGCCGTTCGGCAGCACGGCCTCGATGCTGTAGACGATGTCTTCGATATTGCCGTGGGCCGTGGAGAATTGGCCGGAGGCGCGCGTCGCGATCCAGCCGCCGACACTGGAGACGCCGATCGACTGGGGCCAGTGGCCGATCGTGAGGCCGCGTTCGGCGACGGCTTCTTCGGCTTCGAGGCCGTTCTTCCCGGCATCGAAGGTGGCGAGCATATTGGTGTCGTCGATCGCGCGCACGCGGTTCATCTGGCTGAGATCGAGCAGCACAGCGTTGTCGCGCGTGATCACGCCGCCGCACACGCCGCTGCCGAGGCCGTATGGAATCAGGGCGACCTTGTGCTCGCGGCAGGCGTTCACCACCGCAACGACGTGCTCGGGTGTGCGCGGCTGCACGACGCAGGCGGGCTGCGGCGCGGCGCGATTCTGGAAATCGTCGAGATGGCTGCGCACCCAGTAGTCGTGGCGGCGCTTCGCGAGGAGATCGCCGGACGGGATGACGAGATCGGGGCCGAGCGCGTCGTTCAAAATCTTAACGATGGGAAGCGGCACTGGAAACTCCTTCGGTGTGCAGGGCAGACATTTCGTTGTGGCGCAGCGTGCGGCAGGTGTCGATTTGCCGCTGCTTTTCGGCGTCGGACCAGCCGAGCAGGGAAGCCATTACGTCGGCCGCCGGGGCGAGCGCGTCGAGACCGCCGTTTGTGTCGAAGCGCGCGCGGGCGCTGCGACGTACCCAGTAGTCTTCGAGTGTAAGCGCGCCTTCGTGCAGCACCGCCCAGCGTGCCTCGGCGGCGGGACCGTGGCCGATCGCGAGTACGTCACCGGTTTCGCTGCCGTAGAGCCGGGTGAGGCGATTGGCGTCGTGCGCGGGCAGGCCGCGCTCGGCGAGGGCGCGGCTCTCTATATATATGGGGCCGGCGACGTCGCCGCCGGGCAGTGGCGTGTCTGCCGTTTTGCAGGCGGCGTGCGCGCGGCCGAGTTTTTCTTCGCAGATATCCACGATGCGCTCGGCCATCGAACGGTAACTGGTGAGTTTTCCGCCCGCGATCGACAGCACGCCATGCGGGCCATCGAGGAATTCATGGCGCCGCGAAATTTCGGACGGTGACTTGCCCTCCTGTGCCAGCAGCGGCCGCACGCCCGACCACAGCGACACGATGTCCGCGTCGGTGAAGGGTTGCGTGTTGAAGACTTCCTGGCCGCAGCGGAGCAGATAGTAAATATCCTCGCGCGTGATCGTGGGCCAGTAGTCGGGCGTGGGGTAGAAGGTGTCCGTTGTGCCGAAGTACACGAATTCTTCGCGCGGCACGACGAAGATGGAGCGCTTATCCGCCGTAGTCATGATGATCGTGCGCTGGATCGGCAGGCGCTCGCGCAGCAGCGTGACGTGGATGCCTTTGGTGAGTTGGAGCAATTTTGGCGCGGCGTTGTCTTCGAGCGCACACACGGCGTCGAGCCAGGGGCCCGCGGCATTGACGATCAATTTGGCGTGAATGCGCGCGCCGAGATTTTCGCCCTGCAACGTACCTTCGACAACAGCGCCTGCCGCGCGGCCGTTGGCGAGCAGGATCTGCGTCACGCGGGCGTAGGTGGCGACGACGGCGCCGGCGGCGGCCGCACTGCGTGCGTTGGCGAGCGTGAGCCGCGCGTCATCGGTCAGGTATTCCGGATAGACCAACGCACCGCGCAGATCGTCGCTCTTGAGCGTGGGCTCCTCGGCGCGGAGTTGCTCGACGTCCCACATTTCGTGCTTCTCGGTAGCTTCGACTTCGCCGAGCTGTTCGTAGGCCAGCATCGCGGCCTTGAACTTCAGCAGCGAGGTGCGTGACTTCGCGGGGACGACAAACGGCATGGTCTGCGCGAGATGAGGCGCGATGCGGCGCAGGATTTTGCGCTCGGTGGCCGCTTCGCGCACGACGTTCAGTTGGCCTTGCGCCATGTAGCGCATGCCGCCGTGCACCAGCTTGCTGGAGCGGCTCGACGTGCCGGCGGCGATGTCGGCGGCATCCACCAACGCGACGCGGAGCCCGCGCTGGGCGGCGTCGCGCGCGATGCCGCAGCCCGTGATGCCCGCGCCGATGACGAGCAGGTCGAAGGGCGCGGTTTCGAGCGCCGAGAAGAGCGCGGCGCGGTTGGTGAAGTTTAGGCTGGAGGACATTTTTAAGGGCCGAGTATGAGGACGAACGCTTCGATAACGACGACGAGCACGATAACGAGCACGAAAATGAGGCGACACGGCGGAAACTGGCGCGGCGCAGCCGAGTCTGCTTACATATTAACTATCGAAGGCTGACGATCCAAGGAGAATTCCCGATGTCCACGAACTATACCGTCATTCGCATTGACCGCCGGGGGCATGTGGCCGAGGTGGTGCTGAACAACCCGGCGAAGCTGAACGCGATGGCGCCGATTTTCTTTGAGGAGGTCAAGGCGGCGTTTGAGGAGCTGGACGCGGACGACAGCGTGCGCGCGATTGTGCTGTGGGCCGAAGGGCGACTGTTCACGGCGGGGCTGGATTTGTTCGCGGCGTCGTCGGGTCTGCTCGGCGGCGGCAACACGGACGAGACCCCGGCGCAGAAGAACCGGCGGATTTATAACGAGGTGAAGCGGCTGCAGGCGTGCTTCACGGCGGCGGAGGTGTGCCGCAAGCCCGTGATCGCGGCGGTGCACGGCCATTGCATCGGCGGCGGCGTGGACCTCACGACCGCGTGCGACATTCGCGTGTGCACGGCGGATGCGACCTTTTCGATTTACGAGACGAAGATTGCGATCGTGGCCGACGTGGGCACGCTGCAGCGCATCTCGCGCGTGGTGGGCCCCGGCATGGCGCGCGAGATGGCGTACACGGGCAAGCGCCTGACGGCGGAGCGCGCGTTGCGGTGCGGCATGGTGAACGAGGTGTATCCCGACAAGGACGCGATGCTCGAAGGCGCGCGCACGATGGCGCAGGAGATCGCGGCGAATTCGCCGTTGGCCGTGCAGGGCACGAAGCAAGTGTTGCAGTATTCGGAGCAGCACAACCTCGAAGACGGGTTGGAATACATCGCGCAATACAACGCCGCGCACTTGGTGTCGAACGATTTGACCGAGGCCGTGAGCGCGTTCATGGAAAAGCGGCCGCCGGTGTTTACGGGGCGATAGTAATACAAGCCCCGGAGGGGCGTTAGAGAATAGCCCAGCACGTTAGTGCTGGGTATAGAGATAAGCCGCCAATCAAGTCCCGAAGGGACGAAAGAGAACAGCGTTACTCCCAGATGTATTTGGGGTCGTATTCGATTTCATGGCGTTCGAGAAATGCCACGAATTCCTCTTGGAATGTTCGCTTTCGATGGTGTTCGTATTGATTTTCAATGTAGGCGCGCGTGTCGTCGACTTGTGATATGCCAATGCTGAACGCGCCGTAGCCAGCCTGCCATGCAAAGTCGTGATGTTTTGGAAATGTTTCGTGTACCCATTTTGATGAATTGGTTTTGATGAGTTGCATGGCTTTGGCGATGTCTAGTGTTGAAGGAATCGAAAGCAAAAGATGTACATGGTCTTCGATCCCGCCGATCGTTAGTGCGCGAGCGTTGATCTCTCGTGCAATTCCGCCGAGGTAAGGATGGAGTTGGGTCGCAAGGGCATCGTTGATAGATCGACGGCGATCCTTCGTGCTGAAAACGCAATGGAACAACGCACTGGTAAACGAATGTGCCATGTTGGCGCCTTTCTTTCGTCCCTCCGGGACTTATAACTGGTCCGCTATCCACCCACGGCTTACGCCGTGGGCTATTATTTGTCGCCCCTCCGGGGCTTAGCGCTGGTTCGCATCTGTCCTCGCCGCAATTCGATAGTTGTGTTGGTGCACAGCGTTTCATGGCTTGTTGTCGAGTTCAAGGTGCAGATTGCCGTGAGGATTAAAAGTTTCCCGCCGATTGCGCGTGACGATGCGCGGATTCTGATTCTCGGCAGCATGCCGGGGGTGGCTTCGCTACGAGCGGGGCAGTACTACGCGCATCCGCGGAATGCGTTTTGGCCGGTGATGGGCGCGTTGGTTGATGCGGGGCCAGATCTGGCGTATGCGGCGCGGGTGGAGCGGTTGATGGCGCGGAAGATCGCGGTGTGGGATGTGTTGAAGTCGTGCGTGCGCGGGGGGAGTTTGGACACGAGTATCGAGAAGGATTCGATCGTGCCGAACGATTTTGCGGAGTTCTTTGCGAAGCATCCGAAGATTGAGCGCGTTTATTTTAACGGTGGGACAGCGGAACGGTTGTTTCGCCGGCATGTGCTTGAAGGATTGGGCGCGCGGAGAGAGGGAATTGCGTTTACGCGGTTGCCGTCGACGAGTCCGGCGCATGCGGGGCGGAGTTTGGCGGCGAAGATTGAGGCGTGGAAAGAAATTATTGGACAGGATTGACAGGATTAACATGATTTTTTATTGAACCACAGATGGATACTGATGAATATTGATACATAGTCGCTGAACGCTGACCACGAGAAGAGCCTGACCTTGCATGCCACTGGGGAGATTCTTCGCTTCGCTCAGAATGACAAAAGGGTTATTTCCGCTGGTCGAAGCGTTTGCCGACCAAGGCCGAGGCGATGTTAATTTTCTGAATGTCGATCGTGCCGCCGGCGATGCCCCAGCCCCAGGCGTCGCGGAGGCGGCGTTCGGCGTTGAACTCGCGGGAGTAGCCGTAGCCGCCCATGAGCTGCACGGCGTGGCCGGTGACTTCGCGCGCGATTTCGTTTGAGAAACATTTCGCGACGCTGGACTCGAAGAGGCTCGGCAGGCCGGCCTCGGCGTTCACGGCGGCGCGGTGGATGAGCAGGCGCGCGGCCTCGACGCGCATGGCCATTTCGGCGAGCTTAAGCTGCACGGCCTGGAATTCGACGATAGGTTTGCCGAACTGTTCGCGCTCTTGCACGTATTTCACGACATCCTCGAGCGCGCCCGAAGCTTGCGCGAGCGCCTGGGTCGCGTTGCCGCAACGTTCGAGGTCGAAGGCTTCCATCAATTTTTTGAAGCCGCCGGCGGGCACGATCATGTTGTCGATGGGCACTTCGACGTTGTCGAAATAAATATCCGCGCTCGCGACGCCGCGGAAGCCCATGTATTTTTCCTGTTCGCCGAAGGTGAGGCCCGGCGTGCCTTTTTCGACGTAGACCGCGCCGATGCCCTTGGCGCCCGCATCGTTCGACATGCGCGAGTAGACGACATAGCCATCGGAGTGACCCGCGCCGGAGCACCAGCGCTTCGTGCCGTTGATGACGATCTTGTTACCGCGCACTTCCGCGCGCGTTTTCAGATCGGTGAGCGCAGATCCGGCTTCGGGTTCAGACATCGCCACGGCGACGATGATCTCGCCGGCGCACACTTTCGGGATGATGTGTTTCTTGAGTGGCTCCGGCGCGAAGTGTTCGATGGCGCGCACGGGACCGACGTTCGCTTCGAAAATCGGGAACGCGACGGCCGACGAAACTTTCGCGACTTCCTCCAGCACGAGCAGTGCTTCGAGATTGCCGAGGCCGAGGCCGCCGTAGTTCTCCGCGATATTGACGCCGAGGAAGCCCATTTCCGCGAAGCGCTTCATCCACGGGCGCGAGAGCGGGTGCCCGGTCGCTTCGATTTCTGCCGCGACGGGATGCAACTCGTTCTGCGCGAAGGCGCGCGCGGCTTGTTGGAGCGAAATCTGTTCGGGCGTCAGGCGGAAGTCCATGGGGCGATCCTCGATGAATGAACGAGGATGCTGCCAGAGCCGGGACGGTGGATCAAAGGCGCCGCGCGGACGCGGAATTATTTGTCGTGGACGACCTGCGCGAGGCTGAGCAGCTTGGAGCTGATTTCCAGGCTGGCGCGCTTGGCTTCATCGACGTTAATTTCGAAACGCAACTTGCTCTGCGCCTCGAACAGGCGGATGACGCCGCCTTCGGTGGTGAAATTGTCGTCCGTGCTGATGGTGAGCACCGGTTTGTTGCGGACGGCGGCGATAACGTCATCCACGCGCTTGTCGTCGGAGTCATCGACATACAGGATATGACAGGTCGGCGCGTCCGCGGCGGACTCAATATTGATCACCTTGAGGCTCCGCTTGCCGACGGTTTTGCCTTGCACCGAGCTGGTCAGCGTTTTCGCCATGGTCTCGTTGCCCACAATGCCGATTACAATCGGCGCGGTGTCATTTGCGAAAGCGGCACCCGGCCACGAAATGTAATTCGCGAACTGGAAGACGAAGGCGGCGCGCAGATCGTCGATCGTGGCGCTGCGCACGGGAGTGCACAATCCCGCGACCGCGGCGATGGACGCCAACACGGCGAGCATCGCGCGCAAGAAGGCGCGGCGCGAGCGACTATGTGCGCGGGTTAGAAGCGCCATGTGATCTTTCCGTAGATCCCGCGCTGCACGCGGGTGGGCACGGTGGTCGCCACATCGTCGTCATACTCCTCGTGTTCGGAATCGAGGAGATTTTGTCCGACGATGGCGATTTCCAAATTTTCACGCGGACGCCAGGCCAGGCGCGCGTCGAGTTCCACGTAGCTTTCGATGTCCAACGTCGGCACGTTGTCAACATACCGCAACGTCGTGTCGAATTCGAGATTGTGCGGCAGGTCAAAGCGGTTCTGCACGCTGACCATGTTCTGGGGCACTTCTGCAGCACCCGACGTGGGCAGCAGATTCGAGCCTTCGACGTTGATGAAGGAGTACGAGGCGCGCACGAGCCACCACGGCGTGATGCTTAGGTCGGCGCCGATTTCGAACCCGTAGGCCGTGACGCCCTGGCCGTTGACGATCAGCACGGGCACCAGCGTATGGGGCGGCGCGGGGACGTCTTCGTTGATGGGGGCGAGAATTTCGACATTTCGTGTGTTGTCGTAATCGTTATAGAACATCGCGATATCGAGGCCCAGGCGCTGATGCGGCTGCGTGCGATAGCCCAATTCAAAGCTGAGGACTTCTTCCGAATCGAAGTCGTCGTTGCCGAAGGTGGCGGCGAATTGGCCGGGAAGGCCGAAGGAGGTCAGCTCGCCCAGTTCGATGCGGATATCGTTTTCCGCGCGCGACGGCGTGCGGACGGCGCGTGATACGGCGGCCCACACGGTGTGCTTGTCGTTCGGCGTCCACGCCATGCGCGCGCTGGGCTGGATTTCGATGCCCGAATAGTCGTTGTGCTCGATTTTCGTGCCGAGGGTCAGGCGCAGGGTGTCGGTGAGCGTGATTTCGTCCTGGATGAACGCGTTGAAGAGCAGATCGGTCGCGCGATCCGGGTCCATGCTCATCGAGGCGGTGTCTTCGAAGTCGTCGGTGGTCACGCGGAAGCCCAGGCCCCACAGAATGTCGTGGCGCGCGCCGGCGGCGAAGCGGTGCTGGAAGTCGAGGTCGAGGATGTGGCGCTGCTCATCGAGCGAGATGTCGCTGTTGTGATAGTAGTTCCAATACCCCTGCAACTGAATTTCGGAGTCGTCCGCGAGGGTACGAGTCCAGCGGCCGAGCACATGATAGTTCTGCAAGTCGGAGTGCGAGGTTTCGCGGCGTGTAAAGGGATCCGTGAAAAAGAAGGTATCGTGCATGGTATTCGCGCTCATGAGCTGCAGGCCGCCGAGGATGGTGACTTCGTCGTCCGGCGAGAGATTCAGATCCATGCGGAAACCGGCGTGGCCGTTTTGCCAATCGTCGTTGGCCTTGCCGCCGAAGGGAGGGTTCTCGTCTTCGATGATCGTGCCGCCTTCGTCTTTGTAGAAATACTTGGCGTAGGCGCGGTAGTGGCCGAGTTCGCCGACCTTGCCGCCGTAACGCAGCGTTCCATTGACGCGGTTTTCGGTGCCGGCGGCGCCAGAGAGGAGGCCGCCTTGCGTGTCTTCCGCCTTTTTCGTGACGATGTTGATGACGCCGTTGACGGCGTTCGCGCCCCAGAGCGTGCCGCCGGGGCCGCGGATGATTTCGATGCGATCGACGTCCTCGAGCATGACGTCGTTTTCTTCCCAGTACACGCCCGAGAAGAACGGCGTGTAGATAGACCGGCCGTCGATGAGCACGAGCAGTTTGTTCGCGAAACGGCCGGAGAATCCGCGCGCGGTGACCGACCACTGGTGCGCGTTGATCTGCGCGACGTGGATGCCGGGAACCGTGCGAAGGGCGTCCGGGATGCTGGTCGCGCCGGACCGGCGGATATCTTCCGACGTCAGCACATAGATGGCGGCGGGGGCGGCGATGCGCTTTTCGGCGCGCTTGGACACGGATGTGATTTCGACGTTCAGCAGATCTTCGAGCGACATGTCGAGCACGTCCGAGCCGGGTTCCGTTTCCGCGGCGGGTTCGGCTGATGTGGTTTCGACTTCGTTGACCGGTTCCTGACCCAAGGCGCTTGGCGACCACGAAAAGACGAAGATCACCGCCCATAGCAGGACCACCGAAAAACCAATGGCCCACGGCGGAACACCGGCGCCAGCCAGCATCGCGTTGCGCGGTTTCATGGGTTGGGATTCATGCGTCATGGGCGTTTATCGATTCTTTCCTGGCTGGAAGGTCCAGGTGACTTTGCCGTATACGCCGCGCTGCACGGCGGAGTTCGCGGTGCTGATAAAGCTCGATGCGAATTCTTCGTGACTGTTGTTCAGCAAGTTCTGGCCCACGAGCGCGAGTTCGAGATCCTCGGTGGGCTTCCACGCGAGACGCGCATCCAGCTCGACGTAGCCCGGCACGTCGATGCCTTTGAGTGCGTCGACGGCGCGCACGGTAAGGTCAATTTCCACGTGGTGCGGAAGGTTAAAGCTGTTTTGCACGAAGAATTGCTGCTCGGGCGTGTCGTCCAGCAAGGCGCCGGAGATGGCATCGCCGGTCGCGGGATCGATCTGTACTTCCAGATAGGAGTAGCCCGCGCGGACGCGCCACCAGTCGGTGGCGGCCCAGTCCATCGCGAGTTCAAGACCGTAAGTATTCGCGTCCGTCCCGTTTCCGCCGGTAAAGGAAACGATCGTCCCTTCGGGCGTCACGATTGGATCCTCGGGCGAGATGGAACGGACGTTGTTGTACATGTTGTAGAAGAGCGCGAGGTCGAGTGCAAGGCGTTCCGTCGCGCGGACGCGATACCCCAGCTCGATCGCGGTCAAGTCTTCAGATTTAAAGTCGTCGTCGCCCCCGAACACGAGCTGACTGGTGGCATCGGCTGCGCTCAGCAATTGGGAGGCACGCTCCGCACGCGACGGCGTGCGCACGGCGCGCGAGACAGCGCCCCACACGGTGTGGCGTTCATTCGGTGTCCAGCGGATGCGCGCGCTTGGCTGGATTTCGAACTGGGTGTAGGTGTTGTATTCGAACTTGCTGCCGACGATCAGGTGCAATTTGTCGGTAAGGGTAATGTCGTCTTCCAGGAACACGCTGTAGAACTGGAGGTTGTCGTCTTCCGGATCGAGCGAAACCCAGATGGAGCCGTTCGTGCGATCCCAGGTCGAACGAACACCGAGGCCCCAGACGATTTCGTGGCGGTCGGAGGGGCGGAAACGATGTTGCAGTTCAAGGTCCACCGTGTCGCGGCGTTCACGGAACGAAGGATCTTGCTGGTTGTAGGCGTCGTAGTAGGCCTGCAGATGGAGTTCGGATTCATCGGAAAAGGTATGCGTCCAGCGGGCCAGCACGTTGGTGCTTTCGTAGTCGGCGCTTTCGTTGAAAGTCTGGACGAACGGATCTTCGAGGATGGCGCGTGTGGTGACCTGTTCGAGGTTCAAGTCACGGATGTCGCCTTGAACCGTAAGGCGATCGTCGGGCGAAAGCTGCCAATCTGTGCGGAACCCGCCCTGAACGCTGCTCCAGCCGTCGTCGGCTTCTAATAGATCGGTGTCACCGCCCTCATCGCGGATGAAGCCGCGCACATACAAACGATAATGGGCGTCGTCGCCAATGGCGCCGCCCCAGCGTGAATTCACGAATCCGCGTTCTTCGGTGCCCCCTCCGGCGGAAATGAGAAGACCCTGCGTGTCGGCAGAGGATTTGGTGACGATGTTGATGACGCCGTTGACGGCGTTCGCGCCCCACAGCGTGCCGCCGGGGCCGCGGATGACTTCGACGCGGTCGACGTCTTCGAGCATGACTTCCTGGCCTTCCCAATACACCCCGGAATACAGCGGGGTGTAGATGGAGCGGCCGTCGATGAGGACGAGCAATTTGTTGGCGAAACGCCCGCCGAATCCGCGCGACGTGACCGACCACTGGCTGGAGGTTAGTTTCGCGACTTCAAGTCCCGGCACCGTGCGCAGCAACTCCGGGATGTTCGTGGCGCCGGAGCGGCGGATGTCTTCGGACGTGAGCACGTAGACCGCGGCGGCGGCGTCCTGCTTGCGTTCTTTTTTCTTGGACACCGACGTGACTTCGACGTTCAGCAGTTCTTCGATGGAAAGGTTCGAGAGGGCGTCGTTGCTACTCTCGGGTGCGGGGACTTCGATCGAAACCGTGTCGTCGTCTTGCGCGAAGGCCGGCGTGGGGAAGAGGATGGAAATCAGCAGGGCGACGATGACCGCAGCGACCGTCCAGATGCAATACAGGCGGCAGCACGCAGCGACTCCGTTGTGGAGTGTTGCACCAACGCCTTGCACCGATGATTCTCCCCTGGCCGCGACTTCACCCGGCCATTGCGGAGCGTTGTACGACCGCATCCCCGGCAGGGAAAAGTAAACTATTGACCAATATGAGCATTTTTCGTGCCCGGAAGACCGGAAAGTGCAGAATATGTTTTATTTTGCGGATTTATCGGTTCTGCAATGAGGCGGAGCGTTCATTTTTGTCAAGTAATTACGTGGACTGCACCGTTTTGAACGGGTTTAAAAGCGCCACGTGACCTTCGCGTATACGCCGCGCTCGACTTGCGTGGGCACGTGGCCCACGAAGGTAGGTGCGAATTCGAAGTGGTTTCCGTGCAGCAAATTCTGGCCCACGATCGCGAGTTCGAGATCCTCGCGCGGGCGCCACGCGAGGCGCGCATCGAGTTCTACGTAGGAATCGACATCGATTTCGCTGAGCGCATCGACGTAGCGCACGGTGCTGTCGAACTCCACGTTGCGCGGGAACTGAATGTGGTTCTGAATGAAGAACTGCTGCTGCGGCGTGTCCTGCGAAAACGTCTCTGTCACCGGGTCATCGGGCGGCGAATCGATGCTCAGTTGCAGCAGCGAATATCCCGCGCGCACTTGCCACGCGGCGCTGGGCGCCCAGTCGGCGGCCAGTTCGAATCCATATGTTTTTGCGCGGCTTCCGTTGCGGGCCTGCAGCGGAACGACCGTGACGCCGTTTTCATCAAACGGCTCTTCAAATTCCAGCGAGCGCATATCGGTGTAGCGGTTGTAGAACAACGCGAAATCCAGCGCGAGTTTGTCGTTTGCGCGCACGCGATAGCCGAATTCGGCCGCGAACAGATCTTCCGACTGGAACTCGCGCCCGTCCACATTCATCAACACGAATTCCGTTGGGCCGGGCGCTGAACTGCTCCGCAGACGCACGCCCGCTTCGGCACGCGAAGGCGTGCGCACGGCGCGCGAGACCGCGGCCCAGAGCGTGTGGTGATCGTTTGGAGACCAACGCAGGCGGGCGTTTGGCTGGATTTCGAAGCCGCTGAAGTTGTTGTATTCGAGCTTTGTTCCAATGATCAGATGCAACTCATCGAGCAACGTGATGTCGTCCTGAATGAAGATGTCGTAGAGCTGCATCAGCTCATTGGAGGGGTCGAACGAGGCGAATTCCGAGCCGTCGATTTGGTCCGCCGAAAGCCGCAGACCGGCGCCCCAAATGATTTCGTGGCGGTTCGCCGCGCTGAAGCTGTGCTCCATGTGTAGATCGAAG
>CAZUJL010000009.1:0-134381 GCA_964620045.1 uncultured Nitrospirales bacterium
AGCGTGTGCTTCGACCGCGAAGGCCTGGAATCCCGCAAAGAACATCGCCCCAAAAACAACGCCATCGACATGGCCGCCGCCATGGGCGTCGAACTACTGACCGAAGACGAATACCGCGCGCTGCAGAACCTCGGCGAATTCGATCTCAAGACCTCAAGCTGGGTGCAAACCCCCGCCCCCATCCGAAAACTAGGCGGCGCCCTCTTCTGCGACCGCCGCTACGACACCGTCTTCACCTACCACAACGGCGCGCAGTCGTACTACGCGGCGCGCGCATTCCGGGGATCGCTGAAGGTCTAAAGTAGTTCCCGAAGGGCACCTTCTGCCTCAACGCCACCGGCCGCTACGAAAGCGTCAATCTGGACGTCGAGCCGGGGTTTGATTATGAATTCATCCTAAAAAGAAACGGCGGAGACACCGCGCCGAGACAATGACCTCCGAACCGGCAACAAACTACACCACAGCACGGTTGGCACGTATGTCTGCAATCCATTTTGCTGCCTTTTCAATAGACTTTTCTATCGAATCCCGCCCACGCCCAGTACATGGAAGCCATGGAATGTTAGACCCGCAAGACTTCCTTAATTGACGACCGAACTCCGTTCTTACAAGGCTGTTTATAACTACTACATGATAAGATGGCAATAGCCGTCGAACTTTCTCCAAATGGATATTCCAGTTTGAACCCCAACCGGGAAAATAGAAATCCATTTCTAAATTCGGAAATTTTAGACCAAGTCGTTGTTTAATTTCGTTCTCGTACTGCATTTGTATCTCGTTTCCGCCAACGTACAGAACTCTTGCGCCATATCGCTCTAAACAACTATCCGCGTTTAAAGCAGAAACAGGCCGGAGATGATTTACCCTTCGCTCTAGGTCGCTTCGTTCTTCCGTGCTCAAACCTAACGCGTGAAGTTGATCAAGTGCCACTTCGATCGCCGCCCAATCCCCATCGATCCGATATTTATGAAAAAGCTTTACAAAAGCACTTGTAGCTTCATCATATCTCCCCAACGATTCTAGTAACGCCGCTTCGCAGGAAATCAGGTCACTTTCATCCCAAAGCGCTAGCAACCGCCCACGTTCTCGATTTAAAAACGAAAGAAACGCAGGAGAGAACTCCGAATCGGTTTTAGCGACACCTTCGAGTTCATCTAGCAAC
The DNA here is from genome assembly GCA_964620045.1 of uncultured Nitrospirales bacterium. GTDB lineage: Bacteria > Hydrogenedentota > Hydrogenedentia > Hydrogenedentales > VFKU01. Next base: position 1,163 of record CAZUJL010000009.1, read on the forward strand.
TCAAATGCTTCGTCTGCGCATCCGTTGTCCAGTGCAGCCACCAAAAGCATTTCTAGTTCTTTTCCTCTTTCACTTGGGGATAGCTTTCGCGTTACTAGCCATTCTTTGTACGAGTTTCGCAACATAGGATCTCGCACTAACAACCCGCTCTCTCGGAGTAATTTGAATGCAGGATCACCGCGCTTCTTCAGTAAATGTCGAATTATTGCCTCGAGAAGGGATGTATCATCGTAGACAGATACGGCACGACAAAGTCGTTCCCAAAGGTAAAGTGGGAAAAACTCTGGCGAGACAATTGCCCGATCAATATGATGCCTCACTTCAGGTAACCGAGCTTGCTCACAGCCTTCGGAAACGACAATACCCAGAAGAAGCCTCACCCAATCGATCAAAAAATCGATTTGGTATGCAGTTTCCGTCTTGAGCATCCCCTCATATGCAGCGGTGAGATGAAGTTCAGCCTCATCCGGACGCGCTCGATGAAAAGCTATCCAGCCAAGCACAAAATGTGCATTGGTTGGATCGTTAGCCTCTAGCGCTTCCTGAAATAATTCATGTGCGCCTTCCAGTGCACTAACTGTAGTTTCATTGGCCTCTTTATGCTCATCTCGTTTGGGAAGAATAAACTTTAGAGACCGAAATTGCGCTTCGGCAAGACCAAGATCTGCTCGCGCATTCGCGGCTTGGGAAAAATTTTCTTGGTTTAGGGCCTTGTTCAACCACGCCTTTGCCTGAGCGAATCGTCCCACTCGAAGCTCAGCTTGGCCCAGCTTGCGGTAACACTTCGCGACAAGATCGGCACTGAACGCTTTCGACAGATGACGGCTCTTGAGTATTGCATCTACAAGCACATGCAATAATGGCGCCGCGTCTGATTGCCTGTCCGTTCTAATCATTTCGGCGGACTGCTCATACACTTCTGTTGCTACTCGCGTCGCACCCGATTCTGATTGAGGCAAAGAGACGCTCTGGAGAAATTCTCTTAGCATCGGCCATTCCGCTGCAGATGCTAGATGGAGGCTTAACGGATACACGAGCATTGACGTGCAACCTTTCGGACCTTCACGCAGCAGCTCGTCCCAATACCGCTGATTTGCACGAATACTTCCTACAACCTCATTGCCATTAGGTTGCCGTAATTGACCCATCAAATAGCCCGTAAGAAACCATCCGCGACGGCTGGTATTCGAACCTGAAAAGTCGAAACTAGCAACGCGCTTAAATATGGAATTGAAATACCCTAAATGGAAGTACGACCGATGACGTTCTAAATTCAGCGAAAGAATCTCTTGAATAAAGTCTTCCAATGCGTCTTCGCTTAGCGCGCCTTCCACTCCAGTCGCGCAGGCCACGACAGCCTTAATAACTTGCCCATCAAGGGTGGTGAAATCATTATTGGATTCCGGCTCAGTTAAGCCTTCCTGCTGACCCGCCATGGTTCTTTGTTCAGGAGGCTGAACGTGATCGTGGGCAAACGCACTTAAAAACAACGCTCGAAAAGCAGTACGCTCCAACGCCTCTGGAAGCGCATCCCAATGCCTACTAACGCGAGTAACAAACTGATATCCATAATAAATGGCAATATCGAAATCGGGAAATCTTCCCCTTACGGCAGTCAACCCTCGGAGTAACGCGTCTACATCTGGAGGGGATGCATTTTCGGCAATATCCGCCCCATTATGGGAAGTTCCCTCTCCATCTAGAATTGCACACACCATTTCAGTTTTGCAGTCATAAAGATATTCGTAAAGTATCGGGCCTATGTATGGCTTGAACTCTTGATTTTTTAAAAGATTAAATAGAGTTTCCGTTTTCCATAGTGGAGCTTTTTTTTCGACGAACTTTAGATGGAAATTTAGCGAACGCGCTAGCTGTTCAACTAAAGATTTTTCGCGTGCCCTCTTAGATTTAGAGTCACCATCCCAAAATGCACGGCATGCCTTTAGTTGCTCTTGAGGAGGCATGTAGCTCCAAAGTAAATCGATTGTAAGCGCGGTAATTGCCACAGATACCTCAGAGTTTATGACTATAGTTTGAGAGGGCTATTATAAACTCAACTATACGTACGGTAAACTTTCTAGTCATTCCTATCCGGATCTTTCGCCTTCGCCAAATTCTCCGCGCTGCCGTCTTCGCTGATCAGGATGGAGATGTGCTTGCCGGTGGTCTGCGCGGGTAACAGGCTTTGGACGACGGCATATTCGATGAAATAGGGCTGCGTCCAGGCGGTGGACGCGGGTTCGGTGGCGGGGAACGCGTCGCCGAGGAAGAGTCTCCAGCGGGTCTTGCGGCCGTCTTTCTCGGCGCGGTAGGTCCAGCAGCGGCCGTCGATACCGGCGGCGTGGACCTCGACCGGTTTACCGCCTTCAAGCCGGATCACCGCGGGGATGTGCGGGAAGCTCGTGCTCGACATGCCCGGACCGGTCGGCGTCTGCAGCATCAACGCGATTTCCCCGCGCACGTAGACCGCGTTCGCGGGGAAGTTGCCCACCCACTCCGCATGCGGCTTCAGCGACTCACCCACCCACGCCATTGGCGAGGTCCACTGCTCGACCGCCGGTACGGCCGGCGGCGCACCCGCCGGTAGCGCAGTCGCATCGCCCGCTTTCGATTTCGCCTTCGACATCACAGCCTCCCCAAAACTGTGCTAGTTATAGCAAACCGTCCTGCTCGGAATACCCCTTGTTCCGCATCTCACACCGTAGCGCAGCCTTCCAGCCGGCAGTGCAACACGGATACATATATATAGAGAGACGGTTTGCGGTAACGGTGGTGATGGTATGCAAGAGGTCCCGGCGTTCGCGGGGATGACAATGAGAGACAGGATTTACAGGATTAACAAGATGTTTCTACGATCAAAATAAAATCTTGTTAATCCTGTAAATCCTGTCAGAAAAGAATTAAACGCGCGCCTTCGGCAGGTAGGTCATGGCGGCGTCGACGACGGCGTCGGGCGTGATGCCCTTCATGCAGCGGTGGTCGGTGGCGCAGACGGGTTTCTGGCACGGGCCGCAGTCGACATCGATGCGCAGCACGCGCCCGGTTTCGTACGGCCCTTCGGTGTACACCGGGCGCGTCGGGCCCATGATGCAGATCGCGGGCACACCCATCGCGATCGCGACATGGCGCGGGCCGGAGTCGTTGCACACGAGCAATTTCATCAGCGAAACCGTGGCCTTCAGCGTATCGACCGTCGGCCGGCCTTCGTCGCAGGTCATGATCGGATGCCGCACGAGTTTGCGGATCGCGTCGCGCGTGGCTTCCTCGCCGGGACCCGTAAGCAGCACACACTGCGCGCCCATGTCCGACAGGCGATCGGCCACCGCCGCGAAGCGATCGACCGGCCATTGCTTGCTCGGGCCAAACGCCGCGCCCGGCGCAATGCCCACGAAGGGCCCATCGCCGACGAGGTGCTCCTTGATGCGCGCAACGGCCATCGGATCGGCCTTCAGTTCAAGGCCGAAACCGTCGTACTCGCAGCCGAGCGGCGCGAGCAGATCGAGGTATTCCCACGGCATATACACCGGTTCGATCTTGCCGTTCACGGTATTCGGCATCACGCGATCCGTCAGCAGCCACGACCGCGAATTGCGTGCGTAGCCGAGGATGCGTTTGCTGCCCGCGAGTCGCGCCTGCATCGCCGCGCGGAACGAATGCGGAAATACCACGGCGAGATCGCGCGCGTCCGCGCGCATCTTGATGCCGAGCCGCGTCATGGTCAGCATGCCCGGCTGCTTGGGCAACACGTACGTGGAGTCGATATACGGCAGGCCGCGCAGCATATCGACGATCGGCCCGCGCCCCGCGATGGCGAGCTTCGCCTTCGGGAAGCGGCGATGCAGCGTGCGCAGCGCCGCCGTGCACATCACGGCGTCGCCCAGCCAATTCGGCACCAGCGCGAGGATGTGCGCCGGTTCAATGCGGTCCAGTCTCTCCACTACGCCCCCGAGTCAGTACTCCGGCCAGGAACTCCGGTCGCCCTTTGCCACGCGCTGCCCCAATTCCTGCGAGAAACCATCGGTCGTGAATGTGTCGCGGAAAATGCGCTCGCGATCGCGCAAGTGTTCGCGCGCGATATCGAACATATCCGCCACCGCGCGGCCGATGACAACAAGGAAGAATATAAAGTAGAGGCTGAGGAAAAACGCAAAGCCTTTGGGATTGTCGATGAGATACCAGATCTGCGCGCCGAAGAGCAGCACGATGACCATCGTGACCAGCAGAAACAAGCTCACCGGGCGCCGCGGGCGCCATTCCCGCAGCTCGCGCAGCACCACATCCCCCAGGCTGATGGGGGACTTGGGCGTATCAGGGTTTCGTTGCGTCAAAGGCCGATCTCCGCGCCTCCCCTGATCGTAACAAGGCGCCCGAAATATTGAAAGATGCCATTTACCCCCACCCCGGCGCCCCGCATACCCGTCAAAAACTCTTGCCGAAGCGTTGTCAATCTGAGAAATACTAAGGTACAAATACAGATAGAGCAGTTGTTGGATTAGGCCTTATTCATAACCTATTTAATATCAATAAGTTATGACGATGGGTAACGGTCCAAGGCTCGACGAGGGGCCCTGAGGTTGGGCCATCAACCGAACAATTTTAGGGGAAGGGGGAACGCCGCCTGCCGGAATTTGGGACCGGCAGAGGCGCTCAGTTCAGCATGAAAGTGCTACCTGAGAAAGTCGAAGGCAAAATCTTCGTGCTCATACTGATCATCAGTGTGAGTGTGACGCTTTTGGCCGCGCGGCTCATTGCGATGTCGCAGGAGACCCTCGTCCTCTCGACCAACCAGACCCGCCTGAGCGCGCGGACGACGCGCGCGCAGGAAGTCATCGGCCAGGCGCTCTCTCTGCGCGAGACCCATGCTCGCGCGGCGCACGCCCGCATCGTGGCGGCGCTGGAACGCGCCGAGTCGGATGCGACGCAGGACTACTCCCTGCCGCTACCGTCAGACGTGCTCGCCTCGGGTGTCTCGCGCGATCACTGGAGTCAAACGACCCAGAAACGTGTCGCGGCGGCGACCGATGCGCTCATCGGAATGCGATCGCTGATCACGGCCGACTTCCCGCGTTACTTTGTCTATCTCGAAGAGGACGGCGTGACGCTGTCCGTGACGTCACGCCGAAAGACCTCGGGTATGGAACGTGACTACAAGCCCATCGATTCGGCACCGGCGGCACCCAAGAAAAATCCCAGCCGCGACCCCGTGTGGACCACCCACACCAGCCGCGTGTACGGCTCCGCCCCGCTCGCGCGGGTGATGGTGCCGATGTACGTCGATGGGCAGTATCTGGGGATTACGGGCGCGGATCTCCAGATGGAGCCGATCCTCGCCGCTGCGGGGATCGGCGATACGGCGGGCTTTGGCACGCTGCTGATCTATGCCGACGACGGCCGCGTACTCATGGATCAAGGTTCACCGTGGACACAGGCGATTCAGGAAGAAATCCTCGGCATGCCGAAGGCCGCCGAAGGCGAAACGACGCGAATTCTTCCGCAAAAAATCATCGATAACAACGAGACTCTCTACGCGTACATCGCAACGGTGCCCCATATTGGCTGGCATATCGCCGCCGTGGCGCACAACAAGGCGCTGTACGAGCAGTTGACCGCATTGATGGTAAAGCTCAGCGTGGGCGCGATCGTGTTCGCGTTGGCGCTGGTGCTGCTGATCCGCACGAGCTTCCGCCAGTTGTTCATCAAGCGCGTGCAGGCCCTCGAAAAAGCCACGCGCAGCTTCGCGCAGCACGGTGTCGCCAATTTCCCAAAGCTCGGCAATGACGAAATCGGCTCGCTGGCCAAGGCCTTCGAAGAACTCGTGGATTCGCTCGCCAATCGCGAAGCGGAACTGACAATCCGCAACCAGCAGTTGAAAAACGAAATCACCGGCCGCTTGAATGCCGTGGAATCGCTGCGCGAAAGCGAGCGCAAGTTCCGCACGCTGTTCGAGAAGTCGTCGGACGCGGTATTGGTGTTCGACGGCGAGCGGTACATGGACTGTAACGAAGCCGCGATCGAGCTGCTCGGGTTTGCGTCGAAGACCGACCTCCTCTCGGCCGACCCCGCCACGTTTCATCCCGAAAAACAGCCGGACGGCCGCATGTCGGTGGACGTCGAACGCGAGATGTTCGCCGCGGTGCGCACAAAAGGCGAGCACCGTTACGAATGGGTCTGTCGCACGCGTCCGGGCAAAGGCGTGTGGGTCGAATCCGTGCTCACGTCGATCCCCTATGTCGGCCGTGATGTGTTGTACATGGTCTGGCGCGACATTACCGTGCGCAAGCGCGAGGAAGAAGAACGCCTCCGCCTGGCGACAGCACTGGAACAAGCGGCGGAAGGCATTGTGGTCACCGATACGACGGGCACGATTTTGTATGTGAACCCGTCGTTCGAGCGCGTCACACAATTCTCGCGCGAAGAAAGCCTCGGCCGGCCGCATGATCTGATCCAGTCCAATCGTGAAGATGAATGCGAGCTGACCGAGATGCGCCGCGCCATCGGCGCCGGCCGCGTGTGGAAAGGCCGTGTCGCCAATACGCGCAAAGACGGGTCGATGTATCAGTCGGAAACGACCATCTCCCCCGTGCGCGATGCGAGCGGCGCGATTCGCAACTACGTGATCGTGTCGTACGACGTGACCAAGGAAGCCACGCTCGAAGCCCAACTGATTCAAGCGCAGAAAATGGAAGCGATCGGCGAGCTTGCGTCGGGCATTGCGCACGAAATCAACACACCGACGCAGTATATCGGCGACAACATCCGCTTCTTCCAGGAATCGTCGCGCAATATCTTCGATCTGCTGGCGAAATACGACGAACTCGTCAACGCCCTGAAGAAGAACGAATCCGTCGCCAATCTCGTCAAAGACGTGGACCGGATGGTGCAGACCTTAGATCTGGAATACCTGATCGAGGAAATCCCGACGGCGATCCAGCAGTCGCTGGAAGGCAATTCACGCGTTGCCGAAATCGTGCGCGCGATGAAGGAATTTGCACATCCCGGCATCGAGGAAAAGGCCGGCTATGACATCAACCACGGCATTCAAAACACGATCGCCGTGGCGCGCAACGAGTGGAAATACGTGGCCGATGTCGAGCTCGATCTCGATCCGCGGGTGCCCGAGGTACCGTGCTTGCCGGGTTCGTTCAACCAGGTGGTGCTGAATCTGGTGGTCAACGCGGCACACGCGATCACGGACGTGGTCGGCGACGGCTCCAGCGGCAAGGGCAAAATTCGAATCTCGACACGCGCGATCGACGGTTGGGCGGAAGTGCGCGTGTCTGATACAGGCACGGGCATTCCCGAGACCATTCGCAAGAAAATTTTCGACCCGTTCTTTACCACGAAACGTGCTGGCAAAGGCACCGGCCAGGGCCTTGCGCTCGTGCACGCGGTGGTTGTGGACAAGCACAGCGGCACCATTGAGGTGGAATCGGAATTGGGCAAGGGCACCACGTTCATCATCCGTATTCCTCTGGCCGACATGCATTTACTGAATGAGGAAGCCGAACTCGCGGGAGCGGCGAACAATGGGTGACCCGATGTTGACCATCGAACAGAACGAAAGCCAAACGGCCCCGATTACCGACAAGAAGCGCGTGCTATTTGTCGACGACGAGCCCAACTTCCTGAACGGCATCCGGCGCATGCTGCGCGGCTATCGCGAGTCGTGGCACATGGAATTCGCCGGTGGCGTCGATGAAGCCGTGGCAATGGCGGAAGACGGCCACTACGACGCAATCGTGTCGGACGTGAACATGCCGCTGAAGACCGGCCTTGATCTCCTCGCGATTCTGCGCGAACGTCCCAGCACGCAGCATGTGCCGATCATCATTCTCACCGGTAACGCGGAGTCCGATCTCAAACGCCGCGCGCTCGATTTGGGCGCGACGGATTTGTTGAACAAGCCCGTGGGCCAGGAAGACCTCGTGGCGCGCTTGCGCAGCGTGCTACGCCTGAAGGCCTACCAGGACCAGATCCTGAACCAGAACGAATTTCTGGAACAGCGTGTGCGCGAGCGCACCGCGGACCTCGAACGCGCGCGCCGCGACATCATCTGGCGGCTCGCGAAAGCGGGCGAATACCGCGACGAAGAAACCGGCGACCACGTAATTCGCGTGGCCTGCTGCAGCCGCGCGCTGGCGACGGAGCTTGGCCTGCCCAAAAACGACATCCAGTCAATTTTCCTGACAAGTCCGCTGCACGACCTTGGCAAGATCGGCATTCCCGATCGCATTCTCCTGAAAAATGGTCCGTTGACCGAAGACGAGCGCGCGATCATGGAGAAGCACTGCGAAATCGGCGCGTCGATCCTGAAGGCGCAGCCCAAGCGCATCGCGGCCTTCCTTGATGAGTCCCTGGATTACGCCGACGACGGAAAGTCGCACGATTCGGACACCCTGCGCGAGATGGCGATCCGCATCATTCTCACCCACCACGAAAAATTCGATGGATCGGGTTATCCGAACAAACTCAAGGGCGACGACATCGCCGTGTGCGGCCAGATTGTGGCCGTTGCGGACGTGTACGACGCGCTGCGGTCGGAGCGGCCGTACAAACGCTCGTACACGGTGCAGGAAACGCTCGAACATATGCGCCATGGACGCGGTTCGCACTTCGGACCCGAAGTTTACGATGCGTTCATGCGCATCGCGCCAAGCTTTGAAGACATCCGTCAACGGTTCACGGAGTGATCAGGCCATGAATGATAAGCTAAAACGCCGGATCATCTTCGTCGACGACGACCAGAACGTCGGCCAGGCGCTGCGCCGCATGCTGCGCCCCATGCGCAATGAGTGGGACATGGACTTTGCCACGAGCGGCCAGGAAGCGCTCGAAAAAATGGCGCACAATCCCGCCGACATCGTGGTCTCCGATATGCACATGCCGGGCATGCACGGCGCGGATTTGCTTGGGGAAATCATGGACAAGTATCCGGAAACGGTGCGCTTTGCGTTGTCGGGTTCGCCGGGTGGCGATACCGTCGTGCGCACGGCCGCCATCGTGCATCAGTTTCTAATCAAGCCGTTTGAACCGATGCTGCTGATTCAGCTTATTACGCGCGCGTTTGCGTTGCGCGATCAGCTCGAGAAGAGCGGAATCAAGAAGTTGCTGCTCGAAATGGGTGGCGTGCCTTCGGTGCCCGCGCTGTATCGCGAAATTGTCAAGGAGATGCAGAGCGAGAAGCCGTCGTTTGAGCGCGTGGCGGCGATCATTGAGCGCGACGCCGGCATGAGCGCGAAGGTGCTGCAGATCGTGAACTCCGGCTCGTACGGACTGAAGCAACACGTGACCAATGTCGTGGCGGCGGTGAAACTGCTCGGCATGAGCAATGTACGCAGCCTCGTTCTGGCGGCCGAAGCGTTCCAACCGGCGGAAGAGGACTCGCTGCCGACAAACTTCGCGATTGAGCAGCTGTGGGACCACAGCCTGCGCGTGGCATCGTATGCGAAAAAACTCGTATTGCTGGAAAAGCATAACCAGCGAATGGGCGACGACGCCTTCACAGCGGGCCTGCTGCACGATATCGGGCAGATCGTGTTGGCTACAAAAATGACAAAGGAATTCGGCGAAGCCCTGCGCATCGCGAAAACCAAAGGTGAACTGTTAATCGACGTCGAGAAAGCGATGTTTGGCGCGACCCACGCCGAAGTGGGCGGTTACCTGCTTGAGTTGTGGGGCCTTCCGGACCCGATCACCGAAGCGATTACGTTCCACCTGATCCCGCAGGGATGCTCAGACGACGAGTTCTGCATCGCGACGGCCCTGCATGTGGCCAACTACTTTGCGGAAGACCGCGACGAAGATTCGATCAACGTAACCAGCTCGCTCGACACGATTCATCTGGAGCGTATCGGCATGGCACGCCGCGTCGAAGAGTGGTACGACCGGTGTCATGATGACGCGGAAGGCCTAAGCGCGCTGGATACACTCTAGAATTCGCTCGTACAGATCGCGATCCGGTTCAGAAAACAGCACGAACCGCACGCGCACGACGCTTTTGGCGCGGGCCAGCGACGACTTCACCGTGTTCACGGCTATCTCCGCCGCACTGTCGATCGGATAACCGTAGACGCCACAACTAATCGCCGGGAACGCAATGCTCGCGAGCCGCAGTTCATCGGCGAGATCTATGCTGCGCCGGTAACACGAGGCCAGCATCGCGGGTTCGCCGTGCGCGCCGCCCCGGTAAACGGGACCGACGGTGTGAATCACATACTTCGCGGCAAGGCTTCCGCCCGTGGTGACTTTCGCGTCGCCCGTGCGACAGCCGCCGAGTTTCCGGCACGCTTCGAGTATCGCTGGCCCGCCGGCACGGTGTATCGCGCCATCGACGCCGCCCCCGCCAAGCAGCGTCTCATTGGCGGCATTCACGATGGCGTCGGTACGTTCCTTGATGATGTCGCCGCGCACGGCCTCCATGCGGCGACCATCGGCGAGCACCTCGCCCGAGGTCACGACGGCGCGCCGTCTTTGAAGAAGGCCGCGGCGAAAACTGCTTCGACGATGCTTTCGACGGCGGCCGGGCGCGCGAGGCTGCGCGCGGCCTGGCCCATCGTGCGCAGACGGTCGCGACTGCTCAAAAGGTTGCGAATCTCGCGTGCGAGTTGGTCCGCCGTGCATTCCGAATCCAGCAACACAATGGCGGCGCCGGCGGCTTCGAAGGCGCGTGCGTTGGTTTCCTGATGATTGTCTGTTGCGTGTGGGAACGGCACGAGAATAGATGGCTTGCCTAGCGCCGCGATCTCCGCCGTGCTCGATGCACCCGCGCGGCTGACGATGAGCGTCGCGGCGGCGCAGGCCGTGGCCATATCGTCGATGAAGGCCGCCGGTTGTACCGTCGCAGTCGCATTGGCCGCGGCGGCACGTGCGGCGTCGAGGCCTGTCTTGCCCGTCATCCACAAAAACTGCGCGTCGCGCGGGCCGAACTGATCGAGCATCCCCGCCATGGCCTCGTTCAGTGTGCGCGCGCCCTGGCTTCCGCCGACGACAAGCACGAGCGGAATGCCGGGATCGAGATTCATTTTTCGCAGGGCGCTCTCGCGATCGAGCGGCGCGATAAATCCCGCGCGCACGGGATTGCCGACGACGAGCGCGCGATCTTTTGGAAAATTGCCGGTGGTGTTCGGAAAACTTAGCAGGAGCCGCGAAGCATCCTTACCCAGCAGGCGATTCGCCATTCCGAGGTGTGTGTTCTGCTCGTGCAACAGCGTGGGCACGCCGGTCTTCTGCGCGACCCAAACGAGCGGCACCGATACGTACCCCCCCACGCCCAACACGGCCTGCGGCCGGAAACGCCGCAAGTGTATCCAGGCTTGCACGCCGCCGAACGCGAGCCGCGCGAGCGCCGTAACGCGCCCCACGATGCCCGCGCGAGGCCAGCCGCGGACGGCCACGCCACGAAACGGGATACCGAGCTTGGTGGCCACGGTTTCTTCGATGCTGCCGCGGCGGCCGACCCATTGCACTTCGAGCGCGGGGTCGCGCTTCTGCAATTCTTCGAATATGGCGACGGCCGGCGAGGTGTGTCCGGCGGTGCCGCCCCCTGTGATCATCAGGCGCATGTGTGGTCCGGCGATGCGTTGCGCGGGGGTGTCACGCGGCGGCCGGCGCGGCCGCGAGACGGCGGCGCGGGGCTTCGGCGTGGAGTCCCACGTTGAGCACGATGCCCATCATCGTCATGAAGACAATCAGCGAGGTGCCCCCCATGCTGATGAACGGCAACGGCAACCCTTTGGTCGGCAGCAGGCCGACCGAGACCATCATGTTAAAGGCGGCCTGAATGCCAATCAACGCGGCGAATCCGCCGGCGAGGAGCGTGCCGAACATGTCGCGCGAATACATGGCGATGCGCAGCGATACGGCGACGAGCCCGATGAACAGCAGCGCGAGCACCACGGAGCCGACGATGCCGGTTTCCTCGCCCCAGACGGCGAAGATGAAGTCGGTGTTCGACATGGGCAGGTAGTGCAGCTTTTGTTCGCCGCCGCCGGGACCGCGGCCCCAGTATGAACCGTTCACGAAAGCCGTCATGGACTGGATGAGCTGGTAACCTTCCTGGTCGCGATGGCTCCAGGGATCGAGGAAAGCCATCAGACGGCGCGCGCGGTACGGGCTGGTGATCACAAGCGCGGCGACGCCGGCCAGGCCGAGCCCGGCACTGGGCAGCAGGTACATCCACGGGACGCCGGCGATGATGAGCACCGTGAAGCCGGAGGCCGCGAGCACGGCGGGCGTGCCAAGGTCTTTTTCGGCGACGATGAGTACCGTAAAGATCATGATCACGAGCGCGTATGGAATGAACACGCGTGTGAAGCTGGTTATCTGGTCCTGTTTTTTGGAAAGCCCGGCCGCGAGGAACAGAAGCATGGCGAATTTCGCGAACTCGGAGGGCTGAAAGCCAAACCCGGCGATGTCTATCCAGCGGCGCGCGCCGTTGATCTTCATGCCAATGCCGGGCACGAGCACGGCGACGAGCAACGTGATCGAGAGTACGGCCGCGAAACGCACGAAGAATGTGTTTCCGAATTTCTGATAGTCGATCTGAGACATCACCATCATGCCGGTCAGGCCGACGCCGACGTAGAACATATGCCTGAGCATGAGCCGGTTGGCCGTGTCGTACACGGAATTCGCGCTGTACACGGTCAACACGCCGACCGTGACGATCGCGAGCATCAAACTCACCAGCCACAAAGACTCACGACGCATTAGCTCGCTCCGGCTCCTGTCGGCTGGCGGGACGAAAGGGCCGCGACGGCGCGCTTGAACACCTTCCCCCGCTCTTCAAAGTTTGAAAACCAGTCGAAACTCGCGCAGCCGGGCGACAACAGCACTACGTCGCCGCGCGAGGCGCGCTCCTGTGCGCGATACACGGCCTCGTCCATCGAGTGCGCGCGCGTAAAGGAAACGATATCGCCGAAAGCCTCTTCGAACTTCGGTGCATCGTCGCCAATGGTGATCATTGTTTTGACGTGCTTTGCCATGAGGTCGCGCAACACGCGGTAATCGCTGCCCTTGCCGCGTCCACCGGCGATCAGCACGATCGGGCGGTCGTAGCTTTCCAACGCCACGCGCAGGCTGTCGATGTTCGTGGATTTGGAGTCGTTCACATAGTCCACGCCGTCGATGGTGGCGACGGGTTCGATCCGATGTTCAACCGCGCGGAACGAGCGCAGGCCGGCGAGGCATTTGTTCCAATCGAAACCGCCGGCGCGCATCATGGCGAGCGCTGCGAGCGCGTTGGCCGCGTTGTGCCGGCCGGGCAGTGGAATGTCGGAGCGCTTCGCGACTTCACGCGCGCCTTCGCGGATGGCTTCACCGTCGAGCCAGAGGCCGTGATCGATGCGTCTTTCCAGACTGAACGCGATGCGCTGCGCCCCGCTGCCGCCGGCGAGTCCGGAGCAGATGGGGTCGTCCTCGTTCACCAGCGCGAATTCCTGTGCCGTCTGCTTGACGAACATGCGCGCCTTTTCGGCGGCGTATTGCTCAATGCTCTTGTGCCGCGCGAGATGGTCGGGCGTTACGTTCAAGATCGCGCCGATCCACGGATGGAAAATCCGCGAGGTTTCTAACTGGTAACTGCTGATTTCCAGTACGACGTAATCGACGTCACCGTTTACGAGCGCGCCGGAGAACGGCGTCGCGTTGTTGCCGGCAAGCGCGACCCGAAAGCCGCAGGCGCGCACGAGCGCGGCGAGCAGCTCGGTGGTCGTGGTTTTGCCGTTCGTGCCGGTGACGGCGAGAATCGGCCGAATGCAGCGCGAGAAGGCGAAATCCAACTCGCTCACAAGCGTCGCGCCATTTTCAATCGCGCGCGCGACAGGTTCGATCGTCGGCGGCACCCCGGGACTGGGCATGATGATCTGCGCACGGTGGAACGCGAGCGGGCTGTGGTTGCCGCATTCGTAGGGTACGCCGAGCGCTTCGAGTTCTTCCTTGTATGGCGCCATCGCCGAACGGTTTTCGGAATCAGATACAAAGGGCATGGCGCCTTCGCGCAGCAGCAATCGCGCGGCGGCGACGGCCGTGCGGCCCATGCCGACGATGGTGACGTGTTTATTTTTGACATCGATCATGGCATCACCGGAGCTTCAGCGTCGCCAGACTCAACAACGCGAACACGAACGCGAGTATCCAGAAACGGACGACGACTTTCGTTTCCGACCATCCGAGCAATTCGAAGTGGTGGTGAATTGGCGACATTTTGAAGACGCGCTTCTTGCGCAGTTTGAACGACGTGACCTGAATCACGACGCTGAGGCCTTCAATCACGAACAGACCGCCCACAATGGGGATCAGCAGTTCCTGTTTCGTCAGCACGCCAAACGCACCCAGCACGCCGCCGAGCGCGAGCGAGCCTGTATCGCCCATGAACACTTCGGCCGGGTGCGCGTTGAACCACAGAAAGCCGAGTCCAGCACCGAGCACGGCCGCGCCGAACACAGTCAGCTCGCCCGCTTCGGGGATGTAGGTGACGAAGAGGTAACTCGACCAGTCCGCGCGCGAGACGATGTATGCCAGGGCGGTGAAGGCGGAGATGGAAACGACCGACGCACCCGCGGCGAGGCCGTCGAGGCCATCCGTCAAGTTCACACAGTTCGACGTCGAAACAATAATGACAATCACGAACAAGATGTAGCCGATGCCGAGCGGGATCATTAGGTCTTTCAAACCGGGTACGGCGACTTTGGTCTGCAATCCGCGCGGGCTTTTTACGATGTAGTCTGGCGCGGCGATCTCAAGCAGCAGGCGATTGAAACGCACGACGTCTCGCTTGTTCAGCCGCGACAACCCCGGCCCGAGCATTTCGTTTACTTCGCCATTGAGGCCGGGCGCATCGTGCCACACGACTTCAGAGTACAAATCGCGCTGTTCCAGCGCCGCGTTGAGCGCTTCCAGCAATCCATCGCGCGTTTGCGGCTGAGCGGGATCGGTCTTTAGCGCCGCGTGCAACTCCGGACTCAATCGCGAGCCGAAGGTGCCGAGTTCGGTATTCGGATCGCTGCCGGCTTCCGACGCGAGCGCGGCCATCAAGCCGTCCCAATCGGAAATATCGTTTGCGCGTAGGTAGGACGATCCGTAGGTAATCGGAAAGAAATACACGTAGGAGCCAAGCAACGCGCCGACGATGATCTGTCCGAGAAACTTTGCGCGCGCGCTCAGCCCGTCGTTGTGCTTGCGACGCAGCTTGATGTAGTCGTCGAGAAAACCGACGAAACCAAGGCCGATGAACACGGCCAGCGCGACGAAGAGCAACCGGTTCGAAAAACGGCCCCACAACACGACCGATACGACCGTGCATAGAACAATCAAGAGGCCGCCCATCGTGGGCGTGCCGCCTTTGGTCTTGTGCAGCGCGTGAAGGTCCGCGACGTGGTCTTTTTTGATGAACTGGCCGACCTTGAGCGCGCGCAGGAAATCGAGCACGCGCGGCCCGACGACGACGCTCATGACAAACGCGGTGACGAGCGCCAGGCCGGCGCGCGTGGTCAGATATGTGAACGCATTGAGGAAACTGAACTGTTCCCTCAGCGCATCGGCAATCAAAAACAGCATCTAGTGCGATCCGTTGGCCGTGCCCGCCCCCAGCGAGGAACCGTACAATCCCCGCAGGCACTCAATCACTTTCTCCATCCGCATGCCGCGCGAGCCCTTCACGAGCAGGCAATCGCCGGCCTCCCCCACCGCGGCAATCGCTTCAGCGATCGCCTCGTGCGAATCCATCACTTCGACCGACGGACATCCCCCCGCCGTCGCGCCGCTTGCCGTCGCGCGCGCGAACGCGCCGCGCACATACAGCCGCTTCACGCCACACGCAGCGGCCTTCCGACCGATCTCGGCGTGCAGGCGTTCGGCATCAGCGCCGAGTTCGAGCATATCCCCCAGGGCCGCCATGCGCGCGCCCTCAACCTTGCGCTCGCCGAGCGCTTCGAGCGCGGCGCGCATGGAGGTCGGGTTCGCATTATAACTGTCGTCGAGCACCGTGATCGGCCCGACCTGCATCAATTTGAAGCGGCGAGCATTGCGCGCGGCTTCGGCCAGCGGCGTTTGGAAATCGCTGACGCCGTGCTGCAAGCCGATCGCGACCGCGAGCGCGACATTCGTCGCGTGCGCGCGCGCCGGCAGCAGCAGGTGTAGTTTGCCGATGGGATCGAGCGTGAGCACCATGTCGCCGGCGGCGTCAAAGGTGCAGTCGCGAATCGACACATCGCCTTCGCGGCCGAAATACACCTTGCGCGCGCGGCATTGCTCGCCGATGCGCCGGCAACGCGGGTCGTCAGTGTTTACATAAAACGTATCCGAGGGACCAAGACCCATCGCGATTTCCGATTTCGCTTCGGCCACGCGCTCGATGGAGCCGAAGCCTTCCAGGTGCGCTTCGCCGATGGTGGTAATGGTGGATTCGGTCGGCCGGGCCATTTCGCACAGGCCTTTAATCTCGCCGACGTGATTTGCACCCATCTCGATGACGGCCACCTGGGTCTGCGCGTCGAGACGGAGCAGCGAGAGCGGCAGACCGATGTCGTTGTTCAGGTTGCCTTCGGTCTTTGTGACGCGGAATTTGCTCGCGAGGACGGCCGCGGTGAAATCCTTGCTGGTCGTCTTGCCGACGGAGCCCGTAATCGCGATCACGGGAATCTTGTATTGCATGCGATGCGCCGAAGCGAAGCGCTGTAGCGCCTTCAGCGGATTTTCAACGACCAAGCAGGGGCCGGCGGCATTCGGCGCACTGGCAACAGCAGCAGCGGCGCCTTTGGCGAAGGCATCCGCCACGAACTTGTTGCCATCGAAATTTTCACCGGACAACGCGAAGAACACGTCGCCGGGTTTCAGCGTGCGCGTGTCGGTCGATACTGAATTAAAGGTCATCGTGGTTTTCGGCGCGGCCGTTCCGATCCGTGCGGCGAGATCTTCGAGGGTGTAGCGCCAGCCGTTCACGCGCGCGTCGCCTCGAGGATGTGGCGCGCGGTCTCGCGATCATCGAAATGAATCTTTTCCTTGCCGATGATCTGGTAGTCCTCGTGCCCCTTGCCGGCGATCATCACAAGGTCGCCCGGGCGTGCCATGTCGATGGCGCGCTGGATGGCTTCGCGCCGATCGGCAATCACGAGATAGCTGTCGCCTTTTTTCTTGCCCGAGCGCTGCAGGCCGATCTCAACATCGAGCAAAATGCGCTCAGGCTGCTCCGTGCGCGGATTGTCCGAGGTCAGAATCGCAAAGTCGCCGAGTTCCGCGGCGGTGGCGCCCATTTTCGGGCGCTTGGTTTTGTCCCGATCGCCGCCGCATCCGAATAGAACAATCAGACGGCCGCCGCAAATCTCGCGCGCGGCATGCAACACATTGCGCAGACCATCTTCGGTGTGCGCGTAATCCACAATGACCTGAAAGTCCTGCCCTACGTCGACATGCTCAAAACGTCCCGGCACAGAGGCCAGCGACTCGACCCCTTCGGCGATCGTCGATATCGGAATGCCGATTCCGCCACAGGCCGTGATCGCGGCGAGCGCGTTGGCCACGTTGTGCTTGCCGAGCAGGTGCATCGAAATTTCGGCGCGGCCCCACGGCGATTCGACGGTGAAGATCGTGCGGCGTGCGTCCATGCGGATATTCTCCGCGCGCACGTCGCCGCGCCGGCCGTAGGTATGGCACGGCACTTTCGATGCCGCCACGAATCGCTTGCCCGCCGGATCGTCCAGATTCGCCACCGTGCATTTGCCGGGACCCTGGATGCGTTCGAAGAGTTTCAACTTCTGCTGGAGGTAGTCCTCCATGTCCTTGTGGTAGTCGAGGTGGTCCTGCGTGAGATTCGTGAACACGCCGACGGAAAACTCAATACCCGCGACGCGCTCCTGTTCGAGCGAATGCGAGCTGGCTTCCATTACGACATGCGTGCAACGTTCCCGCTGCGCGAGGCCGAACATATACGCGAGGTCTTCGGCGAAGGGTGTTGTGTGCTCCGCGCCGATCGTGAGTTCGCCGATGCAGTAACCCAGCGTGCCGAAATGCGCGACGCGTTTGCCCGCCTGCGTGAGGATCCGGCTGGTCAAATATACGGTGCTGGATTTTCCGTTGGTGCCGGTCACGCCGATGACGGTCATCTTGCGCGAAGGATCGCCGTTAAAGTGGTGCGCCAACAGGCCGAGCGCGCGGCGCGCATGCGGCACGCGGATATAGGGCACGCCCGCGAGCGTATCGATGCCGTCGCGCTCGCCCATGATGGCCAGCGCGCCCTTGGCCGCGGCCTGGTGCGCGAAGTCGTGGCCGTCGGACTGCACACCGCGCAGCGCAATAAATAAGGTGCCGAGGTTTACCTTGCGAGAGTCGGACGTCACCGCGCCGAACACGAGCCCCGGCCGCACAGGCACGCCCAATAACGAACCAATCTCATTCGAACCCAGCGTCATCGGCCGACCCCCGTCGCGAAAATCAGGATGCACTGCCGCACGTCTTGCAGCGGCGTCCCCGCCGGTGGATCTTGCCTGATCACGCGCCCCGCCCCCTGCGGGTCCCACGCAATGCCCAGCGAAACGGCCAATTCCTTGGCGTCCCGTTTCGACATGCCCACAAAACTCGGCAGGCGGGGTCCCGTGTAGGTGTCATCCTTACCGGCCTTGAGAAGTTCCAGGCCGTCGAGCCGCACGCCCTCTTCTTCCGGCTCGAACGCGGCGAGTTGCACGCGGTCAACCACTTCGGGCTTGGGCGCGATGCTTTTTGGAATCTGCGCGGGGTCCATCGGATCGGGCGGCACGTTGAGCCGAATGAGGGCCTCGCGCACAACGCGCTGGAACACCGGCCCGCAGACGTAGCCACCGAAGTGCATGCGTTGCATCGGCTCCTGTACCACGATAACGCACGTGACCTTCGGATCATTCACGGGCGCAAAGCCGGCGAAGACGGCCGTATAGCGATCGGCGTAGTATCCCCCGCCGCCCGGCATCGCGATCTGGGCCGTGCCGGTCTTGCCGCCGACGCGGTATTCCGGAATCGCGGCATAGGTGCCCGTGCCTTCCTTGTTCACGATGACTTCGTAGCAGAGTTCGCGCATCGTCTGCGAGGTTTTTTCGGAGATGATGCGTTCAGAATCCTTGGCTTCGTGTTTCCAGCGCAGGGCGCCTTCCTTCGAGCGCACTTCTTCAACGAGATAGGGCTCGACGCGCACCCCGCCGTTCGCGACGACGCTGAACCCGCGCGCGAGCTGTGTCAGCGTGACGGAGATTTCCTGACCCATCGGCAGCGAGCCCATGGTGAGGCGCGACCAGCGGGCGCGCGGCGACAGAATGCCCTTCTCTTCGCCCGGCAGGCCGAGGCTGGTCGGTTCGGCAAAGCCGAAGCGGTGGATCCAGGATTCGAGGCGTTCCGGGCCGATCAGCGCGGCGACTTTGATCATCGCGATGTTGCTGGAGGCCGCGAAACAGGTGGAGAACGGCTCGACGTGCATCGGGTGCGTGTCGCGGATGGAGTGGCCGTAGGGATTGAAGCGACCGCCCATGCAATCGATGGGATCGTCCGGCTCGACGAGGCCGAGTTCGAGCGCGGCCGAGGCGGTCACGATCTTGAAAGCCGAGCCCGGCTCGAACATGTCGATAATCGCGCCGTTGCGGCGGAGTTCCGGCTTCGTTTTGTTGTAATCATTCGGATCGAAGGCCGGACGCGTAGCCATCGCGAGCACGGCGCCCGTCTTCGGATCGAGAATGATGCCCATCGCGCGCGTGGCGTTGTTGTCGGCGATCGCGCGATCGAGTTCTTTTTCGAGGCTGAACTGAATTGCGGAGTCAATCGTCAGGTAAACGTCATCGCCGCCGCTGGGCGGTTCGAACTCGAGCGTGCGGAAGCCCATCATGTTCTGCTGGCGGTCGGTGCGCGACACGCGGCGACCGGCCTTGCTCTGCAAATACGTGTTGAAGCGCGACTCGAGGCCTTCGCTGCCGACGTTCTCGCGATTCGCAAAGCCGATGATGTGCGCGGCGAGTTCGCCTTCGGGGTACGACCGCATCGGCTCGTGCTCGATCGAAAGCGCGGAACGTGTCGGCGCCTGCGTAATGTCGCCCAGCCGCGCGAATTCTTCGCCCGTCATCCGGCGCTTGAGCCACACGAACTGCATCAGGTTGCCCTGCTTGTCGCGGCGGGTCAGCTTGCTCTGGATCGACCCGGCATCTTCGCCCAGGCGCGGCGCAAGCCAGGTGGCCAGCGCAGCGGGGTCTTTCACCTTGCTCGGGTTGGCGCTGAGCGAGGGAACGTCTTTGTTCGTCGCGAGCACGCGGCCGTTCGTGTCGAAAATTTCGCCGCGCGGCCGAGGAATGGCGACGGACGCGATGTGATACAGCTCTTCTTCGTTGAACCGCAGATCAGGATCGGTTTGAAACATGACGAGACGCGCTGCAACGGCCGTGAACGGCAACACGAACAAGAACATCAACACGCGAATGCGGATGCGCTGAGTTTTGCCGGGGCCATCGGCCACAACCGGCTCTTTCTGATGAATGCGCTTGCTCGCGGCGGGGGTGCGCTTCACAGGTTCCCCTCCGATGTGGCCGCGACCGGCGCGGGCGTCTGCGCGAGCGCGGTGGCGGGCGTTTCGGCGGGCGCGGCCGGCGCATCGAGAATCAACACGACGCTGCGGGTCGGGCGCGTTTCTTTTTTAATGGGTTGTGACGCCTTCGCGAAGGTTTTGAAGTCTTCGGCGGTCGGCTGCAGCACGGTCACCTGGCCGGGCTTCGGCTCGATGAGTGCGTGTTGCGGCGCGGCCTCGCTGATGCGTTCCATGCGGCCGAGACGGAAACGTTCGCCGCGCAGGCTCGCAATGCGATCCTTCACGCGGTCGATCTCGGAGGCCAACTCAATCGCGCGGTATTCGTTGTGCAGGCGCTGCGCGTGCAACCAGGTGAACACGAAGAAGGTCGCGCCGGCCAGGATTACAAACGGCAGCGCACGCCACCAGCCGCGGAGCGAGACCCGCCGGCGACGCCGTCCTTTTCGCATGCTCCCCCCTTACAGTTTTTCGGCCGCACGCAACCGCGCGCTGTGCGCCCGCGGATTGGTGCGAATCTCCTGCGCCGACGGCGTCACGGACTGCTTCGTGAGCAGGCGCAATTTCGGCGGAACGGTGCCCTTCACGCGCCCGTCGGCGTGCATCAACCGGATCGGGCGCGACATGTCGCGTAGTTGGTTTTTCGCAATCCGGTCTTCGCCGGAATGAAACGTGATGCAAACAAGGCGGCCGCCCTGGCCGAGCAACTCGACGGCGGCTTCGATGCCTTTCGTCAATGAGTCCAATTCGCCGTTCACCGCAATGCGAATCGCCTGAAAAATTTGGCGTGTTTCATCCGGCACTTTGCCGCCGGTGTGACACGCTTCGACGAGAACCGTGACCAAATCTTGCGTCGTTTGGATGGGATGTTTCTCGCGTTGCTCGATCATTGCCCGCGCCAGCCTCCGCGCCCGCGGTACGTCGCCGTACACGCGCAATACCCGCTCCAGCTCTTCCTCGTCCACAGCCGCGAGGTAGTCGGCCGCCGTGCGGCCTTGTGTCGGGTCCATCCGCATGTCGAGCGGACCCTCCTGCTGAAACGTAAACCCCCGCCGGGGATCGTCGAGCTGCATGCTCGACAGGCCGGCGTCAATCAGAACACCGTCCACCTTCTCGATACCCAGCGTAACCGCAATAGAAGCCAGGTCACCGTAGTTCCCTTGCACGACGGTCGCCCGTGCGTGCCCCCTGAGTTTTCCGAGCGCGAGTGTTACCGCCTCTGGATCTCGATCGATCGCGATCAGGCGTCCCCCCGGACCCAACCGTCCCGCGATCAGCGTCGAGTGCCCCCCGGCACCCGCCGTACAATCGACGTACACTCCGTCTTCGCGCACCGCGAGGTAGTCGAGCGCCTCGGCGGCGAGAACGGAAACATGCGGCGACACTAGGCCGCCTTCTGGCACTCCCGGATCGCGTCCGCCTCGGTGTCGTAAACATCGAACAGCGAGGTGACCCCGGTCATCCGGAACAGGCGCTGGGTGTAGACGTTCAAGCCGACGAGCTTCATGTCGCCGTTGTACGTCCGGAACTGACGGAGCCGCTCCACGAGCACGCCCACGCCCATGTAGCTGATGAACTTCATCCCCGACAAGTTCACGACCACCGTGTACCCGTTGTCGCGCAGGCAGTTCACCAAAGTCATGCGCAACTGACGCACGCCGTCTTCATCCACGTCCCCCTCGACGCGAACGATCGTGACGCCCCCTCGACGCAGGGTCTCTATGCTGATCATGCCCTTCCTCCTCCTCGGACCCCCAGGTCCGTGTCCCCAAATCCCCGGTCTTGCCTTACCTTGCCTTGCTGTCCCACACCGGCGATGCAAAAGACGCGCGTTGCGTTAATTCCGGTCTGCCGACTCCCCCGAGCCGGCAGGCCTGAACAACTCGCGTCCCATTTCCTTGTACTGAGATTCCATGGCCTTCTGGTACTTCTTCCAGCCGTCGCGCGACCACAGTTCGAGGTGGTCGTCGCACCCGACGATGACGGCTTCCTTGCTGAGGCCCGCGTGATCCTGGAGGTGCTGGGCGACGGGAATCCGGCCCTGGCCGTCCGGCCGCACTTCGGAAACGCTGCCGAAGAACATGCGGCGGAAATCGACCGCGCGGGAGTCCATCGTCGAATAGCGGGAGGATTCGTTCCGAATCACGTCCCAGCGTTCCTTCGGGAAGATAAACAGGGAGCCGTCGAACCCGCGGGTCATAAACCACACGGCATGCGACATGACTTCGGCCGTCTTCCGGAACGGAGCGGACATGGTGACCCGACCTTTGTCGTCCAAAGTTGTCGGATACTCGCCGAAGTACACGGTAAAACTCCCGT
The DNA here is from genome assembly GCA_964620045.1 of uncultured Nitrospirales bacterium. Classification (GTDB taxonomy): domain Bacteria; phylum Hydrogenedentota; class Hydrogenedentia; order Hydrogenedentales; genus VFKU01. The sequence continues at coordinate 24,009 of CAZUJL010000009.1, forward strand.
AACCCACTTTCTACCACGAATCACGCCAAATCTACCACTCAATGGGGCGTTTGTCAACGTTTTTCTTGGCGGGTCTTTTCGGGAGTCTCTAAATTAGCTCCATTTTAGAGCTATTTTGTGCAATTAGTAGTTCGAAGTCGAAAATAATGCACAATTAGCTGTGGTGGTAGTAAGTGGGGAAAATAGCAAAAATTCGACCCGAATTTCAACCGAAATCGTGCTTCGGAGAGGAAAATCGACTAAAAAAGGCCCAGTGCCTGGGCCCGGATGCCGACGGAATTCCCCCACTCGCGCACCGCAGGAATAGTGGCATAGGCGATCAGGAAGGCGATGGCGGCTGCGACTAGCCAGTGACGTCGGGCGAAACCCAACACATTGCCAATGAATCGGCCAATCGCGCTGCTCGCGCGGGTAATGAATCTGATGGACTGCCGCGCAGCCCAGAGCCAGTCGCTTTGTCGGCGGAGGCCGCGGCTGCGGCCGGCGAGACCTTCGGCGCCGCAGGTGAGCACGAGGTCCGTGCCGCCGACACGGAGGACGTCGCCGTGTTTGGCAACCTGCGAGCGAATCGCGCCCACGGCGCGGCCGTTGATATACAGCCGCGCGCCGTTCGCGCTGCGGAAGCGATAGCCTTCGGAAATCACCTCGGCGCGCGCGTGTACCTCGCGCACGAGCTGATCGAGGCGGATGTTCACGGCGCAGTTGCCTTCGGCGCCGATCGCGAAGCCGCGGTGCGTGAGCGCGAACTCGGTGCCGTCTTCGGGACCGTTGATGACGGTGAGCGTGTCGTGATGCTGCGCGACGGGGCTCATGCGAGCGACTCCACCGCCGCGTCGCGGCGTTCGCCCTTGCGATAGGCGAGTTCATCGTTCTCGATGAGGACCTCAATGACGTCGCCGTTTCCGAATTCGCCGGACAACAAGCGTTCGCTGATTGGATTGACGACGAGGCGCTCGACCACGCGGCGCAGTTCGCGTGCGCCGAAGGCAGGACTGTATCCCTCCTGCGCTAGGAACTCGTACGCACGCTGGTACATCCGCACGCGGATGTCCTGATCCTTCAACCGACCGCGCACGCCGTCGATCATGCCTTTCAGGATCGCGCGCACGTCCTCGAACAAGAGCGGATAGAACGGCACGATTTCGTCGATGCGGTTGATGAATTCAGGCCGGAAGTGACCGTGGAGCGCGTCGAGGATTTCCCTCTCCCCCACCCCGGCACCCGCGCGCGACAATACATCGGCGCCGACATTCGACGTGAACACAATCATGCAATGGCGGAAGTCGACCAGGCGGCCGTCGGAGTCTTTCAGGCGGCCTTCGTCGAGAATCGGTAGCAGCAAATCGAACACGCGCGGATGTGCTTTTTCGATTTCGTCGAACAGCAACACCGAGAACGGTGCGTCCTTCACGGCGCCGGTGAGGCGGCCTTCTTCGCCGTAGCCCACGTATCCCGGCGCGGCGCCGATAAGCTTGGCAACCGACGTTTCTTCGGAGAACTCGGACATATCGAAGCGAAGCAAGTGCTGCGCGGAGCCGAAGACTTGCTTGGCGAGTTGCTTGGCGAGTTCGGTCTTCCCCACGCCCGTCGGGCCGAGGAAAAGCATCACGGCGTCGGGACGATTCGGATCGGCGAGACCGGTGCGTGCGCGCTTCACGGCGGCGGCGACTTTTGCGACGGCGTCATCCTGCCCAATGACGCGACGCGCGAGGCGTGCTTCGAGATCGGTCAGGCGTGCGCGCTCATCGCGCGTGATTTCTTCGATCGGCACGGCGGAAACGAGGCTGACGACTTTGCGGATCGTGTGCGGCGTCACGACGCGCATTTTCTCATCGGCATCATGCTGTTGACGCGTTACCCACTTGATGCGTTCGCGCGCGCAGGCCTGGTCGAGAATATCGATGGCCTTGTCGGGCAACTGGCGATTCGGCAAATAGCGCTCGGTGAGTTGCACGGCGGATTCCATCGCCGCGGGCGTAATTTCGACACAATGATGTTCTTCAAGCGAAGCACGCAACGACTCGAGCACGCCGAGCGTCGCCTCGGGCGACAGCGGCTCCACGCGCACGGTCTGGAAGCGCCGCTCCATCGCCGGGTCTTTCGCGATGCACTGGCGGTATTCCTTCAGCGTCGTCGCACCGACGCAGCGCAATTCGCCGCGGCCCAGCGCGGGCTTGAGCAGATTGGCGAGATCGAGGTTGCTGCCGTCCGTGGCGCCGGAGCCCATGATCAGGTGGATTTCGTCGATAAACAGGATGGTGTCGTGCGCGCGGCTGAGTTCTTCGAGCAGCGCAAAGACCTTGGCTTCGAATTTCCCGCGGTATTCCGTGCCGGACATCATCGCGGCGACGTTTAGTTCGAGAATGCGCGTCTGCGGCAGCACTTCGCGGAGTGCGCCGGACACCATCTGGCACGCGAGGCCTTCGACGATCTTCGTTTTGCCTGTGCCGGCTTCGCCGACGAGGATCGCGTTGTGTTTCCCCTTGCGCACGAGGATCTCGACGAGCTGCATCAGTTCGCGGCCGCGGCCGTTGGCGGGCTCGATGTGGCCTTCGCGCGCGAGCGCGGTGAGATCGCGTGTGAAAGTGCTGACATCCACCGGGCGCTCGGCCTCCGGCGTGGACTTCTCCTCTACTACCTGCGTGCTTGTTGCAGTGGATGGCTTCGGTTGCGGTGCGGATGCGGACGATTGCGTGACCGCAGATGTGGATGTGAACTTGGTAAGCGTATCGCGCAGCGCATTCAACAACGCGCCGCGATCGCACGCCATCGCGTCGAGCGTGCGGCTTGGTGCGGCGTGTGCATCGGCAAGCAAGGCCAGCAACACGTGGCCGGCCGTCGTGGTGGTGCAGCGCATGCGACTCGCGAGGCGCGCGGCCTCGTGAACCGTTGCGGCGCAGCGCGGCGTGTAGAACGTTTCGCCGCTGGTCTCGGGCATGCGCCCGCGCCAGGCATCGCGATAGAGGCGTTCGACGACGGCGTGGAATGTCCCGGCGTGGGCGTGCAGCGCGGCGGGCAGGTGCGCGTCATCGGTGACGAGCGCTTCGAAGAGATGTTCAACGCCGACATAGACGGAGCCGCGGCGCAGGCAGATGGTCTCCGCCTGGTCCAATAGCGCGCCCACCTCCGGCGATACCCGGACCTTCACCGCGTTTCCCCCGAAGCCCGCGAATACCCCCAAACGCCTCACGCGGACTACGTATAATTGTTACCACAGAAACGCGGAATCGTGCCGAATGCCCTATAAACGCTGGGCGAAATGCGTGTCCACTATCCTTTCCTTTCCGATTTTTCGGCGTATCGGCGCACGAGGGCGGACATTGCCGTGGATTCGTCATCGCCGAGGGCCGCGAGCCCGGCAATGACGCCCTGCTTGTCCTCGGCGGTGCGGTTCTGGCTGACCTTCCACTTGCCCTCGATGCGGTCGATGGGGATCTCGATGCCCACGATGCCGCGCAGCATTGCGTCGATGTATTCGCGCGGCGCGTCGGTGACTTTCCAAGGATGCGCCTGCGCGGCTTCGTGCGTGTCCGAGAGTTGCGTGACGTGGTTCAGCAGCCAGCCAGTGTCTTCGATCGCGCGCGGGATGCCGTGCGCGTGGACGACGGTGTAGTTCCACGTGGGCACGGTCTTGGTGTCGGTCAGCTTGCTCGGGTACCACGCGGGCGTGATGTAGCCCTGCGTGCCCTGGAAGATCACGAGCGACGGCGTGGTCGTCGAGAACGTGCGCCAGATTGGGTTCGCGCGCGCGACGTGGCCGATCAGCGTGCCGTAGGGTCCGCGCGCAGGGTCGATCAGGAACGGGATGTGGTTCGCCACAAGGCCGTCCGCGCCTTGCGTGATCCATGCGGCGAACGGGCGCTCGCGGATCAGGCCGTGGATTACGGCGAGGTCGGTTTCTTTGTTGTGCGCGGGGATGTACATTCGGTCCTCAACGACGGTTGATGACTATATTCTGCGGCATGCGTATGCCACTCAGTCGCCCGCGGGCGCGATGCGGAATTCGAGGATGGCGGGCGTGGCCTCGAGCGTGACGGCGAGGGTCGAGATGCTGTGGCGGTCGGTGGTGCGGATGACCATGGTGTGGCGGATGATGCGGCCTTCGTCGTGCAGGCCATAGCTGAAGCTGCCGATGCTGAAACCGTGTTTCGCGAGGAGCGCGCGCAGTTCGGTCTCCGGCAACGCCGTGTTACGCGGCGAGCGCACGTCGAGCTGATAGAACACTTCCACGGGCATGATGTTTTCGATCCGGCGGAAGACCGAGAGCACGCCGAGCGTGAGCAGGACCGACAAGATCATCGGCATGTAAAACCCGATGCCGGCGAGCACGCCGATGGCGGCCGTGATCCACACCGAGGCCGCCGTGGTGAGTCCGCGGACCGTGAGGCCTTCCTTGATGATGACGCCGGCGCCGAGGAAACCGATACCCGTCATGATGCCCTGCGCCATGCGCGTGGGGTCGATGCTGTACGACACGCCGCCGTTGCGGACCCAGTGATCCTCGAAGACCGTGACGAGCATAAGCAGGCAGGACGCCATGCAGACGAGCGCGTGCGTGCGGAAGCCCGCGGGCCGGCCGTGGTAGGTGCGCTCGTAGCCAATCATCGAGCCGGCCGCGAGCGCGGCGAGCAGGCGCAGCACCATTTCCAGGTCGTCGGACGTGCCCATGGGTGATCCCCTCCGCGCGGAAGCCTAAACAGGGTAACGGCTGGAATCAATACACTCTTCCCCCGGCGCCGTTTGCGCGGCGCGATGGCCTGGGCGACGCGAGAGTTCTCCGTGCCGGCCACCCTTGCTGGTGTGGAGGTCTCGCGGCGTCTACCTATCTATGTGCTGGTGTGTTGCAGTCGTGGTGAAACGCGGGGTGCGAAACAAGGGTCACGCGGCGGGACGATGGTTGCGCGATAAGGGCGGTTGCGAGACAAGGGTGAATTGGTTGGTGGCAATGATAAATATCGAAAGAAAATGCAACAAATACTCGAGTGCTTAACACGGACCAAAATGTATCTTGTGTCTAGGCATGTTAATTCTGCGAGCCATCAGGAAGTTCTGTTTGTGCTGGGATGAGTGATTGGAGACTTAATTGAGGCCCGCGTCGAAGCAGGTCAAAAACAGATTTCGGATTTGTCCCAATCAGCGGCTTACTCTTACTCCCTGTTTTCTTCAACACTAGACGCCCTTTGACAAAATCGAGTACATTAAGCTGACGCTTCAAACGATGGCCAGAGTACTCACTCAAATCCAGCATATAAACTTCATATCGACGTCCAGCTTCACTTTTATCTGAAACACTTGAGTTAAGTAAGTGAATAAGCCGCAAGTCCATGAGGCTCGACAACAGAGCATAGGATTCTTGGCAAGATTCCTTTTCACGGAAATCAACCCGAAAATACGTGTATTCTTTGTCTTCGAGGCAGAAATCCCGTAAGCGCCGCATAACGTCTAACAATACTGTCGCTCTTCCTCCTATGGATGCAGCGTCTTCTTCCAGCTCGGCCTTTTTGTTTTTTGCGGCATCACCGGCAGCACGATTAACGTCTTCGCCTCCGACTTTGCCCGCATTTTGTCGAGAACGAGCGTACCTAATCGCTCCAGCACTCAATGTTAGACAGTCACGAGGAACCGCCCCTGATGCCAATATCAGCCTATTTAACGCGGCCGCAGAGAATACGTTTGATAGTGTATTGATCCCGACGTGTTCCGCGAAGCTCTGAAGCACCCGCTCTAGAAAGTCTTTTGCTCGGGTAGGCTCCTCAAGAGTTAAGTCAAGATTTACCTGCGTTACATCGTGTCCTGATTGCAGTCCGGTTTGTTCACTTGCTACATACCAGCGTGTAAGATTCCGAATCGCCGCGACTTTTAACCACGCATTACAGTCTCGAAAGGAAGAATGCAATAGATCCAATAGAAGAGGTTGCTGGTCGCGGCTGAGATAGTGAAAGTCATCAAGAAATACATACAGTGATTGATTGAAATAACCGAGAACTTGTTTGACCAGTTTGTGAACGCTAGGGACGACAGTTGCCATCGAGAAACGTGGCTCTGCCAAACGGTTCATTTTGTCTTCTAATTCACTTTTCAAGGCATCGATTCTAGCGATATCTTTAGGCAAAGGCCCGTGCTCTTTTTCGTATATACGAAATGCATCAAGAATTTCCTTAACAACGAGTTGATATATTTCATCTGCACTTAACTTGCGAAATGTTTGCGCGTTCATCCAGACAGTAAGATGACGCTTTTTCTGAACTATATGCATTGTTTCTACCAGCAAGGCAGATTTTCCAGCTCCGCGTCGACCGAATATCAAGTTGTGCCGCGGGGCTGCACACGACGCAATATTTTCAGTAGCGTCCTTAATGTATTGAAGTGCAGGTTGAGATTCGGTCGTACGAGAACGCTCCTGCAATAATCGCTGAAGCTCCAAAACACGATTGTCCGTTAGCCCGCCTACTAACTTACCGCCTAATTTTTTTTTCGCTCGCTTCTCGGTGGATTTACGAATCGCGACAAAACCATTGAAGTCTTGTTTTGCCAAAAGCTCGTCCATCTTATTGCCAATTGCGGTAGCTTCGGCCAAGTCGTTTGGCGACACGTATGCGATTAGGATGCTTTCTTCTGGATATGTTTTGCATTCAATACGGTCATAAGAAATTGAAGATTGGAGGAGGTGACGCTCCAATAATTTTTTGGCTTCGGTAGTCGTCATCTGATCGCTACTCCTCGCGTTTGCAAGTACGACTTAGTAAGCAGCTCGGCTTCACGCGCATGTATTGCTAGTTCAAGCGCGTTCCTTTTCCACGCGGCATCGGATTTCGGAAACGGTGTGTAGTCGGCTTGGTTACGTAATTCTCGCGCGTTCTTCAACCGGTTTTTCCATTTATCAGCATCCGGAAAATCTGATGGAAGCTTGGTCGGCAAATCCCTATGTTCTTGATGATCGTCCCCATCGTAATAGTGGTAAGCAACGGATCTAAAAGCATGATACATGCTGTAATAAAAGCGATTGACAGCAATCCGATAGCGCGGCGGCCGCAAGTGTATACACCGATTGCCATCGAGACGAATCGTTCTTGACTGTTTCCAACGTTCGATGGTGGCGAGAACACAAAGCTGATCAACAGTGAGGCCCAATTCTGCCGCGAACTGAACTCCTGTTCTCCAACTCTTAATTTGGGATCTCTCAGCTTCACATATTTGCAGCATTAGATCCTGAAGTCGCCGTCTGCCGATCGCCATATTTTCCCTCGTTATGAAACGAGCGTAACCTAGCACATTTATATAAGGATTCAGCAATATTGTGTCGCAGAAAGCTCAAATTTCTCTTACCAATCGCACTAGGTGTTCGACGTGTTCGAAGGGGGTTTCGCGGAGGAGGCCGTGGTCTAGGTTGAAGATGTGGCCGCGGCGCTGGCCGGATTCGATGATGGCGCGGGCCTGGTGTTCGATGGCGGTGAGGGGGCCGTTGCAGAGGAGTTTGTTGCTGAGGTTGCCCTGGATGACGCGGTTGGGTCCGGCGATTTCGCGGGCGGCGGCGATGGTGCCGGTGCTGTGGATGCTGAGGATATCGGCGCCGGAATCGTTTAGATCAGCGACCCCCTCCCACTCGCGCGCGAACATGATCGTGGGCACGGTGCCGCGCAGGGCGGCGAAGATGCGCTGGTGCGTGGGAAGCGCGAGGGTGCGGTATTGATCGCGCGTCAGCAGGTTCGCGGCGGACTCGAAGAGTTGGACGGCAAACGCACCGGCGCGGATCTGGTATTGCAGATAGTCGATGGTCATCCTGGTCAATCGATCGAGCAGCGCGCGCGTGGCTTCGGGTTGACTGAAGAAGAAATCCATCGCCTTGGGCGCGGTGTGTCCGAAACTTTTTCCTTCGATCATGAAGACCGCGAGCGTGAGCGGGGCGCCCGCGAAGCCGAGCACGGGCAGTTCGCCGTTCAGCGAGCGTTGGATGTTCTTGAAGGTCTGCCCGATGAAGGGCAGCGCCTGCGCGGGATCGAATTTTTTCAGCGCATCGACATCCGCCACGTCGCGGATGGGGTGCTCCGTCACCGGGCCGGGCCGAAACACGAACGGGCAGCCCATCGGCGTGAGCGGCGTCAAAATATCCTGGAAGTAAATGATCGCGTCGACGCCGATGCGCTTGGGCAGCAGCGAGATTTCCGCCGCGGCATCGGGGTCGGAGAACAATTGCTCTAGCGGGCGGCCGTCGCGCTCGCGCAGTGCGTTGTATTGCGGGTCGGTGCGGCCGGCCTGGCGCATGAGCCAGATGGGCGGGCGCGGCGTGGCCTCGCCCCGGGCGGCGCGCGCGAAGAGGCTGTTATGCGGATCGGGCATGCGTGCGGCGGGGCTCAGTTCGCGGGGCGCCGCGTGGACAAGGTGGCCAATACGCCGGCCACGGCGATGACGGCCCAGACGGTGAACGACAGGACGTGCAGCTTGTCGATGTAGGTTAGAAAGGTGCCGATGAGTCCGACAATCATGACGAGGATGGCGAGAAGGTGGAGCATGCTGGAGTCCTGTTTGGGCGCGGTCTTCGCGCAGATCGTATTGCATCCAGTATAATCAGTTGTGCATAACTTGCGGTAACGACGGGACTTGGGGGCCTCGTGGCCAGCGAAACACCGCAGACTCCTGAAGACGACCACCACCGGATAGACGAGCTCGAGGCGCAGGTGCGCGAGCTGTCCGGGTTGGTCGAAATTCTTCTCGCCAAGCCCGAGGTGCAAGTTCCCGAGGAGCCGGTGCGCAAGCGCAAGAAGCGGCCTCGCCCTCCCAAGCAGATTTCCGGCAGCGTGCGCGATGCCGTGGGGCGCGCGATCGGCGGCGTCGAGGGCGAGTCGCTGGAGTCGCGGGTCGGCGGCATCTGGCTCGGGCGGATCGTGGCCGTGCTGTTCATGACGGCGTTCGTGCTCGGCGCGTTGATCACGCTGCAGGACGAGGGCGTGAGCCGGTACTGGAAAATCGGCCTCGGCTACACGATCGCGGTCGGCGCGATCGCGTATGGCCTGTATCGGCGGAAGAACGACAGCCTATTCCCGCAGACCTTCCTCGGCTTGGGACTCGCGTCGTTGTACTTCACGACCTATGCGGCGTTCTTCCTGGAGACGACCCAACTCTTCGACGATCACCGGTTGGGAATTGCGGTGTTGGCGGCGGCGCTGGTTGTCGTCGCGATCGTGGCGCATATTCGGAAGAGTGAAGCGGCGGCGGGCATCGCGCTGTTCCTGATTTACTACACCGTCGTGCTGAGTCTGGCGGACAGCCTGACGCAGGACAACATCACCTATGCGATGGTGACGTGTTCGGTGGTCGCCGTGATCGCGTTGCTGTTCCACCTGACGCACCGGTGGCTGTTTTTCAGTTGGGCGGCACTGATTGCGACGCAGGTGACGTATATCTACTTCTTCGAAGTGCAGCCGCCGGCGCTGAACATCACCGAGGACCAGTACTTCTGGATCTCGATGGCGTTCCTGACGCTGATTTTCATTGTGTTTTCGGTCGCGTGCGTGACGGATGCGCACCGGACGGGCGAGTACCGGAAAACCGTGGCGCCGATGGCGGGCGTGAACTCGTTTGTGTACCTCGCGCTGACGTGGTTCTCGGTGCGTGGACACCTGCCGGAGTACGAGTGGGCGTTCCGCTTCGGGCAGACGGGCATGTTCATTGTGTTCATGGCCTACGCACACTTCGCGGGGCAGAAGCGCAATTACCTGTTCCAAATTTTCGCGGCGAAGGCCTTTGTCATCTTCACGCTGGCCTTGCAGTCGTACTTGTCGCACGAGTGGTTACTCGTCGCGATGTCGATCGAGTGTCTCGGGCTGGCGTTCTCGTATTGGCGCAGCGGGCTCGTGATCTTCAAGGTGTTCGGGCAGGGGCTGCTGCTGATCACGCTGATTGGGTGTCTGTTCTCGATCCCGTCGAGTCGCGAGGTGGAGGCGTTGGGCTACATCGTGCCGGCGCGGTGGTTCTCGAGCGTGGGCGCGGCGTTCGTGTGGTGCATCGTGGCGTGGTTTTATCACCACTATGTGCAGCGCGTGACGCCGGAGATGCGCGTGTCGAAGGGGCAGTGGTTCCTGGCGGACACGTGGATCGATTTTTCCGGCTGGGGCATGGCGCTGCTGCATGCGGCGGCGGCGGCGCTGGTGCTGATGGCGATCACGATTCTCGATCTCGGCAGCGACCCGCGCATGCCGTTCCTGCTGGCGGGCGAGGGTATTCTGATGGCGCTGGTGGGCGTGATTCTCGCCGCGCCGCAGGTGGAAGTGGCCAGCATCCTGCTGCTGATCGGGTCGCATGCGTGTTACCACTCCTTCCTCGTGCTCAACGTGCCGGGGTTTGAGACGCAGCCGTTCTTCATTGCGTACGCGCTGACCGTGTCGTTGCTGACTTTCATGGGCGGCTACTTGTGGGAGCGATACCTGAACAAAATTCAGGGCGGGACGCAGTGGGAACACGACGCGATGGCGGCGATTCCGTTCATGGCGGCGGTGCTGATGCTGTTCACGCTGGCGGACCGGCGGTTGGATGCGTCGATCAGCGCGATCGGCGGGCTGGCGCTGTCGGTGTGCATGCTGTACGCAGGTAGTGTGACGCGGCTGGCGGGTCTGCGCTTTGGCGGTGTGCTGACGATTGGCCTGGCGACGTGGAGTTATACAAATTACCTGTTCGACTACGCCGAGCCGCTGGAAGGCAACACGGCGATGCTGGCTGGGCTGATCGCGGCGCTGCTGTTCTACGCGACGGCCGAGCGCGCGTGCCTCGTGTGGGAGCGGAAGCATGGCTGGAGCGGGCCGTGGGCCGGGTTGCTGCGCACGGGCGTGGTAACGATTGCGGTGATCGTGGGCCTGATTGGATTGTGGCGCTGGGCGCCGATGCAGACGCTGACGTTGTACTGGCTGGGATTTGCGTTGGGCTGGATGGTGCTCGGGCTGATTTTCTGGGAGCGGCGCTACCGCTGGGCGGCGCTGACTATATATATGGTCTTCGTGGTGGGACGGACGTTGTTGTACGACTTGCGGAATCTGGACCTGGTCCCCCGCTTCCTGTCGATTGCGGCGCTCACCGTGCCGGGCGCGATCATTTATTGGGGATATTCGGAATACCGCGATCGGCATCTGCGGCGGCTTCGCGAGGCGAAGGCGATTCGCGGCGAAGCTGACCCAGCGCCGGAATCAGCACCGAGCGCGCAGGAAGCGAAGCCGTCGTGAGTGCGGCACGCGACGCGGCGCTCACCGTCTGCCGCACGCTGCAGGGCGCGGGGCATCGCGCGCTGTTTGCCGGCGGATGCGTGCGCGATGAATTGCTGGGGCTGCATCCCAAAGACTACGACGTGGCGACATCCGCGCGACCGGACGATGTCGAAAAACTGTTTAAGCGTGTGATCACCGTCGGCAAGGCCTTCGGCGTGCAGATCGTGTTGATCGACGACGTGCAGATCGAAGTGGCGACGTTCCGCTGGGACGGGCCGTATCTGGATGGACGCCGGCCGGTGTCGATCGAATTTCGCGACGAACAGCAGGATGCGCTGCGTCGCGACTTTACTGTAAATGCGCTGTTCTTCGATCCGAGCACACAAGAAGTGCTGGATTACGCGGGCGGGCGCGAGGATTTGGTGAAGCAGGTCATTCGCGCGGTGGGCGTGGCGTATGACCGGTTCATGGAAGACCATCTGCGGCTGCTGCGGTGCGTACGCTTTGCGGCGCAGTTGGACTTTTCGATCGATCCGGCCACGTTTGCGGCGCTGAAGGAACTGGCGCATCTGATCAAAAAGACGAGTCCCGAGCGTGTGCGCGATGAGTTGCTGCGGATTCTCACGCAGCGGCACGCGCACCGCGGGTTTATGCTGCTGGACGAATCGGGATTGCTGCCGCATCTGCTGCCAGAGATTTCGGCGATGAAGGGCGTCGAGCAGCCGCCGGAGTATCACCCCGAAGGCGACGTGTTCGTGCACACGATGAAGATGCTGGAGATGCTGGAGCGACCATCGCCGACGCTCGCGCTCAGCGTGTTGCTGCACGACGTTGGCAAGCCGCGCACGCAGACCTTCGAGGACCGCATTCGGTTCAACGGGCATGAGAAAGTCGGCGCGGATATGACGGCGGAGATCTGCCAGCGTCTGCGGTTGTCGAACGCGGACGCCGAACGTGTGACGTGGCTCGTCGGCCAGCACATGCGCGTATCGACCGTGAAAGAAATGCGCGAGAGCAAACTCAAGCGGTTGATCCGCGAAGAGGGCTTCTCGGAGCTGCTTGAGTTGTTTCGGATCGACTGCGCGTCGAGCCACCGGCGCATGGACACCTACGAATGGTTGCGCGAGCGCGCGGCGAGCCTTCCGCCGGAACAGATCCGCCCCACTCCCCTGCTCACGGGAGACGACCTCATCGGGCTCGGCTACGCGCCCGGCCCGCGCTTCAGCGAGATCCTGCGCGCGGTTGAGGATCTGCAGCTTGAGGGCACCTTGACCTCGCGCGACGCGGCGATCGCGCATGTGCGGAAGACTTGGCCTGCATAGCCTCGCGTTCGCAATATCGTGGGTTGCCCGACGCGGAGATTCTTCGCTCCGCTCAGAATGACAAAATAAAAGGGTCTTACTGACAAGGTTGTGCTTGCTCCTTGTGGTAGCTGATGTTACATTCAGGTATTCCATAGTCACATCTGGGGGCGGTGCGGGCGATGAATGTTGCGCAGACGATTGATGCGCTGAGGGGGGACCGGGAGTTCACGCAGAACCTCTCGGGGTGGCACACCGTGCCGGCGCGGGACGCGCGGTATGGCGAGTGGCCGGCGGGGCTGGATGCGCGGCTGGTCGCGGGGCTGCAGAAGCGCGGGGTGCCGGCGCCGTATGTGCATCAGGCGAAGGCGGTCGAGGCGGCGCTCGACGGCGAGAACGTGTGCGTGGTGACGCCGACGGCCTCGGGCAAAACGCTGTGTTATAACGTGCCGGTGTTGCAGCGGCTGTTGTCGAATCCGAACGGACGCGCGTTGTATCTGTTCCCGACAAAGGCGCTGTCGCAGGATCAGATGCATGAGCTGCAGAATCTGATCGACGGGCTCGAAGTAAAAATCGGGACGTACACCTTCGACGGCGACACACCAGCGTCGGCGCGCAGGGCGATCAAGAGCGCCGGGCATATCGTGGTGACGAACCCGGACATGCTGCACACGGGGATCCTCCCCCACCACACGACGTGGATCCGGCTGTTCGAAAATCTTCAGTTCATCGTGATCGATGAGTTGCACCATTACCGCGGTGTGTTTGGAAGTCATCTGGCGAACATCATTCGGCGATTGAAGCGCATTTGTGCGTTCTATGGATCGAATCCGCAGTTCATTTGCTGCAGCGCGACGATTGCGAATCCGCAGGAGATGGCGCAGAAAATTATCGAGGCGCCGGTCACGCTGGTGAACGACAACGGCGCGCCGTCGGGCGAGCGGCATTTCCTGTTTTACAACCCGCCGGTGGTGAACCGGGAGCTCGGCATCCGGCGACCGGTTGTGCGCGAGGTGGAGCGGATTGCGAAGTACTTTTTGTCGAAGGACATCCAGTCGATCATCTTCGCGCGGAGCCGGCTGCGGGTGGAATTGCTGGCGACGTATATCAAGGAAGCAGTCAAGAAGGCCGGGAAAAATCCCGAGCTGGTGAAGGGGTATCGCGGGGGTTATCTGCCGACGGAGCGCCGCGAGATCGAGAAGGGCCTGCGCGACGGCAAGATTATGACCGTGATCAGCACGAACGCGCTGGAGCTGGGCATCGACATCGGCGGGCTGGACGTCTGCATCATGACGGGCTATCCGGGAAACGTCGCGAGCACGTGGCAACAGGCCGGACGCGCGGGTCGACGCAACACGGTGTCGATGTCGATCCTGGTCGCGTCGAGCGCGGCGCTGGACCAGTACATCATCAATCATCCCGAATACTTCCTCGTGCAGACGCCGGAAAATGCGACGGTGGATCCGAACAACCTGTCGATCATGATGAGCCACGTGAAGAGCGCGGCGTTTGAGTTGCCGTTCATCGATGGCGAATCGTTTGGACTGGATGCGGCATCCACGCGCGAGATGCTGGAATTCCTCGAAGAGAAACGCGTGCTGCGGCATGTGAAGGACAAGTGGCACTGGAGCGAGCAGACGTACCCCGCGGAGGAAATCAGCCTGCGGACGGCGGCGCCGGGGAACGTGGTGATTCTGGACACGACGAAGGAAGGCCGCGTGATCGGCGAGGTGGATTTGTTCAGCGCGCCGACCGAGGTTTACGAAAATGCGATCTATATCCATCAGAGCGAGCAGTACACGATCGACCGACTGGATTTGGACGATCGCAAGGCGTACGCGCGGCCGGTGGAGACGGATTACTACACGGACGCGCAGATTAAGGCCGACCTGAAAGTGATCGAGGTTTTCCAGGAGGAGCATCGCGGCGGCGCGGACATTCGGCACGGCGAGCTGAGCGTGACGTGGCTGCCGACGATGTACAAGAAAATTAAGCTGGGCACGCTGGAGAACGTCGGCTGGGGCGAGATTCATCTGCCCGAGAGCACGATGCACACGACGGCGTACTGGCTGGAGTACCCGGAGGACACGGCGGAGCGGCTGGGCGTGTCGCAGGACGACCTCGGCGGCGCGCTGAATGCATTGGCGAATGCGCTGCGGCAGGTAGCGCCGGTGCAGGTGATGTGCGACGTGACGGATATCCGCGCGGCGGCGGACCTGAAGTCGACGTTCTCCGAGCGGCCGTCGATCGTGCTGTACGAGACGTACCCCGGTGGTGTGGGGTTCAGCGAAAAGCTGTTCACGCACCACCAGCGGCTGCTGGAGTCGGCGGTGTCGCTGCTCAGCGATTGCGGGTGCAAGGAAGGCTGCCCGAGTTGCGTGGGGCCGGCGCTGGAAACGGGCCCGCATGGAAAATCGGGGGCGTTGAGTCTGGCGCGGATGGCGCTTGGGTTGGAGACGACGGCGTTGGTGGTGAAAAAGGAAGCGGTATAACAAAATGCGAGGCGGCTGGCTCAAGAGATTGCTTCGTCGGCCGCGATATATGATCTACGTGCGAAGGAAAAGTCACACATCGCGGCCGACTCGCAATGACGGGTAAGAATGGGTGATCGCTCTCAAAAAATTTCGCAACTGCGCGCGCTGCTAAACACGCCGGGCGTCATGGGCGGCGCGCAGTTTCGCGCGGTGTCGGACGAGCGCAATGCGGCGCGGGAACGCGGCGATTTTGAAGTCCAGCGCGTGATGCCGGGCGAGATCGTCGGCGATCCGAGCGATGGCTTCTACCTCGTGCGGCAGGATTTTCCGCTGGCGTGGGAACACGGGTGTGTGCCGCTGGAGTCGGCGCTCGCGGCCGACGGCCGACACGTAGCGACTTCGGCGAATGATGATGAGTTGCATGCCTTCGACCCGCGGAAGACCGTGTTTGTGGATACCGAGACCACGGGTCTAATGGGCGGCAGTGGGACTGTTCTGTTTCTGGTCGGCGTGGGCTATTTCACGAACGATGCGTTCCGGCTCGACCAGTGCTTTATGCGTGACTACGACGACGAGGGGCCGATGCTGGCGCACCTCGACGGCCTCTTCAAAAACGCCGAGGCGCTGGTGAGTTACAACGGCAAGACCTTCGATTTGCCGCTGCTGCGCACCCGGTTCATCCAGAACCGCGTGCCGTTCCGGCTGGATGGCGTGTTGCACTATGACCTTGTGCACGCGGCGCGGCGGTTTTGGAAAAAACGATTACAAGATTGCAGCCTCGGCAACGTTGAGCGGAACGTGCTCGGCCTGCAGCGGCACGGCGACGTGGACGGCGCGGAGATTCCGACGCTGTGGCTGGAGTATCTGCGCACGCGCGATGCGCGGCCGCTCGTGCCCGTGTTTTACCACCACAAGATGGATATTTTGTCGCTCGTGTCGTTGACGGGATTGCTGTCGCAGAAATTGTCAGAGCCGGCCGGCGAAGGTTTCGAGCACCACGAAGATCGCTTGTCGCTGCTGCGCTTGCATATGAAGCGCAAGGAGTGGGAACTCGCGGCGACGATGGCGGAAAAGTTGCTCGAAGCACTCGACGATGAGGCGTTGATGTGCGAGTGCCTGGAGCTGGCGGTGCTGGCGACGAAGCGCACGAAGGACTGGGAGCGCATGGAGAGTTACTCCGTGCGCATCATCCAGCAGTTCCCGAACAATACGCAGGCGCGCATTGAGTACGCGAAGCACCTTGAACACAAGCGCCGAAACCTGCCCGAGGCGATCCGCGTTTGCCGTGAAGGGCTGAAACTGCAGGAGACGCGCATGGGGCTGGGGTACTCCCCCGCTATTCTTGGCCTGCGCGATTTGGAATTGCGCATGGCGCGGATGGAGAAGAAGTTGAACAAGGCGCTGGGGAAATCGCCGGCACACAGTGATGATGCGGACGGTGAATTCGAACTTGAACCGTAACCCCGCCCACTGTCACCCCCGCGAAAGCGGGGACCTCTCCTCGAACCAATGACCCACTGCTATTTCGTATATATCCTTTCCAATAAAGCGTGCACAACGGTGTACATAGGTGTTACCAACAATCTAAAAGGGCGGGTGACGGAACATAAATCGGGAGAATTTACCAGATTCACGCGGACGTACAATGTGAATCGGTTGGTTTATTTTGAACAATTTCAAAATATCAATGACGCGATTGCACGAGAAAAGCAACTGAAGAAATGGCGGCGGGCGTGGAAAGATGAATTGATTAAAACGTTGAACCCGTCGTGGCGGGATTTATTTGATGAGATTGGGGATTGGGTGTCACTAACCTTCCATGTGAGGTTGTGGTGTAACTAGAGGTCCCCGCTTTCGCGGGGATGACAAAGTGTCGGCGCAGCCCATAGCGAGACACTCGACAATGAATACGTCCCCAGTGTCTGTATAGAATCACGCCATGGACATCGAAATCCGCGAATACCGGGACAGCGACGAGCAGGAATGGATGCGTGTGCATGCGATTATCCTTTCGATCTCGCATAGTTGGAATTATTCGATTCAGGAGCGGCCGCCGTATACGGGGAACCAGTCGACGCGGCTGGTGGCGGTGCATGACGGGAAAATAGTTGGGCTGACGGACGCCGTGTATGAAAACAATCCCGGCGAGATGTGTTTTGTGCGCGATGTACGCGGCGGCTATGTGACGGAGTTCGGCCGGCTGCCGGAGTACGGCAAGATGAATATCGGGCCGCGCCTGATCGACGCTACGATTGCGGACGCGCAGCGCAAGGGCATCACGCGGCTGGAGTATTGGTCGCAGGATCGAAACGCGCAGCGGTTTTACACGCGGCTCGGCCTGCGCGAGATCGGGCGGCACTACCGGTTTCGGTTTGCGCCCTCGAAGGCCATCGCGGATGAAGTCTTCAAGGGCGGCGTGGGCATTGAGTACATCTATGGTGTGTGCATGCCGGAAGATTGGCCGCGCGTAAAAAAAGAGCACGAGATCATTACGAAGCATCCGCTTGAGCCGCATTTGTGCATTGGCTACGAGATTCGGGATTTCTCGCGGAAGTTCGCGGATACTTCGGCGAACGTTTCCTAGTCCGCCTTTTCAGGGCTTGGAACTCCCGTGATTCTTTGACCCAGGGCGTCGCTCACTTTGGTCGCTTTGCCCTGGGCTATCTTAGGACGCCCCTTCGGGGCTGTGAAAGACACCGCCGGTCCGCGGGCCACCGCCATCGGCTCGGCATCGAGATTACGATCCGAGGCAAAGTACAACGCGAATGCCTTGATCGCAATGGCGCGCGACGCGCATGCTAGACGCCATTGTCCTTTTCCTTTGGGAGTTCGCTGTGCACTTCCGCGTTGATTTCCCGGCTGCGCGCGCGCTGCAGGCCAGTGTGCTGCTTCTCATTTCGTCGTTTGCCGCAACGGCCCAGACCGTAGACCCTTCGTTGCTCGCCGATCTCGCGGCGCGTTCACATCCGCCGCGTTACGATCTGATCTCGGTCTTCAATCCGTGGGGCGAAGACCTGATGGTGCATCGCGAACTGCCGGAAAATTTCGGCGCATGGGTCGTGGCCGCGGCGCAGGTGTACGCGGATCAGAAAATCCGCTTCGACGGCTACATGGGCAGCACGGACGACGGCAGCCACTATCGCGCGGCGGCGGACGGCATCGATGCGGCGTGGGTGGGCGATAGTGTGAACATGCGGTACGGCAAATCACAGGATGGAGTAGTGGACGATATCGGCGAGCGCCTGTGGATCTGCCTCGATCTGCCGGTGCACGCGATCACGCTGGCGGGGTATCCGATTCGTGAGGCGATGGCGGAAGATTTTTACGCCGCGACCGACGTGTACACCATCAGCGGCACATTTTCGGAGAACCAACCGACAACGCAGGCGTATTTCCGGCGCGTGCGCAACATGCGGACGTTCTTCCAGCGACAACAAAAATATGTCGAACTGCATGTGACCAAAGAGGATTATCGGAATCCGGAGTTTCGACCGGCAGAGCCGTTCGCGCCGGGCGATGTGGTGATGTTTGGACACTACGGCGATCCGGACGGCACGGGCGGCGTTTGGCATCCGAAACACTCGGGCATTGTGGGCACGGTGGATGAGCGCGGGTTGCCCGTGGTGATTTACAACATGCGCGTGTCGCAGGGCCTTCTCGACAAATACGACGGCAAGATTAACCAGACGCGCTCCATCGAAGGGAAGGATGTCTACTTCGAGCGCTATGCCGATCGCTATTCACTCATTGGATTCGGCCGCATTGTTCATCCGTACCACCCGGCCGTCGCCGTCGCGGAAACCCCATGAAACGCTGGATCGCTGTCGCGCTGCTCGTCGCGCTTCCGTTGGCATGCGGCGGCGAGCGCAATACGGCTACCGATACGACCACCATGCGCGTGGGCAATGGCGGCGAACCCAAGTCGCTCGATCCGCACCTTGTGACCGGATTGATTGAAGAGCGGTTGTTGTCGTCGTTGTTTGAAGGCCTCACGAACGTCGACCTCAACACGATGCAGGCGATCCCGGGCGTGGCGGAGCGCTGGGAAGTGTCGCCGGACGGCTTGCTGTACACCTTTCATCTGCGCGGAGATGCGCGCTGGAGCAACGGCGACCTGCTGACGGCAAAAGATTTTGTCTATAGCTGGCAGCGCATGCTCTCCCCCGCGCTCGCGGCGGAATACGCGTACATGTTCTACCTCATCGATGGGGCAGAGGCGTTCAACACGGGCACGTCGCAGGATTTCGGCAGTGTGGGCGTCCGCGTGATCGACGATCGAACGATGGAAGTGCGCCTGCGCGCGCCCGCTCCGTATTTTCTGATTCTGTTGTCGCACTTCAGCTTTTATCCCGTGCACCGCGCGACGATCGAGGCGCACGGCAAGATGACGGATCGCGACACAGCCTGGACACGACCGGGCAATCATGTTTCCAATGGGCCCTTTGCGCTTTCGGCCTGGACACCGAGCAAAGAAATTGTGGCGATCAAGAACCCGTACTACTGGGGCAGCGCGAATGTGAAGTTGGAACGCGTGATGTTCCTGCCGATTCAGGATCCGAGCGTCGAAGAGCGCATGTTCCGCGCGGGCGAACTCGACATCACCAACCAGTTGCCGAGCGCGAAAGTGGAGGTCTATCAAAAAGAGCACCCCGAACAACTTCGCATCGATCCCTCGATCGCGACGGAGTTCGTGCGGTTCAACACCACGCGAAAACCGTTCAGCGATCCGCGCGTGCGCTTGGCGTTTGCGCTGGCCATCGATCGGCAGTCGATCGTCGAGCACGTGATGCGCGCGGGCCAGATGCCGGCGACCTCCTTTGTGCCGCCGAACCTGGGCGGATACGCCTATGGCACGCACGCGAGCGGGGATGCGCCGAAGCGACATATTTTTGATCCCGAAGCCGCGCGCGCGTTGCTGGCGGAAGCCGGATATGCGGGCGGCGCGGGATTTCCGGCCGTCTCCATGATTTACGATACGAATGACAATAACCGGCGGTACTGTGAAGCATTGCAGAATATGTGGAAGAAGCAGTTGGGTGTGGACGTACAATTGCAGAACAGTGATGGGAAGACGTGGCTCGCGCGGATGATTTCGCTCGACTATGATCTGGCGCGATCGTTTTGGGTCGCGGACTATCCCGATGCGTCGAACTTTTTGGAAATGTTCCGCGCGGATTCCGGCAATAACCGGACGGGATATTCGGATGCCGCGTACGAGGGGGAACTGGAGCGGTCGGCGCACGCGAGCGATCCGGCTGAGCGCAACCGGTTGTTCGATGTTGCGGAGCGGCGATTGCTGGCCGCGGCGCCGATCACGCCGGTGTACTATCAGACGCGGCCGTTCTTGAAGAGTCCGCGAGTGACGGGGATGACGCCAAACAATCTGAACAAGATTGACTGGCGAGGGTTGGCGCTGACGCCGTGAACTAAACGCGGCGCCGCGAAGGGGGAAACGAAGCGATGCCATCCAAACCACGTGTGCTTTTCCTGGAGGAGCAGCCGGCCGCGCTGGCGGGGCTCCAGACGGAATTCGCCTCGCTCAAACATTACTGGGAAATGGATTTTTCGGAGACGGCGCCCCATGCGCTGGATCGAATCAAAACGGGACCGGCTTACGATGCGGTGGTTGTCGATATCGCGCTCTCTACGGAAGATCCGGTGAGGGTGTTTAATGCGATCTCGACCGCGAATCCGCGCACCGTGCGCTTCGCGCTGACGGATCGCGCGGACGACGATCGCATCGCGCGATCCGCGCCGCATGCGCACCAGTTCGTGTTCACGCCCTGCGAATCGAACACATTACGCGTGCAGGTGACCCGGGCGCTTTCGCTGCGAGAAAAACTACGCGCGTGCCCCATCCGCTACAAACTGCACGGTGTGAATGCGCTGCCTCCCCTGCCCCGGTTGTACTCCGATGTGATGCGCGAGTTGCACTCGGCGGACCCCTCCATTGCTCGCGTGGGCGAAGTGATCGCCAAGGACGTGGCGATGAGCGCGAAGGTGCTGCAGGTGGTCAACTCGGCGGGCGTCGGCCTTCGCAATCGCGTGACGGGCATCGGCCAGGCGGCTTCGCTGCTGGGCCTGCAGCGCCTGAGCGCCATGGTGCTGGCGGTCGAAGTGTTCAACCTGGTCGGCGGCAAGGCGATGCCCAAAGGATTCTCGCCGGACGCATTGTGGGAGCACTCGATGAAGGTGGCCGAGTTCGCGAAGAAAATTGCACAGACGGAATCCGACGACCCGCGATCGGCGGAAGCGGCATTCACCGCCGGGCTGTTGCACGATCTGGGTCTGATCCTGGTGGCGATTCATATGCCGGACCAGTTGACCGACGCGCTGGCGCTCGCGAAAAAGAACAAAATTTGCCTGCTTGAAGCGGAACTGGAAACGCTCGGCGCGACGCATGCTGAGGTGGGTGGTTATTTGCTGGAATTGTGGGGGCTTCCGGACGCGATTGTCGAGGCGATCACGTTCCACGACTTTCCGTCTCACCTGCCGGAACAGGATTACACGACAAACACCGCGCAGCTCGAATTCGCGCCACTCACGGCCGTGCATGTGGCGAATTACTTTTGCGAGGAAGATCAGAAGAGCCACTTCGGGTGTGCTGAGACCACGCTCGATCAGGAGTACCTTCGCAATGCGAAGTTGCTGGATCGCGTCGAAACGTGGTGGAAAGACTGCACGGACGACGAGACATTCCTGCGCCGCTGACTACGTGCGTGGCAAGCGCTGCCAGGTGATGTGATCCGTATTGATTGGTTGGCCGCCGTGCTCGCGGATATGCGCGGCGATCTGACCCCGGTGGTACGCGCCGTGGAACAGTACGTGATCGAAGATGTCGCCGCGCGGCGTTGAGTAGGGCTGGCCGGCGAGATTGGCATACGCAACCGCCTCCTCCAACTGCGGCTCACGGGTCTGATCGAGCAGCATCTCCCACGTGCCGCGAAGGCCTTCGAGCCGGCCGTCGATTTGCGCCAGCGATAGATCCGGCCACGACACCGTGCACGGTTCGCCGCGCTGCAAGCGGCTGAGCCACACATCCTGCGCACCGATAATGTGCGCGAGCCACAGGCGGGCCTTGTCGGGCGCGGGGTTCATGGCGCGCAGCATCGCGAGCGCCTGCCGGTTGGCCCAGGCGTCGTAATCGAATTTTCCGCGGTAACGCGCGATGCGGTCGGCCATGGATACTCCCCCACGTTCTGCGAACGTCGGGAACAGTAGAACAAAATCCTGCGCGGCTGCAATCGGGTATGCCAGAATTCCGGCGCCAATCTCCGGGAGGAACCCATGCGCCAGATTCTGATAACCGTCGGTTTGTTGTGCCTCAGCAATGTGTTCATGACTTTTGCGTGGTATGGCCACCTGAAAAATCTCTCGCACCGCGCGTGGATCGTGGCCGCGCTGGTGAGCTGGGGCATTGCGCTGTTTGAATATCTGCTGCAAGTACCCGCGAACCGAATCGGGCATGAGGTGTTGAATGTTGGGCAGCTTAAAATTCTGCAGGAAGTGATCACGCTCAGCATCTTCGTGCCGTTTGCGGTGCTGTACATGAAGGAGCCGCTGCGCTGGGACTACCTGTGGGCGGCGCTGTGCATGGTGGGCGCCGTGTTCTTCATGTTTCGACCGTACTTCCTAAACCACTGAAATGCCGGCAGGGTCGAATCCAGGTATGATGCGTCCATACGATCACGGGAGACACCACGTGCGCCATTATCACTTGCTTCCTCTGCTTGCCGCGGCGCTGCTTGTCGCCATCCCCACGCTTGGATTCGCGCAACCGGAACCGGCCTCGCTGGACGACAAGGCGGCCCTGGAAGCATGGACCGACGGCACGGTGCAGGCGCTGCTGGAGGCGAACCACACGGCGGGTGGCGTGGTGACCATTGTGCGTAATGGGGAGATCATTCTCGCGAAAGGCTATGGCTACGCCGATGTCGCCGAGCGCACGCCGGTCGATCCGGCGAAGACGCTATTCCGCATCGCGTCTGTGTCCAAACTGTTCACATGGACCTCGGTGATGCAGATGATCGAGCAGGGGCGCATCGATCTGAATGCCGATGTGAACCAGTATCTCGACAAGGTACACGTGCCCAAGAAGTACGGCCAGCCGGTCACCATGAAAAACTTACTGACGCACACGGCGGGTTTTGAGGATCAAGTGGTGGGCCTGTTCAGTCACGACCCGAAGAAGATGCGGTCGCTGGAGGAAATTCTGCTGGCGGAAATGCCGGCGCGCGTGCGCGAGCCGGGAAAGTACGCGTCGTATTCGAACCATGGCACGGGGCTGGCCATGCACGTGGTGGAGCGCGTTTATGGCGCGCCGTGGGACAAGTACATCCAGTCGCATATTCTCGATCCGCTCGGTATGCAGAACACTGTGCTCGCGCAACCGTTGCCGGAAGCCTTCGCGAAGAACGTGTCCAAGGGATATTCGTGGCAGAACAACCGGCTGGAAGAAGAAGAGTTCGAACTCGTGCCGCTCGGACCGGTCGGCGGGATCAGCACGACGGGCCTCGACATGGCGAGCATGATGATGATGTATCTGAACGGCGGCGAACTGAACGGCGCTCGAATTCTGGAACCCGGCACGGTGCAGACGATGGAATCGACACTGCACAAGATGGCGGATGGCGCGTACGGCCAAGCCTACGGCATGCTCGATTTCAGCCGGCCGGGCGTGCATTGCGTCGGGCACGATGGCGACACGATCTGGTTTCATTCGACGTTTGCGCTGTTTCCGGAGCACAACACCGGCGTGTTCGCATCGTTTAATACCAATACCGGTGCCCAAAGCCGCAGCCAGTTTGCCGATGCATTCATCGAACGCTTCTTCGCGCCGGCATCCGCTGAGAAACTCACGCCGCCGGAAGGTTTCGGCGCACGCATTTCGAAATACACCGGATCGTTTCGCGTGAACCGGTTCTCACACCGCACGCTGGCGAAACTGAGTTATGCGATGAGTCCTGTGTTTGTGCGGGAGGACGGGAAGGGCGCGCTGCTCATGAGCCTGACCGGGAACAAGCGGTGGATCGAGGTGGGCCCGCACACTTTCCAGGACGAGAACAGCGAGCGGAAAATTATTTTTATCCCGGACGAAAACGGAGAGTTTAATCACTTTGCATTTTCGGATGTCGGCATCATGGCGTTTGAGCGGAATGACACGGTCAGCGATCCCAAATTCCACGCGTATCTTTTCCTCGGCACAATCATCCTCAGCCTGCTGGGAATTGTCTGCTGGCCGGTGGCGCGCATTATGCGGTGGAAACACGATGTAATTGTGTCGCGCGGCGGATTAATCTCCGTGCCGGCACGTGTGTTGGGTTGGATCAATTGCGTGCTGGTGCTCGCATTCGCGGTGATGTTCAGTGTTGCCGCTTCGGATCCCGAGAAAGTGGCCTTTGGCCTCTCGCCCGTCTTCACGCCGCTGCTGATCATGCCGCTGGCGATCGCGGTGCTAACCCTGATCATGATCGCGGTGATGGTGCGGCAGTGGACGGCGGGCAACGGGACGTTCACCGCGCGCGTGGTGTACACGCTGATGACGCTGGTGATGTGCGTGTTCGTGTTCCAGACCGTCTTCTGGAACCTTACGGCCGTGCAGAATTTCCGGTTCCTGTAAGCCGCTCACGAATGCGCGCGTAGACCGAGTAGGGCGTGCGCACGGTGCCCATGAGCAGCGGGTCGCCCTTGATGCCGCCGTGGCAGTCGGAGCCGCCGGTGGCCAGGATTCCGCGTTTTTCCACGAGCGCCGCGAAGCGTTTCTGCTGATCGGGTGTGTGCTTGGAGTGGAATACTTCGATGCCATCGAAGGGCAGCGCGAGCAAGGTATCGAAGCGTGAATCCATGCGTCCGATTGCGGGATGTGCGACAAAGGCGAGTCCGCGTGCCGCATGGATCACGTCCACCGCGTCGCGCGCGGAAATTGACTCGCGTGCGATGTATGCCGGGCGGCCGGCCTTTAGATATTTTTCGAAGGCATCCTGCACGGTTGTGGCGTGCTTGAGATCGACAACGGCCTGCGCGAGATGCATCCGCCCCACCACTCCCCCCGCGCGGGCCTCGATGGCGGCAAAGTCCACGGGCACGCCCAGCGCGTTGAGTTTTTTTGCCATCGCGCGGCCGCGATCAAGGCGGATCGCGGCCATCTCGCCGAGGCGATCGAAGAGCGCCGGGTTTTCCGGATCGACGCCAAGGCCGAGGATGTGCAGCTCTTGCGCGCCGATGTGCGACGAAATCTCCACCCCCGTCAGAAACTCGATGCCGTGCGCGGCGCACGCGGCCGCGGCACGCGGGAGTGCGCCGAGGGTATCGTGATCCGTGATCGCCATGGCCGAGGCGCCCAATGACGCCGCACGCTCCACGACGGCCTCGGGGGCATCCGCGCCGTCCGAGAAGTTTGTATGCAGATGCAGATCGACCCAGCGCGCGTCGGCGTCGGGCATCATGACTGCGTGGAGGTTTCCGGTGCGTCGCCGTCGCGCAAGCGATCGAGCACGGCGTTGATGAAACCGGTGGATTCCTCGGCCCCGTAGGCCTTCGCGAGTTCGAGGGCTTCATTGATCGCGACCTTGGGCGGCACATCGTGGCGGTAGCGCATCTCGAAAAGACCAATGCGCAAAATCGTGCGCTCGATGCGGCCGACGCGCTCGGGTGTCCACCCTTGTAGCGCGCCATTTACGGAGGCGTCGAGCTCTTCGCGGTGATCTTCCACACCTTCGATCAATTCATCGGCGTATTGCCGGGCGTCGTCGCGTGTCGTGAAGGTCTCCCAGAAATGCGGGAGCGCGTCGCGCCAGTCGACCCCGGTGAACCCGAGGCCGAACAGAAATTCCAGGGCACGTTCGCGCGCGCGGCGGCGGGCGCTGGGGGGCGCGTCGTTCACAGTTTCCTCAACAAGTTCGCCATTTCAATGGCGGCCATGGCCGAGTCAAAACCCTTATTGCCCGATTTGGTGCCGGCGCGTTCGACGGCTTGCTCGATCGTGTCCGTGGTCAGCACGCCGAAGATAATCGGCACGCCGGTTTGCGCGGATGCCTGCCCCACGCCCTTCGCGGCTTCGCCGGCGACGTAGTCGAAGTGCGGCGTCGCGCCACGAATCACGCAACCGAGCGCAATAACGGCGTCGAACTTTTTGGATTCGGCGAGCTTGCGCGCGATCAGCGGAATTTCGAAGGCGCCCGGTGTCCACGCGATCGTGATGTCCTCGTCGGCAACACCGTGTCGCTTGAGGCCGTCGAGCGCGCCGTCGAGCAGTTTTCCGCTGATGAATTCATTAAAGCGGGAAATCACAATGCCGAACTTGCGTGATTTTCCCGCGAAATCGCCTTGCAGGATGGTGGCCATCTAGTGCGTGCTCCCTTTCGTTTTCGATTCGTCGGCGGCGCCTTCGCCCGGGTGGTCGCCAAACTCGCTCAAAATGTGCCCGAACTTTTCATGCTTGGTGCGTAAGTATCGCGCATTGTGCTGGTTCGCCGGTATCTCGATGGGGATGCGGCCGGTGATTTCGAGACCATAACCCTGCAGGCCGGCGCGTTTCACGGGGTTGTTCGAGATGAGGCGCATCGTGGTGACGCCGAGATCGCGCAGGATTTGCGCGCCGATGCCGTATTCGCGCGGGTCGGGATCGAAGCCGAGGTGGATGTTCGCCTCGGCGGTGTCCATGCCCTGGTCCTGCAGGCCGTAGGCCTTGATCTTGTTCACGAGCCCGATGCCGCGGCCTTCCTGCCGCATGTACACGAGCACGCCGCTGCCTTCGCGATCGAGAATCCGCATCGCTTCGTGGAGCTGGCTGCCGCAATCGCAGCGCATCGAGTGAAACACGTCGCCGGTGAGGCACTCGGAGTGCACGCGCACGGCGACGTCCTGCTTGCCGGCGACGTCGCCCTTCACCAGCGCGATGTGGTTCTGCTTGTCCACCGCGGTCTCATACACAACGAGGCGGAAGTCGCCGTGCTCCGTGGGCAGGGTCGTCTCCGCGGCGCGCTGCACGAGTTGTTCGTGCAGGCGGCGGTATTTGATCAGGCTCTCGACGGAGCAGATGCGCATGTCGTGTTGCGCGGCGAATTCACGGAGCTGCGGCATGCGCGCCATGGTGCCGTCGTCGTTCATGATTTCGCAGATGACGGCCGCGGGATAGAGCCCCGCGAGACGCGCGAGATCGACGCTGCCCTCGGTTTGCCCGGCGCGCACGAGCACACCGCCTTCGCGCGCGCGCAGCGGGAACACATGGCCGGGGCGCACGAGATCGGTT
Organism: uncultured Nitrospirales bacterium; assembly: GCA_964620045.1. GTDB lineage: Bacteria > Hydrogenedentota > Hydrogenedentia > Hydrogenedentales > VFKU01. The sequence goes on from CAZUJL010000009.1 coordinate 51,226, forward strand.
GGTTTCGAATTCGGATCAACGGCGACCTGCACGGTGCGCGCACGATCAGCGGCACTGATGCCCGTGGTAACGCCGGTGGCCGCTTCAACGGAGACATGGAAGGCGGTTTCAAAGCGCGAAGTGTTTTGCGGCGCCATGGGCGGCAGTTGGAGCGCCTCGATGCGCTCCGGCGTGAGCGCGAGACAAATCAGGCCGCGCGCGTACTTTGCCATAAAGTTAATCGCTTCGGGCGTGACTTTTTCGGCGGCGATGACGAGATCGCCTTCATTCTCGCGGTCTTCGTCGTCCACGAGAATGATCATCTTGCCCTTCTTGAGGTCTTCGAGCACCAGCGGTATCGATTGCGGCATGGGTCCTCCTCTCACGCGAAGCCATGCCGCGCGAGGGTCGCGTGTGTGAGACCCGGCGCGGCGGCGCGCGTGTAGTGGTAAATGTGTTTGCCGAGCATGTCGGCCTCCATGTTCACCGCGTCGCCGGCTTTCTTCGAGGCGAGCTTGGTGCGCTGGAGTGTTTCGGGAATCACGGCGACATCGAAGACATCGCCGCGCGGATCGACGACGGTGAGACTGATGCCGTCAATGGTGACGGAACCTTTGGGCACGAGGTAGCGCGCGACGTCGGCGGGCGCGCGGAAAGACCACAGCGCGAAGTCGCCTTGCGGCCGGACGCCTTCGATATGGCCGACGCCGTCCACATGGCCCTGCACGAAGTGGCCGCCGAAACGGTCGCCCGCGGCCATCGCGCGCTCGAGGTTCACCGGATCGCCCGGCTTGAGCGCGCCGAGCGTGGTCTTTGCGAAGGATTCCGGCGACACCTGCACGCGAAACGAGGACGCGGAGAACTCCGCAACCGTCATGCAAGCGCCATCGATCGCGATGCTGTCGCCGAGCGCGATGCCGTCGAGTACGCTCTTGGCGCGAATCGTGAGGTCCGCACCGTTTCGCGCGGCGACCGTGCCGATTTCTTCGATGATTCCGGTAAACATATCAGTGCTTTACCACGTAGGCCTCGATGAGGATGTCCTCACCGATGGCGGTGGTTTTCATATCGCGCAAGGCGATCGCTTCGGACATAAATTCCACGCCGCGGCCTTCGACGGCCGTGATGGCTTCGCGTCCACCCACGATCTTCGGCGCAACGAAAAACATGACCTTATCCACGATGCCGGCTTCGAACGCGGAGGCATGCGTCGAGCCGCCTCCTTCGATCAGCACGGTCATAATATTGCGCTTGCCGAGCTCGCGCATGAGGGCCCAGAAATCGATGCCACCCAGCGCGCGCGGGATTTCTATCACCTGATCCGCGCCTTCTGAAGTACGCCCTTCGGCCACCGCGACCCAGGTGGGCGCGTCGCTCTGCAGGTTGAACACTTTTCGATCGGGCCCGAGGTATTCGTCGGCATCGACAATCACGCGAATCGGATCGCGCGTATCACCTTCGGACAGGCGCGTGGTCAGGCTCGGATCATCGAGCATCACCGTGCGGCTACCGACGAGGATGGCGTCCACTTCGTTGCGCAGCTTGTGCACGTGCGCGCGCGCGGTCTCCCCCGTCACCCATTTCGAGTCGCCGGTGCGCGTCGCGATTTTGCCGTCCAGCGTCATCGCGCATTTGGCGATTACAAAGGGCAGACCGGTGGTGATGTGTTTCACGAAGGCTTCGTTCAGCCGTTGCGCTTCCGGTTCCAGCACGCCGACTTCCACTTCAACACCGGCCGCGCGCAGGGCCTCGATGCCTTTGCCCGCGACTTTCGGGTTTGGATCCTGCATCGCGGCGACGACGCGGCGCGGCTTGCGCGCTTTCAACAAATCCACGCAGGGCGGCGTTTTGCCGTGGTGGGCGCAGGGCTCGAGCGTAACGTAAATCGTGGCGCCGGAGACATCGGGCGCATGCCGCAGCGCCATGACCTCGGCGTGCGGCTCGCCGGCGCGTTCGTGCCAACCTTCGCCGATGATCGCGCCGTCGCGCACGACGACACAGCCCACCATCGGGTTCGGGCTGGTGCGGCCACGGCCGCGCGCAGCAAGCTCCAGCGCGCGCTGCATGTAATCGCGATCGGTCGGCATAAAAAACAAAACGTCCCGTGTGTGCACACTGCACCCTCGGGACGTGGACGGGTCGCGCGTGTGGCTCGGCACCGGCCCACGCGGAGGGACTGATACACCTCGCGCGCGGCCCGGGATCACCGGACACACGCCACCGCCTCAACCTTCTACCATCCGGACTGTGACCGTCGGCCTCGGAGTTTCACCGAGTCAGCCCCAGGCAAGCCTGGGGGTCGCGGGCTATACCGCCGGTGGGGAGTTTCACCCCGCCCCGAAGGTTAAGTTATGAACTATCGAAAGTATACCGCCGTATGCGCACGCAGTCAACGCCAGCCGCGGCGATCCCGCGCTTGCGCCATCGGTGTGTTGACGGTTCGACGGCGCATTGCTAGAGTCGCGGCCACTCAGGAGAACGCATCGAATGCGTGCGGTTCAGACGAATTCACTATTGCTGTTGCTGTTCGTTGCGGCGGGCTGCTCGGAGGCGGCCAAGGATTCCAAGGCAGCCCCTGCGGATGAGTCCCCAAAAGAAAAGTTCACGCTCGATCTCCATCCGCGCGAGACACCGGGCTCTCGCGCGCAATGGGACATTCAAACGAAAGTTGAGATTCTCTATTCAGTGGAAGTCAATGGCGCGCCCGACCCCAATCAAGATGAATCGGCAACGGCGTCGCTTGATGTAAAAACCGATGTACAGATCGTAACCGTGGACTCCAAAGGAACGCCGACGGGTTTGCGCGGCATCGTACGGTCCTCACAGGCGCGCATCGACGGCAAGACAGTGCCCGCGTTGCCTGCCGGAACGCAGGCGGAGTCACGCACAACGGGGAACGAGATGACCGTAACCGGTCTTCCCTTCGTGCTGGAACCGGAAATCACCGCGCTGGCGGAAGGCATTTTCCGCGGCGCGGAAGCCGAGGGCCCGACGGACGGCGATATATTCGGAACCACGGAACCGCGGGCAATCGGCGAAAAATGGGATGTGAATGTGGAGCAGCTCAAGCGGCTTATCAGCACACCGGAATTTTCCGCGCGCGATGTGAGTGTAACTGGATCCGCCACGTTGATGGGAGTGGTCAATGTGGACGGCACCGAATGCTTGCACGTTCGCGCAAACTCTAGAATCAAGGATGTCAAAGTCGATCTGCCCGAAGGACTGACGCTCAGCAGCGCGACCGGCACGATACGCGGGAATATCTATCTGGATAGAGCGACTGGCATGCGCCGCAAGGACGACGGTGAAGTCGAGTTCAAACTCAGCGCATTCGCGCAGCCGAACGTGAAAATAAATGTCACGATTAAGCAATCCATCGCACGCACCATCACCCGCTGATTTTCGATGACCATGAAGCAAACTGCGAACCGGCCGTATATCGGATTTGTCGTTGCCACGATGCTGGTGCTGCCGTTGATCAGCATCGGTGCTGAACTGGGGCGCCTCAACACAGCCGGGTATTGGGAAACCGCCGGCAAGTGGTTCATTTTTTGGGGACTGGGCATCCGATTGTCGGTCGCGGGCGTCAAGCAACTCCTACAACCGGAATTCACGGCCCAGCAGATTCTGGGCGTGGACGATCCGCGCAGCCATACACTTGTGCGCGAGTTGGGCTTCGCGAACCTATGCTCCGGCCTGACCGGCATCATTTCTCTCTTTGTGCCGGCGTGGCGCATGGCGGCGGCGTTCGTCGGCGGGTTGTACATGGCCATCGCCGGAGTAAACCATCTGCTCCATAAACCCGCGGGCGTCAATGAAGTGGTGGCCACTGTTTCCGACATTTTCATCGCGGTGGTGATGGCTGTCTATCTTGCGAGTCCCCTGTTTACGACTTGACTGGCGGCCTAGCGCGATACGCCACCTTGCTTGAACAGGGCGTACTCACCCCCTAGAATCCTGCGACCTTCAACCACGGGTGCTGCATGGGTTTCTTCGCGCCGAAGCGTATAGCTGTGTTGCTGTTCCTGGCCACGGTGGTGGCCGCTGTGCCGGGCCTCGGGCGATTGAAAATGGAGACCGACGCCACGGCGTCGTTTGTGCCGCAGCACGGCACCAAGGCCGAGACCTACAAGCGCTACCTTGAATTGTTCACGCCGGATTTCGGCACGGTCGTCATCGCGACGGGCGATGTGTGGCGGCCGGATCGCTGGCAGGCATTCTCCGCGATGGCGGACGAGATTGCGGCGCTCGATGTCGTCGAGCGCGTCATCGGCCTGCCAAATGCGGACTACGTATCCGGCACGGCCGCGCAGGTCGAGGTCAAGGATTTCCCCGAGCTGGCGCCGGAAGCCGGCGAGAAGCTGCGCGATGCGGCGCTGGCCTATGAACCCTATCGACAATCGCTGGTGACGGCGGACGGCAAGGCGATTGCCTTGTATGTCGCGTGCCAGCGCGACGTGGACGCGGTCACTTTCGATGCGGCCGTCACGCCCATCGTGGAAAAGTACAAGCCGCAATTCGTCGACAACGCCGGCGGCGATCTCTTCCAGAGCGGCGACCAATATGTAAGCGCGGAAATCGGCCGGCAGACGCAAGCCTCGACGATGATCCTGGGCATTTCGATCATCATCATGCTCGTGATCGCGGCCATCACGACGCGCAGTATCGTGGGTGGGTTGCTGGCCGCCGGCACGGGCATCTTCGCGGCCTTCTTCACGTTTGCACTGATGGGCTATCTCGGCATTCACCTGAACTCGGTGAATTCGCTCGTGATCAACATGCTCATTCCGCTCGGCACGGCCTACACTATCCACGCGCTCGAATACACACACCGCGAATCGCGCTATATATTCGGTATCGTGCCGGTGTCGGGCATCGTGCCGTTTGGTTTCGCGGCGGGCACGACGGCGCTTGGCTTCGCGACGACGGCGATCAGCCCCGTGTTGAACGTGCAACAGTTCGGCATGCTGGGCGCGTTCGGCATTTGCATGGTGCTGTATACGACGCTGCTGCTTACGTTTCCGTTGGTGGTGAAGTCCGGATTTACGCCTGCGCCAGTCGAATCGCTCACGATGCCCGCGTGGGTCGAGCGGCCGATGAACTTTTCGAAGACCACGGCGCTGGCGCTGGTGTTCATCCTCTTCGGCCTTACCGCCGTGGGCATGTGGCGCGTGCAGGTGAACTATGAGGCGATCGATTATCTGCTGCCGTCGAACCAGGCGCGGATCGACGCGGACCGCGGCACGTCGCTGTTCAGCCGGCACAACATGCCGCTGATGGTGCGCGGCGACAAGCCGGAAGCGGCGATAGATCCGGCGTTGTGGAAGAAGATCGATACGCTGCTCTCCGGCATTCGCGCGGATTATCCGGAAGTAAAGGCGTCGTGGATCTACGATCAGATTAAACAACTCAGCCTGGCGTTTACGGCGGATGAACCGACGCCGACCACGATGCCGGATTCTGCAGACCTCATCGCGCAGTACCTGTTGTTGTTCGACGAGCATGACTTGCAACCGTATATCGACACAGATCGGCAGGACTTGGCGGTGATTCTGCAGGTGCCGTTCCGCAATTCACGGGAGTTCCGTGCGTTCCAGAAGGACCTCGACCAGCGCATCGCCGCGGCGGGAATCAGCGCGGAACTGACGGGCCGCGAGAAATTCTTCTTTGAAATCGGCGACCAGATTGCATGGAATAACATCCAGGCGACGTTCAGCAGCACGATCCTGTTGTTGTTTACGTTCTGGATCATGGTTCGTTCGTTCAGCGTGGCGTTTATCGCGCTGCTCGTGAATTCGCTGCCGGTGTTTGCGTGCCTGGCGTTTATGGGACTCGCCGGGATCGATCTGGATCTCGGCAACTCGATTGTCGCGTCCGTCGCGCTGGGGTTGGTGGTGGACGATACCGGGCACTTAATCATGCGGTATCGCACGCATCGCAAAGCCGGCAACGCGCCGCGCGCGGCCGTGGACCTGATGTTGCGCGAGCACTGGTCGCCGGTTATCAAAGCGACTTTTGTCATTGTGCTTGGATTTGCGGCCTTGAACGCGGCGCCGCTGGTGCCCTTCCACTCCTTCTCGCGCGCGCTCAGCGCGACGATGGCGTTTGCGATCCTTGGCGACCTATTGCTGCTGCCGCCGCTGCTGATTCACTTCGACCGCGACAAGGAGACGGCTTCGTGATCACGGGATCCTTTCGCGGCTTCACCGTCGCGCTCGAAGATCCGGGCATCGTTGTGGTGACGTTCGATCGGCCGGAGCGCATGAATGGCATGACGATGCCGATGAAGCGCGACCTGATCGAAACCGTCACGCAGGCGCAGATGGACGAGGCCGTGCGCGTCGTGGTGTTCACCGGCACGGGCCGCGCCTTCAGCGCCGGCGACGACATCTCCGAAAACATGAACACCACGGAAACGGCCGCCTTGACGCCGGATATTCCAAAGGGATTCAGCACGGCGAAAAACCATGCCTTGGGTACCTACAACGGACTGCGCACATTCTCGCAGGCACTGAATCTGGGCGTGCGGAATCTGGACAAGATGACCATCGCCGCGATTAACGGCGTGGCGATTCAGTCTGGCTTCTCTCTCGCGCTGTGCTGCGATTTTCGGATCGCGTCCAGCGCGGCGCGCATGGGCAGCGGCACGCTGCGGTTCGGGCTGCTGCCGGACGAAGGCGGGCACTACCTACTGCTGCAGCGGCTTGGGCTTGCACGCGCGATTGAGTTTCTGTATCGCAATGAGATCGTCGCCGCCGAAGATGCGCAGCGGCTTGGGTTAGTCAACGAAGTTGTCGAGCCGGATGGACTGATGCCGGCGGCGATGAAATTGGCGCGTGAACTTGCGGCAGGCCCGCAGGTGGCGATGCGGTTGCTCAAGCGTTCGCTGTATCGCGCCGCGGACGCCGGATTCGCCGAGGCGATGGAAGATATCGCGTCCAAAACCGCGATCACGGACGGCCACGCTGACGCGCGCGAAGGCATCGCGGCGTTTCGCGAGAAGCGGCAGCCGCAGTTCAACGAGTGGCTTGAGAAATAAGCAGCTTTAGATTTTCTCGACGCGGACTGTCGCGCCGTAATCCGGAATGCCTGCCTTGGGCGCGCGCTTGGCGCGATCAAGTAGCACGTTTCCTTCGGGCCAATGGACCTGCAGTTCCCCCGTCCGGATATCGGCAATATACACGCGGCCCTCGTAGTGGCCTTGCGCGTTGGTCAGCCGAATACGATCACCGCCGTGCACTGCTAAACGAGCCGCATCTTCGTTGTTCATAAAGATCGCATCGCGCGACGCGCCGGTGGTGGCGTCGTGGGCTTCGTGAATCATCGAATTAAACTGCTTGCCGCGGCGAGTGGTGACCACAAACTCGCCCTCGCCACGCTCGGAAACCGGAACCGGCGCACCGGCGAAGCGCGCGCGGCCGCCGGGCAGCGGGAAGTGCCAGCCGGCGCAGAGGTGGCGGCCGCCGTACTGAAACTGGTCGCCCTGCTTGGCGAGGCGCTGGATACCGTCGTACATCGGAATCACGTGTGCGATTTCGTCGCGGACCTCGGCTGTCGAGCGCAGCGCGAGCGATGCGGCGCGATCCGGACGCACGCGGCGCGCGAGATCGAAGAATACCTCCCACTCCGGTCGCGCTTCCTCGATGCGGCGGCCCTCAATTTCGGGGCTGAACACGACGCGGCGCTCAGTAGTGGTCTCGGTGACGCCGCCGGGGGTTTCATAGCGCGTGGATGCGGGCAACAGGAGTACCGTGTCTTTTGCCTCGACGAGCATCTGCGGCGACAAGACCAAGTCCATGTGCACGCGCAGCGGAATCGCGCGCAGGCTTTCCTCGACAAACGGAGGATCGGGCAGCACTTCTAGGAAATTTCCGCCGACTGAGAACAAAACATCCAACTCGCCGCGATGCGCCGCGTCAATCATCTCGGGTGCATTCAGGCCAGATGCGCTTGGTGGTGTAAAACCCCAGTGTTGCGCGAGCGCGTCGGCATTTTCTTCGGTCACTGGCAGACCACCGGGAAACGCGGTGGCGTAGGCCCCCATTTCCGCACCGCCCTGCACGCCGGAATGCCCGCGAATCGGCATCAGGCCGCAGCCCTCGCGACCGACAAACCCTCGTGCAAGCGCGAGGTTCACGATCGCGCGGACATTATCGACGCCGCAGACATGCTGCGTGATGCCCATGCTCCACACGAAAACCGCGCGGTCTGCGTTGCCGAGGCGTTGCGCGAGGTCGATCATTTCCGCGCGCGGCAGGCCCGCAGACGCCTCGAGTCCCTCCCATGTTTCGTGCGCGATGCTGCCGCGCACGTCGTCGAAGTTTTCGGTGTGACCTTGAATGAAGTCTTCGTCGATCCGCTTCGCTTCGATCAACGACTTGAGCACGCCGCTCAAAAATGCGACGTCGCCGCCGGAGCGGATTTGGTAAAACTTGTCGGCGAGTTTTGTGCCGAAGAGCGCGCTCTCCGCGATAGAGGGAATCCAGTAACGCTCCATACCCGGCTCGCGGTACGGATTCACAACGAGAATCTGCGCGCCATTTTTCTTTGCGTAGTGCAGATATTTCGTAGCCACGGGCTGGTTGTTCGCCACGTTGCTGCCAATAAACACAATGACTTGCGCGGAGAGCCAGTCGCTGTACGAGCACGTTGTCGCGCCGATCCCAAGCATTTCCTTGAGCGCGACGGTACTCGGCGAATGGCACACGCGCGCGGCGTTGTCGATGTTGTTCGTGCCGATCGCGCGGGCGGCTTTCTGCGCACAATAGTAGGCCTCGTTCGGCATGCCGCGGCTGGTGAGGTAAAACGCGAGGCGTTCGGGTGTTGTCGCGCGCATGCGCGTGGCGACGAGGTCCAGCACATCGCTCCACGAGAGCCGCGTGAACCCACGCTCGCCGCGCCGGCGGATCATCGGGTATGGAATGCGGCCCAACTCGCGCAGCTCGGCGCTTGATCGCGACTGGAGCGGGGCGGCATCGGCCAGCAGCTTCGCATCGAACGGGCCCATTGTGTTCAAGCGCAGCAGGCGCAGGCGGATGTTGCAGAGGTGCACGCCGTCGAGCGTCCAGTCGTGCAGGCCCGTCGTGCCGAGCGCGCAACCGTCACACACGCCCTGCGAAAGAATGCGCCACGCATACGGCAGTTCGTCGCGGTTTTCGGAGATCGCGCGCAGAATTTCGGCGTAGTTGTTTGGCCGTTGCTCGCCGATGCCGAAGGGTTTCCAGCTCGCCCAGTATTTCGGCGTCCATTTCTTTTGCACGCGGCTCATGCGCGCGTCCCCGCAATGCGCTCGGCATGGGTATAGATCGTCGCGCGATCGCCGCGACAGAACCCGGCCAGCGTGAGCCCGAGCCGATCGGCGGTTTCGACGGCGAGCGACGAGGCCGCACTGACGGCGAGCAACAACGGAATCCCCGCGCGGTACGCCTTGTACACGATTTCATACGACACGCGGCCGCTTACCATCAACGCGCCGGCTTCCTTCAGCCGACCCGAGCGCAGCAACGCGCCGACGGCCTTGTCCACGGCGTTGTGCCGACCGACATCCTCGCGCAGATCGAGCAGAGTGCCCGCGTTATTAAAAATCGCGGCGGCGTGGCACCCGCCGGTGGCGCGGAAAATCGCCTGCCTCTCCTGCATTGCGCGCAACAAATCGGGAATCCGGGATAGATCAAAATCCGGCATGCGATTGAGCGAGATCGGCTCGCCATACACTTCGATATCGGCCGGTTCACGCGTGCCGCAGACACCGCAAGACGCGGACGCGATCGCGGTGCGGCGGCCTTCGACGGATTTGGCGAGGAACGGCGCGGGCACGTCGATTTCGATGCAGGCGGGAAGTTGCGTCTCCGGATCGGGCACGAGCCGGTGCGCAATCGGCGCGTCGGGCGCGGGCACGATGCCTTCGGTGAACAGCAGTCCGCGCGCGAGCGCGTCGTCGTCGTCCGGCGTGCGCATCGTGGTCGTGTATGCCTCGCCGTTCACGCGAATGTGCAGCGGCGCCTCGACGACGAGCGGTTCGTTTGCCGCCGCTGCGTGGCCTTCGTTGTATCGCCGCGTGGCAACGCGTTTTGTGCCTTCTTCCGGGCGCATGCTATGGTCACCCCGCTGAGCAATTATCGTAATCCGAATGAATGCCGCAAACGTAATCGCGCACGGGAGAATGGGTGTGGAACTGAACATTAACGCGATGTTGCCGACCGGAGAACAGATGCAGGGCTTCGTGGGCCTGCCGGACGACGGCCCGATCGTGATGCTGAATCTGCTGAAATTCAAAGGCGAGAGCGGCCAGGCGGAATACATGAAATACAGCGCGGAAGTGCTGCCGATGGTCGTGAAACAGGGCGGCAAGGTGCTGTTCATGGGCAAGCCGCAGTTTTGCCTTATCGGCAACGGCGACTGGGACGCGGTCGCGCTCGTGCAGTACCCGAGCAAGATGGCCTTTATCGCGATGACGTCCTCGCCGGAGTATCAGGCGATTCATCACCACCGCGACGAGGGCCTCGCGGGCCAGGTGCTGTATGCGATGAAACAGGCCGGGCCCGCCTGACGCGTGATGGACCAACCGAAACAGAAATTCTACGGCTGGTGGCTGCTGCTGGCGGCCTGCTGTGTATACGGCCTCGGCATCACGCCGGGTTATTTCGGTTGGGGCATTCTTTTTTCCGGGCTTGAACACGAGCTGCACTACACAAAAAAAGACCTTGGCCTGATCTTCGGGCTGTTCACGTTTCTTTATAGCGGCGTCGGGCCGATCGTCGGGTGGTTGCAACGCAGGATCACGATTCGCGGCATCATGACGCTCGGCAGCCTGATGGCGGCGCTGGGCTATTTCATTGTGTCGCGATCGGACACGAAGACGGAATTCCTGATCGGCTACTCGATCCTTGGTGGCGCGGGTGTGGGTCTGTCGACCATCGTCCCCTGCCAAACACTCGGCCAGAACTGGTTCCTGAAACGCCGCGCGACGGCAATCGCGATCCTGATGGCGTCGGGCAGCGTGACGGGCCTGTTCATTCCCAAGCTCTGCAAATACGTGCTCGATCATTACAACTGGCGCGATGGTTGGATCGCGATCGCGCTGATGTCGCTTGGCGCAGCAGTCATCGCGGCGCTTTTCATTCGTGACACGCCGGAACAGCTCGGCCAGCACCGCGACGGCATTCCTCCCGAATCCGCGGGCAGCTCGAAAATTCTGAGCGCGAAATCGACCGTCGCCGATTTATGGACGGCGAAGGCCGCCTTCCGCACGCACCAGTTCTGGCTGATCGTCGTCGCGGGCACGGCCTACGCCGTGCCGTGGGGCGCGATCATTTCGCACGGCGCCTCGCACATCCGAAACACTGACGCGATCGCGGCGAGTTTTGCGTTCTTGATGACGATTCCTTCGCTGGCTGGATTGTTCGGCCGGCTCTCGGGCGGTCTGGGCGACTGGTTGCGTCCGCAGGCGGTGCTGGTAGGCTCGTTGCTGCTCGAAGGCAGCGGCTGCATCGTGTTCCTGTATGCGAATTCGGTGCCGGTGGCGGTGTTTGGCCTTGCGATTTTCGGCCTCGGCTTCGGCGCGGCGTATGTGAGCATTCCGGTGGTGTTCACGGACTTCTTCGGGCGTACTGCGTTTGGGCTCACCTCCGGCGTGCGCATGTTGTTTACGGGCATCTTCAACGGCCTCGCGCCGTGGATCGCGGGCATTATTTTCGATGCGACACAGTCGTACGTCATCCCGTTCTGGGGACTCTTTGGCGTCTCGATGCTCGGCGTGGTCGCGGCCTCCGTCGCGCGCAATCCCGGCGCGCCGCCGGAGTATCGGACGGCTGGTTCGGGCGCGGCGGCCGCGAAGGCGGCATAAATAAAAAAGGGGCGGCCACTGGGGGCCGCCCCTACCAGTTGCTACTGAAGCTTAGCTGTCCTTCTTCTGCCCAAGTTTGCGGTTCACGACGGAGAGGTCGGCGTAGTAGTTCACCGGGTGCAGGCCGCCGAGGCCAGAGCGATAAGCGCGCTTCATGCCGAGGGCGTCGACGGGTTCTTGGACGAAGTTGATCGCAACATCCATCACCGGGTCGACGTGTTCCTTAATCGCCGCCCACTTGTCGATGATTTGCTTCACTGCATCGTGCTGTTCGGGCGAGACCTTCACAATCAGCGTCGTTGCGTCCGGCGCCTTGTCGCTCGCGCGTTCGGCCTTGATCACATCGGCCGGAATCACCGAGACGACTGGCTTGCCGCCCTGGACGTTCATGCCGTAGGCCGCTTCGATATTTTCGCCGTTACCGAGGACGACGGCGCAGGTGCCTGTCGGCGCGTTGGCCGCCTGGCCCTTCGAAAGGAACATGACCCACTGCCCGGTGGACTTGCCGCCGCTGCCGTCCACTTCGGTAAGTTTCTCCGCCGCGAATACTGCCGGGCTTACGGCGACCAGCGCCGCGACCAGAACTGCACACGCACGTTGCATCATGGATGGAATCCCCTTCTCTAAGGCCGATTGGCCGGAAAATTCGAGCATAGCATAGCGATTTCGCGCCCGCCAGCCTCCTATTCGCCGCGGTTCGCGCCGTATTGGATGGCGTTAAACAGGATGCGGAAGGTGCCGTGGGGCTGGCCGCGCCGCGTGACGGCGGGGCCGATCAGCAGGATGCGGCCCTTGCCGTAGGTCACCTCGACGATGGCGGGTTTATCGCGGATGAGTTCCTCGCCGCGAATCCAGCCGCTTTCGAGGAGCACCGTGTCGGAATAGCGCGAGATCACGCGGACCGGGAAACGCTCGGAGGATTTTCGGCCTTTGTCGAGGCTGTCGACCGGCTTCGTGTCCTTCTTCGGCTCGTCAACCGGCGGCTCGGCGATCTCGAAGGCCTGCGACGCGGCGAAATAGCCCGAGTACCACTCGGGCATGCCGTAGCCGACCGGGTGCGTCGTGTCCATCCACAGGCGGAGGATCGAGCCGGGGCAGTAGAACTCCGTGGTCGGCTTGTCGCGCACGATATTGCGCACGGGGATGTTGAAGTAGTCGATCGCGAGGTTGCTCGCCTGATCCATGCACACGAGCAGGCCACCGTTCGCAACAAACTCCTGCAGCGCGACGACGCCCTCGTGCCCGATGCCGCCTACGTACTCCGGCGCGGTGCTGTCGGTAGGGTAGCCGTTGATGATCGACTCGACGCCCGCAGGCGGCAGCACGATCACGTCGTAGCGCGCGTTCAGATTTCCCGCGCGGATGCCGGCGTTGTAGATCGTGTCGTACGGAATCTCGTGCGTGTCGAGCGCGAGGCGCGCCCAGCCTTCTTCCATGTTGGCGGTGTAGGGCTGGTAGAGCCCGGCGCGGGATTGCTTGGCTTCGACCCAGGCTGACGTTAGCGGAGCTTCAGGAACGGGCGCGAATTCAAGGGTAAGGTCTTCTGGTGCGCCGAACGCAGGACCTGTAGTGGTTCCTTCCACCAGAATAGTGCCGCGAGGGAGCGTTTCTGTTGGTCTGGCGAGCGTTTTAAACTTAACCTTGGCGCGATGAAGGCGGGACATTAACCGGAAGTCATCGCTGTTGCCCGGCACCACAACAAAGCTAAATGTCGATGAGATATTGAATGTCCCGGGTCGATCAATCGTGTCCAACTTCGTCGCACGCACCTGGAAGGGTTGATCGGCTTCGACGTAGTTCACGCCCATCTGCAACGGAAGCGTCCAGCCCGCCATGTCATACGGGCGTTCCGCGGGACCACCTGGGTAGATCTCACGATCGGGATAGTGCTGACGTTCCATCATGTCCATTAGATGCGGACGGAAGGGCTGCGCCGTGTAGAGAATGAATGTACCGGCGGGGTACTCGACGCCATCCGCGGTAAACGCTTCATCTGCCTGATGAATTTCGATGTCCGTCGCGCGGAGACGTTCGAGCATCTCAAACATGGCACGCGGATCACGCTGCGACCCTTTGATTCGCGGAACAATCCACGCATACGGCGGCTCGTTCATTCCTTTCGCGATGGCTTCTTCGCCGAACTGGATGAAGTTGCCCTGGAAGCGATCGTGGTAGCGCGCGGCGAGCGTGAACAGGCTCTTGGCGATCTCGAGTTCGTAATTCACGATGTCGCGCAGGCGCCACCAGCCGCCGGGCCACGGATCGGGGAAGTTCGTCTGCGCGTTGTACTCCGGCAAACCGCGGTCGTGGCCTTCGAGTTCGGACTTGCGCTGGAACACGGGCGACGCCAGGTTCACGCTGGCCGCCTCGGTGAGAATGCCGACCATGTTGTGGCGGTACGGCGTCGTGCGGAAGCCGCCCGCCCACCAGTTGTCGTAAATCGCGCTGTGCACGACGCCCTTCATCCCCTTTTGCGCAAGGTCGCCCGCCATGTGTCCGCCGATGATGAGCAGCGTCTGGTCGATGCCAGGGTGCACGTTCTGGTTTTTCGGATCGAAGAACGGCGGCACGAAGAGCCGCGCGCCCTCATTGCCCATCTGGTGCACGTCCCACACGATCGTGGGGAACCATTGCTCGTACATCACCTTCGTCGTGTTGCGCGTTTCCTGCAGGTTCAGCATGAACCAGTCGCGGTTGTTATCGTGGCCCGCGTACTTCTGGTACAGCTTCGGCATGCTCGCGCGGCCTTCCCACGGCGTGCCGACGGAGCGGTCGTACCACTCGGCGACCATGATCTGGCCGTCCGGATTCGCGCAGGGCACGAGCAGAATGATGCAGCGATCGAGAATCTCCTTAATCTGATCAGATTCGCCTGTGATGAGATCGTAGGCGAGCTCCATCGACATCTGGCTCGCGGCCGTCTCTGTGGAATGGAGCTGGCAGTTCACGAGAATGGGCACCTTCGTCTCGCGCGCGAGCCGCGTGCGTTCGGCGGCGTCGGTGATGCGGCGCGGATCGGAGATTTTGCGCTGGGCATCGCGGTGCGGTTGCAGGTTCGCGATCGTGTCCGGCGACGAGATCGTGGCGAGGAACATCCGGTTGCCCTCGGTCGTCGGGCCGATGTCCTCGAGCACGAGTTTGTCGGAGGTGGCGTCGAGGTGCTGGAAGTATTCGACGATCCTCGGCCACTTCACGAGGCGGTAGTCCGCACCTACTTCGTGCCCGAGGAACGCGGCGGGCGTTTGCGGCTGCGCAACGGCCCCGGCACTGGCGCTAACAAAAATAAGCAAAGCCAAGGCGTTCAGACGACGCATTGCGGATCCTCCCGGCGCAGCCGCGCAGGGGCATCGTAACGAACAACGGCCTTCGAGGCCAATCCTTAGCGCGACAGCGACGGCGTCGCGAGTTTCACGTCGCGGCCGAGGGCCATGGAGCGCGCGGAGCGAAGGTACTCGAAGCCGTGGCGGTCGCGGATTTTGTCGACGGACTCGATCGCGTGTTCCCACTTCTCGGCGCGCTGTCCACCGAAGAGAGGTAACTGGCGCTGGTCCCACGAGAGCTGCTGCAACGAAATGCCGATGAGGCGCACGGGGATGCGGCGTTCCTTGGCCTTGGGCAGCAGCGTGCGCAAGGCCTCAACGATATCCGCGTCGAGCGTGGTCGGTTCGTCGAGCGTGTGCGCGAAGGTGTAGGTGTCGAACGGCGCGTAGCGCACCTTGAGCATCACGCGGCGGGTTTCGAGCTGCTCATGGCGCAGCGCGTGCATGGAGCGCTCCATTAGATAGTGCAGGATGCGCTCGATTTGCGCCCAGTCGCTGAGATTTTTGGTGAATGTCGTCTCGCGGCCGATCGATTTCGGAATGCGATCGACCTCGACTTCGGAATTCGAGATGCCGCGCGCCGCGCGTTGCAGTCCGATCACGCCCGGGCCGAAGCGCTTCTCCAAATCGGCCGTGGGCCACGTGGCGAGATCGCCAATGGTGCGGATGCCGAGCGCCTCGAGCGGCTCACGCGTCTTCGCACCGACACCGGGCAACTTGCCGATCGGCATTGGCGCGAGGAAAGCGGCCTCGCTCCCATTCTCAATCCGCAGGTATCCATCCGGCTTGCCGGCGTCGGACGCGATCTTGGCGATGAGCTTGTTGGGCCCGATGCCGATCGTGCAGGGCAGGCCCGTCTCGTTCCGGACTTCGGATTTGATGAAGGCCGCGATGCCGTCGTCGCCGCCAAACAGCTTCTGCGAGCCGGACACGTCGATGTACGCCTCGTCGATCGACGCCATCTGCACGAGCGGCGAGACCTTGTCGAGCACGGCGTGTACCTTGTGGGAGGCGGCGATGTAGTCCGCGTGGTTGCCGCGCATGAAGATGCCGTGCGGGCAGAGGCGCTTGGCCTCGGCCAGCGGCATGGCGGAGCGCACGCCGTATTTGCGCGCTTCGTAAGACGCGGTCGACACCACGCCGCGGGTGTCGGTCTTCAGCCCGCCGATGATCAGCGGCTTCCCAAGCAGGCTCGGGTCGCGCACCTGCTCGACGGACGCGAAAAAGGCGTCCATATCAATATGAAGAATGCGGCGATCCATGAGGCCTCAAGGACTGATCTCATGTTCAGTATACCAAAAGGGGACTGACTGCGAGATTCGCGCCGCAGACTTGGATTTTTTGCCTAGATATAAAGGCGAATCTCGTAGTCTGTCCCCGGTCTGCCTTCGTGCGAAGACCGGGGACAGACTACGAAACTCCCCATATTGGCCTTGGTTTTCTGCCGAACGCGTAGGGAGTTTCGCAGTCAGTCCCCTGGCGTATAGACATATTGTCACGGGAACGGTAGAATCCCGGATTTAGTACACATATTAACCGTTCGCTTTGCGAGGAACCTGCCATGGATTTCAGCTATTCGACCGCCGAATTGGACTTCCGCGAGGAGGTTCGCGACTGGATTAAGAAGAACATCCCGGGGCATTTCGGGAGTTCCGCGTGGCCCAAGCCGGAAGATCCGGCGCAGCTCAAGAAGGTCACGTTTGACTGGATGAAGACGCTGCACGATGGCCGCTGGACGGGCATCGACTGGCCGAAGGAGTACGGCGGCCGGTCGGCGTCCCCGATCGAGCAGTTCATCTTCATGGAAGAGATGGCCGACCACACGACGCCGTCCCCCTTCCACACGATCGGCGTCGGCATGGCCGGGCCGACGATCATGGCGCACGGCACCGACGCGCAGAAGAAGCGCTACCTGCCGAACATCCTTTCCGGCGCGGAAATCTGGTGCCAGGGTTTCTCTGAGCCGAACGCGGGCTCTGACCTCGCGGCGCTGAAGACCTCCTGCCGCGATGCGGGCGATCACTATGTGATCAACGGACAGAAAATTTGGACCTCGGTCGCGCACCTCTCCAACTTCTGCATTCTCGTGACGCGCGCGGACTCCACCGGCTCGAAGCACGCCGGCATGAACTACCTGATCGTCGACATGCACACGCCGGGCGTCGAAGTGCGGCCGCTGGTGCAGATCACGGGCGATCCGGAATTCAACGAAGTGTTCTTCAGCAATGTGAAGGTACCGAAGGAAAACTTGTTGGGCGGCGAAGGCAACGGCTGGATGGTGGCGATCACCACGCTGATGCACGAGCGCATGAACATCGCGGCGCTGCTGTACGGCCGCATCAAGCGCACGCTGAACGACGTGGTCGCGCTGACCAAGCAGATCAAGCGCCATGGCCGCTACCTATGCGAAGACACCGCCGTGCGCCAGAAGCTGGCCTACTACGCCGCGAATGTGGAGACCCAACGCCTGAACAACCTGCGCATGCGCGCGCATGCCAGCGGCGGCACGGACCCCGGCCCGGTCGGCTCGATCTTCAAGCTGATTTGGTGCAAGGCGAACATGGACCTGCTCGAAATGGCGGTCGATGTGCTCGGGCCCTACGCCGAACTGATGCCGAACAGCGACGGCTACCACTCGCTGGCCGATGAATGGATGCGCCACTGGCTGCGGTCGCGCGCGAACTCGATCGAGGGCGGCACGACGGAAATCCTGAAGAACATCACCGGCGAGCGCGTGCTCGGCCTTCCGCGCTAAGGAGTAGACCCATGAACGTGACGATTAGCGAAGAACAAAAGATGCTGCAAGACTCCGTTCGGAAGCTCGTGCAGAACGAGATTCCGCTCACGCGCGTGCGCACACTGGCCGACGAGCCGAAGGGCCTGAACGACGAACTGTGGACGCGCATCGCCGAGCAGGGCTGGCTCGGCATCCTGGTGCCGGAGGACCTTGGCGGCTTGGGCATGGGCGTGCAGGAACTCGCGGTGGTGTGCGAGGAACTCGGCCGCGGCGTCGTGCCGGGGCCGTTCATCTCGACGATCCTCGTGAGCAAGCTCATCGCCGAAAGCGGCAACGACGCGGCGAAGGCGCGGCTGGAAGGCCTCGTCTCCGGCCTGACGCGCGGCGCGTTGGCCTTGTTCGAAGGCACGAACGAAATCGACCTGTCCGCGATCAACACGAAGGCCGTGAGCAGCAACGGCGGCCTGCTGTTGAACGGCACGAAGCAGTTGGTGATGGACGCGCAGTCGGCGAACCTCTTCGCCGTCGCCGCGCGCAACGACGACGGCCAGTTGGTGTTCTGCCTGGTCGATGCCGATGCCGCGGGCGTAACGGTGAAGCCAAACAAGCTCTCCGACCTCACCAGCCGTTCCGCGAACGTATACTTCAAGAACGTGCACGTGTCCAAGGACGACATCATCACCAAGTGCGCGCAGGACGCCTACGCGAAGATGCTGAACGTCGCGAACGTGTGCATCGCGGCGGATTCCATCGGCGGCGCGGACTATATCCACAAGCTCACGGTGGCCTACGCGAAGGAGCGTACGCAGTTCGGCAAGCAGATTGGCTCGTTCCAGGCCGTGAAGCACCCGCTCGTGGAAATGTTCGGCGAACTGGAATGCGCGAAGTCGGCCACGTACTACGCGGCGTGGGCACTGGACGCGAACAGCCCGGATGCAGACGCGGCGGTCGCGATCGCGCGCAACACGGCTACGATGTCCTACCGCAACACCACGAACGGCTGCCTGCAAGCGCACGGCGGCATCGGGTTCACGTGGGAGTATGACCTGCACCTGTTCCTGAAGCGCGCCAAGCACAACCAGCACCTGTATGGCTCGTCGCACGACTACGACGAGATCATCTGCAAGAAGGCGCTGGGCATTTAATTCGCATACAACGCCGGAAGCGTTGACCACGCGCCCCTGCCGGAAACGGCGGGGGCGCTTCGCTTTACTCGCCCACAATGAGCGCCCCTAGTTTGTCATCCCCGCGAAAGCGGGGACCCCTCGCAAACCGAAGATCGTGGTAGATGGGAGGTCCCGCTTTCGCGGGGATGACAGAAGGATGGTACGGGAGGGAAAAGGCTACTCCCCGCTTCCCGGCACTTGATTGGCGAGGCCTTCGGGTACGCGGACGGGGCGCATGGTGCGGGAATCGACGAAGGCGCCGCGTTGCCAGGCCGTGCAGCGGACGGCGCCTTTCACGACGAACTCCGCGTCGAGATAGAAGGTCGCTTTGCCGAATTTTTTGACCCACATGCGCCCGGTGACCTCGCGATCGTTCAGCGAAATGCCGAGGTGGTAGTCGACATGCGTGTTCACGATGATCGGCACCGTGTGATCCTTGCGCATGCCTTCCAGCGGGAAGTAAGTGTCGAGCAACTGCAGGCGCAGGTCTTCGAGCCAGCGAATGTAGACGATGTTGTTCACGTGACCGACGAAGTCGATGTCGTAGGTCTTCACGCGAATCGGCAGTTCGACGAGCAGATGGCGGGGTTCAGCGGTCATCGGGCTTTCTCCCTTTCGCGGCATCCACGAGCGCGCGATCCATGTCACGCTGCACTTCGCGCTTGATGATCACGTCGCGTTTGTCGGCGAACTGGCGGCCTTTGCACACGCCGACTTCGACCTTCACTTTACCGGCCTTGAAATACACCTTGAGCGGCACCATCGTGAGCCGCTTTTCGATCACACGCGCGCCGAGCTTTACGATTTCGGCTTTGTGCATCAGGAGCTTGCGCGGACGCTCCGGCTCGTGGTTGTGGATGTTGCCGAAGGCGTACGGCGGAATGTGTGCCTTCATCAGGTACAACTCGCCGCGGCGTTCCTCGACATAGCTGTCCTTCAGCGTGAGCGAGCCCGCGCGGAGCGACTTCACCTCCGTACCCGTGAGCGCGATGCCGGCCTCGTGTCGTTCGAGGACGTCGTAGTCGCGCCGGGCCTGGCGGTTCTCAGCGATGATTTTTTCGGACATGGGGCGAGTATAGAAAAATTAGGGCCGCGCGGGCACCCTTTGGACTGCGGCAGCTCGCTGCCGCTTTGAAGGAGCCAGCGAAGCTGGCGGTGTTTGGCCGAAGCCATCCTAAAAACCTACAGCGCTCATCCTGGAATGAGCGCTGCTGTTTTGATCTAGGACTTCTGTGCGACGCCGCCAGATTCGCTGGCTTAGGAAAGCGGCAGCGAGCTGCCGCAGTCCAAAGAGGGATTACTGTCTCCGCGGCCCCCACGAGGGACCTTCGGCGACGAGGTGATTCAGGTTGCCCACCATGCGCACGACGCCGGTTTCAACGGTGGCGGTATAGAGCTGCGCCTTGCCGGTGCGCGAGGACTGGAACATGATGTGGCGCGAATCGGGCGACCAAGCCGGCGATTCGCTGCTGCCCACGGACTGCGTGAGCGCGCGGGCGCCGCTGCCATCGGCATTCATCGCCCACAGCTCAAGGCCCTGCCCGTCCTTCTCGGTGATGCACGCGATCATGTTGCCGTCGGGCGACCAGGCCGGGTCATACACGCTGCCGCCCTGGAAGCTGACGCGCCGCTGGCCGGAGCCGTCGGCATTCATCACGTACACCTGCGGGCGGCCGTCGCGGTCGGACACGAACACGATCTGCTTGCCATCGGGCGAGTACTGCGGACCGGTGTCGCCGAACTTATTGTTGGTCAGGCGCGTCTCGCCGGAGCCGTCGGCACCCTTCACGTAAATTTCCGTGTTGCCGTCCTTGCTGAGCACGTAGGCGAGCTTCGAACCGTCGGGCGACCACGCCGGCGCGTGGTTCAGGCCCGTGCGCTTGGAGAACACGCGCGAGGTGCCGGTCTGGCGATCGAAAATGTAAATCCACGGGAAACGGTCTTTGTACGACATGTACGCGATCTGGCGGCCATCGGGCGAGAACTTCGGCTTGATCGAGATCGAGCCGTGCTTGGTCACCTGCGTGACCTTGCCCGCGTCGTAATCGGCAATGTAAATCTCCTTCACCTTTCCCTGGCCGCCGCTGAAGGTGATTTCCGTCGAGGCCACGCCCGCGACGCCGGTCTGGAAGCGCACGGCCTCGTCGGCGAACTGGTGCGCGAGCAGACGCACCCATTGCGGGTCCGCACGCAGGCGCTTGCCGATGACCTGCGAGCCGGTGGGCACGTCGAACAGGCGGCACTCGGCCACGACCATGTTGCCCTCGCTGCGCACGACGCCGTGCACGAGGTTTTCGGCCGGCGTAGTGCGCCAACCGACGAAATCGATCCCGGCCACGTCGGTCGGCATCGCGCGGAAGGCGGGCGGGTACTGGTTCGCCTGAACGATGGTGAACAGGCCGGTGAAATCGAGGTCATTCGCGCAGACCTGCGCGAGCAACGGTGCATAGCTTTCCAGGCCTGGGGCGGTCACAAACGGCGGCACCGCGACTTTCAGCCGTGAATCGACTCCGACGTTGGTTCGAAGTTGCACAGCACCCTGCTGCTGCACGGTCTGCTGCGCGTGTGCTGAGATGGCGAAAATTGCTGCAATGACAATGGCCCCGATTCGCGAAACGAAATTCATACTCACCCTGTTCCCCCCTGCGCTGGTTGCTGAAGCGCATCGACACTAAACACGTAAACGACGTCCTGTTTCTCCGCCGCATACTCAAGCGGTAGCGGCGGCAATGGTTGTGCGGCAATGATGGCGTTGATGCCCGCCTGGGCCAGTGCCTGGTTCGCGGCCTTCACAATCGTCGGCTGACTGAGCAGCATGCCATTTCGGCCGACCGTGAACATGATATGCACTTCGCGTTGATCCGGCGACAAATCGACTCCCGCCGGCACCATGAAGAATTTCTCCACCTTGCGCTGCACGTTGCGGCCCCAGGCGTTGAGGATCGAGGGCAACTGGTTCTGCTGCACGCCGGCGGACGGCGGCGGCGTCTGCGCGACAACCTCGGGCGTGGGCATCGTCGTCGGCGCGCCGGCCGGAACGATCGGCTCGAGCTTCTTTTCCGGCTTCTTGGGTGCCGGCTTCGGTTCGGGCTTCTTTTCTTCTTTTTTAGGTTCCGGCTTGGGTTTCGGCTTTTCTTCCGCGACCTTTTTCGGTTCCTCTTTCTTGGGCTCTTCTTTCTTCGGTTCCGGCTCCGGTTCTTTCTTCGGTTCCGGTTTGGGTTCTTCCTTTTTGGGCTCCGGCTTCGGTGGTTCGGGTTTGGGGGCAGGGGGCGGCGGGGCGACGGCTTTCGCTTCGGGGTTCGGCGAGGGCGTCGGCGGCGCGGGGAAATTCACCTCAAAGGAGATGGGAATGGCCTTGGGCGCGGGCGGCCGCCAGTTGGTGATCGTAATCACGAAGAGGCTCAGATGCACGACGGCCGAAAACACGACCGCTGCTTGCAGCGATCGTGAACGTGTGGCGCTTTGCCAATAGCGAAGGGTCGCCGTGGCCATGGGTAGTCCCCCTAACCCCTGAGCACGCTGGATTTTACCGTTCTAACGCGGTCTGGATCAATGAAATCACGGGGAACGCAATCGGGCATCGGGGCGAATCCACGTCTATTGAAACATTCCGGACTCCTCTTATCCTCCGCCGCGTAAACAGGTTCCGCGCACCTAGACCCCCGCGCGTCGAATCCATAGAATACGCGCCATGCATGCAACCCCTGCGCCGGAATATGCCGCCCACTATCCGCGCGCGCTGTTGGGGGTCTACATTCGGACGACGCTGTGGTACCTCGGGTTTGTGGCGCTGTTGTGGATGGTGGGATTCGAGGCCATTCACGGGCACCCGACACCGTTTTACGCACTAATCGCACCCATTGGGCTGGCGTGGGACGAGCTCCTGTGGGCGGTCGGCGCGGGCCTGGTGGCGGTCGCGCTGCTCATTTTCCTGATTCGAAGCTTCCTGCCGTGTGTGGTCGGCGCGGAACCGCAGGGCGACCACGGGGGGGTCACCCCTGCACACGGAAATCGGCGGGCTTACGCGGCGACAGTTGGCGTTGCTGGTCGCGTTCGCGGCCCTCTTCCCCGCCGTCGTGGCGATGATGCGCGGCGGCTTCGATGGCATCTCGCAGGCCTATTCGCGGCAGAGCTACGAGTACATCAACGACATTGGTGTGGGCGGCTCGATCCGCGGCCTGTTCCACGACTATGAGAAGTACCACAAGCTGCTCTCGATGCACTCGAAGGTGCATCCACCCGGACCAATCGCGATTTTGTGGATGCTGTCGTATGTCGCGGGGCGCACGCCGATGGGGTTATCGATCGCCACGATCCTTTTCGGCGCGCTGTCGGTGCTGCCGATGTATTGGCTCGCGCGCGACATCCTCGGCGAATGGCGCGGCCGGATCGCGGTGCTGCTCTACGCGCTGATGCCGACCGTGGTGCTGTTCACGGCGACCAGCGCGGACATCACCTTCATGCCGTTTACGCTGATGACGTTGTTTTTGTTTTGGCGATCAATTCATGTCGAATCGACAAAGCTCGCGGGTACGTTCGCCCTCCCACTCTGTGCCGGAGTTTTGTATGGATGGTTGGGATTGGTGTCATTTTCGTTGCTCTCAATCGGCGTGTTCTTTGCGTTGATTGGATTGTGGCGTCTGTTCGATGCGCGGTACCGCTGGGCCGTGGTGCGCACCGCCGTGTTGATGCTCATCGGCGCGATTGGCGTGCATCTGCTCGTGTATGCCTGGTCGGGTTACAACACGATGACGGTGTTTGAATTGTCGAAACAGCAATTCGATACGGACCAGATCAATCTGGACCTGATGGATCCGCGTTGGCCGGCGTGGGCCTTCAAAATCGTGAACCCGATGTGCTGGTTTTTCTTCGCGGGCATTCCCGTGTCGGTGTTGGCGCTGCGTCGCATGCAGTCGTCCTTCTCCCGCAAAAATTTCCTCTTTCTGCTCGTTGGCCTGACGCTTCTGGCCTTCGATATACTTTATCTCGCGCGCGGCGAGGGCGAGCGTTCGGCGATGTACATCATGCCGTTTATCGTGTTGCCGGCCGCGCACATGATCGACGAAATCTGCGCCGCCGCGCGGTCGTGGCGTCCGCTTACGATCACGCTTGCGTGCCTCGGCGCTCAATGTATCGCGACCGAGGCGATTCTGTACACGTATTGGTGAAGCTTCGATGTGGCGCAATCAAAAAGTCTCGGTCATCTTCCCCACCTACAACGAAAAGGACTCGATCCGCGCCGCGATCGAGGACTTCTTCCGCTGCGAACATGTGGATGAGATTTTGGTGGTGAACAACAACGCCGCGGCGGGCACGGACGAGGAAGTGAAGCCTACGCGCGCGCGACTGGTGCACGAATCGCGGCAGGGCTATGGCCACGCGATCTGGCGCGGGCTGAAGGAAGCAACCGGCGACCTGCTGATCATCGCCGAGCCGGACGGCACCTTCTCCGGGAATGACGTGTACAAGATGTTGGCATACTCCGACGACGTGCCGGTGGTGTTTGGCACGCGCACCTCGCGCGAGTTCGTGTGGGAAGGCGCGAACATGGGATTCCTGCTCAAGTTCGGCAACTGGGCCGTCGGCAAGCTGGTCGAGTTCCTGTTCAATACGACGATTCTCACCGACGTCGGCTGCTCGATGCGCCTGTTCCGGCGCGACGCGTACGAAAAAATCGCGCCGCAGTTCAGCATTGGCGGTTCCGCCTTCGGCCCTGAAATGCTATTGCTCACGATCCTAAACGACCTTCCCTTCGTCGAGATCGCGGTGAACTACAAGAAGCGCGTGGGCGTATCGAGCGTCACCGGGAACAAATTCCGTGCGGCGGTGCTCGGCATGGAAATGACGCTGATGGTGCTGCGCTACCGTGTGAAGTCCTGGTTCGGCTGGCGGCCGTCGGTCAATTCGCAGCAGTAACACCGGCCCACCGCAGCAGCAGGAAGCCTTCCGGAGCCGTTCCGCCGATCCGATACGGCAGCACGCCGATGCGGTGCGAATAGAATCCGGCGGAGGCGTTCACGTCGAAGGTCGTCGCGGCGGTCCGATAGGGTTCGGACAACGTTTCGACCGGTTCAAATCCTGGCGGAAGCGGCGACCACACGTGCGCGGCGTAGGCGTCGACCACGAGGTAGTCGCCGGGATCCATCAGCGGCCGGGTGGGGTCGGCGAAACTTTGTTTCTCGCTGAACGCGAGCGGCCGCGCGCCGGCTTTCATCACGTGGTACTCGAAGCCCCAATACGCGACGTAATAGAGCGGCACGTTGTCCTGCTTCGCGCGGGCAACGGCGCGGTTCGCGGCATCGAGATCATGCTTTGCGACGTCGTCGTCCGCGATGAGCAGCCACAGGCACAGCGCGAATCCCACGACGCAGGAGACGACATTTAGCTGGAAGCGCTCTTGATTGACCAGCAGCAGCACTACGATCGCGGGGATGATCGGCAGCAGCGTGCGCGCGCTGATGTAGTGGTTGATGAAAATCGTGAAGATCAGCGTTCCCGCGATCCAGCAACCGAACAGCACGGCATCGGCGCGTGAAAGATCGGGAAGACTTCGCGCGGCTCCGATCAAAATTACGGCGCCCGCGAAGAAAAAAATTGCGAGGTGCAACAGAACGCCCGTGCCATAGGGATCACTCTCCCCCACGAACAACTGCGCGAGCGAGTAGCCACCCATGATCGGCGCGCAGAGCATGATCGCGAGCACGGCGGACACGCCGCTGAGCCACAGACCCGCGCGCGCGGCAGCGGGAATCGCGAGCGGCAGCAGGCATCCGCCGAGAAACACGATGGTGAGCAGCGGACGCGTGCCGCTGGTCTCCCCCCCGCGCCATTTCTCGGCGAGCGCGACGCCGGCGGCATCGGAGATCGACGTGATGCCGTACTTCGTGTACATGTACGCCTGAAACGCGCCGAAGACAGCGAGCGGTATCACGAGCCACAGGAACCAGAGGCGTGGTCGAGGACTGCGCAACAGGCCATCAAGCAACAAGAGAGGAATAATGGTGACGCCGAAAAATTTCACCAGCGGGGCAACTGCAGCACACGCCATCGAGATCCCGAGCCAGCGCTGCGAATTACCCTCGAACGCCCTCCGCCACGCGACGATCGCCCACACATAACACGCGAGCAAGGGCGTGTCCGTCATCAATGTGGACGCGCTGATCAAAAACGCGGGCGTCAGCACGCTCAGCGCCACGGCGGCACCCGCGCGCAGGCCGAGGTCGCGCGCGAGTTCAAACGCACCGAGCGCGGCGAGGCCCGCGAAGGGCAGCATGTAAACGTGCAGCGCGATGATGTTCCAATCGCTGATCACGCCGATGAGCGCGAGCCAGTACGACACCGCCGGCGGGTTGTGGTTGACCATATAAATCGGAACTTTTTCGACGCCGTAGTCGACGTCGAACCCGAAAAAATCCAGCGGCGCTTTCGCGATCTGTTCCGCCACCCATATGAACACGTGGTCGTCCGCCTGGTATGGCTTGGCGATAAAAGGCAGCAACAGCACGACCGGCAATAGAAACACCGCCGCGCGCTGGAACGCGAGCGACTTCACTGCGCAGCCCCTTCGGCGGCATCGGCGACGTAGCTCGGGCCCTTCCACCGATACAGGCCGTACTCCTCGCGACTGCGCGGCGCGAACTTGTACGGCAGGATTCCGGAGAGGTGCGAGTAGAACCCGGCCTGATCCGCGGGATGATAGGTCGCGATGGCGGCCGGATTCGGCACGGAACTGAACTCGATCTCCTCAAAATTTTCCGGCGGCCGGCGCCATTTTTCGCGACCATCGCTGCTCACCGCGAGCAGGTCGCCGTGTTGCATGTGAATCTTCAACTCTTCGCCCAGGCTCGTACCCGAGGCCGCGAACGGCGTCGCGCCCGACGGCTCGATGTAGTACTGGAATCCCCACAGGCCGGAGTAGTGCAGGTGCACGCCGTCTTTTTGCGCGCGCTCGGCGAATCCCTGCGCCGCGTGACGGCCCGATTCGGCCACGGCGTAGTCCCCCCACGCCACCCACAGCGACAGCACGGCACCGGCTGCAAGTGGCGCGAGCCGCGCAATCCGAAGGGCGGCCGTCTCCACTTCCGGCAGGCCGCGCGCGATCACGATCGCCAGCGCCGGCGCGAGCGGCAGCAGCGTGCGCGCGTTAATCAGGTGATTCACGGCGGTTGTGAAGATGATCGCGCCGTACACCCAGAGCGCGAGCAGCACGCCCTCCGCGCACGGTTTCTTCGCCAGGTTGCGCAGCGGCAGTATCAGCAGCACGCCGCCCGCGGCCAGCATGAGACCGACCTGAATCCGCATCGAAACATCGAAACGCTCGGTCAAGCCGAGCATAAGCTGCACGAGCGAGTACCCATCGATGCGGAACAGCATGCCGCCGGCGACGACGATCAGCCACGCCATCAGGCCAATCGGCCGCAGAATAAACGGCGTGCACAGGGCCATCGGCGCGAAGCAGCCGCCGATGAACAGCAGCGTCACGATTTCGCGGAAAAATCCAGCGTCGCCTTGGCGCACGGAGTCGTCCTGCGCGACTTCGGCGGCGACCTGCAGCAGGTTCACGCCGTAGAGATACCAGCTCCACACGAAGAACAGCGCAAGCACAACAATCGGCGCTATTGACGCGACGAGCCACAAACCCGGCTTCCGGCGCCTCAGCAGGGTGTACGCGATGAGTAACGGGATTGCGGTGATGGCGTAGTACTTCATCAATGCGCCGACGGCGATCAGCGCAAGCGCTGTGATGAGCTGTACGCGTTTGTTTGTATCCAACCAACGCAGCCAGAAAAAAATAGCCCATACGTAACACGCCGTCATGCCGATGTCGGTCATCACCGTCGTCGCGGACACGAGGAAACCCGGCGTGACCACCATCAGCGCGGCGGCGAACAGCGGGCGCGTGCACAATCGCGTGGCGACCAGGAATGTGCCAAGACTGCACAGTCCCGCGGCGAGCAGCGACGCCACGCGCAGCCACGGCTCGCCCCAGCCGCCGATCGCGCCGAAGAGCGCGAGGTAATACGAGAAGCCCGGCGGATTCTGGTTGTACTCATACATCGGCTGCGGGCCGCTGGAGCGGTTCACGTGGCCGCCGAAGAAATCGAGCGGCTCGTCGACGATTTGTTGCGCGACCCAGATGAACATTGGCTCGTCGATGTTGTACGCGCGGTTCACGAACGGCAGCAGCAACACGATCGGCAGAAAAAACGCGGCCGCCATCCGCGCCGCGCTGTGTTTCTTCTCGCTCGCTGCCGATTCCATGCAGGCTCCCGTGCGCCAATCCGCGTAATCCTAATCGTTCACCCCGCCGTTCTCGTAATCGCCCGGCGGCACATTGCACGCACGCGCCACGTCCGGCATAATCCCGCGCATCTGCCGGGGGCTGCCATGCCGGGGAAATCCACCGCCGTCGTATCGGGGAACGATCTGCGCGAACGCGTCGCAGGGGTCGGCCGTTCGCTCGGGCTCGAAGCGATCACCGAAGTCAGCGTCGGCCGGCGCATCTGGGGCGCGCGGCGCAAAATCGACGTCGTGCTCAAACACCGCGAGACGCGCGTGAGCCTCGGCGTGGAGTGCAAGTTTCAGGGTGGGCCGGGCAGCGCGGAGGAAAAAATCCCCGCGACAATCGAGGACATCCGCGCGTGGCCCATCCGCGGCATCGTGGTTTACTCAGGCGAGGGGTTCTCGAAGAATATGGAAGCCTATCTCCTCTCGACCGGCATGGCGGTGGAATTGAACGACCTGAAAACCTGGCTCGAATTGTATTTCGGCCTATGACCACCCCGCGCGCGAACGGCCGCTACGCCCTCCCCCGCCCTTTCCTGAAATGGGTCGGCGGCAAGGGCCAGTTGTTGCCGGAGCTGATGAAGCGGGTGGACATGGCGGGCGACTTCGGACGGTATCACGAGCCGTTTCTCGGCGGTGGCGCGCTGTTCTTCGAGTTGTACCGATCCGATCGACTGAAAAAACAGGCGTGGCTGTCTGACCACAACCCACGCCTGATCGAGGCGTATGAAGGCGTGCGCAATGAGCTCGACGCCGTGATCGAGCAGTTGCAGAAGCACCAGAAGCAGCACTCCGAAGAACATTTCTACGCCGTGCGCGCGAAAGTGCCGAAGACACTCGCGGGCCGCGCGGCGCGCGTCATTTATCTGAACAAAACCTGCTACAACGGCCTCTACCGTGAAAACAGCCGCGGCGAGTTCAATTCGCCGTTTGGGCGATACAAGAATCCGGTGATCTGCGACGAAGAAAATCTGCGCTTGGTGTCAAAGGCATTGCAGAAGGCGAAGATCGAAGCGCGGCATTTTCAGACTGTGGCCGACGTCGCCGAGCGTGGCGATTTGGTGTACTTCGATCCGCCGTATCATCCCGTATCGGAGACGGCATCATTCCAGGGCTACCACAAAGGCGCCTTCGGCGAGGATTCGCAACGCCTCTTGGCCGAGACCTACGAAAAACTCGCCGCCAAAGGCGTGCGCGTGCTGCTGTCGAATTCGATGACCGATTTCGTGCGCGCGTTATACAAAGACTTCACGATCGACACCGTCCATGCCGCGCGCGCGGTAAACAGCCGCGCCGATCGCCGCGGCAAAGTGCGCGAAGCGCTCGTGCGGAATTTCTAGTCAGAATATCCACGCTCGCCACGCATAGAGCCATATGCCAGGATGAGCAAAGCTAAGAAACTCACCGAAACGGGCTATGCGTTTCGTTGATGGTGATTCGGATGACGATTTCATCCGCTCGTATTTTTCAGGGTGCGCGCGAAAATCCAAAAAACTAAACATCGATGCCGCAACACCGCACAAGCAAAGCAAAAACAGAAATATCCACCAAAGCTTTAGACTAGCGAACCGATATGCGAGCAACATGATTAATGCGCGACGCACATCGGCTATCACTATGTGTAGATAAAACTTTGCCGGATCGGACTTCCACCGCGCCGTCTGAAAATGCCGGTAGTCTTCAAACCAGACGCTCTCCATAAGCGAACGCGTAGCCATCAGGAAGGTTTGTGTTAAGACGACAAACCCGATCATCCATCTTAAACTTTGATGTGTCGCGGGCAATACTAAGCAGGCGATGGCTATGGGCCATGTCACACTATGCAGGCAAAAGAAAACATTGCTGACTTTACGAATCGCATCCTGCCGTCGATTCATGGACATGTAATTGGTACCGTCCAAACTACAATAAATTCATTCCGCCGGCCGCGTGTGGTGAATCGCGAAGGCGAGTTCGTCGGCGAATTCTTCGATTTGTTTAGAGGTCGGTTTGCCGCCGCCGTGGCCGGCTTTTGTGTCGATGCGGATCAGCGTTGGATTTTTGCAGGCCTGCATTTCCTGCAGGCGCGCGGCGAACTTGAAACTGTGGCCGGGCACGACGCGGTCGTCCGTATCCGCCGTGGTCACCAGCGTCGGCGGGTAGCACGTGCCGGGTTTCAGGTTGTGGTACGGCGAGTACGCGTAGATCGCCTTGAACTCGTCCGGGTTGTCACTGGAGCCGTAGTCATCCGTCCAGTATCGACCGGCGGTGAAGTTCTGGAAGCGCAGCATGTCCATCACGCCGACGGCGGGCAGCGCGCAGCCAAATAACTCCGGCCGCTGCGTCATTGCGGCGCCGACGAGCAGTCCGCCGTTGCTGCGGCCCTGAATCGTCAGCAGCTCCGGCTTCGTATAGTTCTTCGCGATCAGCCACTCGGCCGCAGCGATGAAGTCGTCGAACACGTTCTGCTTTTGCAGTTTCGTGCCCGCCTTGTGCCATTCCTCGCCGTATTCGCCGCCGCCGCGCAGGTTCGCCAGCGCATAAATGCCGCCGCGCTCGATCCAGAGCAGTTTCGAGACGGAGAACGTCGGCGTGGACGGGATATTGAAGCCGCCGTAGCCGAACAAGAGGCAGCGGTTGTTGCCGTCGAGTTTCGTTTCCTTCTTGCGGGTGATGAACATCGGCACGCGCGTGCCGTCGCGGCTTTCGTAAAACACCTGCTCGGTCACGTAGTCCGCCGGCGTCATGTCCACCGTCGCCTGCCAGAGTTGCGTGCTCTCGCCCGTGGCGACGTCGTAGCGGTAGATGCTCGGCGGCATCGCGAAGCTCGCGAATTCGTAAAAGGTTTCGCTGTCATCCGCGTGACCGCCGAAACCTTTCGCGGTGCCGAGGCCGGGGAACTGCACCTCGCGCACGACTTCGCCCGCTTTCGAGTACACGACCACCTGCGAGCGCGCATCCTTCAGGTACGACGCGGTGAAGTGGCCGCCCACATGGGCCAAGATACCCAGCATCTCGGGCCGCTCGGCAATGACTTCGCGCCAATGCTCCGGCGCGGGATTTTTCAAATCCACCGCGATCGCGCGGCCATTCGGCGCGGAGTGGGTCGTCCTGAAATAAAACGTCTCGCCGTCGTTCCCAAAGCAGGAGTAGTCCGCATCGAAATCGCCGATGAGGTGCTGCGGCTTCGCGTTCGGATCGTTCAGATCCTGCACAAAAAGGCTGTACCGGTCGTCGGTGCCGATCCACGCCGTCAGCACGAGATAGCGGCCGTCGTCGGTCACTTCGGGTTCAAAGCCCCACTCAGGGTGGTCCGGCCGTTCGTATACCAGCGTGTCGTCGCTCTGCGGTGTGCCGACGCGGTGGTAGTAGACCTTCATGTTGTACGCGAGCGCCTGATACTTCTCGCCCTCGGCGGGCTCCGCGAAGCGTCCGTAAAAAATCCCCGTGCCGTCCTTCGTCCATGCCGCGCCGGATTTCGACCAATGCAGCTCATCGTCGAGCACCGTGCGCGTCGCGATTTCCATGATGCGCCACGTGCGCCAGTCCGAGCCGGCTTCGTTGATCGCGTAGGTCACGTATTTGCCGTCATCGCTGAACGCATAGGCGCCGAGGGACGCGGTGCCGTCCGCGGACCACGTGTTCGGGTTGAGCAACACTTCCGGCGCCGCCTTTAGCGACTCCTGCACCCACACCACCGACTGGTTCTGCAAGCCGTCGTTCTTCAGGTAGTAATAGCGCCCGCCCTTTTTGAAGGGTGCGCCGCGCTTCTCGTAGTTCCACAATTCTTCGAGGCGCTTGCGGATGGCCTCGCGTTCGGGAATCTCGTTCAGATAGGAAAACGTGACTTCGTTCTGCCGCGTGACCCAGTCCGCCACTTCCGGCGACACGCGCACGTCGTCTTCGAGCCAGCGGTAGGGATCGGCGACCACGGTGCCGTGGTAGTCGTCGGTGTGGTCGACCGTTTTCGTCGCCGGGTAGGCGGCGGGCGCATCCTCGACGGCCCAGGCCGCCGAGCACAGCAGAAACGCGATCGCGATCTTAGTCACGTTTCACCGCCACATCCTTCACCACCGCCGCCACGGCCTTCGCGAGCAGATTGCACCCCGCGGCGTCCGGATGAATGCCGTCGGGGAAATCCGCGCCGGAATTGAGCAGCGCGTTGTACGCATCGACGATCGGCGTGCCTTTTTCCACGGCGATCTCGTCGACAACCGGAATGATCTCGCCGATGATGACCGAATTGCGGATTTTAAAATTCTCGGTGAAGGCCGGCACCGGACGGCACACGATAATGCTCGGTTTCGACGGCAGCGCGCGCAATTCGTCGATCATGTCACGGTAGTCGCGCGCGTAGGCTTCCTTGTTCCAGTGCTGCGGCTTGGAGTCGTTCGTGCCGAGCTTGATCACAATGATCTCCGGCAGAAACTCCTTCGCCTCGGCGTAGTCCTTCTGGTTCCAGTAGGGCCGCTCGCTCGCGCGCAGCATGGTGGCGCCGCTTACGCCGTAGTTGCGCACTTCGAAATTTTTGCCGAGCAGCGTCTGGAGCTGCGCGGGATACGACGTCTCCTCGCGTTTGCCGGACGCCGCGGCAAACGTGATGCTGTCGCCGATGCAAGCCACGCGAACGGGCGGCTTCGTTTGTTGCGCGGCGGCGCTGAGACTGAATGCGACGGACAGGACGAGACCGAAGAGTGCGATGCGCTTGAACATGCCGGGGGGCCTCCAAAAAGGTAAAACGCGCCGCCCGCGCAGCCGCAGACGACGCGTTGACGCTAGTGGATAGCCTTAGGCGAGATCAAACATCAGGAACTCGGCATATTCGGACGCCGTGAAGGTCAGCAGGCTCTCGCCGCTCACCGCCGCGCCGTCCCCGGCTTCCAGTGTCTCGCCATTCACCGTAAGCCCGCCCGCCACGACCTGCACATACGCATGCCGGGCCGGGTCGATTTTATGCTCGACACGGTCACCCGCGGCGATCAGCCCGCGGTACAGCAGCGCGTCGGTGTTCACGCGCACGGCCTGCGGCCCGCCCTCGGGCGCGGCGATCAACTGCAGCGCCTGCGGCGTAGCATCACCACCGACGCGGATCTGCTCGTAGCCCGGCTTAATGCCGGCGGCCGTCGGGCGGATCCAAATCTGCAGCAGGTGCACCGGCTCCGACGCGGACGCGTTGAACTCGCTGTGCTGCACGCCCGTGCCCGCGCTCATGCGCTGGATTTCGCCCGGCCGCACGACTTCGCCGTTGCCCATGCTGTCGCGGTGCTGCAATGCGCCCTCCACCACGTACGTGAGGATTTCCATGTCTCGGTGACCGTGCATCGGGAATCCCGCGCCCGGCGCGACCTTGTCCTCGTTGATCACGCGCAACGACCGGAATCCCATGTACTTCGGGTCGTGGTAGTCGTTGAACGAAAACGTGTGGTAGGTGTCGAGCCAGCCATAGTCGGCGTGGCCCCGGTCGTTGCCCTTGCGCACTGCGATCATGATATTGCTCCTTTCCCTCCGGCTCGGCCGGCGATTTACTTGTTTCAACAACTAAATTCGTGAATATGGAACAAGCTTCTATTCTGGTTATTCCCGCGTGTCGAGCTCGGCCAGCAGCTCACCCAATTGCGCCATGCGGCCGCGCGGCATGTGCGCGAACTGCGCCGCGTGCAAGGCCTCGACCGGCTTGTCGAGCGCGGTGAGTTTGCGACGGCCCGCAGGCGTCAGCACAACATACACCACGCGGCGATCTTCCTCGCAGCGTACGCGCTCCACGAAACCCGCTTCGCACAGGCGATCGATCAGGCGCGTCACGTCCGGCTGGCGCGAGATCAGCCGCTCGGCGATCTGCTGCGTCGGCAGGCCCTTCGGCCCCGCGCCGCGCACGATGCGCAGCGCGTTGAACTGCGGCTCCGACAGGCCATGCTCGGCGAACAGGGCATCGAACTCCCCCATCAGGCGCGTGTGCGCCCGCAGGAGCCCGAAGAAGACCTCGCGCTCGAGGTTCGCGCCGGATTTTGTGGATGTCTTTGCCATACCCCAAGTATACCTTCTACCAATATTCGTTTCAACAACTATTTTTGCAAGGAATTTTCAGGGCGATTCCACATAACCCAGCGACTCGAGCTGGCGCTTAAGTTCATCGTCCATCGGCACTTGCGTCGTTGGGCTGGCGAAGGTGTTGGACGCTTTCCGGGCCTCGGCGATTTTGGCCGCCAGTGGCGCGACGATGTCCGGATGCTCGGCCGCGACGTTCGTGTGCTCCGTCGGGTCGGTGTCGTGGTTGTAGAGTTCCGGTTCGCGGCTTACGTGTTCGATGTATTTCCACGGCCCTTGAATCACGTCCCAGCTCGTGAAAAACGGCGGCCTCGGCAGGATGCGATGGCCCAGCAACATGCGGGCGTCCCACCCGCCCGCCGGCGCGCCCTCTCCCCCGCCCGAGATCATCGGCCACAGCGACGTGCCCTCGGCGTAGTCCGGCGTCGGCGCGCCGATGAAGTCGGCCACTGTCGGCAGCACGTCGATCAAGCTTACGTTCATCTCGTGGCGTCCGGGTTTCACACCGAGCCCCGGACCGTAGTACATCATCACGACGTGCTGGAGTTCGTCGTAGAGCCACGGGCCGTGCTCTCGGCCGCCGTGATCGTCGAATTCCTCCCCGTGGTCGGCCAGAAACACCACTAACGTGTTGTCGTCGAGATCGAGCAGCTTGAACACGCGCTCAATCCATTCGTCGGTGTACCGGATCTCGCTCAAATACATCGCGCGCATTTCGTCGTTCGGAAACAGCGCGCGGTAACGCTCGAACCACGGCGAGTGCGGATGGTATGGCATGTGCGGATCCATCAGGTGCAGATACAGAAAATACGGCTTCGCTTTTTCCATATCGCGCTTCCATGCGCGCACCATCTCATACATATCGGCCGCGAGCCGATCGTTTTCCTGGAAAAATTTATCGAAACCCTGCTTGAATCCAAGTTCCTCTTCCACGTTCCGGTTCGCCGCGATGCCGTAGGTCGCATACCCCTTCTGCTTGAGCACCTCGGTTAGCGTCGTCAGGTCTTTGCTCATTCCGTTGAGTGGGATGGTCGTCGCCGTGTCGCCGCGCATGTTTGCCGCGAGCATCAGGTCCTTGTGCGCGTAGAACCCCTGCACCACGCCGTGCTGATGCGGATACAGCGACGTAAACACCGAGGCCGTGCTCGGCGCGGTCCAGGAGGACGTCGAATAGGCCTTGTCGAACACGGCCGCGTCGCGCGCAATGCGCCTCAGAAACGGTGCAGTCTCGGGTTCGTGGCCATAGGCGCCGAGGTAGCTTGCGCGAAGGGTGTCCACCAGAATCACGACGACGTTCGGCGGCTTGGGCGCTTCCTGCGGCACGGGGCGCAGCAGAGAAACCACAGCGCCGGCGGCAATCAGCACGATCGCGGCGGCTATCGGAATGACGCGCTGCACGTGGACTGCCCTCGAATGCGGATCAACCGATCGAGTGTACCGCAGCGGGAAGACTCAGACAACGAAGGGCGCGTTCAGCCTTCGATGTTCACGGCGACGTGGCCGTGGGCGTTGTGCGAGACGTTGGCGGTCACCTGGGCGCCCGCGCCGGGACGCGCGGCGATCTGGTCCCACGCGTCGCGCAGCTCGCGCAGGTGGCTGAGGCTTTCGTCGAGCGGGGCGAACTCTTTTTTCATGTTCGCCTGCACGAGGAGGTGGTGCACGTAGTCGTAAATGCGATCGAGGTTCTGCGCAACCTCGCCGGCCTCGAAATTCAGCGCGCCACGCAGTTCGGTGACGATTTCCTGCGCGCGAATGAGGTGGTCGTGCGTGCGGCGGAGGTCTTTGATTAGAATCGCGCGCTTGGCGTCTTCAATGTGCCGAATCGCGCCGTTGTACAGCATCACGATCAGTTTTTCGGGCGTGGCCGTTTCCACTTCCACGCGCCGGTATGCCGCCGATCCTGCCGCCACTGTGCTTCTCCCCGATCCGTTAACTAACGATTATAACGCCTAGCCCAAGCTGTTGAGCGCGCCGCCCTGCGAGTTGAGCGAGTTCGTCAGCGTTTCGAGTTGCAGGAACTGCCGGCGCAGGCGCGCCTCGCGCAGCGCAATCGCACGCTCGAGCGCTTCAATGCGCGTGTTATACGACGTAATCTGCGAGTCAATCGTGCCGCCGGCCTTCGCGCGTTCGTTCAGATACCCCGTCGACGACGTAGCGCCGTCGATGAAATTGAACATGGTGTCCGCGAGGCCGGTTTTCGCGCCGTTCGTGAACAACTGCGCGACACCTTCCTTGCTCGCGCCAATGGCCGCGCGCAACTTTGTATCGTCGATCTGAAGCTGGAATACCGCGTCCGAATCGAACACATCGCCGGTCGAGATGCCGATGTCGCGCAGGCTCTCCACGTTACCCGGCAGGCCGGACACGCGCGAGAACACGTTCTGGCGCAGGAACTGCTCGATCGTGCGAATGGAACCGTCGTTTTCGAGCGTGCCGTCTTCCTTGGTGAGGTCGTTGATCTTCTTAATCGACTCGTTGAACTTGTCGACAAAGGACTTCACGTCCTCAACGGTTGCATCGACGTCGGGCGAGACGCTGATTGTGCTCGTGCCGACGCCGCGCAGGCTGAGCGACACACCCGAAATCGCGCTCGTCACGTCGTTGGAGTTGCTGGTCTGCACCGCGCCGCCGTCAATGCGGTACTGCGCATCCACACCGGCCGTCTGCGTGGCCGCGGTGAGGTTGGTCCTGGCGATGAAGTTGCTCGTGCCGGCCTGGAAATTGATCGTGCGGCTGCCGAGGTTCTTCGACACGAATTTGAGTGTATCGGTCGTCTGATCGAAGGTCGCCGTCACGCCCGCGCTGGACGCGTTGATCCGGCCGATGACGTCGCCCAGCGAATCATTCGTCGGGTCGACCGTAATCGTGACGCCGTTGATGCGGAAGTTGCCGGCCGTGATGGAGCCGCCCGCGAACGTGACCGTGTTCAGGTTGTCGGCGATGTTCGCCGCACCGAGAATGCGCTGGCCGGTGACCGTCGTTGAGCCGCTGAGATTGGTCGACTGCACCGCACCCTGCACGCCGAAGGTCGACAGGATATTGCTCGTGTCGCCGGTCGCGCCAAAGTTGATGATCGAGGTGTTGCCCGCGGTCGTGTTCGTGAAGCTGATGGTGTCCGTGCCCGCGTTGTACGTCGCGGTGACGCCCGCGGCGCTCGCATTGATCTGACCAATCAGCGTGTTCAGCGAGGTCGACGCCGGGTTCACGTTGAACTGCACGCCGTTGATGGTGAAGGTGCCGGAGGATATCTGCGACGAGATGCCGCTGGAATTCAGATTCGCGGCCGGATTGATCGGCGCGCCGAGGCGCGCGCTGCTGCGCGCATTCGTCGCCGTCGCCAATTGGACCACTTCGACATTGAAGCTGCCTTGGGTCGGCGCGGAGCCGATGGCCGAGGCCGTGACCACGCTCTCGTTTGTGGACGGCGTGCTGAAGTCTTTGAACTTGAGGCCGAGCTGGAAGTCTTTGAACAGATTGCGCAGCGACAAGAGCGAGGTACGCAGTTCGCCGACGCTTTTGCGCTGGGCTTCGAGACCCGTAATCCGGGATTTGATGCGGTTGACCGGCTGGCGCTCGATCGCGATCAACTGGCTAATGATCGTGTTCGAGTCGATGCCGGAGATCATCCCGCCGATGCTAAAACCACCCATTGCCTAGCCTCCCGTACTGCTCCCCAGTATATCGGCGCGAAACCGGTCAAACTTTAGTCCCTGCAACACGACACAAGTGCCTGTCTATCAATACATTACGTTAGAATTTCCCTAAAAAGCGAACCGGGCACGCCCCCCTTTGGCGGCGTGCCCGGCAGATTCCTAAGATTTTCTCACGACACGAGTTGTGTCAGGTTCAGGATCGGCATGAACAGCGCGATGATGATGCCACCGACCACGATACCCATGACGACGAGCAAGATCGGCTCGATCATGCTGGTCATGGCGTCGACCAAGGCCTTCACTTCCGCATCGTAGAAGTCAGCGATCTTTTCCAGCATGACTTCAAGGGCACCGGTCTTTTCGCCGACGCCAATCATGCGGGTCACCATCGGCGGGAACTCGCCATTGCGCGAGAGCGGGTCCGCCAGCGTCTCACCGTTACGGACGCCTTCGGCCGTCGTGCGAATCACCTTGGCAAACACTTCATTGCCGGAGGTGCGCTCGGCGATTTCCAGCGCCTGCAGGATGGCCACGCCGCTGCGGGTCAGGGTCGCCAGCGTACGCGTGAAGCGGCTGACGGCGACCTTACGCAAAAGCTGGCCGAAAATCGGCAGTTTCAGCTTGAGTGCATCGATCTGGTACTTGCCGGCCGGCGTGCGGTTGTAAAGCACCACACCGAAGCAGGCGGCGCCGACCACACCCAGCAACACAAAGGCTTTCCAGCTACGCAGGGTGTTGCTGACGGCGATGAGGATCTGGGTCGGCTTGGGCAACTGCGCGCCCATTTCCGTGAAAATACGCTCGAACTGGGGCACCACGAAGAGCATAAGCCCCGAGGCAATCATCAAAATGATGGTCAGCGAGACGACCGGATAGATCATCGCGCCGCGGATACGACGCTTCAGTTCCGCCGTGGCTTCCATATAGTCGGCCAGGCGAATCAGCACGCCGTCCAGGTCACCACTCACTTCGCCCGCGCGCACCATGCTGACGTAGAGGTCAGGGAAGATGCGTTTAAACGGCTTCAGGGCGTCCGAGAAGGTCTCACCACCCTCGACGCTGGTGGCAATCTCGCGGATGACCTTGGCAAAAACGACGTCTTCGGTCTGCTCGGCCAGGATGTCCAGCGACTGGAGCAGCGGAAGACCGGCATTGACCATGGTCGACAACTGACGCGTGAAGATAAGCACTTCATTCGTCTTGACCCGGCGGCTGCTCAGGCCTCTCCCAAGCCCGGCTTTTTCGCGAATCGACTGCTGGTCTGGTGTCAGTCCCTTGTCGCGAAGCGTCTGGATCAGCGCAGTCCGATTCTGCGCCTGCAACGTGCCGCGCTGGATTTTTCCATCGCGTCCACGAGCAGCATAGGCGTACGTAGGCATGGCGAATCTCCCCCGAGGTGGCCCCCTGTATTCGGATTGTACCCGTGGTTTTTCTGTTTTGACAACAGATTACCCAGAAAAGAAATGCGGAATTGGACGGGGTAAACGATTTAAGACACAGGACTTAGGTGTCTCAATCTAATTGCTGTGTTTCAATTCTGTTTCAAAAGCCTATTTTATGGGTTTTTTGTCGATTTTAAGTCTCGGCGCGGAACTTGGCCTCGCAGCACTCACTGGTACACTGGTTGTACCACGAATGAAACAGTGAACAGGTGAGCTTTTCGACTTTTTCGACACAGTTCAGACCCCAACCATCGCCTGCAGGGCAGGCGCGAGGAGTGGATCGTGGAATCGATATCCGGCGGCTTCGAGCTTTCGCGGATACACCCGGACACCCCCGAGCGCGAGGTCAGCCATCTGCCCTAGCGCCAGGCGCATGGCGAATTCGGGGACCGGAATGAGGGCGGGCCGATGGAGGACATGCGCCAAGGCGGTTGTGAATTCCTGGTTGGTTACCGGATTCGGCGCTACGGCGTTTACCGGACCGCGCAGCGTCTCGGTATGGATGGCGAAGTCGATGATATTGACGGTTTCACCGAGGGTTTGCCAGCTAAAATACTGCCGCCCGGACCCTATACGCCCGCCCAGCCCTATGCGGAATGGCAGCGCGATGGCTGGAAGCGCGCCGCCTTTGGATGCCAGCACTATCCCGGAACGGAGCGAAACC
The DNA here is from genome assembly GCA_964620045.1 of uncultured Nitrospirales bacterium. Lineage (GTDB taxonomy): Bacteria > Hydrogenedentota > Hydrogenedentia > Hydrogenedentales > VFKU01. Next base: position 91,341 of record CAZUJL010000009.1, read on the forward strand.
ACCCGTATGCCGGCCTCGCTCGCGGGTTCGGCTGCAGCTTCCCAGTCTTTGCACAGTTGAGCGACAAAATCCGAGCCGGGCGGGCTGTCCTCCGTGAGTACCTCGTTGCCCCGATCAGCGCCATATACCCCCGTGGCGCTCGCGCAGATCAGAGATTCCGGCTTGTCAGACGCCTGGGCCAAGGTGCGGGCGAGCAGGTTTACAGGCTCAATACGGCTCGCCCGAAGTTCCCGTTTGCGGGCCTCGTTCCATCGGCGGCTGAATATACCGGCCCCGGAGAGGCACACGGCGGTATCGAAGCCCTCCACGGCCGCGGGGGCTAGCGCGCCCTTTGCCGGGTCCCAGGGGATTTCTTGAGGGTCGCGGGGCTTTCGCCGTACGAGGTGGTAGACCTCGTGGCCCAAGGCCTCCCAAAAGGTGGTCAGCGCCCCGCCAATCAATCCGCTTGCACCAGCCGTCAGAATCCGCATGAACGCTCCTCAGGGCTGATTATGGACTGCCCTGACCACGAGAACAACGGCAACCCGAGGGCGGTTGCGGGGATTCATAAGAGTAAGGTGAATTGTATTTATAGTTGCAAGTGCTTGACGGCAAACATTTTCCTATGATTCAATTCGAGGCCTAACTAGGACGTCCCGTGAAGCTACAAGACGAACTCGGCCTGAAGGCCCCCTTCCAAGACATGCGCCACGAGACCGTGCTCAATCTCGTGCGCACCGCAACGTTGCTGTCCGCCCGGGCGACGCAACTCTTCCGGCAGTTCGACCTGACGGAGGCGCAGTTCAATGTGTTGTTCGCGCTGAAATTCTCGCAGGCGTCGATCACGCAGGCGGAACTCGGCAAGCGCTTGGTCGTCACTCGGGCGAGCATCACGTCCGTCCTGGACAAGCTCGAAGCCAAGGGCCTCGTGAAGCGCATCGATGTGCCGGAGAACAGGCGCATTCACCACGTGGAACTGACTGACACCGGCCGCAAACTGGTGGAAGAAGTCGAACCGCTGTATCGGCGCGAAGTGCGGGAGGTCTTGGGCGATCTCGCGGACGCCGAGTGTCATTCACTGATCAATCTCACGGAACGGGTCCGTGAACGCGCGCGGCAACGAATCGCGCGGAACGGATCGCACGACGAGTCGAACGACGATTAGAATTTTTCGCGCCGGCGCGCTGGGAGTTGCGCCGGCAGTTTTCCGGATGCGCCGCTGGTCCGGTGTTCGGGGCGCTGCATGAAACAGGCATACGACAAATCGAATTTTCCGCGCGGCTTCTGGCCGTATGTGTTTGCGCAATTTCAGACCGCGCTGAGCGATACGATTTTCCGGCTGACGGTGGTATTCGCGCTGGCGCGTTCGACCGGCGCAACAGACAGCACGGAAGCTTCCGGCTCGATCAGCGCCATCGCGATGCTGCTGTTCGCGGTGCCCTTCTTCCTGTTTCCGGCGCAGTTCGGCGCGATCTCCGATCGATTCCCGAAGCAATCCGTGGCGATGTGGATGAAGTCGATCGAAGTATTGATTATGTGTTGTGCCGGCATTGCGCTGTACACCGAAAGCGCGGTGCTGCTCTACGGCACGCTCTTCCTCACGGCGATTCATAGCGCGCAATTCGGCCCGTGCAAGTACGGCATCGTGCCCGAGGCCACGCCGGAGGATCGGCTCTCCTGGGCAAACGGCATCGTGCAAGGCACGACGATGATCGCCGTCGTCACCGGTGCGGGCATTGCCGGATATATGTTTACCGCGCTGAATGCCCGCGGCGCCGTGCACTGGGCCGCGCTGGTACTCGTTGGACTCGCCATCTGCGGCTTGCTCACCGCGCGCAAGATGTTCGCGCCGCCGGCGGCCAATCCAAATCAATCCATTCCGTTGAACCCGTATAAGGGCATGCGCGAGCACTTCGTGCTGTTCTGGAAGGATCGATGGCTAGGCATCGCGGTCGTCGGCTACACCTTTATCTGGGGCGTCGCGGCACTCGTGCAGGCGAACCTGGTGCCGTTCGGCTATGTCACCTTCGGTCTTGCCGAGGATGACATGAGCCTGATCCTGGCGTCGGTGACGCTGGGCATCGCCGTGGGCTCTGTAGCCGCGGGCCGGTTCTCGCGCGGACGGGTCGAGCCCGGCCTCGCACCGCTGGGCACGCTGGGCATGGCCATTTGCTGCGTGTTGCTCGGCTACCCTTGGTACAACTACTACGGCGCGATGCTGCTCCTCTTCGGCGTCGGTTTCTCCGGCGGACTGCTCGTCGTGCCGGTCGTGGCGTTGCTGCAACAGCGCAGCCCGGCCGCCTCGCGCGGCAGCATATTGACGACGGTCAACATGGTGTCGTGGATCGGCATCGCGATGGCCGCCGGCGCGGAACTTCTCCTGAGCAAACTCAGCCTCGAGCCGACGACGGTTTTCCTGTTCTGCGGTGCGGCCACGGTCGTGTTCGGCGGGTTCCTCATCCTCGCGCAGCCGTTGTTTATCCTGCGCACGGCGCTGTGGCTGATTGCGAATACCATCTACCGCATCCGGGTTTTCGGGCGCACGAACATTCCGGAAACCGGCGGCGCGCTGCTGGTGGCGAACCACACCTCCTTCCTCGACGCGCTTGTGATCACAGCCGCGCTCGATCGGCGCGTGCGCTTCGTGATGCACCGCGGCGAGTACGATGTACCCTGGATCCGCGGGCTGGCGCGCATGATGGGCGCTATCCCCGTCTCCGCCGGCGGTGGTCCGCGCGAAGTGGTGCAGTCGCTGCGTTCGGCGACGGAATCGCTGAGCGCGGGCGACCTCGTGTGCATCTTCGCCGAGGGCCAGATCACGCGCTCGGGCCAGATGATGCCGTTCCGCAAGGGCTTTGACCGCATCATGAAGGGCGTCGATGCGCCGATCATTCCGGTGCATGTCGACAATGTCTGGGGCACGCTGTTCCGCTTCGTCGAAGGCAAGTTCATCTGGAAGTGGCCGAACCGCATCCCCTTCCCCATCATGGTCGGCTTCGGCAAACCCATGCCGTCGGACAGCAACGCGTATCAGCTCCGTGCGTCGATTCAGGAACTCGGCACCGAGGCGTATAGCGAGCCGGAACTGATGCCGCGGCTGTTGCACCGTCAGTTCATCAGCAAGGTGCGCTGGCATCCGTTCCAGTTGCTCCTGGCCGATGCGCGCAGCGGCGAGTTATCCGCCATCAAAACGCTGACGGGTGCCATCGCGTTTGCCCGCAAGCTGCAGAACATTATCGGCAAGGACGAAGAAATGGTCGGCCTATTGCTGCCGCAGTCGGTCGGCTCCACGCTGGCCAATGCCGCGCTCACGATGATGGGCAAGGTGGCCGTGAACCTGAACTACACGGCGTCGAACGAAGCCATCGCGGCGGCGGCGCAGCAATGCAAAATGAAGCACGTGCTGACGTCGAAGGCTTTCCTCGAGCAAATGCCCGTGCAGGTGCCCGGTGAAGCGATCTACCTCGAAGATGTGCGTGAGTCCGTGCAAAAAGGCGATCGCATCCGCGCGCTACTGATGGCGTTCTTCATGCCGGTGCGGATGCTGGAGCGCAAGCTCGGCGCGCCGGAATCGCGCAGCGTGCACGATCTCGCCACGATTATTTTCTCCAGCGGCTCCGAGGGCGAGCCGAAGGGCGTGATGCTGACGCACTACAACGTGTCCAAGAATATCGAAGCCGCGATGCAGGTGTTCCCGCATAAAAAGGGCGACTGCATCGTGGGCATGCTGCCCTTCTTCCACTCCTTCGGCTACACCGCCACGCTGTGGCTGGTGCTGGCGTCTGCCCATTTCCGCGCCTTCTTCCACCCGAACCCGCTGGAAGCGCGCGCGATTGGCGAGCTGATTCAGAAGTACAAAGGCACGATCATGTTCAGCACGTCCACATTCCTGCACGGCTTCATCCGCCGTTGTACGCCGGAACAGATGGTCTCGCTGCGCTTCGTGATCACGGGCGCGGAAAAACTCGCGCCGCGCGTGCGTGATGCGTTCAAGGAAAAGTTCGGCGTGGAGCCGCTCGAAGGCTACGGCACCACCGAGTGCGCGCCGATCGTGTCGCTGAACTTGCCAGACGTGCGCGCGCCGGGCTTCTACCTCAAGGGCACAAAACGTGGCTCGATCGGCCTGCCGCTGCCGGGCATCAGCGTGCGCATTGTTGATCCGGATACGCGCGAGGTCCTGCAGAACGGTCGCGCGGGTCTGCTGATGGTGAAAGGCCCGAACGTCATGCGCGGGTACCTCGGCAAGCCGGAGAAAACCAAGCAGGTCCTGCAAGACGGCTGGTACGAGACGGGAGACATCTCGACCATCGACGAGGACGGCTTCATCACGATCACCGACCGCCTCGCGCGCTTCTCGAAGATCGGCGGCGAGATGGTGTCGCACACGAAGATCGAAGACGAGCTGCACAAAGTGCTCAACGAGCCCGAGCGCAAACTCGCCGTCGCGGGCGTGCCGGATGAAAACAAGGGCGAGCGCCTCGTGGTGCTGCATACGCTGACCGACGAGGAATTCGACAACCTGATGAGCCGGCTGGACGAGACCGGCCTGCCGAACCTGTGGATTCCGAAGGCGAAGGCGTATTACAAAGTCGACCTCATCCCCATCCTCGGCAGCGGAAAAATGGACCTCAAGGCCGTGAAGGAACTCGCGCGCAAGCTCGACGTGGGCGAATAACCTCCATGCGCAAATTGCTCCGGCGCGCGGGCCGCATCATTGTGCGCGTGCTGCCGTTCGTGGTGGTCGCCACGATTACCGTTGGCTGCTACAACGCGATTATGAGTGGGTTCGCGCGGAAGTTTGATGATGCGCAGCCGCGCGATCTGAGCACCGGCGCGCTGATTGGCGCCGATGAATTCGAGATAGGCGATCCCCATTCGGACACCGCCGTCATCCTCGTGCACGGTTTCCTGGGCGCGTCGAACAACTTCAACGAATTGCCGACGCGCCTGGCTTCGGAAGGCTACCGCGTGCGGGCACTGCGCCTGCCGGGGCACGGCACGTCGCCGTTCGACCTGAAGGAAGTCAGCCCCTCGGCGGAACTGAACTACATCCTCGCGGAAGTCCGCCGTCTGAAAGCGCGGCACAAGCATGTGTTCCTCGTGGGGCATTCGATGGGTGGCGCGCTCAGCACGCTCGCGGCGACGTCTCCGGAAGTCGACGGCCTGATTCTCGCCGGACCGCACTACCGCGTGACGCACCAGTGGTACTACATCCTGCCGGTGGAAGTGTGGAACACGCTCACCGGCTGGGCCGTGCGCTGGGTGTACAAGTCCGACGCCTTTATCCAGGTGGATCGCCCTGAGGCGAAAGCGGAGATCGTGTCATACCGCTACATACCGTCGAAGGCGGTGGCGCTCATCGATCATTTCGCGGCGGTCGCGCGCGACCCGGATACGCTCGCGATGGTCACCTGCCCGGTGCTAATCCTGCACGGCGCGCACGACAGGGCCGCCTCCCCCGATGCCGCGCGGCAAGCACTCGAAAAGATGGCATCGACCGACAAAGAATTCGTGTTGCTGGAACACTCCAACCATCATGTGTTCTGGGATTACGACCGTGATCAGGTGTACGACACGATCCTGCGCTTTCTGAAAGCGCACACGACGACCTAGCGTTCGGACTTCTTCTGCACCTTCTTCATGACGCGCAGTAGGTTCTCGCCCATCACTTTTTTGATCGTTTTCTCGCCGTAGCCGCGGCGCAGGAGTTCTTCGGTGATCCACGGCACCTTGGAGACATCTTCCAGACCGCCGGGCATCTCGGGCACGCCGTCCCAGTCGGCGCCGAGGCCGACGTAGTCGTCGCCGACAAGGTTGATCACGTGCTCAATGTGATCGACCACCCAATGCGCGGGTGACGGGCCGCCGGCTTCTTCAATCGCCTTGCGGAAAATCTCGCGGCGCGCGGCCGAGAGCTTCAGGGAATCGTCGGCGTATTCCTTCGCGATGCGGTCGAACTCGGGCCGAAGTTTCGCGAGCAATTCCACGCGTTTCGGATCGATGTAGCCGGGATAGAAGTTAATCTGGATGACGCCGCCGTTCTCGGCCAGCGCCTTGATCATCTCGTCCGTCATGTTGCGCGGATGATCGGCCAGCGCGCGGCAGCTTGAGTGGCTCGCGATGATCGGCGCGTTGGTTGTTTCGATTACATCCCAGAAGGTCGAATCGGCGACGTGCGACACGTCGACCATCATGCCGAGCCGGTTCATCTCGCGCACGACGTCGCGGCCGAAATCCGTCAGGCCGCCGTGCAGGGCCTCGATGGTCTCCCCCGTGCCTGAGGAATCCGCCCAGGTCGTGTTGAAGGAGTGCGTCAGCGTCATGTAACGCACGCCGAGGTCGTAGAACATGCGCAGCGCGGAGAGTTCATCTTCGATGATGTGCCCGCCCTCAATGCCCATCAGGCACGCGATCTTGCCGTCGAGCTTCGCGAGCCGGATTTCGCGCACCGTGGTCGCCAGTGCGAGATCATCCGGGTAGCGCGCCACGATCTGGTGCACGCTATCGATGCGGCGCAGCGCGGTCTTGATCGCCTTGCCGTCGCCCGGCGTTTTGCCCATGTAGATGGCCCAGAATATGGCGTCGTAGCCGCCTTCGCGCAGTCGCGGGATGTCCACGTGCCCCGTGCCGTGCCGCTCGGCGAAGTCCCACTCCGGGTTTTCAAAATTCGGCGTCGTGTCCGTGTGCGTGTCAATCACCACCGCGCTGCGGTGAATGCGCGCCGCGCGCGTCGAAAAATCTTCCCCCATCGCCGCCCCTCCCACCATCAAGGCTATCGCCCCCGCCACTGCGAACTTCATTTACCGGCCTCCCGTTCCCGCCGCTTCACTTCTTCCCACACGCGAACCGCATCTTCCGGCGTCTCGGCCTTCGCATCGCCAAACACATGCTCGTGCCGCCGGATCATTTTTTCGTGCGCGCGTTGCAAGGCGTCCACCACGTTGAGCCGGCCTTCGGCCTCGGCCGCAGCCGCCGTCGCGAGCAATGTAAAAAGCGTATCGCCGAGTTCTTCTGCGAGGTGCGCGTTGTCCGCACCGCGCGTGGCTTCCACCAACTCCTCCGCCTCGCCTTTCAGGTACCCCGCGAAATCCGACGACGACTGCACCTTGTCCCACGGGCAACCGTCCGGCCCCCGCAGATACCTGGCGAGCGCAATCAGGGCTTCGAACCATTCCGGCTCGGTGTGCGGGGATTTTCGAAGGTGTGGAAGCTGCTTTTCAGGCATTGGCAACGCGAAACCCATAGGTCCTATAGGACTTATACGACCTATAACCCCCTAAAGCCTGAGGCCGACGATGCCGATAAACTAATCGGGGCGAATTGCCCAGGGGACAAGGAGGTCTCGACATGGATGTCCAATGCTGCAAGTGCGCGCGGGTCCGCCACGAGGATGAGTGGAACTGGACCGAGTTTGCCGAAAAACCCATTTCCTATTCCTATTGCCCGGAATGTCTCGAAGAATTCCGCGACGAAGCCGGGTTGTCCCGGCGCGATCGACTACAGAATGCATCGCCGCTGCTAGCAACGGCGTGCGCGTAATGCTCGCAGAAGCGGCGAAGCGATACAAGCGCCGCGTTTAGAGCGGGATTAGCGAAACCGTAATCTTGCCGCCGAAACACAGCGCGACATCGGCGCCGGCATCGGCCGGGCGAAGCTGATAGTCGCCTTCGTAGTGAAAATGCTCCCCTTGCACGCGGTATCGCAGGGGGAGCGGTTGTTTGCAGGGTTCGCAAAAAACGATTTCGGGATCGGGTTCCGCCGCGGTCAGGTGCGGCAGGTTCACATTCCAGAAGGTGCGCGGCGTCCGCTCGCGCGCGAGTAAGCCATCAAGCACGCGCCGGGTCCACTGCGCCGCGCGCGCCCAATCAAAGTCCATCCCGCGCTTGCGGTAGTGCGACACCGCAATCCCCGCCTTGCCATGAAACGCCGCCTCGCGCACCGCGGCCACGGTGCCGGAGTAGTAAATATCCGCGCCGAGATTCCCGCCGGGGTTGATGCCCGCGATCACGAGGTCGATATCCGGCGTAAGCCGATCGAGCGCGACGCGCACGCAGTCGGCCGGAGTGCCTTCGATGGCCCACAGCTTGGGCTCGCGCTGCTCCACGCGCACGGGACCTTGCCAGGTGGTCACGGCGTGGCTGCAACCGGACAGGTGCCGGTCGGGCGCGACGACGGCGTGATCATCCGCGATGATGCTCTCGAGCGCGACCAAACCGGGCGCGCCGACACCGTCGTCGTTCGTCAGTAGTATTCGCAAGATGCGGTCGCGCGGGAGCGCGACCCTCCCATGCTTACTTTATGATGCCGGCCTTCTTGAGCGCGTCGATCACTTGCTTCGCGCAGGTCTTCAGATCGGCCTTGCCGGTGTTGACGACCAGCTCCGGCTTGTCCGGCGCTTCGTACGGCGCGTCGATGCCGGTGAAGCCCTTGATTTCGCCGGCGCGCGCCTTCTTGTACAGGCCCTTCGGGTCGCGCTGTTCGCACACGGCGAGGTCGGCTTCGACATACACCTCGAAGAAGCGGCCTTCCGGCATGATCTTGCGCGCGATGTCGCGGTCTTCCTTGTACGGCGAGATGAAGGCCGTCATCGTGAGCACGCCGCCCTCGAAAAAGAGCTTGGCGACTTCGCCGATGCGGCGGATGTTTTCCTTGCGGTCGTCCGGGCTGAAGCCGAGGTTCTTGTTCAGGCCGAAGCGGATATTGTCGCCGTCGAGCACGATCGTCGAGCAGCCCATCGCGAACAACTGATTCTCCACTTCGTGCGCGAGCGTGCTTTTGCCGGAGCCGGATAGGCCGGTGAACCAGATGCACGCGGCCTGATGGCCGTGCAGCTTTTCGCGCGCTTCGCGGGTGATGTCGCCCTGGTGCCAGGTGATGTTCGTGCTCTTCACGTCGGTGCTCATGCTATCGATTCTCCCTATCGGAAAGGTGCGTGGTTACTTCGTGCTGGTGGCCCATTTGATCAGCACGCGCGCGACTTCGGCGCGGCTGAATTCGACCGGCGGTTCCTGGCCGGCGTTGAGCATCTCGCGGACCTTGGTGCCGCTGAGGTTCACGTGGTTTTCCTTGTCGTGCGGGCAGGTCTTGATGCTGGCCATGTTGCCGCAGGCCTTGCAGAAGAACGAGTTTTCGAAGAACAACGGCTGAATCTTCAGCGATCCCGGCTCAAGCTTGTCGAAGATGAAGTGCGCGTCGTAGGTGCCGTAGTAGCTGCCGACGCCCGCATGGTCGCGGCCGACGATGAAGTGCGAAACGCCGTAGTTCTGGCGGTAAATCGCGTGCATCACGGCCTCGCGCGGGCCGGCGTAGTGCATGTTCACCGGCATAATGCTGAGCATCGTGCGGTCTTTCGCGTAGTAGTTCGCGATCAGCGCGTTGTAGCACTGCATGCGCACGTCGCCGGGGATGTCGTCGCTCTTCGTCGTGCCCATGAGCGGATGAATCAGCAGACCGTCGCACATTTCGAGTGCGCACTTGGTGAGGTATTCGTGCGCGCGGTGGATCGGGTTGCGCGTCTGAAACGCCACGATGCGCTTCCAGCCTTTTTCCTTGAACGTCTGGCGCGTTTGCGACGGCGTGAGGTTATATTCCTGATGATCGACCTTGCGTTCCTTCAGCACGTCGATATCACCCGCAAGGTAGACCGGGCCGGTCTCGTACACGCGCTTCACGCCGGGGTGCGCTTCCTCGGTCGTCTTGTACACCTTCTCGGCGAGTTCCTTCTTGTCGATGCCGAATTTTTCGGAGAGGTGCAGGATCGCGACGATCTCGTTCGTGTCGTCCCACAACGCGACTTCCTGGCCGACGCTCAACGCATCGGCTTCGGCTTGCGACACCGGCAGGAGAATGGGAATCGTCCACGCGACGCCCTTGCGCAGGCGCATATGGTCGATGACTTCGCGCGTCTGGGCTTCGTTCATGAAACCCTTGAGCGGGCTGAGCACGCCCTTCGCAATCGCGTCGATGTCGAAGGCCGTGAACGAGTTTACGTTCAGCTTCGGCATCTTCTTCGCGCGATCGAGCGCGGCCGTGCGTTCGTTGCCGGCCAGCAGCCGGTTCACCAGTTCCCCGCCGTGCGGTTCAATAGACATGCAAAAACTCTCCTCGTGGGACGGAATCGCCGGGTAGATTCCCAAGAAATCAGGGCGAATTCAGACGTGCAGAGCGCAGAGTTTAGCAAAGGCCGGCGGGGGTGCTCAAACCCCCACCCTACCAACGAAAAACCACCCCTAAGCAGCGCTTAGGGGTGGCATCTAATGCCTTAATAATCGGGACTAGCTCAGCATCACCTTCGCGTCGGCCAGGCGGCGCGCGATGTCGATTTTCTGCGGGCAGGCCTTGGCCGCGGCGGCGAGGTTGGCCATGCTGAAGTCGCGCTCGGCGTCGGTCATCTGCGCATACAGCTCGCGCGCGCGGCCGACCTTGCCGTAGCTGTCCGCGTACATCAGGTAGCGCAGCGTCTCGCCGATTTTCAGGTCCGTGCCGGCCGCCGGTTCGCACAGGTGGTTGCAACCGTTGCAACGATGATCAGCCGTCTGCGCGGCGTAGCGATTCAACTGGTGGAACTCGTCCATCGAGAGCGTCGTGGCGGACTTCGCCGCGTCGGTGTTCTCGCGGATCTGCTGGGTGTTGGTCATTTCCGACGACAACGCGTCGATGCGATCATCCGCCCACACGGCCTTGATCTTCGCCTGTGCGAGCGTGAAGTTTTTCGACTGGAACGTCTTTACCGCTTCGGAATCCTGCGGCACGCTCGCCTGCGTCTTCATCGCGATCAGGCCGATGCCCGCTTTCTTGCAGGCGTCGATCGCCTTGTTCAGTTCCATGTCGCCGTACTGCGTGAAGTTGTAGCGGAACTGGATGCAGTCGATCCCCGGCGCGCCGATGCTGGCGGCCTTGTTCATCAGCTCGACCACGTTGCCCATATGGCACGAGAAACCGAAGAAGCGGGTCTTGCCGCTTTTCTTCAGATCGTCGCCCATCTTGAGGAATTCGGCGTCGAGCTGGCGCACGTTGTCCACGGAGTGCATGAAGAACATGTCGACCGAATCAATTTTCGAATCGGGCAGGATCGACTGTTCGAGTTTGTTCACGTACATCTGCGGCGTGCAGGTCTTGCCGCTGAGCATGACCTTGGACGTGATCCACAGGTTCTTGCGGCCGACCTGCTCGATGAACGCCGCGATCGACTTGTGACACTGGCCGCCGGCGTAAGCCTGGGCCGCGTCGAGGTAGTTCACGCCTTCCTTGAAGACGCCGTGCAGCACCTTGTCGTAGGTCGGGTCGAACTTCTGCGAGCAGCCGAGCACGACGATGGGAATGTCCGCGCCGGTCGCGCCGAGTTTCTTGCGCGGCACGGTGTTCGTCGCCTGCGCGATTTGGAACGCCTTTTGGGTCTCCGCGCTGGCCGCGCCAGTCCCCAGTAGAGCCGCGCCTGCACCGGCCGCCGCCGCCCGCTTCAACAAGTCCCGCCGCCCGAACGTCTCGCTCATTGGACTACCTCCCGGATGCTGTAACGTACCTATAGTGCTCCCCAGTACAGATAAAAACAATCGGGCCGCCCGGAACTCTTCCAGGCGGCCCGTATTTTCAGTTTGATTGGCTTAGGCCAGCACGGAATGGGCGCGCTCGAGCCGCGCCGGGATATCGATCCGGTGCGGGCAGGCCTTCGCGGCTTCGGCGAGGTCCACGCTGCGGAAGTCGCGCTGCGTCGGCGTGAGCTTGGCGTACATCTCGCGCGCTTCGGCCGCCTGGTCGTAGCACTCCGCGTACATGAGATACCGGAGCTGGTCGCCGATGCGCAGGTCGCTCGCCACCTTCGACTCGCACAGGTGCGTGCAGCCGCGGCAGTGCAGGTGCTCGGTCTCCGCCGCGTAGCGGTAGAGCTGATTGACTTCCTTCGCAGTCAGCGGCTTCGCCGACATCACGGCCTTGGCGTTGTCCATCATGATCTGCATGTTGTTCATGCCGGAGACGGAGCCGCTGAGGCGTTCGTCTTCCAGCGCCGCGCGCAGGCGCGCCTGGTGCAGCGTGAAGTTTTCCGACTGGAACTTCTTCACGAACTCGCTGTCGGTCGGCACCGAAGACTGCGTCTTCATCGAGATCAAGCCGATGCCGGCGGCGACGCAGGCGTCGATGGCCTTGTTCAGCGCGTCGTACCCGTATCCGCCCTTGTTCACGTCGGAGAAGTTGTACTTGAACATGATCATATTGACGCCGTCGCTGCCGATCTTCGCTGCCTTGTTCAGCAGATCGACCACGTTCCCGTCGTGGCAGGAGAATCCGAAGTACTTCGCCTTACCGCTCTTCTTCATTTCGTCGGCAAACGCGATGTACTCCGGCTCCAGGCACTCGGTGTGCTTCAGGCCGTGGAAGAAATACGCGTCAAGGTAGTCCGTGCCGAGCACGTCGAACTCTTTCATGATCGCGTCGCGGTACATCGCCACCGTCGCCGGGCCGTTGCCACTGAACATGCCAGACTTCGACGTGATCCACAGGTTTTTGCGACCGACCTGCTCAATGAAAGGCTTCAGCGTGACGTGCGACTGACCGCCGGCATAGGACTCGGCGGTGTCGATGTAGTTGATCCCCATCTTGAACGCGCGGTGCAGCATCTTGTCGAAGGTCGGGTCGAATTTTTGCGATCCACCCATGACCAGCACCGGAATCGTCTCGCCCGTCTTGCCGAGCTTGCGCCGCGGCACGGTCTGCGTGGCCGCCGCGTCGGGTGCGGCATCCTGCGCGAACACCGGGCCCACCGCGGCACCCGCGGCTACGCCCGCGCCGGCCACCGCCGCGCGCTTGAACAAGTCTCTACGTCCGAACGTCTCACTCATGACTGCTCCCCTCCCAGGGTTAGGCTTGTGACTGATCCGCGTAGGTGCGGTTTTTCAGCAGCATGCGCCGGTGCGTGCCGCGGTTTTCACCAACGGCCGTAACGTACACGGCGCGTTCGTCCTTAATCGGGCATTCGTTCTCGCAGATACCGCAGCCGATGCACAAATCGGGCACGATGAACGGCTTGTTCAGAACGACGATGTTGCCATAAACGTCCTTCACTTCCATGTCTTTGGTCTGAATGGCCTTGGGCGACGTCGGGCACACTTCTTCGCAGACCACGCATGGGATTTCCATCGCGTGCGGCAGGCAGCGGCCCTGGTTGAAGAAGGCCGTGCCGAGACGAATCGGGCCGGCTTCCTCGTATGACGCCTTGCCGAGTTTTTCCTCGACCGTGATCCGGCGAATGGCGCCCGTCGGGCATACCTCAGAGCACAGCGTGCACTTGAGCTGGCAGTGGCCGATGGTGAACTTCAACACCGGCGTCCACAGCGCCTCGATACCGCCCTCCTGCCACGTCGCCGGCTGCAGCACGTTCGTCGGGCAGGCGTTGATGCACTGGTCGCACTTGATGCACTTCCGGAGGAAGTCGGATTCTTCCACCGAACCGGGCGGGCGGATGAGCGAGCCCTGGAAGTTAAAGTCCGTGTTGACGCCGTGGTTCTTGATCAGCGGATAGGCCATCACGCCGGCAAGACCGGCGAACACCACGCGGCGGCGGGAAATGTCGGGCGCGGCGACGACCTGCTTCGTGTCGAGGCCGAACATCGTGAACGAAAGCGCGTCCTCGGGGCAGTCGTCGATACAGTTCATGCACGAGAAACATTCGGAGAGCCGCACCTGGCCCATCGGGTCCGAGGCGCCTTCGCAGCGCGTAAGGCACAGATTGCAGTCGGTGCACTTGTGCACATCGCGGTTGATGCGGAACAACGAGAACCGCGAGAACACGCCAAGCAACGCGCCGAGCGGACAGAGTGTGCGACAGAAGAAACGTGGGATGACGACGTTCGCGCCGACCAGCGCGACGATCATGAGGCCGATCCAGAAGGAGCCCTGGAACACGCGCGCGTCGACGCCCGGCTTGAACTTGAGGGCGTCGAAGGCCAGCGTTTCGATCTGCATCGCTTTCGCGCCGTCGGACAGCTCCACGAGGCCCATGTCCACCGCGGGCGCGACGGTGGTGGCGAAGGTGCGGTACATCAGGCAGATCGGATCGAGCAGACCAATCTGCAGCGAACCGAAAAAGGCCAAGATCAGAAACACGATCAGGATGGCGTATTTCAGGTAGAAGAAGTTGCGGTAACGGTTGGAATCGATGCGGGACTTGCCGTTGCGGGTGTTGAACAGCCAGCCCACGAACTGGTGCAGCGTGCCGTATGGACAGATCCAGTTACAGAACACGCGGCCGAACAGCAGCGTGACGCCAAGGATCACGAGACCCCAGCCAAGGTACCGGTAGACGTAGCCCGTGCTCAGGATATTCGAGATCATCACGAGCGGGTCGAACTCGAGAATGCGCGAGACGGGGTACCCCTCGAGCCGCTTCGTGAATGTGAGCCACACGGACACCGTGAACACGGCGAAGAAGAAGAACTGACTCAGCAGGCGCACGTTGGTAATGCGAAGGAACTTCTTTACCTTCGTGCCGTCTGGATTCGTTTTTACCGCTTCCGACATTTCGTCAGGCTCCAGTCGCTATTAAACGTGTACTTCCTTGATGCGTCCCGACTGCTTCCAGTCGAGGTCGAGCAATTTATCGCCGGGCTTCGCCATCTTTGTGAACTTCTCAACCGCCCGGCGCAAGTACTCCGGCTGATCGGCAGGCTTGCGCTCGAGACAGTTCTCAAAGGCCCACGCGTCGGACGCGGCCATATCGAGGCTCGCGATGACCACGTTGCCCTTGCGCACGTTCGACGGATCGCCGCCCGTCGGGCCGTTTTCCATCAGGATGTTCGTGCCGTCTAGGATCGTCAGCGTCGGCTTCATCATCAGCGGGAAATCGCTGATGATGCTGTGAATGTCCTGGTGGAACTGGTTGCGCGTGCCGCCGAGCAAACCATACCAGTTCTTGATGCCCATCGACGCATGACACAGATTGTGATCTTTCACCGGCGAGATGCCGATGACCTTGTCCACATTCGTGAACGGCCGGTGGAAGAAGTACCAGTTTTCGATCAACTGCGCGCCCGGCGTGTTCAGCACCTGGAACGAGTTGCTGTCCGGCAGGTAAGCGCGTCCGCCGCCGTTCGCGATCGCCTGATCGATCTTGCTCTTGCGGAAGCAGTCGGGCGGCGATTCGATCGGGTTGTCCGCCACGCGCACTTCCGCCGCGCCCGCGTCCATCACCATGCGGATCATCTGCTCGACGATCGTCGGATTCGAGGTCGCGCCAAGGTTCGGCGAGCGGTCAAACGCGACGTTCGGCTTAATCAGCACGATGTCGCCGTGCTTGATGAAATGTTCGATGCCGCCGATCTGATCCACGGCCGCGCGCAGCAGGTTCTGCAGGACTTCCGGCTCGAATTCCTGCGGCTTGCCGGCTTCGTCAAACTTGCGGTCCGCGCGTGCGATGCCCATGTCAGTAAACACGCCCGACTTGCGGTCGACGCGGAAGTCTTTCAACTGAATCGGCTTGGGCTTCTGCGCGATGAGGCTGCGCATGCCCGGCTCGCGTGAGTCGCGGCGCGACAGCGGCCAATTTTCGGGCGCCCACGCGGCGTAGCCCGCGGCGCCCGCGATGCCGGAAGCAACGGCGATCCGCGTGAAGAACTGACGCCGATCGATCGGAGCCTTTACATACTCCGGGTGCTGGACTGGCTTTTCTTTCTTCGCCATCGCTCACCTTCCTTTGGCGGCGAACCGCCACACGCTCGCCCGCTTGCTATTCCTCTTCCGAGGCTTCCGCATTCTCTTCCGCGTTTGCCGCCGGTGCACTTGCAAATAGCTTCGCGCCGAGCGCATCCAAAGCGCCAGAAGCCTCCGCCGTGTCCGGCGCCTGATCGATGCCGATCACGAAGGCCTCGCGTTGCTCAATTGAAAAATAATTCTTCAGGAAATTGTGCTGGAATATAGTGCGTCCGTTCTCGCTGGACACTTTTGTGTAGTCCCATTGATGTTCTTCAAGGATCTGCGACACGAGTTTGGCGGCCTCTTCAGGGCTCGCGGCTTCGTGCACGAAGTAGGCTTCGTTGCTGTCGGCGCTCTTTTTGCCGAACCAGAAATCGTTCGCAAACGCGTACTGAAACACGTCCGTCGGCCGGTACTCGATGCCGCTGAAGTCCACACCCATGTCCGCCAACACCGAGAAGGCCTTGGGCATCGTGGAACCGCCCTCGCCCTGCTGCCCGGCGGCGAAGTCGGTCATCACTTTTACCGCATGGTCCTGAATCTTCGTGCTCGCGGTGTCGCCGGTAAACTTGAAGTAGTACTTGCCCACGACGCCGAGCGCGCCGACTTCGGTGAGGTAGAGGTACGCGCCGTCGCGCGGTTCGACTTTGCTGCCCGCGCTGCGCTGCGCGGCGAAAATGCCCAGCGAATTTTTGAAGTCACCCATGTCGTAAAGCTCGATGTTCACTTCGAGTGTTTCGACCGGGTTCGCGATGCCCAGGAAGTAGAGATACTGGAAACCGAATTCCTTGTACTGCGTTTCCTGGCCGTTGATCTTTTCGTATAGGTTCGTGTTGTCGAACTTTTCCAGGCGCGAGGTGGCTTCCCAGCCATCGCTCACCACGGAGACGGGATAAATGCCGAGATCCGCCGCCGGAGCAGCGCCGCCAGCCGCCGTGGCCCCCTGCGTGCCGGGCTCAACCCAACGCTGGAGCGGCGGCTCCCACAGATGGTCTTCCACCTGCTGCGCAAGGAGAATGTCCATGGAGATATCGCGATCGCCGGGGTCGTAGTTGTTCTTTTGCAAAAAGAACCACGCGCCCATCGCGAGGGTGAAGAAAATAAAGAAGACGCTGAACAGGACTTCGCTGCGGCCAATATAATGGCGGAAGACCTTGCGCGGCCGGTCGTTGAAAACCTTGTCCCCCGGCGCGGGTTTCTTCTTTTTCTTGCCCTTGCCAAACACCAGCGAAAACTCCTCGGAAATGCCCAAACCGCAGCCGCGGCCAAGACAGATCGCCCCTGTTATCAAATATAACCCACCCACCGGCAGGCTGTTCCTACCAAATCCGGCGGATTGGCTCTTAAACCAGTATAACGATTCATCCTGTTTCAAGACCACCGATCCGCAAAATCGGGCCAAATCGAGACTGGCCCTGCCCCCTGCGCCGCCGGTAGACTAAACATCCATACATTTTGGGGTGTTCTCGCATGATTCGCCGAACGACCTGTCTCGCACTATTCCTTATGGCGGCGCTGACCCTCGGATCCAGCGCCACTGCCGAAACCGCCGTTAAAGTGGGCTATGCCGATGTCCCCGGCGGCAAGGTGTGGTACCGGATCGCCGGTTCCGGCCCCGGGACGCCCCTGGTCACGCTGCACGGCGGACCGGGCGGGACCTGCGACTACCTCTTCCCGCTCGACGCGCTGGCCGGCGACCGGCCCGTGATCTACTACGACCAGCTCGGCAGCGGGAAGTCGGATCACCCAAAGGATTTGTCGTTGTGGACGACGGCGCGCTTTGTCGACGAGCTCGACGCCATGCGCAAAACCCTCGGTCTGGAAAAAATCCATCTGCTCGGACATTCCTGGGGCACGATGCTCGCGGTCGAGTACATCAAGACGAAAAAGCCGCAGGGCATCGAGAGCCTGATCCTGTCGAGTTCGTGCATCAGCGTGTCGAAGTGGGCCGACGACGCGAAAATCCTCATCGCGCAGATGCCAAAGGATTTGCAGGACACGATCCACAAGCACGAAGCCGCCGGCACGACCAACTCGCCGGAGTACGCCGCCGCGACGATGGAGTACTACAAGCGCTACATGTGCCGGCTCGATCCCTGGCCGCAGTTCTTGATCGACGGCATGCCGAACATGGACGTCTACGGCACGATGTGGGGCCCGAGCGAATTTCGCGTGACAGGAACGTTAATCGACTTCGAGCGCGCGGACGTCCTCCCCACGCTCAAAATGCCCGTGCTCTATACCTCAGGCCGCTACGACGAGTGTCGCCCGGAAACCTCCGCGTGGTATCAGCAGCAGACGCCCGGCGCGAAACTCGTCATCATCGAGAACTCGGGCCATCTGACGTCGCTGGATAATCCGGACGCATACATAAAGGCCGTGCGCGATTTCCTCGCCGCGGTCGAAGCGAAGCACTAACGCGCGCTACTTCTTTCGCGCGAGCGTGATACCGTCGCGCACGGTGAGCATCACGAGGTCAACGCGCTGGTCGTAGCGCGTGTGCAGGTTGAACGCGACCATCGCGTGATCGAGCGGCTCTTTCGGCGCAATCACCTTGCCGGACCACAGTACGTTGTCGGCGAGAATCAGTCCGCCGGGGCGCACCTTCGGCATCACGGCGTCCCAGTATTTGATGTAGCTCGGCTTATCGGCGTCGATGAATACGAGGTCAAACGGCCCCGGTAACGCGGCAATCGTCTCCAGCGCTGGCGCGAGCCGCAGATCGATCTTCTTGCCGTGCGGACTCCGCGCCCAGAACTCGCGCGCGATGCCGGTCGCTTCGGGATCGATGTCACACGTCGTCACGCGGCCGTCGTCGGGCAACCCCATCGCCATCGACAGCGCGCTATACCCGGTGAAGGTGCCGATCTCCAGCACATTCTTCGCGCCGGTCGACTGCACCAGGAAACGCAACAGCAATCCTTCAACATGGCCCGACATCATCTGCGGGGTCTTCGTGCGCTCGTGCGTGGCTACCTTGAGCTCCGCAAACAGCGCATCCTCACGCGAAGAATGCGTGAAGGCGTACTCGTCAATTTCCGGTGGAATGGGAATCATGCGCGCGACATCCTAATCTTCGGATGGAATTTCGTCCGGCGATTCGCCGGCGCCGACCACGGCCGCAATCACAAGATCGCCGCTGACGTTCACCACCGTGCGGCACATGTCGAGGAAGCGGTCGACACCGAGCACGAGGCCGATGCCCTCCGCCGGCACGCCCACCGACTGCATCAGGATCACGATCAGCGGCAGGCTGCCGCCCGGCACACCGGCCGTGCCGATGCCGGCCACGATGGACATCAGCACCACCTGCACCTGCTGGCCGACGGACAATTCCACGCCGTACACCTGCGCGAGGAACAATACCGTCACGCCTTCGAACAGTGCCGTGCCGTTCTGGTTCGCCGTCGCGCCGACGGTGAGCACGAAGCGCGAGATGCGCGACGGTATCCCGAGTTTCGTCTCCGCGGTCTCGAGTGACTTCGGCAGTGTCGCGTTGCTGGACGAGGTCGAGAACGCGTACAGGTACACCTCGCGGCAATCGGCGAAAAATTTCCACGGCGAGCGGTGTGCGAACACGCGCAGCATGAACGGGTACACGACGAACTGCTGGATCAGCAGCGCGAGCACCACGACAATGACATAACCAAACAGCGTCGTGAACACGCCGAACCCGTTTCGGAATGCGGCATTCAGCGCCAGCGAGAACACACCGGCGGGCGCGAGCACCATCGCGTAGCCGATGACCTTGATGCAGATCGCAAAAATCTGTTCGAGCAGCGGCACCAAGGTCTGCGCAACCTTGTCGCGGACGCCGGGCGCGCTCATTGCCGCGCCAATGATGAGGCACGCGACCATGAGCGCGATGATTTCACCGTCCAGCGCGCGCACCGCCGAATCGAGCGGGTTGCGCGGGAGCAATTCGAGCAAGGTCTGACTCAGCGGTTTCGCCTTCGCCGCCGCCGCGCGCACAGCCTCGGATTCCGCCGCCTCCGGATGCACGAGGTTCGCACCCACACCCGGCTTGATCACGCTGACCAGCGTGACGCCGATGATCACGGCGCAGGTGCTCGCAAGCACGGTCGCGCCGAGGGTCTTGACGAACACGCGCCCCATGCCGCGCTCGCGGCCGAGCTCATACGTGCCGAGCAGCAGCGCGGACACCACGAGCGGCACGACGATCATGAAGATAAGCCGGAGGAAGACCTGGCCGATGATGGCGACCCACTCAGTGATCAGCGGCGAGAGCCAAGCGTAACCGTCGGCGTCTTTGTACGGGTGCAACACCCCGCCCAACACCATCCCCACGATGAGGGCGCCGAATAACCAGCCTGCTTTGCGCATCAGTAACCCCAAGACCCGAACCGCATTATGACAAGATCAACAGAAGGCAACAAAGGAAACAAAGAAGAGAACTGCTAAACGAATCCAAAAACCGAGCGGCCAGTATCCGAGCGACCACTACTATTTCTTTCTTGTGACCCTGTCCTTAACGCTTCGTTTCCTTCTGTGAAATTCCCTACCCTTCTACAGGATTCGCCGGCGTCGGCAACAGGAGTTGGTAAAACACGAGGTCGAGCCAGCGGCCGAATTTGTATCCCGCCTCGCGGACTTCGGCGCACTTCGTGAATCCGAACTTCTCGTGCAGCGCGATGCTGCCGGTGTTGGCGGAGTCGATGCCGCCGATCATCACGTGGTACTGCTGCTCTTTAGCCGCTTCGATGATCGCGCCGAGCAACACGCGGCCAAGTCCTTTCCCCCGCTGCGACTGCTCGACGTAGATCGAGTGCTCGACGGAATATTTATAGGCGGGCCAGTTGCGGAAGGGGCCATACGTCGCGAAGCCGAGCAGCGCGCCCGCGTCGTCAATCGCGCCGACGACGGGGTAGTTCCCCTTCTCTTTCGCGTCCCACCACGCCTGCATCATTTCCGGCGTGCGGGGTTTGTAATCGTAGATCGCGGTGGAGTTGACGATGACTTCGTTCAGAATCGCGAGCATCGGGCTCGCGAGGGAGCGATCGCAGCGAACGACCTTCACACCCGGTGCCAATCCGCCTGCCAATCCTTGATGAGCTTTTTGATCTCGCTGCGCTTTTCGATTTTCTCGGCGAGCACCTTGCGCGAAAGTTCCGGGAGTTCCGCGTCGGACGCGAAACGCAGCGCGATGAGTTGGCCGGTCTGGAATTCGCCGATGCGCACGGCGAGATCCGGCGGCAACACGCGCTCGAGGCGCAGGCGCATTTCGAGGCGGATGATGCGGTCTTGCAGCTTCGTCGAATAGCGCCGCGAGAGCACGAGACCAATCGCGCACGCAATGCCGCCGACGACGATCGCCGCGGACGCCGTGCGCACGCCGCCGATCGACAGCGCGACGATGCCCGTGATGATCGACGCGAGGTGCAGCACGAGCACCGACGTGATCCACGGATCCTGGCGGACGTGGTTCTCAAATGTTTGCACGGGCTTGTTCGCCATCGAGTGTAACCTCCGAAATGCCGGCGTGCGCGGTGCGCAGTGCTCAGCGTAAATAGTTTATCGGAATAAATGCGCGCGCGACCCCCTCGGCCCCGCCGCAATGCGCGCTACCATACGCCCGCCGTCCGTTGCGGCGCAATTCCGCTGGCGTGCCACTCCCCGGCGGCGTATACTCCGGCGCAATCGGCCCATCCCGGAGGAAATCCCCATGCGCGCCTTACGCTTAGTCGCTCTAACTACCGCTTTCCTTATTCTGTGCATCCCCACCTTTGCCATGGAATCGGCCACGTTCGATTCCGACGGCGTGCAGATTAAATACGTCACCGAGGGCCAGGGCGAGCCCGTGATCCTGATCCACGGCTTCGTCGCGAATGCGCAGCTCAATTGGATCGCGCCGGGCGTGTTCGGCGCGCTCGCGAAGGACTACCGCGTGATCGCGCCCGACCTGCGCGGCCATGGCCAAAGCGGCAAGCCGCACGGCGCCGAGAACTACGGCCCGCAGATGGCCAAAGACATCATCAACCTGATGGACCACCTGAAAATCGAGAAGGCGCACATCGCGGGCTATTCGCTGGGCGGCTTCCTTACGGTCTACCTCACGGCCAACTACCCCGATCGCATCATCTGCTCGATTCCGTGCGGCGCCGGCTGGTCCGCGCCGGGCTCTGAGCGCGAAGCGCTCACCGATGAAATCGCCAAGTCGCTCGAAAGCGGCCAGGGCATCACGCCGCTGATCAAGGCACTCACGCCCGCCGGCCGTCCGCAGCCGACGCAGGAACAACTGGATTCGATGAACAAGATGCTGGTGACCATGAACGACCCCCTCGCGCTGGCGGGTGCCGCGCGGGGAATCAAGGCCCTCGCCGTGCCAAAGGAAAAGATCGCGGCGATCACAGTGCCGATGCGCGACATCATCGGCGAGATCGATCCGCTGAAGGAAACTGTCGACGCGCTGAAGGGCGCGAACCCGGCCGTGGACGTCGTCGTCATCGCGGGCGGCGATCACATGAACACGTTTGGCGATCCGGCCTTCGCGAAGGCACTTAAGGACTTCATCGATCAGCACGCGGCGCACAAGCACACGGAAAACAGCGGCGCACCGGCCGAGAAAACCGCCGCCGGGAAATAATTTATCCAGCGAATAGTCCACGGCCCCGTGCCCATGCACGGGGCCGTTTCTTTTTCCCGCCGTTGCCGCTCGGTGTGGCTTCGTGTACACTCGCCCGCGGGGATCTCGGGGGAGTCCGCGCGTGAAATTTGTTGTCATTAAGGACCAGGGCGTGGTGCGCACCATCGCCATGGATCGGCCCAAGGCGAACGCTTTGCATGAGGGCTTGGTCCGCGAATTGGCGGCCGCCTTCCGCGATGCGCGCGACCACGAAGCGACCAAAGCCGTCGTGCTTACCAGCGCGCAGGACGACTACTTCTCCGTCGGCTTTGATGTCCGCGAAGTCTTCGACTACGACCACAACCACATGCTCGCGTTCTGGGGCGAGTTCATCGATCTCTACGAGTCGCTGTATGCCTTCCCGAAGCCCGTGGTCGGCGCGCTACCGGGCCACACCTTCGCCGGCGGCATCATCCTCGCCCTCGCGTGCGATTTCCGCGTGATGGCGACAGGCCCCTACGGCCTCGGCGTCAGCGGCATCAACCTCGGCATTCCGCTGCCCTACGGTGTCATGAACATGGCGATCAACGCGATGGGTCCCGGCTATGCGCGCCGCCTGTTCCTCACCGGCGAGACGATCTCGCCCGAGCAGGCGCTCGGCATGGGCCTCGTGCAGGCGCTCGTGCCGCCGTCCGAGGTGCGCAGCGCGGGCGTCGCGCTCGCCGAAGTGATGGCGCAAAAGTCGCCCGCTGCCTTCCGCGCCATTCACCGCATGTTCGACTCACTTTCCGGCGCGGACGCAATCGGCAGCGATAAAACGCGGCTCGACGAATTCGTGCAGTGGTGGTTCAACGACGAAGCGACGATGTATCGCATGCGCGTGCGTGCGCAAGTCTCGCGGGGGGCCTGACGTGTTCGCCGCCGCTGGACGCAAACTGCGCGTGCATTTTTCGGGCATCGGCGGCACCGGCATGGTGGGTGTCGCGCGGCTCGCGATCGAAGCCGGCTGGGAAGTACGCGGCAGCGACGGCCCGCTCTATCCCCCCACGTCGCAAATGGTCGCCGCACTCGGCGTGCCAGTTGCGGTCGGTTATGCGGCCGCGAACCTCGATTGGCAGCCGGACGTTGTCGTTGTCGGCAACGCGCTGAGCCGTGGCAACGCCGAACTCGAAGCAATCCTCGATCGCGGGCTTACCTATGTGAGTTTTCCGGAATGGCTGCGCTACGCCGTGCTGCCGGGGCGCAAGCCGGTGGTGGTTTCGGGCACGCACGGCAAAACGACGACCACCGCGCTCACGTCCTTCCTGCTCGAGCAATGCGATCTGAAGCCGGGCTATTTAATTGGCGGCCAGCCGATCGGGTTTGAGCACGGCTCCGCGCTGGGCGTGGCCGGCGGGCCGTTCGTGATCGAAGGCGACGAATACGACGCGGCCTTCTTCGACAAACGCGCAAAATTCTTCCATTACCTGCCGCGCACGCTGATTGTCACGTCGGTCGAATTCGATCACGCGGACATCTACGCGAACCTCGACGAAATCAATCGCGCGTTCCGGCTGTTGCTGCGCCAGGTGGCGGCGACCGGCCACGTGTTGCTCTGCGCGGATCAAAACGGCGCACTCGCACTGAAACAGCACGCATTTTCGACCGTGCACACCTATGGCTTCGATACGATCTCGGACTGGCGCATCGAATCGATGTCGGTCTCGCCTAGTGGACAGACCTTCCGCATTCATCATGGCGGGAACGTGTGGGGTGAATTCACCACCACGCTCTTCGGCCGGCACAATCTGCAAAACGCGGCCTCCGCGCTCGTCGCGGCGTCGCTCCAGGGCGCCACGCCGGAAGCCCTCGCGCGCGCACTGCCGAAATTCCGCGGGATCAAGCGCCGCATGGAAATCTTCGCCGAAGCGCGCGGCCGGGTTTTCATCGACGACTTCGCGCACCACCCCACCGCGATCCGCGAGACGATCGCGGCGGCGAAATCCCGCTGGCCGAAGGAAAAAATCAGCGTGGTCTTCGAGCCCCGCTCAAACACCACCGCCACAAACCGCATGCAGGTCGAACTCGGCGAATGTTTCGACGGCGCCGACGACGTCTGGATTGGGCCCATCTACCGCGCGGAGAAATACGCGGACAGCATCCGTCTCGATCGCGATCGCCTGATTGCGGACATCACCCGCCGCGGCCCGCACGCGCGCTACAGCGATTCGATTCCCGACATCGTGCAGCACATCAACGCCGAACCCGGCGTGAAGCTCATCCTCAGCAACGGCGCCTTCGGCGGCATTTACGATCTAATCCGAAAGGCCGCAGACGTCTGAGCGCGTGGACGACGCCATTCCCTTGGCGCTGAGGCCGCCGCACCAGCGGCACTAGGTTTATCAATAGCCCTCCACCTGCCTATACTTCAGCGCCGGGTGGCTATTTCCCGGAATCGTCGTCCAAAATGGACTGTTCCGGAATTTTCATCAAATGTCGGGAGTACCAGACAGCGGAAATAGCGCTCAATGTGGGTAGCGGCAAATGTTAGTCAACCGTGAGAATGTCTACAACGCCATACCTTGTATAGTGTGAATTTCGATCGGCGTATCCAGTAGAATCCGGTCGTAAATCCCTGAAAAATTGAGCGTTAATCTGCATTCTAGGCAGTGGCACACCGTTTGCCCTATTCGATCCACGGGGTAAGGGGCTCAAGGCTTTTCACCAATGCGATACCACGGCTTTTCATCGAATTTCCTATTTTTGGCGGTTGCTCTGGGGGCGTTACTGACGACTCCGCATGCCGCCGCGCGGGTATGGTTTGTCGATCACGACGCCTCAGGCGCGACCCAGGATGGACTCTCCTGGTCGACCGCCTTCACGACGCTTCAGCCTGCGATTGATGCCGCCTATGCCGACGGTGGCGGTGAACTATGGGTCGCCGAAGGAAATTACGGCGAGCAGCGCGTTTATGTAGACCCAGACACCAGCCGCAACATCGGCGCCCTGCTGCTGCGCGAGGGCGTGGCGCTATACGGCGGGTTTGCCGGCAACGAAATCCTGCGCGAGCACCGAAATGTCCTGCGCCACCGCACGATCATCAATGGCACGCAAGCCCGCGAAGGCGAACGCGCGCGGCAAGTCATCGTCGGCGCGAGCAACACGATCCTCGACGGCGTCGAAGTCACCGGTGGCGACGCCGGCTACCGCCGTCCGATTGGCGGCGGTCTGCGGCTCGAAGGCCTGCACAATGTCCGCGTGGCCAACAGCATTTTTTCGAACAATCGCGGACGTTTCGGCGGCGCCATCCGCGTGACCTTCTCGACCGGGGTGCTCATCGAGCGCTGCGCATTTACCGAAAATGAAACCGACGAAGTCGGCGTGCCGGGGGTGTACTTCTCTGATTCGACCGCCGATCTCCGCGACTCGTCCTTCATCAACAACGAATTCGAATCGGACCGCTTCGACGGCGGCGTGGTCCGCGCCGAACGAAGCACGGTGAACGTGTCGCGTTGTTACTTCGAGCGCAACTCTGGAACACCCCTGCAACTGCAAACGGAAAACGGCGGGGGCTATGAGATCCAAGGTTGCGACTTTGTCGACAACGACGGCGGCAACGGTTCCGGTGGATTGCGGTACATCGCCGGAAACGGCGCACTGCCCATCTTGCTCGATCGCCTTAACTTCATCGGCAATCGCGGTGGCGCGCCGGTGCTGCGCATTCGCGAGGACGGCGAACTGACCCCCGACGCGCACAGCTTCGTGCGCTACATCACCGTGCGCAACTGCAGCTTCGTGAACAACACCAGCGCGTGGACCGACGATCCGATTGTGCTCGTCGGCGGCGCCAACTACGTGTTCGAACACTGCACGATCGCGGGCAACGACTGTGAAACCGACAACGCCGGCGGCATGATCATGCACTCTTCGTCGCCCAGCGGAATACCCGGCGACGAGGAGCTGCTGCGCGTACGCAATTCGATCTTCTGGAACGAACCCTCGCCGGCGGAGATCAATCCGGCCTCGGTCGGGTATACCGCTCCTTTCATCGAAGATGCGATCGTGCGCGGCGGTTACTCGGGCATCGATATTTACGACGCCGAACCGCAGTTCCTCGATCTCGAATTCGGCGATTTCCGCCTGGACCCGGCTTCCCCCGGCGTGAATCAGGCGCAAATGTTCACGCTAGTCGCGAATGACGTCTTCGCAGCGCAACGCCCCGTCGGTGGCGCGCCGGATCTCGGTGCGTATGAAGTCCAGAGCACGGAGCAATCGCTCTGCGACGTCGCCGAACAGATTGAAGCCCAACTGATACAGTTGCCGGGCCTGGCCGACACCTTCGGCGATTTGGACGAAGACGGCCTGCCGGAGATCGCGAGCCTGCGCCTGCTCGCGTTCGCGGAGTGCCCGCAATTCTCCAGTGCGGGCCTTACGACTGCGGCCGTCTTTCAACAGAACCTCGGCTCGGCGCACACCGAACCCTTCGACACCCGCGTGCAACGCCGCCGGCAGCTCGTCGCGGCGCTAATGAGCGTCAGCGGCTCGCTGCAGACTGCGCTGCGCGACACCTTCGCGGATATGGGCTCGGTACTTCTGAACGAGTATTCCATTGTAGGCTGCGACGCGACGGGCAAGAACTGCGCACCGGCCGCGGCCGCGCTGGATACCAACGCCATCGCATCCGGCCCCGGCGATTTCGACGGCGACGGCATGACGAACGCCGAAGAATGGGCCGTGCTCGCGCTCGACAACGGCACGCTCAATGAATACATCGCCGCCGCGACGAACCCCGATATTCTTGGCGTCGATGACAGCTCGGTGACGGTGAGTGGTGGCGGGGGCGGTGGTTGCTTCATCGCGACGGCGGCCTTTGGCACGTCGATGGCCGGCGAGATCAACGCCCTGCGCATCACGCGCGATGAGCGTCTGCTGACGAATCCCCTTGGCGCGGCGTTCACCGATATGTACTATCGCGTCAGCCCGCCGATTGCCGACTTCATCGCGCAGCACGACACACTGCGCGCCGCGGTCCGCCGCGTGCTCTCGCCGGTTGTGTCGATCGCGCACTGGATCAACGGCGACGAGTAAGTTAGCTTTTCCGCTTCGCCCAACGATCTGCCCAGCGTTGCAACGGCCCCAAATCGTGGAGCAGCCGCGCGCCCTCGTCGGTCAGGGAATACCCGCCTTCTCCGCCGTCCACAATGTCGGCGTCGCGCAGCTCGCCGAGGCGTTCATTCAGCACGCTGGGCGACATGCCGTCGCAGCGCGCCTGCAGCTCGCGGAAGGTCAGCGCACCCTCGCGCAGCTCCCACAAGATACGCAGCGCCCAGCGGCGGCCCAGTAAATCAAGCAGGGCCATGATCGGGCGGCCGGTGCGGGAACCACGGACAGGCTTTCCAGGACGGGGCGCGGGCATGCTTGCGCTACGCTTTCCGAAGCGGTATGGTATTGCTACGTTTTTCGTAGCATACCTTGTCCGCCATCAGGAGCCCCACCATGATCCAGCCGCGCATCGCACCGCTCTCCCCGCCCTATTCCGATGAAATTCAGGAGGCTTTCAACAAGATTATGCCGCCGGGCGTGCCGCCCCTCAACATCTTCCGCACCTTCGCGCGGCATCCGCTGATGCTCAAGCGCACGATGCACCTTGGCGCGGCGCTGCTGAGCCAGGGACTGTTGCCGCCGCGCGAGCGCGAGATCGTGCTGCTGCGCACCTGCGCGCGCTGCGGCTCGGCCTACGAATGGGGCGTGCACGTCACCGCGTTCGCGCGGCCGCTTGGTTTCACGGATGCCCAGATCCGCGCCACGGCGGTCGGCACCGCGAACGACCCGGCGTGGTCGAAAAAAGAGCAATGGCTCATCCGCCTGACCGACGAATTGCACGACAACGCGACCGTTTCGGATGAACTCTGGACAGAACTCAAAAAAGAATATAGCGACGAGGCCATGGTCGAGCTGATTTGCATCGCCGGCTTCTACCACGCGATTTCGTACATGACGAACGCGTGCGGCATTGAGGGCGAAGCAATGGCCGAACCGTTCCCGAAGCAGTAGCGCCGCTATCGGCGAGCGACTGCCGGGGCGAACAACTGTGTGGTATAGGCCACGCCGTTTTTAAAAATCGCGAGGCCCTCGCCTTCGGCCATCAGGCCTTCGCGCGTCCAGCGCGGATGGTTCGTGCCTTCGAGAAAGGCCTCGGGGTGCGGCATCAAGCCGAAGATGCGCCCGCTCGGGTCACAGATGCCGGCAATGTCGTCTGCCGATCCGTTCGGATTCGCGGGATACGCTCCGTGCGCGGCACCGTCCGACGTGGCGTAGCGCAGCGCGATCTGACCGCCGGCACGCAGCCGGTCGAGCACGCCTTCGTTCTGCACGAGGAACTTCCCTTCGCCGTGGCGCACGGGCAACTCCATGCTCTTGATGCCGCGCAGCCACACGCATTTCGTCGTCGGTTCGACGGCAACACGCACCCAGCGATCTTCGAACCGGCCCGAGTCGTTGTGCGTCAGCGTGGTCTCTTGCACGAAATCCTGCCCGAACAGCGGCAGAATGCCCATCTTCACAAGCACCTGGAAACCGTTGCAGATGCCGATCACGAGCTTGCGCGCGGCGACGAATTCGCGCAGCGGCTCGCCCAGACGATACCGCAACCGGTTCGCAAGGACGCGGCCCGAAGCCACGTCGTCGCCAAACGAGAACCCGCCCGGCACCGCGAGAATGTGATGGTTGGCAAGATACTGCGGCGACTCAACGAGATCGCCGAGGTGGATGATCGTGGGCGCGGCGCCCGCGCGCGCAAACGCGTGGGCGGTCTCTGCCTCACAGTTGATTCCATACCCCGCCAGAACGAGCGCCTTCACCGGCATCGCATCACCACGCGAGCGGCCGTTTCCAGGCCGCCTCCAGTTGCGCCAGCGAAGCATCGACGCGGGCGCGCTTTCCATTGCGCACGCGCACTTGCGGCGTATCCATCATCTTGCCCACGCAATAACACGGCAGCCCTTTAAACAGCGACTCGAATGTACCCGCCATCGACTGCGTCACCGTGACCACGAAGCGGCTCTGCGTTTCGCTGAACAGCGCGGCCACGTCGTTTTCCACGCGCAACGGCGCAAGGTCGATGTCCATGCCCAGGCGGCCCGCGAGCGCTGTCTCGGCCAGCGCCGCGCCGAGACCGCCGTCGGACACGTCGTGGCAGGAGGCAACAAATCCCTTCTCAATCGCGCCAGCCAAGGCCTTATACACTTGAAGCGCGCGATCAACGTCCACGCGCGGCACGGTGTTGCCGATCTCGCCCTTCAGCGCGAGATACTCGCTGCCTCCCATCTCCGCGCGCGTATCCCCGAGCACATACACGAGGTCATTCGCGCCCTTGGCATCCATCGAGACGCACTTCGTCACGTCCGGCACAATGCCGCAAGCCGTGAACAGCAACGTCGGCGGGATCGAAATCTTCGTGTCGCCGATCTTGTAGTCGTTCTTCATGCTGTCTTTGCCGCTGATCAGCGGAATGCCGTACGCGAGGCATATTTCGCGCAGGGATTCGCAACTCTGCACGAGCTGCGCGAGCTTGTGGCGGCCGTCGGGCGTCTTCTCGCTTTGCACCGGGTCGGGCCAGCAGAAATTGTCGAGTCCCGCGATCGTGCCGAGTTTCACGCCGACGCACAACAGGTTACGCACGGCCTCATCCACGGCCGCGGCCGTCATCGCACCGGCGTCAAGATCGCTGTACTTCGGACAAATGCCGCACGCGATCGCGATTCCGCGCTTTGAACCCGGCACGGGCCGGATCACGGCCGCGTCGCCGGGACCGTCGTGCGCGATGCCCTGAAACTGCTTGAGCACGCTCTGGCCGAGCACTTCGTGATCGTACATCCGCACGAAGGATTCTTTGCTGCACACGTTGTAGCTGCTCAGCACGCCAAGCAGTTCGCCGGTCAGGTCCTCGGCGTCGGACAGCGTTTCGCTGCGTGCAGGCGCCGGATCGAGCTTCGCTTCCAGCTCCATCACCGGCACGCCGTTGTGCAGGAACTCCATCTCCAGCGCGGCCACGCGGCGTCCGCCGAAGAAACACTCGAACAGGCCGGTGTCCGTGAAACTGCCGAGATCAGTCACTTCCACTTCGCGGCGCCGCGCAAGGTCCATCAGCGGCTCAATCATTTCTTCCGGCACCGAGAGCGTCATGCGCTCCTGCGCCTCGGACAGCAGAATCTCCCACGGCGCGAGGCCCGCATACTTCAGCGGCGCGCGATCGAGGTGAATCTGGCAGCCGCCGGGGCCCTTCGCCATTTCGCCGACGCTCGACGCGAGACCGCCCGCGCCATTGTCGGTGATCGAACTAAAGAGGCCCAAGTCGCGTGCTTCCAGCAGGAAGTCCGACATTTTCTTTTGCGTAATCGGATCGCCGATCTGCACCGCAGTTGCCGGCGAGCCTTCGTGCAACTCTTCCGACGAGAAGGTCGCGCCGTGGATACCGTCCTTGCCGATGCGGCCGCCCACCATCACAATGCGGTCTCCGGCATTCGCAGCCTTCTTCTCGCTGCGCTGGCCTTCCACCTTCGCGGGGATCAGCCCGCCCGTGCCGCAGAACACCAGCGGCTTTCCGAGAAAGCGCTCATGAAACACGATCGCGCCGTTCACATCGGGAATGCCGCTCTGGTTGCCGCCGTCCTGCACGCCCGCGTGAATGCCGCGCAGCACGCGCTTCGGATGGAACAGCCGTTCCGGGATTTGACCCGCGTAGTCCGGCGGCGCAACGCAGAACACGTCCGTGTTCAGAATGCAGCGGCAGCCAAGCCCCGCGCCGAGCACATCACGATTCACGCCCACAATGCCCGTGATCGCGCCGCCATACGGATCGAGCGCGCTCGGGCTATTGTGCGTTTCCACCTTCAGCGCGAAATTCCAGTGGTCGTCAAAGCGGATGATGCCCGCGTTGTCGTCGAACACGCTGACAAGCCAGTCCGCCTCGCTGCGCAGACGGTCCGTCGTTTCCTTGATATACGAGCGGAACAACCCGCGAATGGTCTTCGTCTCGCCGGCCGCGTCGGTATAGTTCACGGTCGCGGCAAAAATCTTGTGCTTGCAGTGCTCGCTCCAGGTCTGCGCGAGCGTCTCGATCTCGATGTCCGTCGGCCCCGCCGGCACGCCCAGCCGGTCGCGCGCCGCGCGCACGTCTCCCCGCTTGTAATAGGCCTGAATCGCCTTCATCTCGGCGAGTTCAAGCGCCAGCATGCCCTCGCGGCTGATGCGCATCAGCGCGTCGTCGGGCACATCGAGGTTCACCTCGCGCACGATCGCCGCGCTGCGCTCGGTCACCACTGGTAATCCCAGCAAGGGTTTGCCAGCCAGATCGTTCAGTTCACCCGGCGTCTTGATCGCCCAGCGCTGAATCAGCGGGTTCGCCAGCAGACCCCGCGCGATGCGATCGCAAGACGCCGAGTCCAACTGGCCGTTCAATACATATTGTGTCGACTTGTAGACGGCTTCGCCGCGCGTGAGCGGACGCCCGAGCACGTCGCCGATGCCCTCGGCTGCGCTCTTGCCGACGTTATCCGTCACGCCCGGCAAATAGCCGACTTCGATCAACACATCGAAATCCCGCGCAAGCGCGCGGTCCACGCGCGACTCCTGAATCACAGGATCGGTGAACAATTCCTCGCGCACGCGGGTCAGATCCTTCGGACCCAACTGTGCGTGAATCGTGTACACATCGATGACGCGCACGCGATCGACCGCAATGCCAAGGTCGTCCGCAATGCGCGCGCGCACGCGATCGCCCATCGGGTCGGGCCGGTCGGACTGCATGCCGACTTCGACGCGATGCGTCGGAATTTCCAAGGTTTCCAGCTTAGCGGGAATGACTCAAACTCCCTGTGTAATTCACGCGTCCGGCGTCGTCCTTGATCACGCGGCCGATCACTGCCGGCGGTTCCTTCGATTGTTGCAGCACGTCCATCGCCTTGGCCTCTTGGCCCTTCGGCACAACGACGAGGTACCCCTGGCCGCAATTGAACGTGCGCAGCATTTCCGCTTCATCGACCCCGCCGGCCTCCTGCAGGAATCGGAATACCGGCGGCAACGCCCACGCGTTCAGATTTATTTCCGCGCCGAGGCCTTTCGGCAGCACGCGCGGCAGATTGTCCGTTATTCCGCCGCCGGTGATGTGCGCCATGCCGCGGATCGTCACGATGCGCGAGAGCACCTGAATCACGGTCGCGTAACTCTTGTGCGGCTCGAGCAAGGCCTCGCCCACGCTGCGCCCCACGCCCGGCATCGGGTCGTGCACGCCAAGCTTGGCGACTTCGAAGCAAATCTTGCGCGCGAGGCTGTATCCATTCGTATGCAGTCCGCTCGATTGCAGGCCGATGATCGAGTCGCCTTCTTCAATCGTGGAACCGTCGACGATCTTCTTGCGATCGACCACGCCCACGATGGTTCCGGCGATGTCGTATTCCCCCGGCTGGTACATGTCGGGCATTTCGGCCGTCTCGCCGCCGACAAGCGAACAGCCCGCATAGCGGCACCCGTTCGCCACGCCGGAAATCACGGCCTCCACCACACGCGGATCAATCTTGCCGAACGCGAGGTAGTCGAGGAAGAACATCGGCCGCGCGCCCTGCACGAGAATGTCGTTCACGCAGTGCGACACGAGGTCGACGCCAACCGTGTCGTGCTTGTCCATCATGAACGCGAGCTTGAGCTTCGTGCCGACGCCGTCCACGCTGGACACGAGCACCGGTTCTTCCATGCCGCCCGGATCGAATTTGTACATGGCGCCAAACGTGCCGATGTCGCGCAGCACGTTGTCGTCAAAGGTGCGGCGAATCGCCTCCTTGGCCTGGCGCAGGCCCTGGTCGGCGGCATCGATATTGACCCCCGCGTCGCGGTAGGTCAGGCGTGGTTTCTGTTTTGACATAACGTCCCGCAAATAGGTTGTGCAGCCCCACGTCCACCCTAGTCCGAATTCACCCATAATGCAATCGAATTAAATCTATGGATTTGATAAGATTTCCTTATGAACCTGGACGCCCTGCGCTGCTTCTGCACGGTGGTCGATACCGCCAGCTTCCGCACGGCCGCCGAGCGCCTGCATCGCACGCAACCGGCCGTGTCGCAACGTGTTCGCGCACTCGAAGCCCACTGCCGCGAGACGCTGCTGGATCGTCGCACGCGCAAACCCACCGCGGCCGGGCGTCTGGTCTACGAACGCGGCCTCGATTTGTTGCGCGCCGCCGATCGGCTCGAGGCCGAAGTCCGCGAGAAATCCGGCGCAGGCGGCGGCGAGTTGCGCATCGGCACGAGCGACACGAACGCGCTCTATTTCCTGCCCGCGAAGGTGCGTGCCTTTTCGCGCCGCATGCCCAAGGTGCGTGTGTTCATCCATTGCCGCTCATCGGACGAAGTGGCGGACGCCGTCGCGCGCGGCGATCTGGACATCGGCATCGTCACACTGCCGCTCGCGCGTCCGGATCTGGAGACTCGCCCCCTCTTCGATCAACAACTCGTATTGGTCGTGCCGCGCACTCACGCGCTCGCGAAGCGAAAACGCGCCAGCCTGTCGCATGTGGCGAACGAGCCCATCGTGCTCATTCAAAGCGAAACGCGCACCGGCAGCCTGCTGCGCAATTATTTCCACGAGCAACACTTCTCGCCGAACGTGCTCATGGACAGCGGCAGCTTCGAAGTCATCAAACAATACGTCGCCGAAGGCGTCGGCGTGTCGATTCTTCCCGAGATGACGCTACGGCCCGAAGATCGCCGCCGTCTCACACCGATCGTGCTTCCCGGCCTGCCGCGCATCGCGATCGGCGCCGTCTGGCGCACCGGCGGCTACCTGTCCCCCGCCGCACAGGCCTTCCGGAAAATCCTCACCAAATAAACACCACGACACCTATTCTTGCCCTTAGCCCCGAAAGGGCGTCCTAAGGTAGCCCAGGGCAGAGCGAACGCAGTGAGCGCCGCCCTGGGTAACATCACCCCAATATTTATTGAGCCCTGAAGGGGCGGACTAGGGTAAAACTCACACCCCGTACATCTCGCCGTACTTCGTCTCCAGATACGTAAGATACGGCTCCACGCCCGGCTCCTTGCCCGTCGCATCGCGCACAATCTCCGCCGGCAACTTCCGCCGGCCCACGCGGTGCACGTTCTCGCGCAGCCACCCGAACAGCGCGCAGAAATTCCCCTTGCCGATCTGCGTCCACAACTCCGGAATATCTTTCTGAATCTGCGCGAACAACTGCGCAGCGTACACGTTGCCCAAGGTATATGTCGGGAAGTATCCCAACGCCCCATGCGACCAATGCACATCCTGCAGACAACCGTTCGCATCATCCGGCACATCGAGACCGAGATACTTCTTCATCATCTCGTTCCAGCGCCCCGGCACGTCGGCCACCTTCAGCCGCCCTTCGATCAGATCGACCTCAATCTCGAACCGCAAAATAATGTGCAGGTTATACGTGCACTCGTCCGCTTCGAGCCGCCGTAAGGTCGGCTCCACGTGATTCACCGCGCGATACACCATGTCCGGCGTCACGTTTTTCATCTCCGCCGGGAAAACACCGCGCAGCACTTCGCCGTAGTGCGCCCAGAACGGCCGGCTCTGCCCGACGAGGTTCTCCCACATACGCGACTGGCTCTCGTGGATACCGAGCGACACCGCCTGTCCCAGCGGCGTGCGCCGGTCCTCTGCGCGCAGGCCCTGTTCATACAGCGCATGCCCGCCTTCGTGCAGCGAGGCCATCATGCCCGCGAACAGGTTGTCCTCGTACAAATGCGTCGTCACGCGCACATCGGTCAGATCGAACTCCGACGTGAAGGGGTGCTCCGCCTTGTCCTGCCGGCCCGCGCCGAAGTCGTAGCCCATGTCTTTCAGCAGGCGCAGCGTGAAGTCCCACTGCTTGCCCGTGTCCCATTTCTGATCGAGCCACACGAGGTCCGCCTGCTTCGGCGACTTCACGATCTTCGCGATCAGTTTGCTCTGCCGATCTGCCAACGTCGCAAACATCGGCCGCAGCGCTTCGACGCGCAGCCCGCGCTCATAATCTTCCAGCAGCGCGTTGTACGGCGAGCCTTCATACCCCATCAGATCGGCGCGTTCGCGGCACAGATCGACCAGCGCCGACAGTTCATTCTTAAACTGCGCGAAGTTGTTGTTCTTCTTCGCCTCGATCCACGCCTGAAACCCGCGGCTGGTCGCCTCGGCGAACCGCGACACAAACGATTCCGGAAGTTTCGTCGCGCGGCGGTAGTCATACGCCGTCTCGGCCACCATTTTCTGCTCGTCGGTCGAAAGACCCTTCGCGGCGCCGAGCCGCTGGATCATCTCGCCCATGCCGCGGTCGGTGAACAGACGATGCGCGAGACTCGCCAGCGTCGCCAGCTGCTGCCCACGCGCCGGTGCGGCCTTCGGCGGCATGTTCACTTCCTGGTCCCAACTCAGCAGGCCAATCGCCGCCCGCACGTCATAGACCTCGGCCAACTTCCCGCGCAACGCATCCAATTCCGTGACAGCCATTGGAAAATCTCCCGTAGACAATCCATCAATAATAACGAAACGTCAGAGAGCCTTCAGACTTCCGCTTCGAAAGTCCCGAAGGGACGAAAGAATTTAGCCCAGCACTTTAGTGCTGGGCCAAGCCACCCGGAATATATAAAGTCCCGTAGGGACGGCAGAACCCTACGCCGTCTTCCGCATCTCTTCCTGCGGCGTCTCGGCATCCTCGGCGGGCGCCAAGGGACGAATTTCCTTCACGCGTTTTTCGAGCGCCGCCTGCTTCGACCCGGCCGTGATCATGAGCACCGCGATCAACGCCAACACCGCCGCGCCCTGCACAAGCCCCAGCGCGCTATCAAACCCGCGCACGCTGTTCCGCAACATGATGCCCGCGATGCCAAGCGCGAACGCCATCAAATAAATGAACAACACCGCGCGGCGCTGCGAGAACCCGAGCCACACGAGCCGGTGAGACAAATGGTCCGTGGCGCAATGCTCGATCACTTGCCGCACGGTCTTGGTCTCACCCTTGAGAAGACGCGCGATCAATATATAACCGAAGTCGAACACCGGCACGCCAAGAATCAGCAGCGGAATCGTGCACGCCACGATACGGCTATCCGCCCATTCGCCCATTACGCCCAGCGCAGCCAGGATGAATCCCAGGAAGAAACTCCCGGAATCGCCCATGAACACTTTCGCGGGTTTGAAGTTGTACAGCAAAAATCCAAGATTCGCGCCGATCAGACCCGAGGCGAGTAGGCCAAACCACGACAAGCTCGTCTCCGTACCCGCCGCATAGTGCGCGTCCAGCGCGATCGTCAGGTACATCGTCGACACAATCACCGCCACGCCGCCCGCGAGCCCGTCCATGTTGTCGATGCCGTTGAACGCACTCGTCACGCCCACGATCCACAGCCACGTCACAAACAAATCGAGCGGCAGAATGCCAAAGAGTTTCAGTTGTACGCCGAAGAACGACATGATCAGCGTGGCGGCCGTCAGCGCGGCGAACTTGATCACCGCCGGCACGCCCCCGCGCAGGTCGTCGATCGCGCCCACGACGAGGCAAATGAACGACCCGAGCATCACGCCCTTCATCGGATTGTCGCGGTAGTCGGGAATCAGCACCGCAATTGCGAAGGCCGTGAAGATCACGATGCCACCGCCGCGCGGTGTGGGCGCGCTGTGGATTTTGCCCTCGGTCACGGCGTCCATGACCTTGTAACGCCGCAACGCCGCAATCACCACCGGCATCAGGAATGCCGCCAGCACGAAGGCCAGCGCGCCGGTATACAGGTACAGCACCGGCCAACTCGGCAACGGAAAATACATGCTCTCTCCCCCGCAACGCCCACCCGCCGCAGGCCCCCGCCCACGACGTCCCCCAGCCTCGCAACCCTACCCGAAGAATCCGCGCACCGAATCGATCACCGATTCGACGTCCTCATCGCGCATCCCCGGATGGATCGGCAGCGATACGGCCGTCATGTGCGCGCGCTCGGCCCAGCGACACTCGCCCGCCAGCCGCGCCACGCCCTCCGGCACGCCCTCGCGCACATAGCGATGCGCCGGACGATACACCGGCCGCTTCGCCTCGA
The DNA here is from genome assembly GCA_964620045.1 of uncultured Nitrospirales bacterium. Lineage (GTDB taxonomy): Bacteria > Hydrogenedentota > Hydrogenedentia > Hydrogenedentales > VFKU01. Next base: position 128,668 of record CAZUJL010000009.1, read on the forward strand.
CTCCTTCCGCCGACAGCCGCGCCATCAAGCGCGTCTGCGCTTCCGTCGCCACGACAAACCGAAAGAACACGTGGTCCGCCGGGTCCGGCAGCGCCATCGGCAATTCGCTGAACGCATGGAGGTACTGCTGCGCGATTTCCTGGCGCCGCGCGATGAAGCCCGGCAGGCGCTGCAACTGCACACGCCCCATCGCGGCCTGCATCTCGGTCATCTTGTAGCTAAACCGCGGCACGAAATCGTCGCGGTTGTCGTAGTCGCGCAAATCGCGCATCCGCGCCGCCACCGTAGCATCGTCCGTCAGCGCCATGCCGCCCTCGCCGGTCGTGATCAGCTTGGTCGCGTAGAACGACGCGATCGCGATCATGCCCGCGCGGCCCGTGATGCCGCCGATCGATTGCGCTATATCTTCGATCACGATCCCGCGCGGCAGAATCGGCGCGGCCTTGCCAAACAAATGCGGCGCGATCACAATCCGCGCCTTCGGCGGCACGGCCGAGGGATCGAGGTTATAGTCCGGCCCCACATCGCACACGCGCGCGACGCTGCCCGCCATGGCCGTCGCCGACATCAGCGACGCACAGGCATAGGCCGGAATTGCGACCTCCTGTCCGCGCGCGTCCAACGCCGCCAGCGCCAAGTGCAACGCCGCCGTGCCGCTGCTCGTGGCTACGGCATAGCGCCGGCCAACCACGGCCGCGCACTCGCGCTCGAAAGCTTCGACCTCCGGCCCCTGCGCGAGGCGACCCGAGCGCATGACGCGCACGACGGCGGCTTCTTCGAGCGCGCCGATCTGCGGGGCCGAGTGACGGATTACGTAAGTTGTCCGCACACCACCCCCAGCGACTCCGGCCCGCAGTTCATCATCAGATCCACAATCGACAAATCCGGCACGAACTCGCCGTGCAACTGCGGATACACCGGCGCGCGCCACTCCTGCAGATCGAGCGCGATGTTCGCGCGCGCAAGCACTTCGGCATCGAGATAGGCATCCAGCGCATACGCGCCGCTGTAATACGACTCGCCGCCCACGGCGCGGATCAGATTGACGAGCCGCTCCGTCGCGATGCCCGGCACGTTCAGCGCCGACGAATACTCCACGCGCGTCGTCACGCCGAGCGTGCGCAGGTAGAACTCCAGCATGTGCCGGTTCAGTTCGTTCAGAAATTCCCACTCGCGCGCGTAGGTCGCCTCAAAAAATCCGGCGTACTCGGAGAAGAATGGCGCGCGGTGATAGCTCTGCTCGATGGTCTTCCAGTGTTTCTTGCGCCACGGGGTGCGGTTGTCGATGCGCACCTCGTCGAGGCGCTGCTGAAACTTCATCTGCACCGGCACGGTGAGCAACACCGGTCCCGATGGCGTCTTCACCTTGTTGCGGTTCTGCCAGCCGTTCTTGTTGAACTGGATGTCGTCCAGCACGACAAACACGTCGCAGTTCTGGATCTTTTCGAAATACCGCAACCAGGGAAGATAATGGAGTTGGTGGATCCCCACCCGCATGCGTTTCCCCCGCATTTCCGCGCCGCTCAGCATAAACTGATCCGGAATCCCCCGACTCCGAATCGCAGCCTTACCGTATATCCGCTTCGAACCACCGCAGCAGCCCGACCAGCCCGCGCGCCCTACGCAGCATGGTCGGTTTTAGACCCCGGACGCGCAGCTTTTCCTTCGCGTCCTTCCGGTTTTGCGCGACGATCACCCCGCCGATAAACGACTTCTCGAGGTTTTCGCCGCTACCTTCCGCTCGAATGGCATGGTACTCGTAGGTAGGCATCGGTCAAGCCTCCGCGTTGAGCCAGTATAGCACGCGAACTCCGCAACGCCACACAAAAGTGCGAGCATCCGGAAATTCCGGACGCGCCATAGTGGAGCTTAGCTTAGATCAGCGCCGCGCGGCACGCCTTGATCGCGTGTGCCAGCATCGCGTCGTCGATGTCGAGGTGAAATACCGCGCGCAGGCGTTTCGGGCCCATCGGAATCATCAGCACCCCCTCGCCGCCCGCCTTCCCGACAAACTGCATCACGTCCGGTACTTCGAAAATCACGATGTTCGTCGGGTTCGGCATCGGGAAGCTCACACCCGGCAAGCCTTCGAGCGCCGCGCGAAACTCCCGTGCGCGACGGTGGTCCTCGCGCAGCCGCTCGATGTGGTTGTCCAGGGCGTAGTGCGCGGCCGCGGCCAGAATCCCCGCCTGGCGCATGCCGCCGCCGAGCATCTTGCGGAACCGGTGCGTCTCCTCAATCATGTCGCGCGTACCCGCCACAATCGAGCCCACCGGACAGCCCAGTCCCTTCGAAAAGCAGAAACAGATTGAGTCGCAGTAACTCGCTAACTCCTTCGCGGTGTATTTCGATTCCACAACCGCATTGAACAAGCGCGCGCCGTCGCAATGCAGTTTCAGGTTATTCGCCGTCGCCAGCTCGCGTAGTCCGCGCACGGTCTCGATCGAATAGATATTCCCTCCGCCGCGATTCGTCGTGTTCTCAATTGCAATCACGCGGGTCGGTGTCGAATGGTGGTCCGGGCCCAGATGAACGACGTACGGCTCGACCTCCGCCCGTGTGAGCTGGCCCTTGATCGTGCGCGTCATCAACCCGCCGATCGCGGCGACGTTGCCGCCCTCGTAGTTATACGGATGCGCGTCTTCGCTCAGGATCAGCGTCTCGCCGGGACGCGTCTGCGCCAAAAATGCGAGCAGGTTCGCCATCGTGCCGCTCGGCACGAACAGCGCCGCTTCCTTGCCGAGCAGTTCCGCGACGCGGTCCTGCAGGCGATTGACCGTCGGGTCCTCGCCGAATACATCGTCGCCCACGTCCGCCGCCGCCATCGCGGCACGCATGCCGGGCGTCGGCCGTGTCAGGGTGTCGCTTCGCAGATCGACTATCATGCCGTGTGTCTCTCCCTGCATCTTTTCGTTATCTTAATCGTTATCGTATTCGGTAAGGAATCTTATGATCGGAAAAATCTGCATCGTCACCGGCGCGAACACGGGGATCGGCTTCGAAACCGCAGCAGCGCTTATCGGACAGGGCGCCACCGTAGTCCTCGCCTGCCGCGACGAAGCCAAGGCCAACGCCGCTTTAAAAGAAATCGCCGCCCGCGGCGGATCGGGCGCCGGCCACGTGATGCCGCTCAATCTGGCCTCGCTGAAAAGCGTGCGCACCTTCGCCGCCGCCTTCCGCGAGCGTTTCCAGCGGCTGGATGTACTCGTAAACAACGCCGGCGTGATGCCCGGCAAGCGCTACACCACCGAAGACGGCTTCGAGATGATTTTCGGCACAAACCACCTCGGCCACTACCTGCTCACGCGCGAATTGCTCGATCTACTGAAGCGTAGCGCCCCGGCACGGATCGTCGTCGTGGCGTCCACCATGCACCACCGGGGCCGCATCAATTTCGACGACCTGCAGGCGGAACAAAAATTCGGCCCGATGGGCATCTACAGCAACTCGAAGCTCGCGAACGTGATGTTTGCCTTCACGCTCGCGCGGCGGCTGGAGGGTTCCGGGGTCACGGTGAACTGCCTGCATCCCGGCGTCGTGCGTACTCAAATCATCCGCAAGCAGATTAACGACTACCCCGCGATCCTGCGGCCGCTCGCGATCCCGTTCCTCGCTCTTACGCTGAGCCCCGCCCAAGGCGCACGTACGAGCATTCATCTGGCATCGTCGCCGGAGGTCGAAGGCGTCACTGGAAAATACTTCGCACGCTGCAAGCTCACGCGCAGTTCCGCGCGTTCCATGGATGTTTCCGCGCAGGAAAAACTCTGGGATATCAGCGCGCGCCTAGCGGGTATCGAGCCGTAACACGACCGGCCCCTTGGACCACACTGCGTCCCAATTTTCGTGTTCCACCGCCGCTTCGACATCCACCCGCGCAAGGCGTTCAGGCTCCACGCCGCAGCGCTCAATCAGGTACGCGCGCAGCGAATCACAGAATTCCTCATGGAACCGCGTATCCCGCGCCGAGTCGGCGTGCGGCTCCAGCGCGGTACGCAGCCGCAGCACGCCGCGATACAGTGCCGCCCACGACTCCATCGTCTCAATGTCGCTCACTTCCGCCACCGCAGCATCCCCCGCACTCAGGGCTGGTCAGGCCCGGATCTCCGGGCACACTCCCGCCCTTCGTTTCTGCTATCGGCCCGGTGCACACAAACCTTTAGCCCATGGCGAACGTGCATATCGCCCCCCCGGCGTGATATAACGCGCGGCTGAAACCCAGACCGTTTGGCAGTCGAACTCCGCCCGGTCTCACAAGGATCCGCGCCACTTGATGGAAAAAGAGAAGGCCCTCGAACTCGAAGGCATCGTCACCGAAACCTTGCCCAACGCGATGTTTCGCGTGAAGCTGGACAACGGCCACGTTGTCCTCGCGCATATTTCCGGAAAAATGCGCAAGTACTACATCCGCATTCTGCCGGGCGACAAGGTGAAGATCGAAATGTCGCCCTACGACCTCACCAAAGGTCGCATCACGTTCCGTTTCCGCTAGGTTATCGCTCGTTCACTCTGCAGTTTCATCGCCCCGATTCGGCGTAAACAACATTTTTGTACACGACGCGGCGGTATAGATCACCGTAAACGCCGCGAGTTCCGCCATCGGGCCATGGCACGCCCTATGCTCTCCTTATCCTGAATTTTTGTCCGGGCCTATCACTCCGAGGGGCGCCGCAACAGGGTCGCCGAGCCCGGACATCGTGGAAGGGGACATCGTGCCGGGGGACACACGACCACACTTCGTGCGCCGTTTTGCAGGCGTGTGTCTGCTCGTTTCTCTCTTCGTCTCTCCAAATCTCTTCGCGCAGACAGACGAAATCCAGGTCGCTTCGGCGGAGCTTAACTCGCTCTCGATCGAAGAACTGATGTCGGTCGAGGTCACCTCGGTCTCCAAGAAAAAAGAGCGCAAGCAGGACGCCGCCGCGGCGGTCTACGTACTCACGCAGGAAGACATCCGCCGCTCCGGCGCCACCAATATCCCCGATCTGCTGCGCACCGTCCCCGGTGTGGAAGTCGCGCGGCTCACGGCGAATACCTGGTCGGTCACCGCGCGCGGGTTCGGCGGTCGTTTCGCCAACAAGCTGCTCGTGCTCATCGATGGCCGCTCCATTTATACGCCGCTGTTTTCGGGTGTGTACTGGGAAGGCCACGACGTCATGCTCGAAGACGTCGATCGCATCGAAATCATCCGTGGCCCCGGCGGCACGCTCTGGGGCGCGAATGCCGTGAACGGCGTCGTCAACATCGTCACCAAGGCCGCCGGAGACACGCAGGGCGGTTTGGTATCCGGCGGCGTGGGCACCGAGGAGCGCGGCTTCTTCAGCACACGCTGGGGCGACAAAATCGGCGAAGATGTCGATTATCGCGTGTATGTAAAAGGCTTCGCGCGCGATGCCGGCGGGGATCCGGAGATCGGCGGCGATGCCCAAGATGACTGGAACAATGTGCAGGGCGGCTTCCGTTTCGACTGGCGGCTTTCGCCGGACGATCTGCTCACGATCCAGGGCGACCTCAACGATCTCGGCATCAACCAGGTCGTCACCGATGCCTTCCTGGAGGAACCCTTCGAGCGCTCGATCCATTCGCAGGTGGACTACCTCGGCCGCAACCTGCTCACGCGCTGGACACACACGCTGAGCGACGATTCAAAAATCGAGGTGCAGGGCTACTACGACGGTTATACCTGGGACGAGCCGACGTTCCGCGAAAATCGTGACACC
>CAZUJL010000010.1:0-129851 GCA_964620045.1 uncultured Nitrospirales bacterium
TCCGGAACGGGTAAAGACATCGTCGCGCGCCTGATGCACCAGCGCTCGAACCGCAAGGGCCGCCCGTTCGTCAAAGTAAATTGTCCCGCGATTCCGAGCGAGCTCGTGGAGAGCGAACTTTTCGGTTACGAGAAGGGCGCGTTCACTGGCGCGCACACCGCGAAGCCCGGCCGCTTTGAGTTGGCGGAGAAGGGCACGATCTTCCTCGACGAAGTCACGGAAATTTCCGAAGCCTCGCAGGTGAAGCTGTTCACCGCGCTCGATGGCGAACCGTACATGCGCATTGGCGGCGTGCACCCGATTCAGCCGAACGTGCGCATTGTGACGGCGACGAACGTGCCCATCGAAGATGCGCTGGCGACCGGCCGTATCCGCCGTGATGTGTATTCGCGCCTGTCCGAGTTTGTGATCCACATGCTGCCGCTGCGCGAGCGCCGGGACGATATCCCGGTGCTGGCGGAGCACTTTAACTACAATTTTTCGAAGAAAATCGACAAAGAATACGAGCCGATCGAAGAAGATATTCTTGAGCGCATGATGGAGCTCGACTGGCGCGGCAATATCCGCGCGTTGTCGGCCCGCGTGAAAGAATATGTCGCGACCGGTTCGGAGTCGGTGCTGCTGGATGATGCGGGCCCGTCGCTGATTGCGCCGGCGGCCGTTGCGCGTGCACAGGCGCCGGCTCCGGTGGAAGCGCCGCTTGCGCCGCCGAAGTTCACGTCGCTCAAGGAAGCCACGCGCATCGCGGTCGAGCTGACCGAGCGCGCGCTGATCGAAGAAGCATTGCGCTACACGCTGTGGAACCGCCGCAAGGCCGCCAAGTTGCTTGAGATCAGCTACAGCTCGCTGCTGCGCCGCATTGATGCATATGGCATTGGCCGCACCACGACACCGGGCGTGCCGCAAATGCCCGCGGGTGTGTTCGACGAGCGCTAATCGCGCCCGCCAATTCGTTCGTCTCTTTTCTTCGCGATTATCGCGTTCCATCGAAATGTTATCATCACGCCTCGTGCATACGAGGGAGTGAGTCGCACGCATGGCATCCGTAGACACCACCGCGGCGCGCAGCGAATCCGGCTGGCGCGCGCTTTTGGAGACGGTGCGTCCGCATCACTGGTCCAAGAACTGTCTTGTGTTTGCGGGCTTGCTGTTCGGCGGACAGTTGTTCGTCGGCGAGCAAATTCTGCGCGCGTGTCTCGCGTTTGCCGCGATGTGTTTCGCCGCGAGCGCGACTTACCTGCTCAACGATTTCCGCGATCGCCTGGCCGATCGCGAACACCCGCTCAAGCGCAATCGACCGATCGCGTCGGGGCGCCTGTCTGAAGGTGCGGCGCTTACCGCGGCGCTGGCGTTCGCGGCGATCGCGCTGGGGATCGGGTTCGTCCTGAGTCCGGCCACGGGGCTTGCGATTACGGTATACATGGTGCTGACCACGGCATATTCGATTTCGGCCAAGCACGTGGTGATTCTGGATGTGATGACCCTGGCCGCGGGATTCGTGCTGCGCGTGGTGGTGGGCGCGTTCGCGGTGCATGTGGCGGCGTCGTACTGGCTGCTGCTGTGCACGTTTACGGTCGCGCTGTTTTTAGGATTTGGGAAGCGTCGCGCGGAGCTGATCATGCTCGAGACGTCGGCCGCGACGCACCGGCCGGTGCTGGATCACTACAGCACGGTGTTCCTGGATCAGATGATCGCGATCGTTACGAGCGCGACGCTGGTGTGTTACATCCTGTATACCGTCGACCGCCGGACCGTGGAAGTGTTCGAGACGCGGCTGCTGGTGTTGACCGTGCCGTTCGTGTTGTACGGCCTGTTCCGGTACTTGTATCTGTTGTATCACCGCCGGCGCGGCGACAGTCCGACGTCGACGATTCTGTTGGATCCCGCCTTCCTCATCAATGGGATTTTGTGGGCAGCGGCGTGCGCGGCGATCATCTACGGGCACGACACCATCGACCAATGGATCCACATCGAATAGTGCGCATGATCGCCGGCCTTGTTGTATGAAGGTCGGACTACTCGGGTTGCCGCGCACGATCTGGTTGCTGGGCTTCATCAGCTTTTTTAACGACACCGCGAGCGAATTGGTGTATCCGCTCGTGCCGGTGTACCTCGCGACTGTTTTGCATGCGGGGCCTCGCGCGCTCGGCATCATCGAGGGGGTCGCCGAAGCGAGCGGTAGCGTGCTGAAACTCCTCGGCGGCGTGTTGTCGGATCGCAGCCGCAAGACCAAACCGTGGGTCGTGGGTGGGTATGCCGTGTCGGCAGTCGCGCGGCCGCTGTTTACGTTTGTGGCGTCGTGGCCGATGCTGATCGCGCTGCGCTTCGCGGACAAGGTCGGCAAGGGGCTGCGATCCTCGCCGCGCGACGCGCTGTTGGCGCACTCCATCTCGTCGGATCGGCGCGGGCTCGCGTTTGGCGTGCATCGCGCGATGGACAACCTGGGCGCTGTCATTGGGCCGCTGGTGGCGGCTGCGTTGCTGGCGGCCGAGGTGCCGCTTCGGAATGTATTTCTGTGGGCTTCGCTGGGCGGGGTGGCGGCGGTGGCGGGGGCGCTGATGGTGCGCGAACCGGCGCGTGACGTTCCTGCGGCCCGTCCGAAATTTTCGCTCACCCTGGTGGGCATGCCGCCCGTGTTCAAGCGCTACCTGCTGGTATTGGCGCTGTTCACGCTGGGTAATTCTTCGAATATGTTTTTGTTGCTGCGGGCTCGTGAATCGGGGTTGACCGACGCGCAGGTTCCGCTGCTGTGGGCGCTGGTGGCGTTCACGGCGTCGGTTTTTTCCACGCCGCTCTCGGCGCTCAGCGATCGCGTCGGGCGCAAGCAACTCATCATCGGCGGGTGGGTGGTGTACGCCGCGTTCTATCTTCTTATGGGGCTGAACGGACACTCCGCGGCGATCTGGCCCTTGTTCGCCGTGTACGGGTTATTCATGGCGCTGACGGAGGGCGCGGAGAAGGCGTTCGTGGCGGACCTCGCGCCGAAGGCCATGCTCGGCACGGCGTTTGGCTGGTTCAATCTGGTCTCGGGCCTGTTGTTGCTGCCGGCGTCATTGTTGTTCGGGTTCGTGTGGGAGCAGGTGAGCGCGGAAGCGGCCTTTGCATTTAGCGCGACGTGTGCGGTGGCGGCGTCGGCGTTGCTGGGGTGGTGGGTGAAGGGGGATGCGACGTGAGTCGGGCGGAAGGCATTTTTTACGAAGCGTTCGATGGGCTTGATCGTCTCGCGCCGGGCAGCGAAGCGACGAGCGTACGCGCGCTCCAAGGTGTGCAGAAAATTCTGCAGCCGCGACGGATTCTGGACGTCGGATGCGGTGCCGGGGCGCAGACCCTCGCGCTGGCGCGGCATTGCGCCGCGGAGATTGTCGCCGTCGACACGCACGAGCCTTATCTGGCGGCACTGACGACTACGGCACACCAGCGTGGGATCGGTGCGCGTGTTCGTACGGTGGAAGCCTCCATGCTCGATTTGAAGGAAAAGCTGTCGGGCGAGGTGTTTGATCTGTTGTGGGCCGAAGGTTCGATTTATGTGATCGGATTCGATCGCGGGCTGGCGGAGTGGCGGGGGCTACTGCGCGAGGGCGGTGTGCTGGCGTGCACGGAGTTGTCGTGGCTGACGCCGACGCCGTCCGAAGCTGCGCGCGGATTTTGGGGCGAGGGATACCCGGCGATGCGCGGTATCGCGGAGAACATCGGCGCAGCCGCGAAGGCCGGGTTCACGTGCGTCGATCATTTCGTGCTGCCGGCGAGCGACTGGCTGGAGTCGTACTATGCGCCGCTGGAAGCGCGCCTTCTTGCGATGCGCGCGAAGTATGCAGGCGACGCGGAGGCCAACGGTGTGCTGGACATGCTGCAGGCGGAGATCGATTTGTATCGCCGCGCGGGCGATGAGTACGGATACGTGTTTTACTTGCTTGAGCGCGTGAAATAGAGCTGTTTTGTGTGCGTTTTCGAGTTGCGTGATAGAATAATCGTGTGTAATTGAGGCGTTTTTCTAATCTTTTTCCGGGGACCATGATCGCCATCGTCGAGTCGTATCGCGCGGGCCTGCTCCGCCGCGACTGCATTCTTCCGAATATTGTTTCCGGCGTGATCGTGGGTGTCGTCGCGCTGCCGCTGGCGATGGCGTTTGCTATTGCATCCGGCGCGAAACCTGAGCAGGGCCTGTACACGGCGATCGTCGCCGGCCTGTGCGTCTCCATGTTCGGAGGCAGCCGCGTGCAGATTGCGGGGCCGACCGGCGCGTTCGTGGTGATTCTTGCCGGCATCACGGCCAAGTACGGAATCGATGGTCTTCAGATCGCGACGCTGATGGCGGGCGTGATCCTATTGATCATGGGCATCGCGCGGCTGGGCGGTGTCGTGCGGTTTATTCCGGAGCCGGTCATCGTCGGATTCACGGCCGGCATCGGCGTGATCATCTGGGTCGGACAGTGGAAAGATTTCTTCGGACTGCCGGCGGTGAGCGGCGAACACTTCCACGAAAAATTCTGGCAATTGGTGCAGGTGTTCCCGCAGATGCACTGGACCACGGCCGGACTCGGCATGGTGAGCCTGCTGCTGACGGTGCTCGCGCCGCGCGTGTCGTGGTTGAAACGGATCCCCGGGCCGCTGATCGCGACGGTGGTCGCGACGGCGCTGTACATGTGGCTGCGGCCGGAGGGCGTGGTCACGATCGGCAGCGCGTTTGGTGGGATTCCGCGGAAGCTGCCGGAGTTCGGTTTGCCGACCTTCGATTTCGCGCGGATGACAGAGTTGATGGGCCCGGCGTTTACGATTGCAATGTTGGGCGCGATTGAGTCGTTGTTGTCCGCGGTGGTTTCGGATGGTCTCGCGGGCACGAAGCACGATTCGAATCAGGAGCTGATCGGGCAGGGCCTCGCGAATATTGCCGTGCCGTTTTTCGGGGGATTCGCGGCGACGGGCGCCATCGCGCGCACGGCGACCAATGTGCGCAACGGTGGATCGAGCCCCATTGCGGGCATCACGCATGTGGCGACGCTGGTGCTGATCATTGTGTTCCTCGCACCGCTGGCGTCGAACGTGCCGCTGGCGGCGCTGGCCGGCATTCTGTTCGTGGTGGCGTACAACATGAGCGAGATTCGCATGTTCGCTAAGCTGCTGCGTCGCGCGCCGAAACCGGACGTGGCGGTGTTGCTGGTTACGTTTGGGCTGACGGTGTTTGTCGATCTGGTGGTCGCGGTGAATGTCGGCGTGATTCTCGCCGTGCTCCTGTTCATGCGGCGCGTGGCCTCGACCGTGGAAGTCGAGCAGGTGGAAGTCGACGACATCCTCGAAGAATTGAGCCGCGCGGGCGTGGTCGCCGTGCCTGAGGGGACCTTGGTGTACGCGATCGACGGGCCGTTTTTCTTCGGCGCGATTGACAGCTTTGAGCGTGCGCTCGCGGCGACGCGCACCGATCCACGTACGTTGGTGATTCGACTGAACCGCGTGCCGTTCATGGATGCGACCGCGCTGATCACATTGGAAGAGGTCGTGCGCGATCTCGCCAAGCGCAAGGTGCGCGTGTTGTTGTGCGAGGCGCGGTCGAATGTACTGGCGAAACTGAAGAAGGCCGGGATCATCGAGGCGGTGGGCGACGACGGATATCACGAGAGCTTCGTCGGCGCGCTGGTGCATTGCCGGAGCATTAATGGAGATACGCCGACCCCGCCGGTGGCGACGCCGAGTAAAACTACCGAAGCTGCGTAGAATCGGCTCAAGCGGCGGGACGCCGCTTCCACATTAGGGGCTAGTGGCCTGGTTCCTTCGAATTCAGGCCTTCCATCAGCGCGATCTGCAGCTTGGAATGCCAGAGAATCAGTTTTCGGCCGAGGATGATGCCGAGGATGGCGACGATCGCGACGATGATGCCGAGCAACTCGAGCGGCGGCAGGATGCTCGAGCTGAGGGCGGAGATGAACAGCGTAAGCAGCAGCATCGTGGCGATGGGGATGATTTCGGCGAGGGCCGTGCGCACTTTGGTTGTGTAGGTGCCCGCAGTGTCGGCGGTGACACCGGCCTGCGCGAGCAGCAGACTGACGCCTTTGAGTTTGCGGTACGCCGCGATGAGGAACGGGAGCGAGGCGATGAGCGCGGCGGTCCAGAGAATTGCGCGCTGGTAGCGTTCGTCCAGCGAGGTCGTGCCGATCCACTCCGACAGCGGTCCGGCGAAGTACGCCATGCTGAGGAAGGCGGCGCTCACAATAATGATGTTGATGGTGATGTGCGCGATGGCGCGGCGGACGATCTGCGCGCGCAGGGCGCGGTCGCCTGTCGGCTGAATGCTCTGCAGCCAGGCGGTGTACAGCGTGAGTTCTTCGCGCAGGCGCGTGGGCATGCGGCGGCCGGCCCAACCGGCGAGCGGGTCCGACGCGCGGATGAGATAGGGCGTGAGGAGTGTGGTGACGGCGGAGACCGCGACGGCGATGGGGTAGAGGAAGTCGCTCGTGACGCCGAGACTGACGCCGAGCGCGGCGATGATGAACGAGAACTCGCCGATCTGGGAGAGGCCCATGCCGACGCGCAGGGACGTGCGGCCGTCATTGCCGGTGATGAACGAGCCGAGGCCGCAGGCGAGGACCTTGCCGAGCACGACGGCGATTGTGATGACGGTGATGGGGAGCGCATAGTCGACGAGCACGCGCGGATCGAGCAGCATGCCAACGGTGACGAAGAAGATGGCGCTGAACATGTCGCGCACGGGCTCGATGAGCCGCTCGATGCGGTGCAGCTCGCGCGCCTCGGCGATGATGGCGCCCATCATGAATGCGCCGAGCGCGACGCTGTAGTCGAGCTGGATCACGATGAGACAGAAGCCGAAGCACAGGCCGAGCACGGTGACGAGGAGCATTTCGTTGCTGTCGAATTTGGCGACGTAGGCCAGGAGGCGCGGCACGAACATCAAGCCCAGCGCCATCGCGATGACCATGAAAACCGTGAGACGGCCGACGGTGCCGGCGACTTGCAGCGCGTCCATTTCGCCGGAGGTGGCGAGGCTGGAGAGTAGCGCGATGATGGCGATGGCGAGGATGTCCTCGACAATGAGGATGCCGAAAATGAGCTGCGCGAAGCGCTCGTTTTTGAGTTTCAGCTCGTCGAGCGCCTTTACGATGATGGTGGTGGAGGAGATGGCGAGCGTGGCGCCGAGGAAGATGCAGTCCATCTGGCCCCAGCCGAAGAACCGGCCGATTTCGTAGCCGATCCATGTCATCAAGACGATTTCGGCGACGGCGGAGACGAGCGCGGGCACGCCGACGGCGCGCAGCTTGCGCAGGCTGAATTCCAGGCCGAGCGAGAACATCAGGAAGACGACGCCGAGTTCGGCCAGCGTCGTGATGGTTTCTTCTTCCAGGACCAGCTTGTGTGGCGGTGTGTAGGGGCCGATGATGATGCCGGCGAGGATGTAGCCAAGGACGACGGGCTGGTGCAGGCGGTGGAAGACGACCGTGATCACGCCCGCAATGAGCATGATCGTCGCCAAATCCTGAATGAAATGCGTCGCGTGCATAAAAGCCCCGTGAGCGCGGGTGGACGCGGAATACGGCATAGTGGCCGTGGCGTCGCGGCGCGCGGGGTATTATGCCAGTTTGCAGCGACGGACTTACAGAAAGAATCCGCGCACCAAACTAAAAAAGAATCAGAGCCGATTGTTTCGGCTCTGATTTTGGGAAGCAGGATCGTCGATACGGTTGTTTCTGATCAAGGTTCGGACATGCCGCTACAGCTGCCGTTCACTTCTTGACAGTATTCGTTGGGATAGCCTGAGCTGCAGCGACCGTTGATGCACTTGTAGTTGTTGGGAACGTTGGGTACAGCCTTGGCAATCCTCATCTCTTTTATCTGAACTGCAGCCTTGACCCGCGGCGAGCACCACAGGAGTCCAGAATTTCTGATTTCTTTCCAGTGCGGCAATTCGGCACGCCTTCCTGGATCTGTGTGTTTGGTGTGGCTGATAGCTGCTGTCGGCAGCATAAATAGATCCTCTAGTTCTCTGCCGGGATATCCGCCATTCTGGAAATTTCCGTGCCAATCGATATCGTTTACGCGATCGGTGGTGAGGAACGCCTCAATGTACACAGGATTGGTGTGGAGAATCGGCACACAGATCATTTTTTCCAGTTCGACAAGAAATGGTTGTATGTCGAGCCATGCTTGGTCGCCATGATCCAATGCAGCAAACTTTGCGTAACTTATGCCAGTTCTGCAATTCGCGCGTGCGTTTTCAAGGGCGGTCGCGAGAGTGTCTTTGGTATACCGGGGGTCGGGATGCGGCTTATGGTTGATAGCTGCTTCAAGCTGTTGTTGGTCGGTTCCCGTGGCAGCTCGCGCCCTGTCGCGCATATGCGCCAGCGTACGCTCGAAGGGTTTGTTGAGTATCACGTTCAATCGACGCGATTGCACTAGATACAGCGTAGCGATGGACGGTGGGTCGACCTCCACATCCCACGGATACACGATTAATGGTTTGGGAGGGCCTGGCTGCGCGGACGCGGTAGTCATAAATTGACTACCAATGATACCTGCCGCGAATGCTGAGGTGCCGATGAACTTCCGTCTTGTTAATTTGTTGCTGTCCTGCGCGTCCATGTACTTGTTCCCTTTCATCCCGTGGATGATTGCGAAAGTACTTCTCGCGTTACTGCAACAATTTCTTTGCTGACGTGAAAGCTAACTTTGTTTCGGTACGGCGATTCCGGTCAATTATGCGCATAATCACGTATTCGGGCACGCCGTGATCCGTTGAGTGGGGAGTGGTATGCGACTCAAGTACCCATGGCGTTGCAGACGCCGTCTACTTCCTGGCAGTAGTCGTTTGAGCCACCCTGCTCGCATTTGTGTGTCTGTAAATTACAGCGTCGGTTGTTTGGAGTAAAGGGATAGACGATTGTAGGGTTATCGTTATGCTTTAACCTTGAGATGCGCTCGTTGCACCAGAGCAGTCCGACGTCTCGTGAGTGTCTCCAGATATGTAGTTCGGTGGCCCCATGGTGTGTGCCCATGAATTCGTGGTGGGATTTGGTAAAGAGGTCCTTCACGGAACGATTGGCGCCGAGGCTGCGCATGACGTGTTCGTAATGATTGAGGTGAAGGTCAGCAGCATCCGCGTGTACATCGAGTAACGGCACGGCCATGAACGCATTCAGCGCCGTGAGGACAGGACGAATCGTTGCGATAGGGTGAGCGACCTCCCATTCACTCTCAGGGCGACGCCCGTACTCGGCATAGGTCTTGGGAAACCCGCCACCCACGGGTTGTATGCTGTTTGCGAACACGTTTTTTACTGCATTGAGTGCATCGCGCAACGCTACGATTGTCGGAGTTTGTGCACCTGTGGCTTGAAGTGCAGAGATAATCCGCCTTTCATCCGGACTGCCGGCCACAGGAATGGATGCGATCAACTGATCGAGCAGGTCAGATATATCGCCGAACAATAAGTCCAATAGCGGATATGTGCCGAGCAGGTGTAGTGCTATGTGGGCCCTGGCTCCGGCTGCGATATCTGTCGCCGTCACGTTCCAGGGATAGTTGATGCGGACGTCGGGCTCGGCGTAGTAGTCGAGAGTATCCAGAATGTTTACATCAGTAACGTTGGCCTGTCCGCCCCCATTCCCCAATGATATGGCCGGCCCGCCGGTTTTTTTCGACATATCCGATCCTCCTGTGTTAGTCGCTTTGTTTTGAGAAAATTTAAAGACAGTGCATTACAGATCGCCGTATTGAGTGTTACGAAGAAAACTGAGACTTGCGAGCGCTCATCAACCAGCGCCGCGAGTACTTCACGCGACCGAATGCAGCTTGACGGGGCACTTGCCGGACGGTAATGACCCGGTAACCGTGAAATTTAATTAGCCACCATACTTTTATAGACGACCGAGTCCAGAGAGTATCGGACGGGCGGATATCAAAATCAAGAGCTTCGTTTCGCTCGGCGTCCATGTTCGTTCCTGCTGTATCTATATAAGCCCACGCGTTAGTCTTAAGGGGAACGGTAGGGATGTTACACTCCTCGCTCTGGGTGCGTGTGGTTTTCCGGACACGGGTCATCAGTGTAATTCCAGGATTGCGGATCGGGTATGGCTTTTGACGATACGAGATGGAGTTTGGTGCTGCGCGCGGGAACGCAGGGCGATGATGCGCGCGAGGCGCTCGCGTCGCTGTGTCAGTTGTACTGGCCTCCGTTGTATTCGTTCTTGCGTTTGCGCGGGAAGTCGAAGGAAGACGCGAGCGACATCTTGCAAGGATTTTTTTTGACGCTGATCGAAAAGGATTTCGTGAGCAAGGCGCGACCGGAAATCGGACGGTTCAGAACGTTTTTATTGACAGCACTTACGCGCTACGCGGCGAACGAGTACGCGAAGCAGACGGCAATCAAGCGCGGTGGTCGAGTGAAGTTTGTGCGGATTGACGGCGATGAGGCGGAGGACCTGCACCAGCGTATCCCGGCGCGCACGCAGACGCCGGAGGAGATTTTTGAGCGTCAGTGGGCGCACGCGATCCTGCAGCAGGCGATGACGAATTTGGAACAGTCCTACGCTCGATTGGGCAAAAAGGAACTGTTCCGGGAACTGCGAATAGTGCTTGCCGCTTCTGAAGAGTCGCTGGACTATGAAAAATTGTCGCAACGGCTATCGATGAAGGAAGGCGCGCTTCGTGTAGCCGTGCATCGACTTAAGTCGCGCTACCGCCACGAGTTGGAAAAAGTAGTGAAAGAAACCGTCACTTCGCCCGGAGATGCGGCGGACGAGCTGCGGTATTTGGTCGAAGTGCTTGGGCGACCGCTGAAGTCGTAACAGTAACAGGCACGAACCGAGTCGTAATAGGCTGTGTGATCGCACGAAGGGGTCCTCATGACGAACCCAGGCGACTGCCCCCAATGCGGCCGACCGATTCCACCGGATGCCCCCGGGGGGCTCTGTCCGTACTGCCTGATTTCGGAAGTAGCGCGGCCGGTTGAGGCGGGCACGTGGCCGGCCGGTTCGCGCGATACCAACCTTCTTTTTGCATTATTTGCTCACTTATTGCGGTATATAGACGCGCAGCAATTTGCCGATGCGGTGGAGTATTGGGCTGAAAATCCATCGATCCCAATCGCGGATCACCTGGTTGAGGCCGATGCGATCTCGGCGGCAAGCCGGCAGTATCTGGATGGCCTGATCGCGCACGGGCTGGACTTCTACGAAGGCAACGTTTCCAAGACGCTCGATTCGCTCGGAGGGCACGAACGCGTCGCGAGCCTGCTTCAGTCGACGGCGGATCGCGGCGCGAAGGAATTGGTGCAGACCCGCCTGGCGTTGAACATTCCGGAAAAAATGTTCGACGAAGCGCCGCCGGAAAGTGTGACGATTTCGGAGCGCCCCGGACGATACACCGGTTCGAGCGAGTACTCGCGCGGCGGCATGGGCCGCATTCTTCTGGTGCACGACGAGTTGCTCGCGCGCGATATTGCGTTGAAGGAACTTCTGCCGCCGTCGGATGTGTACTCGGGGCCGCAAGGTACGGAAGACAGTCCGGTTCGCCAGTCGGCGGCATTGATTGCGCGATTCCTGCGCGAAGCGCGCGTGACGGGCCGGTTGGAGCATCCCAGCATTGTGCCCGTGTATGAGCTGGGCCGGCGCGAGAACGGCAGCCTGTACTACACCATGCGTCTCGTGCGCGGGAAGACGCTGCGCACGGTGTTGCAAGAGTGCAAGACGCTCGAGGACCGCCTCAAGCTGTTGCCGAACTTTGTGGATGTGTGCATGGGCATCGCGTACGCGCACAGCCGCGGTGTGGTTCATCGCGACATCAAACCCTCGAACATCATGGTGGGCGAGTTCGGCGAAACGGTGATCATCGATTGGGGTCTTGCGAAAGTCGTCGGCGCGAAAGAGCCGGAGCATCCGTCGCTGGAAGACACATTGCACCGGTTGCACGGCAACGACGCGGTGGGGCCGGATAGAACTGTCACCGGGGAAGTGTTGGGCAGCCCGCACTACATGTCGCCCGAGCAGGCCGCGGGCCGGATCGACGAGATTGATGCGCGCTCGGATGTATTCAGTCTGGGTGTGCTGTTGTATGAAATCCTCACGGATCACGCTGCGTTTGATCGCAGTTCGCTCGAGGGATTGATTGAGCAAATTCAGCATGAGGAGCCGGTGCCGATCGCCACGCGCGAACCACATGTCCCGCGAGAACTGGCGAGCATTTGTACGCGCGCACTTTCCAAGGAAAAAGTAAAGCGTTACTCGTCGGCAAAGGAATTGGGCGACGATGTAACCAGCTTCCTTTCCGGCTCCATCGTCAGTGCTTACACCTATACACCGATAGAGCGGATGCGCCGGGCGTATGCGCGCCGGAAAACAAGTGTGAACACAGCACTGGTTGCCGCAATCGCCGTTATTGCGACGGCGGTGTATGCGTTTGTAAACGTGACGCATTCGCGCGACGTGGCGGTCGTGGCGCGCGAAGCGGAGTCTGTCGCGCGGTCGCAGGCGCAGGTGGACAAATACACCGCGGAGATTCGCCTGGCGCAGGGCTATCTGGATGCCAACAATCCGGAACGCGCCGGCCAGGTGTTGTGGGCGATCGATCCGAGCCAGCGGAACTGGGAGTGGGGATTTTTTCTCAACCGGAGCCGTCCGGAAATCACGCGCATTGAGGGGTACTCGCTTGCCGCGTTGTGGCCGGACGACAGCCGCGTCGTGACGCTTTCCAATCGGCTGCCGATGCGGATCTATTCGGCGACGGACGGTGCGCTGTTGCGTGAGTTTTCGTTGGGCGGGCATCGGATCAATGCCGCCGTCGCGCTGTCGCCCGATGGCCGCCGTGTGATCGTGGGTTGTCCCGATGCTGTTGTGCGAATGTGGGATACTGAGACAGGAATTCTTACAGAGCTTAAGGGGCACACGGGCGACGTACTTGCGATCGGGCTCACACCGCAGGGCGATCGTATTTTGAGCGGCGCTGCCGATATGACGGTACGCGTTTGGGATGCGAATAGCGGCGCGACGCTGCATGTGTTGAAAGCGTGGGACGAAGCAGCGCCGTTTAACAAAACGCCCAGTCCTGTGTCGAGTGCCGATGGGCATCGATTGGCTGTTTCGCGGGGATCGCCGAATGCGATAGTCCAGATGTGGGACCTCGATTCTGGTCAACGGTTGTGGAGCAAAGACGGGGGCACACGGCCGGTGTTTGTGCCTGGGCATGATCAGATTCTCTATCTCAGCGGGCCAGAAATTGTGGTTGCGGATTCGAACACAGGTGCCGAATTGGCCCGATTGGTGGGGCATGAGGCATGGGTTAGCCGTGTCGCCACAACGCCGGATGGCGCTCTGGCGGTCAGTGGCTCGACCGACGGGAGCGTGCTCGTTTGGGATCTGGCAACACACGCGCTGTTGCGGCGCATGACGCATTCCGGGAGAGTGGAACGGATTTCCATCAACCGCAGCGGTACTCTTTGTGCGGCAGCGTCTTTCGACGGGCCAATTACGGCATGGGACATCGAGTCAGGTGTGTTAATTAACACCTTGCCGGGGCATAACGCGTCGCTTACACAGCTTGCATTTGGCACACAGAGCGATGTGCTCGTTTCCGCCGGTGGCGATCGCACGGTTCGCGTCTGGAATGCAACAGACTCGCCGGGCATCGCCCGCCGGCCGATACAAGGAAGCGTTACGGCGTTTTTGGTGGCGTCCCCAGCCGGACTCATGGCCAGCTCGACCATGGCGGGCATGGTGGCAGTTCTGGACAAAGAATCTCTGCAGGTGGTGGAAGAATTTTCGTCAGTCGAGCCGACGCACAGTGTATCCCGTGCGTTGATGTCCGACGATGGTAGGCGAGTGGCGTTGTTGATTGATGGTTACCGAACGATTGTCTGGGATCGCGAGGATCGACGGGTCGTGCACGTGTTGAATGCTCATCAGGGGAATACCGCCGCGCTTGCAATGAATCCTGCAGGAAACACGATCGCAACGGCGGGATGGGATGGGGGTCTGGCGGTGTGGCGTGATGGTTCTGGCGAGAAGGAAATAGACAGTCTCCAGCATCCGGAGATTGGTGCGTTGATGGTATCGCCAAACGGCGACGAGATTGTGGCGGGAGACGATGCTGGAATGATCGACGTGTTGTCGACGGACACCGGCGCGATTCTGCATCAGGTGCAAGGACACGCCGGGCCCGTGACAGTGTTTGCGATGGACGTGCAACGTTCGCTTCTGGCGTCTGCCGCCGCCGATCGCAGTGTGCGCCTATGGAATTTCCCAGGACTGGAGCCTCGCGGTGTTTTGCTGGGGCATGCCCAGACGATTAGCGACGTGTCGTTCTCGGAAGACGGCAGGCGAATTTTTACCGCTTCTGTCGATGAGGATTCTGTACGTATCTGGAATCCGTCGACCGCTACAGAAATTATTAACTTGCACACACCATCGCCAAACTCCGTAAACCAGCTTGGCAACGAAGTGTTTGTCGGGAGTTCGGGCGCTGTGGCAATGGTCGAGCGGTGGCGATCGGCTTCTACTACGCCTTTGGATAATCATGAGGCCGAGTTAGCGCGTTTCGATCAGGAGCGAAAAGCAGAAGCCGAGCAGAGGAAAACAGCCACCCCTGCCGTGGCGCCGTTGCCCCGGACCATATTTATTGCCCATCCATCGGCCGAGGCTTTTCTGCGTGGTCTCGTTGCGGCGGCTTCAGCCGCGCCGCGCGAGGCCGAAAACTCGGCAGTCGACGGCGGATATCCGATGCCGGGTGCTAGTGCCGAAGCGCTTATTGGTCTGCAGGTTGATGCTGGCGATCCGCTGTTGCGCATTGATGGCGTGGCCATCGCTGGTCAACAAACGATGCTTGACCAACTCAACGCAATTGTCACACGGCTGGCTGCTGCCACGTTAGACTCCTTTGAATTTGAACTGCGGCATGAGGGTGTCTACCGCGTGTTCCGGTATCAGACGATACCCGTCGCGGAGGAAACGCACACGCTGCAGATCGCGCGCGCCGAGTGCGCCGAACGCGTGGATCGAACACTGCAAACCGTGAAGACGCATCGAAAACGGCTTGAAGAGGACGCGTTCGAGCGAGCGAAAAGCCGTGGAATTGCGGCGACTGCGAATTCGTTGCCGGGGATACTGATTGCGCGAGAGTTGGAGCCGTTGCGCCGCGACGATTACATTGCGTTCGGCGTGGGGGTGGGTGATGTGTTGTTGCGTGCCGACGACGTTTCGATCACGTCGCTCAATCAATTGGTCGCCTACTACGAGAGTCTATTGGCGGGAATTCGAGACGGCAGCCGTTCGCAGTTTTCAATGTATGTGGAGCGCGGCCAGTTTACGCGGGCGTTGGTCACGATTAGTATTGTCTAAATTGGCGGGATGACGAACGCCGGGTCGCCGGGAATATGTGCAATTCTGGGGAATCTCGGCTGGATTTCGGCGGGCTTGTCAGGAAGAATCCACGGGCGCGAATATGTTTTCTCTAAGTACGGAATGCGTCCGGGATGAAATTCGCAGATTACCAATCGCCTGAGTATGTCGTGCGCACGCTGCGATCGCTGGTGTCGGTGCAGCCTGCGCACAGTTGCGACAATTGGGCGGATCGACTGACGCCGGCGACGGGTTTTTACGTTGGCGAAGACGTCATTGTTACCTCAAAACACACCGCGACGCAGTCAACGGGGGCACGCATCCATACGATGACGCCGGAAGGGCGGGCGGGATCCTGGCTGGACGCCAAGCGGTTGCGCAGCGAGCAGTTCGACGATCTTTCGGTGTCGGTGCATAAAACAACGGTGGCGTACGACGTCGCGTACTACGGTCTGCAGGATGAATCGCACGGGTCGCTGTCGCCGCTGCGCATTGGCCGTAGCGCGGATTTTGGTGAGCAGTTTCTGTTGGTGGGCATCACGCATACCGCGGATGAGGGGTATGTGGCGAAATTTTCGGAAGGCAGGCTGCACGAGGTTCGCCAACGCAAAGGCGAGCCGGCGCTGTTGCTTTTCGACGCGGATGTGGAGTTCGGCATGAGCGGCGGGCCGGTGCTTCGCGCGGATACGGCGGAAGTGATCGGCGTATTGAGTGGCACGCTGAAGTATGGCGGCCACGAGTTCGCTATGGCGTGGCAACTGGTCGAAGAGAACATCCCCTGGACCCTGCGCGCGCTGCGCCCGGCGCGGTAGAATGCCCCGCGCGATCATGCGCGGGAGGCGAATCGATGGGCGCGGTGGCGATGGTGGTGGGGCTGTGGGTGTCGTTGGTTGCGAACGATCAAGTAGTGGAAGAGGGCTACGAGGTTCTGTTCGACGGCGAGACGCTGAACGGCTGGCAGGCGGCGGACCCGAGTTTTTGGTCCATCGAGGACGGCGCAATCACGGCGAAGATCACGGACGCGCACCCGACCTCGCGCAACCACTACCTCGTGTGGCAGGGCGGGAAGCTGGGCGACTTCGAGCTGAAGCTGCGGCACCGCATCATCAGCGAGCACGAAGTGAACGGCGGGTTTCAGTTCCGCAGCGAGATGTTCAACGGCGACATTCCGGACGATTGCCGAGGCTACCAGGTCGACAACAACACGAAAACGCCGTGGCTCGTGCGGCTCTACGATGAGTTCGGGCGGCACACGCTCGCCTGGCGCGGCGAGCATGCGGTGTTCGATGAGACGGGCAAACAGACCGTCACGCCGATCGAAGGCGCGACCGGTGAGGCGCATTTCAAGCTCGAGGAGTGGCACGAGTACCACCTGAAATGCGTCGGTGCGACGATCACGCTGAGCGTCGACGGAAAACTCGTCGCCGAAGTCGTGGACAACGACCCCAACCAGCGCGATTTGGAGGGCATTCTTGCGCTACAACTGCATAGTGGCCCGCCGATGACGGTGCAGTTTCGGGATGTGCGGTTGAAGCGGCTGGGTAAATAGCAACCTTGCGGGGTTAGGTCTCGTCGGAGTCGATCGGCTGGGCGATGCGGCGCACCACTACGAACCCCTCTAGGTCGTCGTCGTCGCCGTGCAGGGCTGTTTCGCATTCGGTGCAGGCGGGGTAACAAATCATTCCGGGCGCCGGCGTTTTCTCCCGAAGCTGGAATTGGGCACGGCAATCTTCGCACGTGGCGATGCGGGTTCTGAGATCGAAGGGGATTGGCCCATCCCCCTACTTGCGGAAGAATTAAGCCTACGCGCGATCGGGGGTTGGGACAAGGAATATTGGAATCGGTTTGGAGCACGGCAGGTCGTCTATGATCCGACGGGGAGCGTGTTTTGGCGTGTACGATGGGGGAAAAGCATAGCAAGTGGGCACGAGGCCCTCGCTCGGTATATTCTACTGCCGAGGAAATCGTTCAAATCGCTTCGACCGGGGGGCCGGTCGCGTGCAATTTTTGGGTACCCTCGTGCGTCATTGAAGGAACAGGCGAGGTAAACCAACTAAATAAATGGGCGCTGAGGGTCGCGCAAGGGGCTGTCATGGGCGGAAAGTCAGGGGCGTTACGCTCGGTGGATTTATTCACGGGCGCAGGTGGGTTGGCGATTGGGATATCGGCCGCTGGCTTCGGCCATCGTGCGATGATCGAATTCAATCGGCAGGCGTGCGACACCCTTCGTAAGAATCAAGAGCGCGGCGTCGAGCCGCTGGACAAATGGCCCGAGGTAACGCAGACAGATGTAAGAAAATTCGATTACGCGGGGATTCGTGGTGCCATTGACCTTGTGGCTGGCGGTCCACCGTGTCAGCCTTTTTCTCTCGGTGGTAAACACGGAGCTTTTCTTGACGAGCGAGATATGTGGGCTGAAGCGGTGCGCGCGGTACGCGAGCTTGAGCCACGCGCGTTTATCTTTGAGAATGTACGTGGTTTAGTTCGAGAACGATTCGCTGCATACTTTGAACACATTTTAGCTAGGTTGACATACCCCTGCGTTGCTCCGACAAAAAATGAGCATTGGATGGAGCATCGCGCTCGAATTGCAAAACATGATGAAGCTAACCGCGGGGGGCTTAGATATAACGTTGTCCATAGAGTTTTAAATGCGTGTGATTTCGGTGTTCCGCAGAAGCGTCCGCGCGTTTTTATTGTTGGATTCCGAAACGACCTGAATGTTCAATGGTCGTTCCCCGAGCCGACGCATTCAAAAGAGGCGTTGCTGCGCGACCAATGGATAACTGGCGATTATTGGAGACGCCACAAGGTTCAGAGGCATAATCGTCCGCAAAAGCCACAGGGCGTCGAAGAGATGCTGCCCGGGTGCACTCCGACGCTACCTTGGCGGACGGTTCGCGATGCCATAGGGGATTTGCCGCATCCACGGGAGCGCCATGGAAAATCCGACCTCCATGATCACCATTTTAATAGTGGCGCGCGAGCCTATGATGGCCACACGGGCAGCCCTTTGGATGAACCGGCGAAGACCTTGAAAGCGGGTGACCATGGTGTCCCGGGCGGGGAAAATATGTTAGCGTACCGCAACGGTCAGGTCAGGTATTTCACGGTACGCGAGAGCGCGCGACTACAGACGTTCGCGGATGATTTCCGTTTCGAAGGTTCGTGGACGGAATCGATGCGCCAGATCGGAAATGCCGTGCCTGTCACGCTTGGTGAAATTGTTGCAAAGAGCGTAGCTGACACGTTGAGCGGAATCGATGACTGAGACTTATGAATCTTACAATCCGCTGGACTACAAAAACCTAACGCGCAATTTAGTCAACGAGTTGATGGCTCGCGCGCCGGTTCAAATGCCTGTGTCCAAGAAATTTCATGGCCCCGGGGTCTATGCGCTTTTTTACAAGGGTGATTCTCCACTTTATACCGCGGTTTCCTCTCATAAGCTGGAACAGCCAATTTATGTCGGGCAAGCAGGGTTCGCCGGACGCACTGGTATCAAGGAAACGAAGAATCCACTATATGATCGGCTAGCAAAACACGGTAAATCCATCGAAGCGGCGAGCGAAACACTTAAGATTAATGACTTCATGTGTCGGTACCTCGTGGTGGAGCCGCTTTGGATTGAGATGAGCGAGCAGTTCTTGATAGAGCACTATCAGCCTGTTTGGAACGTCTGCCTTTACGGTTTTGGCAACAACGACCCTGGCAAGGAACGTGCTACCGGCCTGATACCAATGTGGGATTGTCTGCATGCTGGCCGTGAATGGAGCAAAAAACTAAAGCCACGCGACCCTTCTATACTTCAAGAACAGCTCCGCAAGTTCTTTGAGAAGAGGAAGTCAGGCGGTAAAGCGCATTGAAGTGGATACGCTAACGCCGAAGCAACGAAGCCAGAGAATGAGCCGTGTTCGCTCTCGCGACACAAAGCCCGAAATGATAGTTCGCCGTATGGTTTTCGGAATGGGCTTTCGCTATCGATTGCACAGCCACGGGCTTCCTGGACACCCTGACCTAGTGTTTCGTCGTCGCAGGTGCGTTATTTTTGTGCACGGGTGCTTTTGGCATCGCCATAGCAAGCGCTGCGCATTAACGCGACTGCCGAAATCCCGTATCGGATTTTGGCGGGAAAAACTGGAATCTAATCGGAGACGTGATATCAGTTCCTTGCGGAAACTGAGGCGCAATGGATGGCATGCTCTTGTGGTATGGGAGTGTCAATTAAAGAGTAAAAAAACCGAACGCAGAATACGTGCATTTTTAGATTCGAATCCTTGTAGTGGGATCCGTGGCAAGCGCGTGGCGCATTCGGGCAAGTGTTTACTCTAATGAGCTGGATCGGAACGAGTTAAAATGGTGGAGGCGGCGGGAGTCGAACCCGCGTCCGAAGGTGCATCGGCGTAGGCGTCTACGTGCGTAGTCCGCAAGGGAGATTTCGCGCGCGGCGTACCCTGTGGACACGCATTCGCCGAGCACTAGGCGGGGTCGGTACTCTCGGCCGCAGTCCCCGCCGGACTACGGCCTTGAGGCCCGCTGTCGGCGCCTTATCCCCTTAGCAGGCGGTCAAGGGTAAGACGTGTCGCCTAAAGTTAGGCGGCAAGTGCCAAGTTGTTGTTGGCAGTTAGAACGTTCCCGGTTTTTTACGAGGCCACCGGGGTCCTCGGCACGCGGCCAGCGCTTCCATCACCCCCGTCGAAACCGTGGCGCCCCCACAGTGTGAGGACCGCGCGATGGCGGGGAAGAGTGTGAACGCTTCCATGGAGATTATAACGCGAAACGGGGCGGAAAGCTTCCTGGGGC
This sequence comes from uncultured Nitrospirales bacterium, assembly GCA_964620045.1. Lineage (GTDB taxonomy): Bacteria > Hydrogenedentota > Hydrogenedentia > Hydrogenedentales > VFKU01. The sequence goes on from CAZUJL010000010.1 coordinate 20,136, forward strand.
TGGTGGTTAGTGGCCGGTGGCCGGTGGCTGGGGGCGAGGGGCATGGGGCGAGAGGCGAGAATGGTGAGGTGGGTTACTGGTCACTGATCACCGGCCACCAGCCACCAGCCACCAGTCACTGTTACTGACCACTCATCAGTTTTCGGCGTTTGTCGTTCAGGACGTCCGCGCGGCCGGCGATGGTGGTGTTGGTGCCGGCGCTGGCTTTGGCGATTTTGAGGGTTGTTTCGGCGGCGTCGTAGCGGCCGAGTTCGATTTCGAGGGCCGCCATGCGCAGGCGGATTTCGGGTTCGGCGGGGTTCTGCTCGACGACGACATAGTAGTCGTCGAGCGCGCCGGTGTAGTCCTTCAACTCCTCGCGCGAGAGGCCGCGGTAGTAGTGGGCCCACATGTCGCGTGGGTGTATTTCGATGACTTTGGTGAAATCGGGGATGCCTTCCTTGAAGCGGTGGAGTTTGTAGTAAGAGCGGCCGCGGAAATAGTAGGCGTGGATGATGTTCGCGTTCTTGGGGTCGACCTTGATCGCGACGTCGAAGTCGTCGATGGCTTCCTGCAGGCGGCCGTTGTTGCGGTACTCCATTCCGCGCCAGAGGCGGGCGTTGAAGTGATTGGGATTCTGCGCGAGGGCCTCGTTGCACAAGGCCATGAGTTCTTCATTCTTGCCGGCCTTGGCGAGTTCGTTGGCGTGTCCGTAGAAATCATCCGGCAGCGGCTTTGGTTTATATGCCTGCCAGTAGCCGAGGCCGATTACGGCGGCGATGAGCGCCAGGCTGACTCCCGTTGTCCGATAGTCCGTTCGCATTCGAGTAGCTTTCGATCCTTTCTGGCTACTTGGCCGATGCCGCCGGCACGACCTTGGCCATGCGCTTGAGCCGGTCGGCGTTCAGCGCGTCGGCCCGGCCGATAACGCTGGCGTTGTTCCTGGCGTTCGCCTTGGCAATCTTGAGTGTGGTTTCCGCAGCGTCGTATTGCCCGAGTTCGATTTCGAGGCGCGCCATGCGCAGGCGAATTTCCGGTTCGGCCGGCTCGGTCTCGATGACGACCTTGTAGTCGGCGAGGGCCTCGGCGTGATGATTGGCGTTTTCATGCGCGCGGCCGCGCCAGTAGTACGCCCACATGTAGTGCGTGTTTCGTTTGATGGATTCGTCCAAATCCGCAATGGCTTCGTCGTAGCGGCCGAATTTTTCGAGGCAACGGGCGCGCTTGTAGAAGACCTTGTCGGCGTCCCGATGATTCGGTTGGCTTTTGAGCGCGACGTTTAAGTCGTCGATCGCCTCGGCATAGCGGCTCAGGGCGTGGAGTTCGAACCCGCGCGAGATGAGCGCCTCCCAGTTGGTGGGGTCTTTTGCGATCACTTCGGAAGAGAGCCGGAGAATTTCGTCGCTTTTGCCTTCGTTGCGGAGCTTGGCAATGCGGGTGGCGAAATCGTCGCCCATTTGTGTGGGCTTGTGCGCCTGCCAATAGCCGAGGCCGACGACGGCGGCGATGAGAGCGAGGCTAATGCCGGTTTTCCGGTAGTCCATTCGCATACCGCGGGATTATACGCGAAATGAGTGCCCACGGATTACACAGATTTTCACAGATGAATAGTGGAGAAGATCGAGGACTCTGGACAGGATTTACGGGATTTACATGATGGTGAAACAGTAATGATGGCAACAATTGAGGTCTCAATCGGTGCAATCTGTGGGCGATGCGGTTGCTAATCGAGCTTGATGTTCTGCCGCTCGAACCAGTTTTTCAGCGCGGAGTCGTCCGGCGAGGGGGCTTTGGGGTCAGCCTCGTCTTCGGCTTCGCCGTTGACTTCCTTGTCGTACAAGTCTTCGAGCTGCTTGATGCGTTCGGTGAGCTTTGGATTTTTCTGCATCGCGATCTGCACGCCCTGCAGGAACTCGCTGCGCTGGGATTCGAGTTCGGAGAGATCGAAAGGCACGCCGATGATCTCGCTGAGCTTGGTGAGAATCGCCTGGATGCAGCGCGGGTTACGGCCTTCGATGTAGGACGGGATGCCGGCGACGAGCGTGGCCATGTTGAGGCCGGCCTCGCGCGCGCGCATGGAGAGATACGTCGCGAAACTGGCCGGGCCTTCGTAGTTCGTGGGCGCGACGCCGTGCGCGCTGAGCCGATCGCGCAGCGGTTCCGACGTCATCGTGCTCCAGAAGATCGGTTCGCGCGTGTGCGGCACGACGCTGCCGACGCTGCCGAGGAAGTACATATCGGTGAGGCCGCAGCGCGAGCAGACGTCGAGCAGATGGTCGGCGTACAACTCCCAGCCCACGTTCGGTTCCTTGCCGCGGAACAGCACGAGCTTGGACGACTGCGCGGCCCAGAAATCGTTGCGCGGCATGTCGAGCGACTGCACGATGCCGTTTTCGATGCGCGCGGCCGGGCGAAAGAGCGAGGTGATCTCCATCGAGCCGGGGACGTTGAGAATGTAAAAACCGCCCGAGCGGATCTCGCCCATGGGGCGCGCGCCGAGGGTTTTCACGAGGTGCGTGATCGAGCCGGTGGAGACTTCGGCGCCGTCCATCCAGCCGGTGAAGCCGAGGATCATCGCGCCGCCGTCGATGCGCGGCACGTGGTCCAAAATGAGCGTGTTCTGAGAGTTCATGCCAAAAAACCTGTGTTAAGGACAACCTTAACGTAACGTCAATTGTATGCCAATTAGTCCCGGTACACGAATTTATAGGCGAGCCAGCCGAGAATGCCGCCGACGACGGGCCCGGCGGTGAAAATCCACAGCAGGCCGAGGGCGGCGTCGCCCACAAATAGGGCCGGGGCGAGGCTGCGCGCGGGATTCAGCGACGAATCGCCCAGCGGCGCGCCGAGCAGATGCGCGACGAAGAGAAATCCACCGATGGCGATGGCGGCGAGACCGGGGGCGGCGTCTGCGCGCGTGACGGCGAAAATCACGAACACAAAGAGCGCCGTCATCAGGAGTTCGAAGATGAGCAGGCTGCTGGTTTTCATTTCCTCGGGATTGCCGTTCGCGCCGAGGCCGTGATCGCCGAGGTTGTAGCCCGGGATGCCGGAAAGCAGCGCGAAGAGCAGGGCGCTGGCCGCGATCGCGCCGGCGAGTTGCGCGGCGATGTAGCCGGGGACGAGTCCGGCGCGCAGACGGCCGGAGAGCGCCATGGGGATTGTGACGGCGGGGTTCACGTGGCAGCCGGAGACGGGGCCGATCGCGAGCACGAGGACGGCGAGTGTGCCGCCGAATGCGGCGCAGATGGCGAGGTAGCCGGCGTCGCCGTAGTCGAGGAAGCCCTGCAGCGTGGCGACGCCGGTGCCGAAGAACACGAGCGTGAAGGTGCCGATGAACTCGGCGGCATACTTGCGGATGTTGTCCACGGGTGGGCTCCGGTGATCGATAGTGCGGGGATGGTATCACGGCGGGTACGATAGCGCGTACGCGGTATGCTAGATAAAATCGCGACATGCGTGCGAAGTGCGGGAGGGCACTATGGGCGAACGGACATCGTCGCTTGCTGCTGAGCCGGAGGCGCTGCGGGAACTATACGCCGCGCTCAACCGGGGCGACGTTTCTGCAATAGTCAACATATTTGACCCGCAGATCGAATGGCTCGAATTTATCGAGCAACCGACCGGCGGGACCTATCGTGGGCTCGCAAGCGTGCAGGCGCATTTCTCGCAGGCGCGGGGGACTTGGGCCGAAGGACGTTGCGAGCCGGAACGGTTTATTGTCGCCGGCGACAAGATCGTTGCGTTGGTGCATGTGCGCGTGCGACTGAAACACGAGACGGAATGGCGCGAGGGGCGTCTGGCGGATGTCTACACCTTTCGAAACGGCAAGGTTGTTCAGGGGCGCGTATTCCTTGATCGGCGACAGGCGCTCGAATGGGCTGGAGCCGATGCCTCCAATGCAAACTAACTTACAAGTGAGACACGCACAATGATGCTTGCGGGACTGCTACTGGTGATGAGTGCGCTGGGCGCGGACGGCGACGGCCCGCGCGGGTTGCTGCCGCAGGACGTATATAAGGAAGTCATCGTCGAGGAGACGGCGGTGTCGCCGGATGGCGGGCTCGTCGCGTACACCGTCGTGAAAATCGACGAGGCGAAGAACGAGCGCAAGCGCAGCATCTGGCTGCAGGCGCTCGACAACGGCGGCGCGCGGGGCGAGGCTTTCCAATTTACGAGTCCGACCGCGAACGCGAGCGGGCCGGTGTGGTCGCCGGATGGCACGGTGTTGTCGTTTCAGTCGAAGCGCGGCGCGGACGAAAATACGACGTGGTTCATGCGCGTGACGGCGCCGGGGGGCGAGGCGTATCACATCGACGGCGTCGAGGGCGTGCCCGCGTGGTCGGTGGACGGAGCGCGCATCGCGTTTTTGAAAGAGCCCAAGGACGAAGAAGCAAAGAAGGAAGGCGACGCGGCCGAGAAAGCGCCGGAGAAGAAGAAAGAGCGCGACGGGTGGGTGAGTCCGGAGGCGATCAGCAAGACGCTGGACGAGAAACGCTTCGACGGGCATGTGTTCACGACGATGCGGATGAAGCGCGATGGCTCGCTAACGGCCTTGCCGCATGTGTCGGCGAAGAAGAAGAAACAAATTTATGTTGTCGACGCGAAGGGCGGCACGGCGACGAAGCTGACCGATCTGGCGTATGACGTGGACGAGATTGAGTGGACCAGCGACGGCAGCACGATTCTGTTCACGGGCGACGAGAAACAAGACGACGAATACAACGAGGACTACACGGGCGATATATATGCGATCTCCTCGGCGGGCGGTGAACCGCGCAAGCTGACGGCGGGCCTGGGCGCGGAGAACGGGCTTGCGTTGTCGATGGACGGCACGCGGCTGGCGTATTTGTATACCGAGCGGCCGGGCGCGCAGACCGATGTGTATACCGTCGAGATTTCGGAGGCGGGGGATTTCGAGAGCCCGCCCGTGAATCTGACGGCGGAGTGGGATTTTGATCCGGTCGGGCTGGATTGGGCCGGCAGCAACCGCGATGTGCGCTGGGCGGCGGGTGTGACGGGGAACCGGCATGTGTTCGAGGCGGACCTGCGCGGGCGCGTGCATCAGGTGACGCATGGCGATCGCACGCTGGGCGCGGTGAGCTATGCGAAGAAGGCGCGCGTGATGGCGTATGCCGCGAGCGATCCGCTGCACCCTGCGGAGTTGTTTGTCGCGCAGAAGGACGGCGCGAAGGAGTCGCGGCTGACCAAGCACAACGACGCGTGGCTCGCGGAGTTGGTGCTGAATCCGGCCGAGCGGCTCACGTGGAAAGTGCAGAACGGCACGGAGATTGAAGGCTGGCTCGTGAAGCCGGTGGGCTACACGCCGGGCACGAAGTATCCGATGGTGTTGAAGATTCACGGTGGGCCGCACAGCGCCTACGGCAATTACTGGTTTCACATGTTCCATGTGCTGTCGAACGCGGGGTTCTTCGTGCTGTATCCGAATCCGCGCGGATCAACGGGATATGGTCACGAGTTCACCTACGCTACGCGCGGGCGCTGGGGCGAGATGGACTCGGAGGATTTCCTGAAAGGCGTCGATACGGCGCTCGCGGCGTATCCGGATATTGATGCGGAGCGCATCGGCGTGTCGGGCGGGAGTTACGGCGGCTACATGACCGCGTGGCTGACGGCGACGAGCGATCGCTTTGCGGTGGCGAACGCGTCGCGCATGATTTGCAACTGGGAGAGTTGGTACGGCGCGTCGGACGCGCAGCAACTCACCGAGTACGAGTTCAACGGCCAGCCCTGGGAAGTGCGCGAGATTTACCGCGAGCTGAGTCCGCTCAGCCACGTCGAGAAGGTATACACGCCGACGCTGATCATCCAGAGCGACAACGACTACCGCACGCCGACGGCGGACCCGGAACAGTGGTACATGGCGCTCAAGAAGCGCGGCGTGCCGGTGGAAATGGCGACGTATCCGCGCTCGACGCACGAGCTGAGCCGCTCGGGCGAGCCGTGGCTGCTGGTGGATCGGCTGAACCGCATCAAGACCTGGTTCGAATATTGGCTCAACGACCAAAAACTGACGCGGAGCGAGGCGAAAGCGAAATTCGGCGCGCCGCAATTGACACTCGATATTCTGCGGAATTGGACCTATACCGTTTCTGCAACCAAGGGCGCGGCGGTCCAATTGAATGACGGGCGCTATGAAAAATCCGAGCCGGTTGAAGAACGCTTCTATGTCTTCGCGACCAACAGCGTGGCCTTTGGTGATTTTGATGGCGATGGCACGAAGGACGCGGCGATTGTGATTGCGTCTGGTGCCGGTGGTAGCGGAATATTCGAAGACCTGGTGCTGGTGCGAAATATGAGCGGCACGCCGGCTCCGACACCGGGATTTTTTCTGGGCGATCGCGTGAAGGTGAACGGTATCCGCGTATCGAACGGCGAGATTGCGGTCGACCTCATTCAGCAAGGCCCGAACGATCCGATGTGCTGCCCGACGGAATACGCGACGCGAACGTTCGTGTTGGCTGATGGGAAATTGGTTGAGAAGTAAAGGAAACAGTTATTTCCTTCGCTGCGCTCAGAATGATAACGATGAACGCAGGATTTTCGCGAACGCTTTTGCCCACTGCGGCGACGCGTTCAGCGAGGGCACCAGCAAAAAGTCCGTGCCGCCGTGGTGTTTGAAGGATTCCATGGCTTGTCCACCGAGTTCTTCGATAGTCTCGATGCAGTCGGCGACGAAGGCGGGGGAGACGATCGCGAGACGTTTGACGCCTTTCTTTGCGAGCGCGACGACGGTTTCATCCGTCGCCGGCGTGAGCCACGGATCGCGGCCGAGGCGGGACTGGAACGCGACGGTGTAGCGATCGGCGGGAAGTCCTAGCCGAGTGACGATACCTTTCGCGGTGGTCATGCAATGCGCGCGGTAGCAGTTCGGATTTCCGTTCAGATAATTCTCGCAGCAATCTTTTTTTGCGAGGCAGTGGTGGCCGGTTGGATCGGCCTTGCGGATTTGCCGCTCGGGGAGTCCGTGGAAACTGATCACGACGTGATCGGGTTTGAAGCGATCGAGTTCGGGCTGCGCGACCGCTTTCCACGCATCGAGAAATTCCGGCTCGGCATAGAACGGCGGCTGCACACCGATCGGCGGCACGTTTTGCTTGTGCGCGGCGGTCTTGTACGAAAGTTCGAGCACGGAGCCGACCGTGGCCGAGGCGTACTGCGGGAACATCGGCACGAGGAGTAGCTTCGTTGCGCCTTGTTTGATCAGCGCGTCCATCTGCGACGGCACGGAGGGCTTGCCGTAGGCCATGCCGATCTCGATCAGGGCGTCGGGCAATTCCTTGCGCAGCGCGTCGCGGAAGTCTTCGCTGTTTGAGATCAGCGGCGAGCCGCGATCGGTCCAGATGGTCTTGTAGGCCTCGGCGGATTTCTTAGGCCGGGTCGGCAGGATAATCAGGTTCACCAGCAGCCACCTCGCGAGCGGGTGGATGTCGATCACGCGCGGGTCGGACAGGAATTGCTTCAAGTACGGGCGGACGTCGGCCACTTCGGGCGAGTCCGGGCTGCCGGTGTTGACGAGCAGAATGCCGGTTTTTTGTGGAGGCTGCATGCGACCCTTGGCTGCCGAAGATGAGTAATTGCGCCGATTTAGCGCGGACATCAGCCTACCAAAACCCCAAAGCTTCGCGCACGGCCTCACCCGTTCTAAGTATGGGTGTCCTTTTGACTTGCGCGGAATCCGTATGCTACCATCCGCCGGTTGTGTCGCCTGCAATTGCGCAGGACGGCGCCTGACTCGAGTCGCAATCCGGTCTCTATAAGGGGGTCGGGTCGCTTTTTTTCGCGGGACGGGATGAGCACCACTGCGCCCAAAATGAAGTTTGGGATTGTCGGCTGCGGCAATATTGGCGCCGACTTGTGTATCGCCGTGCAAAAAGGCGACATCGCGGCGGAAGTCGCGGCGTTGACGGACGTTGACCCCGAGCGCGCGAAGTTGATCCTGCGCTCGTTTCAGTTGGACGCGACCGTGTGCTCGCTCGACGAGAACGCGGCGAAAGTGGATTACCTGGTCGAATGCGCCGGGGCCGGTGCTGTCGCGGATGTGTTGCGCGCGGCGATTCGGCACCAGACGGACTGCCTGATTATGAGCGTGGGCGGTCTGCTGGAGAACATGGCGCTGTACGACGAGGCGAAGCACAGCGGATTGCAGGTGCATATTCCGTCGGGCGCGCTCGGCGGGTTGGACGGCATCCGCGCGGCGATGGAAGCGGGTCTGCACGCGGTGACGCTGACGACGCGCAAGCCGCCGCAGAGTTTGGCCGGTGCGCCGTATCTGGTGGCGCGCGGGATCGATCTGCGCGGGCTGGATGAGTCAATGGTGGTGTTTGAAGGCACGGCACGCGAGGCGGTGAAGGCGTTTCCGCAGAACGTGAACGTGGCAGCCAGTTTGAGTTTGCTCGGGATCGGGCCGGACGAAACGCGCGTGCGCGTGATCGCGGATCCGGATATCTCGATGAACATACATGAGGTGGTGGCGGAAGGCGCGTTTGGCCGGTTGACGGTCATGACGGAAAATCTGCCATCGCCGAGGAATATTAAGTCGAGTTATCTGGCGTCGCTGTCGGCAGTGGCGGAGTTGCGGCTGGCGGCGGAGGCTTACGCGGCGCACCACGCGCACGAGGCCGACACGCCGGCAGGTGGCATGGATTGATTCCGGACCGCGCGAAGGCGCGGCCTGAAAAAGGGAGACGAAGACGATGTATGCGGTGATTGCGACGGGCGGTAAACAAGTGCGGGTGTCGGAAGGTGACACGTTGCGCGTGGAAAAACTGACCGCGGCCGTCGGCGACAAGATTGAGCTGACCGAGGTGAAGTTCATCGGTAAAGATGACGGCTCGGTGACGGACGAGGCCAAGCTGAAAAAGGCGAAGGTCATCTGCCGCGTGACCGGCGAAGGCCGGCGCAAGAAAATCCGCGTGTTCAAGTACAAGCGGCGCAAGCAGTATCACCGCACGTATGGACATCGCCAGGCGTTTACACAACTGACGGTCGAGAGCATCAAGGCCTGAGCGCCCGCTCTGCACGTTTAAGGAGTTACGACAATGGCACACAAGAAAGCAGGCGGTAGCTCGCGTAACGGCCGCGATTCCAACTCGCAGCGGCTCGGGGTGAAACGGTACGGCGGACAGGAAGTCCGTGCCGGAAACATCCTGGTGCGTCAGCGCGGTACGGTGTTCCATCCGGGACGAAACGTCGGCCTTGGCAGCGACCACACGTTGTTCGCGCTCATCGACGGCGTGGTTGCGTTCAAGCCGATCGCGAAGGGCCGTCAGCGCGTGGACGTCGTCGCGGGCGAAGCCTAGTCGATCCGCGTTCCAACCATGCGGTGCCTTTATGTTCATCGATCGCACACGCATTCAAGTAACAGCCGGGGGCGGCGGAAACGGCTGCATCGCGTTTAGACGCGAAAAGTTCGTCCCCTTTGGCGGGCCGAGCGGCGGCGACGGCGGCCGTGGCGGCGACATCATTCTGCGGGCCACGGGCCGGCTTAATTCTCTCAACCATCTGCGCTACCACTCCATCTGGAAGGGCAAGCGTGGCGAGCACGGCCTGGGCAGCGACATGGCGGGGAAATCCGCCGAACACGTCATCATCGACGTGCCGATCGGCACGATGGCCTACACCTCCGGCACCAGCGAATTTCTCGCGGACCTTTCCGAAGAAGGCGCGGAGATCGTTATCGCCAAGGGCGGCTCGGGCGGCAAGGGCAACGCACGCTTCACCAGCTCGACGCACCAGGCGCCCCGATTTGCCGAGCGCGGCGAACCCGGCGAAGTGGCCGAGGTCGATCTCGAACTGAAACTTATCGCGGACGTGGGCATCGCGGGTTTGCCGAACGCCGGCAAGTCGACCCTGCTCTCGCACATCAGCGCCGCGCGGCCGAAGATTGCCGACTATCCCTTTACGACATTGAGCCCGAACCTCGGCGTGGTCGAGCTTTCCGACTATCGCAGCTTCACGGCGGCGGACATTCCGGGGATCATCGAAGGCGCCGCGCAGGGCAAGGGGCTTGGGCTTGAGTTCCTGCGCCACGTTGAACGGACGAAGGTGATCCTGATTCTGATCGATCCGACGTTCGAGGATCCGAAGCAGACATTGGCGACGCTCGAGCATGAGTTGTCGGAATATAGCGAAGAAATCGCCGGGCGTCCGCGCGTGATTGCGTTCAGCAAGGCGGACCTGCCCGAGGCGCGCGAGAAGTACGCCAAGCGCGGAAAAAAGTTCAAGGATGCGCTGCTGATTTCCGCGGTGACGGGCGACGGCATGCCGGAGTTGCTGGAGACGCTGTGGCAGGCGATCGAGCGCGCGAAACTGGAAGAGCCGGAACCGGTGGAAGACGAGTCGTATCGCGAATACGAACACACGCCGGCGTTTACCATCGAGCGCGCCGACGACGGGTTTATCATCAACGGCGCGAAGGTCGTGCGCGCGGTGCGCATGACGGACTTTGCCAATGACGAGGCCGTGCGGCATTTGAACTACAAGCTGAAGAAGATGGGCTTGTACCGCGCGCTGAAACGGCTGGGCGCCGCCGAGGGCAGCACGATTCACATCGACGACGCCGAACTCGAATACCACGCCGAGTGACGACCGATGGCTGAACCTTTTTCCAACATTCACACGCTGGTGGTGAAGGTGGGCACGACGCTGCTCACTGGGCCGCAGGGCTTCGACGGGCGGATTCTTGAGGGCCTCGTGAAAGACCTTGCGCGGCTGAAGGCCGAGCGCAAACTGAATTTGCTGATCGTGTCCTCGGGCGCGGTCGGGTGCGGCATGGATCGCCTCGGCATGAAAGAGCGCCCCGCGTCACTACCGGTGAAACAGGCGACGGCGGCCGTGGGGCAGTCGCGCCTGATGCATATTTACGAGGCGCTGTTTCAGTCGCACGGCGGCGGGTTACACGCGGCACAGGTGCTGTTGACTGCTCGTGATCTCGACGAGCGGCAGGGCTACCTCAACGTTCGCAACACGCTGAACACGCTGTTCGACTTCGGCAACGTCGTGCCGATTTTGAACGAGAACGATTCGACGGCCTCGGAGGAGTTGCGCTTCGGCGATAACGACACACTGGCCGCGCGCGTGTCCGCGAAAATCGGCGCGGATCTGCTGATCATTCTGAGCAATATCGACGGACTTTATGACAAGAACCCGAGTACGCATGCCGATGCGAAGCTGATCGCGCATGTGGACAACGTGACCGCCGAGCACGATGGCCTCGCCGAAGACACCGGCGCGGCGACGTCCGTGGGCGGCATGAAGACGAAGCTGACTGCGGCGCGGATCGCGTGCGCGGCGGGGCTGCCCGTTGTAATTGCAAACGGCAACCGCGACAAGGTGGTGTCCGAAGTGCTGGCCGGCACGGCCAAGATGACGGTGTTCGGCAAGGCCGCCAACTCGATGGCGCACCGCAAGCGCTGGATCGCGTTCGGCAAAGCGCCGCGTGGCGCGATTGTGATCGACGACGGCGCGTGCAGTGCGTTGACGACCAAAGGCCGCAGCTTGCTCGCGGCGGGCATCGTGGCTATCGAGGGTGACTTCGAGGCCGGCGAGGCTGTGAACATTCGCGATCGCGCGGGGAAGGATCTGGCGCGCGGGTTGACCAACTATTCCTGCGTGGATCTGGCGGCGATCAAGGGATTGAAGACGGCGCAAATCGCGGAAAAACTCGGCCGAAAGGACTTCGACGAGGTCATCCACCGCGATAATTTGGTGCTATTATGAGCGCGAGGACGGGACGATGGCAGTCGTAGACAAATCGCTTCGCGAGGAGCTGGACGAGATCGGTCGGCAGGCCCGGCAGGCGTCGCACGCGCTACGCGGCATGACGCGCGCGGTGAAGGATGCGGCGCTGATCGCGGCGGCCAAGCGCCTGCGCACGGCGGGCCGCGAACTGCAAGACGCGAACGCGAAGGACCTCGAGGCCGGACGTAAGGCGGGGTTGACGAAGGCGCTGCTCGACCGGTTGACGCTGACGCCGGAACGCATTGAGGCGATGGCGGTGGGGCTGGAACAAGTGGCCGCGCTGCAGGATCCCGTCGGCGATATTGTGAGCCAGACCGTGCGCCCGAACGGCCTGCGCATTGCGCAGATCCGCCAGCCGATTGGCGTCGTGGGCTTTATCTATGAGAGCCGGCCGAACGTGACCGTGGACGCGGCGGGCCTGTGCCTGAAATCCGGGAATGCCGTCGTGTTGCGCGGCGGGTCTGAGGCGATTCACTCCAACATTGTTATCTCCAAGCTGTTCATCGAGGCGGCGGTGTCCGCCGGCGCGCCGGAACACGCCGTGCAGATCATCGGCACGACTGACCGCGCCGCCGTCGGCGAAATGCTCAAGCTGGACAAATACATCGACGTAATCGTGCCGCGCGGTGGCAAATCGCTCATTGAGCGTATCTACAACGAATCGCGCATTCCCGTCGTCGCGCATCTGGACGGCATTTGCCACACCTACGTCCACGCGACGGCGGACCTCGCGATGGCGAAGACCGTTTGCCTGAATGCCAAATTGCAACGCCCGAGCGTGTGCAACGCGATGGAAACGCTGCTCGTGGATGCGGCGGTGGCCAAGAAGTTTTTGCCGGACATCGCGCGCGATTTCGCGGCGGCCCAGTGCGAATTGCGCGGCGACGAACGCACGCAGGAAATCATCCAGTGCGTGCCCGCGACGGAAGAAGACTGGCGCACGGAATATCTCGACAAGATTTTGTCGATCAAAATCGTCGACAGCCTCGACGAGGCGATCGAGCATATCAACGAATACGGTTCGCACCACTCCGACGCGATCATCACCGAGACCTACAGCGCGGCCGAGCGTTTCCTCGATGAAATCGACAGCGCCGCCGTGTTTGTGAACGCGTCGACGTATTTCCACGACGGCTTCCAGTTCGGCCTCGGCGCGGAGCTGGGCATCAGCACGAGCAAGCTGCACTGCCGCGGACCGATGGCGCTGAAAGAACTGACCTCGCTGAAGTGGGTCGTGCGCGGCAACGGCCAGATTCGCACGTAGCGGCTTGATGAGTGCACGGCAGCGCATCGGCGTCTTCGGGGGCACCTTCGACCCCATTCATAACGTGCATTTGAATGCCGCGCGCGCCGCGCTCGATCAGGCGCACCTCGACCGCGTGCTGTTTGTCGTGTCCGCGCGGCCGCCGCACAAGAAGGACGACACCGCGGCGACCCCCGAGCAACGGCTGGACATGGTGCGCGCGGCGATTGCGGGCGAGTCGCGTTTCGAGATTTCCGACATCGAGTTCCACCGCGACGGCCCGTCGTACACGCACGACACGCTGGCCGAACTCGCGCGGCTGAATCCGCAAAGCGAGCTATTTTTGATCATTGGCGACGACTCGTTCGCGGAATTTCCGTCGTGGCGCGCGCCGGACGCAATTCTCGCCCATGCGAAATTATTGGTATTGCCGAGGCCGGGAAAGACGCGCACGGCGCCGGATTCGATGCGCGGGAAGTACGAGTATCTTCCGTTCCAGGAAAGCGACATGTCGTCGACCGACATCCGGCGGCGTGTGGAATCCGGCCAGTCGATCAGCGGGCTGGTGCCCGAGACGATCGAGCAGTTTATTCATCAGAACCAACTATATGGTGACGTTGTGAAGTTTGATACTCCACGCGCGGATGAATTTGTCGCGCTGCTGCGCGAGCGGCTTCCGGAGAAGACCTATCGCCACACGATTTCGGTGGCACAGACGATGCTGGACGCGGCCGAAGCGGCCGGCGTTCCGCCGGAGCAGGCGGTGACGGCGGGGCTGTTGCATGATTTGTGCAAGCCGCTGAAGGGCGATGCGCTGGCGGAAAAGGCGCGGCGCTACGGCATCACGCAGTATCTGGATGTGCCGAATCTGCTGCACGGGCCCGTGGCGGCGGAAGAGATACGGCACGAACTGGGTGTGCACGACGAAGACGTAATCGACGCAATCCGCTGGCACACGACCGGGCGCGCGGACTGGTGCCGCGTGGGGCAGGTGCTGTTTTACGGCGACTTTTCCGAGCCGCGGCGCCCGCATCCACAGGCAGCCGAGGCGCGTGCGATTCTGAAGAAGGACGGTTTCAACGCCGCGCTGCGGTATGTGGTGCGCGAAAAATTCCACCACGTGAAAAAGAAATTCGCGCCGGAACCGAACGCGGTCGCCTTCGAAGAGTGGGTGAACCGCCGTTACCCGGCATGAGTACACCCGATCCCTTTGCCGATCTCGGGCGCTACTACGACGCGCTGATGAAGGAAGTGGACTACGACCGTTGGGTCGTGGTCACTTCGCTGCTGGCGGAGTTGCTACCCACGAAATTCCGGCATGTGGATCTCGCGTGCGGCACGGGGCGTTTGCTGAAGCGGCTAATTCAGCACAAATGGAACAGCATCGGCGCGGATTTTTCCGGCGGAATGCTGCGCGAGGCAAAACGCGGGCCGTATCGTGCTCCGCTCGTGCGCGCGGACCTGGCCGCGCTGCCGTTCGGCCGGCAATTTCACTACGCGACCTGCGCGTTCGACAGTGTCAATTTTCTGCTCGACGATGCCCAACTGCGCGCGGCAATCCGCGAGGCCTCGCGCATTCTGGTCGATGGCGGCATTTACTACTTCGACGTGATCACCGAGCGCATGGTGACCCAGCATTTTGAAGGCAAGAAGTGGTCGGAAGACAACGGCGGCTTCTCGACGAACTGGGAAGGCCGCTTTGATCGCAAGAGTCGCATCGCCGAGATCGAGATTCGCGTGAACACCGGGCCGAGCTACACCACGCGCGAGCGTGTATACACGCCGGAGGAAATTGAATCGGCCATCAGCGCGGCGGGCCTGACTGTGCTTGGCGAGTTTGATGCCGCCACCTGGAAACGTCCGACCTACCGAACCATTCGCGTGGATTATGTGACGGCGCGGAACCCCGCGAAGGGGATCGAGAAGAAGCTGAACGAAGTTGGGAAACGGGTTCGGCTGGCCTTGGGGAAGTAGGGGACTGACTGCGAATTTCCGTTAGCTCACGTGGCACCACATCTTAATTGGACATCGTTGATCGGGGAGACTCGAACGTTCGGTGATTCGGAAATTCGTAGTCTGTCCCCGGTTTTATTCCGAAAACAGGGGACAGACTACGAATCGCTATAGAAGATAGGAATCGAGAGACTGCCGGCGTTACCTCACGCGCTGCTAATAGCGGTACGCGCTGCGGCGATTCGCAGTCAGTCCCTCAGTTTTCCGGCACGTGCAACGCGTGCAGGACTTCGCTGGTGGCGCGAGACTTGTTCAGCACGTAGAAGTGGATGCCGGGGACGCCGTGTTGTTTGAGGTCCTCGCATTGCGCGATGGCGTGGGCCACACCGATTTCGTGTTGCGCTTCGGCGTCTGCGGTGACTTTTTCCAGGTCGCTGCGGAATTTCGCGGGGAATTTCGCGGCGCACATGCTCGTCATGCGATTGATTTGGTCGTATGACGTCGCGGGGATGATGCCCGGCACGATCGGCACGCGGATGCCGGCGGCGGCGCAACGCTCGCGGAAACGGTAGAAGTCGGCATTGTCGAAGAACAATTGCGTGATCACCACATCCGCGCCGCAATCGACCTTGCGCTTGAGGTTGTCGAGGTCCACTTGCTCGCTCGGCGCTTCGGCGTGTTTTTCCGGATAGCCGCCGACCGCGATGCCAAGATTCGGAAACTCGCCGTGGATGAGTTTCACCAGATCGCTTCCGTATTTCAGGCCGCCTTCGGTCGCCGTGAAACTGGTTTGACCTTTCGGCGCGTCGCCGCGGATCGCGACGATATTCTGAATGCCCTGCGCCTGTGCGCGGCGAAGATACGCGCGCAGATCGTCCACCGTTGCGTTCACACAGGTGAGGTGTGAGGCGACCGGCGTCGAGCCACCGATCTTTTGCACGCGCGCGAGCGTGTCCAGCGTCTTGTCGCGCGTCGAGCCGCCGGCGCCGTAGGTGCAGGTCACGAAGTTCGGCTTGAACTTGAACAACGCGCGGAGATTTTCCTCCAAAGCCACGGTGCCGTCGTCGGTCTTGGGCGGGAACAGTTCGTACGAAAGGACAAAGGGGTTGCTGCGGTAGATTTGGGAAAAGGACATGGACTGGGGCTGGCTCCGGCGTAAGACAGGTGCTGTCAATAGATTAGCGTTCGGCGACACGGCGGGCAAGCCTCCTCGGGAAGGGAAGTCCCGCCGCGGCCGGCGTGGGTTCCCGAGACGGGAACGAGTGCCCCCTAAATAGGGACTTTTAGGAGAAAGTCGAAGTGAATCCACAGGATCGAGAGCCGAGTACGATGACGAGTACGAATACGAGTACGAAGGCTGGCGCGGGCTTTATCGCGGGTGGTTCCAGTGCGTACCATACGCATCCTGTTTTGCGTGGTACGGAGGCGGATGTGACGTTTTTAGAGATGTTGAAAGACCGGGTGGTGGTGCTCGATGGCGGCATGGGCACGCAGACCCAGACGCTGGACCTGCGCGACGCGGATTACGGCGGCGCGGACTACCGCATGCTGGGCGACCTGCTGTGCTTTTCACGGCCCGACGCGATTGAGAACATCCACTACCGGTACTACCAGTCCGGCGCGAACGCGGTGGAGACGAACACCTTTGGCGCGTCGCCGTTCCGCCTGTCGGAATACGACTTCAGCACCATCGACCTCGCGAAATTTTCCGCGTTGCCGCAGGAACTCGAGCTGCGCAAGGCGGGCTATGACCAGATCGCGTACTGGATGAACGTGAGCGCGTGCCG
The DNA here is from genome assembly GCA_964620045.1 of uncultured Nitrospirales bacterium. Classification (GTDB taxonomy): domain Bacteria; phylum Hydrogenedentota; class Hydrogenedentia; order Hydrogenedentales; genus VFKU01. The sequence continues at coordinate 36,861 of CAZUJL010000010.1, forward strand.
GCTCGCGGCGAAGGCGCGCGAACGCTTCAAAGGCTCGGCGGAGTACGACGGCCGGCCGCTGTTCATCGTCGGCAGCATCGGGCCGAGCAACCGTGTGCTCTCGAAGACGAACGCGGATCTGCGCGTGTCGACCTTCGAGGCGATCTCGGACAATTTCTATCACCAGGTCATCGGCCTGATCGACGGTGGCGCGGACGTGCTGCTGTTTGAGACGCAGCAGGACATTCTCGAAGTGAAGGCCGCCGTGCATGGCGCGCAGCGCGCGCTGGCGGAGAAGGGCAAGCGCCTGCCGATCATGGCGCAGGTGACCGTCGATCAGTTCAGCAAGATGCAGATTTTCAATACCGACATTCACGCGGCGCTGGTGACGGTCGCGGGCATCGGTGTGGACACCTTTGGCATTAACTGCAGCATTGGCCCGGATTTAATGACGAAGACGGTGGAGACGCTGTCGCGGTATTCGCCGTTGCCGATCAGCGTGATTCCAAACGCGGGACTGCCGGTTTCCGAGAACGGGAAGACGGTTTATAAATTCACGCCGGACAAGATGGCGGAATACCTGAAGCGTTTCGTCGAAGAATACGGTGTGAACATCGTCGGCGGATGCTGCGGCACGGGCCCGGATCACATTCGCGCCGTGAGCGCGGCAGTGAAGGGTTTGCGCCCGAAAGCGCGCACGCCGCACACGGGCCTGTTCGTTTCGGGGCCGCAGAACGCAATTGAGCTGGACAGCAGCCGCACGCTGATCATGATCGGCGAGCGCCTGAACGTGCGCGGTTCGAAGAAAGTGCGCGAAGCGGTCGAACGCGAAGGCGGCATCGACCATGCGGCGCTGGAAGAGGTCGTCGAAGAAGAAATGGGCGCGCTCGGGGTGCGCCTGATCGATGTGTGCATGGACTCGAACCTCGTCGATACGACCACGGTTCTCAAGGAAGTCATCCATCAGCAGACGGCGGACTTCCCCGGCGCGATGTGCATTGACTCCTTCGCCGTGGACGCGCTGCAGGAAGCGGCGAAGGCCTATCCCGGCCGACCGATCATCAACTCGATGTCACTGGAAGAATTTTCGCCCGGCGTGTCAAAGATTGAGGCCGTCATCAAGGCGACGAATTTCCACAATCCGCTGTACGTGGGTCTGTGCGCGGGGCCGAAGGGTCCCGCCGCGACACGCGAGGACAAAGCTGCGCTCGCGAAGGAGATCGTTGAACAGGCGGCCAAGTACGGCGTGGGCGCCGAGCGGATTTTGATCGACATGAATGTGTTTCCGCTGGGGTCGGAAGCGGATCCGAGCATGAACTTCGCGCTGGAATCGCTCGAGTCGATCCCGATGATCAAGGCGATTCATCCGAGACTGATGACGTCGTGCGGCGTTGGCAACCTGACGAACGGCCTCGCGAGCAAGCCGTACATGCGCAAAGTGCTCACGTCGGTATGGCTCGACGAAGGCCGCAAGCGCGGGCTCGACGCCGCGATCGTGAACCCGAACCATTACGTGTTCGTCGAGAATATCGACAAGCACGACTACGAGCTTGCGCTGCGCGCGATTCTTCACCGCGATATGGAGGCCTTCGAAGAACTCGAACGCATCGCCGACATCAAGAAGGGCGGCACAGGCGCGAAACGCACGAGCTACGACGACCTGCCGGCGGAAGAAGCGATCTGCGAGAAGGTGTTTGACGGATTCAAGGAGCGTGTGGCGGGATCGATCACGATCGACGGCCACGCGTACCCATACGCCGACCGCATCGTGTTGCAGGCGGCGGACGCGATTGCGCGGCACGACCCGCTGGATTTCATCAACGGCTACCTGATGCGCGCCATGCAGCGGCTCGGCGACGGCTTCGGCCGCGGCGAGGTATCGCTGCCGCATCTGCTGAAGTCGGCCGACGTGATGAAGCAGGTGATGGGCTTTTTGGAAGAGTACATGCGCGTGCGGAGTGGCGTGGATCTGCATGACCGCATCGAGTACAAGGGCACGATCGTGATCGGCACGGTGTATCAGGACGTACACTCGATCGGGAAAGACCTCGCGAAGACGCTGTTCGAGAATTACGGCTACCGCGTGATCGATCTCGGCGTGATGACGCCGCTGCAGCAGTACATCGACAAGGCGAAAGAATATAAGGCCGACGCGATCGGCATGTCCGCGCTGCTCGTGCAGACGTCGAACCACATGATCACGGTTTCGAAGATGATGAAGGAGCAGGGGCTCGAAGATACGTATGTGCTGATCGGCGGCGCGCCCGTGAGCGATCGGCATGCGGCCTATGTCGCGCTTGCCGGCGACGAAGACGTCGGTCATATGCGCAAAAATGTCTTCTATTGCCCGACGGCGATGGACGGCGTGAACGTGATGAACGAACTCGTCACGGCGAAGGATGCCGGGCCGATTCTGAATCGCAATGTGGAAAAGCTGCGCGCGCGGTATGAGCGCGCGGTGCGTCGCGCACGCGAAGACGAAGAACTGCGCAGCACGCTGCCGCGGCGCGTGGTGTCGTTCGACAAGTACAAGCTATCGGACAAGCCATGGTTCGCGCCGGAGCTGGTGTCGGTGCCGCTGGTGAAATTCCGGCCGCATATCGACAAGCGCAATTTGTTCTCGCTGAACTGGAAGTTCGGCGCGGCGTCCAAGCAAGTAAAACAGGGAACGACCCCCGAGGAATTGGAAAAGCTGTTTCTCGAATGGACGGCGCGCGCCGACGCGGAAGGCTGGCTGGAGCCGCAGGGCGTAATGGCGTGTTTCCCGGCGTATTCCGATGGCGATCATGTGATCGTGCTCGATCCGAAAGACAACAAGACGGAACTCGCGCGGTTTGTCTTCGACATCGTGATTGGCGCGAACCGGGACGACATTATTTCGGGCGCGCAATACTTCCGCTCGAACGGAACGCTGGACGCCATCGGGTTGCAGATTTCGTCCGCAGGCCCGGTGGTGGATGATCAGCTTGCGAAGTTTAAGGCGGCCGGCGACTCGGAAGCCGCGCTGTTCCTGCAGGGCTTGTCGGATCGCATCGCCGAAGACATGGCTGAGTATGTGCACAACCAGTTGCGCGAGCGGCTGGGGCTGGGCGGCACGAAACAGGGCACGCGCTGGTCGCCGGGTTATCCCGCGATCACGAAGATTGGGCAGAACATCGACATCCACCGGCTGCTCGAGGCGCAGAAGCGCATCGGCGCGCGTGTGACAGAGGCGGGCGAGTTCTTCCCGACCGGATGCACTGCGGCGGTTGTGTCGTTCCACCCCGACGCGCGGTACATGTAGGGTTCAGCGCCGGCGGGTGAGCTGCGCGGCGAAATCCTGAATTGCTTTTTCCGTGTCGGTGATCTCGGTGGCGTTTGGATTCACCGTGCGGGCCGCCGCAATATATTGCTCCGCCCGTGCGAGCGACTGCAGCGAGACGTCGACGAGCGAACGTTCCCGCGCGAACACTTCGGCCTGGATCAGCAGCGCTTTGGCGGCGTCGATGTTGCACATGAGCTCGAAGTAGCGCGCGTCGTATCGCTTGATGCCGCTCTCGCGGTTGCGCCGCTCGAAGAGACCCAGGGCCGTCTTGAATTCATTCTCCGCAAGCCCCATTTGCCGCACGTCGAGCGAGGCGAGGTAGGTGCGCGCGAGATAAAAGTGCGCGCCGGGGTGCAGCGGATCGAGCATGAGGTAGGCCTTGAGCGCGCTCTGTGCATCCGCGTATTGCTGATCGAGGCAGAGCCGCTCGGCCTCGTCGAATTTGGCCTGCAACTCGGCCGGCGTCGGGCCGCGATTGCAGCCCGCCGCCAGCGTGATCAGGCCGGCGGCGATCGCAATCGCCGCGCGGCCTCGAACAATTACCATCGCGGCTGCACGCGGAAGAAGGCGGTATTCGCGCCAACGCGGCAGAAGAACGTGACCTCCGAGTTCTTCGCCTGTTTTTCCGCTTCCACGGCCGCCGTGAACGCCTGGAGACTGCCTGTCGGGCGGCCGCCGAGCGCGAGAATGACAAAGCCCGGACGCAATCCGCCGATCGCGGCGGGGCTGCCCGAGCGCACGCGGCGCACGATCACCCCGTCGACGTCCTCCGGAAGGCTGAGCGCGATGCGCACGTCGGTGGTCAGCTCGCGCACGGTGAGGCCGAAGGTTGTATCCTCGGTTTCCTGTGCTTCGCGGCCCGACTTCGGACGCGGCAACAGCGTGAGCCGGATTTCCATGGTTTCGCCGCCGCGGATGAGCGTGATCGGCAGCGGTTCGTTCAGCGGGCTCTCGCGCACGAGCTTCGTGAAGCCGAGCACATCCGGGTCCTGCTTCGCCGTCATCGGGCGGCCATTGAACGAGGTGATGATGTCGCCCATGCGCAGGCCGGCGCGATCCGCGGGCGAGCCCTGGATCACAGTGCTCACGATCAGCCCACCGTTTTTCGGCAGGCTCCAGTATTCGGCGAAGTCGTCCGTCAGCGGCTGCGTGTACACGCCCAGCCACGCGTCACCTTGGTTGTTGTCAGGCGTTTCTTCCGTCGGCGGTGCGTCGAGGTGCTTTTGGAACAACGCCGTCTGATACACCAATGGATGCCCGCTGCGCGTGTACAGTTCGCCTCCTTCCTGACTCGACAAATCGAATCCGACCAAGCCGACGATCTCGCCGGCACGATTCACGACCGGTCCGCCGACGAAACCGAAGGGCACCGCGTCGTCGAGCGCATACGTCGTGCGCGGCTCGTTGAGAACCGCGCCGATCCGGCGAATCTGAATTCCGCGCGCGAAGTCGAGCGTCTCGCGCAGCAGGCCGATCAGGAGAATCGGCTCGCCGATCGACAGTGCCTTGCCTTTTTGGAAGGTGAGGTGCGGCAGGTTTTCCGGCGGCGAGCTCATGCGCAGCAGCGCGATGTTGATGTCTTCCGGTTTGTGCAACAGCGTGACGTCATACTTGCGTTCCTGGCCGGGGAAGGACGCCTTGATGTTCAGCGGCCGGCGGTTCTCGAGCACCATGTGCCCCTGGCTGAGGATGAGTCCGTCCGCGGATACGATCACGCCGGTCGAGTTTGCCTCGCGCATGCTCATCTCGCCGGTCTGCGCGTTCGTGATCTCCAGCGAGTACTCCAGGAGCACGAGCGCGGGGGAGGCGGTGTCGAAAGCCTTCTTGATGACGGTCTGCGAAAATCCGTCGGGCGAGACAGCGGGGTCGGCAAATCCGGCGGACGCGATAATCGCGAGTGCCGGGATCAGGAGGCTCTGAAACTTATTCACCTTCCACCTCCTCGGGGGCCGTGTGCGCGGCCGGTTGTGCGGGCGCGGCGCCCGGTTGTTGCTTGAGCATCACAAAGCGGGAGAGCGCGCCGCTCTTCACGGTCAGCAGGATGCGCGGCTGCGCAGAAGTCACTTTGGCTTTGTATAGCGTGTCGAAATCGTCCATGTCCTTGATGGGGACGTTGTCCATCAGCAGGATAATGTCGCCCTGCCGCAGGCCGCCAGCATAAGCCAGGCTGCCCACCTGCACGCCCGAGGCAAAGACGCCCTGCTTGGAGCGCAATTGCGCGGCCCGCATCACTTGCGGCGTCAATGCGGAAATCGTGCAGCCCCATTCCTTCAGTTCGACCTCCTGGCCCTCGCGCGCGCTGCGCTCTTCGGTCACCACGGGCACATCGATCGTCTTGCCGTCGCGCATCAGCGTCAACGTGACGGATTCGCCGACGGGTTTGTCGGCGATGAGCTTGCGAATGGCGGGCAGGTCTTCGGTGAAGCGCGCGTCGGTGGCGACGCCGTCAACGCCGAGCAGAATATCGCCGGGGCGCACGTTCGCTTGCGCGGCGGGCGAGAGGGGATCGACGTCGCCGATCAGCACGCCTTGTTGTTTCGGATCGTCGGTATAACTCGTCATCTCTTGCAGCATCGCGCCGATCGAGCTGCGCGAAACTTTTCCGTTTGCGATTAATTCATTGATCACGTCGCGCGCGATGTCCATTGGGATCGCGAAGCCGACATTGTCCGCGCCCTGCAACTTGCGCGTATTGATGCCCACAACTTCACCCTTGAGATTCACGAGCGGTCCGCCGCTGTTGCCGGGATTGATCGCGGCGTCGGTCTGGATCCAATTGTTGAACGGGGCACGTTCCGAGCCGGTGTCTTCCAGGTTTCGATCGGTGACGCTCACGATGCCGAGCGAGACGGAGCGGGAGAGGCCATGCGGACTGCCGAGCGCGAGAACCGTTTGCCCCGCTTGCAGGCTCGACGACGAACCCAGTTTCACGACGGGAAGGTCGGTGCGATCGGTTTGCAGCTTGAGCACGGCGATGTCGGTGTCGGGATCGACGCCGACGACTTCGGCTTCGACCTCGTCCTTGTCGAACAACACGCAGCGCACTTCGCTGCTCTGTCCAGCAACGTGCTCGTTGGTCACGACGTAGCCGTCGCGCGTGATGATGAAGCCGCTGCCGATGACGGTGACTTCCTGCCGCTCGCCCTGGCTGAAGATTTCCTTCACGGGGCGTACGTGCACGAGCGCCTCGGCGACTTTGTCCTTCGCGCGAATGACGGCGCTTTCCGTGGCGGTGCCGGTGGTGGCACAGCCAGAGGCCACGACAGCCAAGGCGCTCAGTAGTGCAAACGATCGAATTGCGTGCATGTTATTCGGGTCCCCGTCGGCAAGATTCCAAGTATAGAACACCGCGCCGGGCCGATTCAGTTGCACGCTGCCGCGCGCGAATCGCCGCAAAAGGGGCTGCGAACCATCATTTTGTTTTGGTGATCGCTCTGATATACTCGCGGTGTACGGGGGAAATACCGCCGCCCATAGTCGCGGCGAATTGTGGGGCGCGCTCTGCCTAGGGCGGCCCGACGGGGGAACTACATTGCGCAGCTTTCTCAAGAGCCTGCCCGGCCTGTTTTCGCACGACATGGGTATCGACCTAGGCACGGCCAACACGCTGGTGTATGTGAAGGGCCAGGGCATCGTGCTGAGCGAGCCGTCGGTTGTCGCGGTGAATCGCGACCGCACCGGCGAAGTGCGCGCGGTCGGCAACGAAGCCAAGATGATGATTGGCCGCACGCCGGGCAATATTGTGGCCATCCGTCCGATGAAGGACGGCGTGATCGCCGACTTCGATATCACCGAAGCGATGCTGCGCTACTTCATGCAAAAGGTGCACAACCGCCGCCGGCTCATCACGCCGCGCGTGGCGATTAGCGTTCCCTCGGGGATTACGTCCGTCGAGCGTCGCGCCGTGGAAGAAAGCGCGCGCAACGCCGGCGCGAAGTTCGTGTCGCTTATCGAAGAGCCCATGGCGGCCGCGATTGGCGCGGGGCTTCCCGTGCACGAGCCGCAAGGCTGCATGGTGGTGGATATCGGCGGCGGCACGACCGAAGTGGCGGTGATTTCGCTTGGCGGTATCGTGTTCTCGAAGTCGGTGAAGGTCGCCGGCGACGAAATGGACCAGGCGATCATCCAGCACCTGAAGCGCACGTACAACATGATGGTCGGCGAACGCACGGCCGAAGAGATCAAAATTCAGATCGGTTCCGTATTCCCCTTAAAGGAAGAAATGGAACTGCAGGTGAAGGGCCGCGACCAGGTCATGGGTCTGCCGAAGATCCTGACGATTACTTCCGAAGAAATTCGCGAAGCGCTCCGCGAACCGGCGACCGCGATCGTGGATGCCGTGCGCGTGACGCTCGAACGCACGCCGCCCGAGCTTTCCGCGGACATCGTGGATCGCGGCGTGGTACTGGCGGGTGGCGGCGCGCTCCTGCGCGGCCTCGACCAGCTCATCTCGAAGGAAACCGGCCTGCACGTCACCGTGGCGGAAGACCCGCTCACGGCCGTCGTGCTCGGCACGGGCAAATTTCTTGAGTTCTCCAAAGACTTCAAGGGTGGTGACCTATAGGCCGTGGCCGTTAGCCGTCGCATAAGTGGCCACCGCTCGAAAGTCATTCTGATTGCGCTGGTGCTACTGTCGGCGGTGTCGTTGGCTTCGGGCGCTCGCGGCCGAGCCGTCTCTGACGGCATCCGCACCGTCATCGGGGTGGTCTCTCTGCCGTTTCTCGCCGTATTCGGGAAAGTTGAAGGCGCGTACAACTACACCACCGGCTTGGCCACCAACTATGGCGACGTGCGCGGGGAAAATCTTGCCCTGTCCGTGAAGGTGGCACAGTTGGAACAACGTGTTTCAACTGTTTCAGAGCTCGACTCCGAGAACCGCCGCCTGCGCAAAATGCTGGCGTTTCAGCGGCAGCACCCGGAGTTCACGATTGTTCCAGCCGAGGTGATTCAGCATGCCCGCGGCGTGCTCACGGTGGACCGGGGATCGTTTCACGGCATCCAGGAATCCATGTGCGTGATCAGCCCGGACGGCGTCATCGGGATTGTTTCACAGGTGGGCCCGCTGACGTCGAGCGTCGCGACCCTGCAGAGCGAAGAGTGCCGAGTGGACGCGATGGTGAAGTGGAACCGGGTCCGCGGGCGGGTGTTCGGCAGCGGCAGCGACCTGAGCGCGCTATGTACGATGCACTATATCGACCTGGCGGATCAGGTGCGGGAAGGGGACGAGATCGTCGCCAGCCCGGACAGCATCTTCCCGCCGGGGTACCTGATCGGCCGGGTGGTGGGCAGCCCGAAGGTGGGGCAGCTTAGCCAGTCGGCGGCGATTATGCCGGCGGCCGATCCTTTCCGGATCGACGAGGTATTCATTTTGATGAGCGCAAACCTGGACTGGCGCGAGTATGTGGCGCCGGCGACGGGAGCGGGGGCCGCGACGGGGGACGACGCGGCGCTCGCGGATACAAGGACCATGCAGGAACGGCTGGCGCCCTAAGCGCGGCCGCGGGGGACAGGTACGGTGGTGCGGACGAATATATTGTGGGCGATTGCCGTCATGGTGACCGCCCTGCTTGAGGCCCAGTGGCCGTATCTCCTGCGTATTCAGGGGGTCGTTCCGCAGCTGGTGCTGATTCTGGTCGTGTACTTCGCGATTGTGGACGGCGAAGAGCGCGCGATGTTCACCGGCCTGCTCGGTGGCCTGTTCCAGGAAGTCGCGACCGATGAAGCGCTGGGCCATCGAGTGATCTGTCTCGTGATTCTCGGCTATGTGACGGGCACGATGTCGCGCCGCCTGATTACCGAGAACCCGGCGGTGAAGGCGAGCGCGGTGTTCGTGGCCAGCGTCGCCCACGGCTTGCTGTACTTGTGCATCGACTACATCCAGCGCCCAGGCCTCAGCAATGTATCGGGCCAGTTGGCCGCGCTCCTGCCGCAGGCGTTCTACACGGCTTTGCTCACGCCGCTGCTGTTCATGCTGCTCGCGATCAGTCCCATGCCACAGCACCGCCGGGCCGCATAGCGATGCAGGCCGATCCGCGCAATCAGAAACCCTCGATCGCCGAGGGGCGCATTCGCGTCATCGCGCTCGCGTTGCTGGCCGTGTTCTGTGTGCTCGCGGGCCGGCTGTGGATGCTGCAGGTGATCCGCGGGACGGAGTTTCGTGGGAAGTCTGAGTCGAACCGTTTGCGCATCGAGCCGTTGGAGGCGCCGCGCGGATCGATCTTCGCGCGCTCGGGTCCGGCGCAGGAAGTCGTGCTGGCGGACAACCGCGCCGCGCGCGACGTGCTGGTGGTGCCGGCCGATATCACGATCGCCGATGAAACGCTGTGCGCGCGCCTGGAGGATCTCGTCGGGATCGATGCGGACGAATTTCTGGAACAGATCCAGAAAGCGCGCAAGGCACGCGAACCCTACAAGCAGATTCTGGTGCGCGCGGATATTCCGGCGTCGGTTTCGGCGCGGATTGATGAATACGCCTATGCTTTGCCGGGGGTGTTCACCGCGATTCGCCCCCTGCGCCGCTATGTGTATGGAAAGACCGCGGGCCAGTTGCTGGGGTATGTCGGCGAGATTAACGCCAAGGAACTTGAGCAGCGCGGCGAACGCTACGACATGGGCGACCTCATCGGCCGTGCGGGGGTCGAGAGCCGCTTCGAGGCGCAGTTGCACGGCCGCGACGGCCAGATGCTGGTGACCAAGTTCGCCGTCGGCACGCCGCAGTTGCGCACCGATCCTTCGGGCAATCCGTACATCGATAACCTAGTGGACAGCCGCGGGCATACATTGAAGGTCGAAGAAGAGGTGCAGCAGGCGCAGGCGGGCGACGACGTACACCTGACGCTCGACATCGGCCTGCAGGCTGTGGCCGAACGCGCGCTCGAAGGCGAACACGGCGCGATCGCGGTGCTGAACGCGGACACCGGCGAGATCCTCGCGCTCGCGAGTTCGCCGGGCTATGACCCGGCGGTGTTCGTGAGCAAGACGGCGGCGCGGGAGCGCTCGGAGGCGCTGACGGGCAAGCCGAACCGGATGATCCACCGCGCGTATCAGGAAGTCTACGCGCCAGGTTCGGTATTCAAAGTCATGCTCGCGGCGGCAGCACTCGAAGAAGGCGTGATCGATACGTCGACAAAGTTTTATTGCCCCGGCCACTTCAAGATTACGCCCGACGGCCGCTCGTGGAATTGTTGGCGGCGGCAGGGGCACGGCAACGTGGACGTGGTTGACGCGCTCGCGTTTTCCTGCGACGTGTTCTTCTATCGCGTGGGGCTGGAGCTTGGTGTCGACCGCATCAACAAATGGGCCAAGAACCTTGGCCTCGGCGAGAAGACGGGCATCGACCTGCCGGGCGAGGTCTCCGGCCTTGTGCCGGGGCGCGAATGGAAAGAGGCGCTGTTCAAGCCGAAGCATCCCGATGCGCCGTGGGAGTACCGCTGGTATCCGGGCGATACGGTGAACCTTTCGATCGGGCAGGGCGCGTGCAACGTGACGCCGCTGCAGAACGCGGTGTTGATGGCGGCGATTGTGAACGGCGGCTACCGGGTCGTGCCTCATCTGAGTATGGGCACGCCGATTGTGCGGTCGGAGCGCCTGCTGAGCGATCGCACACTGGAAATCGTGCGCACGGGCATGCGCAAGTGCGTGGAGAAAGGGCCGCCTGCGCCAAGCGGCACGGGCCACGCCGCGTACATCCAGGGCATGGATATTCTCGGCAAAACAGGCAGCGCGCAGATGGTGAGCCTTTCGCAGCACGAACAGTACAAAAACGAAGAGGACATTCCGAAGGAATTGCGCGACCATGCGTGGTTCGTCGCCGGCGTACTCGATCACGAACCGCGCCTGGCGATCTGCATTCTGGTCGAGCACGGCCACCACGGCAGTTCCGAGGCGGCGCCGCGTGCGAAGGACATCGTTACGACGTTTTACGACGCATGGGGCACGAAGCCGCCCGCGAAACTTGCCAGTGTGGAGCCCAGCGAATGATCGGCGCGCGCAAAAGCGATCCCGGCCTGCGCCTGTTCTCGTTGTCGAACCTGCGCCGCGTCGACCCGATTCTGACGATCCTGATATTTCTGTTGTCCGCGTATGGAATTATTGAGCTATACAGCGCGGGCCGCAGCATGGTCTCGCCGACGCCGCATTACGTAAAGCAGATGATGTTTTTTGCGTTGGGCTGGTGCATCGCGCTCGCCATTACGTGCATTGATTACCGAGCGATCGTGTCGCTCGCGCCGATTGCCTATAGCGTCGTGGTACCGCTCCTTGTCGCTGTATTGATCATCGGCAAAGAGGTCAACGGCAGCCAGCGCTGGATCGATCTGGGGCCCATCGGTTTCCAGCCGTCGGAGTCCACGAAGATCGTCATGATTCTCACGATGGCGTGGTACTTCACGCTTATCGGAAAGCGGATCGAGAAGCTGCCGTTTCTGTTGTTGACGTTCATGATCGCCGGTGTGCCGGCGGCGCTGATTTTCCTGGAACCGAACCTCAGCACGGCTGGCGTGCTCGTGCCGATTTCGGCCGCGATGTTGTTTGCCGCGGGCTGCCGGATCCGGCATCTGATCGGGCTGGCAACCATTGGCTTGGTGACGATGCCGTTCGCGTGGAATCACCTGAAGCCCTACCAGAAGCAGCGCGTGTTGACGATGGTGGACCCCAGCGCGGACCCGCTTGGTACCGGATACCACACGATTCAGAGTCAGATCACCGTCGGCAGCGGCGGGCTCACGGGCAAGGGCTACCTGAACGGCACGCAGACCTACCTGCGGTATCTGCCGGAGCACCACACGGACTTCATCTTCTCGCAGTTGGCGGAGGAATTCGGGTTCGTGGGCGCATGCGTGGCGCTCGTGTTGTTCCTGTGCCTGTTCTGGCGCATGCTGCACATCGCGCGCACGGCGGCGGACCCGCAGGGGATGCTCATTGCCGTCGGCTGTGTCGCCATGTTGGGCTTCCATGTGTTTGTGAACATATCGATTACTATTGGCATCCTGCCGGTCACGGGCATTCCGTTGCCGTTTCTCAGTTACGGCGGCACATTCTGTTTAACCACCATGGCGTGCATGGGATTTATTTTCAGTGTGAACGCACGGCGTAGCGTCGCCGGCCATGTAAGCCGGCCGATCGTACTCGCGCCGTCGCGTCAGGGGACTCTATGAATGAAATTGTGATTAACGTCGAGGCACTCGAAACGCGTATCGCGCGGCTCGAAGACAAGCGGCTCGTGGAAATGCGCGTTGAACGGCACGGCGAACAAAGCCTCGTCGGCAATGTGTATCGCGGCCGGGTCGATTCCATCGTGCCGGGAATTCAAGCGGCGTTTGTGGACATCGGCAGCGAGCGCAACGGCTTTTTGTACGTGGGCGACATCGCCGCGGTCGAGGAAGACTTCGATCTCGAAGACGTTGACCAGCCGAAAAAGAAAGGCGCGAAACCCGAGCGCCAGGGCATCGAGAAGATGCTCAAGAAGAACCAGTGGATCATGGTGCAGGTGCAGAAGGACACGCTGGGCACGAAGGGCGTACGCCTGACGAACTATGTCACGCTGCCGGGGCGGTATGTGGTGCTGATGCCGACCGTGCAGCAGATTGGCATCTCGCGCAAGATTGAAAGCCAGAAAGAACGCGAGCGGCTCAAGGGCATCCTGCGCAACTTCCGCAAGAACAAACCCTACGGCCTGATTTTGCGCACCGCGGGCGAGGGCAAGCCGGAAGAGGAAATCCTCGCGGACCTGCGCTATCTGAACAAGCAGTGGGACCGCATCAAGAAGGTGATGGACAAGGACAGCGGCATCGCGCTGCTGCACGAAGACCTCGACGCCGTGCTGCGCACTGTGCGCGACACCTTCACCGAAGATGTCGGCCGGTTGACAATCGACAACAAGGACGCGCTCGACGGCATTGTCGAGTTTCTGGATGTATACGCCTCCGGGCTCAAGCAGCGCTGCCGTATCTACAGCGGCAGCAAGCCGATTTTCGAGCGCATGGGCATCGAGGGGCAGATCGAAAAAGCCCTGCAGCGCAAGGTGCCGCTGAAAAGCGGCGGGCATATCGTGATCGACACAACCGAAGCGCTCGTCGCGATCGATGTGAATACCGGCAAGTTCACCGGCAAGAAGGCGCTTGAAGACACGGTCTTCAAGACAAACATGGAAGCCGCGGAAGAAGTGGCGCACCAGATGCGCCTGCGCGATCTCGGCGGCATCATCGTGGTCGACTTCATCGACATGGAACAGGAATCAAACCGCCGCAAGCTGATTCAGAAGTGCAAGGAAGTCATCAAGAAAGACCGCGCGCGGATTACGGTGTCCGACATTGGCGAGCTGGGCATGGTCGAAATGACGCGCAAGCGCGTGAAAACGGACCTCGTGCGCCAGTTGTCGCAGCATTGCCCGTATTGCTCGGGCTCCGGGTGGGTGTTCTCGATCTCGACGATGACCTTCGACACGCTGCGGAAGCTGGAAAGCTATTTTTGCCGCTCGAAGGAAAAGGCCATCACGCTGCAAGCGCATCCAGACGTCGCGCGGCGGCTGCGCTCGGACAACAAGCATCTGCTCGATCACCTCGCGCAGGAATTCGAGCGGGAAGTCGATGTGGAATCCGTCTCGGACTTCCACATTCAGGAAATCAAAGTGCTCCACGCGCGCACGCGCAAAGTGCTCGAAGACCTGAGCATCAAGCGCAACTCAGACTAAGCCGATCGCGTTATTGCGGTGTCGAGGGCGCCGGTTCAGCGGCCGGCTGTTCCGCCGGAGCTGCTTCAGGAGCGGGCGCCGCCGTTGCATCTTCCGTCGCAGCCGAAGCGTTGCCTTCCGCGGGCGCGGCGGCTTCCGGAGTCTGCAGGACCTGAATCTCCGGCCCGTTCGCAGCGGCTTCCGCCGGGAACAATTCCGGGTTCGAGGCGCGCAATTCGTCGAGGCGCGTTTGCGCGCGCACGGCGATCGTCGAGCCGGGGAATTCTTCGATCTGGTCGCGGTACTTCTCCACCGCCTGCGCCATCTGGCCTTCGCCTTCCAGGCAACGCGCGATGTTAAACGCCTGGCGCTTCGCGGCGGGGGAGTCGGGCCACTTCGAGGCGACTTCCTCGTAGAGTCCACGGGCATCCGCAAACTTGCCGCCGTCTTCGGCGATCAGGGCCAAGCCCTCGACCGATTCCGGCACGAATTCGTAGTTCGGGAACTGTTCGCGCAGCTTGGTGAACGCGGTGCGCGCGCCGTCGTGATTGCCGGCTTCCAGCGCGGACTCGCCTTCCATATACAACGCGCGCGGGGTGAGCGCGGTGCCTTCGCCCGCCAGCGTGGCCAGCGCGGTCGCACGTTCATCCGGTTTTTCGATGTCGAGCGCGCGCGCGTACTGATCCGCCGCCGCCGTGTATTTCGAGGACTGCGACGCGCGGTAGATGCCGGTGACGATGAGGACCAGCACCACGAAAGCGATCGTGCCGAGGAACGGCGCCGGGCGCGCCTGGATGCGCGTGATGAGGGACATCAGGTCGGCCTTCGGCGTTTCTTCTTTGTGGCCGTGGTGCGGGTGTTGCGGAGTAACCGTGTTTGCCATGTAAATGTTCACCAATATAATGCGATTTTTGGGAATTAGCCGCCTGCGATCCGCAAACAGCGGCGCGCATCATACCACGCTGCCGAGGGCGGGTAAAACGCGGATTAGCGCTCGGCGGCCAGCTCCGCAAGGCCGCGCTCGACGGTCATGATCGGGGCATAGCCGAGCTCGCGCTGCGCCTTGGCGGTGTTTACCGTGAGCCCCTGGCCCATGATGTAGAGCGCCGTGACCGGGAGCGGCGGCATGCTTTTCAGGCCGAAGGTTTTCCAGATCCACTCGCCGCCATAGGCGACGGCGCGCGCAACGCCGAAGGGCAGGTTGCGGCCGCGCGCTTCGATACCGCGCGTGCGCAGCAGCGCCGTCATGAACTCGCGGAAATCCTGCGGGGCGCCGTCGGTCACGAAATAAATCTCGCCGCCACGGCCTTTCTCCGCCGCGAGCAGCAGGCCATGCACCACATTGGCGACGTTCGTCGTCGCGTGCGGATAGTGTCCACCACCGAACCACACCCACTGCCCGCGCTCCACCGCCTCGGCGATCTTCGGCAGTAGTGACGTGTCGCCTTTGCCCCAGATCATCGGCGGGCGCACGGCGATGGTAGTGAATTGCGGACTATTCGCCGCGATAACTTTCCTTTCGGCGAGGCCTTTCGTGAGCGGATAGAGTCCCGCCGGTTTTTCGGGATAGTCCCAGGTCTCGTCCATGTTGAGCATGGGGCGCGGCACACCGGCAAGCAGGGCTTCCGTGCTGACGTGCACAAATTTTTTCACGCCCGCGGCTTTCGCGGCATCGAGCGTATTTTGCGTGCCTTGCACGGTGATGCGGTGGAAGTCGGCGGGATCGCCCCAGATGTCGACCTTCGCGGCCGCGTGGAACACGGTGTCGCAACCGCGCATGCCGTCGGTCATCACTTGGGTGTCATCGAGATCGCCGCGCGCGACGGTGTGTGCGCCGGCAGAACGCACGGATTGCTCCGCGGAATCCGATCGCGCGAGCGCGCAGACTTGTACGCCGCGTTTGGCGAGTTCGGTGATCAGGTTGCGGCCGACAAATCCGGAACCGCCGGTGACGAATGCGCGCTGCATGCGAAGGGTGCTCCCGCGGCAGAATGACACGAGCGCGCCGAGATTTGCGAGCGGGGAGGAGGCTCAGTCGCCGGTGGAGAGGTGCGAGGGGCCTTCTTTGCCGGCGGTCTTTTCGTAGTGGCCTTTACCGTTCTTTCGGTAGGCCGTGAACCCGTGCTTTTCCAGGTTCTTGTCGCTCAGGCGGGTCTTGTCGTGCAGGCCGCTGCTGGCGCCCGCGATGTGCACCGGCTGAAACACGCGGCGGACTTTCTGACCGGTTTCCGGATGGCGCTCAAGCGGCGGATCGCTCATTTTGCGCAAGACTTCAAAGGTCTCGCCACCCGATCCGTCGTCGTTTACGATTTCGTAGGTATATACAGGCATCGCACCGTTACTCGTGTCTGCGCCTATTTTACCACGGATGCTTGCGCGTCTCCGAAAACCCGTGCAACGAAAAAGCCCTTCGGACGGATCCGAAGGGCGAGGGTCGTGCTCTTAGAATTTGTTTATGCGATTCCGTGCGCCGACTCGTAGGCCGCGATCTTGTCCGCGTGCCGCAGTGTCAGGCCGATCTGGTCCCAGCCGTTCAGCAGACGTTCCTTCAGGAACGGGTCCACCTCGAAGCGGATCGTCTGCCCGTTCGGCCGCGTGATTGTCTGCGACGGCAGATCGACCTTCAACTCGTAGCCCGGCGTGGGGGAGACTTCGCGGAAGAGCGTGTCGACCTCCGCCGCCGGCAACACGATCGGCAGCATGCCGTTGTTGAAGCAGTTGTTGTAGAAAATATCGGCGTACGACGGCGCGATGATGCACTTGAACCCGTAGTTGTCGAGTGCCCACGGCGCGTGTTCGCGCGACGAGCCGCAGCCGAAGTTGTCGCGCGCGAGCAGGATCGAGGCCCCCTGATACCGCGGCTTGTTCAGCTCGAAATCAGGGTTGGGCGAGCCATCGGCCTTGAAGCGCCAATCGAAGAACAGACCGTCTTCGTACCCCGTGCGCTCGATGCGCTTGAGGAACTGTTTTGGGATGATCTGGTCCGTGTCGACGTTTTGCCGATCCAGCGGCGCGACGATTCCCTTCAACTGCGTAAACTTGTCCATGCTTGCCTCCACTCCTACGTTTTAATTCTCGTTGCATAGCGTGTTCGCGCGGAACGCGCGCCGCCGCCATGACTGCCAATGTCGATTACGGCTGCGACGATTACGAGTGCCAATGCCCAACCATCGATCGCGCCGTTCTCATTCATGCCAATCGCATATGCACATGTCGTGAACGGCATGAAGAAAAAGCCGAGCAAGGGCCATAGCGCGGTCTTGAATGCCTCGCCGCCGTATCCACTGAGCCACATGATGAACAGCGCCAGCCGCGGAAACATCGCGGCGACAATCATTAGACAACAGGGCATGGCGTGGTCCTTCGCGGTCTACTTGTCTACCGCGTCTTCAACTTTGTCGGCGGCGTCTTCTATCGCGTCACCGGCATTGTCGGCTGCGTTGTCGATTTTCTCGCCGAGTTTTTCGGCGGGGCCTTTTTCCTTGCATCCCGCCGTGCCCATGACCACGGCGAGTGTAATTCCTACTGCCGCCATTCCACGCATCCACTTCATTTCCATGGTCTGATCCTCCCTCGCCGGTGGCGAGTTTGTGTTTGAGGCGAACCGCCCCATACAGCGACAGACGCCCTCTCCGATCGATATATTCCGGATTCGGTCCAATTTCGACTGGCAAGAACACGGAATTCCGGATTATTCCTTACTTCTCGACGGCGTCCTTCACTTCTTCCTTCACATCGTGCGCCGCATCCTTCACGGCGTCTTTCGCGTCTTCGGCGACGTCCTTGAGTTTCTCGTCGGCCTTGTCGACCGCGTCGTCAAACGCCTTGCCGGCGCGCTCGCCCGGGCCTTCGCCGCCTTTCGAGTCGCACCCCGCAACGCCGATCGAGCCGATTGCCAGCAACAGGATCATCAGAATGGTTCGTGTGTACTTCATGGGCTACTCCTCCGTTCGTTACTTCGAGTCTTTCACTTCCGCGAATGCTTCGTACATGTCCGTGGCGACGAAGTCGACGCCGGCCGCGATGGCGGCCCGCCAACGTTCCTCCACGGCAGCACGCGAACCTACATTATAACTCCGGTCCCAGCCGAGGCTTTCGTCCGGCGTGTGGCCGTTGAGCGTGTAGAACCGGATCCAGTATCCCTGCGCGTGCGCGTGATCGACCAGCGCCTTCAGGCGCGCGGCTTCGTCCGCCGTCCAGTCGCCGCCGCGCGTCATGCCGCCGGCCTCGACCACATTCCATGCGTTGTTCCACCAGCGGCGGAAATTGTCCGCCGGCTTCGGCGCGATTTCCGACGGCGCCACAGTAGCGACGTACTTGATACGGTCCTCGCCGCTCAGGCCGCGCGGGGCATCGCCGCCGGTTTCCGCGGCGCCGAACAGGAGTACTTTGCCGCCGGCCGGCACCTCGTCGTAAAACACTTGGAACTGTCCGCCCGCGCCCGAGGCCAAGATCAACAGCGGCTTCACATCGAGCGGGGAGACCTCGGTGATCGACGCGGTCTTCGCCGCCGTCGTCGTGAGGTCTTCGTATTTCTTTAGAACCTCCAGCACCGCGCGGCAATGCTCCGGCGAGCTGTCTTTGAAGTCGATGTTCAACGTGACGATTGGCCACGAACCGTCGTTGCCTTTTTTCAGCGCCTCGCGCAGCAGCGGTGCGACCGGGCCGTAGAAGTACTCGTCCAGCGACGGCTCGTTGTTCGTATACGGCTTGCCGTGCGACACGATGCTGCGCGACGCGCCGGTGCTCGGATCCGTGAACCACACGAGATCCTGTTCGATCGCCACGGGCGTGCCCGTCTTAAGCGCGCGCTCGATGCGATCCGTCCATTTGCCGTTGTACGGATAACAATTGTGCGCGTCCAGCAGCGTGCGCGTGCCCGGCGCCTGCGCGGAGGCAAAGGCGCAGAGCAGTAGCGCGGCAATCGTGCTGGCGATAGGTCTCAGTTGAACTGCCATGTGCGGATGTCCACGAAGTGTCCTTCGATCGCGGCGGCGACGGCCATCGCGGGGGAGACCAGGTGCGTGCGGCCGCCCTTGCCCTGGCGGCCTTCGAAGTTGCGGTTCGAGGTCGACGCGCAGCGATCGCCGGGATTCAGGCGGTCGTCGTTCATCGCCAGACACATCGAGCAACCTGCCTCGCGCCATTCGAAGCCGGCGGCCTTGAAGACTTTGTCCAGCCCTTCGGCTTCGGCTTGCTCCTTCACCAGATGCGAACCCGGCACGATCAGCGCCTGCTCGATCTTCGCGTTCACGCGGTGACCCTTCGCGACGGCGGCCGCCGCGCGCAGGTCTTCGATGCGGCCGTTCGTGCACGAGCCGAAGAACATTTTGTTGATTGCGATCTTCTGGATCGGTGTGCCTTCGCCCAATCCCATGTACGCCAGCGCGTTCTTTGCCGATTCGCGCACGTTCGGGTCGGCGATCTGCGCCAACACGGGAGTCTTGCCACTCACGCCGGTGACCATGCCGGGCGACGTGCCCCAGGTGACCTGCGGCTCGATGTCGCGCGTGTGCAGTTCGACGACGGTGTCGTAGCTGCAGCCTGCGTCCGACGCGAAGCTGCGCCAGCGCGTGGACAACGCTTCCCACTGGCCGTTCTGCGGGATGCGCGGGCGGCCCTTCAGGTACGCGACGGTTTTGTCGTCCGGCGAGATCAGGCCGGCGCGCGCGCCGCCTTCGATGGTCATGTTGCACACCGTCATGCGGCCTTCCATGCTCAGGCCGCGGATCGCTTCGCCGGTGTATTCGATCACGTAGCCCGTGCCGCCGGCCGTGCCGATTTTGCCGATGATCGCCAAGATGATGTCCTTGGCCGTGATGCCGACGGGCAGCGTGCCGTTCACGCGGACTTCCATCGTCTTGGATTTTTTCTGAATCAATGTCTGCGTCGCCAGCACGTGCTCGACTTCGCTCGTGCCGATGCCGAAGGCCAGCGCGCCGAAGGCGCCGTGCGTGGAGGTATGCGAGTCGCCGCACACGATCGTCATGCCCGGCTGTGTCAGACCCTGTTCAGGCCCGATCACGTGCACGATGCCGTTGCGCTTGTCCTGCATGTCGAAGAGTTCGACGCCGAAGTCGCTACAATTCTTTTTCAGCGTTTCGACCTGCTGCTTCGAGATCGCGTCGCGGATCGGCTTCGTGCGATCCGTCGTCGGGATGTTGTGGTCCATCGTCGCCGTGGTGCGATCCGGCCGGCGGACTTTGCGGTTCGACAGGCGCAGTCCCTCGAAGGCCTGCGGCGAGGTCACCTCGTGGACGTATTGCCGATCGATGTAAATGATCGGGTCCTCGCCCTTCGGCTCATGCACCAGATGCGCGTCCCAGATTTTCTGATAGATGTTTTTTGCCATGGTCGTACCGCCTTTCATTTCACCTTCGCCAATGCCGAATGCCGAAAACAATCGATCGTGTGATCGTTGACCATCCCTGTCGCCTGCATGTGCGCGTAGATGATCGTCGAGCCCACAAACCGGAATCCACGTTGCTTCAGGTCCTTGCTGATCGCGTCGGAGATGTCCGTCCGCGCGGGCACTTCCTTGATTGACTTGCGCCGGTTCACGATTGGCTTGCCGTCCGTAAACCGCCAGATGTACTTCGAAAAGCTACCGAACTCTTCCTGCGTCTCCAGAAAGGCCTTCGCGTTCGACACCGACGACTCGACCTTCAGCCGGTTCCGCACAATGCTCGGGTCCAGCAAGATTTTTTCGATGCGCTTCTGCGTGAAACGCGCGACCTTCTCCGGATCGAAATCCGCGAAGGCCTTGCGGTAGCCGTCGCGCTTGCGCAGGATGGTGATCCAGCTCAGGCCCGCCTGCGCGCCCTCCAGGATCAGGAACTCGAAGAGCTTGCGGTCGTCGCGCACCGGCACGCCCCATTCCTTGTCGTGGTACTCGCAATAGAGCGGGTCCGTGCCGCACCACGTGCATCGAATTTTTTTGGTGGTCGCCATGTCAGGAATTGTGCTTTCGCAGTAAGTCGTCCAGCGCTTCGCGCAGCAAGGTCGCTTCGTTCAGATTCTCGCGCTTCGCCAGCCGCGAGAGTCCTTCGAGTTGCCCCTGCGTGTAGTGCACGGTTTTCGTCACCATTTTTTCTTCGCGCGCCAGCGCGACGCGATTCCGGCCGGAAACTTTCGAGCGGTACAGCGCCTCGCTCACTTTGCGGAGCAACACCGGCACCGCATCGCCGTCGTCGGGATACGCAGCCACACCGCAGCTAATTGTAAGCTTCGAACCGGCGGCGTGTGCAGACTCAAATCCCGCGCGCAGTGCCTCGGCCACCAGAAAAGCCTGCTCCTTTTCCACGCCTTCCAGCAACACCATGAACGCGTCGCCGCCGTAGCGATAGACCTCGCCGGGCGAGGGGATGCGCGCGACCAGATGCTGATCCAGCGCGCGGATGGCCTCGTCGCCGGCCGTACGGCCGTGTTCGGAATTCAGACGCCCGAACCAATCCATGTCGACCAGGATCATCGAGACGGACGATTCATGCCTGTCGATGATCTCCGACAAGCGCTCTACGAAGCGTTCGTAGCTATGCGGTTTGTGCAACGCGTTCATTCCGGTGATCCCGATGTACTGCATAATCATACATCGAATTACATATGTATGCAAGTCAATGTATTAACAATAAACGAGAACATGCGCACTTTTAAGTCTCTGTGGGGTTCAAATTCCCGGCTAAATTATCGTGACAAAATGAATAAATTGACGAATTCGCACTGAATTGCTAGCATTTCTATCGTTAGGATGAATACATGTCCAAGCGAACGCCCTATAACATAGACGCCGCGTGGGACGACCCCACCGAGCGGACAGCCGATCGTCGGCACGCCAAGCGTACGCCCACACATACTTCGATCAAGATTGCTGTACAAATTCCGGACAAAACCGAACCGCTCGTGGGCCAGGGGATCGCCGACAATATTTCTGTCAGCGGGATGTATTGCCGCAGCAAGCACACGGTGAACGCCGGTCAGCCGGTCGAAATCTACATTAATCTGCGGGATTGTCCTCGCAGTATGGGCCTGCCGCGCGCGCTGATGGGTTCGGGGCACATCATGTGGGTGAAGTCCGAAGGCGAGAAGGTGCTCGGCACCGCGATTCGGTTTGACGAAGATCTTTCCGACGACATTAATCTGGCGATATTTGTCGATTACTTAGGGTCATTGGCCCGCGCGAATACTCCGCCGCCCACTCACATTCGCACGCCGATGCCCGGCGCGGAAATACAAAGCAAGCTTCCGTCGTCTTAATCCCTGTACGCGCGTCTCGTTTTCGCATGGCATACTTGCGCGGTATGTTCATTTTTGTGGTGGGGGAATAGTAATGCTGGCTGTCGTTTTATGTACCACAACCCTCTTCGCGCAAGCGCAACACACGTTGCTCACCGCGCAACGCCCCGTGTGGGACATTCTCACCGCCGATCTCAATGGCGATGGCTTCAAGGACATTCTCGCGTATTGCTCGAACGAAGAAGCGGATGTCCCCGACAAAGAGCTACAAATATTTCTCGCGAATGCGCACGGACGCTTCGACGTCGCACCGCCGATCCGGTATCCGCTGCCGCCGGAAAACGGCACCGCGTTTACCTCGGAAGTGGACGGCAAGCCGCCGCGCGAAGTCGTGTTGCTCGCGGGCAGTGGCGCGCAGGTATTGCGGCTCGAAGGAAAAACGCTCGTCGAAACGAGTCGCATGGAATTCGTGTCGATTCTGCCGACAGGATCGCGCGAGCCGGTGTTTCTGCGCGATGCGGCGGAGGATCTCGATGGCGACGGCCGCGACGAATGGCTGCTCCCGATTCCGGAAGGCTATGGCGTTTTTGGCAATGGCCAGCAACTCGCCACGCTGCCCGCGCCGACCAGCAGCGAGCTGCGTGACTATTCGAACTTCCAGATTTCGAACCGTCTGCCGGCGGTCTCCACGTTTGCCTTGCCAGAGCAGCCGCAGCGTGCGATTGCGCTGCTCAGCGATGCGCGCGCCGATTTCGCCTACGGCCAGAACTGGAGCACGCAGGCGCAGTACACCATTCCGCGCCGGCTCGACGAGCGCTGGGATTCGTCCGCATCGCTGCAGGATGTCAACGGCGATGGCTGGCTGGATTTGATGGTGACGTCAACCAGCGGCACGGTGAACCTGAAAACCGAAACGCAGATCTATCTCGCTACGGGACCGTTTGAGTATCCCGCAAAGCCGACCGCCGCGCGCACGAGCAGCGGGTCGTTTACGTCGGCCGCATTGCGCGACACGAACGGCGACGAGAAACTCGATCTGGTATTTATCAGCATTCCGATTGGGCTCGGCAACATCGTGAATTATTTCATCCGGAAAAAAGTCACGGTCGAAGCGGCCGTGTATGAATTCGGCCCGAAGGGTTTTTCGGAAAAGCCGAGTCGTCGCGCGGACCTGACACTGGATGCCCCCGACGGCCGCGAACGCTCTGCGTATGCAATGGCGGACTTCGATGGCGACGGGTACCTCGATGCGTGCGTGGGCACCGGCTCGGAGACGATGTCGTTCTACCGCGGATCGTCCAAGGAATTCCTGTCCTCGTCGCCATGGATTAAGTTGCCGATGCCGACCTTCGGCATAGTGCGCACCGGGGATCTCGACGGCAACGGCAGGGACGATTTGCTGCTGATTCATCCCGGCGGGGCGAATGAGAAACGCATCGAAGTCGTGATGTTCTAAGCCGTTCCGCGTTGTTACCACTTTCGCGTGGTGCTATAGTGAACGCAGGGCGGCTGCCGCATTTCAGGGGGACACGTGTCACCGGACGATCAGGGTCGTGAATCCGCGTCGGACGTCCCTCAGTCCGAAATCGACGCGCTGATTCAGGCCTTTGAAGACAAGACCCGCCGCGCGCAGGCGCCCCGCGCGGGTACGAACGAACCCCCGTCCACACTCGATCCCCTCGCGGGCGGTGGATCGCAACCGATTCCCGTCGTCGCGTTGTCCGCCGCCGCCTCGGGCGCGTCGGCCATGGACGATCTCATCGCGCAGGTGAGCGCTCCCGATCCGGATGTGGAACCTGATCCGTCCCTCGATCGGGCCTTTGAGAAATTGTCCTCGATTGCCGAAGAAGAAGCGCCAGCGCCAAAGACCATGCCCGCCAAGCCTATCGATCAGAATGAAATTCTCGGCGGCGCGACGGCGGACGAAGAACTGACCGAATCGATGGACATTCCCATCGCGGCCGTGGAACAGGACGACGAAATCGTTGCGGCCGTGGAAGACGCCGCCGCCGCCGATGCGGAACCCGACGGCATGGATGATGTCCTGGCGGCCGTCAGTGATGCAGCGGCAGAGACGGCTGACACCGAGGACGAACCGCTGACGGCGCAGCACGCGGAAGATGCGGCTGCCGACGAGGCGGCCGGACTCGCCGCGCCTGCGCCCGTGGTCGACACGGTCACGCAGACGTCCGTCATCGAAGAAATTGGTAGCGAAAATGTCGCGGCCGGGGCCGCACCCGAATTCACGCCGCCGCCCGCGGAAGTCCCCGCGGCGACATCGGCCGCTGCTGCAACCTCAGCATCGTCGCCCGCGACGGCGCCCGCGGCTGCGAAAAAAGGTGCGACCGAGACCGCAGCAGCGCCACCGGCCGAAGCCGCGCCGAAGAAGCGTTTCTTGCCGCCACCAATTTTCGCAGCGATTCTCGCGCAGCCCGCGCGCGCGGCCGCCGCGATGGAGCTGGGCGTGTTTGTGGGCGTGCTGACCTTCGCGTTTTTGCTGAACAATCCGTTGCGCGGCTATGTCCCCCCGTCCGAGGAGGATCTGCCCGCCGAACTCGGACTGGAGCGCGCGGTCCGCATGGCGCAGGCGCATATCGATCAAAAGGATTACACTGCCGCGCTCGCGCTCATCGATAAGGCGCTCGAACACGCGGAGCCGTCGGATGAGCACCGGCCCGATGCGCTGTTCATCCGCGCCGAGGCGCTGGTGTTGTCCGCGCCCGCGCATCTGAATGCCGCCAAGGCCGATGTGTTGCATACGGCGATCGACGAAGCCGTGGAGGCCGGCCACGAAGACCCGCGCACACCCGAGGCGCTGATGTGGAAGGCCGATGTGTACGAGCGCGAGGAAAACATTCCTGCGGCGCGCGCCGAGCTTCGGGGCATCCTTGAGGACTACCCGACGAGCGATCTGCACGACGATGTGATGCTCGCGATGGCGGAACTCGATTTCCGCACGGGACAGATCGAGGATGCTCTGGATACCTCGGAGCGCTTGCTGGATCAGCACTCCGATTCGAACTTGTCGGCGCGGGCGCGCATGCTGCAGGGCGACATCTACCTTGCGCGCGGAAATCCGAATGCGGCGCGCGCGGTGTACATGCTGGCGACGGCGGAGCATCCCGATACCACGCAGGCGATGGCGGCCGGCCAGCGGCTGGGCGAACTCGCGCTGCAGAGCGGCAATCCGCAGGCGGCCATCGATGAGTTGGAGCGCCGGCTCGATACCGCGACGACGGTCGAAGGCAACGACGCTATATATCTGGTGCTGGCCAAGGCATACCGCGCGACCGGTCAGCCCGAAAAAGCGCGCAATATCCTGAATGAATTGCTGCAGTTCTTCCCGGAATCGGATGTGACTCCGGTGGCGCTGGTGGAATTGTCGGAAGTGTTGGAAGACCTCGGTCTGATTTCCGAAGCCGGGCGCATGGCTGACCGCGCGACACAGCGGTATCCGGCCAATCCTGATGTGTTGCGACATGCGGGCGAACTGTTGGCCAAGAATGGCGCGCCGCTTGGCGCAGCGGAGAAGTTACTCGCGGCATACGACGCCGGCGCGCATGATCCCGCGTTGCTGCTCGATGCGGGAAACTATCTGCTCGAAGCCGGCGCGACGAAGGAAGCGCAAGTGGCGTTCGAGCGACTCGCAGAATCGCACGGCGGATCGCCACAGGCGCTCGAAGGCCAGATCGGTTGGGCGAAAGCCGCGATGTCGCTGGGCGATCTCGACGGTGCGTACATTCGGCTGGAAGAACTCTCTCGCGCGAACGACGGCAACCCGGCGCAGTTGCCGGTGCTGCGTGCGCTGGCGGATTTGTACAAGCAACTCGGTCTCGAAGGCGAGATGATTGAGACCTACGGCAAGGTGGCGGGAATTACGAATGAAGCGGCGCTGCTCGCCGAGGCCTCTGAGGAATTGATCGAAGCCGGCGCGGCCGACGAAGGCTTGCAAGTCGCGCAGCGCGTGGAGATCGGCCGGTTGAACCCGCCGCAGGCCTACGACTTCATGAATCGTTGGGGCCGGACTTTGCTGCGGCGTTCTCCGGACGAGGCGCTGGCGCTGCTGATGCGCGCGCATGAGCAGTATGCCGAGCAGCGCACGCCGGAGGGCGTGCAGGTGACGCTGCAGGCGGCGTTGATCCTCGGCCGTAGCGCGCAGGCGCGGGCATTGGTGACGGATCTGCAAACGCGCGCGACCGGCATGGACAAAGAAGAGGCGCATCGGATTTTCGAGCGCGCGGCTGTGCTGTATGGCGATTTCCTTTTTCAGCGCGGGGATTACTCCGCCGCCGAAGAGGCCTTTGCGATGCTTACGCCGAAACCCGTTTCAGCGATCGCCCAGGAAGCGACAGAGCCTCCCGTGGCTTCGCCCGCGCAGCAGTGGGCGGCGTTTCAGCGCGCGAATTCGCTGTATGCGCTCGGACAAACCACCGAAGCGTTGCAGTCGTATGATCAAGTTGTTGCATCGGGATCGAAATTCGCCGTCGAAGCGAAGACGCGCGCGGACGTGATGCGGTTCCAGTTGCGCCGCACCGGTCAGCCGGATCCGACGGCTCCGGCGCCGGCGGAGCAGCCCTCGTGACGGCGATCGCGGCGCGCCTGAGCGATTACTACGCGCGGCAGTTGGCCTGGCTCGACGAATCCATCGCCGCGCTCGATGTCGTGCTCGCGTCCAACGCCGAACCCGACTATGACCGCTGGACCGAGGAAGACGCGCAGCGCGCGAAACGCCTCGGCGATCTCGTGGCGGAATTCAACGCGCTGAAGAATGAATGGGATCGCACGCCGGGAATAAGCCCCGAGGATCGCGAGAGTGTACGCGCACTTTCCAAAAAATTCGATACGCGCGCGGCCGACTTCGAGTCCCGGCGAAAATCCGTGACTGCGCGGCTGGCGGCATCCATTGACGCGCTGCGCGGCGAATCCGGCACGCTGCGCCGGGGCCGCGAAAACGCCCGGAAGTACGGCACCGACGACGATTCCGGCGGTGCGATTGTCGATCGTCGCGCGTAGGGCGTACAATTGCCCTTGGGGAACGACGGGGGAATCGGGCAGTGGCGCCCATCACGGCCACCAATTCGGGGGAAAGCGAGCAGCGTCCGGCGGCCGTTGTGTCGGCCGAGGCCGATCTGCGCGCGCTCACCGAGGCCTTCGAGCGTTTCAGCAACACCTCGGCGACGATGGAAGAGTCGTATCGCCGCCTCGAAGCCCGCATCCAGTCTCTCGACCGTGAACTCCAGGAAAAAAACCGCCAACTTACCGTTGCTACTGAATACCTGAATGCGGTGCTGAACAGCATGTCGGACGGTGTGATTGCCGTGAGCCGCGACGGCGCGATCACGACGTGGAACCGCGCGGCGGCCGCCACGCTGGGGCTCGACGAAGACATCACGGGCAAGCCCTACGCCGATATTTTTGGCGAGCGCGCGGCGGGGCCGGGCGCGCGGTTGAAGGAATGGCGCAACCGCGCGGGCCAGCGTGTGCGCGTGAGTGAGCGCGCGGCGCCGATCGCGGATCGCAACGGCGAGCGCGTCGGCACGGTGTGCGTGTTCCAGGATCTCAGCGAGATCGAGGCGCTGCGCGAGGAAGTGCGCCGGAAGGATCGGCTCGCGGCGCTCGGCGAAATGGCGGCGACTGTCGCGCACGAGATCCGCAATCCGCTCGGCGGCATCCAGGGGTTTGCCGCGCTGCTCGAGCGCGATGTGCCGGCCGACGATCCGCGCCGGCGCTTGGTGGAAAAAATTCTCGCGGGCACGAAGAGCCTCGATCGCGTTGTGAACGAGTTGCTGGAGTACACCCGGCCGATTGATCTTCGCATCGAGCCGCAGGACGCGCGCGCGCTGGTGGATACGGCGATCGGATATTTGTCCGCGGTGCCGGCGAGTGTGCGAATTGGGAACAGCGTCGCGCCGGGTGTGTTTCTGCGCGGCGACGGCCACAAGCTGCGCCAAGTGCTGCTGAATGTGTTGCAGAACGCCGTGCAGAGCATTGACGGTGACGGCGGCGTCGAAGTCAGTCTTGAAGCCACGCCGGATCGTGTGATGATTCTTATTGCCGATTCCGGATGCGGCATCGCGCCTGAGCATTTGGCGAAAGTCTTCATGCCGTTTTTCACGACACGCGAGAAAGGTACGGGGCTCGGCCTCGCGGTCGCCGCGAAAATTGTCGAGTCGCACGGGGGATCGATGGACGTGAGCAGCGTGGTGGGGGAGGGATCCACCTTCCGCATCGTGTTGCCGCGCGGAGAACGGGGGTAAGACATGGCGCGCGCGAGCATTCTGGTAATCGACGACGAAGACATCATGCGCGAATACGTCGAGGAGTCGCTCCTGCGCGCGGGGCACACCGTGAAGAGTGCGTCGAGCGGGAAGGAAGGCCTCGCGGCATATGCGCAGGGCGCGTTCGACCTTGTGATCACCGATCTCAAGATGATGCCGATGGACGGCATCGAAGTCGTGCGGCGCGTGCGGCGCGAACGCGCGAATACGCCCTGCATCGTGATGACGGCCTACGGCACGATCGAGACGGCCGTGCAGGCGATGAAGGACGGCGCGGAAGACTACATCCTCAAGCCGTTCACGCCGGACGAACTGGAACTCGCCGTCACGCGCGCGCTGGAGCGCGGGCGGATGGTGGAGGAGAACAAATACCTGCGCCAGCAGGCCAATGGCCCGTTTAATTTCGAGCATATCGTGGGCAAGAGTCCCGCGATGCACAAGGTTTATGATCAGATCCGCAAGGTGTCGCACAGCAAATCGACCGTGCTCATCCGCGGCGAAAGCGGGACGGGGAAGGAGCTCGTCGCGCGTGCGATTCACTGCAGCGGCGATCGCAAAGACAAACCGTTCATCAAGGTGAACTGCGCGGCGCTGTCGGCGGGTTTGCTTGAGTCTGAACTGTTCGGGCACGAGAAGGGCGCGTTCACCGGCGCGGTCGACAAAAAGATTGGCCGGTTTGAGCTGGCCGACGGCGGCACGCTGCTGCTGGACGAAGTGAGCGAGATGGCGCTGGAGCTGCAGCCGAAGTTGCTGCGGGCGTTGCAGGAGCGCGAGATTGATCGCGTCGGCGGCATCAAATCGATTCCGGTGGACGTGCGCATCATCGCGACGTCGAACCGGACGCTGGAACAGTCGGTGCAAAAGGGCGAGTTCCGCGAGGATCTGTTCTTCCGGCTCAGCGTGATTCCGATTCAACTGCCCGCCTTGCGCGATCGGCGCGACGATATTCCTCAACTCATTGAACATTTCCTCGCGCACTTCGCGCGCGAGAACGGCCGCAGAGGCCTGCGCATCGATGCGACCACGCGGACGCGGCTCGAGTCGCATTCGTGGCCCGGCAACGTGCGCGAGTTGCAGAACGCGATCGAACGCGCAGTGGTGCTGGCGTCGGCGGATGTGCTTGCGGATGCCGATTTCCCGATGCTGCGCAGCGAGACCGGCCCGGCCGTGACCAACCATGCGAATGGAAATGGTCACGGCAACGGAGGCAATGGTCACGCGCATGCGGGAGGATTCCGCCCCGGCGCGACCGTCGCCGAGATGGAGCGCGACCTCATTCTGCAGACCCTCGAGAGCTGTGGCGGCAACCGTACCCGCGCGGCCGAAGTGCTCGCGATCAGCGTGCGCACCCTGCGCAACAAGCTGAAGGAGTACAAAGACGCCGGTATCGCGGTGCCCTGAGTTTTTGCGTGAGTCTGCGTGTCTAATCAAGCGGCGAGACGCCGCTTCCACATTAAGGGCAACTGCGTAATTCGGCGATCAGGTGTGCAATCAAATCGGCTGCGGGCATTTCTCTAATGTTCGCGAATCCGGTGCCGGCCCAAAGCGAGAGGTACTCGGGGCGATCCAGTTCCGTGGCGCGATTGCGGATGTCGCGCGTCAGTGTATTTTGCACCGGGAATGGGAGCGCGCGCGTTTGCTCGCGCATGAAGCGGTTTTCAATGCCACGGGCGAAGCGTCCGGAAAATGCGCGCGTCAGTTGTGTGGGCGTGTTCTTTTGCTCTGCGAGCGCGCGGCGGTAGGGTTTCGACGTCCCCGCCTCCTTGCACAACAGAAACGCAGTGCCGAGGACAGCGGCTTGTGCGCCGGCTTTTAGAACGTTCGCGATCTCTTGTCCATTCATGAGACCGCCCGCGGCGATCACGGGTACGCGGACCGTTGCGCTCACGGCGCGCGTCAGTTCGAGTGTGCCGATGCCGGGATCATCGGCGGTCGGTGAAAAAATGCCGCGATGCGCGCCCGCTTCCACACCTTGCACGATGATGGCGTCGACGCCGGCGCGCTCCAGTTGGAGGGCCTCATCGCGGGTAGTGGCGGTTCCGATTGCGTAAATGCCCTGACGCTTGCACTGCTCGATGTGGCGCGGCTCGATGAGTCCGAAGACGAAGCTGAACACGCGCGGTTTGAGGCGCAGGATCGTGGCGAACTGCTCTTCGAAGTCGGGATGATATGGCGGCGCGATAACGGGATCGGGGAGTCCGAGTTCCTGCCGATAGGGGCGCGTCGCCGCAACGGCCGCCTCGATTTCCGCCGGTGACAAATCCACGCGCGGCATGGGCGTAAATAAGTTCACGGCAAACGGGCGATCGGTGAGCGTGCGGGTTTTGGCGATGTCGCGTTCTATCTGATCCGGACGCAGATACGCGGCGGCCACAGTGCCCAACGCACCCGCGTTGCACGAGGCCGCGACCAGTTCCGGCGTCGTCGGTCCGCCGCCCATCGGTGCGACGATGATGGGGGCGCTGAAGCCGAGTGCGCGGGTCAGTGGGGTTGAATAGTCCTTCGATTCCACCGGCAAAATACTCCCAGTGCGGCAAGCCCTGCCTAATATGGCGTTAAACACAAAATAACATAACTCATTTATACACAATATGTTATGCGATTTTAATGCCGTGGCACACCGCTTGCCATTCCACTCCCTGACGGAAACTTGTATGTAGGGGGAAGTGCAATGTCCGCGTTTTCGGGGGTTGACACGACGCGATTGCTGGTTTCGGGCATGAAAGTGGCGCAGGACTATGTCCGAATCACGGCGAATAACATCGCGAATGTGGATACGCCCGGTTATAACCCGGTGCATCTGGACTTTCAGGCTACCCTGCGGGATCAGCTCGAGGGACGCGGCACGATCGCACTCCGCCGGTCGCGACCCCAGCACCTCGAGGCGTCCCGGCAACACCTTGGTCCGGGGGTGCTTGTCCACGGATCCAAGAACGACTACAATAAAGTTGACATAGAGGAGGAAATTGCGAATCTCTCGGAATACAGGGGTAAGTACAACGTCTATGCCAGCCTCCTGACCAAGCAGTTCTCGATGGTCAAGAGCGTGCTGTCGACGGCTAGGTAAGGGGCGGCCATGGGGATGTTACAAAGTCTATCGGCGACCGACATCGCGTTGACCGGTGTGCGCGCGCAGCGCACGCGGATGAACGTGATCGCGAACAACATCGCGAACGCTGAAACCACGCGCACGCCCGAGGGCGGACCTTTCCGCCGCCAGTTGGCCGTGTTTGAGAGCAAGCAGATCGGGCCGACATTGAAACCGGAACGCTTCGGCGTTCGTGTGAAGGAAATAGCACACGACACGTCGCCGTTTGAAGAAGTCTTTGATCCAACACATCCCGACGCGAACGCGGACGGGATCGTGCAATATCCCAATGTGAATCTTTCGATCGAAATGATAAACTTGGTCTCAGCGCAACGCGCATATGAAGCGAACGTCAACGTGATGTTGTCGTGGCGCGCGATGAACGATAAAGCGCTGGAAATTATTCGTCAGTAGGGGGCCGGTGAGCAATGGGTGATCCATTCTCGATACCAGAGATTGCGCCGCGCGCGACGTCGGCGATCGATCCCCGCACGCTCCGCACCCACACGCCGAAACAGGAAACAGGTGAGACGTCATTTGCGAATGTGCTCGCGGACGCGGTCACCGAAGTGCAGCGATTGCAGACCGAAGCCGACACGCAGATTCAGAAACTCGTGTCGGGTGAAGTGAAGGATGTTACCGAGGCGATGGTCGCGGTTGAGAAGGCCGACGTCTCGTTTCAGACGATGATGGCGATTCGGAACAAGATGGTCGCCGCGTACGAAGAAGTCATGCGAATGCAGGTGTGATCCGGCGGCCCGGGCCGTCGGTTTGCATAGATTCAGGCCGAGTTTCCGTCAACTCTCGGCCCGAGAGAGGGGCTTCCGCGCCACGGGGCCTGCGATTTCGGGACGCACCGTGCCGTGTGCCGGTGTGGCGATGCGGAGTTGACACTTGAACACGGCATAGCATCTCCCGGGACCGCGCTACGCGGGAAGGGTGGAGCGTGCTCGAGTTTTTCCGGCAGTTGGTGTCCGGCGTCACGACGACGTGGCGGCGCCTCTCCATCAGCGCGCGCGTGCAGCTCGCACTCGCCGCGATTCTTACCATCGTGCTTGTGGCCGGCGCGGCCTACTACGGCGCGCAGCCTCAATACGGTCGGCTGTACTCCCGCCTCGATCTCGACGAATCGAACGAGATCGCCGTTTACCTGAACGAACAAGGCATTCCGTATACGCTGCGCGAAGGCGGCACGGCGATAGACATTCCGGTGCGCGATATTTCGCGCGCGCGTGTGGGCCTCAGCGCGCAGAACCTTCCGAGCAGCCAGGGCGTCGTCCCCGGCTTCGAACTGCTCGATACCACCGACTTGATGACGAACCGCTGGCAGCAGGACGTGAACTATCAGCGTGCGCTGCGCGGCGAGTTGCAGAAGTTGCTCAATCAGTTCACGTACGTGAAGAACTCCTATGTATTTATCCGCGAAGCCCCGGATGAACTTTTCGTGGGCGAACAGAAACCGTCGATGGCGACGGTCACGCTGGATACCGACGGCCCGCTGACGCCGGCGCAAGTGAAGGCCGTGTTGCGCACGGTGACCAGCTTTGGCGGCGCGCATCTCTCGCCGAAGAGCGTGTCCATCGTGACGACGGACGGCCAGATTTTGCACAGCCCGTCCGATGACGCGTTTGCCTCCATCGCGAACGACCAGCTCGAAGTGCAGGTGGCGTATGAAAACGCCGCCGAGGCGAAGATTCGCCAGGCGCTCGAAGGCATGCGCGTCAAGCACGTGGTGCAGGTCAGCGCTGTGATGGATTGGACCTCCGAGGAGGTCAAGGATCGCAAGATGGCGGATGGCGCCGTCATCAGCACGATGGAAACCACCTCCACCGTGCGCGATATGTCGCCGACTCCAGGCGGGCCTCCGGGCGCGGTCGCGAACATCCCTGAAGAACTCGGCGCGCCGGGCGAAGAAGGCATGATTTCCGAAGATGGCGAGACCATCGAAAATTTTGAACCGTCCGAGACGACGCGGATCACGACAACGCGCCCCGGACGCGTGAAGCAGTACAAGGTCGCGGCGTTCATCGAGGGTGGATACGGTCCGCCGGCGAATGCAGCGCCCGCGGCCGACGGACAAGCCGCACCGGCAGACGAATACAAACCGCTCACGCCGGAACAGAT
The DNA here is from genome assembly GCA_964620045.1 of uncultured Nitrospirales bacterium. GTDB lineage: Bacteria > Hydrogenedentota > Hydrogenedentia > Hydrogenedentales > VFKU01. Next base: position 70,535 of record CAZUJL010000010.1, read on the forward strand.
TACAAAGTACACGAACTTCATCATGAACGCCGTCGGCGACGGCACTGTGCCGACCGAAGTGGCGGTGTTCGATCAGGCGTTCAACATCGATAGCATCACGACGGAAACGCCGACGACCCTGCCGGCCGCGCCGTGGACGGAATCGACTTGGTTCAATTGGGTCTGGCGTATCGGTCTCGTCGCGCTCATGTTCCTCGTGGTCCGTTTCCTGATGCGCCGCGCGCTGGTCATTCCGGCGGAGGAAGAGGAAGTTATCGAGATTCCGGAAGCGAGCCCGGCGGAACGTCGCCAGCAGGAAATCGCGGCCGAAGTGGAGCGGTTGTCGCAGCAGGAGCCGGATACGGTGGCGGCGTTGTTGCGCACCTGGATGAACGAAGAGTAGCGGCATGGCGGGCAAGGACAAAAAAGACGGACCGGTTGAAATTTCGGGCAAACAGAAAGCCGCGATTTTTCTGGCCTGCATGGGCAGTGAGCGCGCCAGCCGCATTATGTCCAGCATGAGCGAGGACGAGGTCGAGGAAATGACGCTCGCCCTGTCGAGCCTCGAAGGCATCGATCCCGGGACGCGCTCGACGGTGCTGGACGAGTTCTACGAAATGGCCGTCGCGAACAAGGTGATGACCTCCGGCGGTATCGACTATGCCCGCAACTTGCTCGAAAAGGCCTTCGGCTCCGATCGCACCATCGAAATTCTCACGCGCCTGCAGAGCAACCTGCAGGATGTACCGTTCCAGTTTCTGAAGAAGGCCGACCCAAGCCAGATCGTGACCTTCATTCAGGACGAACATCCGCAGACGATTTCGCTGATCCTCGCGCATCTGCCCTCGGCCACCTCGGCGATCATTCTTTCGGCGCTGCCGCTGGAGACGCAGATGGAAGTCGTGATGCGGATCGCGACGATGGAGCGCACGCCGCCCGAAGTGGTGCGCGAAGTGGAGCGCGTGCTCGAGCGCAAGATGGCGGCGATTTTCACGCAAGGCTTCACCTTCGCCGGCGGCGTGAAGGAAGTGGCGGAAATGCTGAATACGATTGACCGCGCGACCGAGAAGTCGATCATGTCGAAGTTGCAGGAGTCGGACCCTGGCTTGGCGGACGAAATCGGCCGGCTGATGTTCACGTTTGAAGATATCGCGCGCGTGGACGACGCGGGCATCCAGAAGACCCTGCGCGAAATCGAGTCGAAGGATCTCGCGCTGGCGCTCAAGGGATCGAACGAGGAAGTCTCCGAGAAGATTTACAAGAACATGTCCGAGCGTTCGCGCGAGATGATCCGCGAGGAAATCTCGTACATGGGCCCCGTGCGCTTGCGCAACGTGGAAGAGGCCCAGCAGAAGATAGTGGCCGTGGTGCGGCGCCTGGAAGAAGCGGGCGAATTGATTGTGGAAGGCCGCGGCGGCGGCAACGAGAACGAGATTGTAGTATAATTGGTTCCGCTGGCCGGGCTGCGGGGTTACCGGCTACGCGTTTGGGGCGATTCGGCAAAACATCGGGGGATGCATGCCGAAAATCATCAAGACGAATTTTGTCCAGTCGGCGTCCGTCTCGGCCTTCGAGCGCACGCCGCTGGTTCCGGAAGACGCGCACAACGGACACATGCCGTCCGTTGAAGCCGCTGAAATCATCGCGCGCGCCAACGAAGAAGCCGCAGGGATCACTCAGGCCGCCTATGACGAAGGCCTTCGCCGCGGCATGGCCGATGGCGAGCGACGTTTTCGCGAATCCATCCGCGAATCGGTCGAAGTGCTCAAGTCCGCGGCGACGCGCGTGGATCAATCGCACAAGGAATTTCTCGATCAAATCGAGCCGCAGTTGATCCGGCTGGCCACGAGCATCGCGTCGAAGATCATCGAACGCGAATCGTCGGTATCCAAGGAGCTCGTCCAGCGCACCGTGCGCAACGCGCTGCAGAAGATTGTGGACGAAGAACACGTAGTGGTCCGGGTAAATCCGAAAGATTTGGAAACCCTGCGCACATACCGGACGGAATTGACCAACGAATTCGACAGCATCGAGCGCATCGACGTGGTGGCGGATGACGCCATTGACGCCGGCGGCTGCATCGCGCAGACCGACTCCGTGCGCATCGATGGCCGGCTTGCGTCGCAATTGGAGAAGATCCTCAACGAGCTTCTCGGATAGCGCGGCGTGTCGCCCCCGAACCTCGAAAAACACCTCGACAAGCTGAGCGGCAGTCAGCCGCTGACGGTCTACGGCAAGGTGCAGGAAGTCGTCGGACTCACCATCGAAGCCTCCGGGCCGCCCGCCCGCGTGGGCGAGTTGTGTTTCGTGGAGTCCGAGGGCGGCGAGCGGATTCCGGTGGAAGTCGTCGGATTTCGCGGCAAGCGCACGCTGCTGATGCCGCTCGCGCACAGCCGCGGGATCGGACCCGAGAGTCTGTTGCTGGCCACCGGCGCGCCGCTGCAGTTGCGCGCGGGGCAGGATCTGGTGGGGCGCGTGATCGGCGGCTTGGGGAATCCGATCGACGAATTGGGCCCGCTTACCGGCGGCACCACGATCGAGATTATGGCGTCCGCGCCAAAGCCGATGCAGCGCACGCGGATCAACAAATCCATTTCGACGGGAGTGCGCGCGATTGATGCGTGCGTTACCTGCGGCAAGGGCCAGCGCATCGGCGTGATGGCGGGCAGCGGCGTCGGCAAGAGCAAGCTCATGGGCATGATCGCGCGGAACACGAACGCCGACGTCAGCGTGATTGCGCTGATCGGCGAACGCGGCCGCGAGGTGCGCGACTTTATCGAAGGCGACCTCGGTGAGAAAGGACGCGCGCGATCAGTCGTGATCGCGGCCACCTCGGACGAACCGGCGCTCGTGCGCATCAAGGGTGCTTACCTCGCGACGGCGGTCGCCGAATACTTCCGCGACCAGGGCCTCGACGTGATGTTGATGATGGATTCCGTCACGCGGTTCGCGATGGCGCAGCGCGAAGTGGGGCTGGCGGTGGGGGAGCCGCCGACGACCAAAGGGTATCCGCCGTCGGTGTATTCGCTGCTGCCGCAATTGCTGGAACGCGCGGGGACGTCAGAACGCGGCAGCGTGACGGGAATTTACACGGTGCTGGTCGAAGCCGACGACATGAACGACCCGATCGCGGATGCGACGCGCAGTATTCTCGATGGCCACGTCGTGTTGTCGCGCGATCTGGCGTCGCGCGGACACTACCCCGCCATCGACGTGCTGGAAAGCATCAGCCGCGTGATGATTGACGTGACCAGCGAGCGGCACCAGAATTTCGCGCAGGGCCTGCGGCGGGTGCTGGCGACCTATCGTGACGCGCAGGACCTGATCAATATTGGGGCCTATGTAAAGGGAAGCAATCCCGACATCGACGAGGCCGTCCGGCTGGCCCCGAAAATTAACGCGTTCCTGAAGCAAGGCATCACGGAACCCTCTGAATTCGCCGCGCTGGAGCCCACGATGGAGGCGCTGCTGAAGTGAAGCATCGCGCACGGGGGATTCGCTGATGGCCGAGGACCGCATCGCGCGCTACGAGATGCTGCTGCGCGTGCGCAAACGGCAGGAAGACCTGAAGGCGCAGGCGCTTGTGATTGCGCGCAACGAACACGCGGCGCTGCGCCGGCAACGGCGCGAACTCGACGAGCGCCGGCGATCGCTGTTAAAGGAAGCAGACATTCCCCGCGGCACGCGCTTCGAGCCTTCGCGCGTGCAGGCCATCTATCAGTACGAGCGGCACATCAGCCGTCGCGCGGACGCGAAGGACGCCGAGATTGCGATGCACGCCAACGTGGTCGAGTCCGCGCGCGCGGAACTTGAAACCGCCATGGGCCGCAAGCGCATGATGGAGAAGCTCATTGAGCGCACCGAGAAGGCCGAGCGCGCCGAGGCGCTCCGGCGCGAGCAGCGCTGGCACGACGAATCCGCCGTGATTCGGTTCGCGCACCGGCGACGCATGAGCGGCGAGGACTAGGACATGGGAAAAATCATCGCAATCCTGATCGCGGGCGTCGTGGTGTTCGTCGGCACGCTCGTGGGCGCGCTGGCCTTCACGGGCAAGCTGAACGCCGATAGTCTCGCGAAGTTGATGGGCAAAGAGACGGCTGCGAAGACCGAAGCCGCGGCGCCGGAACAGGATATGGGTCCGCTGACGACGAAGATCAAGGAAGAGCAAGAGCGCCTGCGCGAAAAAGAGCGCGAACTGGATGAGCGTGAAGCGCAGCTCGATCAGCGTGAGGCGCAGGTGGAGCAAACGCTCACTGAACTGACCAAGATGCAGGAAGACGTGAACGCGGCGCTCGGTCAAGTGGATGAGCAGCTACAAGCGCGGCTCGAGCAAATTGCAAAGACGATGGAAAAGATGGATCCCAAGAACGCGGCGATCGATCTCGCCGCGATGACGCCCGAAGATGCGGCGAAAATTGTTCCGCTGATGAGCGACCGTGGTCGCGGTAAGATTCTCGATGAAATGAAGGCCGAACCCCGCGCGCAGTTGTTGGAAGTGTTGCAAGAGAAGAAGTTGTAAGACCCTCGCGCCGAAACCCGCAGGCTCTCCCTTGAATTGACGGGGAGATTCTTCGCTTCGCTCAGAATGACAAAAACGGATTGGCGTTGCTCTCCGTTTTGAAGCTCACCTCGTAAGTCTTTTTCCTGCTACCGAATCGGCATCGCCCGATTTGCATCTTTTCGTCTGTGCATGGCGCACAGACGCATCTCACTCGAAAGGAGGTGAAGAATGAATGAACCCAATAGCAGTTAGTGGAACGACGGGAAAGGTCATGTTCCAAGGCGTGGCGGAAGCTGCCGCGAACGGTGGAATGCCGGCCTCGCTGGCCGATTTGTTCGGCCAGATTCTGGCGAACGCGCAGGCGGGCATCACGGCGACGATGGACGGCGCAACGCCGGACGGCGAGGGTGCCGACGGAGAGGACGCGGTCGATTCGGCCGAAGCCACCGCCGCGTTGGCCGCTGCACTGGCCGCGATGCCGACCGCAGTCGCAAGCGACGCTGTAGTTGCCGATGAAACGGCCGGTGTCGCAGGAGTATCGAGCGCGGATGCGCTGGTTGCCGACGCTGCAGGTTCGCCGGAGGACGCCGTCTCGGCCGAGATTGCCGCGCTGCTTCAGCCGGCGGATAGCGAAGAGACCGCTTCGCCGGAAATGACGCTCGCGATGCAGTTGGCCGCGGCGCGGGCCGGATTAGGTCCGGAAGGTTCAGTGGCCGCACGCCGATTTGGCGATGTGGCCGCGCGGCCGGGGCAGCCTGGCGAAGGCGCGTCGGAGTCGGTGGAGCCGGTGTCGTTGCGTGAACTCGCGGCGCCTTCGGCGAAGAACGCGGAGTCCGCATCGGAGCAGGCGGATACCAACAGCGAGGGCGACGACGCGGCACGCGAAATCCTCAAGCCGATGCCGACGCTGCACCACGCGAAGTCGGGCGATACGTCCCCCTTCGAGGTGAATGCGCCGGTGTTTGGCGGTGCGGAAATTCACACGGCAGGCCGATCGCGGACTGAGCCGCTGATGCCGGCGTCGCAGTCGGACATCCCGCAGTCGGTGAGTGTGCGCGACGTGGGCGACGCAGTCGTTCGCAGCGTGCATTACCTCTCGGGCCGCACGGAAGACGTGGTGACCGTGCGCCTCATGCCGCAGTCGCTGGGCGAGCTCCGCATCGCGGTGCACTCGGGCGAACGCGGCATGGAAGTGGTGCTGACCGCGGCGAACAACGTCGCGCGCGAAGCGCTGGAAACGAACCTGCAAGGTCTGCGCGAAGCGCTGGGCCGCGAAGGGATGAACATCGAACGCGTGAGCGTGCAGGTGTTCACGCACTTCGACGCGGGCCACCAGACAGCGTCGCAGCAGAACGCGCACGGCAACGCGGGGCAGCACTCGGCCCGGCAGTCGGGCACGGCGTACCGCGAGTCATCCGGCTCGCCGTCGCAGCAGCAGGGCAGCAGTGAACAGCAACCCAGGCGCCAGCAACACGGTGGCCGCCTGAACATGTGGGTCTGAAAGGAGGTGTAACGCAATGAGTGGATTGGCAGGCATACGAGCCGGCGCTGGACTGCTCAGTCCGACGCCGGAAGCACGCGCATCAGTCGCCAAGCAATTGATGGAGACCGCGCGGGCACGGGCGGGCGAGCGCACGTTGCAAGAAGCGACCGGAACGGATCAGCAGCAGCCGGTGCTCGCGACAGCGGCAAACACGCCCGGCCAGCCGACGGAAGTGGATCCGGACATCATCCAGAAATCAGTAAAGAAGGAACTCGGAAAGGACGCGTTTCTTCAGTTGCTGGTGCTGCAGATGCAGTCGCAGGATCCGCTGAATCCGATGGACAACACGGAAATGGTGTCGCAGCTCGCGCAGTTCTCGGCGCTCGAAGCGCAGACGAATCTGAACGAGAGCTTCGATACGCTCAGCGGAAACGTCGACCAGTTGAACTTCATTTCGGGCGCGCAATTGCTCGGAAAGACAGTCACCGGAGTCGGCGTAGACGGCGAACTGCTCACGGGCGAGGTCGAATCAATACATCTCGACGGCAGCCTCGTGATGCTCACCGTGGAAGGCAAGTTGATGTCCATGGCGAGCGTGTTCAGCGTGAGATCGCCGTCGGTCGACAGCGAAGGATCGGGCGCATGATTCGTCCGGTTTCGTTCGACGCTGTGTCGCAACCGTCGCAGAGTCCCGCGACAACGCCCAAATCCGGCGGCAATTTCGCCGGGGAATTGGCGAGTGCCGAGCTGAAGTTCTCCGCGCATGCGCAAAAGCGCTTGCACGATCGGAACATTCAGCTCAGTGACGCGGACCGTGCGCGGATTTCGGAATCGGCCAACCTCGCCGCCGCCAAGGGCGCGCGCGAGGCCTTATTGGTAATGGATCGGCTCGCGCTCGTGGTGGGCGTGCCGACCCGGACCGTGATCACGGTGATGGAGCCGCAAGCCGGCGACCCCGCCGTGTTCACGAACATCGACAGTGTGGTCATGGTGCCCAAGGCGGGCGCGTGACGCAGGGGGATACAACATGGGCCGGACCCAATCCGGGAGGCCCCGCGCGGCGGATGAATTCCGCCGTGCAACCAACGGAGGAAGCAGTATGGGTACAGCGATATTTACGGGGGTGACGGGTCTGCAAGCGTTCCAGCGCAAGCTGGATGTCATCGCCAACAACATCGCGAACGTGAACACGACCGCGTTCAAGGGCGCGCGCGTTTCGTTCGGCGATTTGTTCAGCCAGACGATTGAGGGTGCAGGCGCGCCGAGTGGTAACTTCGGCGGTACAAACCCGTCGCAGGTTGGCTTGGGCGTGAAGCTTATGTCGATCGACATCAACCACACGCAGGGTTCGCTCACACAGACCGGCGTGTCGTCGGATCTCGCGATCCAAGGTGCCGGGTTCTTCGTGCTCAGCGACGGGATCGGCCAGGTGTTCTCGCGCGACGGTTCGTTCTCGCTCAACGCGAACGGCCAGCTCGTGCACACGGCGACCGGCCTGTTCGTGCAGGGATTCCCGGCGGTGGACGGCGTGGTGGACACGCAGGCGCCGGTGGGCAACATCTCGGTGCCGCTCGGCGGTTCGTCGATCGTGCAAGCGACCAGCAGCACGACGCTGACGGGTAACCTGACGGCAAGCGCGACGGAGGGTGATCCGCTGGCCGTGCCGCCGATTCCGCCGACGACGGTGACACGCACGATTCGTGTGTTTGACTCGCTCGGCACGCCGCGCGACATCCTGTTGACATTCACGAAGATTGCACAGGTGGACGGTGATCCGGGCGCGGGCACGACGTTGTTCAACGCATGGTCGGTGGATGCCACGTACAACGGCACTTCGGTGCTCAATGCGGGCACCAGCGGCGGCACACGCGGCGTGCTGCTGTATAACACGGACGGCTCGCTGAGCCAGTACGGGTTCGACGATGGCGCCGGGGAATTTCAGGGTCAGTTGGCGGCCGGCGAGCCGGTGATCTCCGTCGGCAACATCACGGGTGAAACATTGCCGGTGTTGCCGTTCGACTTCAACGTCGACTTCGACGGGATCAGCAATCTGGCGGGCCAGAGCGAAGTCAACAATCCGAACCAGGACGGTTTCCCGCTGGGTATCCTGGAGGCGTATAACATCGGTGAAAGCGGCATCGTGAACGGCGTCTACAGCAACGGCCTGACCCGCGTGTTGGGCCAGGTGGCGCTGGCGACGTTTGCGAACGTGGGTGGTCTGGAGCGATTGGGGGACAACCTCTTCCGCGTCAGCACGTCCACCGGCTTGCCGCAGATCGGCGCGGCGAACACGGGCAGCCGCGGGTCGATCAATGGCGGCGTGCTCGAAGGTTCGAACGTGGATCTGGGCACCGAATTTAGTAACATGATCATCACGCAGCGCGGGTTCCAGGCCAACGCGAGAACCATCACGACGGCCGACACGCTGCTGGGTGAAGCGGTGAATCTGGTCCGGTAATTTCGGATAGTGCATGAACGGGGCTGGAGGGTCCGCACCCTCCAGCCCCTTTTTTGTTGACGCGAGGCTTTTATGATCCGATTGACGCGCTTGAACGGCCATGTGTTCATGCTGAATGCCGAGCTCATTCAGGAAATGGACGCCAATCCCGACACAGTGCTGACGCTCGTGAACGGGCAGAAAATCATGGTGCGCGAGCCGGTGGATGAAATCCGGCAGGCGGTAATCGCGTACAAACACGAGGTGTTCAAGAAGGTCCTTGGGTAACGCGCGGGATTTTGGCCGGAAATTGACAAATTCCGGGGCATCCTGCGAAAATTGCTACATACGGGGAGTAAGCGCTCCGCCAGTCCGATTCGGGGGAATCCATGGCTGACAAGAAAGAAAAGCCCGCTGCCGCTGCACCTGAAAAGGGTGGCGGGGGCATGGGCCGGTTGCTCATGATGGCGGGCGTCGTGCTCGTCGCCGCCATTGGCGGTCTCGCGACGTACCTATTCGTGCTGGCGCCCGTGCTGAAGGATCCCGCCGCCGAGCATGGCGAAGAGCACGCTGCTGAACACGAAGACGAAGAACACGTTCCGCATCACCCGGAGAGCATCCAGCTTCCGACCGCCACGGTGAACGTGATGCGGGAAGGCGATGGCGCTTCGCCGTTGCTGCAGTTTGGCGTGACCATCGAGTGCAACGATGCGGCCACGGCCCATCTGGTTGAGGCACACAAGGCCCGCTTTATTGATATAATCAACAAATTGCACGATTCGCGGACCCGCAAGGAGTTGGACGATACGCTGTTGATCAAGGAAAGCATTCAGCGTCAGGCCTTGCAAAAATCCAATGAACTGCTCAAAAAAATCCAAGATAAGCCGAAAGACAACATCCGGATCACCGCTGTGCTCCACTACGCATTCGTGGTGCAAGATCCGCTATAACTCTGGGCGCTGAGGTGGCCCCGTATGGCCGTTGAACACGTCGCTGCGCCCGACATCGAAGAACTGAGCGGCGGCACCGGCATGCCCGGTGTTCGGCTTGGGCTCGATGATCTCTACCGCGTTTCCCTGAGCGTCACGGCCGAATTGGGCCGCGTGGACATGCGCGTGCGTGATATCCTCGCGCTGAAGGTCGGGTCGCTGGTGGTGCTTGATAAATACGCCGGTCAGATGACCGATATTCTGGTGAACGATCTTCCAATGGCGCGTGGCGAAATCGTCGTGATTGGCGATTCGCTCAACGTGCGTATATCCGAGGCGGCGCCGGGCCAGAGCCAGCCCGCGGGAGAGCATCGTGCGTAGTTTGTTGTGTGTCGCGATCGTGGGCGCATTGTTTTTGGGGGCTCCTGTATTGGCGCAGGAGACTGCGCCTGAAACCGCGACAACGACTGTGCAGGCGCCGGCGGCGAGCGATCCGTTGTTGGATCAAATCGGCGAGAACATGGACGCCATCGACCGCAGCACCGCGGAACAAGCCGCGGACACCGCTGCGGGCCGTACGCCCGGTGGGCCGTCGATGGCGCCGAATTACACCCAGGGTCTGCTCGCGCTTGCGTTCGTCGTTGCGCTGATTCTTGTTGTGTATTGGGCCGCGCGGCGCTGGGGAAAGAATGTGCCGATGCTGGCGGGCGCTCATCTCGGCAAGGTGCTTGGCCGGGTCTATCTCGATCGCGGCACGGCGCTGCATTTCGTGCAGGTGGGGGAGAAGGTGCTGCTCGTCGGTGCGAACGCGAATTCGGTGTCGCTGCTGGGCGAGTTCTCGGCGGCCGTATTCAACGGAGACACATCGAAAGCGCCGATCGCGTCCATGGCGACTGTCCCGTTTAACCCGGATTCGTTCCTGGCGGAATTAAAGTCGCGCTCGGCACAGTTCGCGCCCGCCGAACGCGCGGCGCGCGCCGAAGAGGACGAGATCGCGTCGCTGCGTGGCGATATCCAGCGCCTGCAGCGCTATCTGCGCGAGGAAAACCGTGAGCATGAGGACTAGGGCGCTGCGCCCACTCCTCGCGCTCGCGTTCGCGCTCGCCGGCCTCTCTGCCGCCGCCCAGGACACGCCCGACACCAACCCGCTCGGCCAGAACATCGTCGACGCCTTCCGTCAGGCCGGCGAACCGGAGAACATTTCCACCTCGCTGTTGATCGTGTTTCTGCTCACGATCCTGACACTGGCGCCCGCGATTCTGGTGATGACGACGTCGTTTACGCGCATCATCGTCGTGTTCGGGTTCCTGCGGCAGGCGATGGCGACACAGCAGTCGCCGCCGAACCAGGTGCTGATCGGCATCGCGCTGTTCCTGACCTTCTTCATCATGGCCCCCACGTACCAGCGGATGTACGACGACGCGATCCAGCCATACATCAACGGCGATATCACGACGATGAACGAGGCGTATACGAAGGCGCTGGTGCCACTGCGCGAATTTATGTTCAAGCAGCTCGAGCGCAACCCGCGCGACATCGCGCTGTTCATGCAGATCGCCAAGTTGCCGCGCCCGCAAACGCGCGAAGACGTGCCCACGACGGTGCTGGTGCCGGCCTTTATCTTGAACGAGATGCGCATCGCGTTTCAGATCGGCTTCGTGATTTACATTCCCTTCCTGATCATCGACATGGTGGTGGCGAGTACGCTCATGGCCATGGGGATGATGATGCTGCCGCCGGTATTCGTGTCTCTGCCGTTTAAGATCGTGCTCTTTGTGCTGGCGGACGGCTGGATGTTGCTTATCGGCTCGCTGGTGCGAAGTTTCGGCTAAGGGCGCCGCGCAGGACTTCGCAGAGCCGCGTCGATGCGGCGGCCGCCGTTCGCAACACATGTTCATGGGTAAGTTTCTGCGGTGTGCAGCAATTGTTCGTGATGCACGAGATCGCCGCGGTGCGCAGGCCAAGTGCGCGGGCGCGTACAATCTCCGGGGCCGTGCTCATGCCAACCGCGCCGCTGCCGAGCGCGCGCAGGGCGTTGATCTCCGCGCGCGTCTCGTAGCACGGGCCGTGCACCCAGTGGTACGCGCCGCGCCACGCGCAGCCTTCCGGCACAAAATCCACGTCCAGCGCATCCGTGCGTTCCTTCCAGGCCCCGTGCGGCCATAGGCGGATCGCGTCCGCCGCCATCAGGTCGCCGGGTTCCATATCCGGCAACAGTCCGCCCGCGGCGTTAGTGAACAAAATCGTGCGCGCGCCGAACTCGTGCAGCGCGGCGACCGGCGCGGTGGCTTCGGCGTAGCTCAGGCCTTCGTACAGATGGAGCCGGCCGACCTGCAAAATCATGCGGATATTTTCGCTGCGGCCGAATACGAATTTGCCCGAATGCCCCGCGATGCGCGCGGCGGGAAGTCCGGGGACTGACGCGAAATCCATTTCCTCGTCGACGGAATCCAACAGCGGCCGAAGATCCAGCCCCGAACCCGCCACGACGGCGACGGCAGGTTGCGCCGTCATGCCGGACCGGTCTCCGGGAAGAAGTGCTCGCGGTAGAGGCGCAGCGCGAAGGTGTCCGTCATGCCGGCGAGGTAGTCCGCCGCGCGGCGATCCAATGAATCGCTCGTGGTGGACGGCGGAAGAAGCTCGGGATGTTCGCGCAGGAATTGATACAGCTCGCGCATGATTTTCTTGGCGCGATCGATCTGCGCGTGGATGGCCGCGCTGGGATAGACCTCGGTATACAAATAATGACGCAGCGTGACGATCGCTTCGCGCACGTCTTCCACCACGCCGACTTCACCCGCGCCGCTGCCCTCGATCACGGCCGTCACCATGCGATCGATGCGCTCGGAGACCGTGCGCCCCACGACGGCCACGGCTTCCTGCGGCAGATCGCTTTCGCGGATCACGCCGGCGCGCAGCGCGTCGTCGATGTCGTGGCTCACGTACGCGATTGCGTCGCAGAGACTGACGACTTGCCCTTCCAGCGTCGCCGCGCGTGGGCCGGGCCGGTTGAGCAGCATGGCCTTGCCTACGGAGTGGTGGAGAATGCCGTCACGCACTTCGTGCGTGAGGTTGAGACCTTTTCCGCTGCGCCGCGTTTCAAGTTCGTCCACGACGCGCAGGCTTTGTTCGTAATGCCGGAATCCGCCGGGATGCAGTTCGTTTAGTACCGCTTCGCCCGCATGCCCGAACGGGGTATGGCCGAGATCATGCCCGAGCGCGATGGCCTCGGCGAGGTCCTCGTTCAGAAACAACGCGCGCGCGGCCGTGCGCGCAATCTGCGAGACCTCGAGCGTGTGGGTCATGCGCGTGCGGTAGTGATCGCCTTGCGGCGCGAGGAAGACCTGCGTCTTTCCTTTCAGCCGGCGAAAAGCCTTCGTGTGCAGAATGCGATCGCGGTCACGCTGGAACGCCGTGCGATACGCATGCTCGGTTTCGGGGCGCGCGCGGCCCTTTGAATCGGCGGAATGGCAGGCATAGGGCGCGAGATTACGCCGCTCCATGTCTTCCAGGGCCTCGCGAATCGTGCCGGTTTTTGGTCCCGCGCCCACGCTGTTTTGTTCCCCGATCCTTAATATTCTGGCAATTTGGGCTATATTTCGGCGAATACGCCGCGCCCAAACGGCGTCTAGTATGTGATGAATTGTGTCCAGTTTACGCGGCAGGCGTAACCAATGTAAAAACCGCCGCCACTGGATCAGCAATAGTGCGCTCGGAGGGATTGACGATGCGAAGCAAGCTGGCGGTTTCGATTCTGGGCGCGGCGCTGTGTGCGGGCGTCGCGTTTGCGCAAGCTCCCGAAGAAATGGAAATGGATGCGGCTGCGCCCGCCGCCGACGCGCGGCCGAATCGCCCCGAAGATGGATTGCGGCGCGCGGACACGAACAAAGACGGCAAGGTTTCCTTTGAAGAATTACACGCGGTGCGTCCGGAGTCCACGCCGGAACGTTTCAAGACTTTAGACACGAACGGCGACGGCTTCCTTGGGCCCGAAGATCGTCCGGCCGGTGATCGCGGAAAGGCAAAGAAGGCGGCCGCTGCGGAAGGTGAAGGCCGCCGCGAAGTGATGCAGATGTTGATGAAGGCCGATGCGAACCAGGACGGCAAGACGAGCTATGCCGAAGTGGCCGCGGCAAAACCAGGCTACGCCAAAGCGGATTTCGATCGCGTCGATCGCGACAAGGACGGATTTATTAGTGCCGCCGACATGCCGCGCACACCGCAGGCGACTGATCGTCCGAAAAAACCGGGTGGTGACGCGGCCGCCGGTGCGCGTGCCGCAAAGCTGACGCCGGAGCAACGCGAGAAACTGCGCGCACGCCTGCAAAATGCCGATACGAATGCCGACGGATACGTGAGCCGCGAGGAAGCGCGCACGGGCCTGCCGAATGTAACCGACGAGCGGTTCAAGGCGATGGACCACAACGGTGATGGAAAAATAGGGCCGGAAGACGCGCCCGCCGGGACGCCGAAATAAGGGACTGACTGCGAGTTCCGGCGTTTGGGAACTCGTAGTCTGTCCCGTGTCTGCCGCACACGGGCCGGGGACAGACTACGAATTCCGATCGCGGGAGGCGTGGTAGGTTCTTAAAGAGGACAGGTTGTTCCGGTGGTGACGAGGCATCGCTCCGGACGAATTCGCAGTCAGTCCCCTAGTTCCTGCGCCACGCGTGTTACTTGCGCGCGTAGATGATCCAGCCCGGCGTCGTTCTGAATAATCCATTTCGCCAGTGCGGCCTTTTTCTCAGGCGGTGTCTGTGCCGCGATGCGCGCGCGGGCTTCTGCTTCGGCCATCCCGCGTTTTTCGATGAGCCGTTGCACGCGCGTTTCCACCGGGCAATCGACCAGAATTAGCCCGGACATCCACTCTGGCACGCGGCCATCTTCAGCGTGCAACGCCGCCTCAATGATCGCAGCGGGATGATTCGCCTGCGCCAGTTCCGCGGTGCGCCGCGCGATTTCGGCGCGCACGGCGGGATGCACCAGGCCATTGAGCGTATGCAGCGCTTCGCGATCGTTAAACACGATTTCGGCCAGCTTCTTCCGATTCACTTTGCCGTCGGTCAGGATGGTTTCGCCGAAATGATCGATCACGGCACGTTCGGCCACGCCGCCGGGTTCAGTGGCTTCCTGGCCGATGCGATCGGCGTCGACAATCGGAACGCCAAGTTCAGCGAACATGCGCGCGGCTTCGGATTTTCCCGCGCCGATGCCGCCGGTGAGCCCATAGACGTTCATCGTCAGTCGATCCGGATTTCGATGGGATGTTGTACTTGTAGTGGCGTCTGCAGCGCAATTTCCAGCCGTGCGTTCGGCTGGCCTGGCAACACCTGCTGCCGAATCGCGGCCGGCTCGTCGTTGATCAGCAACGTGACATACGGCGCCGGCGACGTGCGCGCGAGACCGACCTCGATCGTCTTAATAAACACCGGGCTGTCGAAACTTAATCGCAGCCAGCGGCGCGTGCCGGGCGGCGGCGCGCATTCGTATTTCAGCGTGCCGAAGGCCACCGGCGTGAAGATGGGCGCCTCGAATTGCATGACGCCTTTGGGGAATTGCGGCGCGATCACGATGCGCTGATCCGGCACGCTCATCCAGAATCCGAGCAGCGCATACAGCGAATGCCACACCGCCTGCGCACCGGCATGCCGGTCCTGCATGGGGCCGGCCGGGGTGTGGCGTTCGAGGTCCCAGGCCAGCGGCTGGTTGAAGGCGCGCTTGGCGCGTGTCTGCATGTTGCGATAAATGCCGCTCAGCGTTTCGAGGCCTTCGTCGGCGTCGCCGCGACGAAGCTGCGAAGCGGCCACGCAGGTACTCGTGATCATCGGCCAGCCCCATTCGCCTTCGGCGTTCACATCGCCCGAGCCGTTGCCCGCCATTGCGCGTCCGGGTTCGGTGCCGAGTGCCAGGCCCGCGCCGCGCATATTGGTGGATAAGATGGTTTCGAGCGCGCGCTTGATACGCCCGTGCGAGAAGCCGGCGTTGAGCTGCAGGAAATCCGCGATCCACGGGCCGGCAAGTTGCGCCGAAAAGCAGCCTTCGCTGGCTGTGTGCGGGCGATAGCATCCCGCGCCGTCGCTCCAGAATTTCTGCTCGAAGCCATCGATCGCTTTACGCGCGCGCGCTTCCCAGGGTTCTGCATCCGCGTTTTTCTTCAGATGCCGCGCAATGCGTGCAAAGGCGATCATCGCGGGAATCCACAGCCCGGCGGTATACGTGTTGAGCGACGCGAGGTCCTGGCCGGGGAACATGCCGGCCGGTCCGCGATTTTCAGGCAGGCCATCGTTGTCGCGGTCATAGGTCAGCGCGGCATCCATCGCGAGTTTGAGCTTGGGGTACACCGTCATCAACGTCGCGGTCTTGCCGGTGAGCTGAAAATTGCGATAGGCCAGCAGCACAAGGTTCGAGGTGAGATCGAGCATCTCTCCGCTCCCCGTTGTCCCGGAAGGTTCCCGCACGGTGCCTTGCCCGAGATCGCGGCTGGGCCGGCCGTCCGCGTGCACGGCCAGCGCAAGCAGTTCGAGTTCCTTGTCGGCCAGGCCCGGGAAGAACAAGAGCGTGCCGAAGGAGGAATACAGGCTGCGCGCGAGCGATGCGGCGGCGGGTTCCTGCGGCGATTCGATCATCGCGAACTCGCCGGCCTTGGTGTACAGCGTGTTGGTCGACAATACATGGCAACTGTTCATCAGCGTGCGCGAGTACCACGCGGGGAGGGACGACTTCACGAGCCGCTGCTGCCAGTTGGAGACGGAACGGTGGAAGTACCCCGCGTGCTTGATGCCCTGCGCGGCCACCGCGAGCGAGCTGTCGTATTCGTTGGTGTAGGCATTGCCGAGATCGGCGCCTTTCACGCGGTATACCGGGCAATACCACGACAAAATAAAGAGGAGGCGCCGCGTTTCGCGCGGGGCCAGGGTCGCGGTGAGGCACATGGCGCCGCAATGCGCGGTACTCTTGGTCGAAATGATATTCGGCAACGAGCCGTTCTCCGCGAACGAACTCCAGACATAGCGCACTTCGTCCGGATCGTCCTTGTCCCAGCCGGCGAGCGAACTCCGCGCGCCAGAGGACGGCGCGGCCACCAAGCAGTAGTTTCCGTGCGCGTTCTGCGTGCAAACCTCGTCATAGGCAAAGGCCACGCCGAGCGGCACGGGCGGAACGGCGTCCTGCCCCAGTGCCGCGCGGCCTGCGATGAAGAGTTTTTCGTTGACGTCGTCGTAGGACACCTGCGCCAGCGTGCCGCGTTCCTTCGGCCAGTCGGTGCCCGTGCACCCGCGCAGGTTTTCCCAGTTGAACATCGCCGAGACGGTGTACACGTCCTCGCTCGGGTTTGAGAACTGGAACATCGAGAACATCAGCGGCAGCGTAGAGGCGTCGGTGTCGAAGGGGATGATCGGCGATACGCAGCTCCACTGCACTTCGAGCGGGAACTCCGGAGAATCGAGCCGGAAGTTGGAGGCGGGGTAGAGGCCGTACCACGCGAGCTCGTCCGCGCCGGCATACGGCGGAATGATGTGCGAATTCTCGAAGGGGATGGAGGTCTCCGGCTGGAGAATGCGCGTCGCGCCGCCGAGGTGCGTGGCCGCGCGCACGGCGGCGAAGCATCCGGGCGCGAGCGGGATGCGCGAGGCGGCGGTGCGGTTGTTGTTGATCGTGATGTTGCGGAAGCGCGCGTCTTCGCCGAGTTCGAGACAGCCGGTGCCGATGCCGCCGAGCGGCACGCCGGCGTAGTGGCCCGGCAACACAGGGCGCTTGGGAACGGTCGCCATCAGCAGGACACCGCGCGCGAAAGCCTCACGGGACGTCCTTGATCATCACGATCGCGTCTTCGCGCGTGCTGGAGTAGTAGCCCTTGCGCAGGCCCACCGCGCGGAACCCGACGCTCTCGTACAGCGCTTTTGCGCGTTCGTTCGACACGCGGACCTCGAGCGTATACGTGCGCACGCCGTGCTCCTCGGCCACTTCAAACAGGTGCATGAGCTGCTCGCGGCCGTAGCCGAAGCCACGGTAGTCGCGCGCGACGGTCAGGCTGGTGATGTGCGCCTCGTCCAGCACAAGCCAGAATCCGCCGTAACCGATGAGCGTATCGCCATAAAACGCGAGATAAAAGTAGGAGCGCTTGCTCCGCATTTCTTCGCGGAACATGCCCGGCGTCCACGGCTCGGGATAGGCTTCTTTTTCGATGTCCATGATCGCGGGAAGGTAGTCCTCGTGGATCGGGACATAACGCAGGTGCATTTCGGGCGCGATGCTCATGCGTTCACCTTCGCGGCGGCCCGCCGCGCTTCCTCGGGCTGCGACTGCCGCAGATAGATGGGCTGCACGCGCGCCGGATCGCCGGGATCGCCCGCCTGAAACGCGGCGAGCCCTTCTCGTGCGACGGCCGTGCCGCTCGGCCGACTGGCTTCGAGCGAAAGCACGCGCGCCTGCGGTGCCGCGGCGCGCAACCGCGCTTCGTATCGCCAGGCGCCGTCGCCTACAATTACGGCATCGTTCGGCATCGCGGCGAGCATGGTTTCGATCGCGCAAACCTGTTCGCGCACGATTTCGCTCCAGCCGTTCGGCGTCCGCTGATACACCGCGCCGTACACTTCGTTGATGCGCGCGTCAATCATCACGCAAACGTGCGGCGCATCCGCGGGCGCGACATGCGCCATCGCGCGCAATGTGGAAACGCCCACCAATGGAACATTCATACCAAGCGCGAGACCTTTTAACGTGGCCACGCCGATGCGCACGCCCGTGAACGAACCGGGACCGTGCGCAATGGCGAGCAAGCCGAGATCGCGCAGCGCGATGCCCGCGCCGCGCGCGACATGATCGATGGTCTCCATCAATCGTTCGGCGTGCGTGCGCCCGGCGTCAAAGGTGAACTCCGCGAGCGGCTGCGCGCGGTCGTCGCACACGGCGGCCGAGAGTGCGTCGGTGCTGGTGTCTACGCCAAGGACATACATAGCCCGCCGATCATAGCGACGCACCGAAACGGCGGTCAATGGCGAGCAGTTGACGCGAATGCGGAAAGTGCTGGGCAGCCTGGACTTGCCGGAGGCCTAAACCGGATCAAAAGCGATCCGTCGAGGGTGGCGCGCGATCTGGGGCGGGTGCTGCTGCGGGTGGCGCGGCGGCGGCCGGCGTTGGGGCCGGTGCCGACGGACCCGCCGAAATTGCTTCTTTCATCTTCTTGCCAGGGCGGAAGGTGACCACGCGGCGCTGCGGCACGGGCACCTGGTCGCCGGTGCGCGGATTGCGGCCGATGCGCGAGGCGCGGGTTTTCACCTCGAAAACGCCGAAGTCCCGTAATTCCCAGCGTTTACCTTCGGCCAGGGATTGGGAAAGCGCTTCAAAGGTGGTCTCGACGATCTTCCCGACTTCGCTCTGCGTGAGCCCAAGACGGTTCGCGACGCGTATCACCAGCTCGCGCTTGGTCATCGTCACGGTCGTAACCCTCGCCCAGTCCTTACATTATGCATGAACACATCGTCGCCAATAGCGAACGATGGCGCATTATAATCAGCCTATTTGGCGCGTGCAACTCTTTTGTTTGCATGGTTTTATCGCAATTCCCGCGTGGAAATGCCTTATTTTTGATGCGGAGTGCATGCGCCACGTATACTTTGCCATTCATCTCTCCGGGGAAAAGCCGTTGGATCCAGTCGAGATCGTCATATTGGGCTTCGTTATTATCAGCTCGCTCACTTTCCATGAGGCGGCGCATGCGTTTACCGCGACCGCCTGCGGCGACGACTTGGCGAAGTCTCAGGGCCGGGTCACGCTTAACCCCATATCGCACATAGACTTATTCGGCACTATTATCTTGCCGCTGATGATGTACCTGCTCGCGGGGATGGCCTTTGGATTCGCCAAGCCCGTGCCGTTTCGTCCGGAGAACTTCCGCAATCCCCGGCGCGACACAGTCTTGGTCGCCATGGCGGGTCCGGCGGCCAATGTGGTGCTCGCGGCCTTCTTCTTTACCTTGGGCTGGGCCGTGTCGCAGATTACAGGCGGGATCATGTCGATGCCGGGAATGGTCTTCGAGTTCCTCTGGATCGGCATCATGGTGAACTGTGTTTTGTTCATTTTTAACCTGATCCCGGTTCCGCCACTCGATGGGCACTACGTGCTGAATCTTTTTTTGCCCGAAGGCGCGCGCGTGTTCATGCAGAACTTCGGCATCTTCGGCATCCTGATCGCCTTGTGGGTATCGCGGCCGCTGCTGCGCACCATCATGCCGCCGATTCAGAACTTCGTATTGACCGCATTCGGCGGCTGAACGATCAGGCGCCGGGCGGGTTGGTATACTTTCGCCGTTTCTTTTCCAGAGTGTGGAGCACGCATGCAGATTCCAGACAAGTACGATTCCGACAATACCGAGCTGCGCTGGCGCGATCAGTGGGCCGGACAGGATCTATACAAGTGGGACGCCGCGCGCTCGCGCGAAGAAACGTTTGTTGTAGACACGCCGCCGCCGACGGTGAGCGGGTCGTTGCACCTTGGGCACATCTTCAGCTACTCGCACCAGGATTTCATCGCGCGCTATCAGCGCATGACGGGCAAGACCATTTTCTTTCCGATGGGCTGGGACGACAACGGCCTGCCGACGGAACGCCGCGTGCAGAATTTGCTGAACGTGCGCTGCGAGCCGAACGTGCCCTACGATCCGAATCTGAAGGTCGAGCGCGTCGACGGCAAGCCGAAGGACGCGCCGAAGCCGATCAGCCGCAAGAATTTCGTTGAGTTGTGCGACGACGTGGTGAAAGAAGACGAAAAGGTCTTCAAGTCGCTCTGGACCCGCATGGGCATGAGCTACGACTGGGACCAGGAATACGCCACGATCAACGCGCACTGTCGGCGCCTGTCGCAATACAGCTTCCTGAAGCTGCTGGAGCAGGGCGAGGTCTATCAGGACGAGCGGCCCGTACTGTGGGATGTCGATTTCCAGACGGCCGTCGCGCAGGCGGAACTGACCGACAAAGAGCGGCCGAGCGCGTATCACCACCTGAATTTCCGCGTGGACGGCACGGACAGGAACCTCGTGATCGCGACGACGCGTCCGGAGCTGCTGCCGGCGTGCGTCGCAGTGGTCGTACATCCGGACGATGAGCGCTACAAGAGCTTCGTCGGCAAGCGCGCGGTCACGCCGTTGTTCCATGTGCCCGTGCCGATTTTTGCCGATACGAAAGCTGATCCCGAGAAAGGCACCGGCGTCGTGATGGTGTGTACCTTCGGCGATCAGACCGACGTCGAGTGGTGGAACCAGTTCAAGCTGCCGCTGCGGCAGGTGCTGGATCGTTCAGGTTGTTTGCGCCCGATAATTTTCGGCGAGGCAGGTTTTGAAAGCCAGAAACCCGCGGACGCGAACGCAGTGTACGCGCAAATTCAGGGCAAGTACACCAAGCAGGCGCAGAAGGCGATCGTGGAGATCGCCGAAGCGACGCCGGGTGTGATCGCGGGGCCGAAGAAAGACATCGTGCACGCGGTGAAGTTTTTCGAGAAGGGCGATCGTCCGCTCGAACTGATCCCCGCGCGGCAGTGGTACACGCGCATCATGGACAAGAAAGAGGCGCTGGTCGGGCAGGGCCGAAAGATTCAGTGGTACCCCGAGTTCATGCAGAAGCGCTACGAGCACTGGGTCGAAGGCCTGAACCAGGACTGGTGCCTGAGCCGCCAGCGCTACTTCGGCGTGCCGATTCCGGTGTGGTACAAGCTCGACGCGAATGGCGAGGTGCGGCACGACCAGCGCATCGTGCCGACGCGCGAGCAGTTGCCGATCGACCCGCTGGCGGAAGCGCCGGCCGGCTACACCGAGGCGCAGCGCGGCAAGCCAAACGGGTTCACGGGCGACCCGGACGTGTTCGACACGTGGGCGACGAGCTCACTGACGCCGCAGATTGCGAGCGGCTGGATCGAGTCGCCGGAGCGGCACCAAAAACTGTTTCCGATGGACATTCGCCCGCAGGCGCACGAAATCATCCGCACGTGGGCCTTCTACACGATTGTGAAGGCGTATCTGCACGAGCGCGAAGTGCCGTGGAAGAATATTTTGCTGAGCGGCTGGATTCTCGATCCGGACCGCAAGAAAATGTCGAAGAGCCAGGGCAACGTCGTCACGCCGGAGCCGCTGATCACACAGTTCGGCGCGGACGCTGTGCGCTATTGGGCGGGCCGCGCGCGGTTGGGCGTGGACACTGCGCTCGACGAACAAGTGTTCAAGGTCGGCAAGCGCCTGTGCACCAAGATGTTCAACGCGAGCAAGTTCGTGATCGAGCGCTACTCAGGCATCAACCCGATGACGCTGACGCCGGACAAGATTACGGTGGAGACGGACCGCGCCGCGATTGCGCAGTTGCGTCCGCTAATTCGCCGCGCGACGGAATCCTTCAACGAGTTCGACTACGCGCAGGCGCTGCAACTGACCGAGGAATTTTTCTGGGGCACGTTCTGCGACAACTACATCGAGCTCGCGAAACCGCGCACCTATGACGAAGGCGCGACCGAGGGCAAGTTGTCCGCGGCGGCGACGCTGCGCCTGATGCACCGCATGCTGGTGCGCATGTTCGCGCCCTTCCTGCCATTCCTCACCGAGGAAATCTGGCACTGGGCCTATGCGTGCGACCCGGACATGAAGGGCTCCGTGCACCACAGCCCGTGGGCGTCGCTGGACGAGATTGCGGCGATCCCCGAGCCGAAGAGCGCGCGCACGTGGCCGCTGGCAATTGCCGTGGCCGAGGCCGTGCGCAAGTCGAAGGCCGAGGCGAACCGCAGCATCAAGGCGCCCGTGCAGCGCGTGCGCGCGGCGTGCAACGCGACCGATGCCGCCGCGCTCGATTTCGCGGTGCTCGATCTGACGCGCATGTTGTCGATTACGGAATTCGATCTCGGTAAGGTGGAAGGCGACGCTGAACCGGCGATCACGGTCGAGCTCGGCGAAGCGCCAACCGCATAAGGTCGGGGCGGCCCGCTGTGGCCGCCCTTCGGCGAATGGATGTCGATAACGATGACGAGCACGAAAGTACGCTAAAGCGTCACGGGGGAGAGGGGCCACGTCCCGCGCAGCCACGATAGTTGTGCGCATTTTCGGCGCCCTCTGCGCCGTGGTTTCGATCGCGGGCTCGGCCTTCGTGGTCGCCAAACTTTACACTGGCCGTGGGAATGAAACGCCGATCCTCGCGGCGCTACACGAGCAGCCGTTGGTTGCGATCGTCGGACTCGCTGGGCTTGTGCTGGGTGTCTGCATTGCCCTCTATCCGCGCGAATTCGTCGCCGCGCGTCGCTGGTTGAACCCGCGCTGGGTCTGGCGAGAACGCAAAGGCGAGGCGGCGTTGCTGGCGTTCAGTTCACTGCTCGCGCTGGTTTTGCTCGAAGTTGGCAGTCGCGCGCTATACGCGCACGACGAAAAGCTGCCGTTTTTTTATTCGCCTGAATACCTGGTGTATCCGCCGCTGTACCACGCGATGCGCGACTACGATCCGAACGCGCACAATGTGCTGATGCTCGGCGGCTCCGTGATGTACGGCGCGGGGCGCAACGGCACGCTCGAGAAGACACTCGGCCCGCCGTGGCGCGTGTACAACCTCGCGCAGAACGCGCAGTGCTCGCTCGACGCCGCCACGAAGTGTCGCTGGCTGACGAAGCATGGATACAACTTCGACTACGTGCTGCTGTACGAGGCGATCAATGAAACGCGGCTGAACAACGCGCCACCGGATGTGTTTCGCGAGGACTACACGCACTATCTCTTTTACCGGCTCGTGCATGCCGTGTTCGACGGCGACCGGCCCGTGTGGAACGCCGCGTTGCACAGCGCGCTGGTATTTCGCATTGACCGATTGATTACGCAACTGCGCGAGACGCGTGCCTTCGGCCAGCATTTCGTGAATATTGCGTACCCGCGCGAGGATTGGCTGCAGTACGGCGCTGAATTCAAGACGGCGGAGCCGTACAGACGAAATGTTCATCTGATCGAAAAATTAGCCCACGACCACGGCGCCAAACTGATCGCGGCTGATTTCGCGTACGACCCGCGCCTCGATACTCTGGATGAAACCGCCGATGCGTACACCAAGGAATGGGGCAGGGCCGAAAACGTGCGCAACGGAATCGTCGCGCACAACGTGATCCTGCGCCGAGTGCCCGGTGTCCCCGTATTGTCGACGGAGGATTTTCGACACAGCGAGTACTTCGTCGATCCCTGCCACTTCACGCCCGAGGCCGAGGCGAAATTCATCCAATTCTGGGCGGACGCGCTGAAATCGGATACGATGCAGCCATGATTCGCGCCGTCGTGTTCGCCCTATTGATTCCAATCGGCGCCGCGGCGCAAGCCACGTTTGACTGGACCACTGCCGACGCGATCGCGCCCGGCGTCCACTATGTCCACCAAGTGCACACCAGTCCGCGCCCAATTCATGTTCACGCGATGCAGATCGATGCCCAGAATCCGCACATTCACTTTCATACCACCGCGCGCCACGCCGAATGGATCGGCAACCTGCAGGAGACGCGCCGCACGACCACGCGCGATTTCATGCGCGAATGCCGCGCCGACGGGATGAATATGGTCGCGGCGATCAACGCCGACGCGTTCGAGCCGTGGCCCCGGCCCTATGCGGAGCGTTCGCTGACGAATCTGCGCGGACTGAGCGTGTCGGACGGCGAACTGGTTTCGCCGCCGTTGGAAGACGGCGCGTCCTTCGTGCTGTACACGGATCGCCGCGTCGCGATCGAGCGCAGCGTCCGAAACGTGAATGATATTGAGGACGCGATCAGCGGCTTCGCGATTGTGCTGGAGGACGGCGTCGCCAGTGGCACCGACGAACGCCTCGCCCCGCGCACGGGCATCGGCGTATCCAGGGATGGCCGCTACGTGATTTTTCTCGTGATCGACGGCCGCCGGCACGAAAGCCAGGGCACGCCGACGAAAGAAGTGGGGGAGTGGCTGCTGCACTTCGGCGCGGACGACGGCGTGAATCTCGACGGCGGCGGCTCGGCCACGATGGTGCGTCACGATCCCGCCGCGCCGGGCGACGGCGTTGTGCTGCTGAACAGCCCCGTCGGCGATGGTACGGATTGGCTAAAAAAAGATGCCGCGATCGAGCGCGAGCAATACCAGCCCAGTGAACGCGCGAACGGGAACAACTTGGGCATATACATCACGGCCGAGTAATTGCCTCGCGCCGCAATCATCCACTATACTTTGCGTCCGCATCCGTGCCGGAATGGCGGAATTGGCAGACGCGCTGGACTCAAAATCCAGTACTGGCAACAGTGTAAGGGTTCGACCCCCTTTTCCGGCACCATCTTATTCCCTCTTTCCTCTCGCAGGTATTTCCGTGCCTCCCTCCATTCTTTAGCTGTTGCAATATTCCCGAACGGCGAACGGTTTTCGTTATGGGACGTAGAATGGTCGTCGGAAAGGACCTGCTTTATGGACACACAAAATAGAGCCAAGCGGCTTCGCGTTGCGGCATATGTCTTGTTTGTCGCCGGCGTTGCGTTGTTCGCGTACAGCGCGTACCACTACTACATGCCGCCGGAAGCGGGCGAGGTAATTTCCAGTGGTTCGACACGAACGATAGGGTCGGCGCACGACGTTACTTTCCCCCTCTCGCTCGGTGTTGTAAGTCTCGGGATTGGGGCAATATTTCTTCTTGTGGAGTCGATCCCCGACGATCACGAGACGTATGTTGCGCCCGGAGGCGATGGCGGTTCGTTGCGTCCGTTACGTCCGGTATTGCGTGTGGTATCGGGTTTTCTTGGAGACGTTCGTGCCCGGCCCCCGCGGGATGAAGAGTAGTCCGATGCCGATGGCGAGACAGGCCGCTCCGCCGATTCCCGCCCACGTGGGGTCGTCGGGCTCGCGGGCGGTGTTATCCTCGGGGGACGCAGGCAATTGGTCGATGGTCTCTGCGGCCGGTGTGGCGATCGTGCGTGCGTAGGTAATGCCGCTGTAGGCGAGAAGCAAAATGCCGCCCAAGATGAGAATTGCGGATAGAACGCGAAGTGTTTCGTTCATGTTGCATCTCCTTCACCAGATTACAAGCCAACACCGTGCGGTATGAGAAGATTTCTTCCGTCGCCTTTTCCTCTTGTGGCACCATTCTTACTTTGCGTGTGTTTCACTCTTGGGGAAAGTCGTGGCGGTGATCTGAAGCGCTCACAGGGAGCAATCGCATGCCAACCATGTTTGACGAAACGGCGCGGGTGAGCATCGTAAAACGTCTGCGCGTGTTGCGCCCCGATGCCGAACGGCGCTGGGGCACGATGACGGCGCCGCAAATGGTGGCGCACCTCTACGACCAAATGACGCACACCCTGGGCGATGCCGCCGTCGAGGACATGCCTGGCTGGATGCACAATCCGCTGATCAAGAACATCGCGATTTATGTGTTGCCATGGCCGAAGGGACGTATCAAGGGGCCCGCGGGTGCATTCATTACAAAGCCCGCCGAGTGGTCAGCCGATGTCGCCCGGCTCGAAGCGCAGTTGCAGCGCCTCGCCGCAATGCGTGATCAATCCCAATGGCCGGATCATCCCAAGTTCGGCGCGATGAACGGTCGCGACTGGGGGTGCTTCTGCTATCGGCACTTCAATCATCACCTGACGCAGTTCGGAGTTTGAGAACGGCTATTTCATCGTCAGCGCATTGATGAGGATGCCCTCAAACGCGTCGCGATCTTTCCAGCGCAGGCCGCACCGCACCGGCCGGCCGTGCTCATCGGGCACAGTATTGCCTTTGTCGTCGACGCTCAGCGTGATCGTTTCCATTTCGCAGAGAACGTCGCCAGTGGCGAGATAGATGGCGGCGGTGTCGAACAACACGCTGCTGGCATCGACGGCGTAATTGCCGCGATTGGTCCACACCGCATAATTCTCCATCACCACTTGCGCGCGCGGCGATTTCGAATCCGCCACGCGGCGATAGCGTTCGCCGGCAATCGTCAGCGTGCCGCACAGGTCCAGCGGCGCGATAGTGATCTCCCACGGTGCAGCGAAGACCGCCTTCGCGGCGGGCACATCGCAGAACACATTCCACTCCGGCTGTCGGCCCTCTTTACCTTCGTAGCCAATGTGCACGCTGCCCGCCATCGCGACGACGCGCGCTTTTTGCGCGATGTCCGGCGCGCGATCGAGCGCGGCCTTGAGGTTCATCTGCGGGCCGAGCACGATGATCGTGACAGGTTCGGTTGAGGCGTGGATGACGTCGATCATCGCGGCGACGCCGTCCGTGTGCACGGTGCCCTTATAGGCCGCGAGGTCGTAATCGCCGAGCCATTTCGCCTGGTTTATGTTGCCGGTCTTGGAGCTAATGCCTGTGCCCAGCGGGATGTCCGTGCGTCCGAGGCGTTCGAGCATTTTGGCGATGAGGCGCGTTTTGACGGGAGCGTCGCCCGCCGCGGTCGTGATCAGGCGCACATCCATATCGGGCAAGCCCAGCAGCATGCACAGCGCCCACGTGTCGTCGATGTCGTCGCCGAGATCCGTGTCGAGAATCACGGGGCCCGCCAGCGCGCAGGGGGTGAGCAGTGTCATAAACAGGCAGACGAAAAATCGCAACATGGCAGGCTCCCGCGACACCGATTCCGGACACCGGGCCAGCCTATCAACCGCGTGGCTGGCCTGCAAAGTGCGCACTTTTCGCTTGACATTTCGTCACCATCCCGGCACTCTGCCTTGCCCCGCGCCGGGCGCAAGGCCATAAATCTTAAGGGAGTACGCGCGCGATGTCCCAATCCGGTCGCTCGAACGGATCCAAGAAGACGCAAGACAGCGAATCCCGGACCTGGATGGATTGGCTCGCGAAGATTGCCGAGCACTACGTCCCCGATGCGCTCACCTCGGCCATCATCATGATGGTCATCCTCGCCGCGACGGCGCTGATGCTGAACAACACGGTCACGGAAGTGGCGGATGCCTACTACCGCGGCCTGTGGATGTTGCTGCAGTTCACGATGCAGATGACGCTCATGCTGACGCTGAGCCTTGTCCTCGCGGAGACGCCGGTCTTCAAAAAAGGTGTGCTGGCGGTATCGCGTATGCCGCGCACGCAAGCGCAGGTCGTCATTGGCTCGGTCATTGTCACGGCGCTGATTGCCTATGCGAACTGGGGCCTGTCCATCGCGCTCGGGCCGCTGGTGGCGATTCACTTCTGCAAGCAGGCGGAAAAGAAAGGTATTCCGGTCGATTTCAACTGGATCATGGCCGTGCTGGCGGGCGCCGGCTCGGTGTGGCAGTTCGGCTTGTCCGCCTCCGCGCCGCTGCAGATGACGGCCGAGAACAATTTCCTGGCCGATCGTACGCCTCCGATGCCGCTGTCGACGACGATCTGGAGCCCGGCGGCCGTCACGATGGTGATCAGCTTTCTGATTGTGATTACCATCGTGGGCATCCTGTTCATGCCCAAACGCGTGAAGCCGATTTCCGCGTACCCGGAATCAGACAAGCTCGCCGAGGCCGCGCTCACCGCCGAGATCGCCGGGCACGTGAAATCCAAGCCGGAGCATACGCTGGCGCAGAAGCTCGAACGTACGCCCGTTACGCTGATTCCTTTGTGGTTCGCATTGGGTGGCTGGCTGGCGTATCACTTCTTCAGCAAGAAGGCGAGCCTCGACATTAATTCGATGATCACGATCCTGATGTTGTCGTGCTTCGTGTTGCATCGCACGATCGACAACTTCACGTCCGCGCTGCAGCGCGTGCTCGCGTCCACATGGCCCGTGGTGGTGATGTACCACCTGTATGCGGGCGTCGCCGGGCTCATCCAATTCACCGACGTGGGCGAGTTTGTCACGAATTCCATCGCGCCGATTTCGACGGCGTACACACTACCCTTGCTGACGGCGCTGATCAGCACCGTTGTGGCGATCTTCATCCCCACCAGCGGCGGCCAGTGGGCGATTCAGGGCGCCGTGACCGTGAGCACCGCGCAGGATGCCGGGATCACCGTACAGCGCAACCTGCTCGCGCTCAGCGTCGGCGACCACATGGGCAATCTGATCTCGCCGTTCTGGGCCGTGGTAGGCGCGGGTATCGCGCGCGTGGACTTCCGCCAGCTCTTCGGGTATCGACTGATTTTCGCCGCGATCTGGTTCGTGATGGGCGTGCTGATCTTTACGTTCCTGCCCTGCTAAGCCTCAGGGCTGCGCGGCAATAAATTCCTCGACCGGCTGATCGGCGACGTACAACTGCTCGATGACGGCAATGCCGTTGCGCACGCGCACGGTCACATATGCGTCCTGGTTACCGCGCCGGCTGTGTTCTAGATATGCTTGCTCCGCCTGCGGGGCTTTTTTCTCGTTCATGTAGTAGCGATCGAAAGGCAGGACTGGATAAATGACTCCCTGGCCGGATGCCCATTCGCTCGTGCGAATATAGTCGCCGCTGGCCGGCGCTTCGTGCGTGGCGCGGCCGAGATGCGCAAATCCGGCCTCGTCCACGGTCAACTCGATGCAGATGGGCGTATTGCCCTGGGCCGGCATTTCACCGGGCTCGCCCCACACGGCGGTGTTTTCCTCAAAGGCCAGCGCGACGTAGCGGCCGCGGAACGCGTCCACTGGATCGACCGGCGCCGTTTTGAATTTGTAGACCGTGCCCGTTTGCAGCGCGAGCTCGCGCCCGCCGAGCATCCAGGCAGGCACGGCGAGTTGCGCCAGGAAGACAATGCCGAGCAGTCCGATGCGTAGTCCGCGACTCATGCCTTGGCCCTCTTGCGCGAGATGAGCACGATATTCGTGATCAGGAAACCGGCGCCGATCGCGATGAACGCGAGCCCGCGCTCGACGAATGAGAAGTCGATATCGAAGAAACGCATGGTGACGAGCACGGAAAACATCAACATGCCGGAGTTCACGATTTCGAGCCGGTCCGTGCGCACGCCGTGGACGATGGTGAAGATGGATACCGCGAACAGGTACACGTTGAACAGCACGCGGGCGATGAATTCGTCATCCGTGCCGGCGGTGATGCCGAAGCACACAACAGCCAGCAGCGGCATCGCGCCGAGCGGGATGTAGGACGCCCGCTGCCGGCGCACGGCCGTCACCAGCAGAATCACGACGCCCGCCAGCAGCGCGCCGGTCAGTATGTAGTCCGCGATCGCGGCGTATTCGAAGTAGCCGTCGCCGTAACGGTAATAGTGCCAGCCAATCGAATCCCACGGCTCGTCAAACGTGAACACGAACGTCATGATCGTGAGCCCGGTCGCGCCGATGCCGTAGATGGGCTTTTGCCGGAAGGATTCGGCTTCGTGGAAAAGGAACGCGCCGCCCATGTACATCACGCCGAACAGCGAGGCATACATCGGAATCCATAAGCCAGGCAGCGAGCGATCCATCGCCACGCCGGCCGCCACAATCGCGCATATGCTAAGGCCGAGCAGCACCCAGGAGGTGCGCAGGGTGTACGGTTCCTTGCGGATGGTCATGTATACGAACGGCGCCCCGAGCGCCGCGAGCGGCCAGAACATCAGCGCGTGCTCGTTGAGGTCTTGCACGTAGGCCGACCACGCCGTGATGCCGGCGAAGTAACCGATCGCCACCGTGCCCGCGTTCAGCAAATAGACCACGGGCAGCGCGAGCAAGGTCCACGTCAAGAGGAAACTTCCGAGGTCGCCGGGAATGTGGTAGGTCTGCCCAATGAGCGCGATGCATGCGCCGATGCACAGTCCGAGGAAGAGGCCAGCGCCTTCGTTCAGCGCGCGCGACGGCGGACGCTTCAGCGCGGCGTATCCCGCGATGGCCTGCGCGACCAGCAGCACGCCGAACGCGATCCCCGCGCGTAGCGGCCGCGAGAGTTGCTCCCAGTTGTTCGCAAGGATCAGGATGATGCCAAGCGCGACGAGTCCGCCGCCGATGATGCCGAACACCGCCAGTGCCAGACTGCCGGCACGCCGCTCGGGTAACGGACCATAGTGCGCGCGGATGCGTTCCGCGGCGGATTCATCCAGCACGCCTTGCGCGACAAGTTTTGGCAACTCGTCGTACAGCCAGCGAACATGCTTGTTTTGATTCATACCGGGCGTCGTCTCAACTCGACTCTAAAATACTACATCCGGTATCTATCCGCCGAGCTCCCGCTTTGGTTCCAGCCAGGGCGTTTTCGCAGGACCTCATTCGTTTTTACTCAAGCGACGGGGTGGACAACGAGACACTCAACAACGCGCGGGGATGGACGTGGTCGGATTGACCGTTCAAATACGTGCGAAGGGCGGCGATGTCGTTCACGCCGTCGTCGTTTAGATCAGCCGCCGCAATATTGTTCGATGGACCGCCCAAAAAGAATCCTTGCGGCTGTTTGAATGCGCCATCGCCCAGCCCTTCGAAGATCCGTATCTGACTTGTGCCCACTGCGATCGTCAGCAGATCGATGATTCCATCGGCGGTCACATCGGCGGTAGTCAGGCCATCTGCGAATTCGTCGGCAATTCTTGTCGACTCGACGAATGCTCCGTTGCCGTTCCCGAGCATCGCAACGAGACGATCTTCTCGAAGTGTGGCATTGGGAATCTGAGTTAGAGCGCTCACCACCATGACTAAATCGTCGAAACCATCCGCGTTGAGATCGGTGCACGCTAGCTCGGTGGGGCCGTTGCTCGAGGTGCCCTGGATGTCGATGGTGACGCTGATGGACGATCCAGGACTCAAAGCCGGCCCCTCGCCGCCAACAAAAAACGAAATGGTCCCTGTCACCCGGTCTGCGACAGCCAAATCCGCAAAACTATCGGAATTAAAATCGCCCGAGACCAAATCGCTGATGCCCGATCCAGTCGCGAGACTCTCCGGGGCAGAAAATGTTCCATCGCCTTGACCCGTACGAACTGCCAAGAAAAGGCCACTACGATCGCTCGTAACCAGATCGACGTTCCCGTCTCCATTGAAGTCCGCACTGACGATAATGGCCGTGTATTCCCCCGGTGCGAAGGTTGTTGCTTCGTCGAAGTGTCCCTGGCCGTCGCCGAGCAGGATTGGAACAACCGCGTCTGCTTCGTTCGTGATCGCTGCGAGATCAAGATTGCCGTCGTTGTTGAAATCGGCCGCGGTTAGCGCCCTAAGTCTTTGGCTCGACAACAATGTTTCGTCGGCGAATACCGAATCGGCGGCGCCACAAAAGTAGCTGATTCCTTCACCATGAGCGACGACAGCATCCGGTAATTTGTCGTGATCGAAATCGGCGAGGACAAAATCGGTGCCGAGCGTCGCGCGGAAGCCGAATTCACGAGGTGCTTCGATCTCTCCGCCGGCCGCGCCCAGCAAAACCGCAATGACGCTATGTCTATTGGATCCTATTACATCGAGGAACGCGTCGCCGTTGATGTCGCCCACATCCAGTTCGGTTTCTCGATACACGTCCATCAGAAGTCGCCGGGGCTGGTATTCGCCATTTCCATCCCCCGCGTACAGGTTAAGCCCGAAGGAACTGGAATTTACCAGGAGGTCGTTGTTTTCGTCTCCGTCCATGGGCGCCACGGCAAGCGTGGCGCCGGATTCCTCATCACCAATAGGCAGTACCTTGGGTGTGTCAAAGGTTCCATCGCCAAGGCTGAGCAAGGTAATGATTTCGTCGTGATCATGGACGGCGATGTCGTCGATACCGTCGTTATTGAGATCGCCAATGGCCAATGAAGGACGGTCGTACGGATATCGGAGATCGGACGCGGTTCCTCCGGCGCCATCGTTAATGATCACCGCGAGCTCATCTGTCGGCCAAACAATAGTTACGAGATCCGGCGCGCCGTCACCGTTGAATTCGCCTGTACCCAGAAACGATGTGCCCACTCCGAAATACTCGGTGGACACGTCGAAAAACGTGCCGTCTCCACGCCCGCGGGCCAGCGCGGGCACTTCAGATATCGATCCGCTCACCAGATCTTGGAATCCATCACCATCCATGTCCGCGGCGATGAGTAAATCCACGCCGCCGCGTCCTGCCGGAGTGGGGAGGGGTTCCGACAAAGTGCCATCCCCATTGCCCAGGCAAAGCCACACACCAGATGAATAACCTCCTGCCGCGACATCGAGATCGCCATCATCATCGAAGTCAGCGACAGCCAGCACCCTTGCCCAGGAATCAAGCGTGCGGATGATTTCAGGGGCCAATGTTCCGTCGCCTCGTGAGAGCAGAACGCCGACGCCCCCGGAGTGAGCGACGACCACGTCTTCCAAGCCGTCCTTGTTCATGTCGGCGAGCACGGTAACGCGTTGCCCATCATCCACGTCATAGCTCGGCGCGGGAAAGATTGTCTCCAGGAATCTGGCGTTTCCCACGGCAGGCCCGGATCCTCCGGATGATCCCGAATCGCAGCCGGCGCCGAGAATCAGCAACGACAATATGGCGGCCCAATAGAAGAACGGTGTGCGACCCATGCAGCCTCCTGCCCCGACCGTAGTGTAATACATGGGACTGCGCTCCGCCACCCTATTCTATGGCTGCAATTGAGCAGGGTGCCGCAGGCGCAGGGTCTAGTCGGCCCAGTGGTTGTGGCCGCGCGGTTTCGGGGCCGGATGCGGCGGCCGGGACTTTTCGACGCTGGCCTCGATGCCTTGATCGGAACGGCCGTTGCGCACATCGTGGAACATGTCGATGGAGTGGCGATACCGGCGTTCTCCGCGGCTCACGGCGACGCCGAAGCGCAGCGTGGGCGAGGGGAGGCAGGAGCCATTTTTGCCGTCAACGTGCGCCGAGGCGAAGCGTTCGGTGACGCATTTGTAGAACCGCTTCCAGTCCTCGGAGCTGATCTTGACCATGAAATGCCCACTGCCGAGATGGCTGCAGTAAGTCTCGTAAAACCCGTCGTTGCTCAGCGTGTTGCGGATCAACTGCGCGGTGGTCTGCGTTGCCTGCGTGAGGCGCACGTCGTTGTTGTCGTGGCGCAGCTTGCTGAGCCCCTTCGGGATGAGGTAGCACAACGCGAAATCTTCCTCGCGGAAGATGAGGTGGTCGATCTCGCGGCGCAGGCCGTACACGGAGCCGAAGCCCGTGATGGGGCACGACTCCTGCACCTGCGCGTGCAGCCGCTGCATGGCGGAGACGCTCTCGAGGCAATCGTCCGCGGAGAACGGTTTACGGAGAAACGAGTCCGCGCCTTCCTGCAGGCCGTACTCCACGTCCTTCCGTTCGCACGCGTTGGACGTCAGTAGTACTTCGGCCTGATAGAGACTGGGGTGCTTGCGAATCGCGCGCGTCACTTCGAAGCCGAGCGCATCGTCGAGCTTGATTTCCACAAGGAACAGTTGCGGATGCAACGCCGGGGACCGTTGCAGGGCTTCGTCGGCGGTGGGGAAGCTATGCGCCGCGAAACCCATGCGCTTGGCGATGTCGGACGCGATGAGGACCGCGCGCGAGTCGTCGTCGATGATTACAGCCGTTTTCACGATGATTCCCCTGACGAGGTGGTTCGGCAAAAATGCGCAGCATGCACACGACAACTTCAAATACCGAATCTCGACGGCTGTGTTACAGGCTACAACGGATTTTGCGTGGAATCCATTATTTTTTAGGGAATTTTGGCCGTATGGCGATGTTTGCGCGTGCGCTGCACCGTATGCCGGATTTGCGGATTGATGCGCAGTTATCGACGCATGAATTTATATTTTATTCGTTATGGGTAGCCGTCGCGCGGAGACTCATTGCAGGATTTTTATAGCAGATGAGTTGACTGTGCTAAATAATTTGTACGGATAATGCACCTGTTGCCGCGCCTTTAGTTCGATTGAGATAGCAGCACTTCCAGCCGGCTTCCGACCCCGCAAATGTCCTTGACGCCGTCGTCGTTGAGGTCGCCGGTGGCCATGCTGGCCCCGATGCCGGCCAGCGTGAAGCGCACCGGATCGTTGAAGGTGCCGTCGCCAACGCCTGCATGGATTGCGACGTTGTTGGTGTCGAGTCCGCCGTCTTGAGTTCTGCTGAGGAGATCGAGAATTCCATCACCCGTGACATCGTCCACGGCGATGCCCAAGCCAACATTTGTGGAAATGGATGCGGATTCCGAAAAGTTTCCAGTACCGTCGCCCAACAATATTGCAATACGGCCGACGACGGGAATCCCCTGGAAGGCCATATACACCTCTGCCACCAGATCGGCTAGGCCGTCTGCGTTGACATCGGCGCAGATTAACTCTTTGGGGCCGTCCACCAAATCACCTCGCTGCAAAGAAGCGAGAGGAAAAGTGGGGCCGGGCGTGAGCCCTGTGATTGCGTTTCCAAAGTAGATGGACACGGTCCCCTGGAGCAAATTGGCCGTGGCTAGATCGTCGATTTCATCCGCGTTGAAACGGCCCACGGCCAATGAATAATGCCCGGATGTGGTTTCGTATTCGTGTTCCGGCTCGAATTCACCATCTCCGGCGCCCATATAGATGGAAAAGTCGCCCCACCCGCCGTGCGACGTGGCGAGATCGACAATGTTATCGGCGTTGAAGTCCCCGCTGGCGATGACGTTCTTCGGATCGGTGGCTACAAGGTCTTCGATCTGCTCGAAGTTGCCTTCGCCGTCACCGAGTATGAGTGTCACGGCTCGTTCGTTGGCAACTGACGCCACATCAAGATCGCCGTCGCCGTCCAGATCCGCGATGGTGAACATGCCAACGTTCGCGCCTGGAACTTCGGTTTTCACGGCGAAAATCCAACCGGGATCGCCGTGGAACACGGTGAGTCCGCCCGTGTGGCTTACGACCGCGTCGAGCACATCGTCGTCGTTCATGTCGGCGAGCGCTACGTAGCGGCCGGCCTCGTCACCGAACGGGTAGCTTAGCGCGCCTTCGATCGCGCCATTTTCCTTGCCGAGATGAATCGATATCCCTCCATCGGACTGCGAGATGATGTCCGGATACGGATCGTCGTTGACCAATTCGACGAACAATTTCCAGTTGTCGCCGGAAGTCGCGAGCCTGCGCCGTGCTTGGAAGGTCCCGTTTCCATTGCCAAGATAGAGGTTCATTCCCAGGTCTTCGGAGCAAGTCAGGAGGTCCCCGTACGGGTCATCGTTCCAGAACGCTACGGCAATACTTACGGGATATTCGTCCACGCCGACCGGAACGGAAATGGGAGTATCGAAACCCAAATCGCCCAAGCTCAGTTGGATCAGAATTTCGTTGCGGCTGTGCGCCACGAGATCGTCGAGACCGTCCCCGTTGATATCACCGGCGGTTGTCGCCGAGGAAACCAACGGGTAGCGAAGATCGGCAGCGACTCCACCGCTTCCATCGTTGATGAGCGCGACCACGTTCGGGGCCGGAAGGTTGCTGCCGAGGCTGGCAACGAGGTCAATTTTATCATCGCCGTTGAATTCGGCGGTCGCGAGCCCAAGTGGCTTCTCTTGCATATATACGGTGGAAGTGACGGTAAAGGATCCATCGCCGTGACCGCGGATCAGTGTGGGAAAGACGGTATTGGATTTGTAAATGAGGTCTTGGAAGCCGTCGTCGTCCATGTCCGCCGCCACGAGTCGCGCACCGACTCCGTACGTCATGGTAACCACGTGTTCAGGCTCGCGCAGGGTTCCGTCGCCATTCCCCAGGCATAGAAGGATATCGGTGCCGCTTGAAATCGTGCCGCCTAAAGCCACGGTGGCCACGTCTATGTAATCATCGCCATTGAAGTCGGCGACGGCAAGGTCGGAGAGATTGACTGGAAATTCCCGCAGGATTTGGTCGGCCAGGGTGCCATCTCCTCGGGACAACAGAACCGACACGCCTACGTTGTGCAGCGTGACGACATCCGTGCGTCCATCGTTATTCATATCGGCGACGACGGCATTATCAATGCGTGGGACGGAAGTGCCGGACGGTAAACCCTCGTAGTGCGGCGAAGGGAACAGGGTTTCCAGCGGCCCGGCCGGAAGGATGGGCGTATCTGAGTCAGAACCGGAGTCGGAATCACAGCCGCTTAACGATGCAGCCAAACAAATGAGAACGACGGACAAACTATTTTTACGCATGCAGCCTCCGCGATAGATAGGTGTGCGGTAGAACAAGTAGTTCTAGCACGTTCGGAGGCTGTTGCCAAGACCCGCGGCTATTTCCAGTGCTTGTCGGCGAAATTCATGAACTGGTTCCAGTCGTAGGCCGTCAGCTCGTGCTTGCCGGTGCGCAGGTGGTAGCCGATGCGGCCAGTTTGAATGGGGGAGTCGGGCGCGGGGAAGGTTGAGGTGCCGAGCCCCGGCACGCCGAAGAGTTCGTATACCGGACTCGCGTGCACGCAGGCAAGAAACTCGCCTTCCGGATCGGCCCAGGTGTCCAGCGTCGCACTCGATACGTACACGAGCCGCGGCGCCATCAGCGCGATCAATTCATGTTGGTCCACGGGCAATTCGGCTTCGCGATCGTTGTATTGACGATAGTTCGCGCAGAACCAATGGGGGAATTTGTCGTTGATGTTTTTCACCGTTTCGCCGACCGGACGCCGCGACAAGGCCGCGCCCGTGCAGCCGGATTCGTTGCTGATGACCAACGCAAACCGTTCGTCCCGGGCGCCGCACCACAGCGCAGTCTTACCCCCGCGCGAATGGCCGAGCACCGCGACTTTCGTGGCATCGACGTCGGAGTCCGTTACGAAATAGTCTAGGGCGCGACTCGCGCCCCACGCCCATGCTGCGATGGTGCCCCAGGCGTCACCCGCGCGCGGTGTCGATGGGTCGTCGTAGATACCGTGCACGCCGTTCTTAAACTCGTCGAACGAGTCGGGATCAATGTCCTGTGCCTGCAATATCGCTGTGGCGTATCCACGGGCGACGATCTGCTTCGCCGGCCAAAAACCGGAATCAAACTCGGCTTCTGGATTGAACGTCTGATCATCGCGATGATTGATCAGCAGAAAGACAGGCAACCGATCGTGTTTGCCGGGGGGCAGCACAAGGTATAGCCGCACGGCAATTTCCCCGCCGGGTCCCTGGAATTTCAATACGATATTTTTGCGACGAAGACCATCGGATTCGATCTGCGACATAATTTCACCCGTCGACGTTGTGTCCCGCTTGGGTACGCGGCCGTAGACGTTTTCTCGGAACAGATCGAACACCTCCGGGCGGCGCTCGTTGGTCCACATTTCCGCGGAGGTCACCCGCCGCCCATCCTGCATGACCAACGGATCGGGCAGGTTCAGTTCCTGCGCGCCGGCTGCTGCATTCAATGCCATCATCGCAATCACCAATCCTCGGCACATGACTTCGCCTCCGCCGTGACACGGTCATTTGTCATTTATAACAACCCCGCGACTATACTCCACGGAGCGCGTTCCCGTCGCCACGCCGCGACCGAAGGAGAGCACTCGATGCCGAAAAATCAGCCCATCACCGCGGGGTGCATGCCCAGCCTCTCGCGTCGCCAGTTCTGCCAGTTGATCACGGCGCTCGGCGCGCTGGGCTACATCGACGACCGCACCGCGGCGCTCGCGCTGGAGACCGACGAGACGCGGCTCGGCTGGCTCGCGAATCAGGAGCCCGTGCGCGAGGGAACGTGGGACCTCACCGATATCGAAGGCGCGATTCCCGCCGCGCTCGACGGCACGCTGTATCGCACCGGCCCGGGCCAGCATGTGAACCACGGCGTCACGCTGAAGCATCTCTTCGACGGCGATGCCTTCGTGCACGCGTACAGCATGCAAGGCGGCAAGATGCGCGTGCGCGCGCAGTACATCGCAACGCCGCAGCGTCTGGAAGAAAATGAACTCGGCCGCATGATCTACGCGGAGTACGGCACGCTGCCGCCGCCCGCGCCGGCCGACGCGCCGAAGCCACGCAGCGCGCGCAAGAACCAGCCAAGCGTGAACATCATCCCGTGGGACGGGCGCATGCTGGGGCTGTCCGAGGGTGGACACCCGGCGGAGATCGACCCGAAGACGCTGGCCTTCGGCAGCTACTGGGATTTCTACGGCACGCTGCCGCCGACGGTGTCGTTCACGGCGCATCCGAAGTACGACCCGCTCACCGGCGCGGGCTACGCGTACGGCCTCGAGCAAGGGCCCGGCATGGCGCTCACGGTGTTCCGCATGGAGCCCACCGGCAAACTCACGCTGCTGCACAAAATCCCGCAGGCCGGCTATTTCATGGTCCACGACATGATGCTCACGGAGAACTACATCGTCTTCGCGATTCCGCCGCTGAAGTACACGCTTGGCGAGCTGCTCTCCGGCCGCGCGACGCCCGGCATGGCGCTGAAGTTTTACGAATCCGAGCCGCTGCGTTTCATCGTGATGAGCCGCGACGGCTCCGGCAAGCCGGTCACCATTGAGCATCCGGCCAACACCGTGTACCACCACGGCAACGCGTTTGAGAAAGACGGCCTCATCCACATGGACTGCTGCCTGAGTCCGGACAATTCCATCAACGAGATGCTGAACAACTGGACGCGCGACCGCGCGTTGCCGTATATCCAGACCAGCGCGACGCGCATTGTGATTGATCCCGCCAAAGGCGCGATCGTGAGCAAGAATCTCTTTGGCGAGGGACAAGACTTCCCGCGCTTCGACGCGCGCTACATCGGCAAGGAATTGCAGTATTTGTACACGATGGAAAACGGCGTGCCCGATGATCCCGTCGCGTTCGATCGCATCGTGCGCCACGATTTCACCGGCAAGAAGACCGAGCGCGTGCAAGGCAAGCCGGGGCAGGCCTTCGGCGAGGCGGTGTTCGTGCCGGACCCCGCGTCGCGCGTGGAAAACAAGGGCTGGCTGCTGAACATCATGTACGACGCGGGCCGCAACGAATCGTGCGTGGAAATTCGCGACGCAGCCTCGCTGGAATTCGTCGCGCGCGCGTGGACGGGCACGCACTTCCCGCTCGGGTTCCACGGGAACTTCGTGACGGGTCAGTACATCGCCTAGGCGGACGGCTGCGGCAGCCGCTGCTCGAAGGTAAGGCGGTTACCGAAAGGGTCGATGGCCTCGGTGCACATCGTGCCCCACGGCGTTTTCTCCAGCCCCGGCCGGTTGTACTTGTATTTCTTTTCGTTCAGCTCGCGGTGGATGGCCTCGACCATATCCGTCTCGATGTACACCCGCGCGCCGGGCGTGCAATCGCCGCTGTGCTCGCTCAGGTGCAACACAAGCCCATCGCGCGAGATCTGCATGTAGATCGGCGTGCCCGGCTCAAACCGATGCTCCCAATCCACCGTGAAGCCCAACCAGCCGAGATAGTGTTCCCGCGCCTTCGCTTCGTCGAAGATGCGCAGAATCGGAATCGCTCGTTTGCAGAATGCGCTCATTCGTCGTCCTTTTGGGGTCGAGGGTGTTCTTCGCGCCAACGCAGCATTTTTTCATTGCCTTCGGCGAGTTGCTCCGGCGTCATCCGCGCTTCCATTTCCCTCAGCTTCTCCGGCGCGTCGGTATTTCCAGTCTCGTCAGACAAAAGAAACCACATATACGCGGTCGCATCGTCCTTCGGCATACCCAAGCCCTCGGCGGCCATGATCCCCAGTCCAAAAAAGCATCGGCGGTTCCACTTCGCCGCGCCCTTGTGGTACCACTCCAGCGCAGCGGCATAATTTTTGGCAATGCCCAATCCGCGGCGGTAAAAGTTTGCGACGCGCTGTTCTCCATCCGTTTCGCCTTGCTGCGCGGCTTTCATGTACCACTCGAATGCCGTTGTCTGATTCTTCGTCACGCCCTCGCCGTTGGCATACGCGTCTCCGACTTTCACTTGCGCACTTGGGTCGCCCTGCTCGGCGCTTTTCATGTACCACTGGAAAGCAAGATTGAGGTCTTTTTCGACGCCGTCGCCGTTAGCGTATGCGCGGCCAAGGTTAAATTGCGCGGTGGGGTCGCCGCCTTCTGCCGCGCGCACGTACCATTTAAGGCCCTCCGCGCGGTCCTTCAACACCCCGACGCCATTGCTGTATCGCCAGCCGGTGGTCGTTTGGGCGAGCCGATGATCTAATTTCGCGGCCTGAAGGTAGTACGCGGAAGCCTTCGCATCGTCTTTCGTTGTGCCCAGTGCGTTGCTGTACATGTACCCGAGTTGGTAGAGCGCAGGGGCATAGTCGCGTGCTGCAACGGAGAAAAAAAGCTCCATCGCCTTGGCGTAGTCTTGTGTGACGCCTTCACCGTTGTAATACGCACTACCCAAATTAAAGGTCGCGTGAGGATTTCCTGCTTCGGCGGCTTTTGTATACCAGTAAACCGCTTTCTCATCGTCGTGCAGCGCGCTTGAGTTGTCACCGTACATGAGGCCTAGTAGGAGTTGACCATCCACGTAATCTTGATCTGCAGCCTTTTTGAACCACATCACCGCTGTCGCAGCGTCTTTCGACGTGCCTTCGCCGTCTCTATACATTTTCCCAAGGTTGCATTGGGCCATCGCGAGCCCTTGGTCGGCGGCTTTTCTGTACCACGCCATCGCTTCAACACTGTCTTGCGGTACACCTTCGCCTTGATTTAACGCGGCTCCAAGGTTGTTTTGCGCAAAGACATGCCCTTGGTCGGCGGCTTTGCGATACCAACGTACCGCCTTTGCCTGATCGGCTGGCAAGGTGCCCAGTCCCTTGATGTATGCGCGTGCCAGACGAAACTGCCCCTCGGCATCTCCTTTTTCGGCGGCACGTGCGTACCATTCGACGGCTTTGTTGCCGTCAATTTCGCCGAGGTATCCGAATTCATACGCCAACCCTACATTCACTTGAGCAAAATAAGTGTCCTGCATACCCAGCGTTTCGAGCCAGAAATGTGCTTTGGAGATGTCTTGTTTCGTGCCCGAGCCGGTCGCATACATCATGACCAGCAGGAGCTGTCCAACTGCATCACCTTTTTCCGCCGACTCCCGCGCCTGATTAAACAGATTCACGCGCTCGACGCGCGTGCCGCCGCCGGTGGCGAGGGTCACGTATAATTCTTTCAGGGCTTCGTCGTCGCCACTCGCCGCGCGCTCTCTAAGTTCCTGATACTCCTGCTTGCCGGGTTGCGCCTGCGCAGCCGTACCATCAAGCAGGGCGCACGTGCCTATCAGCAGTGCCGCGAATTTGCCGAGCCGGGTCATGCTGGAAAGGGCCCTTTCTGTAGGAGTTGAGTTAGCCTAGCATGCGCCGCAAGTGGAGGTGAAGGGGGTGCATTCCGCGCGAGGTTGGGGCATACTAGGGGTCAGGGGGACCCGCCAATGGCACCGCGACTTTCGTTTGAGGACGTTGCGCGTTTGCTGAAGACCGACGAGCCGACCGTCGAGCAGATGGCCGGCCAGGGGAAGCTGCACGGCGTGCGCCATGGCGGTGTGTGGACAACCACGCGCGAGATGCTGGAAAGCGATCTCGAACTGCTCACCGAGGCCACGCGCATCGAGCGCATGCGCTCCGGTATCGTGCCGACCCTGCCCACGCGCGAGGAAGCGCCGGTGTGGCTCACGGGCGACTGGGCGACGGCCTCACTGCAACGCCTCCGCGCCGCCGCTACGAAGGGCGAGTAGTCCGCTCAGCGCGTGTGAATCACGCGCGTATCGCAAATCAGATCGTGCAACCCGCGTTTCCGTTCGTCGAAAGCCGCGATGATCCAGCCGATGTACAGCGTCAGATAATTGATCAGGGCGGCACCCCACCGGCCCGCGGCGCGGCCATACGAAACAGGCTCTCCGTCCGTTCGAATGACCTTTAATCCCAGTACCATTTTCCCCGGTGTCGCGCCATAGGCTCCGACGAAGTATGTGAAGTACCCGAACGAGAGCACGTATCCGATCAACGTGCCAATCCCCCTCCCGATCAACATTAAGTCCTGGCGGGGTTCATTGCCGGCGATCGCAAACGCGAAACCGATGGCCATGCCGATGCCCATCGACGGGGTGGTCAGCAAGATATTGTCGAGCGACTTGGCCACGTAGCGAATCCAGAAGCCCGCAGGCCCGCCGACTTTTGAACCATGATCAAACACGCGCGTGCCGCAGATGCGATCGTGGAGCGCCGTCTTTTCCGTCGACCAGCCGGCCATCATCCAGCCGATCATCAGTGTGAAATAGTTGAGGCCCGAGACGACCCAGCGCGCAAGCGCGAGTCCGTAGCTCACCGGCGTGCCGTCCGCACGGACGATTTCCAGCTTTACGAACATCTTGCCCGGTGTTTTGCCTCTCGCGCCGACGAACAGCACGTTGTACACGCCGGATACGAGAGTCCGTATAAGGAAGAGCGCGAGCAGTGCATACGGAATCTGATCGGGATCGTCGAAGGGGCGCTGCGCGATCAGCCAATACGACAGCGCCAGGAAGAGGGTCGCGAATCCGGTGAAAAAGCCATCGAGGTACTTGGCGATGTACCGAATCCAGAAACCGGCGAACCGCGGCCGCCCGTCGTTCTCCGGCGTTTGTCCGGTGGCAATCAGCCGCTCGTAGTGCGTCCACTCGGGCATGCCGTCGCGCCACACCAGCGTGCCGGGCCGGATGGTGCCGTTGTCGGTCAGGACGGAGAACTCAGGTTCTGTGAATGGACCCCGCCGTTGATCCCCCTCGACGTACCACCAGCCCATGCACGCGCCCTCCCGTCCGCGGCGCCACTATGGATGCGATTTTGAGGAAATGCAAAAAACCGGCCCGCCTTCCGTGTGGAAAGCGGGCCGGGGGATGTCGTGCGGTGGTTTACAGTTCGCCGATGCCGTGGACGACAAGGCCGACCGTGAGGTTGGCTTTCGCGCCGGCGGCGTCGACCGGGATGCTGAGGTAGAGGAAGTCCCACTCGTGCTCTTCGTTCAGCTCGACGCGCGGCGTGTCGCCTTCAAGCTTCTCGATCGGCTGGAACGACAGGATCGGCGGATGCTCGGCGATCGTGCCTTCTTGCGCCAGCTCGACCATATGGTCGTGGTCGCGCATGTCCTTCAGCTGGCCGTCGCGATCGTTCGGGATCATGATCGCGAAGGTGTCGAAGGGCGCCGTGCCCAGATGGTTGCCGTCCTTGGGTTGCAGCGCGAGGCGCAGCACGAAGAGGCCTGCATCGATCGGGTCGTCGCGAAAATCGTGCGGCTCCGAATCGGCCACCGTCACCGCGCCGAGCAACGCGATTTCGTCAACACCGAGCAGCGTGTCTTTCATCGTCGGGCCATTGGCCTTCGACTTCAGGCCCGGCACGAACCAGAACTCATACACGGCGCCGTCGGGACCGGCGACCTGATAGGCCTTCGGCGCGAGCGCCGCGCGCACTTCGGCGGAAAGTTCCGCCGGCGGTTCCTTGTCGGTCACCGTGAGTTTGTAATCGCCCTCGGCCGCGGCGAGGCTCGCCGCCACCGTGCACAGCGCCGCAATCAGCGCCGACTTCCACGTCTTCATGAGTGCTCTCCCAATCGTTGCCCACGGGCGTTTTCGCCCATCTATCCAGACGAATTCCAGCGGGCCTTATTTACCCCATTTATAACGGTTTTTCGCCCGCTCTCAACAC
The DNA here is from genome assembly GCA_964620045.1 of uncultured Nitrospirales bacterium. Lineage (GTDB taxonomy): Bacteria > Hydrogenedentota > Hydrogenedentia > Hydrogenedentales > VFKU01. Next base: position 114,189 of record CAZUJL010000010.1, read on the forward strand.
AACGACCGGAAACGGGTGCCGTTTCCGGTCGTGAAAAAACTGGGTATCGATTACTTTTCGAACCGCGCGATGAACGCGCTGCGGCGGTCGGCTTCGTCCCACGTCATGCCCAGGCCTTCGCCGATGAACATGTCGCGCTTGGTGTACGCCGCCATCGGCGAATCCACGCGCGTAAGCGGGGGATAGTAGGTGCGGTCATTACCGCAGTGTTTGTCGCCTTCGACGAGGCAGCGCGTTTCGACGTCCACCGTGTTGCCGGCCTTCAGCGACGCAACGCCGTGCGGCTGGTCGGCACCGGCTTTCATTTCGATCGGCGCGGATTCAACCTTCACCACTTCGCTCAGCAGTGTGCCGGACTGCGCCTTCGCGAAATCCACCAGCGCGTCGCGCTGCGCTTCGGTGGCCTTTTCGTCAACGATGACCACGCCACGGCCGTCGAATTCTTCCTGCGTCGTGTCGGTCAGCGTGCTGTTCGTGCGAATCACGGCGACGACCGAAAGACCCGAGACATCGACACCCTTGTGCGTGCCGCGCGTCACTTGCCACGCCATCGTGGCTTCCTCGCCGACGAGGCCGATCTCGGCGTTCGCATGGCACGGCGCGGTGTACACGTCGCACGAGCGGACTTCGAGGTAGTTGCCTTCAATGGTGGCCGGGGTGCCGGCGAAGGCCGCGCCCGACGCAATTACGCCAACTGCGAGCAGTGCGATAACGAGCTTCATCGAAAAATCTCCCAAGATTCACGCGATCAAACGGTTTGCCGATGCACAGTAACACGGAGTCACCCGCAGTGACTTAAACCCTAAAAAGGCCGATCCGTGTTCCGCCCGATCATACACCGGTGGGCCGCGGGACTCCATTGTGGCCCTAAAAAGCTTGGGCGGACGCCCGCGAGAGCGTCCGCCCAAGTCCAAGTATGGCAAATGGTTATGCGAGCGCCGCCAGCCCGGCGCGGCGAATCGCCACTTTGCACTGCGGCACCTTGTACTTATTGCCGCTGAGCGGGGTGGCTTCCGACAGCGCCGCCTCGGCCGCTTTCGCCAGGGTCTCGTCGCTCACGGTCTGGCCTTCCAGCGCAGCCGAACCCTTCTTCGAGAGATACGGCGTCGGCGCGACGTGCCCAAGCACGATCTGCGCGTTCTGCGCCTTGCCGCCGTTGTCCTTGAACGCGACGAAGGCCGCCACCATCGGCCAATCGAGGCCTTTGCGGTGGCGCACTTCAAACACGCCGTTCTTCAGGCCCGCCGCCGGAATCTCTATCGACGTCAGGATTTCGTTCGGCGCCAGCACGCTCTCGCGCTCCGTGTCGGTTTTCGGCGCGGTGAAGAAATCCGCTGCCGCGACTTTGCGCTCGCCTTTCGGACCCTGCACGTGCATCGTCGCGCCGAGCGCGATCAATCCCGGCGCGAGGCTGGAGGCGTGCACGAATTTCGCCGGGCCCGAGTTCGCGAAGATCGCGTGGTAACGATTTTCGCCGGTCTCGACGAGCGACTTGCCGTCCTTCATGCCGAGCAGGCCGAGGCCGTTGCGGTAGTACCAGCAGCGCGGGCGCTGCAGCACTTCGCCGCCGACCGTGCCCATGTTCAGCATCTGGTGGCTCGAAATATTCTTCGCCGCCTGCACAAGGCCGGGGAAGTTCGTCTGCACGTCTTTGTTCGCGATGAAGTCTTTGAGCTTCGTCATCGAACCGACGTGGACCGCGCCGCTTTCGTTTTTGATGCCGGCGAGGTCTTTCACGTTCTTCAGGCTGACCACCGTCTTCGGCTTGGCGATCTCCTGCTTCAGCAGCGAGATGAGATCCGTACCGCCGGCGAGCACTTCCGTCTCGCCCCACGTGCCGGACAGCATCTTCACCGCGTCATCGACCGACGCCGGGTTTGCGTATTCAAACGGATGCATGGTTTAGGCCTCCATCAGCGCGTTCAGCACGCGGTCGGGGGTCAGTGGCAATTCCGGCACGCGCACGCCGATGGCATTCGCCACCGCGTTTGAGATCGCCGCGCCCTGCGAGAGCACCGCCGGTTCGCCGATACCGATCACGCCGCGCGCCTCATACTTGGCGTCGGTCATGAAGTGCCCGGTCAGCGTTCCGATGTCGCCGATGCCCGCGAGCCGGTAGAACTCGAAGTCCGGGTTCAGCATCGTGCCGGTCGCCGGGTCATACACGGCTTCTTCGAAGAGCGAATACGTGATGCCCATGATCGCGCCGCCGAAGAGCTGGCTCTCCGCCGTCTTGGTGTTAATCACGACGCCAACGTCCTGCACGCTCACGTACTGGTCCATCGTCACGATTCCGGTTTCGATGTCCACGGAGACCGCCGCCATCTGGCAGCCGCCCACGCCCGCCGTCGTCAGTTTTATGCCGGCCGCATTCGGGTTGGCGCCCTGCGCGGTGATCGGCGCGCTGCCGAGTTCCTTGCAGGCGTCCGCCCAACTGATGCTCTTCGACGCGTCGCCCGCAACCTGGATCTTGCCGCCCCAGGCTTCGAGGTTCGCCGCATCGCCGCCGAGCTTTGGCGCGACTTTCGCCATCAGCATGTTCAGCGCGCTGGTCGCCGCGTCGCGCGTCGAGCTCGACACGCCGCCGACCGTCGTGCTGCCGCCGGAACCGCCCGACACCGGCAGCGAGTTCTTGCCGATTTCGATGCGGACCTTGTCGATCGACAGGCCAAGGGTTTCGGCGAGCACCATCGCGCACACCGTGCGCGTGCCCGTGCCGAGGTCCTGCGTGCCGAGCTGGCCGACTACGGAGCCGTCCGGATTAATCGTCACCGTGCACTTCGAATCGTGGCCCTGGCCGCCCCACGTGTGGATGGACATGCCCACGCCGCGCTTGATCGGCCCCGCGGTCTTGTCGCCGCGCGGGTGCCAGCGCTCTTTCCACTTAATGAGCTCGGCCGCCTTGTCGATCTGCTCGGAGTATTCCTCCGCGCGATCCGTCAGCGCGAGATTTTTCTTGAACAGCGTGATCGGATCCATGCCGATGGCGGCCGCCGCGTCTTCCAGCGCGCACATCGTCACCAGTGCCGCCTGCGGATGGTTCGGCCCGCGCCACGCGCGGATGAGTCCGCGATTCGTCAGGATGCCGCGGCCCTTCGTGCGGTACGCCGGCACCTTCGTGAACACATACGGCACCGGCGGCATGCGGTAGGTCTGCATGCCCCCCGAACCCCACACGTCGAAGTCCATGGCCACGATCGTGCCGTCGTTTTTCACGCCAACCGCCACGTTGCCATACGTTGACGGACGGTGCCCGGCGATCATCTGATCCTGCGCGCGCTCGAGCATGAGCTTCACGGGACGTCCGCTCTGCTTCGAAAGCTTCGCGCAAATCACGCCCCAGTCGTCCGCCGCGAACTTCGAACCGAAGCCGCCGCCCATGTACTGCGTGTCGACGTGGATCTTGTCAACGGGCAGTTCGAGTTCGCTCGTGAACGCGCCGGCAAAACCCGAGACATTCTGCGTGGACGGCCACAGCCACAGCTCGCCGTCTTTATATTCGGAGACCTGGCCGTGCGCTTCGAGGCAGCAGTGCGTGATGCACGGCATACCGTAGTAACCCGTCACGACCTTGTCCGCCGTCTTCATGGCGTCGTCCGTCGTGCCTTCTTCCTTGCCCTGATCGCGGCCCGTGGCCTTCGTCACGTCGCGATCGATCATCTGCGGCGTGCCGATTTCGGTGTAGGTCACCTTAATCTTCGGCAGCGCGTGCAGCGCGATTTCTTCGGTCTCCGCGGCGATCGCGGCGATGATTTCGCCCTGATAAGTCGCCTTCGGGAATTCGCCCTTGCGATCCTTGTGGATGTAGGTCGCCACGACACCCGGCACCTTTTCCACTTCGCTCATGTCCACGGCCGTCACGGTCGCGATCGCGTGGGGGCACCACAGGATTTTCGCGTGCAGCATATTCGGACGGTTCACATCGTACGCGTACTTCGCCGCGCCCGACGCCTTGTGCGGGCCGTCAAGACGGTTCAGCCGCTTGCCGAGCACTGCGCGCTTGGAGGGATCCGGCCAATTTACGGTAGCCATCACGCACCACCTTTCTGCGCGACTTCATAGGCTGCAGCCGTGATGCCCATGTATGTGCCGCACCGGCACAGGTTGCCGCCGAGGCCCGCGCGCACTTCGTCGAGCGTCGCCTTCGGATTGTCGCGCACGAACGCCGTCGTCGCCACCATGAAGCCCGGCGTGCAGAAGCCGCACTGCAGCGCATCGTGGTCGACGAACGCCGCCTGCGTCGCGCTGAGTTTCTCCGGCGTACCGAGGCCTTCCGCCGTCACGATCTTGTGGCCCTGCGCTTCGATCGCGAGCACCGTGCAGGCGTAGACGACATCGCCGTCCATCATCACCGTACACGCGCCGCACGTCGCGCGGTCGCACACCTTCTTCGCGCCCGTCACGTCCAGCCGGTTGCGCAACGCATCCAGCAACGTCACGCGCGGCTCGACGTTGGTCTTCATGTCCTTGCCGTTCACGTTCAGCGTGATCGGCACCTCGCCCGGCCCGACCGCCGTCTGCGCCTCGGCCACGTTCGGCGTGCCATGCAACTCGTGCAATTCATGCGCGAGTCCCGTCGCCACGCCCGCCGCGCCGACCCCCTTCAAGAACCCGCGGCGCGAGATCCCATCCGGTTGTGTTACCTCATTGTCCGTACTCATGTTCTCCTCCCACGTTTGGTCCTGGAGAATTACCGATCAAAATAGGACTTCGGCCGCGCAATTTGCGCAATTTCCCGAAGGATCGAGCCTAACACGGTGTCACCCCGGATGCAATCCGTGCCGCCGCCATATAACCCGGCAGCCAGCGCCAACTATTCGACGGGGCGTACATATGCCGCGCCGGAATACCGGCGAACGGCAGGGCAGGGGTGGTAGTTCGTCTGCCAAACTACCTAAGGGACGGGACGCGATTAGTTGGGGATGTCGTAGGTCGAGACAACCCAATCCAGCAATACGCCAGACTCCGGATCGGCGCGGTACAACGCGTGGAACTTCGGTTCGGTTGAATCGGCAAACACGAACGCGCCCGATGCCGGATATTCGGTGGTGCCGCCCATCCCATCCGGCACGGTAAATGGCGGCAACTCCACGGTGAATTCCTGATTCAGGAAATCGGTTCTGAAGATGTTGATCTGGCCGGGCGGGGTCGTATCGAAGTCGATCTGCGTCGGTACGACGAACAGATAGCCGCCGGAGGCGCTCGAGGTATCCATCCACGAAATAGTGGAGTCATTGGACAAGCTTCCGGCGTAAAGCATGTCTTGCGCCCGGATGTCGGACGTCGTGAATACGTTTCCGCTGCGCGCAAAAATACGGGCACCGTCGTCTGTAATCCACAAGTCACCGGCGAAATCAAAGTCGCCGTGATAAGGGGAGTCATACAACAGCACCGCGGTACCTCCCTGAATGTCATATTTTTCAATATCGGAGGGGGAAAGTCCGTTGTTGGCTCCGTAGATGTAATCGCCGGAGGGATGTAGCTTCATTTTTGTGCCGGCCCGGATTACGCCTCCGGTACTCAAGGTTTCAATGCCGGTGGAGAGTGGGATACAACGGACCTGTTCCCACTGATCGACGCGGGGCATGGCATACACCCAGCCGCTGGATGGCAAAACAATATCGAATACGTCGCAGGTCACCGGATACACCTGCTCGACGGTCATGGTGTTCAGGTTCACATACGAAATAAATCCGTCGTGCCCGACCGCCGCATAGGCTCCGTCGGGGCGTATGGAGACGCAATTCGGCGCGAGCGACAAGTCCACGCTTGTGCTCGTGCGCGCTTCCGGATCGAGCACATAGAGGCGGAAGGGCGCGTCGCTTACCGTCACGATCCGATCCGTCACGCGCGTGTATTCAGCGTCAATCACCAGATGATCCAGCGACCACTGATCGTCGGAGCATGTGCCGGTTCCCAGGGCGCGTACCGTAATCGATTTCGTCTCCGGCAGGCTTGTCGTGAACACGATCTCCGACGGATTGGAAGTCGCGCTGCCGGCAGTCCAATCGATGTCAATCAGCAGGTCGAGTGAGGCCCCGGGCAGAATGGTTCCGGACGTGCTCGACAATCCGATCCGGGGATCGGTCGCCGCCGCCTGCCACTCCAATTCCGTTTTGCCGATGTTGGACATCATGATCGTGTGCGCTTCGGTTGAGCACTGGAAGATTAAATTCTGCTCCGAAAGGATCAAAGAGGGCGGAGTGGGTTCGCCTGTTTGGAATCCACTGTCGAGATCATAGGTCGCCACGGCCCAGTCGTACTGCAGACCGGCTTCGGGAACCGCGTTGTACAGCGCATGGAATTTTGTGCCGGTGGAGTCCGCGAAAACGAAGGCCCCTTCCGCATCATATTCCGTTTCGCCGCCGACGCCATCGGAAACGGTATAGCCGGGAAGCGTGACGACGAAATCAAGCACCAGATAGTCGTAGGAATACACGTGCACGTTGCCGGGCGCCGGATCGTCATAGTCCATCGGCATTGGAACGACATACACAATACCGTCGGCGGTGGCGGTGTCTGCCGACTTGATCGTCGAGTCGTCCGACAGGCGGCCGTTGAAAATCATGTCCTGTGCTTGTACCGCCGAAGAACGGAACACGTTGCCGCTTCGGGCGAAAAGCCGCAGGCCGTCGTCGGATATCCAGATGTCGCCGGAGAACGCGAAATCGCCGTGGTACGGAGAGTCATACATCTGCACGGCGGTTCCAGCACGGATGTCGTATTTCTCGAAGTCGGATGGTGAAATTCCGCGGTCTGCCACGTAGAAGTAGTCGCCTGACGGGTGCAGCTTGGCGACTGCGCCTTCGACAATTAAGCCGCCAGTGCTTTCTGTTTCGGCGCCCGTCGCAAGATTGGTGCATCGCACGTTGTCCCAGCGCGTGCGTCCCAGCGGAAGAGAATAGACCCATCCGTTCGCCGGAAGCACGATGTCAGACACGTCGCAGGTTACGCCGTACACCTCTTCCACGGTCATCGTGACAAGGTTTACATACGAGATGAATCCCGTATGGCCCACGGCGGCATACATACCGTCCGGCCGAATCGAAACACAGTGCGGGGTAAGTGGCAGGTCCACGCTCTCGCGCGTCCGCGCGTTCGGGTCGAGCACGTGCAACCGCGCCGGCCCGTCGCTCACGGTGACAATCACGTCGCGATTCTTGTCGTACTCGGCGTCGATCACGATGTGATCTTGGCGCCATTGAATATTGCTGCAGGCGTCCGAGCTCAACAGATTCACGACAATTGTTTCGGTCTGATTCGAATCTGTGGTCAGCACAATCTCGGCCGTCGTCGGCGTAGCGCTGCCGGCTGTCCAATCGACAGAAACGAGCAAGTTCTCAGCAGCGCCCGGCAGGAGCGTTCCTGCTTGCGTGGAAAGAACGATCCGCGGATCGCTCGCTGCGGCCGCCCACTGCAACGTTTCGGTGCCGACGTTGGACAGGTTGACGCTGCGTGCGTCTGTGCCGCACTGGAATTCCAGCGCCTGTGCCGAAACGGCGAGTGTGGCCGGCACTTGTTCGCCGAACCGGAAACCGCCATCGATGTCGTAAGTAGCAATCGCCCAATCGAACAGCAGGCCCGCATCCGGCTCGGCGCGATACAACGCATGAAACGTCCGTCCCGATGAATCAGCGAAAACGTACGCGCCTTGCGCGCCGTATTCAGTAACGCCGCCCACCCCATCCGGGATCGAAAATCCCGGGAGTTCAACGACACCATTCAGCACCAGAAATTCATACGAGTACAGATGCACCACACCGGGTACGGGTTCGTCGTAGTCCGGTGCAGTCGGTACGACATACACGAGGTTCTCCGCGCTCGATGTATCCATCCACTGGATAGCGGTTTCGTCCGACAATTCGCCGTTGAAAATCAGGTCCTGCGCCTGGACTTCCGACGCCCTGAACACGTTGCCGCTCTTGGCAAATACGCGCAGGCCATCGTCCGATATCCACAGGTCGCCCGAGAAATCGAAATCCCCGTGGTAGGGAGAGTCATACATCTGCACGGCGGTACCGGGTCGGATATCGTACTTTTCAATATCGGACGGCGATAAGCCGTTGTCCGCACCGTAGATGTAGTTTCCCGAAGGATGGAGCTTGACCTTGGTGCCCGCGCGAATCGAGCCTCCGGTTTGAAGCGTCTCCGCGCCGGTATCCAATCGCGTGCAGCGCATTCGCTCCCATTGATCTTCTCGGGGGACCGAATACACCCAACCGTTTGATGGCAACACAATGTCAAACACATCGCAACTGACACTGTAGACTTCCTCAACCGTCATCGTGGTCAAATTCACGTACGAAATAAATCCGGTGTGGCCCACGGCGGCATAGAGACCATCCGGGCGCACGGACACGCAGTGCGGCGCCAACGACAAGTTCACGCTCGAGACAGAGCGTGTGTTCGGATCGATCACGCGCAACTGATAGGGCGCGTCGCTGACGGTGACGATCAAATCGTGACTTCGATCGTATTCGGCATCGACAACAAGGTGATCCTGTCGCCACTGCACACCGCCTTCCGCAGGATTTCCCCCTGAGCCACCGCCGTCGGAACAACCTGCAAATAGCGACACCAGCAGGCAGAAAAGCATCACGTTGGGGGCAAGTGTTTGGAACATTCGGCGCATTGATGACCTCGCGTGAGTCGGTGTTTGGGTCCTCTTGCACAGACCTGACGGTTGTGGGAGCAAAGTATGGCTACGTAGAAACAATTAAGTCCAGTTTTACGGTGGTGGCACTCCGCCTCGTCCCGCCTGCAAGCGGGGGTAGCGTGGCGCTTCGACAGGAACTTGGTTACACTTGAGGCTTGTATTAGCGCAGGAATCGTATGGATCTCTACAAACACATCATCGCGCGTGGGGCCTCTGCCGGGCCGCTGGTGCTGGGCACGGTCGTCGAGACGGCCGGTTCGACGCCGCAGAAGGCCGGGTGCCAGGCGTTCATCGATGCGCAGGGCACCGTGATGGGCACGCTCGGTGGCGGCATGGTGGAGGACGAGGCGCTGCGCATGATGCGCGCGGCGCTCGCGGACGGTCAGCCGCGGATATTTGAGCGCCGGCTTGATGACGACTACAGCCGCACGGCGGGACCTATCTGCGGCGGCGTGATGCGGATTTTCATCAACCCGAAAGTGGGCGCCGGCTACGACGCGATCCAGAACGCGCTCGATGCGGCGATGGATCGCAAACGTGCCGTGTTGATCACCGATATCGAATCGGCGAACGGAAGTCTCGGCACGGTCCAGTTTTTCAACGCACCTCGCAATTTCGCGTCGTCCATTTCGTCCATATTGTCCACGCCGTCCATCGTCAAAGCACTCGCCGAAGAACGCTCCGGCATCGCTGAAGTGGGCGAGGGCCGCCGCGTATTTGTCGAGCCCATCATTCCCGCGCCGCGCCTGCTGATTGTGGGCGGCGGACATGTCGGTCAGGCTGTTGCGCGACAGATGAACGGCCTCGGCTTCGAAGTCACCGTGATTGACGACCGCGAAGAATTTACCGACCCCGGCCTGTTTCCCGCGGGCGTTTATTCCGCGCGCGGCAACATCAAGGAATGGGTCACGAATTTTCAGAAAGATCCGGACACCTACATCGTGCTCGTGTCGAAGGGCCACCGGCCCGATGCCGAGGCGCTCGAAGCGTGCATCCATGCCGACGTCGCCTACCTCGGCATGATCGGCAGCCGGCGCAAGGTGCGCATGCTGCGCAAGCATTTCCTCGACGAAGGCCTCGCCACGCAGGCCGAATGGGACCGCATCGTCGCGCCGATCGGCTATGAAATCGGCGCGGTCACGGTACCCGAGATCGCCATCAGCATCGCGGCCCAACTCATCGCCGCGCGGCGCAGCCCGCAGTCCGTGCGCAACGTGGCCATCAAGGCAACCTGAGGTGGGCGAGGTCGGCGCGATAGTGCTCGCGGCCGGCGCGTCCACGCGCATGGGCGAACAGAAATTGCTGATGTCCTTCGCGCGCACGACCGTCATCGCCCACATCGTGCGTGAACTACAGAGTGCCCCCGTGGCTGCGGTCCATGTCGTGACCGGGTTCGAGCCCGAGCGCATCGAGAAGGCACTCGCCGGAAAGAATGCCGTTTTTGTCCGCAACGCCGACTACACGCGCGGCATGCTGAGTTCGATCCGCACCGGACTCGCCTCGGCGCCGGCAAATTGGACCGCGGCGCTCATCGCGCTTGGCGATCAGCCGCTGGTGCTGGCCGCGCATGTCCGCGCGCTGGTCGAAGCGCATGCGTGCGACGCCGAACGCATCTTTGTTCCGGGTCACGCGGGTCGTCGCGGGCATCCGCTGCTGCTGCCGCGCCGTTATTGGTCGGAGGCGCAGACGCAGCACGACGACACGGGCCTGCGGGGACTACTGACGGCGCACGCGGCTGAAGTGACCGTGCTCGATCTCGCCACCGACGACGTGCTCACCGACATGGACACGCCGCAGGATTATCGGAAAACCATCGTGCGCAACGAAGAGCGCGCGGGGGAGCCGTGACTACGGCTTCGGGCGGAGCGCGTTTTTGAGCGTTTCCAATTTCGCCCAGCGCTGGCAGATCTCGTCCACCGCCTTGTTCACGATGTCGTTCAAGCGGTCCTCGTCTTCATAGGTCACGCGGTGCTGCGCGAGCAGGTCGCACCCGTGGATCAGCAGGTCGATTTCGCCAAGCGTCAGCGACGAATACGCCTGCGCGCGGCATTTGTCCAGCACATTGCGCAGCAGTACCTGTTGTCGCCGGTCTTCCACGGATGGCCGCGGACGATTTTGATTGCGCTCGCGTTCCGCACGGCGGTCATAGATTCCAATTCGGCGGCGTAATTCCTCACGGCGGACGTTGGTCCACTGCGCCGCATCGTCGGACGCCATGAACGAGCGCGCAAGCACATAATCCTCAAGCGGAATGGACTCCAACTTGACCAACGGCGCGGTCACCAGGCGCTCGGCCGCAAGCCGCCGCTGCTCGGGCAAGCCCGGATCGTCCTGGCGTGCCGACATGACAATCGGCGTTTCCGAGACGGTCGTCGAATTCTCGCGCAGCCGCTTTTCCAGTTCGCGGATGGTGTTGTCGATGGCCGCGCTGCGCCCGCGCGATTCGTCCAGCGCGTCCTTGAGATAGCCGATGCGCTTGTCCCAGCGGCCTTCGGCATCGGGGTTCGCGCGCCGTTGCTCGTCAACCCGGTTGAGCAGCGCGAGCGTATCGTTGATGGCTTGTTGTTCGACTGCACGTTCGCGGCGCTTTTCTGCCAGCGCCCGTGCAAGTTCTTCGGATGATTCCACCACGTCTCCCGAATGTACCGCCGCTAAAACGTAATCTCGAAGTCCGTGTACGGAGTATGCACAGATTCCCACGTTGCGTCCACGCTATCAACGCGAGACAGTGCAGGACCCTTCCGGCACCAGTCCAACATCTGCTCCACGATACGCCGATCGCCCTGGAGCACGGCCTCCACGCGTCCATCGGGGAGGTTGCGCACCCAGCCGTGAAGATCGAGCTTGAGCGCCTGGCGATACGTCGCGTGTCGAAACCCCACGCCTTGCACCATTCCCGAAATCAGGACGTGGAGCTGCTCATTCATCCTCGGAGTGTGCACCGGCCGCCTGCCGGCCATTCTTGCCGTACTCGCGATTGGCGATCTGCATGATCGCATCACACGCCGCCAGCGCGACTGCCGGATCAACACTCTGCATCGGCGCCATCAGCAGCGGGAGCAGGTCGCGCCGCATAGAGTGGCCAATCACCATGCAGGTGCCAAGCTGCACGGTAAGCGCAGCCTTTTCCTTTGCCTGATTGTTCGCCGTTTGCCCGCGAATGTATACGTCGCTCGCCTGCGTGTTCAGCATATCGGCGATGATGCCTTTGGCCTGCAGGTCGCCCTGCTCATAAAGCGCAAGGCCCACCATGGCCTTGTAGACAAGATTGTTCGGATCCGGATCTACTTGTTTGACGAGGAAGTCGCGCAGGAACTTGATCGCCTCCGGATTGCCTTCCTTGGCAAGTTCAATCGCGGCGTTCCGCTGGAACGGCGGCTGACCCAGCGTTTGGGTTTCGAAAAGACGGCGTGCTTCAGCATCTCCAAGTTCGCGCAACACACTCACAATGCGGAACCACTCCATGCCGCGCGCGTTTGGCAACATCTGTTGCAACTGCCGGATCACGTCCGGCCCGCCGATTTCCGCGAGCGCGAACGCCGCGGCACGGGATTTTTCCTCGCTGATGACGCGGATGCCCTCGTACAGTTTCGGCAAGGACTCGCGATCGTGCAGGCGGCCGACGGCAATGGCCGCCGGTGGATATACTTCCGTTGAAGGATCCAGCAACAACTTCCGGACTTCCGGGATAAATTGCGGCGCTTTCATCAAGCCGGCCAGCATGGCCGCCTGTGCCTTGGCGGTGCGGTTGCCGCTGTTGAAACCGTTGAGCACGACTTCGTCGGGGACTTCCTCCCCGTTGTGCCACAAGGAAAAGGCCGCGGATGTTGCCGTCGCCGCATCGTTCGCGCGGCTGAGTTCTCGCAGATACGCGATCGCGTCCGCTTTGTTCGGGTGATTGCTCCCGGCCAGAATCTGCGCGGCAAACATTTTCAGCGGCTGCAGATGCGATTCTTTGAAGATGGCCAAGGCCCGTTCGGCCGCGTTCTCGGCGATCTTCTTGTCTTCCGCCGTCAACACGGTCTCGGGATCGGGCTTGTTCTCGGTCGCAATGCGCGCCTTCTGCACGCGGACTTCGCGGATGTTGGCGAACAGATGCGCGGTCTTCTCGCCGCTGGAGGTTTCCACCGCGATGGTCGGCTTGGACGCCGTGGGATAAATCGCGCGAATCCGCAGGTTGTACTCCGGCGCACCCTGGTTGAGGATGATCGTCACCAGCGCCTGCTCGCGGATTAGGTCGTCGTAGGTGGCGCCTTCGTCGCCCGTGATCGGAGGCGTACTCGCACCAAACGCCGCCGTCGCGGTTACAAGCCCAAACAGCAGAACCTGCAAAAATCGTTTCATGCCATGTAGTCCCCTTGTACGCAGCGCATTTATTGTACACACCGGGACGGCGCGATGACCATTTCTGTCAGTGCAATTCGAACTGTTCTTCCTTGATCAGGCGGTCGAGAAAGCGCTTGGCGCTGTCGATGGAGGGCACAAACGGGCTAATTGTAAAGGCTTGGAGCGCGTAGTCATAGGATTTATGGTATGACGCCTCGACGATAAGGCGCTCGCTTTCCTTCACCGCCGCGAACAGCCCGCGCAGGAAATGCGGGCAGTTGCCCACGCGCCGGGGCGTAAAGGCGCCGTTCGCCACGGCCACCGGCACTTCCACGCTGCATGCCGCCGGGAGATCGCGAATGGCTCCGTCATTTTTCACACACAGCACGAGCTGCTTTTCCTGGGTGCCTTCCAGCGCCTGAATCAGCGGGACGATCGTCTCTTCATACCACGGCGTGTTGCGCGCGCGGGTAAGCGGTGGGATTTCGTGCAGGTGCTCGTCGCGATACAAATCCAGGATTTGGCCCTCGGCCTCATGGAGTTGTTGCGCGCGATGCTTCCCCGCGCGTCGCTGATCGGCCACGACCCGATCGGCATGAAAATACAGGCTCGGCGTCTTTGCCGGAATCATGCGGAACAGGCGAATGAGGTCCAGATCAAAGCCGTCACGATCGGAACCTTTTTCCATACGCTCCAGCAGCGCGGCCATCACGCTGCGCCGGTGTACTTTCACGTCCTGCACCCATCCGAGATGGTTCAGGCCGATGTAATCGACGTCCAGTTCGTGGATCGGATGGCGCAGAATTTCGCCCAGCTTGCGAATGCACGTCGTGGGCAAATCGCATACGCCGATCACCTTCAATTGCGTGTGCGCGTTCAGCGCATCAACGAGGATGCCCATCGGGTTCGTCAGGTTGATGTAGATCGCGCCGGGATTCACCTGTTGCACGACGGCCGCCTGTTCGAACACCGTCGGCAGCGTGCGCAGCGCGTTCGCGAGGCCGCCGGGCCCGAGGCTTTCGTCGCCCACCATGCCTTCTTGCGGCGGCAACGTTTCGTCGCGCAGGCGCGCGGCCATGCCGCCGACGCGCACATGGTTGAGCACGTACTTGGCGCCCGCCACGGCCTCTTCGAGGTTCGTGCTTTCGCGGACGATGGTGGGGAAGCCGCTGCGCTTGATCAGGCGGCGGCAGAAATTCGCCACGATGGGCAGTTTCTCGCCCGGCCGGCCGAACAGCACCAGCTCACGGACATTGATGTTGTGCGTGATGATCGAGAAAACGAATTCGGGAACGTAGACACTGCTACCCCCGAGTATGGTGATGCGGTCGATCACGCGGAACTGCCTCGGTCAGATCGATTTTCGATGATAACAACGGTCGGACCCCGCCGCAATCCTTACGAGGGAAGCGGGATTATCCGGCCAAATGGTCGGGATCGACGGGCGGCCCCGGCAATTGCGCCACGCGCGGGTCGTCCGGCGCGAAGCTTTCCAGCGTGAAGCGCGCTAGCGCGTGGAAGGGGCAATCGAACTTCGCCTCGCCGCCGCTGCGGTCGATCAAAATTCCCACGCCGACGATTTCCGCGCCGCGTCCACGCAAATGATCGATTGTTTTTTGCACCGAGCCGCCGGTGGTCACAATATCTTCCACGACGAGGACGCGCGTGCCGGGGGCGAGTTTGATGCCGCGCTTGAGCGCCATGCCGCCCGCGCCGTCTTTTTCCGTGAACGCGCAGCGGCACTTCAACGCGCGCGCCGTCGCATACGCCAGCACGATGCCGCCGGTCGCCGGGCCGATGACCATCTCTACGTTGCTCGCCTTGAACCGATCGGCCAGCGCGCTGCACAGCGCATCGACGTGCTCCGGGTATTGCATCACGCGCGAGGCCTGCAAAAAGTGGCGGCCGTGGCGGCCGCTGGTGTAGACGAAGTGTCCTTCAAGCAGCGCGCCCGCTTTGCGGAAAATATCCAAGACTTGTTCGTTGGTCATTGCAGCCCTTCCCAAATCAGCCGGCGAGGATTCTATCTAGTTGCCGCGGTCCGCGCCCACTGCCGCCGCGAGGGAGGGCAGGCCGTCGCGTTCGAGCAGCCCGAGTAAGCCCTCGTTGATCCGCCGGACCAGGCCTGGGCCTTCATATATAAGTCCGGTATAGACCTGCACGAGGTTCGCGCCGGCCCGGATGCGCCGGTAGGCCTCCTCAGCCGAATCGATGCCGCCGACGCTGATCAGGCAAGTTTTACCGCCCAGCACCGCCGCCAGCGCGACGAGCATGGTGTAGCTCTTCTCCCGGAGAAGAAGTCCACTGATGCCGCCGACCTGCCGGGCCTCAGGGCTCAGGGAGTAATCGACCGTCGTGTTGGTCGCCACGATACCGGCGGCGCCCGCCTCGACCGCAGCCGTCGCCAGTCCTACCGTCTCCGCCGGCGCGCGATCGGGGGAGACCTTCAGCAGGACCGGGCGCAGGGTCGAGCGCGCGGCCTGGTGGATCAGCGATCCGACGTATTCCGGATTTTCGAGTTCGCGCAGGCCCGGCGTGTTCGGCGAGGAAAGGTTTATGACAAAGTAGTCACAGCAGCCTTCGAGGCCTGAAATGAGCGTTAGATAGTCGCTCGTCGCCTGTTCCAAAGGTGTTTCCTTGTTCTTTCCGAGGTTGATTCCCAGCGGAAACGGCAGGGGGTG